>CAWAUM010000013.1:0-237539 GCA_963785235.1 uncultured delta proteobacterium | reverse complement strand
ACCGTTTCTGATTCAAAAGGACTCGAAGAGCCAACCAATTGCAATGATCATGGTTCATACTATCTCCAAACCAGGCTTAGTACAGGTATCTTGAGCGTACTGTAGAAAACTCATTTTAATGATCGATCAGCTGGTTACTATTCCTGATATGTGATTCGTAGACATCAATCATAATCGATATTATAATGATTTGAATAAGAACCAGGTTCAGCAGACCCTGAGGTGCTTCCGAGACCATGGGCACAAAGCGCATGAGCCTCTATTCCAGAATGAAGGCGCCTGGCTTGCGGAAATATTATTTTTACCATTTGGAGGCATGCCATTTGATTGGATTTATAGGAGACCATGCATGAAGAAAACCTCATCAAACACGAGGGCTGAAGATGCGCTGCTCGCATGCGAGCAGAAATCAAATACCATCCTCGATCAGATTGAAGACGGCTACTACAAGATAGATCTTTAATGGCCGCATGACCTTTTTCAACAGCGCCCTCACAAGGATTCTCGGATACTCTGCAGAGGAGCTGCACGGCAAATCCTACAGGGATTTAAAAGGCAGCAACTATGCCAGAGAGATTTTTACGAAATTCAATCAAGTCTACCGGAGCGGCAAGCCTTTGAAGTCCGAGGAAGTGGAAGTTGTCAGAAAGGATGGGTCGAAAAGGACCATCCAGCTCTCTATAACCCTGATGAGAGATAGCAACGATGCTCCGGTGGGGTTCCGGGGCATCGCCCGTGACATAACTGACATACGGGAATCGCAACTCGAAGTGTTACAACTCAAGGAACACCTTGAGAAGCTGGTACACAAGCGTACGGAAAAGCTGAAAAAGGCGAACCAGAGTCTCAAGAAAGAGATCGAGGTCCGGAGGATTGCCGAAGAGAAACTGCGCAAGGAAACACAATTTGCTGAAGACGTTATCGAGGCCATACCGTCAATATTTTATGTTTTTGATAAAAATTTACGGCTCGTGAAATGGAATAAATATTTTGAGCAAGTACTTGGATATTCTCCTCAGGAACTTGCCGGCTTCAATGCGTTGGACTTTTACAGCAAAGAAGATGCAAAGGTCATCAAGGTTAAGATGCAGGAAGCCTTTACATCGGGAAGGTCGAGTACTTATTCGACAGGTATTACAAAAGATGGAGTGGGTATTCCCTTTTTCCTGACCGGGGTAAGGACTGTTATCAATGACGACTACTACATGGTTGGAGTCGGCATAGATAGAGCAGATCTTGAGCAGGCTCTAAAGGACTTAGAAGAGAGCGAGTTGCGCCTCAGTCTCGCAGCAGAATCTGCAGATGCCGGTCTCTGGTCTCTGGATATATCCCACCGGCAGGATCCTGACCACACCGAAAGCCCTCGAACTGCACGATGTTGTCCGTGAGGGTGAATTGACCCTGGAAGGTCTGCTCGAAGTCATTCACCCGGAGGATCGCGATAATGTCAGACAAGCCCTGCAGGACGCCATGCAATCACGACATGTTTCCCGGATCGAATACCGTGTCAAACTCTCCGATGGAGGGATCCGCTGGCTTGTCGGCCTCGGGCGTCCACATTCCGTTGCAGCCGGAGAACCTGAACGTCTCATGGGTGTGTCCATAGACATCACCGACCGCAAACTCCTGGAGAAGCAGCTCCTAGATCGGCTTGAGGAGATCGAACGGCTCAAGGAGAAGTTGGAAAAGGAGAATGTCTACCTCCGGGAGGAAGTCAAACTGCTCTTTGAGCATGGTGACATCGTCGGAGAAAGCGAGGCCATCAGGCAGGTGCTAGTCAGTGCCGAGCAGGTGGCGCCCACGGAATCTACAGTACTCATCCTCGGCGAGACGGGTACAGGCAAAGAGCTGTTTGCCCGTGCGATTCATAACATGAGCAGGAGGAGTGACCGGCCGCTTGTCACGGTGAACTGTGCGTCACTGCCGCCCACCCTGATCGAGAGCGAGCTCTTCGGCCGTGAAAAGGGCGCTTTCACCGGCGCCATGACGAGAATAGCCGGCCGCTTCGAAACAGCCGACGGATCGAGCCTCTTCCTTGATGAGATCGGCGAGCTTCCTATCGAGCTGCAGAGCAAACTGCTCAGGGTTATCGAAGCCGGCACATTCGAGAGGCTGGGGTCCACAAAAACCATTCACGTCAATGTCCGCCTGATAGCCGCAACCAACCGCGATCTTGCAGAGGCGGTAAAAGAAGGAACGTTCAGGAAAGACCTGTACTACCGCCTGAATGTCTTCCCCATCGTTATCCCACCGCTGCGCGAACGAACCGAGGATATCCCCGCCCTGGTCTGGGCATTCGTAAGGCAATATGAAAAAGAGCTGGGTAAGCGCATCGAAGGCATCCCTCAGAAAAGCATGGAGTCCCTCATGAGGTACCCATGGCCCGGGAACGTCCGGGAGTTGAAGAATGTCATCGAGCGCGCAATGATCGTCAGCAAGAAGACCCTTGATATATCGCCGCCTGCCGCGTCATTGCCGGAAGAGCAAGCTCACCACGGCCTGAAAGACATGGAGCGCAGGCATATCCTTTCTGTGCTCAAGGGCACCGGATGGCGCATAGGCGGCAAGGGCGGGGCTGCGGAAAAACTCGGGCTCAAGCGCACGACCCTCATCTCAAAGATGGAGGTGTTGGGAATCAAACAAAAGAAAGAATAATGTCGAATAATCGACAATTAGTCGATTATTCGACATTATCAGTGCCCTTCTCATAATACCAACTCCCTCTTCATCCCTTCATAACTAATCAAATTAATTAATGGTCATTGCTGAATCCACAGGCCTGTCATCACCTGGCATGGTTCCGGCAATGTATTAACCCGCGAACGAGTACACACATGAAAAAGATAACGTGGAAAATAAAGGGCGGGTGACATGTTCAGACTGAGTCGTAGAGAGATCCTTGAAGAGCTCATGAGGCAGGGTATCTACGGACTGTCGCGGATCAAGTCCGAGTGTCGTCGGTTTGAGTGTTACTGGAAAACCCGTGCAACCACATGGCACACAAAGCAGGGATATGAATGGGGACAGGTGAGTAGATGATTCATGCAACGGTGAGAATGGATCTGACACCAGGCAGGCATACCGAGTTGATGAAGATCCTGCATTCGCTTGCAGGCCGAATCAGAACGAAGGCAGGCTGTATGAACTGTTTTGTCTATCAGGACACGGAGAAAAAGCACGTGATCATGTTTGAGGAGCTCTGGAGGGACGAAGACAAGATGCAGCAGCACCTCCGCTCCCGGGATTATCAGGAAGTGCTCTTGGTTATGGAGATGGCGAAGACGGCACCGGAGATCAGGTTCAGCTCCATTACAAGCTTTACCGGCGTCGAGACCATCGAGATGGCACGGCTGGGACACCAGGAATTGAACAGTAGTGATGCCGGCAGCGTAGAGAAGACTGGATGACAAGCATGCAAAGGAACTTAAAAAAACAGAATAAGATGGGGGGTTTACTATGGCTGATCTAGGTAGCGTCGCAACAAGCAATAACTATGATGTAATCGTGGTGGGCACGGGGCCCGGCGGGGCAACCGTGGCCAGGGACATGGCAAAAAAGGGCAAGAAGGTCCTCATGCTCGAGTGGGGGCCGAACAATGCCCCGAACGGCGGCATAATACAGACCGTCTCAGAGATGCTGATACCGTTTAGAAGCCTGCTTCTTACCCCCCAGATACTCGGTGCGGTCCGGGGAATATGCACCGGGGGCAGCTCGATCTACTACTATGGGACCTCTTACCCGGTACCATTCGAGATGTTCAAAGCAAAAGGGGTGGATCTCAAAGAGGCCGACAATGAGGTGCGCAAGGAACTCCCGTTCATCGGACCATTGAAAGAGCACCAGCTGACGACCATGGCCAAGACCATACGGGAGAGCGCCCAGGACCTCGGGTATGACTGGAAGCCCCTGGACAAGTATTACATCCAGGACAGGTGGACACCGGACTACGGGTGGAACCCCAATGACCCGAGGGATATCAAGTGGAGCGCGCTGCACTGGGTCAGGGAGGCCTTGCTCGACGGCGCCACGCTGCTCAACCATGCCAAGGTGAGCAGGGTCATCCTGGAGAACAAGAAGGCGGTGGGCGTCGAGTTCAAGATGAAGGGCAACATTTTCCGCGCTTACGGCTCCACCATTGTACTGGCTGCCGGCGGCATCGGGACCCCGGTCATCCTCAGGAACACGGGCATCAAGGACGTGGGATACGATTTCTTCTTCGATCCGCTCATCACCGTGTGCGGAGAGCACAAACACATCACCAAGAATACTGGTGAATTGCCCATGCAGTGCGGGTGCCCCTTCCCGGACGACGAGTACCTGATGACCGACATGGCCATGTCCTGGTGGCAGGAAAACATTTTCTCATCACAGGTTTTCCGGTTCGATCAGCTCTTCAAGGGGAAAAAGACCTTCAGGATCATGGTCAAATCTAGGGATGCCCTGGGCGGGAGACTCACCAACGGCGGCCAGGTGCTCAAGATGCTCGGAGACAAGGAACGGAAAAAGCTCAAGCACGGCGGAGAGCGGGCCAGGAAAATACTCGAGCATGCCGGCTGCCACAGCATCTATAAGACGTATTACTTCGCAGCCCACCCGGGTGGGACCGTAAAACTCGGCGAGTTCGTGGATTCGAACCTGAAGACCCAGTACGACAACCTGTATGTCTGCGACTGCTCGGTGATCCCGGAAGCATGGGGCAAGCCGCCCGTGCAGTCCATCCTGGCACTGGGAAGGTATCTGTCCAAGAATCTGCTGGGTGAAGCAAAGAAGAAGTAGCCAGGATAATGGAAGGGAGAAGATCGTCCAGGCTGGACGAACCTTCTCCCCTTTTGAACGTGAAGGAAGCACCATATCACAAAAAACAGGAACTAGAGTCCGTTACCTGAACGGTAAAGGCTTTCAATTACAAATGATGGTGAGCGGCAGTAGCAGCCGACGAGGGGGTTTACACTCATGATCACGAGCAAGTACCAGGAACAGATTATTGATACCGTCGGCCGGATCGCCGGAAAGATCATTCGGACTGAGGGAAAGGGCCGTCTGATCTCCTCAGTGATCCGAAATTTTCTGGAGCAATGGTCTGGTGGAAGCAGCTTCAAGAAAAAGATCACATCCCCGGTGAGGGGCCTGCTCTCCCGGGGCATGCACCATGATACACCCGAGGACCCGGGCTCCATCGCTGCCGACGTGGGCAGGATCATCACGCTGTTTGCCGCATCGGTCAACGAAAACCGAACCTTGTTCCCCGGCCTTCACGATGAAACCAGAGGTGATTCCATAAGGGATTTCATTGTGAACACGGATTTCGGAGAGATCCGGGAGATGGTTGAAGGATGCGACGAGGGTGTGCTGAAGACCCTCGGTGCCTTCAACGCCCACCTCTGGAGGTATCCTGCAAAGGTCGGCACAATCGTTGCCACCCTAATCCCTCTCATCAATACCGCCATAAGGGCTTCGCGGGAAGTCATGCTCCCCATTGTGAGCGCCATCGGGCCGGACCTGTTTGCCGACATCATCCTCTCCCTTCTCAAAGGGGTGAACGGCACCGATACGGCGAAACTGGTCAATACGGTAAAGGAACTCTACAGGCGGCTGCATACGGGGAGTCTCCTGGTCGGAAAGGGAAGCAAGTCTCTGCTCCAGATGTATCTCACCGATCTCATGGGTGAGTATTTCAAGGAGATCGATCCCGAGCTCGCCAGAAAGGTCAGCATCATGCTTGCGGAAGACAAGGAGGCAATAGCGAATGCGTATGCCGATGCAGCCTCTGCCAATCCCCAGATACTGCTGTCCCATATCGCATCCATAGGGGCGGTGAAGAGCTCGGGCATCAGGGCCGAGAACCGCAGGCTTTCCCTCATCGAAAATCTGGATGAAACCGGCCTGAATGCAGCGGTGACCGAGAGTATGTCGGATCTGGACACCTTTGAAGCCGCGGAGCTGATCAATACCGCCAGCAGGGTCATCAACAAGATCCATGATGCCAGACCCGACCTCGTGGCAAATCTCATCAGCGGGGTGGTCGATTCCTTAAAGACGCAGGATATCGTGAAGACTGCCGAGTGGCTGGTGCCAGACGTGGTAGGGGCATTGAAACCGCTTGCGTCTGCCCTAATGCCCGTACTCAAGAGAGGCATCTCCGAATTGACCGGTGATAACGAAACCACCGGCCACGGCAATTACCCCGATGTCCCGAAGTTCCAAGGCGATGCCCAGTCCTCATCAGGGGGTGTGAGATGATCGAGAAGATGAAAGAGGCAGCAAAGACCTTGTGCAGCGAACTCGTACAGAAGCACAAGGATGACGGGGGTAAGATCGTCGGTTATTCCTGCACCTTCATCCCCGAAGAGATCCTTCATGCAGCAGGGCTCCTGCCCTTCAGGCTGCGGGGCATAGGGACAACATCGGTCTCCATCGGCGACTCCTACTTCGGACCGGTGAACTGCAGCCTGCCCAAGTGCATGCTCCAGCTTGCAGGACAGGGGTCATACAAGTTCCTGGACGGAGCCATTATCAGTAACGGCTGCGACTCCATGCGCAGGCTCGAGGAGTGCTGGAGAAAGTCGAGCGAAGACTACCCCGGGACGCTACCCGGCTACTACGAGTATTTTTCCGTGCCCCACAAGGCGGTGGACTACAGCATCGAATTCTACGAGAACGAGCTCAAGGATATGATCGCAACCCTTGAGAATCATTTCGGCGTTAAGATCACGGCAAAGGCCCTGAAAAATTCCATCAAGGTCTACAACGAGGGAAGGGAACTCCTCCGGAAGATCGACGCGCTCAGGTTCCGCACAGAGGTGCCCATCACGGGAGAGGATGCCATGGCCATCCTCATTGCAGGCCATGCGATACCCAGGGAATCATTCAACGACATGCTCGGCTCGATCATAAAAGACCTGGAGAAGGCCCCATCCGTATCTGAGAACAAGAAACGGCTCATGCTCATCGGGAGCGCCAACGACGATCTTGACTTCATCGGGCTCATCGAAGAAGGCGGCGCCGTTGTGGTTGCAGACACCGTGTGCTTCGGGTCGCGCACCTATGCAAGCCTGGTGGACGATAAGGCCGAGCATGTCCATGCCCTTGCATCGCACTACCTGCTTAACAGCATCTGCCCGCGCATGCTCGGTTACTACAAGGAACGGCGTTCCTACATCATGGACATCGCCAAGAAGGCGGCCGTGGATGGCGTAATTCTCCAGAATGTCCGCTTCTGCGACCTGCATGGATCGGAAAACGGTGTCCTTGAGCGGGATCTCGAGGTTGCAGGAATCCCCTGCATGCGTCTCGAGAGGGAATATGGTCCCTTGGTGGAAACGGGAAGGATAAAAATGCGGCTCGATGCATTCATGGAGCGAATTTCATAAAGGAGATTCTCATGTGCCAGATAGACAGAGAAACAATAGCCATAGAGGTTTTACGCGATATAGCACTGGATGACAAAAGGATGCTGGCCGAAAGACAGCGGGCCATCGATGCACTCACCTTGTTCCCCACCTCTGCAGTCATGACATTGGAATACATTGTTAGAAAGACAGACCTGGAGGTCCTCAAGGATCGTTCCAGGCTCTACATTCAGAGGATCAAGGCCGGGGCGCACCTGAGCATGTCGGCAGTATGAGGAGGCAAAGTCTATGAAGAAGGAAACAAGAGAATATAACTACGACTGGATGCTCTGGAGCATTTTCGATGCCGCTTCCAAGGCCCTTGACGGAACGCCCAAGGAATTTGAGGGCCTTACCAGGGTCATCCCGAGCTTCAAGCTCGTTGCCAATACCATCCTGCGGCACGGGGAGCCGGGTGTGCTTTTCATGAAGATGCTTGCAGAGTACCTCGGCGATATCATGACGGCAAAGCAGCAGGGTAAAAAGTTGTGTCTCGGTACTTTTGTCACCGCAAAGCATCTGTTCTTTGCCTTTGACAACGTGGTGCCTGCATGGGCTGAGCCATTGACGGTATTCGGTACCCTGGCGCTACGAAAAGGAACGGCGGAGTACATGGACTACTGCTGCGAGGTGGGGTTCACCGAAACCTCCTGCTCGGCCCAGCGAGGATCGTTCGGTGCATACCTGGCAGGCCTTACCGAAAAACCGGACTTTCTCGTATGCGGCGCTCCCGGCGTTTGCGACACAAATGCCAATGCGGTCCAGTTCCTCTCCTCCTACCTTGACCTCCCCATGTTCCAGCTCAACTTCCCTTCCAAGCTCACGGAAGGGAGGGTCGGCGACTACCACCGAAAAGACTTCAAGGCCCTGATCTCTTTCATGGAGGAGCAGTCGGGCTCGAAGCTCAACGAGGACAAGCTTAGAGATTTGCTCGAAGAGCAGAAGCTCCAGGACGAGCTCAATAATGAATTATATGATCTCATGCGGCTCATACCCTGTCCTGTGCCGCCGATCTTCATGTTTTTCATGTATGCCGGAAAGCTCACCATGCCGGGGAGAAAAGTGCATACCGCCATGCTTGAATCCATCCTCAAGGTCGCGCGTGAGAACGCAGCCAAGGGTTTTGCCGGCACGGCCACGAAAAAAGAACGTGCCCGGCTCATGATGTGCTACATCGATCACTATACGACTGATGCCAGGTTCTGGGAATGGATGGATTCTCAAGAGATCAGCCTTCTGCCCACGGTTATTTTACGATTCTGGAATGAGGGCATCAACTATGCAGTAGGCCGGGAGGAAGAGGCCTACCACATCGACACCACGAACCTGGACACCATGATCGACTCGCTGGCAGACATCAACTCCCGCATGCCCATGGTCAAGCAACTCAGGGGACCGTATGATGCGCCCGGGATGTGGCGCGACGATCTCCTCTTCATGTCCAAGATCATGAAGCCCGATTTCCTGGTCTATGTAGGCAGCATGGGGTGCCGCAACAGCTGGGGCGCAAACAAGCTCATCCAGCGCGACTGCGAACGGGAAGGCATACCCACCATGCTGCTCTTTGCCGATGCCTTTGACGATCGCGTAGCATCATGGGAGCACTGCGTGGACAAGATCAGCGAGTTCATGCACGTAAGGGGGATTTCGTCATGATCACGGCAGGATGTGACGTTGGATCGCTCACCACCAAGGCGGTGATCCTCAACAACACCCGTGTCATCAGCCAGGCGCTGATACCATCATCCTTCAATCCTGAAAAATCCGCCCCTGAGGTTATGGATATGGCATTGGGCGCTGCCGGGCTCACCATGAAGGACATCGGATTCTGCGTAGGGACCGGCTACGGCAGGGAGCGGATACCCTTTGTGGGCAAGACACTGTCCGAGATCGCCTGTCATGCCAAGGGCGCCCACTGGCTCCTGCAAACGGTGAGGACCATCATCGACATCGGCGGGCAGGACTGCAAGGCCATCCGCCTCGATGAGAAGGGAAACATTGTCAGGTTCATCACCAATGACAAGTGCGCCTCGGGTACCGGCAGGTTCCTGGAGGTCATGGCAAAGCTCCTGGGACTGGAGCTTGATGACCTTGGCAAGCTATCCGCACAGGCCAGAAGCCCCATCTCCTTGGCTGCCACCTGCACGGCCTGGGCCCAGGCCGAGGTTATCATGCACCTCAACTCCAACACCTCAAAGGCAGACCTGGCTTCCGGCATCAACCAGGCCATGGCAGCCAGGGTTGCAATCCTGGCCAAGTCAGTGGGTGTTGAGAAGGATGTGTGCATGACAGGGGGTGTTGCAAAGAACGCCGGGGTGCTCGAGGCCATGGAAAAACAGCTGGGCGTGCCCATGCGCAGGCTGAGGGTGGACCCTCAGGTCATGGGCGCACTGGGGGCTGCGGTGTTTGCGCGAGATATGATGGGAAAAAATAAATGAGTGATGAACGGGCCAGATTTTAAAAAAGACAAACGCCCCGTAACGGAGAGATTATGAGCATGTATGTAGCAGGATGTGACGTCGGATCATTGAGCGCCAAGGCAATCATCATGAAGAATGGCGATGTACTGGCCTCGCACGTGATCTTCGCAAAGCCAGATCCCGGGGATTCGGCCCGGGAGGTGATGGAAAAGACCCTTGAGAAGGCAGGGCTTTCCCTAGCGGACATGGCATACTGCGTAGGCACCGGCTATGGCAGGAACTCCATCCCCTTTGCCAATGCCGTGGAGTCAGAGATCATATGCCACGGCAAAGGGGCACAGTGGCTCATGCCTGAGGTGCATATGGTGATCGACATCGGGGGTCAGGACGCCAAGGCCATCCGGCTTGACAATGCAGGCAACGTCATCCGCTTTGCCTACAATGACCGCTGCGCCTCCGGCACGGGCAGGTTCCTTGAGGTGATGGCAGGGGCCATGGGGATCAGGCTCGAAGACATGGGAGAACTATCCTCGCGGTCAAAGAACCCACTATCCATATCCAACCAGTGCGTTGTATTTGCAGAGACGGAGATCATCTCGCTCATCAATGCGGGCAAGGACCTTGCTGAAATAGTCGGCGGCCTCCACAAGTCACTGGCCCACCGGGTGGCGGCGCTTGCCAAGGGCATCGAGCTGGATAAGGAGATCACCATGACCGGAGGGGTGGCAAAGAACGAGGGCATGTTCTGCGCCCTTGAAGAGGCGCTGGGCGTGCAGCTCAGGAAGATGGAAACAGACCCTCAGATAACCGGCGCCATCGGTGCCGCGCTCATTGCCCGCGACATGGCCTCGAATAAGGGATGATATGGAACTCTTTGAAGGCATCATCCCATCTGTGCGTTCTTTTCTGGCCGATCAGGCCCAGAGACGTATCTGGTCTTCCGGCCCTTCTGTGCCGTGGGCTGCAGGGGGAAGCAGGAACATCGTGCTGAAGGAAGACCTCGGTCTCGAGCTGGGTAATCCCGAGATGGAATCCGTGTCGTGCCTTCTGTGGACAGAGAACCTCTCATGGATCGAAGACAGGAGGATCACCCTTGTGGGCCCTGACTTTTTCGAGAGTGCTTCGAAAAGCCTGCCATTCGGCAAGGTGGTCCTGGTGGGTGTCGAGGGCTTTGACGAGGACAATGTCTATGAAAGGCACAAGGATCTGGATTTTCTCCGGTACGAGCTCGACCTGAAGGGTTTCATGATGAGGGCGGTCTCCCAGTACATGAGGGAATGGTGCAGGATAAGCAGCGATGCCCTTTCCAAGGGGTTCTCCGCCCGCCACCTCGGGTCTTCGCTCATAAGTCTCCTTGCTCAGAGGCCCTATGTGAAGTCAGTAGAGGTGATCTTCGTCACCTCCAGCACGGAAGATGTGTCCAGGCTCAAGGAGATCACTGCACATTCTGAAAAGATCATCGCTGCCATGAACAAGATGGCCGCCGAGATGGATTTCGAGTGCGGGAGCTGCGACTACCAGGAAGTCTGCGATGAGGCCGACGGCCTCAAGGGAATGAGGGATAAGCTCATGGAAAAGTCAGGAGAGGCACTGCATGGCTGATACGAAAATACTGGCACTGTGCGGCAAGGGAGGAGTGGGCAAGACCTCGGTGTCCGCCCTCATGGTGAAGCTCCTGGCAGATAAGAACAGCCGGAAGATCCTCGCCATCGACGCCGACCCAGCGGTGGGTCTGGCTACGGCGCTCGGCATCGAGGTGAAAAAGACCGTGGATGACATCAGGAAAGATCTTATTACTGGGATCCAAAAGGGTCAACCTCAAGGCAGCAAGGAGACAGTGAAGCGCTTGGACTACGAGGTCTTCGACGCCCTGGAAGAGCGTGACGGGTATGCCCTGCTGGCCATCGGCAGGCCCGAGGACGAGGGATGCTTCTGCAAGGTGAACAACCTCCTGAAAGATATCATTGCAGACCTTGCCGGAAGGTTCGATGTCGTGCTCATAGACGGCGAAGCTGGCATCGAGCAGATCAACAGACGGGTCATGAAGACCGTGGACCACCTGGTCCTGGTCTCCGACACCTCGGTAAAGGGCCTTGGCGTGGCAAACACCATAGCGCAGGTTGCGAACGAGAAGAAGGCAGTGGACTTCAAGAGCATGGGGCTCGTTCTCAACCGGGTTAGGAATCAGGTCGAGGTGGACGACATCAGGGGCAGGACTGGCCTTGAACTCTACGGTGAGCTTTTTGACGACGACCTCATCAGGTCGTTCGACTTCAGAGGCGAACCGCTCACGGGCATGCCCGAGAACTCACCTGCCCTTGCCGTGGTGGCACGCATCCTGGAAAGGATCGGGGTGCTGCCATGAAGGCATCAATCGGTAAGCCATCCTGCATACAGGAGGGAGCGTAAGATGAACGTGGTGCTGGTGTATTTCTCCCAGACCGGGAATACTCGCACGGTTGCCGAGGCCATGGCTGATGCATTCAGCATAAAGGGTCATACAGTCCGCACCCTGTCCATGAAGGATGCACTTCCGTCGGATATTACAGGGTGTGATGTGCTGGGCGTAGGGACGCCTTGTTTTGAAAGCCAGGCACCCGCTCCCGTCAAGGACTATCTCTCTTCCATGCCGTACATGCATGCAAAACCGTCTTTTGTCTTTGCCACCTCTGGAGGGCAGCCCGGGCGAGTACTCTATGACCTCACACGTATCATGCAGAGAAGAGGTGCTTCGGTTATGGCAGGGTTCATGGGACGAGGAACCGTTCATCACCCAGCCCCGAGCCTCATGGGCCGCATGCCGGGACGCCCCAACCAGGCAGACCTGGCGCGCGCCCGCATGTTTGCCGAATCCCTTGCCAATCACCTGCAAACCGGACGGGCAGGGCCTATATCAGAAGGAAGGAAGGACGCACTGAGTCTCAGGTGGGGATTTTATGAACTGGTGGCATTCATAGCGCAGCCCTTTCTGCTTCGTATCCTTCTGCCCAAGCCGAAGATTGATCAGGCCCTGTGCAACAAGTGCACTGTTTGCGCCCAGGAATGCCCCATGCAGAGCATTACCCTGAATCCCTACCCGGTTCTGGATGGACGGTGCATCCGGTGCTACCACTGTCAGAATGTCTGCCCGCAGACAGCCATAAGCTCGTCGTGGCTGCTTGGCAACATCGTGATATTTTCACTATACAACACGCTCTTTGCCCGTCTCTTCGGCGATGTGGAGCCGGGTGAGAGCATTTATTGACATACTCAGGGAGGGATTGACGGTGATGAGATGGATGGATCGAGATGTTTTCAAGGTGCCGGGGAGTGTGACATGACGAAAAATACCGGAATAGTGCAGGAATTCTTCGACCTTCTTGAGAGTCCGCAGAACAGCTTGGTGGAGCAGGCCGTGGGGCACGGGCGCATACCCATCGCCTATTCCTGCTCGTTCGTGCCCGAGCCCCTGCTAATGGCGGACAAGCTATTCCCGCTGCGCCTGCACGCAACAGGGGTTGCAGGCACGGAGATAGCGGACAACTACCTGGGGAGCTTCATCTGCTCTTATGCGCGGAGCCTCCTGGAATTCGCCATGGACGACCGGTACGACCTGGTTAAGGGATGGGTCTTCGTGCCTTCATGCGCCCACATGCAGCGCCTGGCCGACAACCTGGACTATCTCAAGAAGCCTGCGTTCAAGCACACCATCGACGTGCCGCGGAAGATAAACGAGGTCAACACGGTCTGGCTGGCCGAGGAGCTTGCCATGCTCAGGGACAAGCTCGCAGGGCATTTCGGTGTGGACATGGGCGATGCATCCCTCAAGAAGGCCATCGATGAATGGAACTCCTTTGCGCGAGTCCTCAGGGAAATCGGCGATCTGAGAAAGAGGCCGGATCCACCCATCACGGGCACCGAGTTCCATGCCCTGCTCATGGCCTCCCTAGCTTCGCCCAAGGACCTGATCATGCCGAAGATCAACCAGTTCAGGGAAAAGTTGGAAAAGCGCCCCGGACTGGAAAACCACAGGGCCCGCCTGATGGTGGTGGGCGGGCACCTGCACGACCCCGGGTTCATCAGCCTCATCGAATCCCAGGGGGGGCTGGTGGTGGCCGACCGGTTCTGCACCGGCTCCATCCCCGGACTGATACCCATTGAAGGGGACGGGGGCGACCCCATGAGAATCCTTGCGGAGCATTCCTTCAAAAAGACCCTGTGCCCCCGCATGATGGAGAGCTTCCCCAGAAGGCTCCAGACCATCCTGGACACGGTTCGGGAGTACAAGGTGGACGGCGTGGTCCTGGAGATCCTCAAGTTCTGTGACCTGTGGGGCGTGGATTCGGTGCCGCTGGTGAGCGCGCTGAGGAAGGAGGGGATCCCGGTGCTCAAGCTCGAGCGCGAATACCGGCTGGTGGGGGAAGGACAGCTCCGCACCCGTGTCCAGGCCTTTCTGGAGAGCATGGGGAAATGACATGATGGAGGGCATAATGAACGTGAAGGATACAATTGCCAATGCAAAGTCCGTAATCATGGGGCTTCCGTCCCAGGTGAAGTCCTTTTTCCGGAACTCCCTGGCCGGCTATATCATGGAAGTGAAGAGTCTCAATGACGCTTTGATCTATAGTAAATACTGGACCCTCATATGGGCGGCTATTTTCAAACTTATCCTCAAGGTCATCTTCAAGAAGGGGCCCCTCTTTCTCATCCGGCAGCTTATCCATTATCCCTGGATATTCATACTCCTGAGGGCGACCGGCCTGCTCCGGCGGCTCACCCGGGGGAGAAAAGGGGCTTACCTCGAATCCACGGGCCTGATCATTCATGGCATTACGCTGACCGTGGTTGAGCTCATGGAAGATATATTCTACCGCTCGGACCGACTCATCGTAAGCGCTGATCTGATCACCCCCGAGATTGTCCGTGCCATGGGTCTCTGCACATGGCAGCTCGAAGACTTCGGCATCCTGCTGCCGTTCCTCTACCCCGAAACAGCCCTGAAATATATCGACGAGGCGGAGAACGCGGGCATCAACCCCGATGCCTGCAGTTTCGTGAAGATGGCCATGGGCATGATCATCAAGGGGCACATGCCTAAGGGACTTGCCATCGTGGGCTCGAACATGCCGTGCGATGCGGGACTGGCCTCGTACACGTTTACCGAACAGACGTATGGCGTCCCCATATACCGGATCGATGCCCCTGCTCATTTCTACAACGAACGTGCGGAAAAGCTCTTCGTCGAGGACTTCAAGGGCCTGATAGCCTTCCTCGAAAAGCACACACCCGGCCGCATGGACTGGGGCCACCTCAAGGAGATCTGCGAGGGGCGCAACCGCATGATGGAACTCGAGCTCGAGCTGTGGGACATGATACGGGTAAAGCCAACGCCCCTGGCGGGCGAAGCCGTGTGGCTGAGCCACATGTGGTTCTTTTATGTGTTTCCCGGGCACAAGATATCCATCCGGGTTTTTGAACGGCTGGTGGAACTGGCACGGAAGAACCTCAACGCAAAGATCCCGGCTGTTGAAAATGAGAAATACCGGGCAGTGCTCTGGAACCCGCCTTTCGTCCATTTTGTAGACATTCTGAACCTGATGGAGCGCACCTATGGGCTTACGCTCATCATGGACAGCATGACCTACAACCGCCACACACTCATCGACACCTCCACGCCGGAATCCATGCTGAAGGGGGTGGCTCAGGTCATGCTGCAGGGCCCCATGGTCCGTCATACCAGGGGGCCGGCTGAAAACTACCTGGACGATATCTTCCGCATATACAACCAGTTCGATCTCGACATGGTGTGGATCGCAAATCATGTGGGCTGCAAGAGCGCAGGGGCCATGAACGGGATTCTCAGGGAAAAATGCCGTGAGATGAACATCCCCCTGCTCATACTCGATTACGACCTGCTCGATCCACGCATTGTTTCCCACGAGGGCATGGTCAGGCAGGTGGATCATTTCATGGAAAACGTCATGAAGGCGAAGCGGATCGGCCAATAACAACAAGGAGAAAGGTATGGCAAAAAGATATTTCGGCGGATGCGATGTGGGTTCGACAACAGGGAAGGCAGTCATCATCGATGAGAAAGGTTCCATCATTGCCTCCTCCATTGTCCCGAGTGAGATCGATCCGGAGCTGACCTCGATACTTGCGCTGGATAAGGCCTGCGCTTTAGTTCCGGACCTTGGAAGATACAAGGACCTTTCCTACCTCGTTGGCACGGGATACGGGAGAAACGAGGTTCCCTTTGCCAATGAAAACATCTCGGAGATCAGCTGCCATGCAATGGGCACTTATTCATGCAGCCCCGGTGTCAAGACCATCGTGGACATCGGCGGTCAGGATGTGAAGGCCATATCGCTCAATGGCGATGGATCAGTGATGGAGTTTGCAATGAATGACAAGTGCGCCGCTGGCACAGGCCGGTTCTTCGAGGCCATGAGCCGAATTTTCCGTATGGACCTTGAGGCGTTTTCCGAGCTTTCCCTCAGGGCTGGAAAGATCATACCGGTCACTGCGCAGTGCAGTGTCTTTGCCGAGAGCGAGGTGATCAGCCTGCTGGCCAGGAAAAACCCGCCTGAGGAAATTGCTGCTGGTATCCAGGCGGCCGTGTCGAAACGGTGTTTTTCGCTCCTCAAACGAATAGGCATGAAGCCGCTGGTGACGGTGACGGGTGGGTGCGCCAAGAACCAGGGGCTCATCAAGTCGCTCGCAAAGATCATTAACATGCAGGTGACATCGCTCCCGGTAGACCCTCAGATTATCGGGGCTTTAGGTGCTGCAGTGTTCGCGAAGCGCAAGGGGATGTCCCTATGACGACCCCAAAAAAAATAAAAAAATCATCAGGGAAGGATATTACAATGAAAAACGTGAATAAAACCTGGCTTTCATCGTACACAGCTGGCGTTCCAGTAAACATCGAATTCGAAAACCTGTGCATTCCTGACTTCCTGGAGAGATCGGCCCGTGAGTTCCCGAAACATGTGGCGCTCAATTTCATGGGGTTCACCCTGACCTACAGGGAGCTGAAAGACATGGTGGACCGTTTCGCCAACTGCCTTGTGGATTTCGGCATACACAAAGGAGACAGTGTTGCCATTCTCCTGCCGAACACGATCCAGTGCGTGGCTGCGTATTATGCCATCCTGAAGATCGGCGCCATCGCGGTCATGAACAATCCCCTCTACTCGGACAAGGAGCTTCTGCACCAGTTCAAAGATTCAGGGTCCAAGGTGCTCGTCACCATTGATCTCCTTGCCAACAGGATGATTGACCTCAGGTCGAGCACTTCCATAAAGCAGATCGTCGTTGCCTCCATAGGCGATTATCTCCCCTTCCCCAAGAGCGTCCTCTTCCCCCTGGTGGCCAAGAAGAAGGGGCTCGCTGCCGAGGTGAAGGAGGCAGGGGATGTGTACCCATGGAAACCCCTCCTTTCACGGTATCAGCCCCATAAGCTGCAGGTGAACCTCTCTCTGGACGATGTCGCCCAGTACCAGTATACCGGTGGAACAACAGGGGTCTCGAAGGGTGTGGAGCTTACCCACGGAAACCTGAGCAAGAACGTACAGCAGCTTGCCGCATGGTTCCCAAGCTGCAAGCGCGGCCATGAGGTGATGCTGGGGGCGCTCCCGTTCTTCCATGTCTTCGGTTTGACCACCTCGATGAACTATGCCATCTCTATGGGCTGGGGAAATGTCCTCGTGCCGAAGCCCCAGCCCGAGCAGCTTTTCGAGGCAGTAGCCAAGTACAAGCCCACGTTCCTGCCCATGGTTCCCACCATGTATATCGGGCTGCTGAGCCATCCTAAGATCAAAGAACTCGATCTTTCCCATGTCACCGGCTGTTTTTCGGGAAGTGCGCCTCTGCCTATCGACGTGATTAAAAAGTTCGAGGAAAAGACCGGCAGCATCATCTGCGAGGGGTTCGGCATGACAGAGTCTTCGCCGGTCACGCACGTCAATCCCTTTGCAAAAGGTAAACCAAAGCCCGGGAGTATAGGCGTCCCGATACCGAATACCGAGTGCCGGCTCGTGGATATCAATGATAGGCAGACCGATGTGCCTCTGGGGGAACCGGGAGAACTAATCGTGCGGGGGCCCCAGGTCATGCGGGGATACAAAGGCAAGCCTGAAGAAACTAAGGAGACGGTCAGAGACGGGTGGCTCCATACTGGCGACGTTGCCACGATGGATGAGGACGGGTACTTCTACATAGTTGACAGGATAAAGGACATGATCATCTCAGGAGGGTACAATGTCTATCCCCGGGATATCGACGAGGTACTCTATGAACACCCCAAGGTACTGGAGGCATGTTCCATAGGCGTACCCAACCCGACCCGCGGCGAGGCGGTCAAGGTGTTCGTGGTTCTCAAGCAGGGTCAGCAGGCAACACCTGAAGAAATAATCAACTTCTGCAAGGACAAGCTAGCCAAATACAAGTGGCCCGAGGAGGTTGAGTTCAGGGAAACGCTGCCTAAGAGCGCTGTGGGCAAGATCCTCAGGAAGGACCTCCGTACAGAGGAAATGGCACGCAGGGCGGCATAATCACGAAGCCAACCGGCCTGGGGACTTCCAGAAAAGAATCGGGCTGGACGCCCGATGGAGAAGAACCCCCGGCCCAGGTTCAAGACGAACAGAAAGGATTCCCAGTACAGAGGGAGAGGAGGCAATATGGGCAGAGGATATATGGGAAAAATACTGATGGTTGATCTCGCAAGCGGCATGATCCGCGAGGAGCTGATACCCGACGAGGTGTACGAGAAGTATCTCGCCGGCATGGGGCTTGCCGCCCATATACTCTACAACAGGATCCCACCCGGGGCAGACCCTCTCGGTCCCGACAACATCCTGGGCTTTGTTTCCGGGCTGCTTACCGGTACCGGCAGTCTTTTCTCCGGCCGGTGGACAGTGGTGGGCAAATCGCCCCTCACCGGCGGCTGGGGCGATGCGAACTGCGGCGGCACACTTTCCCCTGCCCTTAAACGCTGCGGGTACGATGGGATATTCTTTTCCGGATTAAGCAAGAGACCCGTACTGCTCTACGTGAAGAACGGCAAGGCCGAACTGAGGGATGCCACGCCTCTCTGGGGCAAGGATACTGCGGAAACCGAAGAGTGCCTGAAGAAGGATTACGGCAGCCATGCGAGCGTAGCGGTGATCGGACCGGCCGGAGAAAAGCGATCACTGATTTCCGGGATCAGCAACGATAAGGGAAGGTTTGCCGCGCGGTCAGGGCTCGGGGCGGTGATGGGATCAAAAAAGCTCAAGGCAATCGTGCTCGACGGCAATAAGCGTATCCACGTGCACAACCGGGAGGAGGTGCACCGGCTCAGCAGAATCTGTAACCGCTGGGTGCAGTTTGAGATCCCTCTGGGCCCCAGTCCTGTCCTGGCCTTTCTGGGAACCCTCCTTCGCATACTCCCCACGGCCATGGCCATGGACGGTATGATTTATAAATTCATGCTCAGACAATGGGGCACGGCTGCCATGAACCAGATGTCTCCTGCATGGGGGGATTCGCCGTTGAAAAACTGGAAGGGCAGCAACAAGGACTGGAACCTGAATAATTCTAAATCGGCGGATCCGGACATGATTAAGCGGTATGAGACCGTGAAGTACCACTGCCATTCCTGCCCGCTCGGGTGTGGAGGCATCTGTTCGTATCCCGGCAAGTACAAGGAAAGCCACAAGCCCGAGTACGAATCGGTCCTGGCGCTTGGGGGATTGTGCATGAACGAGGACACCGACAGCCTCTTCTACCTCAACGAATTCCTCAACAGGGCGGGCATGGATACCATCTCAGCCGGGGCAACCGTGGCTTTCGCCATGGAGTGTTATGAAAAGGGGCTCATCACCAAGGAAGACACCGGAGGAATTGAGCTGACCTGGGGGAATGCCAAGGCCGTGACCGAACTTATCCACAAGATGGTGAGCCGTGAAGGGATCGGAGACCTGCTGGCCGACGGCGTCAAGGTGGCATCCCAGAAGATCCGTAAAGGCTCTGAGGCATATGCCATCCACGCAGGGGGACAGGAGCCGGCCATGCATGACGGCAGGATGGATCCCGGATTCGCCGTCCACTACTCGGTGGAGCCCACCCCGGGGAGACACACGCTTGGCGCCCAGCTGTATTATGAAATGTTCCAGCTCTGGAAAAGGGTCAAGGGTATACCTAAGAAGCTTCCTTTCCAGATCTATACGAAGAACGGACGCTATACCCCGGATGAAAAACGCTCACAGGAGAACGCTGCGTGCAGTAAATACATGAATGTAGTGAACGGATCAGGCCTGTGCATGTTCGGCACCTTCTTCGGGATTACGAGGACTCCCACTTTTGACTGGCTCAATGCAGTAACCGGCTGGGACAAGACACCCAACGACTATATGGATATCGGCGAGCGGATTCAGACCATCAAGCAGGCCTTCAACATCAAGCACGGGATCGATCCCAGGGCCAACAAGCTGAGCGCCAGGGCTGTGGGCATGAAGCCCCTGAAGGAAGGCGCCAACAAGGGAAGAACCGTGGACATCGAAACAATGATGGGCAACTACTGGGAGCAGTTCGGGTGGGACCCGAAAACGGGAATACCCACCAAGGAACGCCTGGATCGTTTCGGAATCAGCACCTGGTGATGGAGATTATGGAGGTGAAACATGGCATTTCAGATAATTGAAAAATGTAACGGGTGCGGTGCATGCAGCAAGATCTGTCCTGCTGACGCCATATCCGGGGAAAAAAAGAAGGTTCACAAAATTGATGATTCCCTGTGCATCGAATGCAGGGCATGCGGGAAGGTATGTCCACAGGGTGCCGTTCTGGACAGGTTCGGGAAGACCTGCCTCATGGAGAAGCGCTCTGCGTGGCGGCGACCTGTGTTCATTTATGACAGATGCATGTCCTGTACGATCTGCGTGGAGGCATGTCCCACCAACTGCCTGGCTCTGTCGCAGCAGCAGGGCCCGTCTGACCCTCATACGTACCCTTTTCTAAAAGATGAGAAGGCATGCATATCGTGCGGATTCTGCTCCATAGAGTGCCCGGTGGGCTCGGTTGTCATGGAGGTACAGGAGCAGGCATGACGTCTTAGGGGCAGAGCAACTATCGGTGAATGATGCGCTCAGCGCATGGCAATGAAAAACATGAAGGAGAAGATGACATGAAGAGAGTTTTAGCGATTGCGGTATGCCTATGTGTAGTATTCGTTCTACCTCTGGCCCTTGCGGCCGAAGATTTCATGGCCCAGGGCAATGCCCTCTATGAAAAGGGCAAGGTGAGTTTTGAGAGCTACAAGCTCGCTGGTGATATGTTTGTGAAGGCCCTGGATGCGAATCCGGCAAGTTACGAGGCTGCATGGAAGGCGGCCCGGTCATACCGGGAGTTTGCCAATGAATCCAAGAAAAGGAATACCCCTGACTGGAAGGCTGTCTGCAAGGAATACGGCAAGCTCGGCATGAAATACGGTGAAAAGGCCATCGCATTGAATGGAAACGGAGTTGAGGGGAACTGCTGGTATGGATTCTCGGTGGGCAACTACTCTGATGGTGTAAGCATCCTCACCGCGCTGGCGGAAGGGCTGAAGGACAAGACCCAGAGCTCATTTGAAAAAGCCTATCAGGTGAACAAGATGTATTATGACGGCGGGCCCATCAAGGCCTTGGGGCGCTTCTGGTTCGTGCTGCCCTGGCCGCTGCAGGACAAGAAGCTCTCACTCAAGTATTTGAGGGAATTTCAGAAGTCGTTCCCCAATGACCCGGAGGGGCTGGTATTTCTGGGAGAAGCACTTATGAAAACAGGCAGCAAGGACGAAGCCAAGGCCCTGCTCCAGAAGGCAGCAAGCTCCAGTGACAAATACTACGTAGGTGAGGCAAAGCGTCTCCTAGCAGTGATGTAACCGATTTCCTTACTATGAATTTAAGATGCCAGAAAATCGTAGATTATGTTCAAAACTATTCATATTGTCTACAGTGATGATAATGCAATAGATGAGTTGGTTTCAGAATGTCTCAGAACCGATGATCTGCGAATATTCTACTCTATTTTTAAGCTGGCTGAAAACTGATGATCTTGCAATAAAATCATCACTCCCTCACGTCCTGAGAAAGTGATGATCCTGTGCCAGGAGCAATCCTTTAGTGATGTTGAATAGTTCAAAACATAATCTATACTCGTCGATGACGCTGATGAAGTAACAAAATACTATAAGCTATTATCATTCTCCAAAGGCTTTGAGATGACTGATTTAACGGATTATCCCGTTTATTAAGCGAAAAACTTGGATAAACAATGGATGCCTCGCGATAATTACCAACTCAAAGTAAACGATGCAGCCTTACCTGACGGTGAAGAACCTTTCAATGAGCATCTGTCTCAGCTTGTCCACAACCTCAGGGCTTACGCAGCATGGCTGTTTGATCTTATGAGAGAGCTCGATGGTGAGTGAGTAGGTCTTGAAGCAGATCTTGCACTTTTCACAGATCTTAAAATTAGCGTTCATCTCATCGATGACGTCCTGGGAGAGGTTGTTCTCCAAATAATCCTGGAATAAGGAGGAACAGACTATACATTTCATGCGCCTTCTCCTTCAGGTTGTGTATATTTCCTGAAATAGCCGTACAGGACATCCCTCAGGATAAGCCGTCCCCGATGCAGCCTGGATTTGACTGCAGGGACGCTTACGCCTAAGGACTGTGCGATCTCTTCATTGGAGAATCCTTCCACATCCTTCATGATGACCACGGTCCTCATGGCCTCGGGCAGCGAGTCGATGGAGCCCTGGAGGATGGTCCTGCTTTCCTCGGACAGGAGAATATCGTCCGGCAGCGTCGACCAGTCGTACTCGTAATCCTGAGACGGCTCCTGGTCGATCTCTTCAATGGTGGTCTGTTCGGTGAATTTTTTCTCTTTGCGGAGGAAGCCGTAAGAGGCATTTGTGGCTACTCGGTAGAGCCAGGTGGAAAAGTATGCGTCATTGGTGAGCGTATTGATCTTTGCTATTACGGTGAGGAAGACCTCCTGCATGATCTCTTCGGCGGCAGATGCATCACGGGTGAGATGGTATGCGAGATTATACACCTTGTTCGAATATCTCCTCACTATCTCCTCCATGGCGGCTGCGTTGCCATGTTTGATATCTTTCACCAGAATAGCATCAGAAATTATTCCCTTTTTCTTACCCATTTAGATACCTGCTTTATCCTGATGGATTCAAATCTTTCCATGTGAGAATGAGATTGCGCGCAGCCTGGACTTCATCAACGCGCATTACGGGCATGCCATGAGGGCCTTCGTGCAGGGCCCCCGGTGAGTTTGCTGCCCTGGCGGCAACTGACTCCATGGCCTGGGCGAACCTTTTCAGTTCGCTGAGAGGCTCGCTTTCGGTTGGCTCTATCATGATTGCCCCCGGCACTACCAGTGGAAAGTAAACGGTGGGCGGGTGAAAGCCGTATTCCATGAGCGCCTTGGCCATATCGATGGTGGTGGCGCCATATGATTTCTGTTTCTTGTCGGAAAGGACGAACTCGTGCATGGTAGGTGTCGTATAGGGCAGATCGTATGTCGCCTTGAGCCTGCTTTTCAAGTAGTTGGCATTCAGGCATGCCCTTATGGATGCATCCTTGAGGCCTTGTGGCCCAAGGCTCAGGCAATAGACATAGGCCCTGAGAAGGACCGCCGTATTTCCCATGCTTGAGTGGACCATCCCGATGGTCTCAGGGGAATTGCCGTGAAGGCTCAGTTTTCCTGAAGAATCGCGCACGATTACGGGTATGGGAAGGAAGCCCGCCAGCTCTTTCTTCACCAGGACCGGACCGCTCCCGGGGCCTCCTCCGCCATGGGGGGCTCCAAAGGTCTTGTGAAGGTTTATGTGCATGCAGTCCACCCCCACATCACCCGGCCTGACTATCCCCATGATGGCGTTCAGGTTTGCCCCGTCCATGTAGAGGTATGAGCCGTTCTCATGAAGGAGTCGGGCAATCTCCATGATCTCCTGTTCAAATATCCCTAAGGTGTTGGGGTTGGTGATCATGAGGGCTGCAATGTCATCCGTGAGGAGACCCTTGAGGTCGGAGGCCCTCAGAAAGCCGTCAGGGCCTGATGCTATGTTCACCGTTTCGAAACCGGCGATGGCGCAGGAAGCCGGGTTGGTGCCATGTGCCGTATCCGGGATGAGCACCTTGGTGCGATCAGAGCCCTTTCTTCTTTATGGCCTCCTTGATGACAAGCATGCCGGTAAGCTCGCCGTGGGCGCCTGCGGCTGGCCACAGACAACAATCATCCATGCCGCAGATTTCTTCAAGGATGCCTTTGAGCCCGAATAACCACTCAAGCACGTTCTCGTTTGCAGCCTTGTCTGCCGGATGGATGGCCGCGATGGTGCGGACAATCTCCTCGCTTATTTTCGGATTGTATTTCATGGTGCAGGAGCCCAGGGGGTACATGCCCTGATCGATTCCGAAGTTGAGCCGTGAGAGCCTGGTAAAGTGGCGCACGGTCTCCACCTCCGAGACCTCCGGCAATCCGGGCAGGTCGGGGTTGCCGGGCAGGTCTTTGCATAATGATTCGTCAAAGGGCCGCGGGGTTGAAAGCCCGTTCCTGCCCTGTCCGGACAGTTCTGCAAGCAGAGGCTCGAGGATCTACGGGGAAGCTTGTCACAGCAGATCTGTCAGGCATCTGATATCCTCATTCGTGTTCATCTCGGTCATGGTCATGAGCACCCCGTCTTCAATCTCCGGATAGTGAGAGTTCAAAGGGATGCCATAGGCAATGCCTTTGTCCTCAAGTTTCATGCAGGTGCCCCTGTCCATCCGGACCACGAATTCATTGAAAACACCTGAAGTGAACACAGGGTTTATCCCCTTTTCCTTTAGTGACGCCATCAGGGTGCTCGCCCCTGCGGCGCACTGCATGGCCACATCGCGCAGGCCCCTGGGCCCGAGTGCGCTCAGATAAACCGCGGTGCGTAATGTGCACAGACCCTCGTTGGTGCATATGTTCGAAGTGGCCTTTTCCCGACGGATATGCTGTTCGCGTGTGGAGAGCGTCAGGCAGAAGGCGCGTTTTCCTGCCTGATCTTTCGTAAGTCCCACGATCCTGCCCGGTATGCGCCTGATGTGCTCTTTCTTGGTGCAGAAGAATCCCAGCAGCGGCCCTCCTGCATTTGCCGGGTTGCCCAATGACTGGGCCTCGCCCACAACCACATCGCACCCGAATGAGCCGGGCTGCTTTAAGCGCACCGAAAGAGAGAGCCTCGCCCACTACTATGCCCCAGAAAGCTGCCTTGGCTGCGAGGTGTGAGATGCTCTCCATGTCCTCAATGATGCCGAAATAGTTGGGCTGCTGGATGAAGAAGGCGGTATTGCCGTCTAAAAGGTCTTCCAGAGCCTTTGTGTTTATCTTTCCCGTCACAGGATCAAAGGGTGCCTCCACGAGGGTCACTTCAGGGTTATTCTTGAAATAAGTCTGCACCACGCCCCGGTAGGCAGGGTTCGTGGCCCGCGAGATAACAATCCTCTCAACCCCCTTTGCCCGTGTAGCCATGATGGCCGCCTCTGCCAGGGCCGTGGCCCCGTCGTACATGGAGGCATTGGATGCATCCATGCCGGCCAGCGTTGCCATCATGCTCTGGAATTCGAAGGTGGCCTGCAGAGTTCCCTGGCTGATCTCCGGTTGGTACGGGGTATAGGCGGTGAGAAATTCCTGCCGGGAGGCTATTGCATCCACAACAGCAGGGATGAAGTGGCGATAGATTCCGCCGCCTACAAAGACAGGGCCTTGCGCGGGTATCCGGAAGCGCCTGCGCAGAGTGAGCTCGTCCAGGGGGCCTTCCACCTTGAGGGGTGCCTTGCAGCGGGCCTCTTCCGGGATGCCTGCAAAGAGCTGTTCCACATCCTCGATACCTATGGCATCGAGGAGCTCTTTGAGGTCATGGCCGCTTGTGGGGAGAAAGGGCATTTACTTGGCTTCTTTTGCGAGATAGTCCCGGTAGGCTTTCGTATCCATGAGGCTGCCAAGTTCGCCTGCATCAGGGGTGGCAATGACGACCATCCATCCCTTTCCGTAGCAGTCCTGGTTGACGAGTTCGGGGCTCGTCTCCAGTTCGGTGTTCGCCTCGGTTACTGTTCCTGACACCGGAGAGTAGACCTCGGAAACCGCCTTTACCGATTCCACAGTGCCGATGGAATCGCCCTTCTTAACCTTGCTGCCTGCCGGCTTGAGGTCGACAAACACAATGTCCCCAAGCTCATGCTGGGCATAGTCCGTGATACCCATGCGCACCGAGCCGTCTTCGGTCTTTGCCCATTCATGTTCTTTTGTATAATGCAAACCATCCGGAATGATCATCTTGTGTCCTCACAAAAATATAATTTCATGCCTTGAGAACCCCGCTCACAAAGGGAGGCTTCTTCACCCGCGCCTTAAGGTTTTTGCCCCTCACCTCGATGAACACATCATCGCCCTCTTTGACGGACTTGTCTATATAGCCAAGGGCTATTCCCGACCCTGATACCGGCGAGATGCTCCCTGATGTGACAATGCCCATCTCATTGCCGTCCTTCATGCACCTGCAGCCCTCGCGCGCAATGCCTCTATCCAGCATAATAAGGCCGGTAAGACGTCTTGTGAAGCCCTTTTGCTGCTGATCCACAAGTGCCTGCCTGCCTATGAAATCCGACTTCTTCAGATCCACGGCAAAGCCCAGTCCCGCCTCCAGCGGGGTAGTGGACTCGGTGAGGTCGTTGCCGTGAAGGGGATAGCCCATTTCTAGCCTCAGTGTGTCACGTGCGCCCAGCCCGCATGGGACAGCGCCCGCGATGATGAACGAATGCCAGAGGTCAGTGACTTTTTCAGGAGAAAGGAAGATCTCCACCCCGCCTGCTCCGGTATATCCGGTATGTGAGATAGTCAGCGTGTTATAGGCCTTTGTTTCGAGAGTGGCAAAGGTATGGAAAGGCAGTCCCTCAAGGTTGAATGAAAGGCAGGTCTTGAGGATCTGGCCAGAGGCCGGGCCCTGCAGTGCAATCATGGCGTAGCTCTCGCTCAGATCTTCAATAACGGCCCCGCATGTGTTCTGCTTGAGCATCCAGCCATAATCCTTATCCTTGTTCGCGGAATTGACGCAGAGCAGGTAGCGCTTTCCGGGCTCCATGCAGTAGATGAACAGGTCGTCTACGATTCCGCCCCCATCGTTCAGGAGGAAGGTGTACAGGGCCTGTCCCTGATCCATGGAAGCGATGTCCCTGGTGAGGAGGTGGTCAAGATAACGTACGGCCATGTCCCCTTTCACCTCGATCTCGCCCATGTGGCTCACATCGAACAGACCCGCATGCCTCCTGGTGGCCATGTGCTCTTCCTTGATGCCGGTATACCAGACAGGCATTGTCCCAGCCATGGAAATCCACCATCTTGGCGTTCAGTGTTTCGTGCTCATGATGGAGCGGGGTCTTCATGGAAACCTCTTCATTCATATCATCAAAGAAAACCGGTGAATGCCTCATCTTTAGCACGCACGGACAAGACATGCAACAGGTGGGTGTACCATATCAAATGATTAATGGAAAACTTCTTCCACATTCAAGAATGATAATTTCCATTTTTCTTATGATATTCCTCTACGAAAATCGTAACATAATCATTTCTTTGCAGGTATTATCAGCATGATTTTTGCATAACAAAATCTGGTAAGCCAATCTGTTGACTGCTGATAATACATCACGAAGACCACCGTCCGCACATCTTAGATGATTTTGCTTGGAGGACTATCCCCATTTCTTTGAAAAGAGGGGTGCGCTTTTGAATTTGCTAAAAAATTGTTGCATGGGGGTTATCATGCGGTTCTATAAACCGAATGATATCATTGACACCCGATTATCCCTGTCACGATTCCGGTTTGTTAGAATATAGAGGGGGTACCGGATCGTGGCAGGGGAGCCTTTTCTGCTGTCTGTCTTCCTGAGTTGAAGCACCGAAACCTTCGCTGAAGGGTTTTGCTGATTGGCTTACCGCAAAACTCAATAGAAGTCTAAGGAGGTATTTATGGGGAAAAAATCGCGTTTTGTCTGTGCTGCGCTTGTTGTATGCGGGGTGCTCTCTGCACTTCCCGTTCTGTCCTACTGGCATTGGATATGGGCCGATCTTGCGCGCATTGAAGCACCCAAGACCATGCAGAACCTCGATTACCATCCTGTGGAGATCGTTGTATCATTCCAGGGGGGTGCCCTGACTAACACCTTTGAAGCCTGGCTCAACGGGTATGAAATCACTGACCGTTTCACACCTGTCCCCGGAGGTGTCCATGCTTATGTGACCCCCGAAGATGGACTGAATTGCCATATTATCGGGCAGAACTCATCATGGTCCAAGCTCAATCTGCTTGTTACGAGCATCAATGGAAGCGGGAACAAAAAGGATTTGGATGTCCGTGGATTCAAGGTTGAGTACAGGCCGGTCAAGACTGTTCGGGATGGAAAAGGCGTATGGTTCATCAGCGGGGGCTCGCTTGGTGATGTAATGGAGTCAATGGGGTATGCAGTAGCCACTGACAGACTGTGGCAGATGGAGACATACCGACGTTCCGCCAGGGGCAGGCTTGCCGAGGTTTTTGGATCGCCGCAGCTGTCTACGGATATCCTCATGCGGACCTTCGGCTATAGTGATCAGGAGCTGTTCGATGGATTCGATGCCCTCAGCCGGGAGGAACAGATCATTGTCGAGTCATATGTGGAAGGCATAAACAAACGGATCGATGAGATCAAGGCAAACCCGACCCTTTTGCCTTTCGAATTCTTAGTGCTGGGCTTCACTCCGGCATACTGGGATGAGGCCGATGTCCTGGCATGGATGGCTTTGTTGCTGAGACAGTTCGACTGCGAGGCCTTTAAGACCGGCCAGATAGATAACCTTGTGTTGTACCAGCAGCTCGGAATGGCAAAGTTTAATGACCTCAGATGGGTAAACGATCCGGAGGCACTCACCTATATCCCTTCGGCTGCACCAATGGCGATGATGAAGGCGGCCCCGGAGATAGCTGCTCCGGAGGCGGCAGCCCCGGCACCCGTTATCACTGCCGATTTCGAAACGGCTGCGGAAGAGATAACCGGGCGGATGAATAATGCCATGGAGAACCTGAAGAAGATCAACGCGTTCGTGAAGATGGGGAGCTATGCATGGGTCGTCTCCGGAAACAAAACAGCTCATCATAAGCCGATCATCTACTCCGGTCCGCAGATGGGATTCTCTGTACCTTCCATCACCATCGAGGGCTCCATCAGGGGCGGGGGGGTAAATATCTCGGGCATGTCGGTTCCCGGTATTCCCGGCATCATCATCGGGCGGACGCCCCATCATGCGTGGTCCATGCAGGTAGGGCACGCCCACACCGTGGATTATTACCTTGAGTCCCCTGGCAACCTCCTCCCTGCGCGCATGGAGATTATCCATGTCAGAGGCGAGGCTGATGTTCAGTTGCCGGTAGTTCGTAGCGCCCGCGGGCCGATTATCAACCAGACCCCTCTCATTTCCTGGAAATATGCCCACTGGGGGTATGAGTTCCAGTCAGTCGGTGCGATCCTTGCGCTTGCACGTGCCAAGAGCATGGATGACTTCGGAAAGGGCATTGAAGGTGTAGCGGTGAGCCAGCACTTCTGCTACGCAGACAAGGATGGAAATATTGCCTACTGGATGTCAGGCCGCGACCCGGTGAGGCCGGCCGGTGAATGGCGGTTGCCCCAGGGTGCTGCAGGAGACCCCGCTGGAATGGGATGCCGCAGTGCTTATCCCCCGTTCAACGGACCGCAACATAGCCAGGGGGTATTACTGCGGGTGGAACAACAAGAGCAATGCCACCTACGCCGACTCCTACAACAACCCCTCGTCTTATTTCTTCGGTCCGTTCCACCGGGCACATGTAGTCGATGACTATCTGTCTAAAAATGACAATCTCACCTACGAAGAAGTGCGGGATCTGGCCCTGAATATCGCCACAACCGATTCATTCGGCGGCGGCGGTGTTCCGTGGGATTTTGTGGCGGATGAGTTCATCAATGCCGTTACCAGTTCCGGGCCGACAGGTGAACAGCAGGCAGCGCTTAACCTCCTATCGGCATGGGACGGCCATTTTGTCGAAGGAGGGCCGTCCGAATGGGCACAGGGGACTGACCGCGCCGATGCATGGATGCTCCAGGATGCCTGGATCCGTGAGGCGATCACGCTCACCTTTGCAGATGAGCTGGGATCCTCTCTCATAAATACAGTGGGTATGTACCGCTTGTTCAATGTCTTCCTCCATGGCCTGCCTGGCAGCTCTATCGTCAATAACTACAACTGGTTTAAGAACGCTTCGGACCCGGCAGCGCCCCAGACCGCTGATGATATTATTGTCAAGGCACTCGATAACGTGCTTGCAAGGCTTGGTAATCAGCCATGGGGCAGCGGTAAGCGCGATGTGATTACCTACAGGCACGATCTGCTCGGCGTGCTTCATGCAATGCCGTTCTCTTCACGCTCTACCTATGCGCACTGCGTTGAATTGGGTCATTCTGGACCGATCCGGATCGAGAGCATGTTCCCGCTGGGTGAGTCCGGCAATATACTCGGCTTCCCTCCGAGTCCGGTGTTTGATCCCAACTTCTTCAGCATGACACCGGTATTCGATCCGTTTGAACCGAGGCCATTCCCTCTGTTCGACTGATAGGCTGTTCTCTCATTTGAATACAAAAGCCCTACCTGCACTCCAGGTAGGGCTTTTGTATTTCCGTAATGTACAATTGAATGTACTGAATTCAGCTCCCGGTATTTCTAAGGCTTGTTAAGTCAAAGGTCGTGTTGCCTTCCAGGACAAGGTATGGCTTTAGTTTATCGATCAGCTCCCAGGTTACTCCCCTCACCCTGAAGAGGTCGTTGATGGTGTCGAAGGGGCCGTGGGCGAATCGATAGTCAATTATTTTTCTGGCAAGAGTCTCACCTAAAAATGGGCACATCTTAAGCTGATCGTAGGTAGCCTTGTTGAGGTTAAACACCCCCGGGCCTGTGTCGGCTTTTGTTCCTGCCGGGTATCCAACGGTTTGTGCCAGGATGATCTTTTGATTGGTGCGGAGTTTCATGGCATCGGCAAGGAGTTCCCTGTCGATGAGCCCCCTTACGACCGTTGCTAGGCCTTCGGATGCACAATAAAGATAGACATTTTCACTGATGAAACCCGCATCAGCTGCTGAGTAAAAAATTCTTTCCTCGGCGTTTGCACCACCCATCTTTGAATGATCCGCTACGTATATGAGGTCAAGGGGTGCTTCGCTGACAAATGGCTGTTTTCCGGTTAAGGATCTGATATCCCGGTTCAGGACAGGTTTTAGGGAGTGCTCTTTTGGAGCATAGAGAAAAAGCCCTTCAGATGATGCCACATAGATATCTATTTCCTGCCAGTTCATGGCCGATGGTGAAGTTCGATGCCCTGACCCGGACCTGTTTATTCCGCAGGCGGCCCAGAGCATATTTGAAAGTATCCTGTCAGGCAATTTGTTCGCGCTGAAGGATCGTGAAGATTTTCTCTCCACCAAGGCCTGCATCAAGGTTTTTCCTTTATCAAGCTGTGGTGCAAGGAGCTGTATGGGTTTTAATTCTTCAGCGTATAAAGTTATGGCAAAAATGAGAGAAATGAAGACAAGGAATGATTTTTTCATCATGTTCCCCTCCTTGGGAGGTTTATATGTGTACTGGCTTGACTGGATTCGAAGCTTCCGCGGGAATGACAATTTCGGACGTATGCAATTAGCTCAGGATACATGACTTTTTGCAGCACGCAACGTGTTGTCCAGCAGCATGGTGATGGTCATCGGCCCCACACCTCCGGGTACGGGTGTTATGAGGGATGCATGCATGGATGCCTCCTCAAACTGCACGTCGCCCTTTAATCCTGAATCAGTCCTGTTCATGCCCACATCGATCACCACGGCCCCGTCTTTGATCCATTCGCCCCTGATCATTTCAGCCTTGCCGATGGCTGCAACAACAACATCCGCAGCCTTGACCTTCTTATCCAGATTCACGGTGCGCGAGTGGCAGATGGTGACGGTGGCGTGTTCCATCATGAGCAGCAGAGCCATGGGCTTTCCCACGATGTTGCTGCGGCCCACTACCACTGCATCCTTGCCCTTAAGTGTAACACCGTGTTCGCTCAGCATGTACATGATACCGCCAGGGGTGCAGGGAACGAGAGTGGGCTCGCCGGTGAGCAGCCTGCCCATGTTGTAGGGGTGGAACCCGTCCACATCCTTGCCCGGGTCAATGGTGAGCAGAACCTCCTGGGCATCCAGATGTGAGGGAAGGGGGAGCTGCACCAGTATGCCGTCCACCTCGGGATCGGTATTGAGCTTATGGACCAGGGCCAGCAGATCTTCTCTTTCTGCCGCTGCATCGAGCTGGTAATCAAAAGAACGGATTCCCGCCGTTTCGCAGGCCTTTTTCTTGTTCCTCACGTAAATGGCCGATGCAGGGTCTTCCCCCACCAGCACCACGGCAAGCCCCGGGGCCCTTCCGTGCTTCCTGGTGAATTCTTGGGTTTCCTGGGCAATGCACAAGCGTTTCTTCTTGGAAAGCTCGTTGCCGTCTATGATGGTTGCCTTCAAATGTCCTCCTGAAATCATGTCAGCCTTTGTACACCCATTTCACCTGGAGAGGCCTGTAATTTATGGCATCCGTTTTGGGCAGCACCATTTCGGTTTCCACTGCAAGCCAGGCATAGTCGGGCTTAAGTATCCTCAGCTTTCCGTCCAAGGGCGGGTTACCCCATTCCGTATGTTCATAGTTAACAAAGAGCATGACATCAAAGGTATTCTCCGCCTCTCCTATGACATAACCCTGGCGGAAGCTCGATTCGGTCAGCCCGTGGCACTCGATAACCGTCTTGGCGAATTGTTTATCGAACTGAACAATTGCGTATCGGCAGGTGCCCCTTTCCGAGTAGCTGGTGAGTGTCTTGGTCTCGGCGCTTGATACATAAACCGTGGAGAGGTAGGGCACGTTCTTTAAGTATTGGGCCGCAATCAGCGCTGCCGAGCGCCTTCCGCCTGTTGCCTGGTGGTGGCAGCCGTAATATTCAAAGAGCTTCTGCTGCAGGATCTCTGCGTACCGGTCGCCCTTTTCGTAGAGGTTTTTTGAGATGTAGCGGAGCTCCTTTGCAAGACTTTCCGCTGCATCTGCAATGGGCCAGTCGATCTTTACGTGGAAGTGGGTAAGACAGTAGCGGTCCTGTTTTTTATAGCGGTTGTCGCGCTGGATGAGGAAGCAGTAGTCCATATCCAGAAGCTGTTCTAAAAGGTCGAAGAACGAGTCCCGCTCGAAGAAACGGGCGGTTGAGTAGAAGGAGCGCTGCAGTTTTATTCCCGAGATGAGCGAGAGGTTGTCCTTCCTTACCCTGTTGGATTCCGAAAAACGGATGTACTTCTGATGCACCTCATCAATACTGTCCTCGCAGAAGATGATGATAAAAGGCTCGGATACGAAGGAATCCTTCATGAACTCTTTCTTCTTGGGTTTCAGGTCACCGGCTTCCACATAGGGATAGGGCATGTCTTTAACACGGCAGAGGCGATACGGTGTCTCCAGGGCAATGGAGATGAGCCTTCTTTCAAGCTGGTCCCTGAGAAAGACGTAGATTGACCTCCGTATCTTTTCCATGTGGCCTAGTTCAAAGCGTGCTTTCTTATCCATTACATGATCCAATGCACCCATGATCAAAAAGGCTGAAGCAGTGCGTAAGCCGGGTTTTGTAGCCCGGGCCACGTTGCCGTGATCCGGGTGGTAATCATTCATCTAGGATAACAGTTGCCTGCTACCTCAAGCGACCTACCCAGGGGCAGGACGGGCAGCCCTTGAAAGCCCCTCTATTGGCCTTGCTCCGGGTGGGGTTTGCCAAGCTTCCCCGGTCACCCGGGGAACTGGTGAGCTCTTACCTCGCCGTTTCACCCTTACTGCCTTTTAAGGGCAGCGGTTTGTTTTCTGTTGCACTTTCCCTGGGGTCACCCCCGGTCGTTGTTAGCGACCACCCTTGCCCTGCGGAGCCCGGACTTTCCTCTCGCGCCTTGGAAGGCGCCAGCGATTACCTGCACTCCTTCAACCTGTAACAGGTAGTACAAAAGATATGGTGTTAATTCAAGCATGAAATGTTCATTTGTCTGTTTGGAATCTCCGATGTATAATGCAGGCTATGGGTAAAGTTAAGAGAACCCTGAAGAAAATGGGTGCGAACAAGGCACAGGAGTTTCTGAACCTGTACCGGCACGGCTTCATCCGCGCTGCTGCATGCATCCCCGAGATCAAAGTGGCGGACCCGGGCTTTAATGTACAGAAGATCCTCGATTGTGCCCGAAAGGCCCATGAACAGCATTGTGTAATTGCGGTGTTCCCTGAGCTGAGTCTGGCCGGCTACACCAGCGAGGATCTGTTCTTTCAGGATGCCTTGCAGGACAGTGTCATTTCCGCCCTTGAAGATCTCAGGAAGGCAACCACAGGACTCGGCATGGTCATTGTTGTAGGTGCACCGCTTAAAGTGATGGATGCCCTGTTCAACTGTGCGGTTATCATGTGTGAAGGTGATATCTTAGGTGTTGCGGTTAAGAGTTATCTGCCGAATTACAGGGAGTTCTATGAGCTGCGCCATTTCAGACCTGCCAGGGACCTGTGCGTGGACACCATCGATCTTTGCGGAAAGAAGGATGTTCCCATTGGTGCCGATCTGCTCTTCGAGGCCGATGGCATTGCTGGATTGCGCATGTTTGTGGAAATCTGCGAGGACCTCTGGACGCCCATCCCGCCTTCCAGCCATGCAGCCATGGCAGGCTCGACGGTTATTGCCAATCTCTCGGCATCCAACATAACCACGGGCAAGGATGAATACCGCCGTGACCTTGTCGCAAACCAGTCTGCAAGGTGTATAGCAGCATACCTCTACACTGCCGCAGGCCCCGGTGAATCAACCACGGACCTTGCATGGGACGGCCATGCCATCATCTATGAGAACGGCGCCCTTTTGAGCGAATCCGTACGATTCTCCTGGGACCCCCAGGTTATTGCAGCGGATATCGATCTTGACCGCCTGGTCAAGGACCGTATGATCATGACGAGCTTCACTGATGCCGGTGCCCGGCAGGGAACGAAGACTTTCAGAAAGATAAGGTTCCCCCTTGCAGCGCCTCGCCGCAGGATCATGCCCATGCGCGAGATACCCCGGTTTCCGTATGTCCCGACAGACCCCTCGCTCAGGGAGAAGCGCTGTTATGAGGTTTACAACATCCAGGTTCAGGGGCTGGCGAAAAGGATGAAGTCCACAGGGATCAAAAATCTCATCATCGGGGTATCAGGCGGACTCGACTCAACCCATGCCCTCATTGTATGCGCCCGGACTGTGGACATGCTGGGATTGTCACGCAAAAACATCAAAGCCTTCACCATGCCCGGCTTTGCCACCTCGGAGAAGACCTATGCCAATGCCAATGCCCTCATGAAGGCACTGGGTGTACAGGCATCCGAAATCGACATACGCCCAAGCTGCAAGGCCATGATGAAGGATATTGGCCACGCTTATGGAAAAGGGAAAGAGCTCTACGATATTACCTTTGAAAACATTCAGGCAGGTCAGCGGACCTCCATCCTTTTCCGCCTTGCAAACATGAATAACGGCCTGGTGGTGGGCACCGGTGACTTGAGCGAGTTGGCACTCGGCTGGTGCACCTATGGTGTAGGTGACCATATGTCCCACTACAGCGTAAACGCGAGTGTACCCAAGACACTCATTCAATATATAATCCGATGGGTAGCCTCTGAAAAGATATTAGGGAACAAGGCATCACTCTGTCTTGAAGGCATCCTGGAAACCGAGATCAGCCCCGAGCTTATTCCAGGAACAGCGAACGGTGAGCCGGCCCAGAGCACCGAGGCTACAATCGGTCCTTATGAGCTGCAGGACTTCAACACATACTACATCACCCGCTATGGCTATCTGCCATCCAAGGTGGCCTTTCTTGCATATTGTGCATGGCACGATGCAACAAAGGGGAGGTGGCCCGACATACCCTTAGACAAGCAGCACCAGTACACCCTTGCCGAAATCAAACACTGGCTCGAAGTCTTTATCCACCGCTTTTTCAAGATCTCTCAGTACAAACGCTCGTGCATCCCCAACGCCCCCAAGGTGGGTTCGGGCGGTTCATTATCACCAAGGGGCGATTACCGCGCACCTTCTGACAGCGAGGAAACCCCCTGGATGCTGGATCTGAATACTATACCGGATAAAGATTGAAAGGGCAGGAGATCCCATGGGCACAAAAAAATCTTCAGACAAAACCCATCATGTGGAAGTCATTCTCAAGCAGGCTGATGCATTAAAGGCCTATTTTAAGGAAAAGGGGGATGAGCCATTTGAACAGCTCGTAGTCTTTCTGGACACCTTGAAAGATGCCATCGTGTCCCTGACGAATGCCGACCTGGCCCGTGCAGCCGATCTCATGAAGAAGCTCAAGACCATCCCTACTGATGATCTCTTCCGGGGCATCGGCGAGATCACCCGTGACCTGCATGAATCCATCAAGGACATCCAGCAGTTCCTGGAACCAATCCTGATGAACATCACGGAGGAAGACGTCCAGGGCCTTTCCAGCAAGCTCTCCCATGTTTCGACCCTGGTAAAAGACACCTCGGAGAAGACACTTGACCTGCTGTTTGCCAGGCAGGAGAAGGCTCTGGCAGACAATACCGTTTATGATGCCATTGCCAGATCCGTCATGGCTGACGAGAAGAAAGAGGCGCTGAAAAAACTCAAAGTCCTGAAAGACCACAATAAGGATCTGGTGAACGAGCTCATGAGGATCAGCGAACTCCAGATCCATGCCGACCTAGTGGACCAGATAGTTAAGAAGGTGTGCAAGGTCGTTGAGAACATGGAGGCGCGGCTTGTGGACCTTATCAGGAGATATACCCGCAATGCAGGCATCCCCAAGGGCAAGACAGGCTCTCGTGACGGGACAAAGACCCATGGCCCCGTGATACCTGGTCAGGACAAGGGGGCTGCCTCTTGCCAGGACGATGTGGACAGCCTTTTGAAGTCGCTGGGGATGTGAGGATGTAAATTAAAGGTGCTCTATGAGGCCGACTTTCCTCGCACGGCTTGTGAACGGCCCCTTGTTCGATCCGGTGGTCTTTGTCCGTATCCTCAATCTGAAATCAGCTCTCCTGTTTGACTGCGGCCGTATGGCCGGCCTGTCCAACCGTGAGATTCTCTCACTTGATTCAATCTTCATCAGTCATCTCCACATGGATCACTTCATGGGTTTTGACCAGATACTGCGTGTTATTCTCCATAGGCAAAGGCCCCTTAACATATATGGTCCCGAAGGCATTGTTGAAAAGGTGACCAGAAAACTCGTCTCCTATACCTGGAACCTCACCGAAGATTATCCTTTGGAGATTGTGATCCATGAGGTTAGGGAAAATGTTGTTATCACCTGTTGCGCCCGGGCTCGCGACTCCTTCGCGCCCTGCCAGACTACTACCTCCTCACGACTGGATGCTGCTATTTTGACAAAGTCCATCTACAGCATTGATGCCATGGTGCTAGATCATAATGTGCCTTGCCTGGGTTTTGTCCTGAAGGAACCGTATCACCTCAACATCAAGTCATCCAGGTTCAATGCGTTGGGATATAGGGTCGGCCCCTGGATAGGTATTTTAAAGGAGTCAATCCTGGCAAGCCGCATGGATGATATAATTGAAGTAACTTCCACAACAGGCAACATGAGGGCAAGGGTTGATGATCTTTTCAACGAACTGGTGATCATCACAAAGGGTTATAAGATGGCCTATATCACCGACATCCGTGCCTCCGACGATAATCTGAAGCGTATCGGAGAACTTGGACAAGATGTGGATATCCTCTTCATCGAGGCTTATTATCTCGCTGAGAGACAACATCAGGCATATGAGAAGGGGCACCTCACGGCGGCCCAGGCCGGTATGATAGCAAGGATGTTGCGCGCCAAGAAGGTGGTGCCTATGCATATTTCTCCTCGGTACCATGACAGGACAGATAAGATCAGGGGAGAGCTTGATTCTGCACGACGAGATTCATGATAATTTTCACTATACCGTTTGATTCTAAAGGGGTCTTTCAGGTAGAAGGGTATTAAGGAGTAATAGTGCATGCAGCTGAGAGAGACCGCCCTCCATGGGGCATACATTATAGAACAGACCCTTTATCAGGACCCAAGGGGGTCTTTCCTGGAGATCTACAGCTCCAGCGCCTTTGCCGCCAAAGGGCTGAACCTTGAGTTTGTGCAGGATAATTGTTCCCATTCAGTAAGTGCAGGGGTGATCAGGGGGCTTCATTTCCAGAGATCTCCCCATGCCCAGGCAAAACTCGTCTGGGTGCTCACCGGGAAAGTATATGACGTGATAGTGGACTTGTGTGAAGGGTCACCTACTCATCTGAAGTGGGCCGCCTTTGAGCTATCTGCAGATAAACCCAGTATGCTCTTCGTCCCCAGGGGGTTTGCCCACGGCTTCTGCACCCTGGAGCCGGACACGAGGGTCTTCTATAAGGTTGATGCGTTGTATGCCCCCCAGTCTGAGAGTGGAATCCGCTGGGACGACCCTGACCTGGCCATACCCTGGCCCACACAATCACCGCTGATCTCGGATAAAGACAAGGTGCTGCCGTTGATTAAGGAACTAAACTTAAGGGATTGAACCAATCACACTATCAATGTGCGTGAGTTTTTATGGAGTCACTGTAGCTTGTGCTTCAATAAAAGTGAAGATATCTTCTCTTTTCAACTAAGCCCATCCTTTCAAGATTTCAATGGATTTGACGATCAATAACCCATGGAGGGCTTCAGGGAAATACCCATATCCAAGGTGCATGTAGGACATGTGTATGATTTTGATATCTTAATGAAATTGCAGGACACGTACCGCCTTTTTGCCGCCAAAGGCATAGTCCTTACCAGGATACACTTAAGCATGATGAGCCGCTCTGAGACGAGGCTCTTTGTGAGGGAAGATGAGTGGGAGCTGGCAAGGGGCATCTTTGAACAGGATATAAAGCATGAGCTTACAGACCCAAGGCTTGATGGGAGACAGAAGGCTGATCTTATGTATTCCATTGCCATGCAGTCCATCAAAGATGCATATGATGGTTTTATCCCTCGCAGTATCATGGATGTCAGGAAAGACGCGGGCGAGCAGGTGAAACTTATCCTCTCTGATGAGGAAGTGCTCGGGCATCTCCACCGTATGAATACCTCTGGAAACTCCACATATCATCACTCACTTCGCGTGGGCATCTATGCAACGGCCCTGCTGCTCAAACTTATGGGTGATAAACTCAACCGGTCACAGATCAGAAGGATCAGCACAGGGTTTTTTCTGCATGATATCGGTATGGCCGGTATACCTATGAAGATACTTAATAAACCGGGTCATCTCGACGACTTTGAATGGCAGCTGATCCACATGCATCCCATCTGGGGACATAGAAGGTTCATGGCTACAGGTTCATTGAGCCTGGAGGCTATTAACATAATTCTTTCGCACCACGAGCACTTAGACGGAAGCGGTTATCCACATAAGAAAAGGAGCCATGATATACCTTTGTATGCCAGGATCTGCAGTATTGCCGATGCCTTTGAGGCCCTGACCGCAGAACGCCCTTACCGCAAACCTTTTGCTCCCTTTGAGGCCTTGCAGGCCATGCACCAGGACGTATCCCATGGATTCGATACCGAGATCTTTGAAGCATTCGTAAAATTGCTGGGACCGGAGGCCGGGCAGTGACTAAAAATTAGTGAACTGTCTCTAATCTGAATTTATCCATAATGAAAAAATTTCATTTGTCCGATATTTGTTGATAGCTATGAAAGAAATAGATATCGACTTTTCTGAATTTGGCAAACGCATCAGTCTGGAAATAGGTATTCCTATCCAGTTGAAGTTGGATGGTGTTGCTTTCCCGCTCCAGAGCATCCTTGTGGGGATGGAGATCGATGAGTATCTTATCATAAAGATCCCAGCTCAGTTTTCCAATGTTAAGCACAAGCTCATTCCCGGGTTCGATATTGTTGTCAGATACATCTATCAGGGGATAGTCTTTGGTTTCCAGACAAAGCTGATTGAGATGATTACCAGGCCTGTTAAGCTGCTTTTCCTTGAATATCCGAAGATCATAGAACACCACGATCTCCGTTCACAAAAAAGGGCACAGAGTATTTTCCCTGCAACCATCAAAGTCAAAGACAAGATAATCAAAGGGGCGATAATTGATATCAGCATAAATGGCTGCCGCTTTCACATACTGGCTTCACAAAGGGAGCCGCTGCCCCCTGTTCAAATAGATGATGATGTCAAATTGATGTGCAAATTCCCTGGGATTCATGGTGACCATGAGGTCCTGGGTACTGTGCGGAACATCAAGAAGAGCAGGAAAGAAATGATTGTCGGCGTAGAATTCATGGTGCTTGAGCAGGAAATTCATAATCATATCAGCAAATATATCTATGCAGTTGAAGATTTTGGTGAAACACCGCTGAAATAGAGGCAGTTCCAGGAACCCAACAAGGGTATTTACGGTTTTTTCTGCAGCAAAACACATTATCCGATACTATGTATCCTCATCCCAGTCTTGTGCATTAAGTGGTTCAAGTCCCCATGCCCGTCTGGCCTTGTCGCACCTCTCGTTATGGAGGCCGTTCTCCCATGACGGTTCAAAGTCGCGGCAGACTGATGAGCGCCTTTCATGAATGGAACAGAAAACGGCTTTTCCGATTTCTCCTTGCAAGGCGATACACCTTGGTTTCGTGCCATCCATGCCGATCATGGACCTGCGGAACTCATTGAGTTTTCTGGTCATATCCACCGGGACACCCCCTGGGTTTGCATCATCCGCCTCGGCCCAGTAGAAAGAGGCCCGGAAAAATGCACAGCATGCACCACAGGTCAGACATGGATTCGGCTTCATGATTTGTTCACCTACAGTTGCGCCATTATCCCGGCACTGATGATACCCAGGACTTCGTGAAGGACAATCTCTGCCTCCATGATATTGTTTGTGCTCGGGAAAAACCAGTAAGGGCTGAGATAGCGTTCATGAGGAAGTATGTGGTGCCCTGTGGGTGCGGGTATGGGGTGCATGCCTTGTGCTTTGAAAAGTGCCATGGACCGAGGCATGTGATAGGCAGAGGTTACCAGGACAAAGGGTGTCTCATGGATCATGGACCTGACGATCCTCGCCTCGTCTTTGGTGTCTCTTGAAATATTCTCCTGAACAATATCGTGAGCGTTGACGCCCAGTCCGGTTGCAATCCGGGCCATTTTGGATGACGATGGCTCCGGTGCAGCATCGACCACTTTACCCCCGGACATGATGAGTTTAGTCCCGGGAAGAGATCTGTAGATGCGGATACCTTCGGTAAGACGTACTATTGTTTCATCAGGACTTCCTGCCAGCACCACAACCCATTTGATGCTGTTCGGTTTTACCGACTTGATATCAATCGGAGGATAGAGACCCTCCAGCTTATAAAGGGGCCAATAGGACAGAACGCCATAACCGAGAAGCACGAGGAGGAAGAAAGTAAAAGCGAGGACCTTCTTTGCTGCAGGCCGGGTTCGATTGGTCCGAAGCATTATCAGTCCCATGAGGAAGAGACTGAGAAGGATTGAAAGTGGCATGAGAAAACCACTTATTATTTTCTTGAGTAAAAACAAATTATAACCCGCCTTCTCTCTGGGTGATATTTGAAAATATCTCGATTGCACCAACAAATGCAATAACCTTTATTATTCATCAAGGGTTCGTTTGTAAAAGTAGTTAAAAAATGGTGCCTCCTTATTGCCTTTGGTTTTTCAATTAGTATTATGAGTTTTCTCTCAACATCAAACCTCTAAATTTTCCTCCTTCCTTCATGCCCTTGGGAAGGGGGATTTTTTTTGGCTTTGCAGGGAACCTAAAAATTTAATTTAACCCGGATTTTGCTTTTGAATGTGCCCATAATTGCCTCTTGCATCTTTAAGCATAAAACTCATTGTGATCATGGTATTTTTTACTCACTTTCAAGCGCAGAATCCGGGTTTAGTGCAATGATTGAAACAGAATTCATCCTGGCTGGAATTGATCAAGAAGGCTATAAGGCATCATATGAATTTAAGGAGGAGCAATATGCCGGGTGTCTTTGCCATGATGCTGCACAGCCACATCCCTTACTGTAGGAAATCTGGGGTATGGCCGGCAGGTGAGGAGTGGCTCTTTGAGGCCATGAACGAGACCTATATCCCGCTTTTAAGGATCCTGCGCTCTCTTCATTTTGACGGGATACATCCAAGGCTTATGATCGGCCTTGTGCCTATACTCATGGAGCAGCTCCGTGATGAGTACATGAAAGACCGTTTCTGTGCCTATATGGAAGACAAGATCAACCGTGCCCGTAACGACATGGAGCGCTTCCGGGCAGACCCTGACATGTGTCTGGTTGCAAGGTATTGGCTGGATCACTTTGAGGGTAACTACAAGACCTACACAGATGATTTTTACCGGGATATCCTGGGCACCTTGAAATGGCTCCAGGACGAGGGAGCTATTGAGGTCCTGACATCGGCAGCCACCCATGGATTCCTGCCGCTCATGGAATGCGACAGCATGATATGGGCACAGATACACATAGGTGTAGAAACATACAAACAATATTTCGGCCGTTCCCCGCGCGGGTTCTGGCTGCCTGAATGCGCTTACAGACCTGCAGTGTGGTCCCACAAGGATCAGCGCATGCGTAAGTCCATTGATGAATGGCTAGGCTCCGAAGGAATCGAGTATTTCTTCGTGGAGAATGTCGGCATTACAGGTGCTTCCTTTTTGGAAAACCGGCATCAGGAAGCCGCCCCTACCACGTATAACGGCTACAAGCTGGCATCAGGCGTTTCGGTATTCGGACGGAATGGGGAAACGGGAAAACAGGTCTGGTCGCCTGAGCTGGGTTACCCCGGCGATCCGTATTACCTCGAATTCCACCGAAAGGATTCCGAGTCGGGGCTGCATTACTGGCGGGTTACAGGTCAGCCCGATAAGCAGGTTTATGATCCGAAGATGGCCGGTGATCGTATAAAAAGCCATGCGCGGCATTTTACCAGCCTCGTCAGTAGTCTTCTTGAACAGACGGACATTTCCGATGCAGAGCCCATAATTGTTGCCCCATATGATTGCGAGTTGTTCGGTCACTGGTGGCATGAAGGCGTTAACTGGCTTGAGCAGGTCTGCCGGCTGCTGGCAAAGGAAGACTCGGTTTCCTGCAGAAGCCTGGGGCAATATCTCGATACCCACCGGGAAGGATTTTCTTTTATCAGCATGCAACCCAGCACATGGGGACTGAACTCCGATTTCACGGTCTGGCAGAATCCGGAGCACGGGTGGATCTGGCCCTCGATCAACTCGAGCTCACGCGAGGCGGAACAGGTCATAGCCGGGGTGAAGCCACAAGACGAGCGAGGAGTACGCATCCTGCGGCAGCTGGCCCGGGAGCTCCTGCTCATGCAGGGCAGCGACTGGCCCTTCCTCCTGTTTACAACGCAGGCCAAGGAATATGCCAACCAGCGCTTCCATCACCATCACCAGCGATTTCTGAAGCTCATCTGGGCTGCAAAGGATCTGTCCGACCACACCCGGCTCTCGGAAGAACAGCTGCACCAAATCGAAGACATTGACTGCCCCTGGCCGGAACTCGACTGGACCCTCTTCAGGAGTCGGTAGAAAATGGTAAGAGGCGCTTACACAATTCTCCAAACAATTTGTTGCGAGAAAAAGACCTTACCCGTTCAAAACATGAATCTCGGTGAAGCCGAGATCCATGTTTTGAACGGGCCAATTCAGCAGGCATCACACCCCGATGAGGGCGATGGCAATGATGCACAGTACCACCCCCTGCCACTGGGATGCACAAACCTTTTCCTTCAGGATCATCCAGGCGAGGATCACGGTGATGGAAGGGTACATGGAGGCAAGCACGGCAGCCACATCGAGCCTGGTATACTGCTTTGCCAGCATGAAAAAGATGTTTCCCCCCGCATCGAACAGACCGGTAACGAGTGCGATGGGGTTTCCTTTCAGGGAAGGAAGCGTCTCACGCCTGAACAGGAGGGTGGAAACGGCAAGAATGATCGCTGCAATCTTTGAGATGACCAGGGGCAAGAACACAAGCCCCTTGTCCACCTGGACGATGAGGATGAAAAAGCCGCCGAACCCAACCCCGGCAATCATCGCCAGGATCAGCTCCTGTCTGTTTGCATGTCTCTGGCCCCCAGGAGGTCTGGATACGAGCCAGATGCCCATAATGGCCATGATGAAACCCAGGATCTGAACCGAGCCGGGCAGGCCGAGTTCAAGGAAGCTGAATACCACCGGGAGCCCGGCACCGATAACCGCCGCAATGGGTGCTATGGCAGCGGCATTCCCCAGGGAGAGCCCCTTATAGAGGGCTGTAATGCCAAAAGCTCCCGACAGGCCCGCACTGAAGGACCATAATGCATCTTTTGCAGACGGAATTACTTCTTTGAATAACAGGGCAAAGATTGCCAGGATCGTTATGCCGGGGATCGATGCCAGGAAGAGGACCTGATACTCATTTTTTGACCTCGTGGCAATGCCGCCGGTGAAGTCGCCCGTGCCCCAGATCACGGCCGAGAGGAGGGCGCAGAGCACCCCCAGGATATGCGGTGTCAAGGGTTCGTCCTTTTCCCGGTGCGATAGATCATATGGCTAACCACTGCCAGTGTTTTACCCGGATTCTGCATTTGAATGAACCCAACATACTGTTATAGTTATGAATTGATCTTGACGTCGTATTCCTGGAAGAAGACATAGGGCTCAACGATGATGAACTGGAAGAGGGAGCCGAAGGTCTCCCAATGACGGATCTGATCCTTGGTAGGCCGCTTCAGGAGACCGGAATCTAGCCATTGTTTCACCTCATTGCTACAGTCCATGGCTACCCGTACACCCACTTCCACCAGGTCGAGGTCTTTGGAAACGCTAAAGAGCGATTTGGAGAGCATCTCGGGGATCAACCCCTTCCACGAGGACACATCGAGTTCGCCGGTAAGCTTATCTCTCAGTTGCTGTTCGTTCTGTGGCGACATGGGTCTCCTTTCTAAAGTCGTACCCCTTATGAGTGAATCTTCTTCATAAGCCATGCCATGTTCTCACCGAGGGTCTTCATGGTGGTGATCCCTTCTGCGTCTTTATCCACGTCGCCCGGTTCCCTACCGATACCCACGTTCCAGTAGTTTGACCCGGGCACGACCATCTGGCTGATAAAAAAGAAGTGGTTCAGCGTGTCGAAGGTATGGATGGCGCCACCCCTTCTGGCTGCTACAACAGCGGCCCCCACCTTGCGTTTGAACATGTCGCTGTTTGCCTTTGCCACCATGCCTGCCCTGTCGATGAGCGCCTTCATCTCGGTTGTGACATCGGTGAAGTAGGTGGGGGATGCCAGGATGATCCCATCGGCATCAAGCATCTTGCTGATGCATTCGTTTACCGAGTCATTCTTTACCGAGCACTGTTTGTCCAGATTGGTAAAGCACTTGTAGCAGACAATGCAGCCGCGTATGTCTTTGCGGGCCAGTTGGACCAGTTCCGTTTCTATGCCTTTCTTTTCCAGTTCTGCAAACACATGCTTCACAAGGATGGCCGTATTCCCGTCTCTTCGTGCGCTCCCGTTAAAGGCGACCACTTTCATGGATTTCTCCTCCTGTTCTTCTTCATTCCACAAACGACCGGTCTACCCCCTAGTCAGGTGCCGGTACTTGATCCTGTGCGGCTGGTCGGCTGCCTTGCCAAGCCTCTTCTTCCTGTCCGCCTCGTAATCGGAGTAATTGCCTTCGGACCATACCACGGAGCTGTCCCCCTCGAAGGCAAGGATATGCGTGGCAATGCGGTCTAAAAACCAGCGGTCGTGGGTGATGATGACCGCACATCCGCCAAAGTGCTCCAGGGCTTCCTCAAGGGCGCGCATGGTGTTCACGTCCAGATCGTTGGTCGGTTCGTCCAAAAGCAGCACATTGGCGCCTTCCTTGAGCATGCATGCGAGGTGCACGCGGTTGCGTTCTCCGCCCGAGATCATGTTCACCTTTTTCTGCTGGTCGGTTCCCGAGAAGTTGAACCGCGCCACATAGGCCCTGGAGTTCACCTCCTGCTTGCCGAGCTCTATCGTATCGTGGCCGCCGGATATCACTTCCCAGATGTTCTTGCCGGGATCCAGGGTGTCACGTTCCTGGTCGACATAGGAGAGCTTTACGGACTCTCCGATCCTGATGGTGCCGCTGTCGGGCTGTTCCTTACCGGTTATCATCCTGAAGAGTGTTGTCTTGCCTGCGCCGTTGGGACCGATAATGCCCACGATACCACCTGCGGGCAGCGAGAAATTCATATTCTCAAAGAGCAGATTTTCTCCGTAAGCCTTGGAAACATTCTCCGCCTGTATGACGAGCTTTCCCAGGCGTGGTCCCGGCGGGATATAGATCTCGAGCTCGCGGTCCTCTTTCTCGAAGTTCTGATTCAGGAGGTTCTCATATGAATTGATGCGCGCCTTTGCCTTGGCATGGCGGCCCTTGGGTGACATGTGAATCCACTCCAATTCCCGCTGCAGGGTCTTCTGCCGCTCTGACTCATGCTTCTCCTCAGTGGCGAGCCTGTTCTGCTTCTGCTCGAGCCAGGACGAGTAGTTGCCCTTCCAGGGGATGCCGTATCCCCGGTCAAGCTCCAGGATCCAGCCGGCTACGTTATCCAGAAAATACCGGTCATGGGTGACCGCGATGACCGTGCCTTCATACTGCTGGAGGTGATGCTCAAGCCAGGCCACAGTCTCTGCGTCAAGATGATTGGTCGGTTCATCCAGAAGAAGGATGTCGGGTTTCTGCAGCAGGAGCCTGCACAGGGCCACCCGCCTCTTTTCACCGCCTGAAAGAACACGGATGGGTGTATCGGCAGGGGGGCAGCGCAGCGCATCCATGGCCATGTCCAGGCGTGACTCGATATCCCAGGCATTGACGTGGTCGATCTTTTCCTGCAACTCACCCTGTCGTGCCATGAGCTTGTCCATCTCGTCGTCACTCATGGGCTCTGAGAATTTTTCGCTGATGGCATTATACTCCTTGACCAGGTCAACGGTATCCTGCAGGCCTTCTTCCACAACTGCCTTCACCGTCTTGTCCGCGTCGAGCTTGGGCTCCTGTTCAAGCAGTCCTAAGGTGTATCCCGGCGAGATGATAGCCTTGCCGTCGAACTTATCATCAACACCGGCCATGATGCGCAGCAGCGTACTTTTTCCTGACCCGTTCAGACCGAGCACACCGATCTTGGCCCCGTAAAAATAAGACAGGGAAATATCCTTTATTACCGGTTTGTTCTGGTAAGATTTGCTTACCCTCATCATGGAATATATGATCTTTTCCGTCCCATTGCTCATGGGTAATCTCCTTTGAAGTGCTGCAGGATCAACCGGCCTTGCGGTATTTCTCAACAGCCTCTTTTATTTAAAGGCTGATGGAGCATCCGCAAATCTTCTCTTCTGGTACCAAAGACACCTTCATATAATGAACTTCCGATTTTTTTCAAAGCGAAAAATATCAGGCATATGATATCCCCGCTGCAAGCTGCCGGGGATATACCCGATATGCCAGGGAATTGTTTTTTAACAGGTCCGTTCAAATCCTTTATCTTGCAGCCTCTAGGACCGTATTAATCAGCACTGCACAAAGGCTGCAAGATAAAGGATTTGAACGGATCAAGTTTTTGCAAGTCTTAGAATGCAAAATCCGGGTCAAACAGATCACCTGATAAACACAGGGGCATTACCTAAGACTATTCCTTATCGTTACACACTGAACCTGATGGACAGGATGTCGCCGTCTTTGACCGGATAGGTTTTGCCTTCGAGCCGTATGAGCCCCTTATCCTTCAGTGCCTTCTCGGAACTATGGGCCATGATATCGTCATAGGTGAAGCATTCGGCCCGTATGAACCCCCTGGCCAGGTCGGAATGGATTGCAGCGGCTGCATCCACCGCGGTGTCACCTTTGCGGATGGTCCAGGCGCGCACCTCGTCTGCGCCCACGGTGAAGAACGAGATATAACCCAGCAGCTCGTAGGCAGCCAGGGTGAGCCGGTCTCTGGCAGAGGCGCTGATGCCCATATCCGCCATGAATTCGGCCGCCTCATTGGCATCGAGCCGGGAGAGGTCCATCTCGAATCTGCCGGCAAACTCGATGCCGCGGTAGTCCTTCCAGATCCGTCCAAGCAGCTCGGCATTTCGGCCGAAGGAGTCTTCATCCGAGTTGAGTATGACGAGCATGGGCTTCAGTGTGAGGAACCTGAAGCCGCGCAGGACCTTTTCTTCATCCGCGGAAAGGGTGGGGGGCACATTAAGGTCTCCCTTGTCGAGGAAGTCCCTTACCTTCCGGAGTGCGTCCTGTTCCAGCTCCAGGGGTGCATTCTTCTGGCCTCTGCTTATCTGGTGGTCAATGCGCTCGAGCCTGGTCTCCGCCAGGATGAGGTCGGACAGGATGAGCTCCGAGATGATGCCGGTGATCTCCGAGAGAGGGTCAGGCCCACCCAGAAGGTTGTCGATATACTCATCATGGAAGTTCCTCACCACAAGGGCCAGGGCATCGGAGGTTTTGATGAGGCCCAGCTCGGAGGCCGAGAAGACCTCTTTTTTATCGCTGCCGCCTTCACTGCGGAACCCGCCGAAATCGATGCACTCCAGGGTTGCATGGGTGGTCTTTTTTGGTTTGTATAAATCGCTTAATCGCGTGATACGGGGGTCCGCCACATGCACCACAGCCACATTCGGCTCATCCTTGGCGGATGAGTACTGGTCTATGGCGATATCCATGCGTGTGAGCGCATTGAATATGGTGGTCTTGCCCGATTTCTTCAGTCCTACTAGCCCTATCTTCATGGGAGGCCTCGATTCAGGACGCATTGTATAGCACCAAGCATCAGAAACAGCAACTGCCATATCCTTTTTCACAAAAGAATTCTGTTGCCAAGGGGCTTCACGTGGTATATGGCACTGAGCGCTGTTGAGAACACGCCTTACGCAGTGAAAGGATCACCATGAATCAGCCCGCAAGGAATAAAAAGATCAGGAATGTCGCCATCATTGCCCATGTCGACCATGGGAAGACCACCCTTGTGGATGCCATGTTCCGTCAGAGCGGTGTATTCCGTGATGGCCAGGAGGTAGAGACCAGGATTATGGACAGTATGGATCTGGAACGCGAACGCGGCATCACCATCGCCGCCAAGAACTGTTCCGTGATCTGGGGCGGTGTGAAGATAAACATCATCGACACCCCCGGCCATGCCGACTTCGGGGGCGAGGTGGAACGGGCGCTCTCCATGGCGGACGGCGCCATCCTCCTGGTGGATGCCTCCGAAGGGCCCCTGCCGCAGACCCGTTTCGTGTTGAAAAAGACCCTGGAGGCCGGCCTCAAGGTGATCGTTGTGATCAACAAGATCGACCGCAAGGACGCACGGACCGAAGAGGTTTTGAACGAGATATACGACCTCTTCATCGACCTTGGTGCCGATGACGAGCAGATCAATTTCCCCTGCCTGTATGCCATCGGCCGCGACGGGATCGCCATGAAATCCTTGGATGATGTCCCCGTGGACCTCAAGTGCCTCTTCGAAACCATCCTCTCCAAGATCCCGGCCCCGTCATACGACCTGGCGGAACCCTTCCAGATGCTGGTCTCCGACCTGGACTATTCCGATTATGTAGGCAGGCTTGCCATCGGCAAGATCCACCATGGGCATACGACCGCCAGTGATGCGCTCCTGTGCATCAATGCCGAAGGCGTTCAGATCCCGCTCAAGGTCACCAAGCTCCAGAGCTATGAGGGGATAAGCATCCGTGATGTCGCCACTGCGCAACCCGGAGACATCGTGGTGCTGGCAGGCATCGAGAATGTGAAGATCGGTGACACCATCTGCACCCAGGAGGCCCCCAAGGCACTGAAACGGATAATCGTGGATGAGCCCACCGTGTCCATGCGTATTGTTGCCAACACTTCACCGCTGGCCGGCACTGAGGGCGCCTATGTGCAGTCCAACAGGATATACGAGCGCCTCGTCAAGGAGACGCTCCGCAACGTGTCCATCCAGCTTGAAGTTCCCTCTGACAGGGACGGCTTCATCATCAAGGGCCGGGGCGAGTTCCAGCTTGCCATCCTCATCGAGACCATGCGGCGCGAGGGCTTCGAAATGTGCGTCAGCAGGCCCGAGGTCATCAACGAATACAAGGATGGCAAGGTGCTGGAGCCCATCGAGCACCTCTATATCGACTGCGGCGAGGAGTATCTGGGCATTGTCACCCAGAAGCTCTCCATCCGCAAGGGCAGGATGATCAACTACACAAGCCACGGCGCCGGCCGGGTGAGGATAGAGTTCAATATACCATCGCGGGGCCTCATAGGGTACCGTGACGAGTTCCTCACCGACACCAAGGGCACGGGCATCATGAGTTCGTACCTGCTGGGCTATGAAGAACACCGAGGCGAGTTCGCGAGCCGTTACACCGGGTCCATCGTGGCCGACCGCAAGGGCGTTGCCGTACCGTATGCCTTAAGCGGCCTGGAGCCCAGGGGCAGGCTCATCGTGGTGCCGGGCGACCCTATCTACGAAGGCATGATCGTGGGCGAGCACAGCCGTGAGAACGACATCGACGTGAACCCCTGCAAGCTGAAGAAGCTCACCAACATGAGGGCCGCAGGACGCGACGACAATATCATGCTCTCGCCCATAACGCCCATGACCCTGGAGAAGGCCCTGCAGTTCATCAAGGAAGACGAGATGGTGGAGGTGACACCCAAATCCGTCAGGCTCCGCAAGACCCAGCTCTCCGCGTTAAAACGCCATGGCATGAGCGTGGCGAAGAAGAAGGCGTCCGGTTAGAGCGGCAAGAAGTAACTGTAGGTTGGGTTGAGTGAAAACGAAACCCAACCTATGGTCTTGAAAGATTGAGAAAGTGACAATCAGGCATAAAACATGGCTGACCAACAACCAAACAATCCTCTGCACGGCCTGACCCTTGAAAAGATTCTCACCGAACTGGTTGAACATTTCGGATGGGATGAGCTGGGAAGGACTATCAGTGTCAGGTGTTTTCATAATAATCCAAGCATCAAGTCCAGTTTGATATTCTTAAGGAAAACACCCTGGGCCAGGAAGAAGGTTGAAGATCTGTACCTCAGCGGCAAGGGCGCTTCCTGATGGAGATATTTGTTGATGCCGACGCATGCCCGGTAAAGGATGAGGTGTTCCGGGTTGCCAAACGTTACGGGTTCAAGGTGTTTCTTGTCTCCAACTCCAGCATAAAGATTCCGAAAGACGTTTTTGCCGAGATGGTGGTTGTCAAGGACCATTTTGATGCTGCCGACGACTGGATTGCAGAGAATATCAATGAAAACGATATCGCAGTATCGGCTGACATCCCCCTTGCATCGCGGTGCCTGAAGAATGGAGCGCGTGTGATAGACCCCAAGGGACGTGTTTTAACCAATGAAACCATAGGCGATGCCCTTGCAAATAGAGAACTGTCAGTTTACCTGCGCGAGATGGGGAACAATACCTGCGGGCCCCCTCCTTTTGGAAAGCGAGACCGTTCCCGCTTCCTGCAGCATCTCGATGGCCTGATTCAGGCGGTTCTCCGGGGAAAGTGAATATCACAAATTCTGTGTATTTCAACAAGATGAGTGGAAAGATGAGAAAGATAAGGTGGTGTTCGCTTTCTTGCAGTGGGAACCTATTTTACAGGCTTCCAGTCGTTTGCCAGTTTCCGGGCCTCTGCTAGTTGGCTGGGTGACATTTTTGCTTCCAGATAATCCCGGTTTTTTACTGCTTCGGGAACTTTCTGTGCTGCTGCCAATGAAAGCCACATATATGCCTTTACCAGGTCCTTGGGTATGCCATTGCCGGCAAGATACATCAATCCAAGATTATACTGTGCCAGGGCATGTCCCTTTTGGGCTGCCTGGCTGTACAGCTTGAAGGCTTCCGGATAATTTTGCATTATGCCCGCACCCTGATAATTCATCACCCCAAGATTATATTGAGCATCAGCAAACCCCTGAAGGGCTGCCTTGCCGAACCAATCTAGGGCCTCTGCGAGGCTTTGCGGCACACCTTGTCCGGCATAATACATTACCCCAAGATTATATTGCGACTTTGCATATCCTTTCTGGGCTGAGAGTTTGAACCATCTCTGGGCTTCTGCCATGTTCTTCTCTACGCCCTTGCCGTTAAAGTAAGCAGCCCCGAGTCTATTCTGTGCATCCATATCCCCCTGATTGGCGAGCAGCTTGAGTTCATCAATAGTAGGTTCACTATTATAGACCCTCTCATAGATGAAGACAGCGCCGAGAAGGATTATGAACAACGATACGGCTAATAGAATAACATGCTTTTTTTTCATTGCCCTTTACTCCAATTATTTATCAAACAGTTTAAGGTACCGAGCCGTATCCTTCTTTTTGCAGGTCCTCCTTGGGGATGAACCGCAAGGCCGCCGAGTTCATGCAATAGCGCAGTCCCGTAGGGGCAGGACCGTCATCGAATACGTGGCCCAAGTGGGAATCGGCATTTTTGCTCCTCACCTCTGTCCTTACCGAGAACAGGCTCTTGTCCTGCTTTTCCACGATATTTCCCGGCTCCAACGGCCTGGTGAAGCTGGGCCAGCCGGTGCCCGAGTCATACTTATCCCTGGAGCTGAACAGGGGCTCGCCGGAGACGATGTCCACGTAGATGCCATCGTGTTTGTTGTTCCAGTACACATTGTCAAAGGCCGGTTCCGTTCCCTCTTTCTGGGTTACCTTGAACTGCATGGGCGTGAGCTTCTTTTTCAATACCTCTGCGCTCGGCTTGGTAAATGAACCGGTTCCGGTCTTCCCTGGCGCATATTCTCTGTCTTTCCCCCAGGCCTTGTCAAGAAACTTGTCACGGCCTGAGTTGAACCGGTAGTACTTATACCGCACCGGGTTTTTCTTGTAGTAATTCTGATGGTATTCTTCCGCCTTATAGAATGTGCCTGCCTTCACGATCTCGGTGATAATGGGTTTTGTAAATCTGCCCGATTTTGCGAGCCGGTCCCTGGACTCCTGGGCAAGCCGCTTCTGCTCATCATTGTGGTAGAAGATGCCGCTGCGGTACTGGTTGCCCCTGTCCACAAACTGTCCGACGGCATCGGTGGGGTCAATCTGCCGCCAGAACACCTCCAGCAGGTTCCGCATACGATATCTTCGCAGGGTCATAGGTCACCTGGATGGCCTCGGCGTGTCCGGTTGTTCCGGATGAGTTCTCCTCATAGGTGGGGTTCACTGTATGTCCCCCGGTATAACCCGATATAACCTCTTTCACCCCGGGGAGCTTGTCAAAGGGATGCTCCATGCACCAGAAACATCCCCCGGCAAAGGTGGCCACTTCATATTTGGTATCAGCCGAAACACCGCTAGACAACGGCATAAGAATCAGCATGGCTATCAATCCTTTCATGATTTTTTTGATCATCTTTTATTCCTCCTGAATCATAGGTATTAGATGTATTCGAGGTAGAGAGCGGTTCACCCATGGATTTTAGTTTAAAAAACCTTCTATCCCCCCCTTGCCAAAGGGAGTGACACATTATCCCAAATGTTTGCAGATCATAACATCTTGAAGTACAATGGCAGTGCAGTTACTATAGTAATAGCGACTACACCAAAAGCCATACATGAAGGAGAAAACAATACTTGGAGAAGAAGCATAAATTTTCTGTCTTTTACATCCTGATAGGGGTGTGGGTGGTTCTCATAGTCCAGAGCTACATAGCATCCATGTATGCCGCCAAGACCATCCCCTACAGCCAGTTCATGACGTTGCTCAAAACAGGCAAGGTCACCGAGATCGCGGTATCTCTGGACAAGATCCAGGGCAAGATGAAGGATTCCGCCGGGAAGGTCGTAGATTTCAAAACCGTACGAGTGGACCAGGAGCTCTCCAAGACACTCGAGCAGTATAACGTCACCTTCAAAGGTGAAATCGAATCCACCTTTGTCCGCGATATCATCTCCTGGGTACTGCCCATATTTCTGTTCATCGGAATCTGGTACTTCCTCATGAAACGCATGGGGGGCCAGCAGCCGGGCTTCATGTCGCTGGGCAAGAACAAGGCCAAAATCTATATGGAAAACGAGCTCAATGTGAGATTCACCGATGTGGCCGGTGTGGACGAGGCGGAGCAGGAGCTTGTGGAGGTCATCGACTTCCTGAAGAACCCTGCGAAGTTCGGAGAGCTTGGAGGAAAGGTCCCCAAGGGCATCCTGCTGGTAGGGCCCCCGGGCACCGGCAAGACCCTGCTGGCAAAAGCCGTGGCCGGGGAAAGCGGTGTGCCGTTCTTCAGCATGAGCGGGTCGGATTTTGTAGAGATGTTCGTGGGGCTTGGCGCCGCCCGGGTGAGAGACCTCTTCGTACAGGCCAAGGAGAAGGCCCCCTGCATCATCTTCATCGATGAGCTCGATGCCCTGGGCAAGGCTCGGGGCTTCGGCGGCATGACCGGAGGTCATGACGAGCGCGAGCAGACCCTCAACCAGCTCCTGGTGGAGATGGACGGCTTTGACTCTAAGGTGGGTGTCATCCTCATGGCAGCCACCAACCGGCCCGAGATCCTTGACCCGGCTTTGCTAAGGCCGGGAAGGTTCGACCGCCATATCCTGGTGGATCGCCCCGATAAAAAAGGGAGAGAGGACATCCTCAAAGTTCACCTGCGCACAGTCAAAACCGAACCCGATGTGGATATCGAGAAGCTTGCAGCCATGACACCCGGCATGGTGGGCGCCGACCTGGCAAACCTCGCAAATGAGGCGGCACTGCTCGCTGTCAGGCGGAACAAGAAGCTCGTGGGCATGAGTGAGTTTCAGGAGGCAGTGGAACGTATCATCGGCGGGCTCGAGAAAAAGAACCGGGTCATCAATCCTCATGAGAGGGACGTGGTGGCGCACCATGAGATGGGCCATGCCATTGTCGCCATGAGCCTGCCCGGCACCGATCCGGTGCAGAAGATATCCATCATCCCCCGGGGTATTGCCGCGCTGGGTTACACCATGCAGGTTCCCACCGAGGACAGGTTCCTCATGAGCAAGACTGAGCTCCAGAACAAGATCGCATCACTGCTTGGCGGCAGGGCCGCAGAGGAGATCATCTTCAGCGATATATCCACAGGGGCCCACAATGACCTGTCCCGTGCCACGGATATCGCCAAGAGCATGGTCAAGCAATACGGCATGAGCGAATCGCTCGGCCAGGTCTATCTGGCACATGACAGACGCTCACAGCTCATGGATTTCGGCATGGAGAACCGCGGGGATTACAGCGAATCCACGGCCCAGGCCATAGACAGCGAGATCCAGGGGATCATCTCCTCCCAGTACAAGGTCGCCATGGGCATCCTCAAAGCCAGGAGGGATACCCTGGTCAAAGGCGCGCAGCTGCTTCTGGAGAAGGAAAAAATCGATCACGACGAGATCAAGGCCCTTATGGATACAGTCTGAAAAGACGAGAAAACCGCATCGGCATGAGGTTCCCTAAGAGAAGCTGAGTTTAAAGTATATCCATGGATACACAAGGTAAGATCCTAATAAATAAGACAGTTATCGCGGGAGATCCTTTTGGGGCCTGCGAATTTCTTGCCCTTCACTCCGGCTTGCCGAAGGCGCGCATCAAGGACGCCATGATCAAAGGTGCAGCATGGATCTGCAGGAGGGGAAGGGGGCGTGAACGTTTGAGGAGGGCCACATCCGTTCTGAAACAAGGAGATGTTGTCGAGCTCTATTACGACCAGGCCATCCTTTCCATTGACCTGCCCCAGGCTCGCTGTTTAATGGACCTCAGGCACTACAGCATATGGGACAAGCCGGCCGGCCTCCTCACCCAGGGCACGGAATATGGTGACCACTGCTCGCTTCTGCGGCAGGTAGAGTTGTCGTTTTCACCAAGGAGGGATGTCTATCCTGTTCATCGTCTCGACCGGGAGGCCCAGGGGCTGGTCCTGGTTGCACATACCTCTCAGGCCGCAGGGAAACTCTCAGAACTCTTCCAGGGCCGTGCAATAACAAAGCGCTATCAAACAGAGGTCCTTGGTCTCTTGGAACCGGACCAGGGGAACATTGACACCCCCCTTGACCAAAGGTCTGCCTTGACAAGATACTCGGTGCTCTCCCGCGATCCTAACGCCAACGTATCAACACTCCTGGTGGAGATCGAAACCGGCAGGCTTCACCAGATCCGCCGGCACCTTGCTTCAATAGGACACCCTGTCATGGGTGACTCCCGCTACGGGAAAGGCAATAAAGATGGAAAACCCATGAGGCTCGTTGCCTGTGTGTTGGAATTTCAGTGCCCCTTTACCGGTCATGAGGTTGCCTGTGCAATAGGGGTATGACGGGTTTACCCCCAGATGCCGTCTTTTAAAATTATCCCTTCGAGTATCTTAATATACGGTAGACGACACCTCCGAGAACACCTCCTACATGGTTTTCTCAAGAGGTATGCAGGAGTCTATCTGAATCTTTTTCCGGGTTTCTCTTTCCCCTTGTCCCGCTTGATCTTGTCCTTGGAGATATTGCTTCGTTCCTTGATGAGCCTTGAGATGTCCTTCTGGCGGTGTGTTACCTTTTCTCCTGCCATATCACTGCCCCTGATGGGTGAGTAATGCGGTCCTGCTTATGGGAATGCCCGGGTTGGCACAGACAGCCAGTCCTGCCTGGGATGCTATCTTCAATGACCTGTCCAAGTCAGCTTCACTCGTATGGATTTTCGGCTCAGCCACCAGGAAACGCCCGTCAGGTTTGAGCAGGTCTTTTACGGCCTTGAAGAATGCCAGCTGGTCAGGCACCTCATGGACCATCCAGAACGCCAGGGCAAAGTCCACCTGGCCCTTCATCTCAAGACCTTCCACATAGCCCTTGTGCAGGATGATCCGCCCTGACAGCCCCTGATGTATGGCGCGCCTCTTAACCCTTTCCAGCATCTGCTCCTGGATATCTACGGCAATGACCAGGCCCTGATCTCCCACCATTTTTGCCATGCCCATGGTGAAGTGGCCCATGCCGCACCCGATGTCGAGTGCTGTAAAGCCTTGGTGGACAAGGCCTCCAAGGACCTTGTCCGGTGGGTGGAGGATGCGTCTGATGGGGTTGTCAAAGGTGTAGGCGAGCCACCACGGGCATACGTGATCATCCATGAGCAGCAGTTCGCGTAATCGCTTCATTACACCTCCAGACAATGGATAATCAGGATGCAGCCAGGCTCAGGAGCACAGATGCCTTAGTCAGTCTATGCTCTCCATGTTTATCAGGTATTTTGCCACCACCGTTTTTACTGAACACTCGGTTTTTTCGCCCTTCAGGTGGCATTGTATAGCATCAAGATCGGATTTCCATGCAAGGTCGCCCGGCGCCAGGAACCCGATACTGCCCGCAACATGGTCTGCTGAAATGGCATTGTCTTTGTAATAATAAAGCTTGTCGCACACCTCAGTAGCATAGTCGCGCATGTATGGCGGTATGTCTGTGGGCCTGAACCATAATTTAATTTCGCGCTCTGCATCGGAGGTATTGGCTGAGGCATGGATAAGATTGTCCACCCTGTCGCCGATAAATTTGCCTGACTCATCCTTCACCGGCACCACAGTGCCCAGTGCGCGAATGCATCCGGGCTTCTGCACGCGTGCATCATGGGCGTTTGTGGGCCCTGCGATGTCCCGTATCTTTTTGATTGCGCCCGGACCCTGGTAGACAAAGGCAATGACCCTGCGCTTTAGCGGTTCGTCAGGATAATGGAGCCGCCCGGTTATATACTCAAGCAAAGAGGGGTAGAAGAATTTTCCCCGGTGTTCTTCGTAATGTTCCTCGGCAAGCAGCGTGCTGACGGATACGATCTTTGTCCCAGCGAAACGCAACCCGGTATGAAATTCCGAGAGCATGGAAAGGATATACCCTGTCAGTGAATTTTTCAGGGCATCGGGCTTAATGAGTACCAGTGTGCTTTCGCGATCTTCTTTTATCATGGGGGAGGGTCTCCTTGCCTTGTAGTCTCAGCGTCATGCTGTATGATTCCTTGGGTTGATACAGGCATCCTCTTTCCCGTGTCAAGCGAAACGTGAATACTATTACTCCTTCCGGAAAAGGCCTTCAACCCATGCAAAGAAAACCTGGTGGAAAAGCTCAGTGGCCCCTGCCAGGCAGTGCTCGCCGGCGCCGTCATCGTCCAGGGAACAATGCACCTGGATGCTCCGGGCGTTCTTTATGTGCTGCTTGAACCGTCCGGCCTCACTGGTGGGGATGAGGTGATCTTTATCCGAGGACATGATGAGCACGTCACAGGTGATCTTGTCCGCCACCTCAGTGAGGCTGAATGGGTCGGTTTTTTCAAGGAGATCGAACGGCGTGTCCGCGCCGATTGTCCAGTATCCGTTGTTCAGCGCCCATCGTTTGCCCATGTCGTGTGATGCCTTCAGCGACGCAAACCTGTTGAACATGTCTTTGAATTTGAGCCGGTAGAGGAACCTCCCCATGGGAGGGATCTGGGCAAGGGCCGCATCCTTCATGCTGAAGAACCCTCCTAATCCTGCCGCTGCATGGATGCGCTTCTCAATGGCTGCTGCCCTCAACGCCAGCATTGCACCCATACTGATGCCCAGGAGGATCTTCTTCTGACCGGTAAGCTCGGTGGCGTCCCACTGCATATAATCCAGCAATGTTGTAACCGGTTTTTCCCACATGTGGGTGAACTTCATGTCGTATTCACGAATCATGTTGGACTGGCCGGGACCCTCGAAAATAACGCAAGGGTAGCCTCTGTCCCTCGCTGCAGACGCAATCCAGAAAAAGAGCTCTTCAAGGGTGGAGTCATATCCTCCGCAGGCAATGATGACGGGTTTGCCCGCATCACCTGGAAAATAAAAGGCCCTCATGGAGGTCCGCTCATAGGGTATCTTCCAGATTTTGTGAGGTATGCTCAACACCTGCAGTGCCCTGATAAAGGCATTCGCGCTCTCACGATAAACGGCCTGCCGCCTGGTGTCCAAGGGAGACAGGAAGAACTCGCTTGTGCGGAAGTAGTTTGATGCACGCAGAAGCGCCTTGCCCCGGCCTATGGTGTCCCCTGATGCTGCGGCCATGTTTTCACATTTCCGGCCGGATTCATGCCAGGACTCATACCAGCTTTCAGGATCTGCATTACGGATGGAGTTGATGGTGGCCAGGCACTCGCCGGGGTTTGCCCCAAAGGCCGCAGAGTGGCCCAATGTGCGTAAGGTCTGGTAGTGGAATGCCTGGGAAGCGAAGAACCGTTTGTTCGATTTCTTAGCCTGCATGGAGCCCCCTTAAGTGAACTCAAAAAAGTGCATTTGTTCCTTTGGATAGTATAATGTACCTGATTCTTTTTCAAACAGCTTTTTATAAATCCGGATATTGCAGTTGAATGTACCCGCACATGCTCCATGTACTTAAGCATATAACTCATTATGACCATGGTATTATTTTTTATAGGTCCGTTCAAAACCTTTATCTTGCAGCCTTGAAGGACCAATAAATTCTGCATCCCTCACCAGGCTGCAAGATAAAGGTTTTGAACGGAAAAAGGTTTTTACTCATCTTAAGCGCAATATCCGGAATAAAAAAGGATAACCGCTGAAATCCGAAGATGCCGCAGATCAGTCTTGAATGAGGGAAAGAGGTTTTACTATGGTCTTAACGCCTCGGGTGTTCGTCCTTATGCTGTTCCATGAGGTTGTCCTTTTCCTGCCAGAGGTCGCTGACCCAGGTCTGGATGCGGTCCCTGAATACTTCATCGTTCTGATAGTCACCACTGAGAAATTCTTGAGGTACCGGCATCTTTTTGACCTTTACACTGATCCAGTCTACGCGTCCGCACAGATAGTCCCAGAAGGAGCCTGGCCTCTGGGAATAGATGATGGTGACATCCAGGATATTCGAGATCTTCCCGTCCATGGCACCCAGGGCAAAGGCGAACCCGCCAGCCTTGGGCCGGAGAAGATGCCGGTAGGGAGACTCCTGCCGGTCATGTTTTTCCTTGGTGAACCTGGTCCCTTCGATGAAGTTCAGAATAGAGACCGGGGTGTGACGGTAGCGCTCGCATGCCTTCCTTGTAGTTTCAAAGTCCTTTCCCTTCATGTGCGGGTTCTTCTTGAGATATTCCTTGGAGAATCGCTCCATGAAGGGGTAGTCCAGAGCCCACCAGGCAGTACCCATGACAGGGACCTTGAAGAGTTCCTTCTTGATGAAAAATTTCAGGAACGGGACAGATCCGTGGAAGGTTATGAACAGGATCAGTATATCGGCCCATGACTGGTGGTTGCAGTTGATGAAGTACCACTGGTTCTTGCTGAGTCCCTCAAGGCCCTCTATGTCATATCTGGTGGGCTGGGTTGTGCGCATGATCGTATTCATGCCCACGATCCAGCAGCTGCCGAAGAACATGATCGCCTTTGCACATTGACGCTGCCATGAATCAGAGCGGATGAGCAGCTTGGTGAGTGCAAAGATGTGTATGGGCGTGGCCCAGAAGAGGGTATTCATGATAACGAGCGAGATGGAAATGACCCCTCGTGCAGTCGGTGGAAGATGTGAAATCATACCAAAACCTCATAAGATGTCGTGATATCTCAAGTCAAAGTCGCGTCAGAGAACCATCTGAAATGACTACCCCTGACACGGTTTCAACCTACCGCAGACCTTAGGCCTCTTTCTGATAAATTGCAACCAGGTCAAGCCAACAACCAGTCGGTTTTACAGTTTTTTAACATGCTGATGCATGTTGACCTTGCATCAGATCATGTTGCCTGCACGATGCCCTTCATGGATGGCTTCCAGGATGCGCCTGGGACCTTTGGCGTCGCCTGCCACCGTATAGCTGATACCTGCCTCCTTGAGCGCTGCCTCGAGTCTGATGTCTGAGCGGGCGCCCATGGCGGTTATGACTGTGGAGGCAGGGACGGTATTTTCTTCGTCGGCCTTTATGAAGTGAACGGCACCCTGGCCGATTTTTGTGACCTTTGCCCCGAAGAACATCTTGCCGCCCTTATCCCTGATACGCTTATGCAGCCAATAGCCGTGGGCCGTCAGCTTGCCTACAGGCGGTGTTGAGAGCATCTCGAGAATGACCGTTTCAAGGCCTTTTTCCACCAGAAAGTCGGCTGTCTCCATGCCCACATATCCTGCGCCCAGGATCACAACAGGCCCTGCTGCCGTGGCCCTTCCCATAAGGACATCCCGGGCATCCATGACATGCGGTGCGTCGATGCCTTGTATGGGGGCTGTTATTGGATATGCGCCGGTGGTAAGGATCACCGCTGTGGGCTTGCCCTCAAGGAGCATCTCTCTGGACACAGATTTGCTCAGTCTGATGGGCACGCCACGGTTCTTTAATCTTCTCAGCGCCCACTCCACCCAAGTCCAGAAGGCCTCTTTGTGCGGTGGTTTGCTTGCTGAGCGCAGCTGGCCCCCCACAGAGTCTTCCTGCTCGAAGACTTCAACATCGTGCCCCCGTTCACAGGCGGCAAGGGCTGCGGAAAGGCCGGCCGGACCTGCGCCGATCACCCACACCTTTTTGGGGACCTCTGCTAATGAATTTCCACGGAATTCCTGGCCGCATTCCGGGTTAAAGGAGCAGGTGGCGGATTTCATCTCGAAGCTGAGTCGTTCGATACACCCCTGGTTGCACGCCACGCACGGTCTGATATCGTCAAGGTTGCCGGATTTTGACTTGCTGATGAAATCAGGGTCAGTGAGGTGCTGTCTGCCGAAGCTGATGAGATCGGCATCACCCCTTTCCAGAGCCTGTTCGGCAAGCTCGGGATGGCTTATGCGGCCCACCCCGATCACCGGCACATTCACCAGAGCCTTTATGGCCCTGGCCCTGAACAGGTTGAAACCCGCAGGCGTGTCCATGGAGGCTATGCTCAGGCTGCCGGGCGTGGAATAAACACCTACCGATACGTGCAGGGCGTCAGCCCCGGCATTCACAAGCTGCGGCGCGAACCGTTTCATGAACTCCAGGTCGAATCCGCCCCTGATGAGCTCGTCGGCCGAGACCCGGACAATGATGGGAAAATCCTTCCCAACCGCCTTTCTGGCAGCAGAGACGACCTCCAGCACAAAACGGGAGCGGTTCTCTTCCGATCCGCCGTAGGCATCCTGCCTCTGGTTGGAAAAAGGGGAGAGAAACTGATTCAGAAGGTAGCCGTGGGCGCTGTGTATCTCAACGGCGTCGAACCCTGCTGCGCGAGCCCGTAGCGTTGCTGAGGCAAAGGACTCAATCACCTCGTGGATGCGATCTATGCTCATCTCCTCGCAGGGCTGTCCGAGGATAACGCTGGGGATGGCAGATGGGGCCTCAGGCATGCCACCGGCAGCCTCCTTGAATGTCTCCCTGCCGGCATGGTGGAGCTGGATCGCTGACTTGCCGCCTTGCCGGTGTATGGCCTGTGGGATCCTGGAAAGAGGGCCGATGAAATCGTCATTCCAGATGCCCAGCTCGTTGGGGAATCCCTTGCCACGCTGTGTTACAGCGGTCACCTCGGTAATGATGAGGCCCGTGCCCCCTTTTGCCCGTCTGGCCAGGTACTGTATCAACCGATCGCTCGGTGTATTGTCCATGTTAGCGTATCCTGTACCCATGGCAGGCATGACCGCCCTGTTCTCAAGCTTCATGGTGCCGATGGTGATGGGAGAAAACAGATGATTATATACAGTCGGTTTACTCATGTTCAAGCTCCTGTTAATTGTTTAATGGTTATGTCCTTCGTATGAACTCGGGCGGCCGTACCTCATCCAAGGCGATGGCTTCAACCGGGCAGGCAAGCACGCAGTTGCCGCACCCCATACACTTTTTTTCGTCGATAAGCGCCGTTTCATTTAATGCTGACGGCATCGAATGAACACTTTTCTTCGCATGCACCGCAACCGGTGCAGATGCCTGCATCAACCTTAGCACGGAACCTCGAAGGGGCAAAAGAGGCATCGTAACCTACGGCGTTGTGGAGGAACATGGCCGTGCAGCAGCAGGGACAGCAGTTGCACATGAACATGTCGTCCTTGACGTTGTTACGGACCGTGTGGACAAGCCCTGCCTTTTCAGCCAGGGTTAACCGCCTCAAGGCCTCATCATTGCTCAGGCGCTCTCCCACGCCGCGGTCCAGGGCCGCCTCGGCAAAGCCGTTAATCTGCATGCACAGGCTCACACCCTTGGGTGCTATGCAGTCTTTTGTCCTGCCCACGCGCTCTGCCTGGGTGCGGCACGGGCAGGGGATGGCAGTAATGAGCGATGCGCCGCGGACTATCTGCCGGGCCGAGTCGGCATCCAGAACCCTCGTGGAATTCTCCACGGTTTCTTCTATGGGGATCACCCTGAGCATGGGGGGGAGACTGAGCGATTTCATCATGGGCACGATCTTTGGCATCTCGTCGCGGATGATGACCTCCCACAGCTCAAAGAGCTCCTGGGGGCAGTCCGGGGTGATCACAACGGCATCGCGGAGCTCGATCATGGCCGGGAAGAGGCGGAAGTATTGCCCTTTGCTGATCACCCGGCTGATGGCCCCCTTGTGCAGGAGCCTGTGGGTGACCTGGCTGACCCGTTGTTCACTCATGCCCGTCTTGGCCGATATATCTGCAACGGAACCCGGCATGGCCCCGGCAACAGAGACACTGTCAGGGTCATCGAAGAGTATGGCCAGGATCCTTGCCATGGCCTCGGATCCGGGGAACCCCAATCTTGCTGCATATGGCGCCAACTGTTCTGGTATATTCATGATGAACCTCCCTTTTCATGGATCGTTACAGTTAAGGCTTCACTTTGTCAGTTTTTCAACCCTGCACAGGAGGGCCTTGATGGGCACCGACCCGGTCACCGGACACAGGGGCTCGTCAGCGGTGATCATGTTGATGTTTACCTTTTTCCAGCCGTCTTCAACTCCGTACCAGTACCCATGGGGCGAGTGCACGACCTTGGGGTGCATGTCGGCCGAATACCTGGCCCTGATCTCCACAGAGCCCCTAGGCGATGACAGAGACACCCACTCGCCATCAGCAATCCCGAGCCCACGGGCCGTGTCCGGGTGGATGTCGAGCTCGGGGTCGGGGGAGCGTTCTTTCAGCGACACAATGTTGCGGTGGGATGAATGATAATAGATCAGGTTTCTTCCGCCAGTTGTAAGGATCAGAGGGAACTCCAGGAAAAGGGCAGGGGTGCTCACCGGGCCTTCGTCAGGTTCTTTGAAACAGGGCAGGGGGATATGCCGAGCATGGTGAGATATTCGGCATAGAGCTCCACCTTGCCCGTGGGGGTCCGGAACTTGCCGAACTTCTCATAACCCTTGTAGACAAGGGGCGTTGAAACATGGCCCTTTTCTCTGAACTCGTTGAAGGTCATGCCCATTGGCTCCAGCCGGTAGTCCAGGGTCTCCTGTACGGAATCCCAGTAACCCTTGAGGCCCATTTTATTTGCCAGGTCTATGAGGATCTGCTTTTCGTCACGGCACTCCGGGACGGGCTCTACGGCCTTAACCTGGCAGAACACGTGGTTCTTCATGAGCAGGTCTTCGATCTCGTCGCGCTCGCTCCAGTGGGCAGGGGGAAGGATGACGTCTGCCAGTTCGGTGGTGGGGGTGTGGTAGTAGTCCACGGCAAAGAGAAAATCCAGTAAGCTCAGTACATTCTTCACCCTTGCCGAGTTGGGATATGCGCACACGCTGTTGTTGGCAAACAGGCCGACAGCCTTCACCGGGTAGGGCTTGCCCGTTTCGATGGCAGGCCAGACAACCTGCGGCGGGCTGGGTATGGGTATGTGGGCGAGAAGCGGAAAGCGGTCGAGCCCCAGCTTCTTGCCCGCCTGCTCCGGGGGCAGGTTGTTGTAGGTGCTGTAGTCAGGGCCGTAGCATGAGCGCTTCTTGGTGGGCGGCACGCAGTTGAGGTTGCCTCCCTTGGCCTCGAGGTTGCCGGTGATGGCGGAAAGGATGGTGAGCGCCCTGGTGAGGTCAAAGGCGTCGTTAGCCTGGCAGACGCCGCCCATTCCTGGGCCTATGCTGGCAGGTTTTGTGCTGCCGAAGGTGACTGCCGCCGCCACAATATCTTCAGCCGGATAGCCAAGTTATCTCAGCGCAGCGCTGCGGGGTGAAGGCTTTGACATGCTCACTGAGTTTATCAAAACCGACAGTCCATTTCTCAACGAACGCCTTGTCGTACAGGCCTTTTTCTATGATGATGTTGATGAAGCAGAGAATCAGGGCCACGTCCGTTCCCGGCCTTATTCTGAGCCAGTGGTCAGCCTTCCTGGCCAGCCTTGTTCCCCTGGGGTCCACGACGATGAGTTTGGCGCCTGAATCCAGGCCCTCCTTGATGTCATGCATATACAGCCCCGGCCAGGATGCCTCGGGGTTGTGCGCCCACAGGAGGATACAGGAGCTGCTGGCATAATCAGGGTCCACAAGGCCGAAGCCGCAGGTTGCTGCGCTTCCCAGAACAATGGGCCCGCCGCTCATGTTGGAAGGCGCCATGAAGTTCGGCGACCCGAAGAGCGAAAGGAACCGGTTGAGGTAGGGCGCCATACCCCGGGTGGTCCCTGTGCCGAAGACCACGGATTCCGCCCCCCATTTTTCCTTTGCACCAAGGAGATTCTCCGCGATGATGGTAAGCGCCATATCCCACGAAGCCTCTTGAAACCGGGTGCCTGCCTTGCCGCCCACTTTTACAAGGGGTTTGGTGATACGGTCCGGATGGTAGATCATCTCAGGGGCAGCCCTGCCTTTGGGGCAGGTGTAGCCGTGGCTGTGGGGGTGGTCCGGGTCGCCCTTGACGCCCATGAGTCTGCCATCCTGAACCTCGAGGATGACGCCGCAGCGGCTGTGGCACTCAAAGCAGATACTTCTTATCGTTGTAGTGCTCATGGCATCCTCCCATTATGTAAGGGTTAGGATAACTTCATTGTTTTGTGCTGCTGCGGCTATTTTTCAGTTGTCCCGACTTCTTACGGTCTCCGCGACGATTCGGACCCGACGGCATGGCGGCTATGCGCGAACGGTGGGCGCGTGTATGTTCATGCAGGTAAGACTTGAAACGCATGGCGCTTTCGTCAGGGGTGGTGCCGCCTGCCATCACCAGCTGGATAAGGGTGCGCATGGTGATGATGTGCTGCCCGACATCAACGGTCTTGAAGAAGGATGCCACAAACTGAATCCTGAGCTGCCGCATGGAATTGGCGAATAACCTCAGGATGGTGCTCCCGGCGAGCTTGACAATCATGTCTTGTATCTCCACCTCGATGGCGGCCAGTTCCCTGTAGTTGATGCCCCTTTTCATGGCACTCTGCTGTCTCTTGAAAAGGACATCCATGGCCGCGAGGTCGGCAGGTGTCGCCCGCCTGAGCGCCAGCTTCAGAATCGCCGGGACGACCTCGATCCAATGGTCAAGGAGCTCAAGGTTAAAGGCGCTCCCGAATTCGATATCAGGCATGCCGAACACGGCATCGAGAAAATCGAGGCCTGCATGTTCCCGGTAGTCAAGGACCACCACACCCGAGCCCTGCACCGCCCTGACGATGTTTCTGCTGGCAAGCTCGTTGAGTGCTGCGCGTAGAGAAGTGCGGTCCACTTCGAGCTGCTCCGCCAGCACGCGGTCCGGTGGAAGCCGGTCACCCGGCTTCAGTTCGCCCATAAAGATCCGGGCTATGAGAAGGTCGGCAATCCGCCGAGGAAGGGGTTTTTCGCGGTCCTGTGTGGGGTTGATGGAGGGGAGTGGCGCTGGAGTTTTACCCATAATTGGATTAACCAATTAGAATAAATGGTTTAACATGTCAAGGGATATTTAAAACGGTTTTTAGTGATGGAATATGAGGAATTGAAAGGAGAGATATGGTATAAGTTAAGCTAGTTGACAGAGTATCGGGAATGTCATTCAGTAGTGAGCTTTTGAATTTCAGAATCTTTATGGAGGTGTTCATGAAGGGATGTATTCAGTTTATTCTTGCTGTTCTCTGGATATTCCTTTTTGTCGGGTTCTCTTATGCGGCTGACGGCCTGCAGAAGATATCCGATCATATCTATGCCTATGCAGGCACCATCAACCCATCGCCTGTGAACAGCTTCGGCGCCAATGCCGGCATCGTGATCGGCGACAAGGGTATCCTTGTAGTCGATACCCTGGGGTCTGCGAAAGGGGCCCGGAAGTTTATAGAGGATATCAAGAAGATTTCCGACAAACCAGTGCGCTATGTGGTGGACACCCACAGCCACTTCGACCATACCTTGGGCAATTCCGAATTTGCCGCCATACATGCCGTGATATTAGCCCAGACCAGCTGCCCTATCAACATGAACAAGACACTGCCCAAGGTGATCAGGAATGCCAAGGATTACGGCATCACCGATGAGGATGCCAAGGCCATAAAGATTACATACCCTGAGGTCACTTCCCCTGGAATGATGCGGATAGACCTTGGCAATGTAAGCGTTGATATCCTGTTCATGGCGCCTTCACATACGGATGACAGCGTCATGGTTTTCATACCCCGGGACAGGGTACTCTTTTCAGGAGATGTGCTCTTTACCGACTACTACCCCTACATGGGAGATGGTGACATCATGGGCTGGGAAAAGACCCTGGACTTCATCAAGAGTGTGCCTGTAGACAAGATAATCCCTGGTCATGGGCCGGTATCTTCGAAGAAAGATGTTGTTGAAATGAAGGATTACATCCTGGCCTTTGACCAGAAGGCGAAAGAACTGTGCGCAAAGTCGAATGATATCGATGCCATTTCTGCTGAACTCAAGAAGTCGCTCCCTGTACGGTCCCAGGCGGAGTTTCTCATTAAGGGCAGCATTCAGGCGAAATACCTCCAGATAATAAAGGAATAGATGGGTTAGCAACAGGTAATTCAGAGGTGGTCGCAGATTGCGACCACCTCAATGGCATTTATGGGTACACGCAGTTCCTACTCTTTCCCCGATCCACCCATTCCCCTGGGCATCATCCCAGGCGGCATGCCTGCCGGCATCTTGGGCATCTGGAATTTTTTGGGTGTCTCCGTGATGGCGGTCTTGGCTCCGGTGCCGTATCCCACAAGCACCATGGTGAAGTCTTTTGCCGATGTCTTGACCATGTTGTAAGGGGGGACCTTTTCGCTGGACCAGGTATCCACCACATCTTTTTCGTTCTGGTACTGGAAGTGCCTGGCTGTAAAGGTACCTGCCGGTACTGTTATGGTTTCCATTCCCTTGTCGATTACCTTACCCTTGGGCGGCTGGGCTTTGGCCGGCTTCTTGCCCTGACCCATGCCGATTGGCATCTCCGTGGCCGGCTCATTGCCATTCTTCATGATCATGCGTGTGACGCCTTTCTGATCGTTCGGGTCGCCCGACAGGAGCATCTTCATGATTGTTCGTCCACCCTGGCCGTCATTTGCGGTTTCATACCAGAAGGCATTGCCCTCCTTGCCCACGATGGAGATCTTCATCTTGGTCGGCGTCTGGTCGCTGCCTTTCATCTGGTATTCGGCCCAGGCGCCCACTACGGGCTTGAATTCGCCCTGGAACCTTTGCATCATCTGGTCATTGCCCCATTGTGCGAAGGCCGCCTGCGCCATGATGAACATGAACACCATGATAAATATCAGTGATTTCCTCATAGTTCCCTCCCTTGTGACGTAGTATTAAGAGACAACCCGAATGGTGTCTCCTACCTTCACTTCACCCCCGGCAATGACCTTTGCGAAGACTCCCTCACGTGGCATGACACAGTCGCCCACCTGCTTGAAGATCGCACAGCGGTCATGGCAGATCTTGCCGATCTGGGTAAGCTCAAGGATTACCGTTTCATTGACGGCAAATCGTGTCCCCACAGGCAGCTCATGGAGGATGATGCCCTCGGTGGTGAGGTTCTCGGCAAAATCACCGTACTGAACATTCAGGCCCTTGGCCCATATTTTCTCGATGCTCTCCTTTGCAAGGAGGCTCACCTGGCGGATCTCCATGCCTGCATGGGCATCGCCCTCAATGCCAAGCCCTTGAGCGAGAAGGCATCTGCCGATATTGTGTTTCTTCTGTCCCTTCTCCGAGCTCACATTCACGGAAAGGATTGTACCTTGCTGATAGGTGTCTTTCACAAAAGCCTCGTGCCTTTTTTTATTTTAACTACATGCAACTTACAAGTATTATCAAGGTCTGTTTCCATTATAATATATGATAAGGATAACAAAAAAAAGGACGGGGCGAGTGATGAAGGAGCGGGTCATGGTTGCCTTGAGCGGCGGGGTGGACTCTGCTGTTGCCGCTTATCTCCTGAAAGAGGCGGGATATGAGGTGGCAGGTGTCACCATGTGCCTGGGTGTGGAAACACCCGAATCCCACAAGGTGAAGTGCTGCGGCCCCCGGGAGATTGAAGATGCCAGGTCTGTATGCAACTGTCTTGGCATCAGTCATTTCGTGCAGAATTTCGCACCCGAGCTCAGCCGCTTCGTCATAGAGCCTTTTATAGAAGAATACCGCTCAGGCAGAACCCCGAACCCTTGTGTTGAATGTAACAGGCGCATCAAATTCGGAACGTTACTGGAAATGGCTCTGTCCATGGGATTTAACATCCTGGCTACAGGCCACTATGCCAGCATAGACAAGTCGGATGATAACTGCCGCCTTAAGGTGTCAAAGGATTTCAGAAAGGATCAGACTTACTTCCTCTCCGGAATACCCAAGGAGGCGCTTAAGCATGTCGTCTTTCCCCTGGCTGAACTCACCAAGGACCAGGTCAGAGCTGTGGCGCACAGACGCCAGGTTGCCGGTCTCATCCAAGCCGGACAGCCAGGATGTCTGCTTCATCCCTGCAGGCGGTGTAAGCGAATTCTTAAAGCGAAGCATTGATGAAGTCCCCGGGGATATCGTCAACCGCAAAGGAAAGATTCTTGGCAGTCACAAGGGCATACCCTTCTACACCATTGGCCAGCGCTCAGGTCTGGGTATCAGCGCAGGCAAGCCCCAATACGTGCTCTCCTTAGATGCTGCTCAGAACAGGATCATTATAGGTGATAGAAGGTATCTCTGCGCACAGGGACTCGTTGCGGACCGCCTGAACCTCTTCATGGAGAACCTTGGCGGTAAGGCATTCGGGAAGATCCGTTATGCCCATACCCCGGCACCGTGCACAGTGACCGTGGAAAATGGAAAGATGAAGGTGCTGTTCGACGAGCCCCAAGAGGCCATCACGCCGGGGCAGACAATAGTCCTGTACGACAACGGCATGGTCCTGGCATCAGGGATAATCAGAAGTGTGATCAAGTGAGATTACGCAAAGACTTTAGGGTATGAGCAGACTACGTCATAAAATGGATAATTATGGTCCAGGTTAACCACCATGAGAAGCTCGCTAAGCTCAAAGGCCTCCTCAAATCGTGGGGCGGATGCGCAGTGGCCTTCTCCGGAGGGGTGGACAGCACGTTACTCCTGACCGTGGCACATGAGGTTATGGGCAAGAAGTGCCTTGCAGTAATTGCGACCTCATCCACCTATCCCAAGAGGGAATACGATGAGGCCCTTAAGTGGGTTCAGGACCGGGGCATAGTGCATACCGTGATCGTGTCCGAAGAGCTCGACATACAAGGCTTCTCGGATAATCCGCCCCAGAGGTGCTATTACTGCAAAAAGGAACTCTTCTCCAAGATCGCCCATGAGGCAAGACGATTCGGTGTATCCGTGGTGGCAGACGGCACAAACAGCGACGATACGGGTGATTTCCGGCCGGGCATGAAGGCTCTGCAGGAGCTTGGCATCCGGAGCCCTCTGCTGGAGTGCGGGTTTACCAAGAATGACATCCGGCTCATATCGCGTGAGATATATAACCTGCCCACAGCGGACAAGCAGCCCATGGCCTGCATGGCATCGCGCATCCCCTACGGCTCTGTGGTCACAAAGGAGAAACTCAAGCAGGTGGAGGCCATGGAGGACTTCCTCGCTGAAAAGGGGTTTACGGTATTCCGGGCACGGCATCATGGAGATCTTCTCAGGATCGAGCTCGGCAAAGACGAGATGGCCATACTCCAAAAGGGGACACTGACGTCCGAGCTTGTGGATTTTGCCAAGCGTATGGGCTTTGTTTATGTCACGCTGGATCTCCAGGGGTTCCGTTCAGGAAGCATGAACGAGGTGCTCCGGCATAAGTGACGCCATGTGCCTTGAAATAAATCATCAGTAAGTAGGTTGGGTTGAACTTGTGAAACCCAACAATAAGACTGAAGATACAATCCATTAAAATATTCAGATCTTGATGGGTTGGGTTTCGTTCCTCAACCCAACCTACTGACTCGTGCAACTTTCCTCTTGTCGCTATATAGCATAGTTGATTTTTGATAAATTAAGCATTGTGTATGGTTAATATAAACCAAGGATGCTCGAATGCCGATAAAATCAATTGATAATTGAGAAAAGGAGTATCGCCATGGAAATCATGAAGAAGCTTTTAGCATTAGTGGTTGTCGCCACGATGATGATTTCTTGTGGAGGCGGCGGTGGTGGCTCATCATCTGGAGGCGGAACAGGAGGGTTATCTGGGCCGACAGGGGTTGTCGCTACAGCCGGAAGTGGTAATGTAACCATTTCCTGGACAGCAATACCAGGCGCGACTTCTTACAACATTTACTGGTCCACTACGTCAGGCGTGACCCCGGCCAACGGCACAAAGATAACCGATGCTAACTACTCCCTACACCCTTACAGGACTGACCAACGGAACAACCTACTACTTTGTGGTAACCGCAGTATCTGTAGCCGGTGAATCGACGGCGTCAAACCAGGTGAGCGTAAAACCGTCACTTACGGCGCCACCGGATGCACCGGCAGGGGTTTCCGCCACAGCCGGAAACCGGCGCGCAACCATTGGCTGGGCGGCAGTACCGGGCGCAGCTTCCTACAACATTTACTGGTCCACAACCACAGGCGTCACAATGGCCAGCGGCACCAAAATAGCTGGTGCGACCAACCCATACCTGCACACAGGGCTTACCAACGGAACAACCTACTACTATGTAGTAACTGCGGTGAATGGCAATGGAGAATCAACCGCATCATCACAGGCAAGCTGTACGCCATCGGGTCCGGCAGCACCGACAGGAGTCACCATCACACCGGGAAACGGCCAGGAAACCATTGCCTGGACTGAAGTATCAGGCGTGATTTATTACAACATCTACTGGTCCACTACTTCCGGGGTGACGCCTTCCAGCGGCACGAAGATAACCCATGCGAACTCTCCTTTCACCCTGACAGGTCTGACCAACGGAACAGACTACTACTTCGTGGTAACCGCGGTATACACATCCGGTGAATCAGGGGCATCGACCCAGGCGAGCGCAAAACCGACAGATGCGCCGCCGCCTTCGGGTCCCCCCATATCTTTTATTCTGCCGCCCATGCTTGGCCCTGTTGAGCGGTGCAGCCCCTTCAGCTACCAGATCCTGGGGCTGACAGGGGGGGCCGGATATCCGTACACGTTCAATCTCGGCACCATGGGAGGTTCTCCTCCTCTGGGCATCTTTGTCAATGCAGGGGGGCTTATAGAAGGTGAAACACCTTCTCCCTGAGGGTGTATATTCTTTCGATGTCTGCGTGACTGACGCGGTGTTCACCCAGAAATGCCAATCCACCTCCATAACGGTCATTTCTCCAATCCATCCTGGGACACCTTCCAGATCCTTTCCCCGCCAATGGCGCCACAGGTGTTCCGACCAGCCCGACCTTGACCTGGGCCGCAACTTCGAACACTGACTCATACAACGTTTATTTCGGAGCTTCTTCTCCACCCCCTAAAGTGGCGGAGGTGACTATCTCATCCTATACTCCAACTACAACGTTAAGCTCGAATACCACCTACTACTGGCAAATCATTGCCATGCACAATATGTGCAACCTCCTGCCCCCAACAGTTATCGGAGGACCAATCTGGTCGTTCACAACCGGAACAACTGGCGGGTCTCTATCAATAAGTATAACATCTCAGAGTTGTGCCCAAACATGGGGGAACTGTAATCCAGCTGCATTCTGCATGTGCAGCGCCCAGTACACCATGTCTTATGAGGGTAGTGTATGCGGGCCTGTAGGGTCCTATGTGAATATAGGGCCGGGAGCTAACTGCGGTTTGTGGCATTCGAATGGAGGCACTTGTGAACGCCAGTCGTCTGATCCCAGTTGCACAAACTGGTCATTCTCAACTCTTAATAGTAGCGGATCGGCTCCAGGCAGTACGTATACCGGGAGTTTTACGGTTTATGATCTCCAGAGCAATTCTGCGAGTACGCCGTATACAGTTACTTGTCCTCACTGTACATGCCCCTCTCCATGTCCATAATGAAGTGGTATGATATGCATAGGCAACTGACTTAGTTAGGATTATTATAGATATCATGCCATTTGTGACGCTCTGATATGAAGCAATAAGTTTCGTATGTTTCAACCCAAGATCATCGCTCCCAGAGATTTCAAAACTAATATGAAATCAAAAATCTCAACGTCTTGCACCGATGTTCTTAGTAACCTCAGTAGGAGGATTTGAATATACTATGCGTATCCGGATAGGTCGAGTTCAGTAGTTTCATTCCCGTTTCAAACCTCTTTACCCATCTTTTCCCGCGTGATCGTAATGATTCCAACGCGATCGGGAGGTCTCCCGGCCTATCTTCTATAAGGAGTTTTATGAGTTGAGATGCCTGAAAGAGATCTTTTGTGGCTTTGATGCTGCTCGAAACCGGACGCTCCCCGGAAACCATAAGTTTATGGATAGCGAATCTTGCAGGATCCGGTATGCTTACTAAAATTCCCCCTCCGTTTGTCACAGCTGCCTGTATCTGAGACTCTATGAGATAATCGAGGTACATGAGAGGCTGCGCTGCAGTCTTTAGCCTCGGGATAAAAATAGGTGCTACTTGGTCAGGTTTTTTTGCAGGAGTAAGAACATCAACTCTGAGCTCCTTACCTCGGATATGAAATGACGTTGATGGATGCTTATGATTCAAAGGAGGAATGGGCAGAAAACCCATCCGCAGACTCTCAAGAACCCCTGGAACATCTGTTGAAAGGTCAGGGACAGCAACTTCCATAAGTAATGATCCCGCGATGTCAATATCCTGTGTACGGAGAGAAGGTTTCTCCCATTTAACTCCGAGGGTGTTGCCCATGATGAGAAATGCATGGGTACCGATAAGAACCCCGCCTAACTTGAAAAACCCACTATCGGAGAATGCCTTCAATACCCTGGCTGTTTCTGGATCAGTTATATTTGCACCACCAATGCGGAGCTGGCTGCATAGCCTATTGATGTTATCAATTTCCTCCTTAACATTTTGGCGGTCACTGATATAACTCTCAATAAAGCTGTCAATTACAGGGCTGCGGGGGCCTATATAAATCTGACGTGCCACGCCTCCTGGCTCGCTCGACTGGAAATAGCAGTACTCTTTTCCCTTAACAGGTTTAACAGTAAAACAGCCTGATAGACTCCCAATGGATCTATGCGCTTCCGCGATAATGAGTTCTTCTACAAGCTCGGCATAAAGTGTTTGAGTAACCAGGGGTATTCTATTCATAGTTATACGTAGGTTGTCATAAATCTACGTATAACTCAAGTATGAAATTTATTCTTTTCATTATATGAGCTTGCATTTGTAGTTCCTCATACTCGCAAACATAGCTTGTTTTCTGCTCACATTAAGTGATTCTATCCGAGCTCTCAGCTCAAATTAAATGCCAATTCATACATTCTCATATTAAATCTACGAATGCTTCCTTTTACTCAATGGACTCGTATCAACTAAGTGCTTGTCCGTAATAATCACCCCTTGCACTCAGTGGTAATTTTAATAGAAATCCACCCTTGCCTTTTGATGTGGTATATGTGAACTTAACTAATTCACATGCACATGACAGAAAAACCATTAATCATCCAGAGTGATGGGAGCATCCTGCTGGAGGTGCTCTCGGGAATCTATGAAGAGGCGAGGGACGCCATCCTGCCCTTTGCCGAGCTCATCAAATCGCCCGAGTATGTACATACCTATCGGATCACTTCACTTTCCCTGTGGAATGCCGCTGCCATCAATATTACCCATGATCAGGTTCTGGAAAGCCTCAAGAGGTTATGCCCGCTATGATATCCCGCATACCGTGCTGCGCCGCATCCAGGAGGCGTTCGAGCGCTGGGATGCCGTACAGCTCTTTCGGCAGGACGATGACACGCTTCTTGTCCAGGTGAGATCAGATGCCCTCCTGCAGCAGATCTGCGCCAAGCAGGAGATCTCAAAGATCATCCTGGACTGGGTTCCTCCCAAGGGCTTCATCATCCCTTCCGGGATCCGCGGCAGGTTCAAGCACATGCTCATCAAGATGGGTTATCCGGTGCATGATCTCGTGGGGTATGACAAGGGGGATGACCTGCGACATTACCCTACGCCACGAATTGATTTCAGGCCATGCATTCACACTGAGACCCTATCAGGTGGAGGCCTCGGACAATTACTGGGCAGGCGGAAGCCCCCAGGGAGGCCAGGGCATCGTGGTGCTCCCGTGCGGGGCAGGCAAGACAATTGTGGGTATGGGGGTGATGGCAAAGATCAAGACACATACCCTTATCCTGTGCACCAATGTATCGGCAGTGCACCAGTGGATCAATGAGCTCCTGGACAAGACCACCCTGACCAGGGAGGATATCGGCGAGTACACCGGCGGCAAGAAAGAGATCAAGCCGGTGACCGTGACCACCTACCAGATGCTCACCTACCGGAAGACCAAGGACGGCCCCTTCGAGCATATGAACCTCATGATGGCGCGGAACTGGGGGCTCATTATCTATGATGAGGTGCATGTCGTCCCTGCGCCTGTTTTCAGGGCCACCACCGAACTGCAGGCCAAGAGGAGGCTCGGGCTCACCGCCACCCTTATCCGGGAGGACGGACTGGAATCGGACACCTTTTCACTTGTAGGCCCCAAGTGTTATGACGTGCCCTGGAAGGAATTGGAGCAAAAGGGCTTTATTGCAGAGGCCGTCTGCTGCGAGGTGAGGGTGCCGTTGCCTACGGAAAAGGCGGCTGAGTATGTACATGCATCGGATAAGATCCAGTTCAGGATCGCATCCGAGAATACCTTTAAAGAGCAGGTTGTTAAAGATATTATCAAGAAGCATCCTGATGAGCCGGTCCTCATCATCGGCCAGTATATCAGCCAGCTCAAGAGGCTCTCGGCTGCACTGAAGGCGCCCATGATCACCGGGTCCACCCCAAATACGCGTAGGGATGTCCTCTATGATTCCTTCAGAAAAGGTGATGGTCCCGGTGCTGGTGGTGTCCAAGGTGGCCAACTTCGCCATCGACCTGCCCGATGCATCAGTGGCCATCCAGGTTTCGGGCACCTTCGGCTCCCGTCAGGAGGAGGCCCAGCGGCTCGGCAGGATCTTAAGGCCCAAGGAGAGGATCTCCACATTCTATACACTGGTGACCAAAGAGACATCTGAAGAGATACTTCGCCCACAAGAGGCAGGTATTTCTTGCTGAGCAGGGATACCGGTACCGGATTGAGGAGTGGTCGATTGATGACATCAACGCATGACCTTATCGCCAGCATCCCCGGCTATATGATCGGGATTATCTCCACAAAGATACTGGGCGTCCCTGCCGATCCCAGGGCTCTGGCAGAGGGCCTGGCCGATACGGAACGGCTTGAGAAGATCCTGGGTGAGCTGCCTCAAAGACAGCGCGACATGTTGATGGACCTCCATGAGCTTGGTGACAATGTCGCATGGGACGTGCTCGGGAGGATTTATGGAAAGGCGCTTGATGAACTGAGATCGGACCTTGAAGAACTGGGTAACCGCGGTCTGGTATTTCAGGGGGGACTCACCGGTAGAGACCCGGTTATCCTGCTGCCGTCATTAGGTTCATTGCTCGAGGCTATGAAGATGCGATACCTCGCCGGGGTAGGTGAGGCCATCTGGAATAAACCGGGAAAGCAGAGCCTCTGGGCCCATATCACTATGATTAATGCCTTGCATGTGGGCAAAATTCGTTGCAAGGCAGGCATTGAGCCCTTCAAAAAGGGATGGGAGTATCTTGAAGAAAAGCTCTCTGCCGTGATCGACGTGAGGAAGATTTTCGGCGAACTCGTTGAACTCGGCTGCCTGAAAGAAAAGGGCGGTACGGCAACCCCTGTTCAGAGGTCCATTTCGAGCCTTGCCCTTGAGGGCGACTCGCGTTACAACCTCTGGCGGTTCTGCCAGTCATGCAAACCCTATCCGGGACTCGACTATCAGGTATATGTAACCCTTGGAGACAACGGCATCAGGAAAGATTATCTGACCAGATCACTAACCCTGTGGATTGTCGGAAGGGATGAAATAATTGAGGATGCCCAATCGGAAGTGGATGCCCTCATGCGTCTCTGGCTGGATCTCGGGGTGCTCCAGGAAGATGTAAGCGGATCCTGGATCCGTCTGACGGATGTTGCGCTACGGGCATTGAAGACCGGCAGGACCGATGAACCGATACACCCATATTCCGAAGAGGCAATCATCCAGCCCACCATGGAGATCCTGGTGCCCGGTGACTTCGATACCATGGACCTGCTCAACATAGGGGAGATAGCAGACCTCATCCAGGCCGATGTTGTAAGTATCTACCGGATCACCAGGGAGTCGGTGTTCCGGGCGTTGAAGGAAGGGTGGAGCGTGGAGAAGATCCTCAATTTCCTCGACAGGATCTCCCGGCACGCACTCCCGGATAATGTCCGGATAAACATTTCCGGGTGGTCCAGGTCCCATCTGGAGGCACATATCATCAAGGGCACGTTCCTGGTGCTGGAAGGGGAAAAGGCAACCCTTCCTAAGGGGCTTGAAGAGGTCCTCCCCGGGATCTTCCGCATCCCTGAGCGTTGCGAGGAGGAGATAGCATCGTTTTTAGAGAAGAAAGGGGTCATGGTCAGGAGCGCTGATGGGCCACGGGAAGGAGACAATGACATAGACTGGGGCAAGCCGCTGCCTTTGAGGCCTCCACAGAGACCTTACATGAGGACAACCCACAAGGAAGGGGTGTATCCCTTCGGGATGGTAATGCCTCTGCCATACGGACCGAGGAGGGAGATCCTCTTTGAAGATGCGCTTCATCAGAGCAAGACCATGATTATTTTTTATCCCAGGCAGGGCTACGGCGAGATTCAGGCCAGGAAGATCAGCCCGTTGAACATCTTCCGCAGGGGCGGAATGCCTTTTATGGAGGCCTTCTGCGAAGATACAGGCGAGGGTGAGGTCTTTGACATCAGCAAGATAAGGGCCATATTCAAGGATCATTGAGTGTTACAAGCCCCTTGGTTTTGAACGGAAAAAGGTTTTTACTCTTCTCGGACGCAAAATCCCTTTAATTCATATTTTGCTTTTGTGTCTTGATCATATCCTTCATTACCTTAAGCTCGGCAAGGGTTTCTTTTGAAAGGCTGTCCTTGGACTTGAGCGCCTCATCGATGTGATAGAGGCTCGCAGTAAAGTTGTTCATCCTGAAGAAATATCTGGCGTAAGATACGTGTGATAGCTCAGGCTTTTTCACCTTCTCATAAAGGATGCCCAGGGTGTAATCCACCCGTATGCTCTGCGACTGGAAAGGTATGAGGACCGTGATGGCCTCATTAAGGTCCCCTCGTTCCTGGAGTATCTCAGCCAGGGCGATCTTGGTGCGGGCCGAACGGGCATAATCCTTCAGAAAGGGATAGGCCTCGTTCTTCTTGCCCATTTCATAGAGCGTGAGTCCCCTGTAAGCCTTGGCGATGGGCAGGTCGATCTTCTCCAGAAGGGCCAGGGCTTGTGAGTGGTTGCCTGCCCGGGTCTTCGCAATGCCTATTGCAAGGGATTTATAGGGTTCCGGCACCTGGGCGGTCCGTGTTGTGGTCTCGCTTACAGGCATGACAAGGCCGATCACGGTTGCATACAGTGTCCAGAAGTTGCCGTCCGGTTTAGGCTTGCCCGGGTCATCCCTCATGTTTGCAATCCGGTTTTCCGTGAAGGGGTGGGTAAGAAGGTATTCCGGCATGCCGGATGTGCCTGAAAAGGTATTGAGCCTGATGAGAAACCTTGACATGGCTGATGGATCAATGCCGGACGCTTGAAGAATAACCTTGCCGTAATTGTCCGACTCATATTCGTTCTTCCTGGAATATGCGAGCCTGACGTTCTCGGACCCGCCTATGGAAGAGAATATCATGGCAGCGCCGGCCTCAGGGTTCTTTGAAGAGAGCAGGCTGCCTGCAAGCACCCCTAAGATTGTGGCAACGGATAAGGATTTTTGGGTGTCATAATTCTCCGGTATATGCCGCAACTGGCTGTGACCCATCTCGTGACCGATGACAGCCGATATCTCATCAAGATCCTGTGCAAAGAGAAGGATGCCAAGGTTTATGAATATATGCCCGTCCGGGATTGTGAATGCGTTCACGGACAGGTCTTTCACGACATGAATCTTGAAATTGTAAACCGGTTCCTTTATATGGTCGGCCAGACGGTCTGCAAGCATCTGGGCAGGCCAGGCGATCTCGGAATCATGGATGATGAGGTTGTTTGCCTCAAGCAGGTTGGTGAATTCGTCGGCTATTTGCCGTTCATCCCCATAGGTAAGTGGAAACGCCATGCTCACAGGGGCAAGGATGAAAACCAACAACGCCAGGAGTAGTCGCTTCCTTTGTATCATAGGACTCCAATATGCCCTTGGGGGTTCCTTTTCAAGGACTTCTTTCCTGTCCCATATTGATGACGGCAAAGATGGATCTGGAGAGAGTATCAAGGTCATAGGGCTTCTGGGCAAAGCCATGGACTCCCGGATTGAGCACGGCCTTAACACATTCGTCCTGCTTGAACCCACAGGACAGGTGAACCTTCAGAAGGTGTCCTGTCATCTCTGTCATGTGAGATGTCATGATTGTAATCACCACCTCGGGTATTCTTGTTTCATGATAGGTCGTGCGGCTGGACTTGTCCCTGAAATCCTATTCCCGGATATATTCCTGGCCTTTACTGCTTTGTTATCATTAAGGAACCTTGAAGTTATTTTGTCAGCAGCAACAGGGTTGTTAAATACTTAAAGCCCTTTGAAAGGCTGCCCAAATTACAGGGTAGCTTGTTACAAAAGAGTATTTGTCTGTACGATTGTGTATATCGAAAATAAACCCTAATTACCGCAACTAACTGATTAGACAACACAATATGACTTGGTCTGCATATTGCCTCTCTAGTCCCAGCAATGGAACTACTGGAGGTAGCACCTATGAGACATATTCGAAACAGCCTGGTTCTGATCGTAGCATTTCTGGCACTACTCCAAGGTGCAGGTATTGCCGCTTCATTACATGTTACCTGGAATGCTAATGCAGACTCAGACCTCTCCGGCTACAAGGTATACTACGGCACACAATCAAATACTTATGGTACTCCTGTCCCTGTTGTGGGAGCCACAAGCTATGATATTCCAAATGTGCAGGCTGGGAGTACCTATTATGTATCTGTGTCCGCCTACGATTCTTCCAATAATGAATCTGTTAAATCCGCAGAAAGGAGCGCATCTATCCCTGCAGCGGACACCACGCCTCCCACAGGGAGTGTAAATATCAATACCGGCGCCGCGTCCACCACCTCAACCGCTGTGACGCTTACCTTGAGCGCCAGCGATGCAGCCGGCACGGTAACCGGGATGAGATTCAGCAACGACGGGACGACATTCTCCAGTGAAGTTGCATATGCCACAAGTTACTCATGGGCACTTTCCAGCGGTGTTGGCACCAAGACGGTATATGTTCGGTTCAAGGATAATTCAGGGAACTGGATGACATCATCAGCCACTGACACGATCCAGCTCGTTGCCCCGGCGGACACAACGCCTCCAACAGGGAGTGTTTCTATTAATTCCGCCGCTGCGTCTACCACCTCCACTGCAGTGACCCTTACCTTGAGCGCTAGCGATGCAGCCGGCACGGTAACCGGGATGAGATTCAGCAACGACGGGACGACATTCTCCAGTGAAGTTGCATATGCCACCAGCTACTCATGGGCGCTTTCAAGCGGTGAGGGCACCAAGACGGTATATGTTCGATTCAAAGACAACTCAGGGAACTGGATGACATCTTCATCCACAGACACGATCCAGCTCGTTGCTCCGGCGGACACCACGCCTCCCACGGGGAGTGTAAGTATCAACTCCGGGGCCGCCTCAACCACCTCTACCGCAGTAACACTTACCTTGAGCGCCAGCGATGCGGCCGGCACGGTAACAGGGATGAAATTCAGCAATGACGGGACGACATTCTCCAGTGAATATACTTATGCCACCAGTTACTCATGGGCGCTTTCCAGCGGTGTAGGCACCAAAACGGTATATGTTCGATTCAAGGACAATTCAGGCAACTGGATGACATCTTCAGCCAGTGATACCATCAATTATATCAATGCAGCTCCTGTTGCCAATGCAGGAACCGATCAGAATGTCGCACCTCAGAGGGTTATTCTTGACGGGTCTGCTTCGAGCGGCCAGGGCCTCTCGTACAGCTGGACCCAGGTAAGCGGTACCACGGTTACCATCGAAACACCCACAGCAAGCACCGCAAGCTTTATGGGGATCAAGGCAGGTACGTATCAGTTCAGACTGACCTGCACGAACTCAACAGGTTCAACCTCGGACACGGTAAACGTGACAATCTTCAATATAGCACCGAGTGTAAATGCAGGCAGCAACGTGACTATCAATGCCGGCACCCAGATCACGCTCCATGCAACAGGGCAGGATCCGAATGTAGACAACCTTACCTACCAGTGGACCAAGGTGTCGTCCCAGAGTGTTACTCTGCCGAACATGGCCCAGCAGGACATCACCTTTACCCCGACGATTGCCGGCCAATATACATTCTCAGTACAGTGCTCGGATGGAGTCAATACCAGCACGGCATCCCAGGTCATCATCACGGTCAATGCCGTCAACCATGCACCTACCGCCAATGCAGGTCAGAACCGGGAATTGACGCTGGGCAGCACCGTGACCTTGAATGGGAGCGCCTCTACTGATCCTGATAATGACAGCTTGACCTACTCCTGGGTCAAGGCATCAGGCCCGACAGTGACATTGACCGGTGCCAACACCGTTCAGCCTTCGTTCGTTGCCGGTACGGTGGGGACATATGTGTTCAATCTCACGGTCAATGACGGCACGGTGAGTTCAACCCCCAGCAGCGTAACCATAACGATCGTTTCCCAGAATACCTCGCCTGTTGCCAATGCAGGCCAGGATATACACGCCTTCGTGGGTGACGATGTAGTGCTCGAGGCAGCCAACTCTTATGACCCTGACAATGATGGGATTACCTTCACCTGGACCCAGGTTTCCGGGGCCTCCATGGTGATTCACAATAATACCTCCATGCAGGCTTTCTTTACACCGACCACTTCCGGAGTCTTTGAATTCAAGGTGGCTGTGTCTGATGGACAGGCATCATCGACAGATAACGTTATTGTGACCGTGGACAACGCCAACCAGGTTCCCATTGCCAATGCAGGCAGCAACATCGTTGCCACAGTCGGCCAGACAATCACCCTGAATGGCAGTGCAAGTTACGACCCTGATGGAACCTCCGTATCGTACATATGGTCCCAGACCAGCGGCACCCAGGTGTCGCTCAGCAGCTCCAACACAGCACGACCGTCCTTTGTGGCAGACCAGGCAGGCGTGTACGTGTTCTCTCTGAAGGTGTATGACGGAAAAGATACCAGCAGTTCCTCTGCAGTGACCGTAACGGTCCAGAGTAGTACTACTGATGTCACACTTGTATCCCCTGCCAATGGTACGGTTTGCTCCACAAGCCCGACACTCACCTGGGCAGGTAATGGGTTTAAGAGCTATATAGCGTATATCTCCATCGACGGTGGGAAAAAATACAGCAAGGTTTATTCGGGCAGCAATACCTCCACAACCCTTCATTCAGTCCTATGGCAGTGGTTCATCCCCAAAGGTACCATCGTGACCTGGTATGTGCAGGGAACAACTACCGGCGGCCAGATCATTAAGAGCAAAACCAGTACCTTCATCAGAAAATAGGATGCCTGTGGCTAACCCCACATGGTCAAGGGATGGGCAAATGCCCATCCCTTTTTTTTCCTTCAAACCACTTCTTTTTTCCACTTGGCATATCTCACCATATACCCCAGTGCCTGTATCGCCTTGCGTGTGGTTGGGTAGAAGGGTATGCCGTAACGCTCGATGAGGCTGCCAAGCTTGCGAACCGCTTCTGAAGATGGCCCGTAGGACCATGCAACAACAGGTTTTCTGAGGTTGTGGCCCATGTACTCAAGCACATTCACATAGAAATCCGGCATCAGATAACTGCTGATGTAGGTGTTCAGGTAAATGCAGTCAATATTCTCGTCTTCCATGAGAACATCGAAACATCGTGTGTAATAGGTCAATATATCGATTCCATTGGCAGCAGTGGCCGGACCGAGGTCAATGGGGTGATTGGCAAGGGTATGGCTTATGGACAGAAGTGTTTCCCTGCTATGCTGGCTCAGAGCGCCGGGTACAAGTCCATACTGTGCCCCTATATCAATGCACTGGATACCGATAGCGCCGGTAAGGCTGATAATGCCCAGGCGGTTCCCCTTTGGGAGAGGCTGTGAGAGAAAAACCTTGGCGCCCTCCAGCAGGTCTTCGTAATCATCTACCCTGATGATACCTGCCTGTCTGAAAAGGGCGTCATAGAGACTGTCCTTTCCTGAGATGCTCCCGGTATGGGAGGCCATGGCCTTGGCTGATTCGTTGCTCCTTCCCCCCTTAAGGGCGAGAATGGGCTTACTCCTGGAGATCCTCCGGGCTGTTTCGAGAAGGGCCTTCGGCCGCTTCGAATGCTCCATGTAGATTCCGATCAACGTTGTGTCATGGTCATGCCCGAGATATTCGAGGCAGTCTACCTCGTCAATATCGCACATGTTACCGAGGTCGATGATGGTATTGGTCCCGAAGGAATATTCATTCATCGCTGTTGCCTGCGGCCCATACATGCCGGTCTGGGTGATAATTGACAGGCCGCCTTTTGGAGGGAGATGGTAGCCTTTCTCATAGGGAATGGTGCTGATGCCCCCGTGTGGTTTGTAGATGCCGAGCGTGTTGGGTCCGATAATCCGGATGCCTTTTCCTTGTGCAATCGAAACAATGGCGGCCTGTCGGACCCGACCTTCCTCACCGTTTTCGGCAAAACCGTCGGATATTACTACTGCCGCCTTTACTCCCTTTCTGCCGCAGGACTCCAGAATCCCCGGCACTGAGCGATACGAGGTGGCGATCACTGCCAGGTCAATCTTTCCCTCAATCCCAGAGATGTCGGGGTAGACCTTCAGACCATAAACTGATGCGGAGGTCGGATGAATGGGATAGATAGCGCCTGCATATCCAAGCTCTTTTAGTTCTTTTATCACCACGCCGGCGCCGAAGAACCATTCTTCCTTCATGCTCCCGAAAACGGCAATACCTTCAGGACTGAAGAAATATGAAAGCTTTTCAGAAGATTCCATCGAATATTTGAGGACTATGCCGCATCCAGGGTATTGGAGTACATCCGCGGGACCCGCCTGCTCATATCGCAGGTGACCTCATAGGGGATGGTGCCGCACCAGGATGCAACAGTGGCGGCCGTGATGGTGTCCGGGCCGAACAGGATCACCTCCTGGCCCACGGGATAGGTATCATCTCCAAGGTCCACAAGGGTCTGGTCCATGCAGATTCTGCCAACGACAGGATACTGTTTGCCTGCTATGAGGACCTTCCCGATGTTGGACAGTGCCCTTGCATACCCGTCCGCATAGCCGATGGGGATAGTGGCGATAGTTGTATCACGCTCGGGTCTGTAGGTGAGCCCGTAGGAAAGACCGGCTCCCTTTTTTACCCGCTTCATGAACATGATGCCTGTCTTCAGGGTCATGGCAGGGTGGAGATCGAGTTCTTTCGGCATATTTTCAGAAGGGTAGAGCCCATAGCATAAGAGCCCGGGTCTTACCATATCCATGAAAGATTCCCTGTGGTTGATTATGGCGCCTGAATTGGCACAGTGGCGCAGACCCACGTTGATATTCAAGGAGGCAAGCCTGTTGGAAAAATCGATGAACTGCCTGATCTGGGACTCGGTGAACTCACTTCCCGGAACATCGGATACAGGGAAGTGTGTATAGAGACCGGATATGGTAATCTCACGCAATGAGGCGATATATTCTATGACCGCAAGGGTCTTCTCCGGCGGTAATCCCAACCTGCCCATGCCCGTATCGGTCTTGACGTGTACGGCTATGGAGCGGTTCCACCTGCGTGCCCCCTGGATGAGTGCCTCTGCAGGTGACATGTCCACAAGGGTAGGTATCAGGTCATGTGAGAATACTGCGTCGACGTCATCCTGGGCGGGGGTGATCAGGCCGAAATTGAGAATCGGGAGCCTTACGCCCGCCTTCCGGAGCTGGATACCCTCTTCGATACAGCTCACACCCAGCATGTCCACGAGAGCCTTTTCCTGGACGAACCGGCCCACAGTCTCCGCGCCGTGTCCGTAGGCATCAGCCTTGATGGCCATCATGACACGGCCTTTGGTCCGGCCCTTGATAAGCTCTATGTTATGATTGATGGCTGAGAGGTCTATCTCAACCAGTGTGGGCCGCATGCGCCTCCTTAATCGGCCTTCTTGCGCAGGAATGTAGGCACGTTATAAAGATCCTGGTCGAGAACGCTCTCGTCCACCACCATACCGAGCTTAATAACCTCTTTCTCCTTCTCTTCCTTCTGTTCCTTCCTTCTCATGAATGCAGGCTTGTTATAGTCGATGACCGAGGCATTGTGCGGATCTCTCTGCTGCTGGGATGCCTTGCCCTTATCCACGCCTGAAGACAGTACGATGGGTTTATTGGCAAACCCTGTCGCCACTACGGTGATGGCTATCTGATCGGTCATGTTCTCATCGATCACCACGCCCCAGATGATATTGGCATCGTCATGTGCAGCGGCCTGGATCAGAGAAGAGGCCTCATGGATCTCGTTCATGGTGATGGAAGGTCCGCTTGTGATATTGATGAGCAGGCCTTTGGCACCGTGGATATCCATATCCTCCAGCAGGGGGGACGAGATGGCGGACTGGGCTGCCTCAGCGGCCCTATTTTCGCCGGAGCCATAACCGATGCCCATAAGCGCCTTGCCTTTTTCAATCATGACAGCCCTCACGTCGTTGAAGTCTACGTTCACAAGGCCGGTATTGTTGATGAGATCGGATATGCCCTTGACCGCATTGATGAGGATGTTGTCGGCCATCTTGAAGGCATCGAGCAGGGGCACGTTCTTACCTGCCATGCTCAGCAGGCGGTTATTCGGGATCACGATCAGGGCGTCCACATTCTCGGTGAGTTCTTTTTCTCCTGCCTCGGCCTGGACCATCTTGCGTTTGCCCTCAAAGGGAAAGGGTTTGGTGACCACGGCAACGGTGAGTATACCCATTTCCTTGGCGATCTGGGCCACCACCGGGGATGCCCCGGTTCCTGTCCCGCCGCCCATGCCTGCGGTTATGAACACCATATCGGCGTCCTCAAAAGCCGTGCGGATTTCCTTTTCACTCTCCAGGGCTGCACTCCTACCGGCATCGGGGTTGCCGCCGGCACCGAGGCCCCTGGTAAGCTTGGTTCCTATCTGAATGCGGTTCGAGGACAAAGAGGATTTCAAGGTCTGGATATCGGTGTTGCATGAGAGGAACTCAACACCTTTCAATTTTGCGTTGATCATGTTGTTCACGGCATTACAACCGCATCCACCCACGCCTATGACCTTGATCTGTGCCCCCACGCTCTCCATCTTTTCCAATTCAAACATAAGCACCCCCTTGCATCTAAAAGACTTCCTTGAACCAGCTGATCATTCTCTCCATAATCCTCTCGAAGACATTGGTGCCCTTCGGTTTGAAGCCATACGACGGTTTTCCCGTTTCATACACACACAAACCCACGGCTGTTGCATATGCCGGGCTGTTCACAAGCTCAACGAGGCCCTTCACGCCCCTGGGAAGCCCTACACGCACAGGCATATGCATGATGCTTTCGGCCAGCTCTGCAACCCCTTCCAGGGCGCTTGCGCCTCCGGTGAGCACGAGCCCTGCCGACATGGATTCCGACAGCCCGGTGGTTCTGATTTCATTATATGCGAGTTTGAAAAGTTCTTCTACCCTGGATTCGATTATTTCGGAAAGAATTCTCCGGGGCACCATATTCACCGTATCTCCTCCGATGGAGGGCACCTCGATCTGTTCATCGGCAGAAACCCGTGCAGAGATGGCATGACCGTATTTGATCTTGAGCCGCTCCGCCTCTGCAATAGGCGCCCGCAGGCCTACTGCGATATCATTGGTGATATTGTCCCCGCCAAGGGCAAGAACGGACGTGTGCCGGATGGAGCCCTCATTGAAGACCGCGATGTCCGTGGTGCCCCCTCCGATATCCATGAGGATCACCCCGAGCTGCATTTCATCCGGCGTCAGGATGGCGGCGGCAGAGGCAATCTGCTGGAGCACGATGTCCTGCAGGCCGAGCCCTGCCTTCTGGGCGCACTTGGTGATGTTGCTCACCGCAGACACGCTTCCGGTGACGATGTGCACACGTGATTCAAGCCTGGAACCTGCCATTCCCACAGGGTTTAAAATTCCGGATATGTCATCCACGGTGAATTCCTGGGGGAGCACATGGATGATCTCGACACCTACGGGCTTGGCAAAGTCCTTGGCCTGATCCACGACCCTGCGTCTGTCCACCTCGGTGATCTCATCGCCCTTGATGGCTATGACCGCGCTGGTGCTGATGCCCTGGATATGGCCTCCTGCGATGCCGGTATAGACTTCGTCGACCCTGATCCCGGCCATACGTTCGGCATCCTCGACACAGTGCCTGATGGCATCCACGGTCTGTTCCATGTTCACCACAAGACCCCGCCTGAGCCCCTTTGATTCGGATACTCCGAACCCTATGACCTCGAGCTCGCCTGCCTCGTTCATTTCCGTGATGAGACAGCAGATCTTTGTTGTCCCGATATCAAGCCCGACGACTATCTTATCCCTGGCTGCCATGCACACCCCTATTCCTGAGTACTACCTTGTCATCACACCTTAGATCCATAACAGTTCCTTCCGGAGGATTGAGTTTTGCTATTGTCTTGATGGCCATATCCACCTTTGCAGGTGAAATTTGGCCGAAGATGGTAAGCGTTATCCCATTTTTCAGTTTAAGATCCACAAGGCCACCCGGTTCAATGAGGACATCGCTCACCTGAAGTCCCTTGGACGTTACCAGCGCCGCAGCCTCAATGGCATTGTTCAGGACCTGATCCAGGCCCTGTTTCATATCCTGTTGCGTATAATCGCGCGCACTGATCAAGAGCCCATAGTATACATCAGGGGAGGAGGCAAAGGCCAAGCCTTCCTCAGATATCAGATACGGCCTGTCCTTCAGGAACAGGGTTGCCTTTGGTTTATGCTCGCAAATTGACACGCCCACCGATGCAGGCACAAAGCCCCTGGATATGCTAACATCTTTAATCCACGGGTGATTTTGTAACCTCTTTCTCGCCTTATTCATATCCCAGGACAGTATATTAACTCCTTGTTCAATGTCCAGTAAAGTTAGAACCTCATCTGATTTTATATGAACATTCCCCTTGATATCGATATGATTGACGTTGAACAGCGCGGAATTGCTTATATAGGCTACAGCGCAGACGCTTATAAGGAGGCCTGATATGAAAAGGCATATCCATATGGCAAGCCTGAGCGCTGAATTGATCTGGTAGATGGTCTTTTTCTTGGACGGGATCTTTACCCGTTCCTTAAAGTCACTGACCAATGATCTTTACCTCCTCGGTGAGCTCTATCCCGAAGCGGGCCCTGACTTTGTCCTTGATGATCCTGATCAACTCTTGAATGTCCCTGGTAGTGGCAGTGCCATCATTGATGATGAAATTTGCATGGATCTCTGACACAAAAGCCCCGCCGACTCTAAAACCTTTGAGGCCGGCCTTCTCGATAAGCATGCCTGCAGGCATGCCCGAAGGATTCTTGAACATGGAGCCGCTGTTGAAGCCTCGCGGCTGGCTGCGTTTCTTCATAATGTATGGCAGTACGGTGTTGCGTACCGCCTCTTTTGTCAAAGAGCTCAATGCAATTTTTGCAGAGGTGATCACCGTTTTGTCCGGCATGCCGCTCGTGCGGTAGCTGTAATGGAGATCTTGAGGCCTCATGGTATGAATGCCTGAGCTGTCCACAACCTCAAGCTCCATGACGGCATCGAGGATTCCCTTTTCCGGGGTTCCGGCGTTCATGAAGAGCGCGCCGCCCAACTGGCCTGGAATACCCGCCATAAATTCGATGCCTGACAGGCCTTTTGTTACACAGTAGGATACGAGCCGTTTCATGGGCACTCCTACGCCTGCGTGGATTCCCGACGGTATGGTATCGATTCCGGCGAACTCCTTGCCCAGGTGGATTATGGGCTTTGCAATTGCTGTATCTTCGAAAATAGTGTTGGTTCCACCGCCTAAGACATGGAAGTCCTTGACCTCCCTGATGAGTTGCAAAAGCTCGGAAATGTTCTCGGGCTCATAGATGCAATCGATGGTTCCCCCGCAGTGCATGGAGGTAATATTTTGCGCCTGAACCGCTTCGATCATCCTCATCCAAGCCTCTCTAATACCTTGAGCCCCTGCCTCCAGACATCCCCTGCACCCAGGAAGATGAGAAGGTCATCGGCCTTGAGCTCGTCCATAAGTGCGTCAGGGATATCTTCCTTGTTCTCCACATAATAGGCCTCCCGGTAGCCGTGATTCTTTATCTCTTCGAACAGGGCATAACCCGTTACCCCCTCGATGGGTTTTTCGGATGCCGGGTAGATCTCGGTGATGTAGAGTCTCGATGCATCGTAGAAGGAGTTGACGAAGTCCTCGAAGAGGTCCCTGGTGCGGCTGTAACGGTGAGGCTGGAACACCGCGATCACCCGGCGGTTCGGGAACCCGTTCTTGATGGCTGCAAGTGTCATCCTGATTTCGGTGGGGTGGTGGCCGTAGTCGTCCATGACCGTGATACCGTTTTTTTCTCCCCGGACATGGCATCTCCTCTGGACACCTTTGAAGGTGCAAAGACCTTTCTTGATGAGCTCGAAATCGATGCCGAGTTCCAGGGCAGTGCCTATGGCTGCCAGCGCATTCAGGCAGTTGTGCTTTCCCGGCACGCCCAGGAGTCACCTCGCCCAGGACTTTGTCACCCAGGTGGGCAGTGAACGTGGTCTCAAATCCGGTGAAACAAGGTTCACTATAGCGGTATGTGGCCTGGGTATGAGATCCGTAGGTGATTACCTTGCGTTCGAGCCTGGGCATGATGTGCTGAATATTCGCATCGTCCAGGCAGATCATGTTGAACCCGAAGAACGGGACCTTGTTGAGAAACTGCACATAGGTGTCGCGGATGTCATCGATATCGCGGTAGCAGTCCATGTGCTCTTCTTCGATATTGGTTACCACTGCCACGATGGGCGCCAGCTTGAGGAAGGACCGGTCGCTCTCGTCCGCCTCGGCCACCAGGAGTTCCCCTTCACCAAGCCTGGCATTGGACCCGAACATGTCGAGCTTGCCGCCGATGATGGCTGTGGGGTCTTTCCCCGCCATGGCCAGGATGGTGGCCAGCATGGAGGTCGTGGTGGTTTTGCCGTGTGTTCCGGCAATGGCAATGGAGAACTTCATGCGCATGAGCTCGGCGAGCATCTCGGCCCTCGGGATGACAGGCAGCGCAGAGTCCTTGGCGGCAACGCACTCCGGGTTGTCGAGCCCCACGGCAGATGAATAGACTACCACCTGGGCATTGCCGATGTTCTGGCCGTTATGGCCGATGTGAATGATAGCCCCCAGGGTGCGCAGGCGCCCTACGACATCGGATTCGGCAACATCGGAGCCGGTTATGCAAAAGCCGAGGTTGATCAGGAGTTCGGCGATGCCGCTCATACCGATGCCGCCGATACCTACAAAATGGATCCTGGTAATACCTCTAAACACGTAAGATCTCCCTTGCGATTGTGTCGGCCCCTTTACCCAGGCCGATACGTCTCATATTATCCGATGCCTTTTTCAACTCTGAGAGGTTGCTGAGCCTGGCATTGATCTCGAGTGCCAGGCGTTTGGGAGTCAGATCGGGCTCGGGGATAAGCCAGCCACCGCCCTGACCCGCGACATATCTGCCATTAAAAGTCTGATGGTCATCCGTGGCATGGGGAAAGGGCACCATGATAGCCGGTATCCCAAAAGCCGAAAGCTCGGACAGCGTAATGCCGCCGCATCTGGATAGTGCGAGCAGTGCTCCGCTGTAGGCAGACGCCATATCGTCGATGAATGCACTCACATCTGCATCTATGTCCATGTTCTGGTATGCATCCTTGACCAGCTCAAAATCCTGTTTGCCGCTCTGGTGGATGACCTTGATGTCGATTCCCTCATCCTTGAGGATTTTCAACGCCTTTACCGCAGCCTTGTTAATGCTGCTCGCACCAAGGCTCCCGCCCAAAATGAGTAGATACGATCCGTTCCCGCTGTGCTTGCATACTGCAAGCTCTTTCCGTAAGGGGTTCCCGGTGAGCAGGGTCCTGGACTCGGGAAAACATCCCGATGTGTCAGGAAAGGCCAGGAAGATCCGGTGGGCTATCCTGGCAAGGAGCCTGTTGGTGAGCCCCGGGATGCTGTTCTGCTCCTGGATGGCGCAGTTGCATCCCAGTATCCTTCCTGAGAGCACTACCATTCCCGTGATGTACCCTCCGGTTCCTATTACCCATGCGGGTCTGAAATCTTTGATGATCCTCATAGAAGCGAGAAATGCCTTCAGATTCACCATGATGGCCAGTAGCAGGTTGGTCAGCGATTTCCCCTTGATACCAAGGGCCTTTATGGGGATGAAGTCCAGCCCCTTAAGCCCGGCAATACGCTCCTCCATGCCCCGGTCCGTTCCCACAAAGAGGACCTTTGCCCCGGGCATTATCTCACGGATGGCTTCTGCAATGGCAACAGCCGGCATGATGTGTCCGCCTGTACCCCCTGCCGTAATGAGCACCTTCATAGGCGGGCCCTCCTCGATACCGAAAGGACAATCCCGCAGATGCACATGGTGCTGAGCAGCGGCGATCCGCCGTAACTGAAAAAGGGCAGGGGGATACCTTTGGTTGGAAGCAGCGAGAGTGCAACGCCCATGTTAAGGCATGCCTGCAGCCCGATAAGACAGACAGAGGCTATGACCAGGTGAAATCCGAAGGAGTCGTTTGTTGCCTGGGCAATGGTGAAACCCCTCCATATCCAGATGGCGAAGAGGGCTGCTACAACAAAGACCCCTATGAAGCCAAGCTCCTCTCCGATAACGGAAAGGATAAAGTCCGTATGGGGCGCAGGCAGGTAGAAGAGCTTCTGGGTTCCCTCGCCGAGTCCTGAGCCGAAGAATCCGCCCGTGGCAAAGGCGACCATGGACTGGACAATCTGATAGCCGCAACCCAGCATGTCTTTCCAGGGGTCCAGAAAGATCGTGAGCCTTGCACGGCGGTAGGATTCCCACAACATGGCAACAAGGCCTATGGGGATGCCTATACCCATGAGGATCAACAGGTGTCTCCATCTCATCCCTGCCATGAAGAGGAGCATAACGGACCAGATACCGATAGCCGCTGCAGTTCCGAAGTCCGGTTCAATAAAGATGAGGGCGCACATGACAGCCACAACTGGCAAGCACCGGCAAAGGACCCTTCGCGAAGTCGCCGATGTTTCGAGACTTCCTTGAGAGGAAATTGGCAATAAAGAGGATAAGGGCTATCTTGGCCAGTTCGGATGCCTGAAAGATGAAGGGGCTGAACCCGATCCACCGTCTCGAGTGACCCCCGGCATGTCCGATTCCCGGTATAAAACACAGAACCAGGGCAACAGCGCTTCCCAGCAGGGTAAAGAGGATGGTTTTTCCGGAACTTAAACGTCGGTAATCATAGCTCATGATGCCAAGCATTGCCAGAGTGCCAAGTACCACATGGATGAGGTGCTTTTTGGTCATAGCGATGCCATTGCCATAGAGTTCTTTCGAAACAAAATAGCTCGATGAGAATATCATCACGGTCCCCAGTATCAAGAGGGCCATGGTGGCGAGAAAGAAGATGACGTCGAAGTCTATCTCTCGCTCTTGTTCTTTAAAAGGCCATAGACGCATTCCTGGAAGACCTCTCCCCTGTGTGCATAGCTGTTGAACATGTCAAAACTTGCGCAACCCGGGCTTAACAGGACTATATCGCCCGGTGTTGCACCTAAGTACGCCTGTGTTACCGCCTCAAGCATGTCTTGGGCCATGCCCGTGTCCACGATATCAGCGATTTCGCCTTCAATACGGGTTTTTGCCTCTCCCATGAGGTATGCCTTCTTGATGGTATTTTTATATCTTTGTGCAATTTCCGAGAAATCTCCGCCCTTGTCCTTTCCTCCTAATATGAGGATGACCTTGGAGGTCAGCGTGGATAGTGCCTTATCCAGTGCCCCCACGTTGGTGGCCTTGGAGTCGTCGATAAAGGTGACGCCATTAATGGTGTTCACGTACTCGAACCGGTGGTGGATTACCTTGAAGCCCAGGAAAACATCCTCCATGATCGAGGTTTCAACACCAAGGAACCGCCCGGCCAGGGCAGTTGCCAGCATATCCTCAATGACCCCTCCGCCGATCTTTTCCGGCGGCGGAACCTTCGGACCAATACCTGCAATGCTGCCGGTGAAGACTATTTTCGAATCCTTGATATAGGCGCCGTCCCCTGAGACCGGATGTGTCATGGAGAAGAGGACCCGCCGGGCCTTTAAGGGGATACCCTTCAAATAGGGGTCGTCGTCGTTGATAATGGCGATATCAGCAGGCGTCTGGTTTTCAAATATCCTGAGTTTGTAATATACGTACTCGTCCATGGTACGATACCGGTCCAGGTGGTCAGATGTGATGTTCATGCATATGCTGATAAATGGTCTGAAGCGCTCGATCCACTCAAGCTGGAAAGAGCTGATCTCGGCTACAACATAGTCAGGGTCGGCATCCACCAGGGAGATGAGCGGTGGTGAGATGTTTCCGCCTATGCCGGCATCAAAGCCTTGAGCCTTCAGGATTTTGTGGATAAGTGTCGTCGTAGTGGTCTTTCCATTGGTGCCGGTGATGGCGATGAGCTTTCCTGAAAGAAATGATGCCGCGACCTCGATCTCGGATAGCACCTGCTTGGCTTTCTGAAGCATTGGATGATGCTGGGGAACCCCGGGGCTTGGAATCACGAGCTCAGCCCAGTGCATATCCTGTTCCTCCAGGAGCTTGACGGATATATCCAGGGGCTTTACCGGCATCTTCTCGTCCACCAGGCGTACCTCGTGGCCTTTCGCAATCATCATGCGTGCTGCCATGATGCCCGTAATACCTGTTCCCCAGACAACTATGCGCACACTTTAAGTCCCTCCAGTCTCTGCTGTATCTGCATGATGAGCAATGCCAGTCCCTTGTCCTCATGCTCCAGGTAGATGCCTAGGAGCATCTGCAGGTAATTAATCTCCTCATAAGCATTCTGCATAGGTCTCACCTCAGTTTTAAGGTTGATATCGCTACCATTGCAAGGAATATGGATATGATCCAGAACCTGACGATTATCTTGGGTTCCGCCCAGCCCTTCAGCTCGAAGTGATGGTGTATGGGGGCCATGCGGAATATCCGCTTGCCTTTTGTGAACTTGAAGAAACCCACCTGAAGGATGACCGAGAGCACTTCCATGAAAAAGATGCCCCCTACGATTAAGAGGAGCATCTCCTGCTTGGTCATGACGGCAACAGCCCCGAGGATCCCGCCCAGGCTCAATGAGCCCACATCACCCATAAACATCTGGGCAGGATAGGCGTTGTACCACAGAAAGCCCATGCCGGCCCCCACCAGTGCCCCGAGAAAGACGCTCAATTCGCCCACGCCTGCTATGAAAGGGATCTGAAGATAGGTGGCTGCCTTGAAGTTGCCTATGACATAAGCGAAGACGATATAGGTTGCCGCAGCAATGGTGCATGGGCCGATGGCCAGTCCGTCGAGACCGTCCGTGAGATTGACGGCATTGGCCATGCCCACGATGACCACCATGACAAAGGGGATATAGAACGGACCGAGGTCAAGGTGGAGTCGTTTGAAGAAAGGGAACGTGACGGTGTCGTTGAAGCCCGGGGTGCTCATGAGTGCAATACCCACGGCTGCCGCCACGGCGAACTCCACGAGCAGGCGCAGGCGTCCGGGCAGTCCACGCATGTTGCCCTTGACCGTCTTCATGTAATCATCAATAAATCCCAAGCGCGGCATAGGATACAAGGATCGCCATACCGAGCCATATATAGATATTGAACAGGTCAGCCCACATAAGGGTGGAAAACACGATTGCACACGCGATTAAAACCCCGCCCATGGTCGGCGTGCCGGATTTTACCTTGTGTGTGGAAGGCGTGTTCCCGTTTATACGTTCCTTGAGCCTCAAGTTGTTGAGCTTCTCAATGAACCACGGTCCCAGCAGCAGGGTAATAAGCAGGGCCGTGATGGTGGCATAGATGGTTCTGAAGGTGATGTACTTGAAGACATTGAAGAGGCTGATGGTGGTGTGCAGGGGGTAGAGGAGGTAATAGAGCATCCTTAAGCCACCGCCTTGAGCTGGTTGACCACCTGGTCGAGTTTCAGGGCCCTGGATGCCTTTATGAGCACCATGGCATCCTTGTCAAAGAGATCCTGGAGATGGTAGAGGATCTCATCCATCTTCTGCACCGGGTAGATACAGGTATTTTCCATGCCCCCTATCGAAGCCTTATCACAGACAAAATGCGCCATCTCGCCAATGCAGATGAGCCTGTCCAATTTGGACTCGGCCACCCATTTTCCAAGCTCCTCGTGCCAGAACTGTGTGTCCTTGCCGAGTTCCAGCATATCGCCAAGCACGGCAACCTTGATGGAATGGGGGGCATCCACCAGCATGGACAGTGCAGCCTTCATGGATGCAGGATTGGCATTGTAGCAGTCATTGATAATGGTGAGGTGGTCGGATACGATTATCTCGGAACGCATGCCAGGGAACTTCGAGCGTCTCACCCCTTCGGCAATTATCTCGGGGTCAAGGTTCAATGCCACGGCGCAGGCGCATGCCCCAAGGGCGTTGATGACATTATGCATACCGGGCAGGGGCACATGGGTCTTGATGAGCCTTCCTGCCAGGTCGATCTCGATGTCGCTGCCGTCGAGCCCCTGGTGTTCGATATGCGTCAAGGTGATGTCTGCGCTGTCCTTGTGGGAATAGGTGATCATCTGCAGATGGTTCGGGATCTCGATCTTGTCCATGTGCTCCAGGGATGGATTGATAACGGCCATACCGCATTTGGCGGTGTTTCTGAAGATGGCCTGCTTCTCTTTAATGATACCCGAGATGCTCCTGAGCCCGTTCAGGTGAACGGGATGGATATTGGTAATGATGGAGACCTGCGGCCTGGTGATGAAGGAAAGCCGGTCTATCTCCCCGAACCGGTTGGTGCCCATCTCGATGACTGCGAATTCATATTCAGGGCCGAGCGCAAGCAGCGACAGCGGGACCCCGATAAGGTTGTTGTAATTCTTCTCGGTCTTCAGACACGTGCCCTGCAGGGAAAAAATGGAGGCGCAGAACTCCTTGACCGTAGTCTTGCCCGTGGATCCGGTGACGCCGATAATGGCCGTATCGAACCTATTTCTCACCCCTAACGCGATGTCACCCAGGGCCTGCATGGTATCCTCAACGGATATCATGACAGTGCCGTTTCTCGGGTAATCCTCCATGACCACTACACCCGTTGCCCCTCGTGAAACTGCATCCTTTATGAAGGCGTGGCCGTTATAATTCTCTCCACGCAGTGCGATAAAGAGCTGGTCCGGCAGGATGCTCCTGGAGTCTGTTGAAATCCCGTCAAAGACCGTCTCCGGTTCCCCTGAAAGGATGTAGCCATCGGTGAAGTTTGCTATTTCCCGCGCACTGATCTTCATTGACCGTAAACCTCCTTAAGGCAGCGGCGGACGCACTCACGGTCATCGAAGGAAATCTTCCTCGTGCCGATTATCTGATAATCCTCATGACCCTTGCCTGCAATCAAAAGGCAGTCATCAGCAGCCATGGCCCGAATGGCCCGGCAGATGGCCTCTTTTCTGTCAGGTTCAAGGATTATCTTTGTCCTGTCCGGGATACCTTTCAGGATGTCTTCAATAATGGACCCGGGCTCTTCGGTCCTGGGATTGTCCGAGGTGATTATTGCCAGGTCGGCTAGATCTGCGGCAATGGTACCCATGATAGGCCGCTTGGTCTTGTCCCTGTCTCCTCCGCAACCGAATACGGTCAGAAGCCTCCCTTTTGTGAACTGACGCGCATTTTTCAAGACCGTATGAAGGGCATCAGGCGTATGGGCATAATCCACAATGATGTTCAGGCCATTGGTATTTTCAACAGACTCCATCCTGCCTGGTACGCCTTTGAGGGCCTCAATGCCTTTGGCGATTATCTCGTTCGGTATGCCAAAGGCACGGCAGACACCAATGGCTGACATGATGTTGTAGGCATTCATCTCGCCCTTCAGTGCACTCCTGATGGAGATCCGGCCTGCGGGGGTTGCGATATGTAAGGTGAGGCCGTCTGCAGAGTTGTCCATGGAAAGGGGGTGGATGAGGGCGTCTTTACGGAACCCGTAGGTAATGGCTCCCTTCAAGGTGTCTGCGAGCCGGGCTCCATAGGTATCATCTATATTAATGATAGCCTTGCCGCCGAGATAGACCTCGAAGAGCCTTTTCTTTGCAAGAAAATAGGTCTCCATGTCTTTGTGGTAGTCCAGGTGGTCCTGGGTGAGGTTCGTGAACAGGGCATATTCAAAGGTGAGCCCCGCAATCCGGTCCTGATCCAGGGCATGGGAGCTTACCTCCATGACACATGCCTGAACACCCGCAATGCGCATCAGGCTCAGCATCTCAAAGAGGTCCACCGGGCCGGGTGTGGTAAGGGTGGATGTGATCTCTTTTCCTTTATAGCGCGTGTTTATGGTGCCCATTACTCCGCTGGCGATACCTGCATGGTTCAAGACCGATTCTATGAGATAGGTAGTGGTGGTCTTGCCGTTGGTGCCGGTTATGCCCACCATCCTTATCTCCATGGCCTTGGGGTAAAGCATTGGCAGGATAATCCTGAGCGCGGCCTTGGTATCCGCTACGCCCACCACCGTTACATCAGTGCCTTCGACAGTGTGAGAGCTGTTGCAGATGATGAGGACGGCTCCACGGCGTAGCGCATCAGGGATGTATTCATGGCCGTCGGTGGTGCTTCCCATAATCGCAATGAAGGCATCGCCAGGCTGGACTTTGGAGGAATCCGCCTTCAGGGTTTCCCAGTGCCTGTCCGGCCCTTTCGTTATGGAGCCTTGGAGTACGCGAGTGAGGTCTGATACCATCATCCGCTGTTCCCCCTGGTGGCCAGCGTGATGTTCGGGCTTAACTCCATGATTGAAGCGCATTGCGATACTATTTCCTTAAACAAAGGGCAAGCTACTAAGCTTGCATAGTAGAAAGGCCTGGGCTCGTTGATGCATACGATCATGGTGAGGCGGGTCTTTCCTGTAGCGTCTATGATCCCGCCGATAAAGGAGGAGACATAGTTACCTTCTGAATAGGCCCCGGTTAATGGGTCGATCTTCTGTGCAGTGCCGGTCTTGCCGAATACCTGGAAGGTCGGCATGCCGGCGGATTCAGCCGTGCCGCCCTTTAACGTGACTGATTTCATAACGCCCACAATCTGATCAGAGGCCTCTTTCGAGAGTATCTTTCTTAGGATGGTTGGCCTGATCTCCTGGACAGGGATGTTTTTGGCATCAGTGATGCGTTCAACCATGTAGGGCCTCATGACCATGCCGCCGTTGACCATGGCGTTGAACGCGGTGATAAGCTGGATGCCGGTAACTGCAAACCCTTGTCCGAAGGAGATGGTGGCCTTGTCAACACCGGTCCAGGCGCTCGCGTCCCGGGTCATGCCCTGGGGTTCGCCGGGAAAGTCGATGCCGGTTGCGTCGAGAAAACCAAAGGCCGCCAGGCAGGAGTACATCTCCCCTGCGCTGATACTATCCATGAGCTTGGCAATTCCGATATTGCTGCTGTATTTAATGATGTCATTTACCGGGAGCCATCCGTATTTTTCATGGTCGTGGATGGTGACCCTGTGAAAGGTGAAAGAACCGTTCTCGCAGAAGATGCTGCTGGTGATATTGAATTTCTTCTTTTCCAGTCCCCAGCTTACCCAGAAGGGTTTGATAACCGAGCCGGGCTCGAAAGAGTGCGTAATGGCCATATTTGTATGGCCGGAAAGATGGTTATAGGACCCCTTGTTCGGGTCGAAGCTGGGGTTCGATGCCAGGGCAAGTACTTCTCCTGTAGACGGGTTGGTGATGATTACGAAACCCGACTGTGCCTTGTTGCTGGCAACAGCCTTCTTCAGTTCCTGGAAGGCGATGTATTGGATCCGCTTGTCAATGGTCAGGCGCAGGGTATTGCCGTCTTTGGCATCATCTGGTTGCAGGCCGCGCGCATAGATGATCCTGCCCATGCCGTCTTTGTGCACATCGATCTTGCGCTCCATACCCTTCAAGGCCATGTCGTAAGAGAGTTCAAGCCCCTCGAGGCCCTTGCCGTCTATGCCGACAAATCCGATAAGGTTTGCCAGAGATTCGCTCTCAGGATAGAATCGTTTCGGTTCGTCGTAGAACCCGATGCCCTTTATCTCAAGGGCCTTTATGGCCTCCACTTCATTGGGTGTGACCTGTCTCTTGATCCATACAAAATATCTGTTTTCCCTGAGTTTTCTTTCCAGGTATTTCCTGTCGATCCCCAATGCCTTTGAGAGCTGCCATGAGGCCCTGGCAGGGTTCTCTATGATCCTTGGGTTGGCGGCCACGGACTTGACCACCAGGCTGATGGCAAGGGGTTGTCCTGAACGGTCGAAGATGGTCCCCCGGTAGGGGCTGAGCTCAACGGCGTGATCGAATTTTTTGTGGGCCTTTGTGAGGATCTGGTTGGAATTGATGACCTGAAGGTCGAATGCCCTCAGGCTTATGCCTGCCAGCATTACGAGAAGGATGATCTGAATAGCCTTTATTCGTCGAGCCATAGGTACACCACCTGTTCGGGCTTGGGGGGGGTTAGTCCCAGTTGGCTCCCTGCAATGAGTTCAAGTCTTTTTGAGCTCTTGAGTGTAGAGATCTCAAGCTTCAGGGCCTTGTTCTCGCTGAACAGCTGCTCCGTGATTGCCTGTGACTCAGACAGCGAATATCCCAGTTCGGTTACCATATGACGTGTCCAGACGTGGAACATGGCCCAGACCATCAGCAAGAGCAGCGCTACGATACCGCCGGGCAGGATCTTTGATGTATTCAGCGGCTTCACGTGGCCCTCCGTGCGGCCCGCAGGTGGGCGCTTCGTGACCTGGGGTTCATCCGGATTTCTTCGGCCGAAGCGGTAACGGGTTTCTTGGTAATCCGAGTAAAAAAGACCGCCGAGGATTCTTGTGGCATGGGAAGTCCTCGGCGGCTTAGGAGGGCGGTCGCGGTACCCGCAAAAAATTGCTTTACGATCCGGTCTTCAAGCGAGTGGAATGAGATGATAGCCATAACCCCGTTTTCAGACAATAACGCGGCGGCCTTGGGCAGGAATTCCTTGAGGTTATCAAGTTCGGAGTTGACCTCTATGCGAATGGCCTGGAAGGTCCGTGTGGCCGGGTGGATCTTTTTAGGCCAGAACCTCCTGGGGATGGCCTTGGATATGACCTCGGCAAGCGCCTTTGTCGTGAGGATGGGTCGTGATTCCACAATGTGCCGCGTGATCCTGCGGGCAAAGCGCTCTTCTCCCAATGTATAGATGATCCGGCTGAGTGTTTCTTCGCTGTAGGTGTTTATCACTGCATGCGCATCGAGATTTTGTTCGGAGTTGTATCGCATGTCAAGCGGGCCTTCTGCGCCGAAGGAGAATCCCCTTTCGGCCTCATTGAGCTCGATGGATGACATGCCGAGATCAAGGACAATGCCGTCGAGGTATTTCCAGTCCAGTTCAGCGCATAGGGAGTCTATCTCGGTGTAGCTGGCGCAGAAGATATGGCAGCGGGTGTCATATTGTGCCAATGAATTTGAAGCAAGGGATACCGCTTTTCGGTCGAGGTCGCACGCTATGAGTTCGCCGGTCGGAGAACTTGCTTCAAGGATAGCCTGGGAATGGCCTCCTCCGCCCAGCGTGCCATCGAAATATCTTCCGCCACTTTGCGGCCTGATCACCTCGAGGACCTCATTGAGAAGAACGCTGGTATGCTCCATCGTCTTAAAGACCGAGCTTCGCAAGCCCTTCGCGCAACTTCTCGGAGTCTTCGAGTGCTTCCTCCATGCCCTGGTTATATGTGTCCTGATCCCAGATTTCTATGCGGTCTACTATGCCTACAAGCAGGCACTTTTTTTTCAGACCTGCATAATCGCGCAGGCCTGAAGGGATAAGGATCCTGCCCTGCGCGTCAATGGGGCATTCCTCGGCAGAGCCCACGAAATGTCTTTTGAAAACGATATCTTCCTTCTTAACCATGGAAAGGCCTTTAGCCACTTGTTCCATTCGCTCCCAGTCATCAGGGGCGAATACAAGAAGGCAACGGTCAATGCTCTTGGTGACAACGAGATACGCTGCTCCCCACTCTTTCAGGATATCCCTGAACTTGGATGGGATGCTTAAGCGACCCTTCTCATTTATGGAGTTAACGTAATGCCCTTTTAACACCGTTTACCCTCTCAAATATGACACTAATTGACACTTTATGCCTATATATTAAAATAATATAGTAAAGTCAACATGAAGTTTCACTATTGTCATAGTATTTTAATTTGAAATATCAAAGTATTAAATGAATACATGCTTGGGGGAAGAAAGTGCCATGATAGTATAAGATTTCTCTGGCAGTTTTGAAGTGACTTGGTTATATGGGTTCCATGGATAAGGATGTCCTTATCGAGATCCTCGAAATGCTGCCCGCAGGCGTCATGCTTGCGGAAAAGGACGGTACTGTGATCTATGCAAACAAGACCGCCTTGGATTTTCTGGGCATTGATGAGTCCAACCTTAAGGAAATCAATGTGGATGGTCTTATAGAACGGGACTCCTTTAAGAAAGAGACCATGATCCGGACCAAGGGGAGCGAGCGTCTGACCATCCGGCTGAGCAGATTGCCCCTTGGTGGAGGTGGATTCGTGGTGTTTCTGACCGACATCAGTGAAATCAATCAGCTCCAGAAAGAGATCCTTAAGATGGATAAGCTCGCATCCGTGGGTGAGCTTACCTCGGGCATCGCCCACGAGATACGTAATCCTCTGGCAGGAATCAAGACAACCGCCCAGGCCCTGAATGAGGAACTTCAGGTGGGCGATCATCGCAGGGCATATGTCTCACGCATCATCGTAGAGATAGATCGTCTGAGCAAGCTGCTGCTTAATTTTTTCGATTTTGCCAAGCCCAGGGAACTCTCGGTCGTCTCATGCGACCTCAAGAAGATCATTGAAAATGCGGTGTACATGGTACAGGATACAGCCCGTGGGAACCATGTGGAGATTATAGAGTTCCACCCGCCAAGGAAGGAACAGATCAAGGCCGACCCGCATATGATACAACAGGTCCTGATGAACGTGTTCATCAATGCCATCCAGTCCATGGAGTTCGGCGGCAGGATGGAGGTCCATCTTGTGGACAAGGGCGAACGCATGGAGATCATGATCACCGATACGGGCAAGGGTATCCCCGATCATGTGAAGGGAAGGATCTTCGACCCGTTTTTTACCACAAAACCCAAAGGGATCGGGCTTGGGCTTTCCATCTCATACCGGATCATCAAGCTGCATTCCGGCACCATTACCTTTCTCTCCAACCCCGGAGGCACTACCTTTGTTATCACACTGCCCAAAGGACTAGGAGCCGGGTGAGGTGAGGCAAGGATGGATCGGATAGATTATTCACCAAACAAAATTCAAGGAGGTTAAGAATGCCATTACTGACATCCACTGCGTATGCAGCCACCGCACATTTCAGCGGTAATATCGGGACCATGATCGTGGATGCAGCCCCGGTTGTCAAACTTGTGCTGCTGGTCCTGTTCATATTTTCAATCTTTTCCTGGGGCATCATTATCCAGAGGTGGATCATGTTTACCAGGGCCCGTAAGAGGTCGAAGGCCATACTGGACGTGGTTGCCAAGACCTCCACCCTGGCCAAGATCAAGGATGCCATTGCCAAAGCAGGCGAGTGCCCTGTAGCCATGATGTTTGAAGAGGCCCTTGATGAAGTGAACAAGCTCACCGGCAAGACGGGTATGATCAGCCAGGCCATGATACCGAACATAGAAGCCAGACTGACCAATGCCCATGCACGGCAGGGTATGGACCTGGGCTATGGCCTGGGCTTCCTGGCGAGCATCAGCAATGCCAGCCCCTTTATCGGGCTGTTCGGCACCGTCTGGGGTATCATGGATTCCTTCAGGCACATCGCACTCATGGGCTCCGCCAACCTCGCCACCGTTGCGCCCGGAATATCGGAAGCCCTCATCGCCACTGCCGCAGGCCTCTTTGTGGCCATACCGGCTGTGCTTTTCTATAACTACTTCACGAGCCTCATCGCCCATGCCTCGGCCCAGATGGACCAGTTTCATATGGACTTCATAAACCTGCTGCGCAGGGGGATGTTCAATGCAGATAAATAGACGTAAAGACTATGTGGCACAGATCAATGTAACCCCGTTTGTGGATGTCATGCTCGTACTGCTCATCATCTTTATGATATCGGCCCCCATGATGAAGGAGGGCATGAAGGTTGACCTGCCCGAGGCCGAAGCCCGGGCCATGGGCGAGAGCCAGGATCTTGTGGTCACCATAGGAAACAATAAGATTGTTGACATCAATGGATCGCCTGTGGAGCTCGGCAGGCTCGAAATGGTCCTGAGCCAGATCAAGGAACAAAGGAGCGTGGAGGCAGTTTACCTGCAGGCCGATAAGGGTATCCCGTATGGATTTGTAGTCCAGGTGATGTCTGTCATACGTGCGAGCGGACTGACAAAGATCGGCCTGGTAACCCAACCTCCGGTAAACAAATAAGATCTTTGATGCGGTCATTAAGAAAATTTATCATCATATCTCTCCTCTGCCATGCCGGGTTGGTCCTGGCCATGGTGGATGTTCGCTTTTCCGGCAAGGTGCCGGATACTGCCGAAGTTTATGAGGTTTCCATCGTTGGAGGAATGCCTGCCGCAGCAGGGGCATCTAAGGGTGTATCCATTCCCCAAGGCAAGAGGTATATTGTTGAGAGGAAGTCCAAGAAGGTCTCCCTTGGTGAGGTTAAAAAGGAGAAGGCCACCAAAGAGTCCTCACCTACACTTTCACCTTCGGACATCAAGCCTGAGGCGCCTGTAGAAAGTCAGGACATGCCGTATACAGGGAACCTTATTAAGCCCCAGGGACCAACCGGTGCAGGCTCAGGACAGGCACATGGCCCTGCCGGAGGGACTTCATCCGAGATCGCCCTATGGAAGACAAAGGTCAGGGGCATGGTGGAGGGCCTCTGGAAGACCCCTCCGGAGATCGAGAATATGGATGCAAGGCTGCAGACCACGTATCTCCTGCGTATAAGCAGGACAGGTGAGCTGCTCCAGAAGAAACTCCTGGTGTCCTCGGGCAATGTGCCCTTTGACCGGTCGATACTCATCGCCCTTGGCAGGGCGAGCCGCTTCGCGGTGCCTCCGCTGATGCTCATTGCAGGCGAGGACTGGGTCGAGGTTACCATGTCATTCACACCACCGAAAGGAGCACATTGATGCGCAGATTCTGTTCTCTCATTTTGGCAAGTATGGTCTTATTTCATTTGAATGCGTATGCACAGCAGGTCCATATCGACATAGAGGCAAGCGGATTTCGAAAGATGAAGGTTGCCATGCCGACCTATGCAGGGCCCGGGGACATGGCCGGATCGGTTTGGGCCATGTGCGCCAAGGACCTTGCACTTTCAGGGCTCTTTGATGTCATCTCGCCCCAGAGTTATGTCAATCCCGGCCCACTTGGCGATGTCCAGCAAGCATCGCTGAAGGACTTCTCGCTTATCGGGGCGGACTATGTAATAGCCGCTACGGTTTCAAGGCAAGGCACTTCAGGCTTGTTCAAGGTGCAGATGGTGGAGGTCGGCACGGGCCAGATCATTGAGAACACCACTTTTACCAGTGGTGAACAGACCATGTACATGGCTGTCCATGCGTTCATGGACCATATCCTCCAGTCCAAATTCGCCCTTGACGGAATCTTCTCCTCCAAGATCGCCTGTATCAAGAAAGAAAAAGGGAAAAAACAGCTCCATGTGATGTTTTGCGACGGGACCGGGGGAAAGACCATTACAGGCGGAGGCAGCCTCGTATTAAGCCCGGCATGGTCTCGCGATGGAAAAAAGATTGCATTTGTATCCTACTGGAAAAACAATCCGGATATCTACCTGCTTGACCTTGCCAGCTACAATGTGAGGTCCATATCGGCGAGGAAAGGCATCAACACCTCACCTGCCTTTGATTCATCAGGCAGCAGAATAGGAGTAACGCTATCGAGTGATGGAAATCCTGAGATCTACTTAATAAACCTGGATGGCACAGGGAAATCGCGGCTCACAACCAGTTATGCAACCGATACATCTCCATCCTTTTCCATGGATGGGAAAAGTATGGTCTTCTGCTCTTCCCGGGCAGGAAATCCCCAGATTTTCATTATGGAACTTGCCACCAAGAATGTGCGAAGGCTCACCTATGAGGGAAAATACAACTCAGAGCCGGCTTTTTCTCCTAAAGGGGATCTTGTGGTGTTTTCATCCCTTGCTGCGAATGGAAAATATTATATTGCAACTATCAAAACCGATGGCACGAATTTCCGGGTGCTCCCCGGAACGGGCCTTGGCGATGAATCCCCGGCCTTTTCCCCTGATGGAAGGCTTATTGCTTTTGCCGGGGCTGATGGTAATATCTATATTACAGACCTCCTGGGGACCATATCCATACCCATTACTGCGGGAGGAGGATTTTCCGAGCCTTCATGGTCGCTGCCCATGAAATGAAAGATATTTGGGCTTGACCTGGTCTTATGTTGGATTACAGTAAAACTACTCCACAACGGTAAGGAGAATGATTATGAACAGCACAATTCGTTTCATGTACACCCTGATGATACTCTGTGCGGTTTTATTCAGCCTGGGCTGTGCTAAACAGGCCCTGGAGCCTGTTGTTGCCACAGAGATACCCAAACCCCAGCCCCAAACCCCCACTGAAACGACAAAAGAGCCCACTGATATGAAAATGGGAACACCGGAGGCCGGCCTTGGTTCTGGAACGACCACAGGAAAGGGCGCCCTTGAGCAGGCCCGTGTCGCCTTTGAAAATACGGATATCTATTTTGAGTATGACAGCTTCGATCTCACCACAGAGGCCAAGAAGATCCTTGCGGAAAAGGCCGGATTCCTGAATTCGCACTCAGCTATCAAGGTCCGCATCGAGGGCAACTGCGATGAGCGTGGCACACCCGAATACAATCTTGCCCTGGGTGAAAGGCGCGCCAAGGCAGCCCAGGACTATCTTGTCTTCCTGGGTATAGCCTCCGAGAGGCTTGATACGGTATCCTACGGGGAAGAGAAACCTCTTGATGGCGGACATAACGAGGCGGCATGGGCCAAGAACAGAAGGACCCACTTTGCCATTCTTGGGGAGTAGAAAGCATGAAACAGTCTATCCTGTTTTTGTTCATAGCATTACTGGTAATGTCCGGGTGTGCCACGAGGCAGGATCTCGATCTTCTCAAGGGGCAGGTAGACATGCTTCAGTCGCGAATGTCCCAGGAGGAGAAGAAGTCGGCGGAAAAGGACAAGCTCCTGGAAAAGACCATGAAGCAGCAGGGTGAGCTGCAGAACAAGTATTCAGAGCTGCAGAATCAGATGTTCACCATGCAGGGATCTGTAGACCAGGTCCTGGCCTCTGCGGGTCTCACCCCAAGCGGGGGAGGGGAGACCAGGATCTCCAAGCTCGAGAAGGATGTCCAGGCACTCAAGGACCAGCTTCAGAACAAGGAACAGCCCCCGAACAAAGGAACTGTTGCTGCCCAGAAGTCGCTCTATGACAGCGGGTTTGAAAAATTCAAGGCAGGCCTTTATAACGATGCGGTTCAGGACTTCAAGGGTTTTCTCGCACAGAATCCTGACCCCGGCCTGGCCGATGATGCCTACTTCACCATGGGCGAGTCCCTCTATGCCCTGGCCAAGTATGATGACGCAATATTAAGCTATGATACGGTGGTGAAGAAGTTCAAGGACAGCGACAAGGTTCCTGAAGCCCTCTACAAAGAGGGGCTGTCATTCCTGAAAATGGGCGACAAGGATACCGGCACCCTTATCTTGCAGCAGCTTATTAAGGACCACCCCAAGACTGATGCTGCCAAGAAGGCAAAAAAGGCATTGAAGACCCCCGCAGCCATAAAGGATTAGTACCTTTCCTTAAGGGTAACACACTCGCTGTGGTACGGTTTTTGTGATTATGAACGAATTTTGTTATATATTTTCTGTGATAGTGCCGATTCGGCTTAAAGCGGATTGCAGGCATATGACTGCAAAAGCCGTTCATCATTGTGGGGATAGCTTGAGGGGGGATGCCTTCAAGGGAACCGCATATGATTATGTGAATAAAGAAAGGGGCTCTCATGAAGATCAGATCATTTAGAGTAATTCCAACACTCCCCGAAATGCTTAATCCCATACTTTCGCTGGCGTACAATATCTGGTACTGCTGGAACCACAAGGGACTGAGGCTCTTCCAGCATATGGACAGGGACCTGTGGGAAGAAACGGGGCACAATCCTGTGGACATGCTCTCCCGCATCTCCCAGGGCCGCATCATGGACCTCATGGAAGACGAGGGATTCCTTTCTCAGATGAGAAAGACCCATGAGGAATTCGAGGACTATATTGCTGAAAAGGGCGTTTATTCCTTCCTGCTGGCCCAGCCCATCGACTTCACCATAGCATATTTTTCCATGGAATTCGGTCTTACCGAGAGCCTGCCCATCTACTCAGGCGGTTTAGGGGTACTTGCCGGCGACCACCTGAAAAGCGCCAGCGATCTGCGTCTGCCGCTGTGCGGGGTGGGGCTCATGTACAAACACGGCTACTTCACCCAATACCTGAGCTGGGACGGCTGGCAACAGGAGGAGTCGCCGGACAACGACTTCTACCATATGGCCCTCATGCTGGAGTCCAATGACAGCGGAAAGCCCATCAAGATAACAGTAAGGCTTGGAGACAGGGATTGCTGGGCGCAGATATGGAAATGCCAGGTGGGAAGGGTGCCTTTGTATCTGCTTGACACCAATCTGGAAGAGAACCACCCGGATGAGCGGGCCATAACGGGCGGGCTCTATGCGGGCAACCAGGAGGACAGGCTCAGGCAGGAGATTCTCCTGGGCATCGGCGGCATGCGTGCACTGGATGCCCTGGGGATTGACCCCATGGTGTACCATATGAACGAGGGGCATAGCTTCTTGGTCGGATTAGAGCACATCCGCAACCTCATGAAGAGGAAAAACATGGATTTCAACACCGCCCGGGAGGTGGTGAGGGCCTCGCTTGTATTCACTACACACACCCCGGTCCCTGCAGGAAACGATGTTTTTGAGATGGGGCTCATGGAAAAATATATCAAGCCCTTTGTGGATGACTCAAGCATCAAGTGGTCCGATTTTGTCGCCCTTGGCAGGAAGAACCCCTATGACGATAAAGAGGGCTTTGGCGCAACGGTATTTGCATTGAGGAACTCAACCTTCCGTAATGGCGTAAGCAAGCTCCATGGCGAGGTATCCAGGGATATGTGGAGGGATATCTGGCCACATGTCAAGATAGTGGATGTACCCATCTCCTCCATCACCAACGGCATCCATATTCCTTCGTGGATATCCGATGAAATGGCCGAACTCTTCGACCGGTACCTCGGACCCAAGTGGAAGGAAGACCCGGACAACCAGAAGGTCTGGGAACGGATCGACGAAATACCCGATGCCGAGCTGTGGTCCACCCACCAGCGGCGCAGAGAGAGGCTGGTTGCCTTTGCACGCAAAAAACTCATGAAGCAGCTCTCCACACGCGGCGCCAAACCGAAGGATATCCAGAGGGCCATGGAGACTCTGCACCCGGATGCGCTCACCATCGGATATGCCAGGCGTTTGCCACCTATAAGCGCGGGCTCCTCATCTTCAGGGATATAGACCGCCTCAAGGCGATCCTCGCAAACCGCGAGGTCCCGGTGCAGCTTATCGTTGCAGGCAAGGCCCATCCCAGGGACCACGAGGGGAAGACCATCATCCAGAAGATCATTCATATCGCCAGGGAAGAGCCTTTCAGGGACAAGATCGTGTTCCTGGAGGACTATAACATGAACATCGCACGCTACCTTGTTGAGGGTGTGGATGTGTGGCTCAACAGCCCCAGACGTCCTTTAGAGGCATGCGGCACATCAGGCATGAAGGCAACGGCAAACGGTGCCATCAACATGAGCGTTCAGGATGGCTGGTGGGTGGAGGGGTATCACCCTGATCTCGGGTGGTCCATTGGAGACGGCGAGGTCTATGACAACTACGACTACCAGGATCAGGTGGAAAGCAAGGCCATCTACGACCTGATGGAGCGCGAGGTCATCCCCCTGTTCTATGAACGAGGACTCGACGGGCTGCCCAGGGGATGGATAGCCATGATGAAGAAATCCATGCGTACCCTGTGCCCGGTGTTCAACTCCAACCGCATGGTGGAGGAATACACGGACAGGTGCTACATGGCCGCAGCCCTGAATGTGAAGACACTGATGTCCGACAACTACAAGACCGTGCGCCAGGTGGTCAAGTGGAAGGATTCGCTTGCTTCCAGGTGGGGTGATGTGGCGGTGCAGGATATCAGCCATGAAGGGGGCGATGAGGTGGCGGTGCACAGCGACATCACTATCCGGGCCGAGGTAAAGCTTGGAACCATAAGCCCATCGGACGTCAGTGTGCGGGTGTATTACGGGAACATCGATGATGCAGGAAACCTCTATGAGGCAAAGGACGTGATGATGGACCACATCAAGGAGACTTGGCAAGGGTCTCCATGTCTTTGAGTCCCGCATCACCTGCGATAACACCGGACGATTCGGGTATTCCGTGAGGATACTGCCGTCTCACCCGAACCTCATCTACCCGGTGGATATGGGATTGATCTGCTGGGCGTGATTGTCATGAAGATATGATGACATGTAGGAGCGGCTTCAGCCGCGATGAAGCAATCGCACCTGTTGGCGCTCCTACAAGCCGCGAAAGGCTGGAGGTACAATGAAGCTGCCTCAGCACAAGACCAAGATTGTATGCACTATCGGTCCGGCCTCCCAGGCCCCTGAGGTAATGGAGCAGATGATCAGGGCAGGAATGGACATTGCCCGTCTCAATTTTTCCCATGGCGATTTTGATTCCCATTCCCAGGTGATTAAAGACCTGAGGTCTACGGCGAGGTCCGTGGGGAAGCGGCTGGCAATCATGGCCGACCTGCCGGGACCCAAGATGCGTATAGGCGAGTTGGTCCAGGACGCAATCGAATTGAAACCGGGCGATACCTTTACGCTCACGAGCGATGAAATAACCGGTGATGAGTCAAGGGTGTCGGTAAGCTTCAAAAAGCTCCCCCAGGCAGTAAAGGCCGGGGATATGCTCTATCTGAATGACGGTATCATCCAGCTCGAAGTTATCAAGGTGCAAAGCAGCGATGTAATCTGCTCAGTACTCGTGGGGGAGAGCTGCGCTCCCGCAAGGGACTCAACCTGCCGGGCATTGATCTGGGCATCAGCGCGTTTACGGAAAGGGACCATGCATGTCTGAAATTTGCGGCCGAACATGGTCTGGACGCGGTTTGTCAATCTTTCGTGGTCTCAGGTGAAGATATCAAGTCAGTGCGGAAGGCTGCAGAGGATCTTGGTTATTATCCCTTTATCATTGCCAAGATCGAGAGATCTGCAGCCCTGACCCATATGGAAGACATCCTGGCGGTCACGGACGGCGTCATGATTGCAAGGGGAGACCTGGGTGTGGAGATACCCATCGAGCGCATTGCCATGGTCCAGAAGGAGCTCATGGCAAAGGCCATCATGCATGGAAAACCGGTGATCACCGCAACCCAGATGCTCGAATCCATGACGGAAAACCGCCGGCCCACACGGGCCGAGGTAACGGACGTTTCAAATGCCATTTTAGACGGCACGGACTGCGTCATGCTGTCCGGTGAATCCGCTATGGGCAGGTATCCCGTGGAGGCTGCAGCAATGCTTGCCAGTATCGCTGAAGCCACCGAGCCTTACGGCCCGGGATATCGCCTGAGGGAAAGGCTCAAGGAGATTACGGAAACACAGACGAGCAGGGCAAGTGACATGGTCGTGTTCAGTATAGAGGCTACCTTCAAGCATATCTCGCCTGCAGCGGTGTTTGTCCCCACCCACAGTGGGGCCACGGCAAGGAGTATTGCCCGGTTCAGGCTCCCGGTGTGGATCGTTGCCCTGAGCCGTTCAGAGCTCACGTGTCAACAGCTCCAGTTCTCGTCGGGCGTCCTTCCCACCCATGAAGTCGACCCGCCAAATGACTGGAGAGAATATGTGAAGTCATGGCTCCATGAACATGGGATGAAGGGAGACCTTGTCATCCTTGCCCAGGGGCCATCCCGTAGTAACCCGTCTGCAAACCACTGTATGGAGATCATTGACCTCAGGTCGGAATAGTCAGATGGTTTCTGCCCCCCTTATCTTGGCATCCAGGCGTTCCAAGTGGTGGACAAGACACACGTGATCAAGGTAGAATACCTGAGCATGCGAGAGTGGCGGAATTGGCAGACGCGCTAGACTTAGGATCTAGTGGGTAACTCCGTGCGGGTTCGAGTCCCGCCTTTCGCATTTTTTTTGATACACATCAAACAAACCGAAATCTCAGTCTCCGGTATTCAATGATATGATAAATGAATAAATTTTTTTCATAAATTCAAAAGATATATAGAAGAGGTTAGATGAACTTTAAAATAATGTATATAGGTTATGCCATGAATAAAAAAAAGCCGGGGTTATCCCCCGGCTTCTTTTTTAACTAGTAAAGCAATCTTAGAAGTCAAGCTGCCACTTTGCACCGGCATACCATGCCTTGCCCTCGGTGGCTCCGGTTTCATCCTTCATATAATCATACTGACCAATTTCAGGTGTAACTGAGAATTTTGCTCCATTCCCTTCTGCTATCGGGATCACTGCCTGTATATAGTAGTTCTGGGCGTTATTCTTATCGGCCCCGCTCTCATCGAGCTTGGACTGAACATAGCCATAACCTGCTTCAACAGTAATCTTCTGTATATTCATTCCTGCAACCAGAGCATACCCCCACTCATCATCATCGGTGAGATCACCTGTTATCGGATCCATCCGGGCGCCTGCAGCATCAGCCTGATTCAGACCCATCTGTGGGCCGTTCTGTGCCATCCATGCCATGGCATTGGCATAGAACGGGTTGAGGGTTACGCCCCCATTTAAACCAAGTGCGTATGAGCTGACTGACTCATCGATATCCAGGCTGTCTGCTTTAACTTTATAGGAACCAAATCCGCCAAAGACATCGGCAAAGAATTTATCGGTGGCAAGGCTGTACTTGAGCTCAAGATGAGGGAAGAGTGTCTCTGTTTTTGCATCACTCGCTGTCAGACCGAGTGTGCTGACATCAGAACTCTGAGTCTGCACGAATGCTACCTGGAGTCCCTTATAGCTGATTTTGACCTGAGGGGTCCGGTCTTCATCAATTATACCAAAACCGGCCATGTCATTATCCCAATAAAAGACCTGGTTGCTGTTGCCCCAGTCACCCAGGGGCGCATAATCCTGACCAAACAAATATGTTACGTCATTATTGGTATAGGTTGCATAGATCAGGCGATTTGCAACTTTGTCTTCTCTGAGTCCGATCTCGAACCGGCCACCAAAATCTCCCTTTTTTACCCGTGCACCAACTCGCGAGTTGCCGGCCAAACCAAAACGTGTTCCCTTGGTGTCTGGCCCATCAGCAACACCCTCCGTAACGCCATAGTTATCGTTCCACTTACTATCTGAGTCCTCATAAAAAGTGGCCATCCGGGCACTTCCATAGAAAGACCATGCCCCTATTGTGTCTTCCAAAGTCTTGAGACGCTCTTCTACCGTTGCTGCAAAGACAGAAGCGGAAAAGGCGAAAACCAAACCTACTGCCAGCAAGAATCCTATAAACTTCCTCATGCTCTCCTCCTAGTGTTTTTTTCAGATCCGTATATAGTCTAGGTTCCCCTTATTGAGAACTTTTGTTAAACAATCTCTGGTGATATTCTTCAATGAGCCAAATTCTATGAGATTATGTTGTTTTCCTTTTTATCAGCGTTGCGAGCCTTTTGGTACAAAAAAATCGGTCACGGCCACCTCTAGAACAGAGTAAATTCACAGAGATCTGTATACATCGTCCAGCAAACATCGTACCAATTATACGATTATAAATAAAATAACATAATGTACGGAACTTACATGCAATTTGTTATAAGATATTAAAATGTCTTTTAAGAATCGCTGCAACCTTGAGACAGGATATTAGTTTTTCTGCAACACATTCATTTTCATCTGGTCTTTCATGAACAAAACTATCGATTGAAGAGTTGCTGGGAGTATAAAGAGATCCTTCGTTTAACTCACTAAAATAACATTCATATCAAAGAGAACACCGCTGTCCTATCTGGAATATTTTATCATGACTGATAAAAAGACCTTATCCTAATCGATGCGGTTACGCATATACTATGCAATAATGCATCGTTGCAAATCTGCCTTTACCCTTTCCGGTTTTGCAAATAAACGTCCTCTTTTTGTTTTCTCATTATGGCTCTATTCTTTACATGTGGTGCTTTATTTTTAAACGATGATATGGTGAACATTAAGTGGATTAAATCGGGTACGGTCCTTTCATAAAGACCATGCCACATGGATATAAAAACAAGACGGCGATTTCAGGATGCATCGCCGTCTTGAGATGCGGTTGGTTTTTTGTCAGTTTCAACTTCCTGTATCTCTACCTCTGGCAACACATCAGGATCGTATTGTTTGGCTCATCAACCCTGATATCTTGAGAATTGCCAAGCAAGTACGCAAGATCCCTTGCATCCCTTCTGTTGCTATCTACCTGTACGACGACATCCGGGCTCGATACCCCTGGCATGCCGGTACTGTTCAAATAGCTCAGGTCTCTTGCGTCCCTTCTATCAATCAGACCTGACGTCACTTGTTCTGATACCGTTACACCAGGATTGGCCTTGAGATAACTCAGGTCTCTTACATCTCTGCGGTTGGCCTCACCGGCAAGCAGAGATGTTGATATTGCCATCACAACCATGAGTATTATTAAAATCATCGATTGTCTTTTCATGGTAGTTCTCCTTTTATTGCTACTCATTTAATTCCCTCACTAGTTTGTAGATGCCATTGGCATGCTAATGGGTTCTGGCTTATTCCGTATGCATATATACCCCAGGGTTTACGTTGAAGGACACCTGAAGAGTACGGAGCAGTTATCTCTACATTCAATTGCAAAAGCTGGGTTTATTTGATTATCAAATTACAGGAAGGGAACAACCATATACGTAGGATTCGGGCTAAGATACACCATGCACTTCGTCGGATGTTTTTTTTAAAACAGTGGCCGAGTGCACCAATGCCTGCAATTCATCCCTTGTCAACTTCTCCACGATAATCTGTTCCACGCCATGCTGGGAGAGTATACAAGGAATGCTTATACAGACATCATGCAGCCCATACTCCCCGTTCAGAAGTGTAGAGACGGTCAGTACACTGTGTTGATTTCGCACAATTGCTGCAACAATTTGAACCAGGGCCAATCCGATGGCAAAATTGGTGGATCCCTTATAATCAATGATATGGTAGGCGGAATCTCTGACTTCGTCTTCGATCTGCTGCTGTACTTTTTTCAAGTCACCACATTCATTGCAGATAAGACAGTATTGATCAAGGGGCATACCGGCAATATGGGTCATGGACCATGGGGCAAATTCACTATCGCCATGTTCTCCCAGAATATATGCATGAACATTATGGACATCAATTCCGCAATGTTGACTGAGCAGATATCGGAATCTAGCACTGTCGAGAAAGGTGCCTGAGCCGATCACTCGACCTCGCGGCCAGTCTAATTTTTTTAATAGTGCATACGTCAGCAGGTCCACAGGGTTGCTTACAACCACAATGACAGCCTGCGAGCCTTGAGCTGCAATGTCCTGGGCAATGTGTTCTATGATGGTGATGTTTTTCTTGAGAAGGTTTAATCGTGACTCCCCTGGCTGCTGTTTCGCCCCTGCGGTAATGACGATAACATGGGCATCTTGATAATCATCCTGTGAGCCTTCCCGGATGTTTATTGTAGGCCAGAAAGGAAATCCATGCTCTAGATCGAGAACTTGTCCTTTCATCAACTCCTTGTTCTGATCAAGAAGGACAATAGTGTCGGTAATACCGGTTTGAGCAAGCGCATACGCAAAGGTCGAACCGACTGAACCGGCCCCGACAATAACGACCTTCCTCTCCTTCCATTCACCCATGGATATGCCTATCCGCCTTTTCATGGGAACTGTTTACAGCCTCAGTACATACAGGGACTAGATAGCCTGCTCGTCAAGATAGTCAAGACTCTGCCTCTCTTTATGTTCCTGCCTCTCTTTACTTTTCAAGCATTTGTCGATATATAAGGATAAGATGTTAACGGATCACAGAATACGCATCGTATCCTTGTTTGTGTGCATTGCCTTTCTCTTCTGCATGGGTGTCAAGGCACGCCCGACAATAAATGAACTGGCAATGAGTTGCGGGAAAAATCCTGCATCATACCTTGCGGAAAAGGCCGCTTCACACAGGCTCATCCTGCTTGGCACCAGACATGATAACAAACAGATCCATGACCTGATTTCCGACATCCTGCCCGGTCTCGTCAAGAAAGAAGGAATCACTACCCTTTTTGTCGAGATACCATCGAACCAGCAAGGGGTAATTGACCGGTTCACGAATGGGCTCTGTCCGGTAAGCGATATTAAGATACATGAGATCATAGCCTCGCATGCCTATCTCAAGCTGATTGCCGGGGCGAAGGCCCTCGGGATGGACATCATAGCCATTGACAATGATGAGAACAGCCAGGTCACAAGGGATCAGTGGATGGCATCGCGTGTCTCTGATTATCTCGCAACCCACCCCGGCTCCAAGGGGCTGGTTATCGTGGGCAATTCCCATGTTCTTAAAAATGTCGAGTGGTCACATGATGGACACCTTTCCATGGCCGACTACCTTAAGCCGCTGAGGCCATTCTCTGTTGTCATATGGCCCGGAGCCATTGAAAGGGGCCTGCCGCTGGCCCTCGATATCGATCACCTCACCTTTCTGGGATTGAAAGACCCTACGCTCGCGTGCATGAACATCCTTCCACAAACCTGTCTGGCCACATCTGCTGATGGAGTCATCCTCTTATCTGATCGCTTGTGATGTGGTTCCGCTCAGGCAATAACAGGCTGAAGGCAGACAGAAAGGGTATGTATTAATTCGGTTTTTCCCTTGGTTTCCTGCCTTTCATGATGGCGCCTTTTGTGCCCTGGCTCTGTGCAAAGCTGACCCAGGTTTCGGACAGTTTGCGCAGTTCCCTGTCAACGAGGTCATGGATGGTTCCCTTCTCGAAGCTGCCGTCTTTGTGCCTCGTTCCTGCCTTCACGCCCGTGAGGATCTCAATGCCTTCATCGATGCTCGTGGCGGTCCATATGGTGAATTTACCTGCTTTTACCGCTTCGATGATCTCATCCTTGAGCATAAGGTTCCTGACATTGCTTTCAGGGATTATCACCCCCTGTCTCCCGGTGATGCCCTTGACCTTGCATACCTCGAAAAATCCTTCGATCTTCTCGTTCACACCTCCTATAGCCTGCACCTCGCCCTTCTGATTTACCGACCCGGTCACTGCGATACCCTGTCTGATGGGTTTCCCCGACAGTGCGGACAAGAGGGCATAGAGCTCCGTGGAGGAGGCGGAATCACCTTCTATACCTGAATAACTCTGTTCGAATACGAGCCTGGCCGACAGGCTGATGGGTTTTTCTTGTGCATAGGTATGGGCAAGATAACCAGAAAGAATCATGACCCCCTTGGTATGAATGGGCCCGCCGAGCTTGGCCTCGCGCTCGATGTCTATGATTCCGTCGTGGCCCGGCTCTATGCTTACCGTGATCCTGCTGGGCCTGCCGAACATGATATCGCCCAGGTCGATGACGGACAGACCGTTCACCTGTCCTGTCTTTTCGCCATCCACATCGATTTTAATCATGCCCTGAGAGATCATCTCCTTGGCCTTTTCCATGAGCAGGTTCGAACGGAGAAAACGCTCTTCCACAGCCTGTTTCACATGCCTTTCCCCTACCAGGGGCATATTCTCCTGGGATGCATAGAAACTCGCCTCGCGGATCACGTTGGCGATCTCGCCGAAGCGGGTGGAGAGTTTCTCCTGGTCGGATGCCAGCCTGCAGCTGTGTTCCACCACCTTGACGATGGCGTCCTTGTCGAAGTGGAGCAGGTTCTCTTCCTGGCAGAGGCTGCACAGGAACGAGGCATAGCTCTTCATGTTCTCATCGGTGCGTTCCATGACGGTATCGAAATCGGCCTTTACCTTGAAGAGGTCCTGGAAGTCCTGGTCCAGCTCATAGAGCCGGTAATAAAGGTAAGGCGTCCCGATGAGGATGACCTTGATGTCCCAGGGTATGGGCTCGGGCATGAGGCTCCTGGTGGTCATGAAACCCATGCGCTCTCCCGCCTCCTCGATGCGGATCTCCCGGTTGCGTATGGCGCGCTTGAGCCCGTCCCAGGAGAAGTAATTGATGAGGACATCCTCCACCGGCAGTATGAGGTAACCGCCGTTTGCCTGGTGCAATGAGCCTGAGCGGATCATGGTCAAGTCGGTCAGGAGCGCACCGAACTGCGCCTCTTTCTCGATCCGACCGAAAAGGTTGTTATAGGTGGGGTTCAGTTCTGTCACGATGGGGGCGCCTTTGAGTTTGGAATTATCCACAAGCACGTTGACCTTGTACTTCCTGAACCTCAGCTCTCCATTCATCGTAAACGGTGTCTCCGGCTGTTCCTGGGCTTTCTGTTCATCACTCCTGAACAGGGGCAGGTTCTCGACCATGTCTTCAAGCATGGCCTTCAGATGCGCGATGATCCCTGTCTGATCGCGGTATTTCTCCATCAGGTCGTCCAGCAGGTTTTCAAGGGTGTACGAGGCGATATCCCGGTCGAGCTTGGCGATCATCTCGTTCGCCTTTTTCTCGAGCACAGACACCTGACGGCCCGACTTTTTGATCAGCTCCTGGAGCTTTCCCTGCTTGCGGGTGAATGCATCCTGTGTCTTCTTATCGAGGGCACGGAATTCCTCCTCGGTCATGGGTCTGTTTTCAACCATGGGAAATGCAAGCAGCCCCATAGGGGTAGCCTGGATGAGAAGGCCCTTTTTCCGTGCGTCCTCATTGACCTTGCTGAAGAGTTCATCGCGCTGTTCCTGGAATTTCTTTGCAGCCTGGTTCCTCCTTGTTGCGTATTCCTCGCTCTCAAAGGCCTTGACGATACCCTTGCGGGCGGCCTTTACGAATCCATCCACGTCACGGCTGAATTCGTGTGCCAGGCCTGCGGGCATGGATATGGTGTTCGGCCGGTAGGCGTCCTTGAAGTTGTTCACATAGCACCAGTCAGGGGGCGAGGGCTGATCCTTTGCGAGTTCCTTCAGGTAGCCTCTCAGAGCCGTTTTTCTTCCGGATCCTGCGTACCCTGAGACATAGATGTTGAACCCTTTGTCTCTTATCCTCAGGCCGAAGTTGAGCGCCTTCAGCGCCCTTTTCTGACCGAGGATCGTCTGCAGGGGTTCGGCATTCCTGCTGTCCGCACATCCGAAAACACTTGGCTCACAAATACAATGCAATTTCTCCGGGGGTAGTTTGCCTGACATATCCGCTCCTGTGTAGCCTTACCGGCCTGTTTGTCTTGGGGGTTGTAATGAATGCCCCACACTATCTTTATGCATCGAAGCCCATGAAAAAATACATCATCCCGGCATGGGATGCATACATCCGTCAACTAGTCAGATGCCTTGGAACATATAGATGATTATGATAATACCCAGTATGACAAATTGCAAGAAAGCCAGGTGCTTAAAACAACGAGGTCTTTAGTCTTATAATTGGAGATGCTCAGGCAGCTTTCTTTACCTTCACCTGGTATTCTCTCACGCGATGATCCATTACCTTGCGCCATAACGGGGGGAGGGCAGCCAGCAAGATCATGCCTGCATATCCAGTGGGGAGTTGAGGGCTCTCATCGTAGTGCCGCAGGATCTGATAGCGCCTGTCGGGCTTGTAGTGGTGGTCCGAGTGCCGCTGGAGGTTGAAGAGAAATCGGTTCGTGAGCCAGTTGCTTGAGTTCCAGGCATGCAGGAAGCTGACCGGCTCATAACGACCCTCGCTGTCCTTTCTCCTCAGGAGACCATAGTGCTCCACATAGTTGACGATTTCCAGCAACGTAAATGCAATGATTGATTGGATAATGAAATAACCGACCGCTTGGATTCCAAACACCACGTAGAGTGCACCAACAAGCACCAGCTCTGAAATGGCATAGGAGATTACCCGGTTTCTGAGACTGAAGACCTTGATCCCTTTCCTCTTGAGGCGTGCCGCCTCGATATTCCATGCGTCTGCCATGCCGCCGAAGACCGTGCGGAACCAGAAGGCATAAAACATCTCGCCATAACGGGCCGTAGCCGGGTCTTCCGGGGTCGCCACATTCTTGTGGTGCCCAGCCACATGTTCAATGGCCCAATGCATGTACAACACCGTCCAGAGCATGATTCGCGCAAGGAAAGGCTCAAGCTTGAGATTTATCCGGTGCTGGAGTTCATGGGAGACGTTGATTCCCATCACCCCGGAAGAAACACCCATTGAGAATATGAACCCGGCTGTTTCCCATGGACTCAAAGCAACAGACGTTACGACATGGGCACCCCAGATGACCATTGCCACCTGAAGCGGTACGCAGATAATGGTGATGGCCCGGTAGGAGAACGTATCAGTAGAAGCACTTCCTGTGCCTCGGTGGGATTCTCTTTGGATTTGCCGATGAGAATGTCCACCACAGGGATCACACCGAAAACAAAGACGGGTGTCATAAAGTTGAATGCTCCGCCCAGGCTGTAACCCATCACCACACTGAACGGCACCAGGAAGATCAAATTATATGGCATCAAGGTCATGGCTTCATCCTCCGGGGGAAGTGAATTCTCTTTACAGTAATATCAATTACTCTATTAAGGGGACAGATTCCGTCTGTCAAGGAGTACTCTTTATAGATTAGTACCTGGTTGGTTGGACTCATGATTTCACAAGTGAATGTATTTATGAATACTCTATGAGATTTTGGTGGCCTCAAACATAAAGCTCGGGAAGGTTGACCTCGAACCGATGGGATAGTTGATGCCCTTGCCGGTGAGACGGAAATGCCCCTTCACGGCCTATGGGAAGGAAAGGGTAGCCTCGGCATCACCGAGAGCTAGCCATGGAGGATCAAAGGGAAAAGAATGCCTACTTAAATATCTCGGCGAAAAACACCTTCATATGTTCCCATGAACGTTTATCAGCCTTTTCGTTATATGCAATGCCTCGGGAAGGATCAGAACCCGAGTCGGGGTTGGTGAAGCTGTGGACGGCTCCTCCGTAGCTGACCATCTGCCAGTCAACCTTTGCTTTACGCATTTCATCTTGAAATGTGTTCACCTGCTTAACCGGGACGTTCGGATCATCAGCGCCGTGGAGTACGAGCACCTTGGCCTTTCTATTTAAGGCATCATCAGGGTCAGGGGTATCAAGCCCCCCATGGAAGCTCACTACGCCCGCAATATCAGCACCGCTCCTGGCAAGCTCAAGGACGGTCGTGCCTCCAAAGCAATAACCGATTGCAGCAATCTTACTTTTATCAGTAAGGCCATGATCCATTAAGACCTGCAGCCCTGCATTAACGCGCTCGCGCAGTAGCTTTCGGTCTCCGCCCCTGAATTTTCCTGCAAGCGCGCCAGCCTCGGAAGGATCTTTTGTGGAAAAACCATCACCGTAGATATCGGCAGCAAAGGCGATGTAACCTAAGGACGCCACCTGCACTGCCCGTCTTTTGATATAATCGTTGAGCCCCCACCACTCATGAACAAGCAGGACTGCCGGCCGCCGGCCCTTCAATGAATCATCATACGCCAGGTAGCCTATGAGTCGGGTGTCACCCTGTTTGTATGTGATCGCTTCAGTTTTTATGGCGGCGGAAGAAACAGATGCAAACGCTACTATTGATAGTGCGCAACAAATACCGGTTATCAACATATTCTTCATGGAAGTCATCATGCCCTTTGAATAACTCATAGTGCCTCCTTTGGAAAAATGTGTTCAGAACCTGATGATGTTGTTACTGCTATTTTTGAGCCTAAGCGGATATCTGCCTTTTACAGGAATCACAGAAGTATCCCCCATCATTTTTCTCTACCTCACCTCTGGTTATGAGTGAATCCAGCGTTACCTCCCTGAAGAGATCATCAGGTACACACTCCAGACAGTAATGCTCTCCGTTCTTGCCATGGATCCCAACTATGTCTTTCTCCATCGCCTTTACCATGTGTTTGAATCCTCCGTTGCCGAGTTATGTGAACCTGTCGGGATAAACGTTTCTAAGCTCCATTTTCAGACATCAAGGTAGATTTAAATTTTTCCTGATGTCCTCATCATGATTAACTCTGCCTTTTAATAATCAAAGAAAATTCCTGGGCAAGCACCTGAGAGATGATTATTTCTCAATTATCTAATATTAATAGTTAAAGTTTCACGCGCCAAGGCCCATACTCCGGGACTTGGTGAATCCTGGCTTATATCTCTCGTCAGGGGGTTGACTGCAGATTTCTCATTATTAACTATGTTCCTGTGGGTAAATCCGTCCAGACAAAAGAAGATTTCTCCATAGTCCTATCAGGCGAAGCAGGTCAGGGCCTGCAGACCCTGGAGCAGCTGATTACAAGGGTTTTCAAGCTCTCGGGGTACTATGTCTTTTCATACAGCGAATTCATGTCCAGGATAAGGGGCGGGAATAATTCCACACAGATCCGGATATCTGCAAAAAGGGTTGCCTCCTATCGAAGGAGGATCGATATATTCGTACCACTTCATACAGGGGCCTTGGAGCGTTTCCATGACAGGATAACCCCCGAGACGGTCATCCTGGGAGATAGTACATCCATGAACAGCTCGTATACTGACAAGACCCATCCAATCATTGATGTCCCCATTGTCAGCATAGCCAAAGAACTTGGAGGAGAGGTCTACATCAATGTCATCCTGGTCGGTTTATTTTCCGGGCTCTTTTGTTTGGAAAAAAACTTGATCGAGGATCAGATAGGCCGATTCTTCAGCAAGGCAGGTGATGATCGCACACAGAAAAACATAGAAGCAGTCCGGAAAGGTTACGACCAGGGATCACACCTGCTGAAAGCGGGTCAGGTCCTTCCCATTCTTGAAAGATCCGAACAGGTGACAAAAGAACTCCTTATGAATGGTGTCGATGCCATCGGTATCGGCGGGCTCCTGGGGGGGTGTACATTCGTCTCTTCCTATCCCATGTCCCCATCCACAAACCTCCTGATATTCTTTTCAAAGCATGCGAAAGAGTTCGGGCTTGTGGTGGAGCAGGCAGAAGATGAGATAAGCGCCGTCAACATGGCTTTAGGATCATGGTATGCCGGGGGGAAGGCCCTGGTGACTACTTCGGGAGGAGGTTATGCCCTGATGGTTGAGGGCTTGAGCCTTGCGGGAGGCATAGAGTCTCCCCTGGTGATTCATCTCGGCCAGCGGCCCGGGCCGGCCACCGGTCTCCCTACGCGCACCGAACAGGCAGACCTCGAGCATGCACTCTACTCCGGCCATGGAGAATTCCCCAGGCTCATACTTGCCCCGGGAACCGTTAAAGAGGGGTTCGACCTGGCACGACATGCCTTCTACATGGCGGATAAGTACCAGATCCCCGTCTTTATCCTCACGGACCAGCATTACCTGGAATCTACCTACACCGTGGAGATGCTTGATATCCCGGCCCAGTTGCATGAAGGCTTTGTAGTAGAGACTGATGCAGGCTATAAGCGATACCGGCTCACGGATAACGGAGTCTCCCCGAGGGGCATACCCGGTTTCGGGAGCGGATTTGTTTGCGTGGACAGTGATGAGCATGACGAAGAAGGCTATATAACCGAAGATTTACAGATGCGGACGGCCATGGTGGATAAACGGCTCAGGAAATTCAAGTCCATGGAGCCCGAAAGCATACCTCCAACACTCATAGGCAGTGAAGATTCCAGGCATCTTGTGGTCGGCTGGGGATCAACATTCAATGTGGTCAAAGAGTCGCTGGATATCCTGAAGGGGGGTGACCTCGCTTTCCTGCATTTCTCCCAGGTATACCCCCTTTGGCCAAAGGCCGCGGAGATCATCAGGCGCTTCGAAAAAAGGATCATCATAGAAAACAACGCTACTGCCCAGTTCGGCAAATTGATAAGGCAGCAGACAGGCATTGAGTTTGAGGGGAGGATCCTCAAATATGATGGCCTTCCCTTCATGCTCGAAGAAGTCGTGGAGAAACTGGAGGCTCTGCTGTAGAAAGGAGGCCTGCCAATGGGTACAACCGATTTTGACCTCGATGGCCCGCGCGATATCGCCTGGTGCCCAGGGTGCGGCAACTACCGTATTCTTGCGGCCCTCAAGGCCGCCCTTGCGGAACTCGAGATACGGCCCGGCTCCCTTGTCTTCGTATCCGGAATCGGCCAGGCAGCCAAGACCCCCCAGTATCTGAAGACAAACTTCTTCAATGGCCTTCATGGTAGATCGCTCCCCGTTGCCGCTGCTGTGAAGGTATCAAACCCTGAGCTTACGGTAATCGCTGAAAGCGGCGATGGCTGCATGTATGGAGAAGGGGGCAATCACTTCCTCCATGCAATCAGGAGAAATCCTGACATTACGGCAATCATCCACAACAATATGGTTTACGGCCTCACCAAAGGACAGGCATCTCCAACAAGCATGCGGGGTTTTGTTACACCTGTACAGGTTTCAGGAGTGTGTCAGGACCCTTTCAACCCCCTTGCCATAGGCATAGCCCTCGACGCCTCATTTGTTGCAAGGGCATTTGCAGGGGATGAGGATAGGACAAAGGAGATCCTGAAAAAGGCAATCACTCACAAAGGGTTCGCCTTATTGGATATCTTCCAGCCATGTGTGTCCTTTAACAGGGTCAATACATACCAGTGGTTCAAAGAGCATACCTATTATATCGATGAGTTGTACAATCCAACTGACAGATATACCGCTTTTTCCACTGCAGTCCGGACAGATAAGTTTGCCCTGGGCGTATTATATACAGCTTCTGAAAAGCCAACATTCCATGAGTGTCAGGATAGTTACAGAATCAATCCCAGGCCACTCTACCAATATGGAGTGAACCGTGAAAAAATTGCATCCCTGCTGGAAACAAGAAGGACATAGGGATTACCCAGCACACATGGTAGCTCATGTGATGAAAAATATATGAGATTTTCAACAGGCAACTCTTAATGCCAGGTATTTTATTGATAACCGGAAAAAGAGGAGAAACCTCATGAACCTCACAGGAAGAGTAGCCATCATCACCGGTGCCGGCAGGGGCCTCGGCAAGGCTATATCACTCGCATTCGAACTCTCCGGGGCGAATGTGGCCTTGTTCAGCCTTCTCAAGGAAGAGCTTGATGATGTCTCTGCAGAACTAGATAAGCTCGGGGGTGATTATCTCCTCCATACAGGTGATACAACGGACAAGCAGGACGTGGAGTCTGTTGTGGCCGAGACCATAAGTCGTTTCGGCAGGATCGATATCCTCGTGAACAACGCAGGGATTATGGGTCCTGCACGGTTCCTTGAGGATGCGCTACCCACTGTCTGGAAACGGACTCTGGATATCAATCTTACCGGGTGCTACCTTTTCTGCCGCACAGTGCTTCCCTACATGGTCAGCCATGGCGGCGGCAAGATCATCAACATCGTATCTGGCCTCGGCCAGATGCCATTCCCCCGATTCTGTGCCTATTCAGTGTCCAAAGCCGGGCTCATCCAGCTCACCAGGTCACTGTCCGAGGAGCTGAAACTTTTGAATATTCAGGTCAATGCAGTCGATCCGGGCTTGATGGATACATCCATAGGAAACGATATCCGTGCCATGGGACCTGATGTGCTTGGCGAGGGCTTGTTCAACCAGATGATCGAGTATAAGGAGCAGGGCATTCTGAAGGATCCCAGAGAGGTGGCAGATCTGGTTACATTCCTCTCATCGAGCGATTCAGGAGATATGACCGGCCATGTGGGAACCCTGAAATACTTCAGTCGCCTTGGATGGAATAAGAGCGAGCCTTTTGTGTGATAATGCATAAGGGTTGTCTGGGGAATTATTATTCGACATCTTATCCTGATTGATCCGGGTCATCTGGAATGCCTATTCCTGTGAAGATGGATTAGTCCTGTTGAGCAAGACAGATAGTGACAGTACAAAGAAAATCAATCAGGATATGAGTGCTTGTAACATATTGACACCAAATAATAAATAAAAAATACCAACCAGTGGCACACCAATTGTATACGTCTATGTCTGTGAGATAAGAATGTTCATGTGGAGTCATTGAAAACGATGTCAGGTTTTCATCTTATTCAACGGGAGGTTGCCAATGAATACGCTCAATGAAACAGGATCACATAACTCTTTACCGACCTCAACCATAACCACTACCCTGTACGATCTCATGACAGTCATTGATTCAGAACAGGGCAATCAATCAAGGGCTGAGAAGGGCGTTGATGGTCAAAGGCCGAATAATCATGGTCATACCTCTTCTGCAATAGAAAGGGTGGCCCACATGTTTGAGTCGGGACAGATCAGATTCAGAAATACCCTGGACATCAGAAAAAAATATGCTGAATTGTTTATAATTTGATGATGTTACAACACAAAAGAGAAGGGGATCTTCATGGAAAAATTGTTTGATTATGGAGATTTTCTGCAGTACTACCGGCAGATACAGCACTACTCGACCCTTACCCACGAGAAGGAATTTGAACTGGCAAAGCGGTATCAGAAGGGAGATGAAACTGCCGGGCAGCAGATACTCCAATCTAACTTGAAGTTTGTGGTGAAGGTGAGCAGGAAATATTTTTATTGCGGTCATAATTGTCTCGAGATTATTCAGGAAGGAAATCTTGGGCTGATAAAAGCACTGAACCGTTTCGATCCTGAACGCGGAATACCATTTATCTACTATGCGGTCTGGTGGATAGAGGCCTTCATCAAGGCCTTCTTGAACAAGAGCGGAAAGGTGAATACCGGAAGCCTGAGTCATGCCAAGAATCTGTTCTCACTGGATGAACATCTTGGTAAGGATGATAATGACAAGGATCGGTGGATAGATTTTGTAACCGATGGTACGGACCCTGAGATACTCTATAATGGCAGGGAGGCATCATATAACATTTCAACCCTGCTCCAGCACTGTTTTTCCTTCCTGTCACAAAGAGAGGTCTCTGTCCTCAAACAGCGATATTTTTCAGATCCTCCTGTAAAGCTCAAAGAGATTGGAATGCAACTCGGTGTGAGCAGGGAACGCGTGAGGCAGATCCAGACAAGATCTATGGAAAAGCTGAAACAGGTTTTTGTTGATCAGGCAGGTAGTTTTTTTAAGTCGAACACCCTTGATTCCTCCCAGGCGCAAAGAACCTGTCGGATTGGTTATATGCATAAGGGAGAGATTCAGAACTGAAAGTTGTGGTGATCATTATCATATGATTCGACTGTTTCCAGGGTGATGAGGGTATGGGCTGGGGATTCAATAACCATGCAATCCAGGTCATGGGGTAACAATCAAGATAAAATCCTTTTGCACATATTCCATTCCCTTGAAACCGTACTATAATATCTCTTTACCAGGTTTCATGTTGATTGTCCTGTTTTGCTTGATGCAGTGTTAATTGCTTTTAAGGGACTGAGTAATGGGGAATCCCCATTGAACATCATGAAGAATAACTACAATGGGTGGTGGTTTGCATGGCCATGTCTGAAGGAAAGAAATCAAAGGTACAACTCCTGAAGGAGCTTGCACAAGCACGCCAGAGAATTGCTGAACTCGAAAGGATGCATGCTGAGTGTGCCCATTTCGAGCAGGAGCTTTTAAAACGTGCTGCCGAGCTGGAGGCAGTCTTTGCGGCTCAAAACGATGCTGTGCTCATCTACGGCGCGGACATGAATGTTCTCCGGGCGAATCAGTCGTTCTTGGAAAATTATGGATTCGATCCTGTTGGCCTCAATATCAAAGACATTATAAAGCGTGTTTCTTGCCGATGGCTGGACGGTCGGTCGTTCATTTTGGAGGAACAGCCTACACCCCGGGCGCTGCGGGGAGAAAAGGTGACTGGTGCATGCTTCCTGGTAAAGAGGTCAGACAATACCGACAGGGTAGTGGAGGCCTCTTCGGGTCCCATGTGTATGGGAGACAGCATCACAGGCTCGGTCACGGTCTGGCATGATATTACCGAACGGACCTTGGCCGAGGAATCACTGAGAAAGAGTGAAGCCCGGTTCAAGATGCTTTCCGAGACGGCAGAACGGCTCCTGGAATCTGATGATCCGCAGGCTATTGTCAATGAACTGTGCCCCCGGGTGATGGAACACCTGGACTGTCAGGCATTCTTCAATTTCCTGGCGGATGATGAGTCAGGGCGTCTCCGCCTGAATGCATTTGCAGGCATCCCCGAGGAGGAAGCCCGGAAGATCGAATGGCTGGATTACGGAGTGGCTGTCTGCGGCTGTGCAGCCCAGGAGGGCAGCCGAATCATTGCCGAGGATATCGCCAGTACCGCTGATCCAAGGACCAATCTGGTAAAATCTTATGGGATCCAGGCCTATTGCTGCCATCCCCTCCTGGCCCAGGGCAGGGTAATAGGCACGCTCTCTTTCGGCACCAGAACCCGTCCTCACTTCTCAAGCGATGAGATCTCCATAATGAAGACCGTTGCCGATCAAGTGGCTATAGCCATGCAGCGCATCCAGACACAGGTTGCCCTGAGTGAAAGCGAAGTGCGTTACCGGTCTCTGGTTGAATCATCCCCTGACGGCATCATCGTCCATCGTGACGGGTATTTTCTCTATGCCAATTCGGTTGCACTGAAACTCTATGGCGCCAGAACACTCAAACAATTGCAGACCAGAACAGTTCTGGACCTGATTCATCAAGACGACCGGGCTGCAATAGAAGCACGTATAATGCAGATTCAACTTGAACATAAAGCGCCATTACGGGAAACAAAAATGGTGAGCCTGGATGGTCGCATCACCGATGTGGAGACCGTGGGCGGCACAATCGACTTCCAGGGCGAGCCTGCCATCCAGATCATAATCCGCGACATCACCGAACGGAAACACTCTGAGAAGGAGCTGAAGCAGACGCACGAACTGCTGGAGGCCATAACGAGAGGAACGGAAGTGATTATCGCAGCCGTGGATACAAACTTCCGCTACACTTACTTTAATACAACATATCAGGAAGAGTTAAAGCGGCTCACCGGCAAGGATATCCATATCGGTATGAGCATGATCGAACTTTTTGCCCATATGCCCGGGCAGCGGAAGCTCGCTGTAGAGGCGTGGGGCCGAATACTGGGTGGTGAGAGTGTAATCAAGACCATTGAATTCGGCGATCCCGGTCGCTACCGTCGCGTTTACAGCGTGATCCAGACACCCCTGCGGGATGCCAATGGCACTGTGGTGGGGGCGGGGGAGGTTGCATATGATGTCACCAAACAGAGGCAGATCGATAAGGAATATAAGATCAGTCTCGCGAAATACAAAGTGCTCTTCAACTCATTTCCTTTGGGGATCACCATAACAGACAAAGTTGGCAACATTATCGAAAGCAGCAAGGAAGCTGAACGGTTGCTTGGGATCTCTCGGGAGGAACTTGAAAACAGGGGCATCGCAGGTCAGGAATGGCGGGTTATCAGGCCAGACGGCAGTGACATGCCCGAAGATGAATATGCCAGCGTCATTGCACTCAAAAACAACTGCCTTGTGGAGAATGTTGAAATGGGCATTGTGAAAGGCAATGGTGACATTACCTGGATCAATGTCACTGCTGCACCCATACCCCTGGAAGAATATGGCGTTGCAATAACCTACGGAGATATAAGCAAGCGGATAATAGCCGAGGAGGCCCTCAGGAAGAGCGAGCAGCGCTTCCACCACCTCTTCAGTTCCATGTCCGAGGGGTTTGCCCTGCACGAGATCATATGCGATGAGAAAGGCATACCCTGTGATTATCGATTCATCGATGCGAACCCGGCCTTTGAACGGCTCACCGGCCTCAAAAGGGAAGATGTGGTGGGCAAGACCATGCTGCAGGTTCTGCCTGATGATGACCCAAAATGGGTAAAGGCCTATGGTTCTGTCGCGCTCACCGGAGAACCTGTGCACTTTGAAAATTATTCTCCGGTCCTCAATCGGCACTATGAGGCATTTGCCTATCGTCCTGCTCCGGAACAGTTTGCCGTCATATTCATGGACATTACCCAGCGAAAACTCGCGGAGGATGAATTATGCAGGCATAAGGATAAACTGGAAGATCTCGTAAAGGAACGCACAACTGAAGTGCAGGCCAGAAACAGGCAACTCGTAGCTGAAATAACCCAGCGCAAAAAGGCGGAGAATGCCTTAAGGCTGGCAGGCGCCTATAACAGAAGCCTCATCGAGGCGAGCCTTGATCCCCTGGTGACCATTGATGTCAACGGCAGGATCACGGACGTGAACATGGCTACGGAAAAGGTGACAGGCCGCAGCCGAAGAGAGCTTATCAACACTGATTTTTCCGATTATTTCACCGAACCGGACAAGGCCCGTGCCGGATATGAGCAGGTATTCAGTGAAGGAAAGATACAGGACTATCCCCTTGATATGCTTCATCACGATGGTCTCATTACCCCTGTCCTGTACAACGCATCCCTCTATCACGATCAGGAAGGCAGAGCGCTCGGCGTATTTGCAGCGGCCCGCGATATAACCGAACGCAAGCTGGCCGAAGAAGAAAAGAAGAGGCTCGAAAACCAGCTCATACAAGCCCAGAAAATAGAGGCCCTGGGCAAGCTTGCAGGGGGTATTGCCCACGACTTCAATAACGTGCTCCAGCCCATCCTCATCAATTCGGAACTCATCTCGGATATCCTCCCTCACGGAACGCAGGAGCGGGAATACTTGGACCAGATCATTGATGCAGCCCATCTCGGGAAGAATCTCATCAGGCAGATAAAGCTGTTCGGCTCCAGAAAGGGATCTTTCTGCAAGCCTATTACCATAGGTCCTGTTGTTCAGGATGCGCTTAACCTCATGAAAAGGTCGATCCCTTCACGAATTACCTTCAAACAATGGATAAATGCAAGGGAAGGCCTTGTCAGGGTTGACCAGACCCAGATTCATCAACTCATTCTCAACCTGTGCAATAATGCTGTCCAGGCCATGAAATCAGGCAAAGGATTTCTTGGTGTTTCCCTCAAGGAAACTGAAATAGCTTCCTATACCGCGGCCCTCGTATCCGACCTCAAGCCGGGAAAATATCTGAAACTGACAGTCCGGGATACCGGAACCGGAATAAGCCCGGATATCAGGGACAGGATATTCGATCCATTCTTTTCTACCAAGAAGTCAAGCAAGGGCACCGGGTTGGGGCTTGCTGTAGTGCACGAACTGGTCAAGAATGCGAATGGATCGATACTTCTCTCAAGCGATACCGGGAAAGGGGCAAAATTCGAAGTGTATTTTCCTCAATACACTGATCCCCAGGATCAAGCCCATAGGCAGCTCAGGCAATCTCAAGGTCATGGAGAAAAACATATCCTCCTTGCAGACGACAATGTCGGTGACTTACGCAGCATCCACCAGTTGCTGATCCATCTCGGATATCAAGTGACATCAACATCCGATCCCCAGGAGGCGCTCAAAATCTTCAGAGACGAACCGAAGATGTTCTCCCTGGTTATAACGGACCAGGTCATGCCCCGGATGAAAGGTCATGAACTGGCAGGGCATATCCGTCAGATCCGTCAGGACATCCCGGTAATACTTTGCTCGGGCTCAGAAGAAATCATGCAGGAACTGCAGGAAAAGAATACCGGCATTAATGAGTTCATTCTCAAACCCTTTTCCCGTTCCCAGATGCAAGAAGCCATAGGCCGTTTACTGGCTTAAGAGTGCTTTACATCTCAATGGAAAGCCTATATTATTCTCAAGTGCCTATAGATAATCAGGAAAAGATTCTCATCATTGATGATGACAGCCTTGTATGTAATTCCATAGCCAACGTGGCCAAGACCTTGGGCTATACCACCACAACAGCCTTGACCTTGAAGGATGGACTCGGGGCGGCACACGCAGACGCATATGATGTCGTTTTTCTCGATGTGCATATGCCTGATGGAAACGGTATTGAGAAACTCCCGCAAATCTCCCAGAATATCGGCAGGCCGGAAGTGATTGTCATAACCGGTTACGGTGATCCGGATTCGGTTGAGGCAGCCCTTTCCAAAGGGGCATGGGATTACCTGGAAAAACCCTTTTCAAAAAACGAACTCTCTACACTGCTCAAAGATGTTGTTATCTATCATAGGAGCAATAAACAGCCAGTCAAAGCTGTTGATTTTGAGAAAGAGGGGATATTCGCCAAGAGCCCCAGGATGAAAGAATGTCTGGCATTATTGAGCAAGACCTTTAAGAGTGAGGCCAATGTGCTGCTGACGGGTGAGACAGGCACAGGTAAGGAGCTCTTTGCACGCTCGATCCACAATAACTCGGCGCGTTCAGGAAATGAGTTTGTCATTGTGGACTGTGCCGCATTGCCCCCGAACCTGGTGGAGAGCATTCTGTTCGGCCATGAGAAGGGATCATATACGGGTGCGGACAGATCACAGCACGGCCTTGTTACCCAGGCCCACCAGGGTACCCTCTTTCTGGACGAAGTTGGTGAACTCCCCCTGGCCACCCAGAAAAATTTCCTCCGAATCCTCCAGGAAGGCCGCTTCCGCCCTGTGGGGAAATCGAGCGAGGTGGACAGTGATTTCAGGGTTATATCCGCAACCAACCGGAATCTCGACAAGATGGTGGAAACAGACGGATTCAGGAAGGATCTTCTCTTCAGGCTGCAATCCATAACCATCCATATTCCCCCGCTCAGGGAGCGTCCTGAAGATATTCTCGGTCTGACGGATCTGTACCTGAACAGACTAACCAGAAAATCCGGCATGAAGCCGAAACGCCTCAGTGCCGCTTTCTGTGATACCCTCGTGCAGTACTCATGGCCGGGTAATGTCAGAGAGTTGATTCATGCAATCGAAAGCGCGATTACTGTTGCACAAGATAGTTCAATCCTCGTTCCCAAGCACCTTCCCCATCATATTCATGTGCAGGTGAAACAAAATGCCGTTGCAGGCAAAAAGAAGAAACCGACCCGGGATTTCACCAGCACATCGCTTCCCAGTCTCAAGGAAGTGCGGGAAGATTCTATCGCAGAAATAGAGAAGCACTATCTCCAGGAATTGATGAGGCAGACTAAGACACACATTGAGACAGCCTGCAGGATCTCGGGATTGTCACGCTCGCGCCTCTATGCCTTGTTGAAGAAACACAATATCACCTGAATAATATCAGGAAGTATTGCTGGCACATAACTTGTTACTCCATTGATATGTACAAACCAAGATCTCTATCAAGCCGGATTTTTGCCGATTTGAAACGTAGTCTGCATTCAGACCTCCATCCTCTCAAAGGTGTGCGAGACCGATACATTGTGAAGATGGAGAACGTCTATCTATCTGAACTTATGAGACAAACTGATGGTAATGTTGATCTGGCATGCAGGATCTCCGGCCTCTCACGATCCAGGTTATACGCCTTGCTCAAGAAGCACTCCCTTTCCAGTCATCAATGAGTTCTGTGAGCGGTATTCCTGTTAAAAAGGACTTATCCTTTCTCATAAGACAATCCGTCCAATTATTTTACGGGTATGGAAATCTTTGGATATGTACTAGAATGATATCATAGATGTTTTTTCCATTGATGGCTATGGCATGCCTATTGAATTACACCCCTTCAAAGACAAAGTACTACTAGAGAAAAGGTAGAAGCTAAACCCCTCATTTCTATTGAGGGAGGGAGCCCTAAATCCCTCCCTCGTTTTTCAAAAAAAGGAGGTACATGGAGATGAAGAGAATAACTTTGTTGCTTTCACTTATGATAATTCCGAGTTTCCTGACTCATGCTGAAGCGGCACCGATCAATCTTCGTAATTATGTCAATTACACGGTAGAGTACAATATCATTCGGCCTCAGCAATTCATTAATACAAACCTTATCCCGGCTTTGTCCGGGACGAATTGGGACGCCCCCTTATGGGAAGGTGCGCAGGGAAATTTCGCTGCCATGGACCCTTGGAATACTATTGTTGCGAACCGGGGGAATTCTAACAGAGTCCTGTTTAACCTGAGGAATGATCATGATACCCCTGCACCCGTACCCGAGCCTGCCACTATGATATTGCTGGGTACCGGATTAATCGGGCTGGCCGGATATATGAAAACTAAGAAGAGAAGTTCCAATTGAACTTAATGGCTTGACAGTACCTGGGGGTTTCTATATACAATCTCCTTCTTGTACAGAGCAGCTATACAGAGAGGGGGTGTTTGACCAACGCATGCCCGGAATTAAAGTGAGAGAGACCGAGCCTTTTGAGGGCGCACTTAAGCGCTTCAAAAAGCAGGTGGAAAAGGCGGGTGTTCTCTCTGAGGTTCGCAAACGAGAATTCTACGAAAAGCCCAGCGTAAAGAAGAAACGCAAGGCCATTGCAGCCCGGAAGAGAGCAGTAAAGAAAATGAGCAAGATAAGATCATACTACTGATGCTGATAGAAAAGATCAAAGCCGATTTAGAAAAAGCCATGAAGGCGAAGGACAAGGACAGGTTGTCTTGTCTGCGCATGGCGATTTCAGCGATCAAGTACAGGCAGGTTGCCCTCAATCAGGACCTTGATGACCAGGAGGTCACCAAGGTCCTGCGTACTCAGATAAAGCAGGTCATTGATTCCCTGGAGCAGTTCACCAAAGGGGGCAGGGTGGATCTTGCAAAGCTCGAAGAGAAGAACCTCGAGATCCTCAAGTCTTATTTGCCCAAAGAGATGGATGAAGAGGCGATAAGGACAATCACCAAAGAGATCATTGCCGAAACCGGCGCCACCAAGAAGGAATTCGGCAAGGTCATGAAACTCGTCATGGCCAGGGTGGAAGGCCAGGCAGACGGCAAGGTCATCAGCGGCGTAGTAAATTCTTTGCTGCAGTGATATCACAGACTCTATAGCGGCAACGCAAACATTGCTGCCTGATTCGCACCTTCATGAGAAATGATCTGTTAGAGTTCTCCGCCCTGAAGGAGTATATAAAACCTTTTGTTTCCTCCGAAATCGGCCTTAGCGCCCTTTCGGGCTTGAGTCCAAGCGATTCCTGGGAGGATGCCCGCTATCGGCTCGCCCTGCTCCAGGAGATGATTGAACTCATGAATTCAGGCAACTCACCTGCCATAGCCGCCATTGCCGACATCCGGCCCCTGCTTTCCGTCAGAGAAGGCTCAGCGCTTGAAGGGCAGGATCTTATCAAGATCTCAGGTGCTCTGATAGATATGGCAAGACTGAAAAGGGTGCTTACCGACTCAGGCGGGTTGCTCTTGGAGGCGGTTGCAACCATGGAGCCCCTTAGTCATGTATCCGCCGGTATCGATGCCATGCTTCTATCCACAGGTGAGATCTCGGATGAGGCATATCCATACCTGAGAGACCTTCGCTCCCGCTACCGCGCCATGAGATCTTCCATTCTGGAGAAGCTCGAGCATATCCTGGAGAAGCTTAAAACCAAGTCTGTTCTTATGGAGGAGCTCATAACCAAGAGGAATGACCGCTATGTGATTCCTGTGCGGCACGACTACCACGTACACATGAAAGGCATCATCCACGACTACTCCAGGACGAACCGGACAGCCTATGTGGAGCCCCTGTCCTTGGTTGACGAGAATAACACGTTAAATCAGATCAAGGGACAGATAACTGAAGAAGAGCATAAGGTGCTCAAGGAGCTCACCTCGCTGGTTCATGATAACGCACCCGAGATACGAGAAAACCTGCTTGTCTACGGCGGGCTTGACCTTGTGTCCGCCAAAGCCCGGTGGGCCATTAACACAGGAGGCACCATTCCCCGGATAGAAGGGGAAGAGATCCGCCTTCATGGTGCCCGGCACCCCATCCTTCTCGAAAGGCTGGGAAGGGCTTCAACGGTGGCGCTTGACATCCGGATCCCCAAGGGGAAGGACTGCCTCATCATCACCGGTCCCAATGCAGGCGGCAAGACCGTTGCTTTGAAGACACTGGGTCTCCTCATCCTCATGGCAAAGAGCGGGCTGGCAATTCCCGCAGGGGCGGATTCCGTCATCACGCCCATGGGGAATATAAGGGTGGAGATGGACACGAACCAGGACATCACCCATGACCTTTCATCATTCACCGCCCATGCCATTTCCCTGAAAAACATCTATGAACAGACCTGCCCCGGCGATCTTGTGCTGCTCGACGAGCCCGGCTCGGGAACGGACCACGACCAGGGCGGGGCCCTGGCTGTGGCCTGTATCGATGCGCTTCGCATAAAGGGCGCAACCGTGGTGGTTACCTCGCATTCAGACCTCGTCAAGCTTTACGGCATCACCTCTGACGGGGTGGAACATGCAGCCACGGCCTTTGACGACACCGGCCTCAAGCCGTTATATGCCCTCCAGTACGGGGTGGTCGGCCAGAGCAGGGCCTTTGAGATCCTGGAGTCCATCGAGTTTCCTCATGCCCTGATCGTGGAGGCGCGGGGCATTGCCGGTCGTACCGGAAATTCCCCGCTCGCCAAGGCCATCCAGGATATTTCAAAGGCGTCTGCGTTGAAGCAGGAGGCCGAGAAGAGCCTTGAAGATGCCAGAAGGATGAAGGCCAGGGTCGAGCAGGAGCTTCGCACCACGCAGAAGGAAAAAATGGAAAGTGCGCTCAAGTACAAGAGGTTGCTGGAACAGATCGAACAGCTTTCCAAAAGACCGGTGACCCGCGAGGCTGTGCATCTGGTAAAACAGATGCCCGAGGCCGTAGAGCTTGCACAGGTCCTCACCGAGATCGCGCCTGCCCAGACACTGAATATCCGCAAGGGGTGCACGGTGAGGTTGAAAGGGACTGAGCAGGAAGGCGAGGTAATGGAGTTAGGCCAGCATGCAGCGGAGGTTGCCTTTGGCACAAAACGCCTGCAGGTAGGCCTTGACCAGCTGGATGTCGTTTCACAGCCTGAGGAGAACCGCATCAGGAAGGAAACCGTTTCACGCCTGAAAGGCCCTTCTCCGGTCTTACCAATTAAGGTGATAGGCATGAGGGTCCATGAGGCCATCCCTCTTGTGGAGCGGGCCATCGACCGGGCAATGCTCACGGGCCAGGATTCTCTCGAGATCATCCATGGGGCCGGGACCGGCAGGCTTAAGAAGGCCATCCGCGAGTATCTCAACGAATTGCCGTGCGTGAGGACCCTGCATGACGCCCCCATGGTCGAAGGCGGAGGCAACAAGACCATCGTGCTGCTCGGGGGGAAATAAATGGATAAATCCTCAGGTCGAGCAGATCAAGGCTGTCAGTGATATCGTTACAGTCATATCCGAGTATGTACAGCTCAAGAAGAAGGGAAAGTCTTTCTGGGGGCTCTGCCCCTTCCATTCAGAAAAGACACCATCATTTTCCGTAGACCCGGACAAGCAGAGTTACAAGTGCTTCGGGTGTGACCGGGGTGGGGACGTTATTTCCTTTGTCATGGACAAAAAAGGATTCAGCTTTGCCGAGGCCATTACCGAACTTGCCCTTAAGGCCGGTATCACCCTTGAACCCGATAAAAGGCAACCATCATCCGAGAAAAAGATCTATTACGAAGCCAACAAGGCTGCCATGACCTTTTTCGAGCAGCAGCTCAATTCGGTAAAGGGCGAGGATGCGCGGAGGTATTTAGCAGGCAGGGGCATTACCGAGAACACCATCAGGGCGTTTCATATCGGGTTTGCGCCTGATTCCTGGGATAGCTCTGACCTCTTTTCTTCAACGCAGTGGTATCCCCCAGGTGGCAGCAGAGAAGGCCGGGCTCATAGCACCCAGAAAGAGCAGCGGATTTTACGACAGGTTCCGAGGCCGGGTAATCTTTCCCATCATTGATTTATCAGGAGAGGTCATCGGGTTTGGCGGCCGGATTATGGGTGAAGGCGAGCCGAAATATCTCAACACCCCTGAAAGCCCGATTTTTGAAAAGAAGAGGGTCCTGTACAACCTCCATTCTGCGCGGAGCCGGATCAGGCAGAGCGGTGCGGTGGTGGTGGAAGGGTACATGGATGTCGTGTCCCTGGCAAATGCCGGCTTTCCTGCAGCGGTTGCAACACTGGGAACCGCCCTTGGAGAGGACCATGTCCGGCTGTTGCGCCGTTTCACCGATGATATTACCCTTGTGTTTGATGGTGACTCTGCGGGCAGGAATGCCATGGTGAGGGCCATGGATCCGTTTCTGGCAAGCGATGTCATACCTAAAATCGTTATCCTGCCCCAGGGCAAAGACCCCGATGACATCGCGAACGAAGGGATCAGCCTCTGGAATGAGCTCCTGTCATCGGCCCAGGATATCTGGGAGTTGATGTTCTTTGAATCGTTTTCCCGGAATGATCCATCAAAACTGGGAGGTAAGAATGCCATACTAAAGGAACTTGCGCCCATGTTTGCACGCCTCCATGATAATGTCATGCGCGATCTCCTGACACAAAGGCTTGCAGTTAAGCTCGGAGTATCTGCTGAAGTCGTGGGGAAAAGGATCAGACCCGAAGGGAGTCCGCCATATCAGCAGGACATGTCACGTTCAGGAAATGAGCGGGATGCCCTTGAGGCGACCTTAACGAGGCTCATGCTCTTGGATGTAAGGGCTGTGGACATCATGAGGGCTTCTCATATGACCTTTGAATTCCAGAACAAGGTGTTTGCAAGGCTTTTTGACTATATCCTAAAGAACGGTGGTAGTGTATTGAACGATTCTGACTGCCCTGATGAAGTGAGGATGACGGCATCGCGCCTCATGGCACTAGGAGAATTTCCCGGAGATGCAAAAAAGGCCTTGATTGATACGGTGTGCCGGTTTATGAGTCTAGCGTTCGACGAAGAGCTCAGAAAGATTCAAGGTGAGTTGAATAATGCCGAGAAGACGCAAGACAGAAACAAACGCAACGAGCTACAGAGACATAAACAGGAGATACAACACAAGAAAATGAACCTGCGCTCGCATGTGATGGAGGTCTTTGAGAAGAGATGAGCGAAAAGAAATCATATCCAAAAGAGATTCAGAAACTCATAACCATGGGTAAGTCAAAGGGCTACCTTACCTATGAAGAGGTAAACGACGGGCTTCCTGATGAAATATTAAGCCCGGATGACCTTGATGATGTCATGGATCTCTTCTCCGAAAAGGAGATCCAGCTCGTAGACACCGAGGCAGAGTTCAACCCTGAGGAAGATGAATTTGATTTCCATGACGATGGGTCGCTTCGCTCCCCTGATCCGGTGAAGATGTACCTCCATGAGATGGGCTCCGTATCGTTGCTCTCCAGGGAGGATGAGACGGAGATCGCCAAACGGATCGAGGCCGGGCAACGCCAGATATTGAATGTTATCATCAACTCACCCGTTACGGTCAAAGAGGTCATCCAGATCGGTCAGGCCTTGGAGAACGCTGAGATGCGGCTGAAAGACGTTATGGACATTGATGACATCATCGATATCGACGAGGAGATTTACAAGAACCGGACCTTGGAGGTTATCAAGGCCATCGAGGGCAAGCAGGCTGATCTGAAGAACCTCAAGTATTCCCTTTTCAAGGCCAAGAGTAACGCTCAGAAGGAAAAGATCAAGACAAACATGGCCAAGGTGAGCCACGAGATCGTGCGCCTCATCCACGATATCCATTTCCTGCCTGAGCAGATCGATCTGTTCGGGAGCAGGCTCAAAGAGTTGAAGAGACTGCTTGAAAGCAATGAAGACACCATTGTTGTGTGCGAGCAGCGTTTCAGCAGGTCTATTGACGAGATCAGAGAGGTCCATCAGAAGGTATGTGACGGCGATTGTGACGATGATATTGAAGAGTTCCTTAAGGAACATGAACTCGATCAGGCAGATTTCACGGAAATTGCTGAAGAGTTGTTTGCGATCCTCAAGGACATAAAGAAGATAGAGATCGAGGGAGGCCTTACCGCCCATGGTCTTAAAAAGGCTGTCCGCATCCTGGAGGATGCCGAGCAGAAGACCAATGCAGCCAAGACCGAGCTCATCCAGGCGAACCTCAGGCTCGTGGTGAGCATTGCAAAGAAATATGTCAACCGCGGACTCCAGTTCCTGGACCTCATTCAGGAAGGGAACATCGGGCTCATGAAGGCGGTTGAAAAATTCGAATACCGCAGGGGCTACAAATTTTCTACCTACGCCACCTGGTGGATCCGACAGGCCATCACCCGGGCCATTGCAGACCAGGCGCGTACCATCCGCATTCCGGTGCACATGATCGAGACCATCAACAAGCTCATCCGCACCTCCAGGGCATTGGTCCAGGATCTCGGCAGGGAGCCCACACCCGAAGAGATAGCCGTTAAGATGGACTACCCCGAGCACAAGGTGCGCAAGATCCTCAAGATCGCCAAGGAGCCTATCTCTTTAGAGACACCCATCGGCGAGGAGGAAGACAGCCACCTGGGCGACTTCATCGAGGACAAGAAGGTTCCTTCTCCGTCGGATGCCATCCTGGCCAAGAACCTCTCGGAGCAGTCGCGCCGTGTGCTGGCAACCCTTACCCCGAGGGAGGAGAAGGTGTTGCGCATGCGTTTCGGCATCGGCGAGAAGTCGGACCATACCTTGGAAGAGGTGGGCAAGGACTTCACGGTCACCCGCGAGCGCATCCGCCAGATCGAGGCCAAGGCCCTGCGCAAGCTCAGGCACCCGGTGCGGTCAAAGAAGCTTCGTTCTTTTATCGACCAGTAAGGGTTGTAAGCGTCACACGGTTTATGGTGCACTATGTAGGAGCGCCTTAAGCCTCGATTTTTTTGAAATCATCGCATTTCTCAATATCGCGCCTGAAGGCGCTCCTACAAAGAAAGAATAAAAAAAAGCCCGCCTGAACAGGCGGGCTTTTTTGTTGATAACAGGAGTTTCCTTAGAAGGTTACTATGACCTCATGCCTAAGGACCATGATTGGATCCGGACCGGAGTTGCCATAGTACTTCTTTTCCGTGCTGATGTCTGCATAACCTGCGTCAACCTTATAGAGGAAGTTGTCGGTGAGTTTGTACTGCACACCAAGGTCAAGTTCCATAGCAGTTGCGTCTTCAAGGGCTGTTTCCTTCTGGTTGGACATTATGTAGCCGAAGGATGCGCTGCCCGTTAACTTGTCCATGCCGAGCTTCACGCTCTTGATATAGGGCTGGATCAGGGTCATACCCACGAGGTCTTCGCCGCCGCCGAAGGTGATCTCATCGCCAAGGATGAGGTTGGACTTGAAATCCTCACGGAAGTCCTGACCGGCACCTGTGAATTTCCCTGTTGCGGGGTTCTTCAAGCCGCCATCTTCGTCCCAGCTGCCATAGGCAAGCTTGGCGCCCATTCTGCCGAAGTCCATGTCGTTCCACAGGTTCAGGTAAGCGCCTAACTCTACCCAATCGTTGTCAAAAGTCCCTGTCAGTGAAGCAGGTGCAGGAGGCTGCAGGCCTGTCAATGCCGTGTAAGATATGCCTTTTCCATCTCTTTTTGTATAGGAGACCTCTGCCTCCATGCCCAGGGGGCCTAGCTTGCCTTTGGATGCAAGGGAAATGTACAGGATTCTAAAGCCGTCATTGCCATTATCCTGGGCGGTATAGGTGACGGCTGCATTTGGTGTACGGTAGAAAGCACTGTCCACATGATAATAGAAGAGGGGCTCGATGGTGAGGTCGCCCACCTTGGTGACTCCGTAGAGGGCATAGGCGTTATAGTCGTCCTTTTCGGAATCCTCTATTGTTGTGCTTCCAACCTCGGACATCTTCTCATAGATAGCACCTACAGCGCCGAAATCGGTCATGCCCTGGAACTTCACACGCCACCTGGGCAACATGTTATCGCCAAAGTTAGTGCCCCAGTACTGGCCGCTCATAAGGCCGATCTCGGTGAACCACTTCTCATTGAAATTGTGGTGGATGTATGCGCGTTCCACCGAGATATTGTCGTTCGCCTTGGGTGTTGGAATATCATAGGTTACGTCTAAAAGTTCAGTACCATTGGTTTTGTAAAAAGGAGCCCAGGGGTTCTGGTCCCTCATCTGAATCTTGGTGATGATCTGGGTGTCGCCGATCTTCAGCTTGGGCCACAGATCCAGATAGCCTCTCATGTAGGAATTCTGCACGGTCGGTGTGGTTGTTGAATCCTTTCTCATTGCAGCGTTATCCCAGTAATAGCCCCTGGCATCGAATTCACCGCTGATATCGAACTGTACCAGGGGTGTGCCAAATGTGGGATAAACCTTATCCCTGTTTGTCAGGGGGCCTGTAAGTGGGTCTACATATGTCCCGGCGTATGCTGCCGTGGCACAGAAGACAATCAGTACTGCTAAAAAAACCTTCTTCATCCTATCTTCCTCCTTAGTGGTTTTCCCTCTTTTCGATTTTTGCCCTGCTCGACTTTAATCTATTGTCCTGGCAAGGCCGTTCTCCCTCAAAACGCCGATAATTCATATCTTTCCATTATTTCTTATACAACTTGCATGCCAATGATAAAAATATGTATAATCAAAGGAATATCTATTGGTTCTCCCGTTCATGTTGAAAATGTACTACACAGGGTTTTTTATTTCGTTGCAGAATTAATACAAAATCAGGCTGGAGATATCATAGATAGCGATATTTTCAAGATGATCCCTTCATGATTCTCCAGAATAAAGCCTGTTGAGAAGAATGAAAATGATGAAAGACAATGGGGGAAACCGATTTTTTACAAAATAACCTCAACAAGAGTAATCCAAAAAAGTGTGTTGTTTCTTGACGAGCCTTTCATGGGTGAACTAGTATGTTTTCGACAGTTTTCAGGGATAAGTGTCAAAAAGGTCAGCACATAAGGACAGCATGAGGAGGGATAATGAATCCTGAAGTCTTCAGGGAATATGATATCCGTGGGGTTGTTGGCACGGATCTGGATGAAGAGTTTGTTGAAGGGCTTTCCCGTGCGCTAGGCGTTTATTTCCATGATCACCGGGTCAAGCGTATCAGCCTGGGGATGGATGCGCGGTTGAGTTCCCCTCTCTTTAAAGAGATTCTGAAGAAGGGCCTCACCGAAAGCGGTATTGAGGTGGTCGATCTCGGCATGGTCCCCACGCCGGTGATGTACTTTTCTCTCTTCAGGCTGAATGTTGATGGGGGCATAGAGGTGACCGGCTCGCATAACCCGGCTGACAACAACGGGTTCAAGATAGCCCTTGGCAAGATGACCATCTACGGAGAGGAGATCCAGAAGATCAGGGGCCTCATGGAAGAGGGCCGCGTCATCAATGGACAGGCACAGTGCACGTGTTACGATATCATGCCCGAGTATATCGACGACATCGTATCCCGCATTAAACCCGGCAAAAGGCGGTTAAAGGTGGTTATTGACCCGGGAAACGGTGTTGGCGGCGCACCCGGCATGGCGATATGCAATGCGCTCGGCATGGAGGTGAGCGGCATCTGTCTGGATCCCGATGGTAATTTTCCCAACCACCACCCGGACCCGACCACCTTAGAAGGTCTTGCCATGCTGAAGTCGGAGGTTTTGAGCAGGGGGGCGGACATTGGGATCGGGTATGATGGGGATGCTGACCGTATCGGTGTCATAGATGCAAAAGGGAATACTGTTTACGGCGACATGATCACCGCCATACTTGCCTGCGACATATTACGGGAAAAGAGTGGAGAGAAGATCATCGGTGAGGTGAAGTGCTCCAAGGCATTTTTCGATGAGGTGGCCAGGGCGGGCGGTATCCCCATAATGGGCAAGGTAGGCCACTCGCTCATGAAGGCCCGTCTTTATCTTGAGCAGGCAGCCCTGGCAGGCGAGATGAGCGGCCACATATTCTTTCTCGACCGGTGGTACGGATTCGATGACGCCATTTATGCATCTGCCAGGCTTTTGGAGATCCTGTCCAACCAGGCAGACCCCCAGGCGATTTTCGATAACCTTCCCAAGGTTGAGAACACCCCGGAAATCCGCATTGAATGTCCTGATAAGATCAAGTTTGAAGCGGTAGAGAGGTTCAAGGTCTATGCAAAGAGTCAATACGACGAATGTGTGGATATCGACGGCGTACGATTTACCAGGGGAGACACATGGGGGCTGGTGAGACCGTCAAACACGCAGCCTGTAATCGTGCTGCGGTTTGAGGCGCGCGAAAAGAACGCCCTTGAAGAGATAGAGGCCGATACCAGGGGACGACTGGATGACATCATCCGTGACCTGGGAAACGGGAAGCTATAGGAGACGCTTCAGCACCTATCCAACCGGTTTCCCTGTCTGCCTTGACTTCCTGCGTTGGATAACGGCGGGGCAGCCTCGCTTAATGGAGGCTGTGCGCAATCCGGTTATCTCCATATATGATAGGGCCGGTAACGAAACAGCTGTGACCATTGCCCCATGATGGTTACGGGAACCGCCAGGATCAGGCCAGGCCGCTCCGGCTTGACTTGTCCTGAATGATATGGACCACGGTGGGGTCCACGGCGAACATGCCCTGGAGCGATACCTTGCCGATATTGAGGATGGACTCCTCCGGCGATCTGCCGAGCACCCCGTCATCCGATGAGAGACCGTATCCGGAAAGGGCCATGAACGCCGAACGCATGGCCGTCTCCGCGCCGCTCATGATCTTCATGGAGCACCCGGGCTTGGCGCCGTCGCAGATGATGCCGCACAGGTCGCCGATGACATTGTCCATGGCAAGGTTGATCTTTGCCATGTCGATACCCGCCTTCTGGTAGACCATGCGACTGCTGATGCAATGCTGGCGGCTATGGCGCAGCCGCAGATGACCGAGAGCTCGCCGGTGAAGCACTTGACATACGAGTTGACGGCATGGCTGATGGCGATGCTCTCCTGTATACGGCCGATCTCAATCCCCTGGTGGCGGCCCACTACATACGGCGCTATGATAGTGAGCGTACCCTGGTTGCCCGATCCTCCCGAGGTCATGACCGGCTCCGGCATACCGCCCATGCGGGCATCCACGGCGCACGCGACGCGGACTTCACCTGGTAGAAGAGGTCGTCCGCCTTGAGGCCGTCTACCATCATCTGCCTGATCTGGTAGCCCGTACGCCTCATGTCTATGCCCTTTTCCGCAATGGTCATGTTCATGTCGATGCCGCGCTGGATGTATGCCCGCATGTCATCATCGAGTTTTATCGCCTCCCGGAGCACCTCTTCCAGTTTCATTGTGCGCATGGCATCCCGGTATCCCTGTGCATTTGCACGTCCATGGGGGTGCGTGGCAATAATGGACTTCCCGTCCTTTTCCAGGGAGGTGATATTGGTATGTCCCTCAGACACCACGCAGCGGACATGTGAACCATTGCTCCTAGCCGACACCTCCACATGAAAGTTCTTCTCATCTTCCTTGCAGATATACTTGACGGCCCCTTTCTCAAGGAGGTTTTTCGCCTTCTTCAGCACTTCAGGGGTGACCTCCTTCAGGATCTCCAGCCTCATGTCGGACCTGGCTATAACTGCACCGAGGGCAGCGGCAATAACATTGCCCTTTTCCCCGCCGCTGTTCGGCACCGTTACAGCAGCGCCGTTCTTGAAGGTGCCGGGGTCCACGATGAGGTCGATACTCTCCGGGGGGGCCTGCAACTGCTCTACAGCAGCCGCCGTTGTGTATGCGCAGGAAATGGGCTCGGTACACCCTATGGCCGGGAACACCTCATTCGTGAAGATTTCTTTTAAGAGATCCATGTGATCCTCCTCTTCTGGTATCCTAAGTATCTTTTCAGATCTAACATGTGGCCCGGATCATTTCAGAAAACAGCGCATGGGATGATAGCCTCTATTCCGGAACAAGACCCTCAGGTCGACGACGTACGTTATCCGTATACCCTCTCTTCTGTACCATCTCATCCCTGGTCCATCACAGTAAAAGACAAGTCCCTCAATCACGGGAGACGACTTGGGCAAGATCGGGCCCGAAATATGGCGCACCTATGCGTCTCAGGTCGTCCCTGGGCGTTTTGTCGTCCCGGTTGGCATAGGTATCATAGAGCTCCGGCGCGATCTTCGCGAAGCTGTCCATGATCTCCGGGTCGAAATGACTGCCCCTGCCTTCCTGGAGTATCTTCATGGATTCCTCATAGCCCATGGCTGCCTTGTAGGGGCGTTTGGAGGTCAACGCATCAAAGACATCGGCTATGGCAAAGATACGCGCTACCTTTGGTATGTCGCTGCCGCTCAGACTCTCGAGATAGCCGGTGCCGTCATAGCGCTCATGGTGGTTTCCCACTACCGGTGAGGCATCCTTCAGCCAGGCGGAGCGGCCCACGATATCCAGTCCGTGCCGCACATGCTGCTTCATCTCTTCGAACTCCTCATGCGTCAGACGCCCGGGCTTCAGCAAGATGCTGTCCCTGATGCCGATCTTTCCCACATCGTGGAGGAACGCCCCCTTGATGAGCGAGCGCATCTCTGCGCCTGACAGGCCCAGCTCCTGCCCGAGACGGATGGCATAGATGGTGACCCGGTAGTTGTGGATATCCGTGTCGTTGTCCCTCTTGGCAATGGCGCTTCCCAGCACGTTCAGGATCTCCAGGTTGGCATGGAGCAGGCCTGTTGTCAGGCCTGAAACCCTTCCCAGGAGCCGATTGATGGCAGGGTAGAGGATCAGGGTGGTGAGCAGCACGATGCCCGCGGCAATGATCGCAGTCACGGCCGCCTGCAGGCGCGCCTGGGCTAGGTACTTCCGTGAGATGGCATAGACCCCTTCGATATAGCCTACCCGCTTGCCGGAACTGTTCTTCAAAGCATAACCCATGTGGATGACAGGGGCACCCTCCACCCGGGAGACCTTTTCCCAGACGCCTTGTTCCCTGAGTGCGGCCCGGTCCAGGCCCGAAAGGACCCGGGAGGTGATGACCCCCATATGTGCATAGGCAGGGTCGCTCACCTGTGCAATAACAGTGAAGCCTGGATCCGTGATGCGCGCATAGACAAACGATCCTTCTGCGGGCCGTGCCGGTATGGACAGGGGTTTTTCAAGGGAGCGCTGGATCCGGGCATGGTCACCGAGGCCCGGCGCATCGAGGTCAGCCATGAGGGTCCACCGTAGACGTTCGGAGGCAACCGATGCCTGGCTCTTCACGCGCTCATTGATGTTCCTGAGCTCCACCCACAGGACAAGGGCCATCACGGCTATGGAGATGACATGCTCCTACCGTGAGAAGGCGGACGATGAGGATGCGGTGAAGGGATCCTTCAGAGCCCATGTTTTCCTGGAAGTTCATCCCTGTTTCCCACTTCTTTCCCGCAGCCACTCAATATGCAGGGAGACCAGGACGCCAATGAGGACAGGCGGATAAAGGATGCCGATGATGGATTCCATCATCACGAGGGAACGGGCTAGAGGATGGACGGCAGTGATGTCGCCGAACCCGACCGTAGTCAGGGTGGAGACACTGAAATAGAGGAACGGCTCCACCTGGGAATACCGGAGGTTTCCGCCCTGCTGGGCAAGGGTAAAGGCACCCGGAAGCACCAGCTCGGTGATGTTGTACAAAAAGGCGAAGATCACTGCCATGAGCAGATAGGCGGCTATGGCCCCACGGATCTTGTGCACCGTTGCCGGGCTCTCTCTGTAGACCTGCCATAACACAAGGGCCAAAAACGTCAGCGCTGCAGCCAGGGAGGAGACCTTGTCCCAGAGATAGAGTGTTGAAGAGCCTGAAAGATTTGCCATCCAGCGTAGCGCTATAGCCAAGGCAATGATTGCAGTAGAGGCAACCTGGGTTATGATATGGGTCGGTGTCATGGCAAGGACGCCTATGATGAGCAGCAAGGAGAATACGATGCCGTTAAAGATGACAACCATGGACCCTTCGGCGCGCGCCAGAGGCCCGAATATGAAGACCTCGATGCACAGGAGACCGAGGAAGACACTCATGATGTGATCCCGGGGATCGCTCAGTAGATATCTGATCAGTTTTTTCCACATATACAATCCGTTTCCTGGCACTGCCTGCGTGCCAAGCCGTCTGTCCTGTTCACATGATGTTGATGATGATGCTGCCCATGACCGTGAGAAACACATTTGCAAAGGCAAAAGGTGCGGCAAAGCCCAGGGCCAGGGTCGCGCTCCCGGCATCCTCCTGCAGGGCGGTCATGGCCTGGGGGATGACCCGGGCGCCTGTGAGACCGCTCAGGAGCAGGATGGGGTTCATCTTCAGGATGAATTTCCCGAAGAGGGCTGCCACCATGATGGGCACCAGGGCCATGACGATGCCTGCCAGGAATATGGTGATGCCGTTGCTCTGAAGCGCCTGGAGTGCCGCCTTGCCGGAACTCAGTCCTATGCAGGCCACAAAGAGGCTCAGACCCAGGTCGTTCAACAGCCACTGGCCGCCGTCAGGGATCTGGCCGAAGGTCGGGTGGACCGAGCGCAGCCAGCCGCACACAAGACCTGCCGCAAGCACCCCTCCACCCGTGCCCAGCGTGATGGGGATGCCCCCTACCGGGATGACGATCATGCCGATCAATGTCCCTACAACACATCCCAGGCCTACCATGACGAGGTCAGTCACTGATGTGGGCCGCTCCGGATAGCCAAGTGCCTGGGCAGCACGTTCCACATCTTCAGCCGTGCCGACGAGTTGCAGGATGTCGCACTTATTGATCACGGTATCTGCCAGAATGGGCAGGTCATGTCCCTGCCTGGTCATCCTTGCCAGGAAGATACCGTGGGCGCCCTTGTTTCTGGCGATATCGCCCAGCGTCTTTCCCACCACGGCGCTATTGAGCACGCACACATCCAGGGATTCGCCGATCATGTCAATGACCTCTGATACATCCACCTCTCTTCCGATGATGTCCGGGGCATGGATGAGCCCCACATACTTGCCCCCCAGCACCAGGATGTCCGAGGGCTCTATAAGCGTATCCTGTGATACTTCAAGCAGTGCCCCGGCACGCCTGATATGGTATACGGCCACACGCGCAGGGAACGTGCCTTCAACCTCGCCTACCTTCTGGCCGACGGCCTTTGTTGCCTCATATGCCCGTAAGCCCACCTGTTTCGACCAGGAGAACAGTTCCGGGCTCCTGAGTTCAGAGCCCCCACCCATCTGTTTCTCGAGTTTATTTGCCTCGGCCTTCAGGTTGATCCTGAGTATGTTAGGAAGGAGCTTGAAGAACACGATGACGCCGATGACGCCGAAGAGATAGGTTATGGCATAGGCGACGGCTATGTTGTTGCTGAGCACCTGCTTATCTGCAGCGGAGATGGCCAGTTGGCCCACCGCGCCGTTGGCCGTGCCGATCACGGCAGACTGGGTCATGGCGCCTGCAAAGAGACCGGCCGTAGTTCCTTTGTCGAAATGAAACGCCTTGCCCAGGATCACTGCAGTGGCAAGTCCTGTCAATACGACCACGATGGTGATCCAGAGGTAGTTCATGCCCTCCTTGCGCAGTGCCCCGAAGAACTGCGGGCCCACCTGGTAGCCGATGCAGAAGGCAAAGAGCGCGAAGCTGATGCTCTTTAATATGGGCGGGACGTCGATGCCGAACTGGCCAAGGGCCATGGCGACCAGCAGCACCGAGGCGGTGGTGCCGATGCCGAAGCCCCTGATCTTGATCTTCCCCATGAGATAGCCCACGGCCAGCGATAAAAAAACCAGAACTTCAGGGTTTTCCCGGATGATGGTGATGAGATACTGTGTCATAGTTCGTCCCTGTGGAGGATGAATTCATTCACTGGTTCATGTTCTGAGTTTCCTTGTTGTCCCGGGGTGTTGAAAGCCTGTCCGCCTCAGTCACCCATCCGCCGCCCATGGTCTTGTATATTCCGACCAGATCAGAGAAGAGGGTGCCCTGTGTCTGGGAGTAGGAGAGCTCGGCCTCGAAGAGGCTGCTCTCGGCATCGAGCACCTCGATGTAGCTCGTGTAACCGTTGTCGAACCTGAGCCTGGCGATGCGGGCATAATCGCGGAGCGCATCCACCTGCATCTTCTGGGCGTCGAGCTGCTCCCGGGTATACTTCTGATTCATCAGGGAGTCATTCACCTCCCGGAAGGCATTCTGGACGGTCTTCTGATAGGCGAAAAGGGTCTCCTGCTGCATGGCCTCAGCCGCCTTGTTCTGTCCTCTGATGGCGCCGCCCGCGAAGATCGGCGCGCCGATGGCGCCGCCCCAGTTCCATACCCTGGCAGGAGAGGTGAGGAGGTCGGAGAGGTGGGAGCTGGACCACCCGAAGGCGCCGGTCAAAGAGATATTCGGGTAGTATAATGCCCGGGCCTCCCCGATGCGTGCATTGGCTGCAATGAGTCCCTGCTCCGCCTGACGGATATCGGGCCTTCGCTCCAGGAGATCGGACGGCAGGCCCTGGGGAACCATCGGCAGCATAAGCTCGGCGATGGTCTTTCCCCGGACTATGGCACCGGGATTCCTGCCCAGTAGGATGGACAGCGCATCTTCCTGCTGGCTGATGAGCTTCTCTATGGCCGGGATCCTTGTCAACGTGAGGGCATACTGGGATTTCACCTGGCTCAGCTCAAGGTCGGATATGACCCCGCCTTTCGCACGGCTCTGGAACAGATCCAGGGTCCCTTTCGTGTTTTCTGCCGTGCGCCTGGCTATGATGAGCTGGTTGTCAAGGTCCCTGAGGTTGACATATCCCACGGCTACGGACGAGCAGAGGCTAGAGGATCGTCCCCTGCCTGGCTTCCTCGGTGGCCAGGAGGTCTGCGCGGGCTGCCTCGTCGGCCCTGCGGTAGCGTCCCCAGATATCGAGCTCCCAGGAGGCGCCGAAGCCGGCCTGGTACTGGTTATAGGGGTTGGCAATGAGTGATGAGATTCTACTTGAGCTGTGCTCGGAGATACGATTCTTGCTGGCCTTGTACGATGCATCCGCCTTGGGAAAGAGGTCGGCGCGGCTCACCATGAGGCGGCCTTCGTATTCATCCACCCGTGCGGCAGCGATCCTGAGGTCTTTGTTCTCTTTGAGCGCATTCAGAATCATCTCGTTCAGGACCGGGTCGCCGAACTGCTCCCACCACCGGGTATTAGCCACCTCTTTCGCCTCTTTCACCTCATATCTCCATGTCTGGGGCGTATCAACGGCCGGGCGTATGTAGTCGGGCCCCAGGGCGCATCCGGCAAGCAGCACTGCGACAAAGGATATGAGTAGGGTTTTATGCATGGGGGCTGACCTCCTTATTCTCAGGTGCTTTGCTGTCATCTCCCTGCTGGGCGAGTCTCTGGATCAGGGTGAATGTTACCGGGATGAGGAAGATGGCGATGCCGGTGGCCGCCGGCATGTCACGGATGACTTCAGCTCCCATGACCCTGCAGGCAATGATGCCTGCACCCATAGCCGTGGCCAGCGTCACGCAGCCCAGGATGAAGGCGAAGCTGGTCATGAGGATGGGCCTCAGGCGTAGCCGTGTTCCGGCCAAAGCGGCCTCCGCGATGGGCTTGTCCGATGTATACTCCATCTTGGCAGACTCAAGCGCTGATTGGAGAAATTCATTAAGTAGTATATCTTTTTTTATCTGGTGTGATGTTTTTACAAAAAACCTGAGCATGTGAAGATATTAACATTGATTGACCACGCCATGAAACAGGTTTATCTTATTTTATAAGAATACTATTTATGCTAGAATACTATCAGTATAATTCATTGGATTATGCTTTTTTACAGCAGCCACAATTAATAACTATAATAGTTTAATTATCAATTATCAAAGTCATAGTTAAACGTGTAAGGCAGGTTGGCAACAATTGTATGGATGGGGGAAAACCAGAATCAGATTCGTCAGAGCTTGCAACAATCCGGGATAGTAATGATAAGGTCGATAGGGCGTTAACAAACGGGGGCTTTCAGTACATAGGATAATGAAAAATATTGAATATTGATATGAATAAAACAGGGAAATCTTTTAATCGAATCATATGGAGTTTTATCGTGCTCGTATCGGTATTCACCCTTCTTGCTTCCGGCTGCCAGAAAAAGGCCTCTTTACCGGGCCAGCAGACACCCCAGGTAACCGTGATCAAGATCGAGCCCCGGGATACTCCGGTTACCAGAGAGTTCGTCGCACAGACCCAGAGCTCTCACCAGGTGGAGATCCGGTCCAGGGTGGACGGGTTCCTCGACAAACGGGAATATGTCGAAGGCAGCTTTGTCAAGGTGGGCCAGGTAATGTTCAGGATGGACCCCAAGCCCTTCCAGGCGCAGGTGGAAGCGATGGAAGGCGCCCTTGCCGAGCAGACGGCCCGGCTCAAAACCGCCCAGGCCGACCTTGCGCGTGTCAGGCCCCTTGCCAAGCAGAACGCGCTCTCCCAGAAGGACCTCGATGATGCGATCGGCAAGGAGCAGGAGGCGGCCGCGGCTGTGCAGAAGGCCAAGGCGGATGTCTCCCAAGCAAGGTTCAACCTCGGCTACACCACCATCACCACCCCGGTGTCGGGTCTCTCCAGCTACTCCCGGGTCCAGGAAGGCTCGTACATCAACATGCAGAACAGCCTCCTCACCTACGTCTCCCAGATCGATCCCATGTGGGTGAGCTTCAGCCTGTCCGAAGAGGACATGCTCAACGTGAAAAGCCAGGTGAAAAGCGGTCTGGTCCGTACGCCCAAGACGAACGAGTACGAGGTTGAGATCGTCCTCGCCGACGGATCGGTCTTCCCCCACAAGGGGCGCATCACGTTTGCCGACGCCGAGTTCAACCAGGATACGGGCACCTTCCTCATCCGCGCGACGATCCCCAACCCGGACGACGTGCTGAGGCCAGGCCAGTACGTGCGGGCGCACATCCTCGGCGCCGTCCGCCCGGGAGCTATCCTCGTTCCCCAGCGGGCCGTCCAGCAGGGGGCCAAGGGTCATTACGTCTGGGTCGTGGGCAAGGACAACAAGGTCGAAAACCGGCCCGTGGAAGTCGGCGAATGGCTGGGGAACAGCTGGTTCATCAACGAGGGGCTCCATGCCGGCGAATCCGTGGTGGTCGACGGCGGCCAGACGCTGACGCCGGGCCAGGCGGTGGTCATCAAGGGCACCGCCGCAAACGACCAGCCCGCACCGCCCGCCGCACAGCCGAATCCGGAGGATAAAAAGCCCGAGGCTGCCAAGGGCGACGACCAGCACGGGAGAAGCTAGGCCATGTTTTCGAAGTTCTTCATAGAACGGCCCATCTTCGCCACCGTCGTTTCGTTCCTCATCGTCATCGCCGGCTTGGTCGCGATAAAGACCCTGCCCGTGGAGATGTACCCCACGATCACCCCGGTCCAGATCACTGTGACCGCGATGTACCCCGGCGCCGATTCGAAGACCGTGGGCGACTCGGTGGCAGCCCCCATCGAGGCCCAGATCAACGGCATCGACAACATGCTCTACATGACATCCACCAGCTCCAACACGGGCCAGCTGACCATCACCGTCTACTTCGAGCTGGGCACCGACCCGGACAACGCCCAGGTGCAGGTGCAGAACAGGGTCAACCTGGCGGCGCCGAGCCTGCCCGATTCGGTGACGAAGTACGGGGTGTCGGTGCAGAAGAAATCGACCTCCCCCCTGATGATCATCGCCTTCTTCAACAAGGACGGCCGGTACAGCCCGGAATACGTGACCAACTACACCAACGTCTACGTCCTCGACGCCATCAAGCGGGTGAACGGCGCGGGCCAGGCGATGATTTTCGGCGTACCGGACCAGGCGATGCGCATCTGGATGAACCCGAACAAGATGGCCTCGATGGGGATCACCACCTCCGACATCCAGAACGCCGTGGCCAGGCAGAACGCCCTCTTCGGCGCCGGCCAAATCGGCCAGCAGCCAAGCAGCAAGGACGTGCAGCTGACGTTCCCCGTAGTGACGCAGTCCCCCTTCGTGCAGCCGAAGGAGTACGAGAACATCATCCTTAAGTCCAGCCAGGACGGCAGCGCGATCGTGCGGCTCAAGGACGTAGCCCGGGCCGAGGTGGGCCGCAAGCAGTACATCGATGACAACAGGCTCAACGGCATGCACGCCTCTCCCATCATCGTGTACCAGCAGCCGGGCGCCAACGGGCTCGAGGTCTCGAAGAACGTCAAGAAGACCCTCGAAAATCTGAAGGCATCGATGCCCGAGGGCATCGAGTACACCATCGCGCTTGACACAACGGACTTCGTGCGCATCTCCATCAAGGAGGTGGTCCACACCCTGTTCGAGGCCATCCTGCTGGTGATCCTGGTCGTCTATATCTTCCTGCAGAAGTTCCGCTCCACGATCATCTGCATCGTGGCGATTTTCGTGGCGCTGATCGGAGCCTTCGCCGGGATGCTGGTCATGGGCTTCTCCATCAACCTCCTCACGCTCTTCGGCCTCGTGCTCGCTATCGGCATGGTGGTCGACGACGCCATCGTCGTGGTGGAGAACGTGGAGCGCAATATGACCAAGTTCAAGCTTCCCGCCAGAGAAGCCACCATCAAGGCCATGGAGGAGATCGGGGGCGCCCTCGTCGCCGTGGTGCTCGTCATGGCCTCGATTTTCATCCCGGCCGCGTTCCTCCCCGGGACCACCGGACAGCTCTACAAGCAGTTCGCCGTCACCATCGTCATTTCCGTGGTCATCTCGGGGTTCGTGGCCCTGACCCTGAGCCCCGTCATGTGCAGCATCCTGCTTACGCACAGCGAGTCTTCCAGGACGGGCGTCTTCGGGATGCTCAACCGCTTCTTCGACTGGTTCAACGCCAAGTTCGACCGCTTCACCGCCGGCTTCGGCGACGCGGTGGTGCTCATGATCAAGCGCATGACCGTGGCCTTCGTCCTGCTGGCCTTCATGCTCTATGCCCTCGTACACCTGTTCCTCACCATCCCCACCAGCTTCGTGCCCAACGAGGACCAGGGCTACGTGATGGGGCAGCTCATCATGCCGGACGCCACGAGCTTCTCCCGCACCGTGGAGGCCTCCGCCAAGATAGACGAGCTGTTCGCGAAGAACGTGGCGGTTCAGGACCGGACCACGGTGAACGGATTCAGCCTCATCGACGGACAGTACAAGTCGAATGTCGCCACCTTCTTCACGACATTCAAGGACTTCGAGGAGCGCTACTCGTCCATCGCCCGCGCCAAGAAGGAGAACGCCAAGGCCGTGCTCCTCGATGTGTACGCAGGGTCCCACAACATCAACACGGGCGTCTTCCTCCCGATCGCTCCGCCGCCCATCCCGGGCATCGGAACCACGGGCGGGTTCGAGTTCTGGATCCAGGACAAGGGGGGTGGTGATCCCGTGCGCCTGGGCGAGGTCACCAAACAGTTCATCGCAAAGGCGAAGGAGCGGCCCGAGCTTTCCGGCATGAACACCACGTTCCGCGCCACCTCGCAGCAGCTCAAGGCCGAGGTCGACCGCTCCAAGTCGGTGCTCCTCGACGTCCCGGTCGACGACGTGTACAGCGCCCTGCAGGCCCAGTTCGGCTCGATCACTGTCAGCCAGTTCAACCAGTACAGCCGCGTGTGGAACGTTGTGCTACAGTCCGAGGCCCCTTACCGGGAAAACCCGTCCGACATCATCAACCTCTATACGCGCTCGAACAAGGGCGACATGGTCCCGCTCTCCGCCCTGGTGAAGACCAGCTACGTGACGGGGCCCGACCTGGTGCCGCACTTCAACGGGTTCCCGGCCGCCCAGATCACGGGCTCCGCGGCGACCGAGTACAGCTCCGGAACTGCGATCAAGGCAATGGAGGAAATTGCTCAGGAGGTACTCCCTGACGGGTACAGCTTCGCCTGGTCGGGGATGGCCTACGAGGAGAAGAAGTCGGGGAGCACCTCGGCAATAGCCTTCATCTTCGGCATCATCATCGTATTCCTCGTGCTGTCTGCGCAGTTCGAATCCTGGATCCTGCCCTGCTCGGTCTTGACGGCAGTACCCTTCGGCATTTTCGGCGCCCTTGTCTTCAACTGGATGCGGGGCCTCAACAACGACGTCTACTTCCAGATCGGCCTCCTGGTGCTGATCGGGCTCGGCGCTAAGAACGCAGTGCTGAGGGTGGCGTTTGCCGTGGAGCTGAAGAAACAGGGGCTGTCAGTCATGGATGCAACCATTCAGGCCGGCGAGGAACGCCTGAGGCCCATCATCATGACATCTCTCGCTTTCATCCTGGGCGTGCTGCCGCTGGCGATCGCAACCGGTGCCGGTGCAAATGCCCGTCATTCTATAGGTACAGGTATAATGGGCGGCATGATCGGTGAAACAACCCTGGCAATGCTCTATGTGCCGCTGTTTTTCTACATATTTGATAAACTCGCTGATCGGCGTAAAGAGAAACATGGAGTGTCATCTCCTCCAGGGGAATCTTCAAGTGGTAGCCCCCCTAAAAGCCAGGTATCCATTGCAGACAGAAATGATTGACATGAGCAGACCCATGATCACTTGCATTGTCAGATGATGATAAGTCTGGATTACATGTGCCTCTCCATCGAAGTTCCGGATGGGGTCATACTGATAGTGTGATTTTTGCAATTACCCTAAGCCTATTGATTATTGTACATTTAAAATTCATTTATATTTCAAAGAAGAAAACGAAAGGGGTAAAGAAATATACATGGAAAGTATTGCATGGGGTCAAGTTATACGATACTCTATGATCACACTGATTATAGAGTGTGTATATGAGGTTCTGCAATGAGTAGAGGAGTTGTAGGTTCCGTAGTTCTTATCTGCGCGTTTGTAGCCTTTTCTATCCCGGTCTGTCTGTATGCAAAGAGCATGTACGTGAGGGACTGGATCGTTATTACGCTCCGGTCCGCCCCTGATGAAACATCTTCAGCCATGGGCACGGCAAGCACCAATGAATATGTGGAAGTCCTTGAGGAAGGGAAGGGGTGGATACGGATCCAGACCAAGGACGGGAAAGAGGGGTGGGTCGCCGGGCGCTTCCTGAGTGCTCAGCCACCGAAAACCCTCCATGTGAAACAGCTGGAGGATAAGTTCAGTGCGTTGCAGATCGAGAACATGCGGTTACGCGGCCTGATCGCAAGCCACACAACAGGCGGTGCTGCTTCTCCTAACGACAGGACGCAGGGCATAGTAGTCCCCCCGGAGGTTGCATTCGCCGACTGCCCCAGTCTTAAACGGGATTATGACAAGCTGGTGCAGGATTCAAGGGAATGCTCAAAGAAGCTAAGTGTCATTGATGCAGAGAATACCAGGTTAAAGACATCAGAGAAATTGATCTTTACCTTCATCGGAGGGATATTCATTTTCCTCGGCATCGTGATAGGCCTGTTTGTCCAGATGGTAAGGGCACGTCCCAAGAAACCGGGATACAAATTTTAATCCGAAATAATGCGGGTGGTGCTATGCTGAAAAAGTACGAACGACTGAGCTCTCATGTAACAATCAAGGATATACTGAAGGCAAAGACAGCCATCAAAACCTATATTCACCGGACGAACCTCATTTATTACTCGGAGCTCAGCAGGATCATCGGGTGCGATGCCTTTGTGAAGCATGAAAACCACCTGCCCACAGGCTCCTTCAAGATCCGCGGGGCCTTGAACTTCTTCCAGACAATCCCCAAGGAGGATGTGGCAAATGGCGTGCTCGTCTCCACAAGAGGCAACCACGGTCTTGCCATGGCATGGGCCGGCCAGTGGTTTCACACGCCATGCACCGTTGTGGTCCCGGAGAACAACAACCCCGAGATCAATCGTATTATTGAGAGCTTTGGGGCGGAACTTATCGTGCATGGCCATGATTTCTATGATGCCCAGTTCTATTGTGATGAGCTGGTTGCGGCTGCCGGCTACTATTATGTTGAACAGGGAAATGAACCTGCGATGCTCAATGGAATCGGCACCATGGGCCTTGAGATCTTCGAAGACCTGCCGGACGTGGACGTGATCATCTGCCCCATCGGAGGAGGCGGGGGATGCGCCTCTTTGCTCCGGGTTGCACAGGCCATCAATCCGGCAGTAGAGATTATAGGTGTACAGGCAGCCAAGGCCGCTGCCTTCTATAACTCTCTCCAAAAAGGCGAGTGGGTTGTACTGGATGAAGCGGAGACCATAGCGGACGGTCTGGCGGCCAGGAGTGTATTCCAGCTCCCCTATGTCATAATGAAGGACCATATCAAAGAGGTTGTCCTCTTGAGCGAAGATGAGATTCTCGAGGGAATCCGCCTGGCTCTCACCACCACGCACAACCTCGCCGAGGGCGCCGGTGCGGCCTCACTCATTGCTGCGATAAAGATAAAGGAAAAGCTCAAGGGCAAGAAGGTGGCGCTCATCATGTCGGGCGGCAATCTAGACAGGGAGCACCTGGAGCTTGCGCTGCGCTAGGGTTCGTCCGTATCGCCTGCGATCTCGAAGGCGCCGGCCCATTTCCTGTTGATCTGCTCCTGGATAGTTTCGATCCGGGATGAGTCCATCAGCCTGAACCGGCTCTGTGCCTTGAAAAATTCTGCTACAGGCACAAGGGCACGTTTGTCTGCGATCTTCCTGGATGCACCGGTAAGCCGTTGTATATCCTGCTCCACCTCGTAAAGTTCGAACAGCCCCGTCTCAACCGCAAGCTTGCCCAGCTTCACGGCATACCGGGCCTCGAAACCCCAGCCCGGGAGGGCAGGGGATCTGGATATGGATGTATTTAAGACCGGGGAACGTCACGGCCTTTTTGACCTTGTCATAGAGGTCCAGGGGGTAGGATGCGGAGCAGGTGGCTACATAGGAGAGATGATGCGCCGCCATAATGGAAGGGACATCCTTTTTCTGCTGTATCTTTCCCTTGATGGGGGTGTTTGATGTGATGGCCCACTGGGGCGTGGTTCCCGAGCGCTGAACACCGGTGTTCATATAGCCCTCGTTGTCGTAGCAGATGAACAGGAAGTTGTCTCCGCGCTCGGCTGCTCCTGAGAGTGCCTGGAGCCCGATGTCGGCCGTGCCGCCGTCTCCGGCCCATGCCACGACCTTGATGTCCTTCTTGAGCGCCTTGAGTGCGGCAACCATCCCTGTGGATGCCGCGGCAGTCGAGGCAAAGGTGACATTCAGGCAGGGGAGTTTAGTGGCTGCCACCGGATAGAGCCCCTGAAGAACCGTAAGGCAGCTCGGAGGCACAACGAGGATGGTGTTATTGCCAAGTGCCTTCAGCGCGATCCTGTATGCGATGCCCAGGCCGCAGCCTGCACAGGCCCTGTTGCCGGGGTGTACGAATTCCTCTTCAGGCAGGCTCAGGATGGTGGTCTTCATATGCATGGCATTGTTCTCCTTAGATCTTCAACCCGATCCACTTAAGGCCGGCGCCTGCCTTGCCTTTGTTGAGGCAGGAGTCTTTGAAGGCTTCATAGAGGTCAGTGGTCTTTATCTCCCTGCCGCCGAGGCCAAGGATATAATTATGTACAAAGGGCCTCTTCTTTTGGGATCCGTTAAAGGTGTACAGGGCCGCTTTTACATCAGAGCACAGAGCGCCTTCATATCCATAGCTGAGTGCCTTTTCGAAGACAACCACCCCTTCGGCGCCTGCAAGCCCTTGTGCAATAACCTGGGCCGGAAAAGGCCGGTAGAGGTGAATGCTCATGATCCCGGCCTTGATGCCGTCATCCCTTAGCCTGTCAATAACCTCGCGCAGGTGATATGAGAGCGATCCCAGGCTTACGGCGATGAACCTTGCATCCTCGCACTTATATGTCTCATAATGTGGGTTGCCGCCCCGGCCGAAGTGTTCCTTGAAACGCTCCTCCACGCGGCTCATCACATTGATTGCGTCTTGCATATCTTCCTGGAGGAGGGACCTGATCTCCATGTAACCGTGGGCGGTACGGCCTTTCGCATCAACCCTCACATCGGGTAACGTAACGGTATTCAAGTTGGCCGGATTTGCAGGGTCCAGCGCGTAGGGCGGTTTATAGGGAGGCAGAAATGCATCCGAGAGCTCCTGGCCCGGTACTTCGAAGGGCATATAGGTATGGGAGAGCAGATAGCCGTCATAGCAGAGCATGACAGGGATCATGACCTCCTCGGCGAGCATGAAGGCCTTGATGACGCCGTCTATGATCTGCTGGTGGTCATTGACATAAATCTGTATCCACCCTGTGTCACGCTGGGAGATGGAATCCTGGTGGTCGTTCCAGATGGTCCATGGCGCGCCGACCCCCCTGTTCACCACGCACATGACCAGGGGCAGCCTGGCGCCTGCTGCCCAGTGGATCTGCTCGTGCATATAGAGCAGCCCGTTGGCGCTGGTGGCGGTGAAGGCCCTGGCTCCGGTGGATGAAGCGGCTATGCAGACCGCAAGGGCGCTGTGCTCGCTCTCCACAGGGACATACTGGGCATCCATCTGGCCGGACTCGATGAACTCCGAGAGTTTCTCGGTGAGCGGGGTCTGGGGGGTTATGGGGTATGCTGCAATGACCTGTGCCCGCGAGAGCTTTACTCCCAGCGCGGCAGCGACATTGCCGGATTCGATGATGTGCATTCTACCGCTTCCTCTCTTCTGTCTGTATGAAACACGACTCTTCCACCATGGTGATGGCCTTGGTGGGACATTCCTCTGCGCAGATCCCGCAGCCCTTGCAGTATTCATAGTCGATTGTCGGGGGTACGGTCCTGGTGATAACCCCGTCCGGGCAGTAGAGCCAGCAGATGAAGCAGGATGCCGTGCCCCGTTTTGCCGGGATGCAGGTGCTTGCATCCATGATAGGGCGTGCTACCCTCCATGAGCCGGTCCTGCCGCCATCACCCGGGCCTGGTTCACTATGCGATGTCTTGTGGCCGTATTGGCGTGTACCCACCTTTCACCCTCCGATAATCGTGTTTTCATATGCCAGCATGGCTGCCTGGGCATTTTTATCCGGTCTGCGATCCGAGAATTCTTCCTTGATGGCCTCTACAAGTGCATCCATGCCGATGATAGAGCTGGCAAAGGCAAATGCACCTATGATGCCGGAATTCACCATGCCCTCAGGGAGCCCTGCCTTTATTGAGAGCGAGCTCACATCGCAGATAGCCACCTTCCTGCCATCAAACCGGTAGTCATCGATGCTGCAGGGTGAATTGACGACAATGAGGCCGTCATCCTTAAGCCCGCTTGTGATATTTTGCTCTTCGAGTAAAACGTGGTCGAGCACTACAATGATGTCTGGTTTTTCAATGGGGGAGAGGTCATAGATCTTTTCTCTGGATATTTTAAGCGAGGTGAATACCGGAGCACCCCTCCTCTCTGTCCCGAAGGTCGGCACCATGACCACACCCGCATAGCCCGAGGAAAACATGGCCTTGGCAACGATCTTTGCCGCAGTAATGGCGCCTTGTCCGCCGCGACCATGCCACCTGATATCGATATTGTCATTCTTCATAGTTTCCCTGCTGCCTTCATATGTCTTTATGTCAGGTTTCTGACATCTTTTCCGGTATTTCCTGGCGCAATTTGCCTGTGACGATGAGGGGCGAGGCACTGGTATGGCTGCGACCATGACCCCTGTTGAATTGATTTGAAAAGAATCGAATAGTAAAGTTCCTGTGTAACACTCTGGTAGTATCTTGGCCATTTTCCATGTGTTGCGGTTCCTAAGTGAGCTGGTCCTCTCTGTTTCCCTTGTTTGTGCTGCATGAATCTCCACTTCGTGGCTGGCATGCACAATGCCAGGACACTATATATCAAGGTCGGGGATTAATCAAGGCACATACTTTGCATAATGCCATGGTGTTATACACGATCAAACAATAAGGGGAGATATGATGATCGTACGAGAAGCCAGAGAATCATCCATGAAAAGAAAGACAATATCCCTCGATCAGAGCCGTAACAGGCCGTTAGGGTTGTTCACCGAGAGCATCATGAGCATCTTGATGAGCCATAATTCCCATAGCGCCTTTACCGAACTGGCATCACTCATGGGCCAGACCTTTCCCTTGGCTTCTCCTGCACTCTATACAAGCACAAAAGGCTTGGAGTTGAGGGCTTACTCGGTGCTTGAAGGCAAAGATGGGGGGGATTATGATGCCATGAGGGTTCTTAAGTCCGAACGGTTTGCCTATACACGGGTGCTGGCCGGCGGACAGGCCCCATACAGCCCATCCAGGATCGATATCTCTCTTGTAAGCAGTTCATATATGCAGGTGATCCTCTCAATTAATCCCGGTGTTCATGAGGCCATTTTCAGGGATTGGGCCAATTATTTGACGCCCGCCATTGCCAAATTGATGGACAATGAACTCCTCATGAATATGGCGTTCAGGGACGGGCTCACCGGACTGCTCAATTACCGGGCCTTCTCCGAGACCCTCATAGCGGAGTGGGAGCGCGCAAGGCGCTATAAGACAACCTTCTCGCTCATGATGATTGATATCGACCATTTCAAGAGAGTTAACGATGAGCATGGTCATCAGGTAGGTGACATGGTTCTGAGTTCTATTGCAAACAAGTTTCAGAGCAGGCTTCGCAAGAGCGACATGGTATTTCGCTATGGGGGCGAGGAATTCATGATTTTACTTCCCCAGACCGGGATCTATAAGGCATCTCTTCTGGCTGAGAGATTGCGTGCCGTAGTTGAGAAGATGAGATTCCAGGGTGATCTTGCCATTACCATCAGTATCGGTATCGGCCAATATCAGGATGGACGAACGCATACGGATCTTGTAAAACAGGTAGACACAGGGCTCTATCTGGCAAAAGGCAAAGGCCGAAACCGCGTAGAAATCTATAAGGACATCTAAAATTTATTAGGATAATGGAATGAATATTGACAGTCTGCTTGATCTGGGCACAGTGCTTTATGCCTCCGGTCCTGACGGGAAAAAGGTAAAGGGCACGGTAACTGAATTTAATGAAGAGGATATATTCATCTTTATGCCCGAATCAGGCATTGAAGTAGCCTTGGGTGAGATCTTAAAGGTGACGGATGGTAACGACTCCGTGCTTGCCAAGATCATTGAGCGGACAGGAAAAGGCTTCAGGCTCTCTATCGAATGCTATTTATCCCCGGGGCATGAAAGACGCCAGGATGTAAGGATTTATGACAAGGTTTACCATCACGTGGGCTTGATATGCCATGCAAGCGAAAAGACACGCCTGTTGCCTGTTGCGCTGGAGCGCATTCATGCAAACAAGCTCATCATAGATTCGTTTCTCAAAGGTAAATACGGATACCCTGGCGCTGATGAATCAGCCTATCAGAAAGAGACACAGGTGAACCAGAATCTCTGGGAGATCAACCGGAAACTGGATCTTTTAATCCATATGTTCCTTGCAGAAGAATTCCGATCACTCATGAACAGTACGCTCAAGGATGTCAACATCTCGGCCACCGGCATCCGGTTTTTGTCAGAGCAGGCATATGAGATTGGTGATCTGGTGGAGATCCATCTCATCCTGCCCCTGGTTCCGCTCCTTTTTGTCAGGTTTGCAGGCGAGGTTATCCGGGTCAAAGGGCTCACAAGTACACAGGCCAGACGTTATGCCGTGGCGGTGAAATATCTCCAGGTTGATGGTGATACAAAAGAGGATATCATACGCTATCTCTTCAGAAGACAGCGCGAGGTCTTAAGGAAAAGGCAGTCATAAAGGTTGTTTGATCAGATCACCTTTTGAATTTCCCTAAGCAAAAAAATTAGCCTGTTGAAAGTATGCATTCAGCTTTGCTGGATGCATACTTTCAACAGGTCAGGTTTTTCCGAGCTTAACCAAGGCCATTTATAGGTGTGCTAGGTTTTCTCGCCTTCATCCCGCAGCATTGACACCATAATAGCGCTGAGCCTATAGAAGTTAGGCTGTGAAACGCACAAAAAAAATTGCCCTGTCGATAATCCTTGCACTGGGATTTTTCTGTATTCTTTATGGGGCAGTAGTAACGGTCAACGTCTATCGGGAGATGATGAAGATCAACACCGGGTCCCTTTGGCATCTGCCCACCAGGATCTACAGCGCTCCCTTTGATCTTGCCCCAGGGCTGGACATCAGACGAACGGGCCTGATATCCAGGCTTGCACATCTGGGATACCGCAGTTCTTCCACCGTGGCATCGCCGGGCCAGTATCATCTATTCAAAGATGGCATCATCATCTATCTCCATCCATTCGAATATCCGGATGGTGTCCAGGTAGGCTCGAAAGGTAAGGGTGTTCCTGGATGGAAATCAGATAAAGACGATCATCTCTGAAAAAAACCGCCAGGAAATTGCATCGGCCCGGTGTGGAGCCTGAATGCATTGCAACCGTTTACGATGCCGGGTTTGAGGACAGAGAGCTCATCAAACGTAGGATTGCCCGGAGCAATTGATTAATGCCCTCTTGTGCGTTGAAGACAGAAGGTTTTACGAACACTCAGGCATCGATATAAGGTCCATGTTAAGGGCGCTGCTTGCGGATGTGTTCCACGCCCAGGTGGTTGAGGGCGGCTCCACCATAACCCAGCAGCTCGTGAAGAACCTGTTCCTTACGCATGAGAGGACATTGAGCCGGAAGCTCAAGGAGATATGGCTGTCTTCCATCATGGAGATTGTCTTTACCAAGGATGAGATCCTCACCATGTACATGAACGAGATCTACCTTGGGCGCTTCGGTCCTGCAGGCATCTATGGGTTCGGCAGGGCCTCAAAGCTCTTCTTCGATAAGGATCTCACTGATCTTGCCCTGCATGAATCAGCCTTGCTCGTGGGCCTCATTCGTGCGCCGAACATCTACTCCCCATATACGCATCCGAAGATGGCGATGGCGAGGAGAAATACGGTCCTGGCCGTTATGAGAGAGCAAGGCAAGATCACATCAGCCCAATACGACCAGGCAGTGCACAAACCCTTAAGCGTAGTCTCCTTCATCAAACCTGCAAGGCAGGCCCCGTTCTTTATCGATCATGTCCTGTCTTCGGCCCGGGCGCTCTATCCTGAAGAGGAATTTCTCACAAAAGGCGGATTACGTATCTTCACGACCCTTGACATGAATATGCAAAGGATCATGGAAGACGTCTTGGAAAGTGGAACAGCATCACTTGCAAAGAACATCCAGGTTGCCTCGGTCATTGTCAATCCTGCAACCGGCGCAATAAAGGCCATGGTGGGCGGCAGGGACTATGGAACATCCCAGTTCAACAGGGTCACCTCCATCAGACGAAGTATCGGATCTCTCATTAAACCCATTATCTATTACTCTGCCCTCAAGGGCGGCTACTCACTGTCGAGCATCCTGGATGACAGCCCCCTGACAATAAAGCTCGAGATAATGAACATCTGGGCGCCAATGAATTTTGACAAGGTAAGTCACGGCAACATCTTGCTCTTGAATGCCCTGGCCCAGTCCTACAATCTGGCTACTGTCCGGCTCGGGCTCGCTGTGGGACTTGAGAGCATTGTTCCTGAGGTGAAGAATGTGCTTCCGCGTTCAACCGTGCTCAAGCAGCCGGCACTGTTGCTTGGAGCCATTGATTGTTCGCCCCTTGATGTTGCAGGTATGTATTCGGTCTTTGCCACCGGGGGTTTAAGGGTTGAGTCATGGAGTCTGGAGGCTATTGTAGACGAACATGGGGCCGTGTTCTGGCGGTCAGCTCACAAGCAACCCCAGAGGGTTCTCGACCCCGGGCCCACATATCTTATCAACACAGCACTTCAGGAGACAATCCGCAGTGGTACGGCAAAGTCGGCCAAGACTTTTGGTATGCCTGACGGGATGTGCGCCAAGACAGGAACCACCAATGAGATGAGAGATTCATGGTTTGCCGCCTATACGAAAGACATGGTGGTCATTACCTGGCTCGGGGATGATGCCTTCAGGGCTATCGGCTATACGGGTGCAACAGGGGCCATGCCTTTTGCCGCCAGGATTGTTGCCCGACTTGCCGTGCCCAAACCATGGGACGTACCCGATGATGTGACCTTATGCGCTATTGATTCCATAAACGGCAAACGAGCCACAAGCTGGACAGACTCCCCGGTCACGCTGCCTTATATGAAAGGTACCGAGCCGAAAGAGGCCTCAGAGGAAGGTATGCCCGGTTTATGGAAGGCCCTTAAGCACATATTTCCATTTGGGGAATGAGGCCTTGAAGAAGTCTGAACATCTTGGATTTGAATCTAAGGTATTCAGGAAACAAGCTGAGAGCGCTGATTATCACGAACTATTCAGTTTCTCGGGGCCAATGAAAGTAATGATTTTATTGGAATCTGTTGAATAAGGGTTTCGTGTATTGAAGGATGCTCTGATTTTTTGAAGTTGTTGATATCTGGATGTTCAGTGATAAGGTTTTATCATAAAGAGGTAAGTCTTCCTAATTTGACGTCCACTCGAATTTCCACCAGTCGCCTATCGCAAGGGGGAAATAATCATCCGGATCAGGATCATGAACCTCAAAATCAATCAATTCACCCGTTGTAACTTCTCCTGTATGCCACGTATCCTCTACTCTTACCAACCCCACGGCAGGTGCGAAATATCTTTTTCGTACTTCAATATATTTGCCGTTGTTGTATGCCGGATCGACACTGGTGGTCTCTGATGTCACCACACAGGAGGTAAACGTACCGGCCTGCACTTCCACCTGCGCATCGGTATCTTCGACCACGATCGTGGAGTCGAGAGTGAAGTTGTTGGAACCTCCAGACTCGAACCAGGTGTCATCTTCTGTAATAGGATACTGCAGGAGTACTCTCGCCCATATCAACATGGTCATATCAATGCTGCCTGAATTATAAACATAATCAGCCCACGATAATACTTCACTGGTATGAGAAAACATAAGTGAAGCACTATCACCTTCTGTCGATGTCATGGTCCAAGTATCAAATGAGGTCACCTCGTATGTTTGCACGTTATTAGGTGGATTAACTTTGCCCGTGTCTTCATCGACACCTCCCTTGTTTGTCCCGCAAGCTAAAAGGCCGGCTAATATCAGCATATAACACCCGGCCCACACTATACTTTTCTTCATTTGTCCATTCTCCTTTTTAAAGTTAAGCAATTATACACGAGTAAAGGAGGTTGGTGAAGAATGTTTTCTCTTTCGCCGGAGCACTCAACGGCTTTTTTTCTCAAGACAATAGATTTCGTACAGGGCCAATGCCTCTTCCAAAATATAGATCACTTTTTAAATAGTCATTTTATAATATGTATTTACGATCACCTAGATTGCTTGTATAATTAAGATGCTGTGCTTGACCAGATAAACTGTTACTGGCAAAGCTGACACATCTTTGACCCCCGCATCATATTATTCAGGAGGATAAGTTATGTACAAAATCTGTACAGGCAGAATCGTGCTTCTTGCTGCCACCTTTCTCCTTGCCCTGATCCTTGCCGGGTGCGGCGGAGGAGGTGGTGGTGGCGGAGTGGATGAGGACACGGAACCGGATCAGTGGGGATCCCCGGGCACTGGAGAAAACAGCATCCCCATATTCTGGACAAGGCTCGGGGGCAATGCGTACAGCGGCGCCGCGTCGATCCTGGAAACCTCTGACCACGGGTTTATCGCCGCGGGCTTCAGGCAGGCCGACGGCTCCAATGCTGCCACGGGGGCAGTGGTCAGAGTCGACAGCAAAGGGAAGATCCTCTGGGAAAAGGAGTATGACGACACCGGCAACACTATCATCCTCAATTGCATACGGAGGACCTCTGACGGGGGATATGTCGCAGGGGGCGTGCACCGGAGCGTAACCAATAAAAGCGACCCCGGCACGTTTCTGGTCCTGAGGATGAATGCAGATGGCGAGGCCCTTCCCGGATGGCCCAAGTGGGATTATAAGGTTTCATATTCGGGTGGAGCTACCTCGGTGTGCGAGAGCAAGGACGGGTCAGGCAATCCGGACGGGTTCCTGTTCGTGGGTAATGCCATGAACAAGGAGGGGAACGACCAGAATTTCTATGCCGCAAAGATCAACCGGGACGGCGTTCTGCAATGGGAAAAGACTTATGCAGCGAAGAAGTTCGGCACTGATGTTGCCACGTCCATCGTCCCGGACGACAGCCAGGGGTTCATCATCGCCGGCACGGAAGGCAATCCGGACGATGAAGTGTGGGTCAACCGGATAGATGCCGATGGAGAATCCCTCCAGGGATGGCCAAAGTATTTCGGTGGTGGGGCTGCCACTTCGGTGAAGACAACCCCGGATGGCGGCTTCATACTGGTGGGCAACACCTTCTCTGACTCGTATAATGATTTCCGATATAATGATGTCCTGGTGATCAAGGTGAACGCCCAGGGCACTGTGGACTGGAAAAGGTCGTTCGGTGTAGCCAGCACGGGCGATGCCGGCGGAGATGTGGACCTCTGTTCCGACGGGGGATACATCATCGCCGGGGCGACGGATTCATACGATCCCCTGGGCTCTAATCCAGCGAGCGAGGTATACCTCATCAAGCTCGATTCATCAGGAAATCCTCTCTGGCAGAAGGTGAAAGGCCGGGCCCCAAGCAGCTTCGAATCGGCAGGCTCTGTCGTGGCGGCATCGGACGGTGGGTTTGCCATTGCAGGTGCAGCAGCAGGCTCCTTCATGATTGCGAAGATGGACAGTTCGGGAGATACCATCAGCCTGGGCGAGAATGATTATACCATGACCGTAACCGGTACCCTGGGCACCATCAACTCCGCCAATGCCGCTTCCCTTGCAGGCAGGAGCGTAAACGCCATCAACCAGTCCACCCTGGTCGGCGGATTCGCTCTGGACACCCTCATCAAGGTGAGGGACAACCCTGCGCTCAACGGCACAGGCGGTCTGAGTATAAATCCTGCACCGACATTGATCCCTGCAGGAGGCCCCTATGTAATCACCATGAACAACTATGCCACGAGTTATGGTGGCGCCAATATCACATTGACCGGCACTATGACCGCGCTGATCACCAGCTGCACTGGAACCCTTGCCACAGGTGGAACCTACACGGCTGAACTCACCGCGTCTGACCTCGATGTAACCGTCAAGGATGACGAAGATCTGGAGACTTCGTTTGCAGGAGATCTCCTGCTGCACAGGGAGGACTCGGTGACATTGGTGGTAGATAGGGCAACCAACACCCCTGACGGCACGCTCTCCATAACAGGAGATGGTGTTGTAATACAATTAAGCACCTTCTGGAATATAACAAATACAAACCTGTCGACCGGGGCATACAGCATCTCCACCGGCAACCCCATGATCTACCGGGTTTCCGGCATACCCGGCAACCTCTCGCTTTCTGTGTTACCTCCTATCTTGGGAACAGACCCCATAAGACCAAGCACTGGGAACGCCGAGATCACGGCTGAAGATGACAGTAAGGTGAAAATGACGGTCTCCACTGGCGGGAATGTCAAGCTTGAGGTTGATACGGATGCTAACGGCACCATAGACAGCACCATTCTCACAACCTTCGACGATTTATTTTGATACAAAAGGGAGGCGGTGGATCTTTGCATCCTTGCGGATGTGAAGATCTCTACCGCCTCCCTGCCCCAAGGTTAATCGTGATTTCAGAGCATAGATTGCTTTTTATAATCATCGAAAAAGTGGGGTAATGAAAACTAAAGATTTCATGCCATTTGTGACGGTCTGGTATGCTGTGAGAGGCTTCATATGTTTCAACCCAAGATCATCAGTTTTATGATATACTACAGAAAGCCCTCGGACATAAGTCTTTGCAGACCACGAACAGGTATATCAGGCCTGGTGCACCTTTGGAGGTCATTGATGTGATGAAGAGCAGGTAAATCATTATATGCAGGTTTCTCATTTCTGAGGGATTAAGGCCCTTGACAATGTAGCACATCAGGACTACAAATATGTTTAGAGGTATTTTATGAAGGATTCATCAGTGCGAGCAAGGATAGATAGTAGGCTCAAGAAGGACGTAGAGGATATATTGAACCATTTAGGCCTCAACACCACCCAGGCTATCAGCTTGTTCTTCCACCAGATATCTTTAAGGAGGGGACTCCCCTTTGATGTGATGATTCCCAATGAGGAGACTCAGAAGGTCTTTCAAGAAACTGATGAAGGCAAAAATCTTGTTGAATGCAGAGATGCAGATGATATGTTCAAAAAACTAGGCCTTTAAATGCTCACACCTGTTTACACGAAAAAATTTGAGAAGGACCTTACCAGGGCAAAGAAAAGAGGGAACGATCTCGGCAAGATCAAAGAAGTGCTAAGAGCCCTGATCAATCAAGAAAATCTGAATCCCCGTTATAGGAATCATAAGCTCAGAGGGAACTACCAATACAGGTGGGAATGTCACATCGAGCCTGATTGGTTACTCATTTACAAAATAGAAGGAGACCGGATTTTCTTTGAGCGGACAGGGACACATGCAGACTTGTTTGCCTGATAGCAATGATAGGGTTCGTTCAGACCAATGGTTATTCCAGAGCCTAGATTTATTCTGATAATCATCGAAAAAGCGGGGCATGGAAAAGCGTTGATAACATGCGAAACCCGGCGATCTGAACTAGTAGCCTGGATACCATAGATTAGAAAACATATGTTCGAAGTAATTTCTTAACCATACTTGTTAATATCCATAGTGTTAGTTATAATGAATTTATATGAATCGGTTTTACTCTTTTTTTGACTCCAATAAGTAGTACTTCCAAGATACAACCGAATGTATATTATTTAGATGTTGTGCCTTTATAAAATTTACCACCTATGTTTCATAGGAGGGTTACCAAATGACTTCCTTTAGAAAAGGATGGGTATGGGTCTTAGTAATAGTAATAGCCATGTCTGGAATCTTATTTTCATCGTGGATAGCCAAAAGAAGTGACAGACAACTCCGTGAAAATCTTCTTCTCCGTATTCAGATTATAGCGGACAGTGTGGATCAAAATGACGTAAAAGCCCTCTCTTTTACCCTGAACGATCGTACCAATCCTAGCTTTATGAAACTGGAAGATTGGATGAAAAAGTTAGCAAAAGATATAGGCTGCCGCAGCCTGTATAGTGTGGTTCAGAAAGGTAGTACTATAATTTTTGGTCCTGAAAATCTCCAAGTAAATGATCCGGATGCTTCTCCACCAGGAACTATATACAAAAATCCACCTGAAAAACTAAGATCAGTTTTTCTAACTTGTAAAGCAATAACTGTAGGTCCTTATAGAGATGAATATGGGACCTTTGTCAGTGCTTTCTCACCAGTGATTGATCCTATCACAGGAAAAGCGATCTTGGTTATTGGGATGGATGTCGAAGCAGCTGACTGGAAATGGGATGTGATCTCCGATGCAGCCCTACCCATGTCCCTGACATTCTTACTGGTGTTTCTGTTAATATTTTATGTCTACTTACAAAAGTCCCATATGGTTCTCAATGCACGTGAAATATCCTTGCGAGAAAGTGAAAAAAAACACCGTCATCTGTTTGAATCAATGGTACAAGGTGTTGTTTATCAGGTTTCTGATGGTCGGATCATCGATGCAAACCCTGCTGCGGAACGTATTCTTAGATGTAATCTAGATCAATTGAAGGGAAATACCTCTCTTGATCCCAACTGGGAAGCTATTCATGAAGATGGATCACCATATCCCGGTGAAACACACCCGGCTATGATCGTAATGCAGACTGGTAAGCCTGTATTAAATTCAATCATGGGAATTAAAAATCAGCAGGAAGTGACGTATAAATGGATTGAAATTGATGCAGTACCACAATTCCAGCCAGGAGAAGATAAGCCCTACCAGGTATATACTACATTTGAAGATATAACCGAGCGTAGGCAAGCAGAAGAGGCGCTAAGAGAATCAGAGCGACATCTATCTGATATCATTGAGTTCCTTCCCGATGCAACCCTGGTCATTGACAAACAGGGCAGGATAACTGCTTGGAACAAGGCCATAGAGAACATGACTGGTTACAGCCCCAGTGACATGATCGGAAAGGGTGATTATGAGTATGCTATCCCCTTCTATGGTGAAAGACGGCCGATTCTTATCGATCTCGTACTCATGCCCAAGGAAGAAGTCGAGAAGATATATTACAACATCATGCGCAAAGGCGATCTCCTCATCGGTGAAACCGATGTGCCGGTGGTCAAGGGGGAGAAACGATTCCTTTCAGGGTGGGCGCATCCCATATATGATTTCTCAGGGCAAGTCATCGGGGCAATCGAGTGCATCCGGGATATTACGGACAAGCGCAGGGCAGAAGAGGCGCTTGCTGAAAGCGAGGAAAAGTATCGGGCGATCTTTGAGAACGCGACCGAAGGTATCTACCAGAGTACACCAGAGGGCAGGTATCTGAGTGTGAACCCTGCCTTTGCGCGGATGTCTGGATTCGGTTCGCCACAGGAGATGATCGATTCTGTAAAGGATATCGGCCAGGAGCTCTACGTAAATCCAGCAGACCGCCAGGAGATGGTGCGCCTGCTCCGTGAATACGATAAGGTGGAAGGGTATGAGGTGGAGATATTCCGAAGGGACAGGACCAGGTTCTGGATTTCCATCAATGTCCATGTGGTCCATGATACACAAGGGAACATCCTGTATTTTGAGGGAACCAATACTGACATTACCGAGCGGAAACTCGCTGAGGAGGCACTACGAAAGAGTGAGGAGAAATACCGCATCCTTGGAGAGAATGTTCGTGATGTTATTTGGTTCTTTGACATAAATCTGGGCTACACCTTCGTGACCCCGTCTGTGCAGCAACTTAGAGGATACACCGCAGAAGAGGCATTGAAACAGACCATGGATCAGATCCTGACACCAGAATCCTATCAGAAGGCCAAAACTATTCTCGATAGAGAATTAACTCTGGAGTTAAGTGGGCATCGTCACGGACCCAATTGGTCATTCACCTCTGAACTCGAGATGATCCGTAAGGATGGCTCCACCGTCTGGACAGAGGCAACCATGAACATCGTCTATAATAAGAATGGCGAGCCCTCAGGCATCATGGGCGTAACTCGAGATATCACCGAGCGCAAGCACGCAGAGGAAGCACTGCGTAGCAGCGAGAAAAAGTATCGTGAGCTGATTCAGAATATTCAGGCTGCAGTTGTCGTGCATGGGGTTGATACACAAATACAGACGTGCAATCGACAGGCACAGGAGCTTCTCGGCCTTACAGAGGAGCAGATCCTTGGAAAACAGGTAATCGACCCGGACTGGCATTTTTTCCTGGAGAATGGAACCGCCATGCCTCTGGAAGAATACCCGGTCATGAGAGTACTGGCTACAAGGAAGCCTTTTTGGAACGCTGTCATGGGAGTACATCGTTCCACCAAAAAGGAAGATGTTTGGGTTTTAGTGAGCGCATTTCCGGTTTCAGATGAGAATAATGAACTGGCGCAGATTGTAGTTACCTTTGTCGATATTACCGACCGCAGGAGAGCGGAGGAAGATCTCCAAAAAACAAACCAGGCGCTGCAAGCAATCATTGATGCTTCACCTCTGGCGATTTTCACCCTTGATCATGATTTGAGAGTCACGAGCTGGAGCCCTGCTGCTGAACGCATTTTTGGGTGGAGTAAAAAAGAGGCAATTGGCCAGTACAATCCCATCGTACCTGAAGAGAAGTGGGGTGAGTTCAAGGCCCTTATTTCCAAAGTGTTATCAGGTTCTGGATACAGTAATAGCGAGGTCATGAGGCAGACTAAGGATGGTCGGGCTATCTACGTAAATGTTTCAACGGAGCCGTTGCGGGACTCTAGTGGTAAGGTTGTTGGTGCTATGGGCGTAATCCAGGACATCACAGAACGCAAACGGGCTGAAAAAGAAAAAGACAGGCTGGAAGCTCAACTTACACAGGCTCAAAAAATGGAATCAATAGGTACGCTGGCAGGGGGTATTGCACATGACTTCAATAATATCCTCTCAGCTATCATCGGATATTCCGAGCTTGCTATAGAAGATGTATCAGAACCTCAGAAGGCAAAGAGAGAAATCAAAGAAGTTCTCAAAGCAGCTGATCGAGCCAAAGAGCTTGCAAAACACATCCTTACATTTAGCAGAAAAACAGATGTCGAATATTCACCTATTGCGCTGCGTACTGTTGTTAAGGATTCCATCAAGATGCTGCGTTCTGTTATACCCACAACCATTGATATTCAACAGGACCTAACCGATTCCGGCCTGATCATGTCGAATCCTACGCAGATAAATCAGATTCTTCTGAATCTCTGTACAAATGCATCTCATGCCATGGATAAGACCGGAGGTGTACTTAAGATAAGTCTGAAGAGAGTGAATATCAATAAAGAGACTGAGGCACACGAATTGAACCTTCATCTTGGAAACTATCTCATACTTTCGGTCAGTGATACCGGCCATGGGATACCCTCTGAAATTCTTGATCGGATCTTCGAGCCTTATTTCACTACAAAGGAAATGGGTCGAGGAACCGGTCTGGGGTTGTCGGTTGTTCATGGGATAGTGATAAGTCATGGTGGCAATATAATATGCAAGAGCACCCCTGGTAAGGGTACGTCTTTTGAAATATTTTTGCCTGAAATTGAATCCATGAAAGAGGTAGTGACGCATGAAGAGGAAGAGACAATCCCGACAGGAAAGGAGCATATTCTCTTTGTAGACGATGAACCCGTCTTGGTAAATCTAGCAGAGAAAATGCTCAGCAAATTAGGATATACTATAGAAACGAGAACAAGCAGTGTTGAGGCACTGAAACTCTTTCAGGATAGTCCTGACAAATATGACCTGATTATTACAGACATGACAATGCCGGGTATGACAGGGGACAGACTGGCTCAGAAATTTATGGAGATCCGGCATGACATCCCAATCATCCTATGCTCTGGGTATAGTGAACATATCTCGAAGGAGAAGACAGAAAAGATCGGCATTCGAGAATTTGTCATGAAACCCATAGAAATGAAAGTATTGGCTAAGACTATCCGGAGGGTACTTGATGGATGGTAATAATCTCTCATGTATTATCATCTTGGGCAGAGCCTAGAGGCCAGAGCCAATAGTTATTCCAGGCCATTATTTTTCATAATCATCGAAAAAGAGGGGCATGCAAATGTGTAGATAACATGCAATAGGTTTACCTGATCGCTCTATGGTATATGTCGTTCCCTTGTATTTAATCTCATTGAGAAGCTCCGAAAAGGTTCTTACAGCCTGGGTGGCATTTATGGTCTGTCTCATGGTTCCCCCATATATAATATCATATAATCATTTTATACACGTTTTTAACACCAAATCCTTACACCATATTCCCGTTATAGGGCTGGCATCTGAGCGCATCCTCCTTATATAGTATCTTATCGTGCGATGGAGGTGAATTGACATGGTTGAGGTGAGGCGCGCTGATACTAAGGGCATGATGAAAGACTTCATGATGTTCCCATGGACAGCCCGGATCTACGAGAATGATCCGGCATGGATCCCACCTATCATCAGTGACCAGAAAAATTTTTTCGACAGGGAAAAAGGATACTTTTTTGAGATAGGTGAGGCAGAGTTTTTTCTGGCATATAAAAACAGCAGGCTTGTCGGCCGTATCACAGCCCACGTGAATCATCTTTATGAAAACAAATATGACAACGGCACGGGGTTCTTCGGGTTCTTCGAGGCCGTCAATGACCCGGAGGTTGCCCGTGCACTGTTCGATACCGCATCTTCCTGGCTCAAGCACAAGGGCAAGAAGATTATGAACGGCCCGCAGAGCTTCGCCATCTACGACTCGGTTGGTTTCGAGGTGGAAGGGGAGGGGAACATCCCATCAGTGGGTCTTTTCCACTTTGCCCCTTATTATAAGGATCTTGCCGAGGCATGCGGGTTTGTAAAATGCATCGACTGGCACTGTTTCCTGGTGAAGCGCGTCAATTACGCCCAACATGTACCCTATCTGGATGAAGTGAGAAAGGGCCTTCTCTCCACAACGGACACGGTATTCAAAAACCTCGACAAGAGGGACCTGGCAAAAAGGGTGAAAGATGTGCAGCACATCTTCAATGCCGCCTGGGAGGGTAACTGGGGCCATCTTCCGCTGACAGAAAAACAGACGGAGATGTTCTTTGCCGAAGTGAAGATGTTACTCACCCCTGAATTTACCATATTTGCGGAGAAGGATGGAAAGACCATAGGCTTCGTTATCACCATACCGGACGTCAATCCGGCACTACGGATCTTAAACGGAAGGCTCTACCCGTGGCGGCTCTTAAGGTTCATGAGAGAAGCAAAAAAAACCAAGAGGGTGAGAACCGTCATCATGGGGGTGCTCCCGGAATATCAGGGGCAGCACATCGATGAGATTTTCTACCTGAAGATTATTGAACAGAGTCTCCTCTCGGATGTCTGGGAGTCGGATTGCTCGCTGATTGTTGAGACCAATACAAAGATGATACATGAACTGAAACCGTTCACCCCTGAGCTCTACAAAACCTATCGAATCTATGAAAGACCTATTCCCTGATAAGACGTGCCGGAGCTACCAGGGGCCTTTCGTCTAACCGGAACACCCCGGTTACTCCTTCCTGAGCTGCATCGATTCAGGTATCCCCTGTTCTTTCTCTGTGCCGCGCATGGTTGCCTCCGCGAGGCCGGGGCCGAACTGGAACACCAGCACACCCAGCGCCATGCCTGCAATGAGGTCGCTCACATAGTGATAGCGCAGGTACACCGTTGAGAAGCTCAGGAGAACTGTCCAGGCAAGGGCAACAGGAAAAAATCTCTTGGCGTATCGCCAGGACAGAAGCACGGTGAGAACAGAGACGAGGGCGTGTCCGCTCGGCATGCAGTCGTACATCCTTCCTTCAGTCTGTGCCAGTAGGTTTCTGAGAAAGTCAAAGGTCCACAATCCTCTCAGGGGAACGCTTTGCAGGTGTTCCATGGTGAATCTCGGCCCGAGGACCGGGGTGAAGTAATACCCGATGTAGGAGAGATAGAATCCCATGAATATGGTGGATGCCACAACATGAAAGTCATCCCTGGCCTCCCTGAGGGAATAGAGGATCACACACAGTGAGAGCGGAAGAAAATAGAAGCTCGCATAGGATATCTGCAGTATTTCCGAAAGGGCAGGGTACATTATTCTTTCCATGAGGACTGTGGGGTCGTGCCCGCCAAAAAGAAACCGGTCCACGGCCATGACGAGGCTGTCCAGTTCATGGGGGTTGATGAGAGGGATGAGTGTGCGATTCTCCAGATAGATGATGATCAGAAAAGAAACCACATACCAGTCCCGGAAAAACTGCAGCCATGTGTGGGGAAAACGCCGGTGGACACAAGCTACCAGGAGGATGACCGCCGTGATGAGCATGTTCAGCACAAAGATGTCTTGTGCCTGCCCCAGGTGCATGAAAAGAAGGATGATGAGATTGCACAGCACGGCCATGCCGATGGTGAGACCTTCTTCAAGACTCAGTAACTTTTCAGGATTACATGCCTTCATTGTTGAACTGGCTATACGCTCCCCTTCTGTACCTTGCAGATACCCCGACGCATAATCAGCTCCACGATGAAGGGGAAGTGCCGCTTCATGAAATAGATGAATTTTCCGTCCACACCGGGGATAATGATGAAGGTCTTGCGTTTGATCCCTCGATCAAGCTCCCTGGCAACTTCATCCGGCTGCATGATCTTGGCTGCGGCCGAAAGCGCCCTGGTCACCTCAGGTTTACAGATGTTTTCTGTGGCGTATCCCGGTGTGTCGGTATCGGGAGGGCAGAGTACGGAAACCGTGATATCGTAGCGCCGCAGTTCCTGCCTGAGCGCCTCCGAGAGGCCGATGATGCCGAATTTCGAGGCACAATAGTCCGTATAGCCGAAGACCCCCATGAAGCCGCACAGGGAGGACACATTGACGATTGCTCCGCCCCCGGGCTTCATGTACGGGATGAGGACCGTGGTGGTATTCCAGCTGCCGTAGAGGTTGGTCTTCATGGTCTCGTCGAACTGCGCGAAGGTGACTTCCTCGAAACAGCGTGGCAGGGCCCGCCCGGCATTATTAATGAGGAGGTCCGGGATGCCGAAGTTTTGAACAGCCTCAGTCATGACAATGTTCACTTCTGTATTGTCCGCCACGTCGAGTTGACGGAAGGCGAAACGCTGCGCCTGTAAGATGCGGCGGCTCTCGATCTCTTCCATGGCTGTTTCAAGTTTTTCTTTTGTCCGGGCGGAGATGATGACGTTGGCCCCCGCTGCCGCCAGGAGCTTGGCAGTGGAAAGACCGATACCGGTAGATCCGCCGGTAATATAGACGTTTTTATCAAGAAAATCCTTCATTTTCATTTCCCCATAGACACGTTCATCTTACTCCCTAAAGACCTGCAGCAATCAAGAAGATAATCGATCTGCTCCCTGGTGTGGGAGGCCATTACGGTAAATCTGATCCTGGACTGGTTTCTTGTTACCGCAGGCCATCTGACGCATGGCCCGTATATCCCGTAGTCAACCAGGCGCCGGGAGAATTCCACCCCTTTATCGTCTTTGCCGATCAGTATGGGGATGATCTGGGTCTCGCTGGAAAAGGTATTGAATCCCAGATCGTTAAACCCTTCCTTCAAATGGTTGGTATTCTCCCATAACTTCGTCCTTAAGGTCGGGTCGCTTTCCATGAGATCGATTGCGGCAATAATGGTTGCAGCAGTGGCCGGGGGCATGGCTGCCGAGAACATATACGACCGGGAAGCTACCCTGAGATAATGTATCAGGTCATGTGATCCTACGACATACCCGCCCACGGCTCCGACGGATTTGCTGAAAGTCCCCATTATGATGGCAATGTCCTTCAAGGGCTTCGGGTGGAAATGCTCAATAGTACCGTGTCCATGAGTCCCGAGAATGCCTGTGGCATGGGCTTCATCCACCATGGTGACCGCATCATATTTTTTCGCCAGGTATGCTATCTGATCAAGGGGGGCGATATCACCATCCATGCTGAAGACACCGTCGGTTATGATAAGCTTGCGCCGGCGCGATGGCGTTTCAGCTTTGCTTCCAGAACATCCATATCCTTGTGAGGATACACCACGGTCTTTGCCCCGCTCAATCTGCACCCGTCAATAATGCTTGCATGATTCAAGTCGTCGGAAAAAACCATGCATCTTCTCATGAAGAAATAACGGGGAGAAATCTTCAGCAGGTCGAGGAACCCTGAGATGGCACCGACATTCGCTGAATAACCCGTGGGGAAGATAATGGCAGCCTCTCCGCCCTTAAAGGCGGCAATTTTTCGTTCTGCCTCTTCATGGATTTTGAGGTTTCCGGATAGGAGGCGGGAACCCCCCGAACCTGTCCCGTATTTTTCAATAGCCTCATGGGCCGCTCCTTATTCTGGGATGGGATGTAAGACCCAGGTAATTATTGGAAGAGAACATCAATAACCTTTTTCCATTCACAACAACTTCAGGGCTTGCCCCGCCGTCAATAACGGGGAAATCAGGATAGATCTTTTTCTTCTCCACCAAGTTATTAAAAGCATGGATATACTTCATCTGACAAGATCTCCCATGGGGGGGGTAACCCCAATATTCGCCCTACCAAGTGCAGACCGTCGGTTTGCAACCAGTAGTCAAAAGTATTATAATCATCAAATTGTTACGGGCAAGGCTTCATGATGAGACCTGGCTCTATATAAAGACTCATCCGGGTAAAGCAAACTTAATTTTTAGAACAAGCACAGGCTTTTAGTTTGAATGAATGAAAAGCGTGAGGGGGAAGTCAAATAGTGATGGTTATTATTACAAATATTCAGTAGCGGCAAAATATTGAGTTCGGCAGGAACTCTACAGTTTGCGATCTTAAGATCAGCAACTTATTTATTATATATCATGGAGATTTATTATTTTGTCACAACTTGCTTTTGAAAAAGGTCTGTTTTAATTCAGTGATGTCAAGCGTGTGAATAGCAATTCTGGTAACCTTACCCAATTCATTATAGATTGGAAACCAGCTGCTGTGGATCAATCTTCTATAGTGACCCCTAATGGAATGCATCATGAAGCCGGCAAGTTTGAAGATCCTGGCCGAGACGGTCCGGCGGGTGCTGGATAGTGATTAGTCTCAGTTCTTAATGAAACACAAAATATGATCTACATGATGTTTTATCAATCGTGGTCGGATTTTAATCGGAAAAAGACTAGACCCAATCCTTCCTTGTTTCTAAAATCATAGACAGGAATGAAATCCAGTTTCATACCGGGATATATATGGCTGAGGTAGTAAGATTTCAATAAAAATACAATTTTGTTAACTTGATTTGCCTGGGTTATATTAAAAGCATTGATCATTAAGAGCACATCTTTTCGGTCAACAAGCCACTTAAGAAAATCATGACCATCGCGGAGGTGAAGATTTTTTAGTGCCATCTTATGATATGGCGAATATATTGACCATCCATTTGGGAAAATTCTCATACGGGGGAAATCTCTATATTCCATTAAAGGATGGATGAAGTCAGTGCGAAGGCCATAGGGAATACCACATATTAGTATGATAAAAGGATGTGACGCAGTATTAATAGTTTCAATGCGGTTAAAGCTTGATTGATTGCGGTCCTGAATTTCGCGGACTGGTCAAGATCATGAACATTAGTAACAACTTCTTGACGTACAATAAGTATAGCATATGCCATTAAAGATCCTGCAACAATAATAGTAAGATATTTCATCCAGTTATTCTGGATAACTTTATGTTCGGAGCCTTTTCCAATGCTGAATAATAAATACGACATGCTGATCAAATAGACATAAAGTGGGCCATAAACCCTCGGCATAAATCGATAATACATAAAGAACAGTACGCTTAATATAATTGTCCCTATAGAGACTGCAATTTTTAACAAATCAACTTTATCGAGTCGCAATAGGTATGTTGATCTATAAATAAGAATTGATAATAAAGAGACTACTAATAAGATAGATTTATTCTTATTTCGATTATAACTTTTTATTACTTGGCGGATGATATTGTCTAAATAAGCTTTAGCTGTTTTTTCGAGGATTATTCTCTATGAGAAATGTTTTCAAATTCGTTGTGTTGAAGGTATAATTATCATGCATAAACCAAAGGCCTCTGAAAGCTATGTAATCTTTATATGTCCATCCTGCTTTCTGGAGAGCATATGGTGTGATTCGATCATGAAAATCTCCTCTGTGAGTATCATGAAACTCAATTCTCAGCTTGTCGAATTCATGATATGTCTGATGAGATAAATTAATAAAGTGGTTAAATGCTATATTCAAACATATCACTAAGCCTAGCAGGAGAAGAATAGGGAGAACTTTTATTACCGTCCTTTCTTTATGAAAACGACGGCGGGTAAGAAAAGGAGAAGCGAATAGAGGACCAATTCCCATCGAAGAAGGAACGAAAGATAGAAACAAACAGCCAGGAATATAAAATAAATCCTGATATTCTTTATCGGGGCTTCATTCCTGATGAAATATTCGATTGTGCAGAGAAAAACCCCGAAAGACATAAAGAGAGAAGCCGAGGTAAAACTTACATATGAAGAATGAAAAAAGAAAAAATAAAAAAGGATAGGAATTGTTAAAATAAAACTGTATCTGTCATTCGTTCTGAATATGACACTCAAGATCAAAGTCCAACCTAAGTAGTAAACGACATAGAAGAATACACCAAACCATGGAAAGTATGGTTTTACTCTGTAAAGAATATGTAAAACATAACTTAGTATTGGGTTGAGATATGGGACATAGGGGCTAGCAGGGAATCCGCCATTTCCACTCAGAATGGTTATCATTCTGAATTCGTCGTTAGTTTCATAATGTACAGGAAGAATCGATAAAATTATAGAAAGCAACATACCTGTGAAAATAAAAGAAAAGATAAACGAATTCTCCTGTATGAGGACATGGAAAGACATCTTTCTAGATTCGGATGTGTTAATCCCGGATATTGACTTTGAGTTTTGAAGTCTGGAAATTAGATTTGATAGGGATTTTGTTATGTGCATGATATCAATAGAATAATTTGATTAAGGGAAAAAATGCAAGCTAAGATTGTAGGAGATCTCAACATATCATTCAGACAGACCTTGTGGCTATATTTTTAAAATAACTAAAGAATTGATGCAGAATCATAGATATTTCCGCTCAATTGCTATTCCCAATAATTGTATATTAACCCATGATATCCTGCCATATCTTCACTGTTTCAGGATTCTTGAAAACTGAAGGATTTGAACTGAAACCTATGCTGGACATGGTGACCTGCTAAGACTAGAGAGTGTGACACCCATACAGCTTTTCGTAGCTCATTGCAGAAACGCCGGCTCACTTGCCACTCCCGAAGAGTTCCGCAGGCAGCGTAAACTCCCCCTTCGACTTGAAACGCACGCTATTGAACGCCGGTCCTGCGAGTCTCCCGGTCATCTCATACTCAAGCTTCCCGCGGTATTCGTTGGTCATGACGTCCATGGCCTGGTGCACGATGCGGAACACCGAAATACTCACCGGGACGCTAACGATCGTCTCACCGAAGCGCGGTACGCTGCCAACAGCGTCGCTAACGCCAGTAGCGAAGCGCTTGCCTTGCACATCCATCTGGACTGACACACCGTTGAAGTCCAGCGGCAAGTCATTGGGATTTTGAATTCGCAGCTTGACCAGCATTCGCAACTCCAATCCCTGACTTTGAAGCGGCTCAACTCCCGCCATGATTACGTCAATGGGTTCGGGGTACCGAAGGCTGGCGCAGCCACCAAATAGAAGCACTCCAAAGGCAAGCAGTACGAACAGCACGCTTCTAATTGACATGATGATCTCCGTCGCAGCTTACGGTTCAGTCACCTATCGGGTACCGGTACCTCACGAAAAATTCCATGGCAACTCCTGTTTCCGTAAACATAACGTGTAGATTACCGGCGACTGTAAGCCGTCCGGTGGATGCTATTGTTCGGGATTCTCAATATTTCCCTGCCAACATATCTACATTTTACAAATAGGAAGAGCTCTCTGGTTGCCATGAAAATCTCAAGGGATGGATGAGCCATGACATTAAATATAAAGCGACGTAGTCATATTTTAAGACCAAAGCCCTACACATGTCAAGACTCGTTAGAAATGTCCCCTTGACAACGATTATTTACAGCTGATCAAAGCAAACCTCCTGACGTTCATGGTTCATGGTCTGTACAATAAGCAAATTCAATGTAAGGATTGGGTGCCGAAATTCAAGGGAGAAAATGTAAAATATAACCGGCAACTTGGAGGGATCTATATAGTAGCTGCCTTTACGACTCGCTTTAACAATGGTTCTCGATGAAAAGGATCAATTCTTTCTGCACATAATGAAATAAATGCAGCAGTCAAACGATTTTTGTCTTTTAGCCATAGTGGTTTCGTGATAATTTTTTAGTGAAATAAATCATAACATATGAACATTCATGAGGCCCGGTCGCAACTATGAAAAAGATAAAGTGCCTGTTGATCGCAAATCGCGGAGAAATAGCCTGCAGGGTGATAAAGACTTGCCGGAAACTGGGGATTGCAACCGTTGCCGTGTATTCACAGATTGACCGGGGCAGCGTGTTCATGAACATGGCGGACGAGGCGATCTGTCTGGGCGAGGCAGGGATCGGGGCCTACCTTGACCAGGACAGGATCATCCAGGCGGCACATGATGCCGGTGCGGATGCAATCCATCCGGGTTACGGGCTCCTCTCGGAGAATCCTGAATTCGCTTCACGCTGCTGCGCAGAGGGCATAACGTTTATCGGACCAACGCCGGAATCCATCAGGATTATGGGCTCCAAGATCGCAGCCCGTGAACTCTGCGAGAAGATAGGCGTTCCCGTTATCCCGGGATTCAGGGTGGGCGGGGAATCCATGGAGGAACTCACCGCAAGGGCTTTAAGCATAGGATATCCGCTCCTCATCAAGGCCTCGGCAGGCGGTGGCGGCATCGGCATCTTCAGGGTGGATGCCCCTTCGCTCCTGGAAGGTTCGCTGCGTGCTGCACGAAAGAAGTCCCTGGCCGTGTACGGCATTGACAGCCTGCTCATTGAGAAATACCTGAGCCCTGTACGGCATATCGAATTCCAGGTCCTGGGTGACCTGCACGGCAAGATCATCCACTGCCCTGAGCGGGAGTGCTCGGTCCAGCGCAGGCATCAGAAGCTCATAGAGGAATCCCCGTCTCCTGCCATGACGGAGCCCTTGAGAAAGAAGATGGGAAAGGCGGCAATCGCCATAGCAAAAGCCGTGAACTATACGAACGCAGGCACCGTGGAGTTCGTGCTGGACGATGACGGAAAGTTTTTCTTCCTGGAGATGAACACCAGGCTTCAGGTGGAGCACCCGGTGACCGAGGCCGTAACCGGCCTCGACCTGGTGGAGATGCAGATAGCCATTGCCGAAGGCGAGCCGCTGCCTGTGAGCCAGGCGGATCTCTCCATAAACGGCCATGCCATGGAATGCAGGGTCTATGCCGAAGACCCGGATAATAACTTTGTCCCTTCTGCAGGGAATCTGATTCTGTGGAAGGCTGCCAAAAGTGCCCGGACCGACAGTGGTGTGGCCACCTCATCGCGGATAACCATTGATTTCGACCCCCTCCTGGCAAAGGTGATCGCACACGCCGATTCCCGGGCAAACGCCATCAGGAAGATGAACCGGGCCCTTCATGAGACCGCTGCACTGGGCGTGGCGACCAACATCGATTTCCTGTCGCGCCTTGTGACGGGCGAGGCATTTCATAAGGGCCAGATCAAGACCGACTATTTTCGACAAGGACTCCCCTGTCATGGAAAGACCTGCCTTGAGGGAGGAAGAGGCGAGGGTGCTCGTCGTGGCCGCCATTGTGGCCCGGTTCAACGACCACGAGGAAGGCCATCGGGAACTGGGGTGGCAGGCAGGCTACCACACCTTGAAATTTGCAGGTTTTCTGATGCATGGAATTCAGTATTGCGCCAACTTCAGAAAAAAGGATGGAGACAGCTTTACAATTATCATCCACAAAGACACCTACGACGTCTTTGTCGCCGGGAAGGACTCTGATTCCATGTCCCTCATCATCAATGGCAGGCAGCTCAAGTTCTCCTATGCCCTTGACAAGGAGACGGTGTTCCTCCATTCCTTGAGCCTCGGGCACCATCAGCTCACCTATCTGTCGCGGTTCCATTCAATGGAGTTCCAGCACCATAAAAAGGGGGCCTGCGAGGCGCCCATGGACGGCAAGGTGGCACTGGTATCGGTGCAACAGGGCCAGAGAGTGAACAAAGGCCAGGACCTTATCATCATCGAGTCCATGAAGATGGAAAACATCATTACTGCTGTAGAGCAAGGCGTGGTGAAGGAGATCTTCGTGAAGCAGGGTGATTTTGTGAAGATGGGGTCCATACTCATAGCAATTGATACGGAGAACAACCCATGAGCCAACCAGTCGATCCATATAAAATAGCCGAGCTTGCCTCCCGCATGGAAAAGAACAAGGCCATGGGAGGCGAAAAGAAGGTAAGGAAGCAGCACGACAAGGGAAGGCTTACAGTCCGCGAGCGGATCGACCTGCTCCTGGATAAGGGGTCCTTTGACGAGTATGGCGTGCTCTGCCACAGTGATCTTCCCGAGGCCGCCGCAAAGACTCCGGCTGACGGGAAGGTGTGCGGATTCGGCCTGATAGACAACCGCACCGTATACGTTTCAGGCGACGATGTAACGGTCATGTCCGGGGCAGGCGGGCGCATAGGGGTCATCAAGGCGATTAAAAACCTGCACTACGCCGCAACCAAAGGCTTCCCCTGCGTCCATCTCGGCGACGGCGGCGGGGCGCGCATCCCCGACACCATGGGGGCCACAGGCATCATGAAGGCCATGGAGATCGTGGATGCCCACAACCGCGAGGTGCCGTTCATCGTGTCCATCATGGGCGAATGCTATGGCGGCCCCACCTGGGAGGCCTCCATCTCGGATGTGGTCATACAGGTGAAGGGCGCCATCATGGCGGTCACATCGCCCCGCATCATCGAGGTGGCCACGGGCGAGAACTCGACAGCCGAGGAGCTCGGCGGCTGGGAGGTCCATGCCCGTGTGACCGGCCAGGTGGACCTGTTCGCCGAGAACGAAGAGGAGTGCCTCTGGCTGATACGCCGCCTGCTGGGTTATCTGCCGTGCAATGCCCACGAGCTTCCGCCCATAAAGCCATGCGACGATCCTTCAGGGGCAAGGATCGAATCCATCTTCGAGGCGGTCCCGGAAGACCCCAAGACCCTCTATGACATCCACAACGCACTGAACCTCATCTTCGATTGTGACAGCATCCTGGAGCTCAAGCCCTATTACGACGGCAGCCTGGTCACGTGCCTGGCGCGCCTTGACGGATACAGTGTAGGCGTGCTCGCCAACAACCCTCTGGTGACTGCGGGCGCCATGGGCCCGGGGGCCTGCGACAAGGCCATCGCCTTCATCTGCCTGTGCGATTCGTTCAACATCCCCATGATCTTCATCCACGACACGCCGGGTTTCCTCGTGGGCAGGGAAGCAGAAGAGCGGAAGATGCCCTTGAAGATCATGTCCATGATCAAGGCGCTCCAGCTCACCACTGTGCCTGTGGTGAGCCTCATAACCCGCAAGTCCTACGGCATGGCCCATCACAACATGGCGGGCGGGAAGCTCTCGGATTCCATTATCGCCTGGCCCACTGCAGATATCTCATTCATGGCCGCAGATGTGGCCATCAATGCCGCCTTTGGCCAGAACTTCTCTGACGCACCCGGGGCCGACGAGATGAAAACCGCATTCATGAAGGAGATGATCCGCAAGGCCGAGCCCTGGGAGGCAGCCGGTCTGAACCTCATCGACAAGGTCATTGACCCGCGTGACACCAGGACCGAGCTGATAAAGGCCCTTGCCCTTGCCCGCGGCAGCAACGGCGAGCGGGGCATGAGCAGACGTCTGCTGGCCTCCTGGCCGAAGATGGTGTGAGCTGATCAGGTCATTATAGGCCGAGGGAATTGTAAAGCTGAATAAAGATCTGTCACCCCCGCTAAGGCGGGGATGACAGATAGTTATTAAGCCCGGTTCAGCCGGCCTTGTATTGGGGTTCACTTTGTTTCGCTCGGCTGGGGAGTAGTCACGGATTCTTCAGTCTTCTGTATTTCAGCCGGCTTTTTTATTTCAACCGGTTTGAAATACTTATCAATGTTATCCAGGAGCACCTTTGCCTTTTTCCTGGCCACTTCGTTCATAAAGGTCTTGTCCGGGTAGGTGTTTGCAGGTGTTTCAAGGACTGTCGTCAGCGTCTTCCTGAACAGCTCCTTGTCCTGGATCTGGATGGCATAGTACTGGGCATACATGACATGGAAAAGAAGGATGCTGTTGCCGGAGTAGGTGAAGGCAGCGTCGAACTCATCCTTGGCCCTCTCGGGGTTTCCGCCTTGTTCTTTGGTCCGGCTTGCATGCAGGGCGCCAAGTGCCGCATATGCGCTGCCGCTGTTATACGACCCATCGAGCAGAATGACAAACTCAAGCATGGCCTCCACCTTGGGTATGTCTGCCAGGGCTTCCGGCGTAGCAAGGTTGAGGTTCACCCATCCGGCCCAGTTCATGGCAGCCCAGTAGAGGCCTTGAATGTGCTTCTTGTCGAAACTGGCAGGCAGGGACGCTTTGAATTCCAGGATAGTGCTTTCATAGGTCATGGCGGTAAAGAAGATCCTGTAACGTTTTAGCTCGGTCAGGGCATAATCTCGTCCCTTGAGGTAAAGGGAACTTGCCTCCTTCTTGTCGGTGTCCTCAACGAAGCAGAAGGCATACCCGTAATATGCCCCGGATAACCTGTAGTATAGTAAATCAGGAGAAACAGGCAGGATGAGATTGTCCATGTACTGGAGGTATGGGGGCATGGCCGAGTTGAACATTTCCACATCGGGGTTCGTATTGGCAGTTGCATAAATATCCTCCAAATAGGAACCCGTGGGTTGCTCGATCGGCGCCTTGTGTGCACAACCGGACAGGAACACAAAGCTTGAAAGAATCAGGAGCCATCCGGCAATCCGGAATGAACGTTTTGCCATGTAAACCTCCAATGAACTGTCATGGGTACATTTCCCTATGCCACCCGCAAGAAAGTCTCTCGCTTCCAGGAGAAGCATCTCAATAATCTTATCACCCTGCGAGTTGTTTTGCAATATTTTGTAAATCTTAGGGGGTGTTCCCATTCTCCACAATAAGTGATACATTCTTATCACAGGCCGCATGAGGCAAAAGTTTTCTTAGAGCTGACAGGTATCGAGCTGAGAGGGAAATGGCTATGCCGGCATTCTTCGACTCTATGATGTACACATGGTTTATACTGCCTTTACTCATCTTCTTTGCCCGCGTTATGGACGTAAGCCTGGATACGGTCCGCATTATCTTCATCAACAGAAATCTCAGGTACTATGCGTCTATTATCGGATTCTTCGAGGTGCTCATCTGGCTCATGGTCATACGCCAGATCTTTCAGCACATGGGAAATCCCGTATGTTTCGTGACCTATGCGGCAGGATTTGCCACTGGGAATTTTGTAGGAGTCATCATAGAAAACAAACTTTCCATCGGAAAGGTGATCATCCGCATCATCACCCGTAGGGATTCGGATGACCTCATCACCTATCTCAGGTCTGCAGGATACGGGCTGACCATCATCGATGCCGAAGGTGTCACCGGACCGGTGAAGGTCATTTTCTCCATTGTGGAGCGCAGCAATATCGAACACATCGTTGACATAATCAAGCAGCACAACCCCCAGGCCTTCTATTCTGTGGAGGACGTGCGTTTTGTCAGCGAGGCCGTAACCCCCCACCGCCTTCCCGGTCCGCCCAGGTGGGAGCGTTTTGTTACCCGGATGCGCAGGCGGGAAGAATAGGGAAGCCGGGTGGTTGTCCGTTCCGAACCATAGGCTTTATAAATCCAAGCAAGCTTCAAAAAGTACGGGTGGAAAACCCTCTCCCTTGATCAGAGGAGAGTAGTAAGTTTTGAACAGAGATCTATGGTTAGTCTGTAAAAATGAAGAACGATGAGTTATCGCAGTTATGTTCACTTTGGGTAAAGCGTTGATTATGGATAGAAACACTCAATAATCAGAAACCGTGTGAACTGGCATGTTATCTATACTCTTCCATGCCCCTCATTTCTGATGATTATGAATAGTAATCTATGCTCTGGAATAACCTTTGGCCTTGGTTCAATCCTTAGTTTTTCAGGTCTTGTGAAACCGATCATTTTTGCAGAAATCTATACTTTGGATTGAATCAGATGCCCCTGAATAATTTCATACATGAGTTAGCCTGTTGAAGTGAGATCTCCTGATGTAATCTTTTTATCTTTGCACAATCTAATCACAATAGCTTTATCTATACAGATATAGGGGAAATATAACATGTTTAATATTAGTCTGTTAGATGTATTATTAAGACATGTGAACTTGTTTTCTTGAAGCCTGCATTGAAATGTTCTAGTGGTTTTATCTTACAAATGTTCTATATCAGGCATAAGAGTGATATAACAAAGAAGTGAAGAAAGTACTCTACATATCATGGAGCATGTTCTCAAGGCCCCAATATGAAGAATAAAGCTTCGACATCTTCATTAATGGGCATAAGCCCGAAGCAGTCTCTCGAACTCGATAAATTACTATCAGAGATTTCAACCCAGTTCGCCAACACCCCTGCCAGTGAGGTCGATGAGGAGATTGAATGGGGATTGAAGCGAATTGCTAAATGTCTCGATTTAGACCGCTGCACCTTTTGGGAGTTGTCGGAAAACCAGACTGAGGCACGGTGGACACACCAATACACTGTCCCTGGGTTCAAGAACTTTCCTCCCAGTATCACCACCGAACACTTCCCATGGCTTTTTAAGAAGGCATTAAATGATGAGACTGTATGCTTCAGCCGACATGAAGAATTACCAGAAGAAGCATCGGTGGACAAAGAGTCTTCCCGGGCAATAGGTGAGAAATCAGTTATTGTCATTCCATATAGGGTTGCTGGCAAGCCCATCTGCGGGCTGTCCTTTGCATGTATGAGACAGGAAAGACATTTCCCGGCTGAGCTCATTCCCAGGCTAAAGCTCGCCGGAGAGATAATCACCAGTGCATTGCACCGCAAGAAAATGGAAGAAAAGTATGAATCAGCCCTACAAGAGATGCAGAGCTTCAGCAAACAGGGCCATATAGAGAAGATAAACCTACGCCAAGAGACTGAAAATGAGCGCGCATATCATAATATCGTCGGGCAGAGTATTACGATTAGACATGTTTTTTTCCGGATGGAGCAGGTAGCTCCCACTGATTCAGTAGTACTCGTGCTTGGTGAAACGGGAACAGGAAAAGGAATGATCGCTAGTGCGATTCACGACCTTAGCCCCAGGAAGAATCACCCATTGGTGATCGTGAACTGTGCAGCCCTTCCTCCCAATTTAATTGAAAGCGAGTTGTTTGGAAGGGAAAAAGGTGCATTCACAGGCTCTTCCAGCAGACAAATTGGACGTTTCGAGCTTGCTGATAAAGGTACGATAATTCTTGATGAGATTGCAGAGCTTCCCCTGGAGTTGCAGGCTAAGCTCCTAAGAGCTATACAGGATGGAGAGTTCGAACGACTTGGCAGTCCTAAAACCATTAAGGTTGATGTACGTATCATTGCCCTTACGAGCAGGAATCTCAAAGAAGAGGCATCGAAAGGGCGCTTCCGCCAAGACCTTTACTATCGCCTGAATGTTTTTCCCATCACCATTCCTTCCTTGAGAGAGCGGAAAGAGGATATTCCTCTCCTGGTCGAGCATTTTGTAATGAAATTCGCCAGGAAGATGCGCAAAGAGATCAATAGCATTCCTAAGCAGACGATGACGGGACTGAGATCTTACACGTGGCCAGGTAATGTGAGGGAACTGGAGCATGTAATCGAGCGTGCCATTATCATCACCAGTGGTAATACCCTCCATCTTAGTGAAAAGCTCGAAGATCCAGGGTCATGCTCTAATGAAGAACCGTCCATCACGAATCTCTCTGAAATTGAAAGACGCCATATCCTCAAGATTCTCGAAAAAACAGATTGGAGAATCGATGGCGCAAAGGGAGCTGCAACCCTTCTCGGATTACACCCGAACACACTGAGAGGCCGTATGCGGAAGCTTGGAATATCTATTCAGCGAAGGTCATCATCGGATACATAGATCATTTTTAACTATATTTAGTAGAACCACCAAATATGGTTGTTTATTCTTTTTTCAAAAAATAAGATTCAACCCATCTAAACGTAATAATGTTAGGTATATCAAGATAATAAACAGTTACCACCTACGTCCAGAACACCTGGTATGCATATTGTAATGATTCTTATACGTTTCAAGAAAAAAAGGGGGTGTCTTATGAAATTCAAGCTTTTACTCCTTATACTGTACGGTAAGTTGAAATGGGCTGCGAAGAAGAACAAGGCTTTCAGGGAGTACATCCAGAACAAGAAACTCAAGGTCGCAATTAAAACCACGAAGAGCGACCAAGGGCGTGTCTATGTGTTCAACAAAGGAAGCATCTCTTCAAGTCCTGGAAATCGTGAGAAAAGCGATGTAGCCATGGTCTGGTGTGATGCTGACACAGGTTTCAAGGTGATGACCTGTAAAAATGATGAGGCTTCACTGGCTGCGCTCACTGAGAAGAAGCTAATCATCGAGGGCAATTTCAAGGAATTTATGTGGTTTTCCGCAGCCCTGTCGAAAATGATGGCACAGTGAACATTATGCTGAAATCGAGTAGGCAGAGACTTAATCCAGCTGAATTGTACGTATCAGGACAATCTCACAGATAAATCAGACAATCAGAATACAGGAGGCATACCATGATCACAGAAAAAGTACAGACCCCGGAGAAAGCCGGTACTGTAAAATCAAAACCAATAGGCTTGATCCCTTATGACAAGGAGTGGCCCATCGCCCTGTCTGGAATGGACGAGAACCCCTCTCCCTTTCCCAGGGTCAACCGTTTCCTATCATATGTCCATGCGCAGGAATTTACAGTGGACGACCAGAGAGCGTGCCTTGTGACCGAGGCATACAGGAAGTATGTGGACGAGCCCCAAATAATGAAGTGCGCTTTGGCTCTAGCTCATGTGCTCAAAAATGTAAACATTAGCATCACAGAGGATGAGCTCATTGTGGGTGAGATGGCAGCACCCATTAAATCCGCCCCGATTTTCCCTGAACATTCCTATGCGTGGGTCATGGACGAGATAAAGAATCATCCTCTGAACAAGCGTTTGCATGATAAATATTATACGCAGAAGAAGTCGACAAAGAAGCTCAAAGAGATAGAAGAGTTCTGGAAGGGGAAAACAATTGAGGAGGCTATCCTCGCCGAAATGTCTGAGGACCAGAAAAAGGAACACACGTGGGGCGGGGGATTTATCTTCTGAACCTCTACATGTATGGTGGTATAGGCCATCTACAGCCGAATTTCGAAAAACTTTTCGCCCTTGGCTTCGGCGGCATCAAGAAGCAAGTGATTGAGAAGATGGGTGCGTTGGCAGGGTCACATAACGAGGATCTCAGGAAGAAGGAATTCTACCAGGCCGAGTTGATCTCCCTTGAAGCAGCATCCAATTATCTGAGACGATATGCGTCTCTTGCCAGGGAGATGGCACGGAAAGAGAAAAACATTCTACGCAGAAAAGACCTGGAGCAGGTAGCCTCGAACTGTGACTGGGTGTCGGAAAGTCCTCCACGTTCTATCTGGGAGGCGCTCCAACTCATGTTCATTGCTACCACGATTGTACTGATCGAGTCTAATGGCCACTCAGTCTCCATAGGAAGAATTGATCAATACTTATACCCCTTTTATCAAAAAGACATAGAAAGTGGATATGCCACAAAAGAGACGATCCAGGAACTCCTTGAGATCTACTTCATCAAGCATATCTGGTGGACCAAGCTTAGAGACCGTCTGACAGTGATACCGAACTCGGGTAGAGGTATGGGCGGAGATACATTGACGGTCGGTGGTGTTGACTCAGAGGGAAACGATGCCACAAATGATCTGACATTCATGTTACTCGATGCACATGCTCATACCCGGCTTGGAGTCCCATGGTTTGCTGTCAGGTGGCATGAAAAAACACCCCGGGAGCTGAAAATCAAGACAGCAAACGTTATTCGCATCGGTACCGGCCAGCCCAAGGTGTTTAACGATCAGGCTGCTATACCTGCATCTCTTCGTTCTGGGAGAACACTGGAAGACTCCCGGAATTACCATGTGGTCGGGTGCGTGGAAATTGATGCTGGGGGGAAGGAGTACGGCTGGCATGACGCAGCCTATTTCAGCACATCAAAGATTTTGGAGCTGGCCATCAACGACGGCCGTTGCATCGGGTGCGGACAGCATTGCCCCAGATGGGATGTCTGTGGCGGCATCGGGAAGAAGATTGGTCCTTCAACAGGAAGCCTGACTGATTTTACATCCTTCGACCAGGTGCTTGATGCGTATGACAAGCAGATGAAATACTGGGTCGATCTGATGGTTGAAGGCATAGAGATCATGGATCGTGTTCACCAGCGCCTCAAGCCCCTCCCATACTTGTCTACACTCATTGATGATTGTACGGAGAAGGGCATAGATGTGTCAGCCGGTGGAGCCCATTACAATTTTACCGGTCCCCAGGCTGTAGGGGTTGGAACCGTAGCAGATGGTTTTGCTACCATCAAGCAACTTGTATTTGAGGAGAAGAAAATCACAGCTGATAAGCTGCTCAAAGCCATCGAGGACAACTGGGTCGGGCATGAGGCTCTGTATGCTCTTGTGAACAGCGATAAAGTGCACCACTACGGTAACGATGACGACTATGCAGATGAACTTGCAAAATTCGGATACGATACCTATTGCAAACACGTCGAAGACAGGCCCAATGCCCGTGGCGGTAAGTATGTTCCCGGGGTGTATTCGGTCTCATGCAATGTCGCAATGGGTCTTGTACAGTGGGCTTCTCCCGACGGTAGAAAGGCGCTTGAGCCAGTTTCCGATTGTCTTGGGCCTGTCCATACATGGGCCGGATCACATGACATCAAAGGGCCAAGCGCTATGGCGAAATCAGTCACTAAGCTTGATCATATACGAGCAGGAAATGGGACCTTGCTCAACTGGAAGTTCACCCCCACCTGCGTGGCTGGGGAATCAGGCCGTGACAACCTGATTTCACTTCTCGATGTCTATTTCAACAGAAAAGGGATGCACAGCCAGTTCAATATAATAAGCAGGGAAACCATGGAATGCGCACTAGCAAATCCTGATCAATATAAACACTTGCTGGTAAGAGTAGCAGGCTACAGTGCTTACTTTGTAGAACTGAGCAAACCGCTGCAGTATGACATTATGGGGAGGACTGAACTCTCCTTTGAATAAATCCGCAGACATATCACTTGAGGCTGTGGTTGAACAAACTGCAGCAGCCTCAAGTGAATGTCAGGATCACTTATAGGACCAGTTTGCAAGAGAGGTTAACAGGATGGGGACCAGCAAGAATCGCATCAAGGGTTATGTTTTTAACATCCAAAGATTTACCATCCACGATGGTCCTGGTATCAGAACAGAGATATTTCTCAAAGGATGTCCACTCCATTGCAAATGGTGCAGCAATCCGGAGAGTTTGAAGGCCTATCCACAAGTAGGTGTGTATGCTTCACGTTGCATCGGCATCGAAGTATGTGGCCAATGTCTTTCCTCTTGTCCTCTTGGAAATGAACAGATCTTTTCGATACAGGAAGGAAAAATTTCCGGGATCAACCGGGATATCTGTACAGATTGCCTGAAATGCACAGATGTCTGCCCGGCGAATGCCCTCATGGTCTGGGGAAAAACATATTCCGTTGATGATATCATTGACGTAGTGATGTCGGACATCGAGTTCTATGAAAACTCCGGTGGAGGGGTTACCCTGTCGGGAGGCGATCCGCTGATACAATGGAAATTTACCCGGGCGATACTCAAAGAATGTAAAAGACACGGTATTCATACGTGTATGGAAACAGAACTTGCTATTCATCCAGGCATTTTGGCTAAGGTGGCTCCCTATGCAGATCTCATAATTACCGATATCAAGCATATGGATCCCGGGAAACACAAGGAGTACACCGGTGTGGACAATGTATGTATTCTGAAAAATATCCTGAGCATCGCCAAGAAGGGCAAGCCGCTTATTATCCGTATACCCATAGTTCCGGGTCACAATGACAGTAGGGAGAATATCGAAGCAACAGCTGGATTCATCAGGGACAAACTGGACAACCGGGTAACTCAAGTTCAGCTTCTTCCATACCGTCAATTGGGTGTTGAAAAATATGAATCTCTTGGGTTGGGTTATGGGATGGTTGGGGTCCAGACTACTGAACGGAAGGTATGGGAGGAAAATATCTTATCTCTCGTTGAGGTAATGAAGTCCTATGGTGTACCTGCCGTTGCCGGAAGCAGTAGCAAGATATAACTCTTAATAAATGGGAAGGGTTGCAAAACATATCTTAAATAGGTTCATGACAACTTTAGCACAAGAGGGGAGACCTTTATGTTCAAGGACTCGATTATTGTCATTACAGGTGGCTCAAGTGGACTGGGAAGAGCCCTTGCTCAACGACTCGTAAAGAGTGGGGCTAACCTTGCACTCATCGCAAGGGACAAGAATAAGCTGGCAAGGGTCAAGGATGAGTTATCCGCAATATGCATAGCCGGTCAGAGAATTGAGATATTCCCATGTGATGTTTCCGATTATACCGCGACAGAGAAGACTCTAAACACCATTACAGATACTTTTGGCTTGCCGGATATCCTTATCAATAGCGCAGGTATCCTCAGAGAAGGTTACTTTGAAAGGCTCCCTATATCGATCTTCCGGGAAGTCATGGATATCAATTATTTCGGCGTGCTGAACTGTACCAAGGCTATAATACCCATCTTCAGGAAGAAAGGTCAGGGCAGAATAGTAAATATCTCTTCCCTAGGAGGCAAGATCGGAACGTTTGGATATGCCGCTTACTGTTCTTCCAAGTTTGCTATCGTCGGATTGACCGATGTCCTTCGTGCGGAGCTCAAGCCCCTGAATATCAAGTTCCACCTTGTATGTCCTGGTGAGTTTGAATCACCCATGGTGGATGATTTGAATACCTATCGTACAACAGAGAATCGTGTCGTTACGCAAACTGTCCCTGTTCTCTCTCTTGACGTAGTGGCAGATGAAGTAATTAAGGGCATACAAAAAGATCGTTTCCTTATAATACCCGGATTCATAGCCAGGTTCATTGAAATGACAGGTAGGTGGTTTCCATCGATCAACCGTGCAATCATAGATTTTCAGATAAACCGTGTCTATAAAGGGCCGGAGGGATGAAGTGATCTCAGGTATTCATTCAAGAGGGTATACCTCCATTGAATCTTGATCATAGCAGGGGCCGGAGATAATATTTTCTAATCTATGGTGTTCACGCTACATGCTCTGAGCACCAAGTATGGCATGAAATCTATGATTTTCAATGCCCGTCTTTTGCGATGATTATAAAAGAAATCTATGCTCTTTGAATAACCATTGGCCTTAGCACGAAATCTATACTTGACGTACTGATGTTCTTTGTCCTGATCATTTCATTAGACAATATGAATTGACAACTTTATACTTGGTTTTATTATCCTATAATATGGAATTATTATTCAAAACACCTTTGAGGGAGATTATAAGGGGGGATAGATCTCATGAAGATTGGAACTCGGAAGCAAATCTATTATTGGGGTTCCCTATGGAATTTTGGTTTCGCATTCAATGGCCTGGTGATGCCCAGCCTCACCATGTGGCTGATATCCGGATCCAAGAATATAATTACGGGGATTCTGCCACGGACATTCTTTGCATTCTTCTGGGGGGCAGTGGGTGTCTTTGGCTTGGGTTACTACCTCGTGTCACGAGATCCGGACAAGAACCAGGGCATCATCTGGATGGGATGCCTGGCCAAAGTGATCATCTTTCTCACTTTTGCCCGCCTTTATTTCCGTAGACAGATAACAACCTTTGCTTTTCTAGGAGGATTGGGAGATTTCATATGGACAATTCTTTTCCTTTCTGCGCTGCGTGGAGAGAAACAGGAAGAGAACAGACGCATTGTATAATTGCAAAATGAGAGGTTATATATGAAGATCAACCTTACTCCAGAGGCGAAAAAAGAACTCGAAAATCTTTGCAGGGACACTATCCGCCCTTCTTTAAGATTATATCCTGCCGGAGCGGTTTGAACCGGGATATTTATTAAAGCAGCTCTGGATGAGCCGCACACCGATGACATCCTCTTCAATTGCAATGGATTGAATGTTTCTCTACAGAAAAGTCTTAGTTCCGACAATGTATCCATAACCGTAGATTATTCAGGATCAGCCTTTACTGCAGCGTTGGAATAATAGGAGCCCCATATACAGCTAGGAGCCCTTGGATGCGAGGTGATCTCTTTGTTGCAAACGAACTTCTCTCAATTATATATTAATTCATGGTGTTAGATTCATTCGTTTTTGATTTAATCTCAGATTGAAGAAAGATAACGATAGTTTCTCATGGAGGCTTTATGGAAAAAACCACACTATTAGATATCCTGGGTTGTAAATATCCTATTATTCAAGGCCCCATCGGTGAATTGAACAACCCGAAGATGGTGGCAGCCGTCTCCGAGGCTGGCGCATTCGGTATGCTGGCTCTGGGCTTTGTCTCAGATGTAAGCAAGGTCAGAAAGATGATTGCCGAAATCAGGGAACTTACCGACAAACCTTTTGGGGCCAATCTCATGATTGCAATGAATCCCAACAATGATGCCATACTCGAGGTATTAGCTGAAGCTGGTATTAAGACTGTGACTACCTCGGCAGGGTCCCCTAAAAAAATATATCCAAAAATCAAAGAGCTGGGCATGAAGGTCCTCCATGTGATCCTTGCGGCTCCTCTAGCCGCCAAGGCCACTGAGGCAGGTGCGAACGGGATCGTTGTTTCTGGAGCAGAATCAGGCGGTCTCCGCACAACAGGACCTGAGTCCACCAATATGATCCTGATTCCCTTGGTTTGTGACATGGTCGATGTGCCTGTTGTAGCCGCCGGTGGAATCGCAGACCGTCGGGGGTACCGGGCTGCCCTGGCGCTAGGCGCTCAAGGTGTGCAGATAGGAACTGCCTTATTAGCTTCCGAAGAGAGTCCGGCATCCAGGTCATGGAAAGAGGCTATCGTAGCCTGTGTCGATGCAAGCACTACCTTGTTACCCATGGGCGGCATGGCTATGCGAACCATTATCAATCCTAAGTTGGCTAAACTCATGGCCGCAGGTGCGGACCTCACACAGGAATACAACATGATGAACGCCGGTAAGGCATGGTCTACAGGTGATTTTGACCTTTATCCCGCTGGTGCTGGACAAGTTAGTGCCCTGATAAAGGAGATCAAACCTGTCAAAGACATTATTGGAAATATGGTTTCCTGACGCTACATCTAATGAAGTTTTCAGATGACTGCTAGTTCGCAGTCTCCTTAGATTTTGCAATCTACTGAGACCGTTGATCTTGTGTTGAAACATACGAAAACTATGACTTCATACCAGAACGTCATAACTGGCATGTAATCTTCACTTTTCTTAGCCCCTCTTTTTCGTTGATTATGAAAGGTAATTTATACTCTGGATTACTTTATCCATGCACCTCCATCTTTCCATATGACTTGAGAAACTCGATGAACAGTATGGCAAAAATTAGGTCTACAACCCCAGAGCCCACTATGATTAGGGGCACTTCCCCCATTACCCAGGCAATAAGAAACCCGGCAAAGACCAGCAATTTGCCGATAATCCCCATGCGTACAATGCCATGGTTGCTGGATATATCACGGGAAACCCAGAAGTAGCCAATTCCGAAGACAAAACACAATCCAAGGAACAACATGTAGAACACCAGATAGTTTGGAAATGCCATCCCGAACAAGGGAAATAAAAATTTCCAACCTATTGCAAATGTTAACGTTGCAACCCAGTTCCAGATAGCACCAATAAAAAACATTTTCTTATAATATCCCTCTTTGGGCATATAACCTCCTTCAATAGATTGTATTCAAAAGTTCTGAATCATGAAAAAGAAATGATTCAAATTCAATTTTAATGAAATCATTCATTTTCCTGACTTCAATATTCCTCTCCGTGCTTCTTGGGGATGAGGTTCATATAATGATTATATATTCCTCTGACAGACCTAAATCATAACGGGAAAAGGCATCATCCTCTCTCACTTGCCACTGATCCATGTAACCACGTATTCCGCATTTCCTGATGGCAGTCCGATACCCGGATATTCAACCTGCCATTTTCCAGAAAGTCCGGCCTCGAGCGCTGTGAGCTCAAAGTGACACATCGCAACCCCAATATCCATGCGCTGCGCGTCCTCTTTATCTGTGGCTTTTGATATTGTCTGATAACCAAGTGTTCTTTGAAGATAAAAGTGAAATATATTCTTCTCTTTCATCTTCAAAATCCTCCACGGTTGATTGTTGGTTGCTGAAGGCGCAATGCGTACCATATCCAGGCATAACGAGTAGCTGCCTGCCTCCTCCCTGGTTAAAGCACCGCCTTCCGTGAAGAAAAGATCATCCCATGGTTTGCGTCTGTCAGAACCAAGGGTTGTTCGGACTATTTTTTCCCATGCAGTCCTTTTTTCCCTGTGATTTCCTATAGCGCATACCGCAGGAACGATCTCGTCTTCCCTGCGGTTTATCTTCCTGGCAAAACCGCTGCTATTGAAAGTAGCGCCTAGCCAGCAGGTGCCGAGTTCCATATCAGTCGCCATAAGGATGTTCTTCTCCATCATATACCCGAAATCCTCGAGATTTTTTTCGCCATACCCTGTAGCTCCTATGATAAACCCGGGGACGTTCCGTATCATTCCGTATGATATCAGACCTTTGAGCTCCTCCCTGTCTTCCAATGAAGCCGAAACCAGTATAAACCTCGCCTGGGACCCCAGTGGTCCCGAGATATTTTCGAGGAAAAATCCCCTTAATTTCTTTTTTTTATTTTCCTCAATGGGATCGTTTATGTACGATCTTACGGAGAACCTCTTACGGATAATATCAGTAACGGGTTTTGATAATAACATGGTCTGCACCTCCATTTTTATTAAAAAGTTGCTTTCCGAAGTAACTTATTTATTGTATTGTTATTTACACTAGACAGACTTGTCTGTCCGTTGTCAAGAATAAATTATGGTTCCTAAAAATTATTGCGTGAGATAATAATTGATTCATTATAAATGGTAATTATGGAAACAAATGTAAGAAATAGGATCATCATAAAAGCTTTAGAGCTTTTTTACATCCAGGGAATCAACAGTACAGGCATAAACCAGATCATAAAAGAATCCAAGGTTGCAAAAGCTAGCTTTTACCAGTATTTCCCGTCAAAAGATGATCTTATTTATGAATGTCTTATTTCATACAATAATGAATCCATGGCAAGGCTGAAATCCATAATGGATTCAAGTTCGACTATCCAGGAATTTATAAATAAAAGCGTATCCACGGTTAAAGCCGGCATTCAAATATTGAAAAATTATAATGGCTGTCCGATAGCCAATGCAAGGTTTAGCATGTCTGGAGAACTGGATGAAAAATTCGATGAAAAATTTAGAAATATAATAAAGGGATGGGAAGACCTTTTATGCGAGTTTTTATCCGGTCTTCAGAAAAACAAAAAAATAAATGAGGATGTCGACATCAGAGAATTATCCAGAAGGATGATATACCTTACAGAAGGTGCTACGACCATGTGGCGTTTGACCAATGACATGGAATACTTTAATGACCTTGAAAAGATATTTGAAAAATTCTTTTAGCAAGAAAACGTCAGAAGCAAGGAAGACATGTCGGTTTAGGGTCATCTATTAACGACAGTTTATATATTCCGTCCCAGCGCAGAGGGCTGTGAAAATTTCATGCACTTGAATTTGTCTATCTTTTTCTCTCAATCGAGCGCCCTTCCGGGGCAGTTCTCCACACAGATGTTGCAATGGATGCAGAGATCCTTGGTAATAGGAGGGTCCGGTGGCAGCCCGAGGTCGGTCAGTATGGTGAGGAAGATCACTTAGGGACCCAGTCGCTGATGAATGATGAGGTTGTTTCACACGGAGTTTCCCAGTCCGGCCGCAACTGCAGCGTGGCGTGGAAATCCAGAACCGATGATACCTTTGCCTATCTCAACTTACAGAATAGACAACCAAAGTGCATATTTCTATAAGCCACTGACACTTTTGCAAAAGCTTTGGTTTCTGTAATATATGTGAGCTCCAATGCTGGCCTGCAAAGATTAGATACTTGAATGATATCTATCAGCGGAAGAATAAGAGATTATGTCCAATAATCTTCACTTTTCTCAGACTTATGATAATGCAATAAAATTATCGGCTCCCCTATCCTTAGAAACCGTTGATTATGTCTCGAAAACTATGCAGATATTGATTGATAAAAAAGTGTAACTTCCGTGCGAAATGTTGAAAAATCTTCCTTACGCAAATGTTTTATGAAGATTATTTATTTAAAAAAATCCAAGAGTTTAGAAGATCTAAACAGATCAATTATTATCATAAAAAAGTTAATTAGCTCTTTATTATCAATATGTTATGTGATATAATGAGATTGTCTTCAAGGGAAAGATTTCTATCTTATTCTCCCGATTCCTGAAACGAAAGGACACCATGGCCAAGTATAAACCTTACACCTATGCACAGGACATGCTGATACCTGTTTCGCTCAAGGAACAGCTGATGCCGGGCAGCCTGGAGTATGCGATTCATACGCTCGTGGATGAGCGGATGGACGTGAGCCTGTTCGATGAGAAGTACCGGAATGATGAGACAGGACGGCGGGCATACGATCCCCGGATACTGCTGAAGGTGGTGTCTGCTCGGGTATTCCAGAGGACTGATATCATCGAGGAAGATAGAGCAGGCATGCAAGGAGAACGTGGTGTTCATGGCGCTTTAGCTGTGGGCAGTATCCTGACCACAGCACGATATCGACCTTCGTGAGATCCATGAAGGATGAGATTCTTCCGCTGTTTCAGGGATGTGCTGCTGGTCTGCGAGGAGATGAACCTGCTTGGGGGGACGTTCTTCGCACTGGACGGGTGCAAGCTTAAAATGCAATGCCTCCCCGCAGTGGAGCAGGACGGTATCTGAGTTGAAGGCGAAGCGGGAAAAGCTTGAGGAGAAGGTGAAGGTATTGCTGAAGGAGCAGGAGGAGGAAGACCGGAAGGACGATGATGATACAACTCCCCCTGATGATCGCTCCTATCGTGGCAGGCAGATCGAGAAGCTGAAGAAGCAGGCAGACCGGATCGAGGCGTGGCTGAAGGAGAACGGGGAGCGACTCGGGGTAAAGGGCAAGGAGATCAAGAGCAACATGACGGACAACGAGTCATCGAAGATGGTCTCCTCCAATGGGACTATCCAGGGGTATAACGGCCAGGCGCTTGTGGACTCGAAGAGACAGGTGATCGTTCATGCAGAGGCATTTGGTGCTGGTCATGATCATGATCTTGTTCCTCCGATGCTGGATGGGGCCATGGAGAACCTGGATAAGATCGGTCTCTCCCGGGATTATTTTAAAGGGACAACGTTCACAGCAGACAGCGGTTACCACAGCAAGATGAATATCCAGAAATGCATGGATGAGGAGATTGATGCGTACATACCGGACAAGAGGTTCCGCACAAGGGATCCCCGGTTCAAGGGGAGGAAGGGGCGTTCGGTCAGGACACATTATGGGCTGAATGACTTCCTCTATGATGAAGAGAGAAATCAGTATGAGTGTCCCAATGGAAAGATGTTGAGTCTGAAAGTGAAAGAGCCATCGGTGTACCGGGTAACTCTATCGAGTGTATGGTGCACAGGAGCAGGACTGCCAGAGGTTGCACGGTAAGAGAGTAAATGCATCCATGGGAAAGGCCGTGGTCCGAAGAACCTTGAGCAGTGCCCATCGGGCCGGATGGCAACAACCTCACCAAGGTCATGATAGAGAAGATCGAGAGCGAGAAGGGTCGCAGGATCTATCCGCAGAGGATGGCCATCGTGGAGCCGGTATTCGCAAATATCCGAACCCACAAACGGCTTGACCGATTCACCTTGAGAGGCAAGATCAGGAGCAACACTCACGCATGCAGTAATAGTCTTCGTATGTTTTAACCCATGATCTTCAGTATTTGGAATTCATTAAACCGAGAAGATATTACAGAAATCACAGGTAATGGAAAATTGTCTCTGGATGACACGATTTTATCATTGTCTCCGAGATATCAGAACATGGCGCTCATAGAGAATCAGCAGGTTGTCTAAATCCTTCTCATCAGTGTTTGTGAACAATACCCCAATGCCATCGCTAGTCTTCCTGACAACACGGCCCTCCACCCATATGACCTTGCCTAAATCCTCAGCATCAAGGCTTGCTACCAGGTTTTCTTTGACTTCTGGGGCATATCCATCCTGCACATACATGCCGCCCTTACTTATATCAATGACATTGGCTATTACATTGGTATAGGCACCCTCGCTATAACAGGCCTTTATCTTTACTTTTGCCCTTTTATATTTTCTTTTTTCTATCACACGTGACCCCACTTTTATTCTAGGACAGTGGTGATATATCGAGGATATCCGGATATCCTTAGAATAATATTTTGCAGATTATGTGCCAGCGTCCAACTATCTTATATTAATTAATTTATTTACCAGGTTTATGTGAAGTGTAAAGTTGCCCGACAGTCTGATTAATCATTCAACTTCTATCTATTTAATTATATTATATTAATATTATTATCTTCATTGTAAAATATATCGACAGCTCGATACCTTAGCTCAGGATGATAAAATGAAGATAACGGTGCCAAGTGTTACACTCAGGCCTGGCCTTAATTTCATCGTAGATTATTTTTCAAGATTAATGGTTTCCAGGCATTTCATAAGCACGCATCTATCGCAGAGATCATCACATTGGGTAACAACGGGCATCACCGGCGGCGTCAGCCGTCCGGTGGATGCATTGGTTAGCTGAAGCTACTGTAAGAAAGCTCTAATGTTCATTTTGAATAATTCCTGACTGTATTTGTATTTTTTTTCTTTTTCTGGAAATCTTTTATCGAATTCAATAACTTCCTCATGATCAAAATCGAATACATCACTTTGTTTAATCTTCCATTTTTTATTACCAAAGAATCCCGTCTGAAGCTCGAGAACGAGTAATCCCAGTGGGTACTCACCATTCATATTGCTTACTTGGTAGTCTATTCCATTCTTAAATCCATGTTTGCAGTAATTATGTGGATCTCCGTAAATAATAATCGCTGGAATACCCATATTTTTAACTAGGGACGTCGTTTTTTCAATTAATGCAGTACCAATCCCTTTTCTCTGATGATCCGGATGAACACATAGAGGTCCAAAAGATACAATTTGTACTTTCTCTTGGTCATCACTTATTAAAAATGAATCTGTATACATAATAGAAGCAATAATATTTCCGTTGAGTTCTACTACATAATCTAGCTCTTCTATAAAGTCTTTATGCTCTCGCAGTATATGGCATAAATAGTGTTCGTCACATCCTGGAGTATATAAGTTCCAGAAAGTTTCTCGTGTAAGTTCTTCTACTTGAGAGTAATCATCTATAGTTTCTAAGCGAATATTCATATTCAGAAATCTCCTTATTTTGCGCGAAGCATCCAGCTAACGTATTACTATACTGAACTTTTGCAATATAACACCATTGTTATCCGTAGCACAATTGCAGTATATCCAGATATTGAGTGCAAGACATTATGCTGTTAATATACTTAAACAATAGCTTTCGTGCCATTATGCGTGGTCAGTGATGAGGCGGCTCTTAGAATAGGTTACATCAGCAGATCATCAGATTTATGGCATCTTCAAAACACTCATTTATCGCAGAGATCAACGCTCCACAAGTAAGCATCCCTATGTAGAATGCTTTGGTCTTGTAATTTAACCACAAGGCTTTATAATTAACGCTATAGCTGATTCATCCAACGAGATTTTCCTAGCAACCTAGAGAGCCCTTTCTTTTTGTACGAGGGGGAGTCTTTGAGCGATAACGATCACATCGAATCTGACCGCCGCCTTGTCACGGTGATGTTCGCAGTCTTTCGAGATAGGAGTGTTTCCGCAAGAGATCCCGTACCGGGTGTTCTTCCCTGGGATAGAAATAACCCTCCGGCAGTATCCCCGAACTCAGCTCGAATGGTAATCTGCACTTTTTCTGACTCAGATAAGTTAAGTAATGAAGGTGTTGTCAGTAAGCTTCAATGGTAGCGTGAACATTAAGAGAGAAAAAAGGAGGATCGTATGGTTAATCAAGATGACGTATATTGTAAATTACGTGAAGAGATTAACAAGATGCCGATACCATTCTCAGAAACCGCGTCTGGAGTAGAACTAAGACTTCTAAAACATCTTTTTACGCCTGTCGAGGCGGAAATCGCACTAAATCTGAACATCCTTCCAGAAACTATCAGCCGGATACACAGGCGGGTACAGAAAAGTGGCATTACAATCACTCCAACAGAATTGGAGACGGTGCTGGACAACCTTGTTCAGAAAGGTGCCATTATGGGTGGGCGTGCGTTTGAATCCAAGGGGAAAGGAAAGCAATACAGCTTGGCACAGCTTGCTGTAGGGATGTTCGAGTTTCAGGTCAATCGACTGACTAAAGATTATGTGCATGATTTCGAACAGTACACAAAAGAGAAGTTCCAGAAAGACATGTTTAGCGCGAACACTCTTCAGCTGCGTGCCATACCTATTGGTCAGGCTATTACTCCAGAAATACGTATAGAACCTTATAACGATATGAAAAAATATGTAGGAGGACTAAGAGACGATATTGCTGTGATGAATTGTGTCTGCCGGGAGTCGACAGAGAAGGTTGGTGGTTCCTGTCGTCATTCAGACATCCGTGAGACTTGTCTTGTATTTAGTGACGCGGCACGCTTTAGCATTGGAAGAGGCGTTGGCCGTCCGATTACAAATGAAGAGGCCATAAACATTTTGAATAATGCTGAAGAGGCGGGTTTTATCCTTCAGCCTCAAAACGCTCGAGAACCACAATTCATCTGTTGTTGCTGTTTTGACTGTTGTCACGCACTCAAAATGGTAAAAATGCAATCGAAGCCCGCAGATATGAGTAGCGCGGTTTATTACGCAACGATAGATCCTTCGAAATGTAAGGGGTGTAAGAAATGTATCGACCGTTGTCCGATGGATGCCATTTCTTTGAAAGACAAGATTGCAGTCGTTGATCTTGATCGATGTATTGGTTGTGGGTCCTGTTTTGTAGTCTGTAAGAACGATGCACACCAGTTACATAAGAAAGAGAAAACATATGTACCGCCTAAAAATCAAGATGCCATGTATCAGAAAATTATGTTTGAACGTTTCGGCATCGTCGGCACCCTGAAGGCGGTGTCAAAATATTTTACAGGGAGGAAGGCCTGATTGCTTCCGGTGCCATAGCCAACGAACTGAGATGGTATTATCAAAACTAATAGATTACGTGTTACAATCAGAACTGGTCTGTACTTTTCATAGATTAAATTTCAAGATTAACGGTTTCCAGTCATTTCATAAGCATCCATCTATCGCAGAGATCAACGATTTATATAAAAACATGAATCGAATTGATTCTCTTATGTCTTGTTGTAAAGAATCTCGACAGTGATCAGGATTTAAATCTTTGAAGAAGGTATCCAAAACATAAGAATAGGCAGGTCTTTTTAGTGACCCTGCCTATGATATCTAATTAAAATAATGTGTTACTTTTTCATCTTCTTCCTGAAACCTGCCAGTCCGAGAAGACCTGATCCGAGTAGCATGAGGGTTGTAGGCTCGGGAACCGGTGCTCCTCCAACAGCATCAATGTGACTCTGGGCAAATGAATCGGCCGATGTCAGAATGTAGGGTTCAAAAAGGGGGGATGCTTTTGATAAATCGGTAGACTTATGGTAAAGGTGCTTCCCTTGCCGAGACTGCTGTGAGCCGTGATATCGCCACCATGGGATACGGCAATTGCCTTAGCCAGAGTTAGGCCCAGGCCCGTACCTGAGTGTGTCCGGCTCTTGTCGCACCGGTAAAATCTCTCGAAGATGTGGGGCAGTTCTTCTACGGAAATGCCTACACCGGTATCCTGTACTGCTATCTCTACCCGGTCCTTGTTTTCTTTCATCTGAATTTGCACTTCTCCACCCGTCGGGGTGTAGCTCAATGCATTGTCTATCAAGTTAGCGATCATGCGCTGGATTTTGTGGATATCGCCCTGGATGATACATGACTCTAGGAGATCAGCAGTGAAGCCAAGGCTTTTGTCTTCTGCCAAGGGATAGAAAAGTTCATAGGCATTGCGAACAATGGCTGCGATGTCTAGATGTTTCAGTTGAAGCCTTGTCGCCCCTGTCTTGGCCTCGGAAACGTCGAGCATGGTGTTGATCATCTGCATCAGGTAATCACATTCCTCCAGGATCCTTGCTGTTTCTACAGCAGGGTGATCGATCATGTTATCACTGTTTAATCCCTTCTCTGCCATAACACGTATCCTCGAGATGGGTTTCTTCAGATCGTGGGCTATATCGTCCGTCATGTTCCTGATACCAGAAACCAGGGTATTGATCCGATCCAGCATGGTGTTGAAGGTGCTGGCAAGTCTTGAGATTTCATCGTTTCCTGCTTTGACGTAAACACGCTGTTTGAGGTCACCACTTGATATAAGCAACGCAGTCTGCGTAACCTTCTCCACACCCTGCAGGGCTCTTTTGCCCATGAGCCAGCCGATATAGGTGGAAAAGGGAATGATAAGGGTCATGATGACGCTCAATCCCTGAAGGAATCTTTCCAGGAACTCTTCATCTTTTTTCTTCGACTCCCCTATCTGCAAAATGAGATCGTTACCGATAATCCCATAGATGATCCGTGCCTTGTGCTCGTGTTTGAGTGCCCCCTGTGTCTCATAAAAATGTTTCGAACCGCTCTTGAGGAGGGTCAAGGCATCAGGTGATACCTTAATGTTTCCCCAATGGGCCATATCGGTTGTGTAGATTACCCTTCCGTCAGGGGTGATAATGCGAAAGAAGATGTTATTAATCCCGCCCGATGCTGACTCGACATCGAGGGTTCTCTTAAACTCATCAATCCCATTGGATATCAAGAGGGAAGACATCTTTTTGAGATCTTTCCGTAGGTCGTGATCATGGATTCTTTGGAGAGAAGAGGCCATGATGAAGTAGAAGACAAAAATGGCTGCAAAGAATGATGCCGTGAATATGCCTGCATAGGAAATGGCTAGACGGAATGCAACGGTAAGCCTTAGGTCAAGAATCTTCTTTAAGGACATAACCTACTCCGCGTAGGGTATGAATGAGCTTTGAGGTGGACCGCTTATCGATCTTGTCCCTCAACCTGCATATTCTTACCTCGACGACATTGGTATGCGGGTCAAAGTTGTAATCCCAGACATGCTCCATGATCATGGTCTTGGTGACGACATTTCCGGCATTGCGCATGAGATATTCAAGCAGGGAGAATTCTAGGGGCTGAAGATCTATATGCTCTTCCTCCCTTGTTACATTCCTGGTGAGGAGGTTTATCATGAGGTCTCCAACCTGGAGCACATGAGGCTCCGAGATATCCGTGGACCTGCGGATCAGTGCCTGGACACGGGCCAGGAGCTCGGAGAAGGCAAAGGGCTTAGTCAAATAATCGTCTCCGCCGGTGTGAAGCCCCTTCACCCGATCCTCCACGGAGCGCTTGGCACTCAGGATGAGCAGAGGGACCTTGATTTTTTTCTTGCGCAATTTCTCGATGAGGGTCAACCCGTCGAGCTTTGGCAGCATGATATCGATGATGGCCGCATCGTAGGGCTCGGTCAAAGCCAGGTTCAGGCCTGTTTCACCATCGAGCGCATGATCAATGGCAAATCCTGCCTCACGCAGACCGCCGGCAATGTAAGATGCAATGGTCTCATCGTCTTCTATCAACAATATTCTCATGAAAACAACCTCGTGAATGTCTTCTTCCTCTGATCATATATGCCACCCTTGTTCCTTGAGAAAGGGAAAAATGGGGAACAGGAAGATATGTTCCTCTGCCCTGATGCTAGGCAGGAGGAATACCCACTGCCTAAGTGGATCTGTTTCTATTTTTCTCTCAAGGCGGGGAATCCACCGGTTCACCCGCTGAACTTCCAAAGCACCAGCGTTATCAAGGTAAGTTCATTACGAGATAGTAATGTTCGGATAAGCTTCCGGTAATGATGAGTATGGTTTAAGCACCCTCAAGAAGAGGAGAGTGTTGTGGGCATAATTACCCAACAAACGAAAGTATGGGTCATTCTCTCTCTTGCTGTTCTATTCCTTTTTCTCATTCCCGGTATCAACCATGGGCTGTGGAGGCCTGATGAGCCGCGTGTCGCAGGGACCTGCGCCGAGATGGCCCGCACCGGTAATTATGTGGTGCCACATCTGAACGGCAAGCCTTTCCTCGAAAAGCCGCCCCTCTACTATGCCTCTGCTTCGGTTGCAGGATCCCTCTTCGGGGTTGATACGGACGTCCCCTACCGCCTCATGTCGCTCCTCTTCGGCGTGCTCACGATCCTCATCACCTTCTCATTAGTTGCAAAGAAGAATGGCCCCCTTATGGGCATCATAGCAGGAGGCATTCTGGGAAGTTCGTGGGAGATCTTCATGCTTTCCCGGTGGATACAGGTTGACATCGCCCTGGTCTTCGGCGTGACCCTGTCCATGTTTGCATACCTCAGGTGGTCGGATTCCTCGCAGGTGAGAGATTCCATCATCCTGGGGTTTGCCGCGGGCATCGCTTTCATGGCCAAAGGTCTGGTGGGGCCTGCAATCATTACAGCAGCGATCCTGACGGACATCATACGGCAGAGGGATCTCAGGATAGTATGGAGAATAAGGCCGTTTTTGGTCATTGCGTGCATGCTCATTGCAGTCCTGCCCTGGATCATCGCGCTGTGGCACCAAGGGGGATGGCCCTTCATCCGTACGGCCATCGTGGTGAACAATCTCATGCGCTTCACAGGCGCCCCCGAGGGAGCTGCTCTGGGACACCAGAATGGTATCTTCTTCTACCTGGAGCAATTTCCCCGTGGTATCTTGCCCTGGACCCTGATCTTTATCCCGGCATTCATCGCCTCCATCAGGCGATTCAGGGATGACCCGTACATTAGCTGGTTCATCGGTCCTTTCATTCTCCTCTCATTTGCATCAACCAAGAGGGGAATCTATCTGGCGCCCCTGTATCCTGCCGTGGCATGCATGATGGCAAGCTGGCTCGTCAAGTCGAGCCGCGTGAAGTGGGAGGATATGCTCGTAAAGGTCACCTGGGCGGTAGCCATTGTGGGCTGCTTCGCACCGCTTGCCGGAATCTTCCTGGGCGTGCCGGTCCTGGGTGTAGCCATGGGGGTAATCTCGGTCGGATCCCTGGTGCTTATCGCCCGGGGCGGGGTGAAACAGTGTGAGGCCGTATCCCTGGTCTTAGTGGTATGCATTGCCGTGAGTGCCTGCTCCACGGTTTATTATCAGTACATGAAGCCCACCAAGGATTACCTCGGCTTTTCACGCCAGGCCCTTGCCGTTGCGGGAGAGAGGGAGATAACCCTGCTTGCCCCGGAGGAGATCTTGAAGGGGGTTTTCCCCATGATCACCGGTAAAACCTTCAATGTAGTGGTTTCTCCATTGGACATTAGAGACCGGGGTGTCTATTTTTGGGCTGACAAGGAAAGCAGGGTCATGAATTCCTTGACACAGCAGCAGGTAAAGGTGGATGTGCTGCTGGAGAAAGAGATGGATCACAAAGGCCGCGAAGTGGCCCGGCTTGCCCTCATCACACCTCGTACTAACGGGAAGCAGCCATGACTGTAGTGAGCCCTAAGGAAAACAGGCCACTCATCAGTTCCACGAGTCCTGAGAAACTGATGAGTGCCATTAGACACAGTCTGATATGAAGTGACTTAATGCATATGTTTCAACTCCAGATCATCGGTTTTAGGGCTTTTCGAAAGTTCCAAGTATAGCAGAGATCTACAGTTGATACTGTGACATGGCTGTACAGATCCAGCAGATCAGAGGAAAAGGACCTTCTATGAACCCTAGGGGTTCTTCGATCCCTTCCTTAGTCTATATACAGTGAGTACGAGCATGGTGCCTACAACAGTCCCAACTTAAGTGCAAGGGGGAACCCAAGCTTCTCGTACGGTGCCAACCGCCAGTATTTCCCTGCGCCTTGGAGCTTATCGAGTGTCTCCATCATCTCTGCCAAGTATTCGCTCGAACGGGAGACCCAATCGCCCCCCATCCTGTTCTTCATGTATGAGCCCGAAAAAACCTGCATCAGAGATTCCAGGGAGATTATACCGCCTTCCCCTTTAAAACCTTCCCACTTGCGGAGATGTTCTTCCGACCGGAAGAAGTTCATGGTGCTTCAGGAATAAGGCATGCGTAACATCCACTTTCCAACCGGGACACAGACATAGCCGATTATGCTTTCCGGGTCTCTCCTTTCTATGATGCCGTCCTTTACCTCTACCCGTATGGGCTCGCCACAATCGAGGCATACTGAATCGATTTGTACCGTTTTTCCAGGAAAGAGCCAGCAGACCGCCAGCGATTCAAACGCTCATTGGCCGAACCACTTTTGTTCCCCATTGATCGTCAGGCGGTGATGGGTTGGCAGATTATTGAAGGGTGCGAAAGATACGACGGTGTCCCCCTTGAGCCATCCAGGAAAGCCGAAACGTGAAATGAGTTTTCTGAGCGCCTTCTTGCCTTCCTTGGGCGACACGCCCAACTCAGATGCGATCTCGGTGTGGTGTGGTGCCTGACCCGTTTCCACCATTCGTTTCATTATGATATGAAAGGTTCTGTCCTTTAAGGTTGGCTCAGCCATTCGATGCACCTCCCACCAAAAATAAGATAAAATATTAATCTAATAATATGTATAAAAACGATAAAGACAAGATGCTAGAAAATAACTAGTAGAAAATCTGCTGAATTATGTATTAAGCTTTAAAATATTCCAGAACCCAAATATTGCATAATTCTATCTGAGAATGTGGCACATGTTTTGCTGTATATTGCCAAGAAAAGACGGACTAGGTTATTCGATCATCAGACATAGTATTAAAGAATACGAAGGAGAATATGGGTAAAAAGCAAGATAGGACTGGAGAGCTTTATACCTTTATCTTTGCCTGTATCATGATAACACCGATTTTTATGTGCGGGTGCAGTCAGTTTCAGGTCAGGTCGAACTTCGAAGAAGCCAATGATTTCTTCAGCCAGGGAAACTACGAGGCCTCTCTGAGTAAATATGAAGGAATCATTGAAAGATATCCCTCGGCGGGAGACAGAGTTCTTTTCGAGATGGGGATCATTTACGCGTATCCCAAGAATGAGCAGAAAGATTACCAGAAATCACTGGAATGTTTTCAGAAACTCATAAAGAATTATCCGGAGAGCATATACAGACATGACAGTGAGAGGATGATATATCATATCAATAATGTCACTATGAAGGATGAGAGGATTGATGCACAACAAACACTGATTGAGACTCTCCAGCAAGAGGTTAAAAGCAAGAGGAATGAGATTAGTGCCCTTCAAAAAAAGATTGAAGCGCTCGAACAAAAAGTCTTTTCAATGGAGAAGGGACCGGCAGATAAAATCCTGATAGAAAAGAAAGAACGACGATTAATGTTGATCTCAAAGGGTGAGGTCCTCAAGACCTACATGATAGCATTGGGGGGAAACCCAAATGGTCCGAAAGAAAGGCAAGGCGATAACAAAACCCCGGAAGGAACATACGTCATCGATTCAAGAAACAAGGACAGCCGTTATCACCTGTCTCTTCACATTTCCTATCCAAACGAGAGAGACAAAAAGCGGGCAAAAGAACTCGGTGTTTCTCCGGGCGGATATATCATGATCCACGGTATCAAGAATGGGTTTTCGTCGATTGGTGATCTGCATACAGAGTATGACTGGACAAAAGGGTGTATTGCCGTAACAGACGAAGAGATTGAGGAAATTGAAAAGCTGGTGCCGAATGGTACGATCGTTGAGATCAGGCCATAGAAGACCCTATACATTGAACCATGTGCCGAATAATTGACCTCATAATTATATCCAAAGAGCTCCGACTCATGGTCTTGTGCCTAGTCGTCTCGTTTCTCCCTGGATGTGCTGTAATGAATAGTATTCAGAATATATCCTCATCTTTTCCGATCCATCCGGAAAACCACTTGGAACGAAATAAGTTTTCGGTTGTCAAAGGCAGTGACGTGGTTGGCCGGTTGGCAGTCATCAGGCTTGAACAGGAAGATACTCTGCCGGACATAGCGCGACACTTCAGCCTAGGTATCAATGAAGTCAGTGCAGCCAATCCAGGGGTGGATGTATGGGTGCCTGAGGCCGGAGAGCGTATCATGTTGCCTCTGCAGTTTGTTCTGCCGGATGCTCCCAGAAAAGGCATCGTGATCAACCTGGCCACCATGAGGCTCTTTCAATATAAAAGAGATGGTAACTCTTTCGTTGTTATGACCTACCCGGTCGGTGTCGGTACCGCAGAGCGACCTACGCCTATGGGTCAAATGCATGTAGTGCGCAAGGTTACCCGGCCGACCTGGTATGTGCCTGCCTCAATCGCTGAGGATCATCGAAAGAAAGGGGATCCCCTGCCTGCTGCAGTTCTGCCTGGGCCCCAAAATCCTTTGGGAGAATACGCGCTCTATTTGAGTAAGTCGACTTATCTGATCCATGGGACAAACAAGCCGGCTAGCATTGGACTTAATGCAACCAATGGCTGTCTGAGACTCTATCCGGAAGACGTGAAGAAGCTCTACGAGAACACGCCGGTTAATACACCTGTATGCATCGTCAACCAGCCATATTTAATTGGTCAACGTGATGGAACAGTCTACCTGGAAGTTCATGCGTCCTTGGAAGGCACAGGTGCAACTGAGTTAGAGAAGATGTATAAAAATTTGAGAAATATTGAAAATAACTCCGGACGTACGCTTGACTGGAAAAAAGTCGAGAAAGTCCTGGCAGAGGCCCAGGGGATTCCTGTGCCCATACTAGAGATCGATCAAGAAAGACGGATTGAGCAAATCATAGAGGTGAAGCACCCAGGCATATTATTTGGCAGACCAGAAATTCCAGATCTAAAAACGGAGGCATGGTATGTTTGGGCTGCTGACCTGGATGACAAGACTGAAGCTTTGCGAATTACCGCCATCATCAATCATCAGGGTCCACAAATCCCTGCAAGGATGTTATCAAAGAGCGATGGCTACCGTGTTATCACTGGCCCTTACAGTGATATCAGCGAGGCCAAAGATGCAGTCAAACGCCTGAAAATTGATTTGGAAATGGATGGTTTATTGATTGAACCTGCCAAGAAGCATCACTAATCTGGTTACAAAATATGATATCACAGTGTACAAATATGTACATCTGTCACAGGATCTCGATAGACATTATCATCCAACCTTATGATTTTTAAAGACTGTCAATGTTGGCTTGTATATTGCTTTAAATATTTCATTGCGATTATTATTTTGGAAGCCATGATAATGAAACTTTATGCCATTACCGGTCTCAGTCAATCGAAGACATTTTTCATGATGAGGGTTGGTGCTGAAACTCATGCAGGAGAATCTCATCGTTCTTCACCGCAAAACCACTTGTTCCCCAAAGGGCCGACAACATCATGGAGACCCATGACGGAGAGGGAAGACGAGCGTGGTTGATAAAAATCCGAATACCTTGAAACGATCAAAGGTCCGACTGACACACAAACTCAGTTAGTGTAAAAATAATTTTGATGAAAAGAAAGGGGGTATTATGAGGAAGATTCTATCGGGGATTTCAATGGTGCTTGTACTCGCTCTCAGTATGTGGGGTTGTGCAACAACCAGTGACCTGGATAAGGTTCAGGCCCAGCAGAAGGCGACCGATGCTAAAATTGATCAGGCAATTCAGGAGGCGCAGGCTGCAAAAGCGCAAGCCAATGAGGCCAAGATGAAGGCGGATGACGCAGCAACCCGCGCCGATAATGCCATAAAGAAGGCAGAGGAAAGGGAGCGGATAGCAGAGGAAAAGGAGAAGAAGGCTGATGCCCTTTTCCAGAAATCGATGAAGAAATAAGTTAATTTTCTCAGGGAGTTTTTTACCTTTAAATTCGGGATCCTAAAACTAAGTGGCTGGGATTTGAACCTCTGCCACTTCTTTATACTTCCATCATTCGACTCTGTCCGAAACGTTCAACAAAAAAGTTGAATTGACAGAGAAACTTGTAATTATAACTTACTGCTCAACCATGCCTTGAAATCCTGGGATTACGAATTGGCCCTAGAGCTCCAGAGATACGGCCTGAGTGTGATTATAAACCAACCGGGTCGTATATTAAACCGCACACTTGAAGGCCCTGCCGGGGATCAGGCCCATGGTGAGCGGACGTACGGGGAGCCGGTCCTTCTCAAGGCCTGATGCAATTTCGTGCAGCGGACAGATCCGGTAACCAAGCGAGACTGCCAGGTTCAGCATCTCCTTGAATTGCCCCTGGTACGTCATGCCCTCCACCTCGGCGTGTACCGGCAGTACCTGAGGGACAGGGCTATCAGAGCGGTCTTTGATGGCTGCCATGACACCGTCTGTGCCCACTTCTTCAATACACGGCATGTTAGAGGGGACTTCGATCATGGAGTTTTCTGCAAAGACGAACGGGGCCGTGGCCCTGGTGCAGCTCAGGTATGACAGGTTATAGGTTGCAACGACCGCAAGCGAGCGTTTATCCATCATCCAGCTGGGCGCGCCGAAGGCCTTGGGCTGTGAGCCCGTAATCTGGAAATAGGCCCCGACCATCTTGGCAAACCATGCCTCTATGGAATTCCTGCTCATGAGAAAGAGCCAGTCCTGCCATATGCGGTGGTCCCAGGCGTGGCAGGCGATCTCATGGCCGGACATCATGAGCCCCTGGATCGTTTCCGGGAAATCCATACCGATCATGGGCGCTCTCAGCAGGGTGCCGTACAGCGCTGTCTTCCACCCGTAGAGGCCCGGGGCGTTGGTGCGGATCATCTTTTTCAGAAATGAGGGCCGCAGGAGCTGCAGCACGGCCAGGCCAGATCGGTCCGGGCCGAAGCTGATGAAAAAGCTCGCTTTCAGGCCGTACCCGGCCAGGATTTCAGCAATGGCCGGGACACCCTCCTTCATGCCGCGGAAGGTGTCCACGTCCACCTTGAGGGCCAGATCAGGCATTATGAAGCTGCTGTCTCTTCAAGGAAGCTGTCAAGTGTCCGCTTCAGCGCCTCATCAAGGCCCACCTTGGGCTCCCATCCAAGGCGTTCCATGGCGTTTTTAATGGAAGGGACCCTGGTCTGGATGTCCTGGTAGCCGGCGCCGTAGAATTCACCCGAGGGCGTGATGATGATCTCGGAAAAGGTCGTGTCTTTCATATGGTCCGGGTGCTGCTTGAACATCTCAAGCAGCCTGTGGGCAAGGTCCTTGATGGATAGATTATTGGCCGGGTTGCCGATGTTGAAGATCTGCTTGCTCGCCTTTTTGCCCTCATTGTGAAGGATCTTCATGAGCGCGCCGATGCCGTCGTCTATATAGGTGAAGGACCTGCTCTGCATGCCGCCGTCCACCAGGGCGATGGGGGTCCTGAAGACCAGCGATGCGATGAACTGGGTGACCACCCGTGACGAACCTTCCTTTGCCGTCTCCAGGGAATCCAGCCTCGGGCCGATCCAGTTGAAGGGCCTTATCAGGGTAAAGTCGAGCTCGTCCCTGGTGCCATAGGCCCAGATGACCCGGTCCAGAAGCTGCTTGGAACATGAGTAGATCCAGCGCTGCATGGGGATGGGCCCCAGTATGAGCGGGGAGCTGTATTCGTCAAAGGCCTCATCAGTGCTCATGCCGTATACCTCTGAGGTTGAGGGAAAGATCACCCGCTTGTTGTATTTCACGCACTGCTCGGATGATGCGCAGGTTTTCCTCGAAGTCCAGCTCGAACACGCTCAATGGACGCTCCACATAGGTCTTGGGGGTGGCAATGGCCACCAGCGGCAGCACCACGTCGCATTTTTTGATGTGGTATTCGATCCATTCCTTGTTGATGGCGATGTCGCCCTCGATGAAGTGGAACCGGTCGTTGTTGATTACACCTTTGAGCTTGTTGTCTCCCAGGTCCATGCCATAGACGTTCCCAGTCCGTTTCCAGCATGATCCGCTCGCTTAAATGCGAGCCGATGAATCCGTTCACACCCAGAATAAGTACCTTCATTGTACGATTTCTCCTTCGTGATCTTTGAAATACTTCTGCAGGGGTGCATCCTTCAACGTCCTGCCGCTCACCTCTATCTCAAGGGGCCTTATACATCCATCGCCTGTCCCGATCAAAACAGTATCTTTGTGAATATCGATTTTGCCAGGCTCCATGGTGATCTCATTGACAGGCACAGCCCACCAGAAAATGACCATATCATCGCCGACAAAACCGAAGGCCCCGGGGTAGGGGCGGGTAACGGCGCGGATGAGGTTATAGATCTCCTCGACAGGGCCTGTCCCAGCAGATGCGGCCGTCTTCGGGTTTCCTGCCGCCATAGTAAGAGCCTTGGGAAAGGTCCATGGGAGTCTTGGGGATGTCTCCGATGATCATGTGCGGCAGGATCTCGGCAAGGAGTGCATCGGCAGAGCGTTCCAGTTTATTAAAGAGGGAAAGCGCTGTATCCTCATGGGTGATATCAACTTTTTTCTGGGCCACGATAGGGCCGGCATCGGGCTTTTCAACCATTTCGTGCAGGGTAACGCCCGTGGTCTGTTCCCCTTTGATGATAACCCAGTTCACCGGGCACCGGCCACGGTATGCAGGCAGATATGAGCCGTGGAGGTTATAGGCCCCGAGCCTCGGGATGGTAAGGATCGCGGGTGTGAGCATGTGCCGGTAATAGAAGCTGAAGATGATGTCCGGTTTGACCGACCTGATCCGTTCGATCCACCCGTACTGGTTGGGGTTTCTCGGAAGGACGCAATTGATAGCCAGTTCATGGCACAACTCACTCACCGAGCCGAACCAAATATTCTCGCCCGGGTCATCCTCGTGGGAAAAGACCAGGGGGATCTCAAAGCCGGCATTCCTAAGACTCCTGATGCCTACGAGCCCCATGTTATGGTAGGCGAACACCACGGCCCTCAACGGTACACCTTCCTTATGGTATAAGGCGGGCGTTTCTTCACCTCCCGGTAGATCCTGCCCACGTATTCGCCCATGATGCCGAACGCCAGGAACTGTGCCCCCACAAAGAAGAACAGCACGGCAAACAGGGTGAAGATGCCTTGCGCCGCCCATTCGGCCCCGAATGCGAGCCTGGCCACCGCAAGAAATGTGCCGAAGCCCATGCCGAGGAAGGCCAGGATAATCCCGGTATAGAGCATTGCCTTTAAGGGGAAGTCTGAAAAAGAGGTCACCAGGTCGAATTGCAGCGCGATGAGCTTTGAGAGCGAATACTTGGACTCGCCTGCAAAGCGTTCCTCATGCCTCACCTCGATCTCGGTGATGTCCTTGGCGAAGCTGGTGGCCAGAGCAGGGATGAAGGTGGAATGCTCCTGGCTCGCAAGCATGTAGTCCACCACGTGCCTTCTGTATGCCCGGAGCATGCACCCCCAGTCGGAAAGGTGCACGCCGGTGATGCGGCGGGTAAAGGCATTGACGATCCTGCTGGCCGTCTTCCTGAAAGACGTGTCCTGCCTCATCATGCGTACCGTTCCCACCACCTCGTAGTTGCCCTTCTCCATCGTATCCACCAGGCGCGGTATCTCTTCGGGCGGGTTCTGGAGGTCCGCGTCTAAGGTGACCACGATCTCGCCGGTGCTGGTCTCGAATCCGGCGAACACGGCCGCATGCTGGCCGTAGTTGCGGGAAAGCTCTACAATGATGACGCGCTCGGATGCATGGCTGCGGAGGATCCCCAGGGAGTTGTCCCTGCTGCCGTCATCAACGAGGATCACCTCATAATCCCTGTTCATTGCTTCCATGGCCGGCATGAGCCGTTCAAAGAGTTTCGGGAGCACCTGCTCTTCATTGTAAACCGGTATGATTACCGAGATCCTGGGCTGGTTCATGCGCGTGTCGCCTCCTGCCCTAGGGTATAGGGAAAGTTTGGTATGTACATGGGAGGCCATTGCAGAACTCTCCAGTTGTCATTCCCGCGGAAGCGGGAATCCAGTCTTTTCATGACGTTGCGGAAGTTGATTCGTTTCACCCGAATATCTCCTTAAGTGCGGTTATTACCCTGTTCACCTGTGGTTCTTCCAGAGAAGGATATAAGGGAAGGCTTAAGATGCGTTCCGCTGCTGCCTCGGTCTCAGGCAGGGTAATCTTTCCAGAGAGCTTCCTGATATATTTCAGGGTGTGGCATGCCGGGAAGTGAAGACCGTAGCCGATATTACGCTCTGCAAGCTCGGCCATGAGCATTTTCCTGTCAACGGATCGTGTCTTGACCACAAAGAGATGCCAGGAATGGACATGGTTGTAGGCAGGCACACCCGGCAGATCGAGACCCTTGACCTGGGATAGGCCTTCCATATAGCGCAGTGCTATATGGGTCCGTCTGGCATTGATCTCATTGATCTTGTTCAACTGCACAATACCGAGCGCTGCCTGCAGGTCAGTCAGGTTATACTTGAATCCCGGCTCCTCGATGTCATAAGTGGGGTCTGATGCCTTGCCGTAGCGCTTCCAGGCATCGCGCTCTATGCCGTGGAATTTCAGCAGCTTCAGCTTATCCATGAGCACCTGTGATCCGCCTGTAACCATGCCGCCTTCTGCTGTTGTGATGTTTTTGATGGGGTGGAACGAAAACACGGCCAGGTTGCTTGCCCCGATATGGGATCCTTTGTAAAAGGTGCCGATGGCGTGGGCGGCATCCTCGATGATGGGTATCGCTCCGCAGACCTGCTCAATGGCATCCATGTCCGCAGGCGCACCGGCGAAGTGAACGGGGATAACGGCCTTGGTCCTCTTGGTGATGGCCTTGGCGATATGCGTCGGGTTTCACCAGCAGCGTGCCGTAGTCAATATCAACAAATACGGGCTTGGCTCCTGAGAGCACAACCTGGTTCACGGTGGATGCAAAGGTCATGGAAGGCGTGATGACCTCGTCGCCCTTGCCAATACCCATTGCCTTGAGCAAAAGGTGCATCCCTGCCGTGCCCGAGCTGAGGGCAAGGGCATGGGCGCAACCCGTGTACCGGGCGAAATCTTCTTCAAACCGGACGCATTTGGGGCCGGTCGTCACCCATCCTGATTTTATGACCTCGGTCACGGCCTCGATCTCTTCATTGCCGAAAAAAGGCTTGCTCATGGGGATGAAGTCATCCATTTTTATGTAACTCCCAAAGGTTGTAAAGGTTCATAAAAGGCGCCACAGCTCAGTGGGCCTCACGGTTTCCTTATTGGCCGAGACAGGATTCAGGCCCATTGATTTCGGGATGCGTATACTGTCCATAATCCTGTTGTCAATGTGTAAAAGCATCCGGCCTTTCGTTTCCAGAAGACGCCCCAGTTCATCATCTTTTTTTCTCCGCAGGAAAAGGACATAGCGGGTCTTGCCTGCGACAAGTTTCTCTATGAACTTCTCGCGGTCAGTCACGTTCTCCGGTGCAAACCCGCCGTAGAAGGAGCTCATGGCCAGCGCGGTCTCGGTGAGGTCAAGGCCCATGACTGTTTCGCTGCCCACCAGCCTGCCCGCCTCCTGGAAGAAGGGCTTGTAGCTCTTGAAGGTGTCTACCTGATAGAAGAACAATGTCGACCAGGCAACAAGCAGCACCGACCATCCTGCCACAAGCCGCTCCGGCAGGGTCAGCGGCAATCTTTTGAACACGGCGGCCAGTATTGTCATGGAAAGGAGAAATACGATTATGGCCGCTGGTATAGATCCGCCGAGAATTACATATACCAGGGGCAGGGCAAGGCCGGCAAGCCCCACAAAGGTTGCGGTTATTCCGAGCCAGCGGTGCTCCCACTGTGAAGCCGTTACTTTCAGTGTCTTTTCAAACCAGACAGAGACCATAACCGCCATGGCAGGGTACATGGGGAGCAGGTAGAGGCCGCGTTTTGTTGAGGCAAGGGAGAGGAGCAAGATCCCGCCGATAAACCAGCAGTAAAAGAACCGCAACCTCATATCGGGTTTTTTCAGGAAGACCAGCGCAGGGATAAGAAGGATGGACCACGGCATACCCTCGGTGAAGAGGACAGGGATATAGTAGTAAAAGGGCCGTTCGTGCCCCCCCTGATAGATGCCCACATCAATGAATCTCCCGAGGTTGTTGTACAGGAAGAAGGTGTAGAGGAAGTCCGTTCCGCCACGTTGATACAGGATGTAAGCCCAGAAAGAGAGAATGGCAACCAGCAGGGTTATCCCGGGCAGCACCCAGGCCCGCTTAATGACGGCGAAATCCTTCTGCCAGAGCACGAACAGGACTACCGCAATCCCAGGGATAGCGAACCCGATGATGCCCTTGGTGAGAAAGGCCCCTGCCAGGCACAGCCAGAAAAGGGGATATCCCTGCTTGAAGGAAGCCCGGTAGGCAGACAGGAACGCGAACAATGCCCCGGTGATAAAGAAGGCAAGGGCGGTGTCCACGATCATCTTGTGCGATATGGTGAAGAACCCGATTGTGGTGGCAAGGATCAGTGATGACAACACGGCGGTATTTCGCCCATAGAGGGATCGTACCCCGAAGAACATCACCATGAGAGTGCCCAGGCTGAACAGGACCGAAGAAAGTCTGCCGAAGCCCTCATTGCCTGTGCCCAGGGCCTTCCAGAAGAGGCCGGTAACCGCATAGTACAAAGGCGGCTGCTCCAGGAACGGATCTGCCCCGATGTGGGGGATGAGGTAATCCCCGGTTATGGCCATGGTGCGGGATATGTCTGCCACGCGCGGCTCATCGGGCGTCCACAGAGAGTGATCGAAGATGCCCACCAAGAGCAGGGCAAGGGCAAGTATCAATAGTAGAACTTCTTTTTTCTGCATAGCGACATGATCACAATCCCTTACATCATAGGAAGGATCTGATTAAATAACAAGCGTATTTCAGGTCCCTGTTCAAGGATTCTTTGGTCTTACTTAATCTGCGAGACCGCCTCCGGGAACCGGGTTTCTTTCTCGCTTTCTGAGCTTCACAGGCACTTGATGTGGTGCATGCCGGTGATGTCGATGCCTTTTGAGCCCAGGAACCTGCCCGTCTCATCCCTGCGGCTGCAGGGTATGGCGATGACAGCCTCAGGTCCTGCAATGTGAGCGAATTCCGCAGGCCGCACCGAAACGGCACATGGGATGCATTGCTTTTCCATGAAGGTAAGGGCAGGGAGAAGTTGCTTCTTGGCAGCAAACGTTACTAAGCAGGCCTCATCGCCTTCCAAATGAAGAGTGAGCGCCCTCATGCCCGAAACAGCATGTGCTGTGGTCTCTATGACCCGGTGGATCTCCTCCTGGGAGTTTTCCCATCCAGGACTGAACCGGATGGTCCCGAATGTGAGATTGGGATTGATAGTAAGCTCTGTCATGGTTTGGGAAGACATCTTCGAGAAAAATGACGTTCTGGCAGAGACCGTTACACCATAGAGGTCGAGCCAGGCAGCCAGGGCATCCGCCTGGATTCCGGCAAAGGATATGCTCGATATGTGGGGCAGGCGTGGTGTTTCCGCACCGTTTATTTTCATGTCCGGGATTTGACCCATCAGTTTTTGTTCGAGGGTGTCTCTCAGATATGCAATGTGCCGGGCATTCTTTTCCATATCAAGCAAAGCCTTCTCGCAAGCCAGGCCGAACCCGATAATGCATGGCATATTGATGGTGCCGGGCCTCAGCCCCTTTTCCTGGTCCGATCCGAAAAAGACCGGGGAGATGGCTGTGCCTTGTTTCACGTACAATGCACCGGCGCCTTTTGGTCCGTAGAGCTTGTGCGAGGAGATACTCAGCATGGTAACGTTCATGGTATGTACGTTGACGGGAATCTTGCCTGCAGACTGGACGGAGTCGCAATGGAAGGATATACCCCTGTCGTGTGCAATACGTCCGATGGCTTCGATGTTCTGAATGGCCCCGGTCTCATTACATGCGTGCATGACACTGATGAGAAAGGTATCGTCCCTAATGGCCGATTCAACGTTGGCAGGGTCAATAAACCCGGTTTCATCCACCCCGAGCTCGGTCACCACGAATCCTGTTTCTTGTAGATGGCGCACAGTATTCAGCACTGAAACATGCTCAATGGTGCTGGTAATGATATGCCTTTTGTCTTTCTGCATGGAAGCAACCCCCAGTATGGCCAGGTTGTTGGCCTCTGTGCCGGAGGATGTGAAGATTATCTCATGCTTAGAGGCCCCTATGAGCTGGGCAACCCGTGAACGGGCCTGGTCGATGGCTGCCCTGGGCTTGTCGCCGAAACCAAAAGGCATGGATGGCGTTCCGAAGTGATTCCCGAAATAAGGCAGCATCAACCCCAGGGCCTCGGGGTGCACAGGCGTGGTGGCTGCATGATCGAGGAAGATGTCGTGGGTATGTGTCATATTCTTAGAAATTAAGAAATATCCAGGGCTACCCTGATCTTGAAGACCTTGCTGGCCGGGAGGTTGAGGATTTTAGTATCCAGGGTCTGCTCAATTTCACGAATGATCTCGATGAGGCGCTCTTTGCTCGGTGCAATGATCGTGAACCAGCAGTTGGGTTGCCCGTCCCTCACGTAGTTGTGTGTAACCTCATCATACCTGCCTGCGAGTGCCGCAAATTCTTCAAGGCGTTCTGTCGGGACATGAACAGCGCATAGTGTTGACTGCCAGCCGATGCCCCCGGGATTAATGACAGCCCCGATCCTTCTGATGATATGGACGGCTTTCAGTTTTTCTATGCGGTCAATCGTCTCTTTCTCAGAGATACCAACTTCTTCAGCAACGACCTTAAACGGCCGTTCAGCAATAGGGAGCGTATTGTTGATGATAGTGAGGATCTTGCGGTCAATGGTGTCCATATGGATCTTTCACCCCGGGTACCAGCATATGGAATCCACCTCCATGGCGTCGCCATGGACCTCATAGGCCCTGGCCCGGCAGCCGCCGCAGACCGTGACAAACCTGCATGAGCCGCACTTTCCCTTCAGGTTGCCCTCATCCCTTAACCCCATGAGCAATTGCGAACCGGCCCAGATGTCGGCAATAGGTTGATTGCGTATGTTGCCGCAGTCGATCTGGAGAAAGCCGCAGGGCTGCACCGTGCCGGAGGCTGAGACAAAACCGAATCCGGTGCCTGCCAGGCAGCCCTTGGTGGGGCTTGATCCTTCCTTTTCCACGAGCATGCGGTAGTATTGCGGGGCGCAGGTGGCCTTGCATTCGATGGCGGCACTCTTTGACGTGGCGTGGAAGTCTTCGAGCATGTCGCGGTACTGCCTGATCTTGGCAGGTTCGACGTGCTCTCCCCTGCCGGTGGGAACAAGGAAGAACACATGCCATGCCATAACGCCCAGATCCTTCAAGAATCCGGGAACCGCTTCATCTGGGAGATATTCATGGCCGCTACCGTGGTGTTGACCTGTACGGGAACACCTGCATCGATGAGTATCCGGATACCCCGCAAGGCCATGTCAAAGGCACCGGGCAGCCCCCGGAAGGTGTCATGGACAGTCGCTTGTCACGCCGTCGAGGCTCACGGAGACCCGGGCAATGCCGGATTCCTTCATTTTCAGGGCGACCAGCGGTGTCACCAGGGAGCCGTTGGTGGCCAGCGTCATGCGAAGGCCCAGGGAGGTGCCGTATGAGGCGATCTCGAACACATCACTGCGGGCAAGGGCCTCGCCGCCCGAGAGGATGACAAGCCTTGTGCCTCCTTTGAAAAGATCGCGAAGCAGGGCAAACCCTTCATGGGTTGTAAGCTCGTCAGGGCCGGGGATGTTTGTGGCCGAGGCCCTGCAGTGCATGCAGTTCAGGTTGCATGCCTTGGTGAGCTCCCAGGCGAGGATGTTCGGCAGTTTCATGCGAGCAGTTCGGCCAGCCTCGGCGCAAAGTAGGTGATGATGATGTCCGCACCTGCACGCTTGATAGAGGTGGCTGACTCCAGTATGCACGCGTCTTCGTTCATCCATCCCCTCTCGCAGGCAGCCTTGATCATGGAGTATTCGCCCGAGACCTGGTATGCCGCCAAAGGGCAGTCGAATTCGTCGGCAACAAGGCGGATGACATCCAGATAGGGCAGCGCCGGCTTCACCATGAGCATGTCCGCGCCCTCCTCGATATCGTATGCGGCTTCGCGCATGGCCTCGCGCACATTTGCCGGGTCCATCTGATAGCCTTTCCTGTCACCGAAAGATGGTGTTGAGCCCGCCGCCTCACGGAAGGGGCCATAGAAGCACGAGGCGTATTTCACGGCATAGCTCAGGATGGGGAGGTGTTCATATCCGTTTTCATCGAGCGATTCGCGGATGATGCCCACGCGGCCGTCCATCATGTCGGACGGCGCGATGATGTCCGCGCCTGCCTTGGCATGCGATAGCGCCACGGTAGAAAGCAGTTCCAGGGTGTCGTCGTTGCTCACCTGGCCGGACTCATCCAGGATGCCGCAATGGCCGTGGTCCGTGTACTCGCACAGGCACACATCCGTGATGACCATGATCTCGGGTGCTGCATCCTTGATGCGCCTTATGGCCTGCTGGACCACACCGTCTTTATGGTGGGCCGAGGTGCCCTCGGGGTCTTTCTTTTTCGGTATGCCGAAGAGCAGGATTGCCGGGATCTTCTGGGCGGAAAGCTGTTTTGCAAGCTTGGGCAGCAGATCAGGTGAATACCGGAACTGGCCGGGCATGGCATCAATGGGCTCTTTCAGCGAGGAGGCCTCCTTTATAAAGAGGGGATAGACGAGGTTATCCACATGGACACGCGTCTCCCTGACCATCCTTCTGAGCGTATCCGTTCGGCGAAGCCTGCGGGGTCTGTTTTCTGGGAACATGCCAATCCTCCGGGTATGATAAGAATGTTTAAATTATATATCGTTATGCTTGAAAGGATGCAAGCTAGGGAATGGAGAGCAGTACGGGCACGAGTCCCATTTCCTGCAGGTGCCCGAGGAAATGGATGAGGATGAATGCCAGCGGGAACCACATGACGCTGAAAAACGTCCGCCTGAAGAGCCGTGCATTGACCGGATAATCCTTAGGCTCATGAAACAGGGATATTTTCGGGATGAATGACGGCACCACGGAACAATATTGCCTGAAACTTTCGCCGTGGACCTGTGCCAGATTTTCTTCCTCGGCCCGGATGACCAGGGGGTAGTAGACGGCAAAGGCCAGCAGGATGGAGCCCGAAACGAGGATGCTCTTGGAGAGGATGCAGATGCCCAATGCCCCGCAGAGGCTGAAGAAGTACAAGGGGTTTCTCATGATGGAATAGGGCCCCTCGGTGATCAGGTCCCTGGTCTTGTGGCCGCTGATATAACTCAAGGCCCAGAGCCTGCCGAAGGCAGCGAACAGAACCAGGACAAAGGCCAGCAACTCGATTGCCATATGTGCTGCTAACCCCGGCTGCCAGACAGGCCTTGAGAAAATCATAAGCAGAACCACGCAGCCGATGAGCACCCGTGACAGAAGATACGGTTTTTCTTTGTAAAGGTAAGTATCTTTTCCATATGATGGGTGTAGGTTCTAGGATACCTTCCGATATGGCGTCAACAAATTAATTAGAGTATAATAAGCCAGTTCTTCAGTTTTTGAAAATTCAAATTCCCATGAGGGAATCTTAGAGGAGTATTATGGCCCTACAGGTTGTGATCATGGCAGGGGGAAAAGGGGAGAGGCTCTGGCCGGTATCATCGGACCAGATGCCGAAACAGCTTATCCCCTTTGAAGGCGACAAGAGCTTGCTCAGGGTAACATTCGAGCGGTCTCTCGATCTTGCTCCGGCCGATAATATTTATGTGGTTACCTCCAGGGACCTGGCTGCAAAGGTAGCGGAAGAGCTACCGGAGATCCCACCAGGCAATATCCTTGCCGAGCCTGTAGGACGTAATACTGCGCCATGTATCGGGTATGCAGCCGTGGTCATTTCGAAGAAGGACCCCGAGGCAATGATGGCCGTCTTTCCATCAGATCATATCATCCGGGAGCCTGCCAAATTGAAAGAGGCAATACTCTTCGGGGCCAGGGCTCTGCAATCGCACCCGGACCTCCTCATAACCTTGGGTGTTGTGCCCGAGCGGCCCGAGACAGGGTATGGGTATATCGCACCTGAGGTCGTCCTGTTGAGTCAGGGTGGACTCACCCTTAAAAGGGTTAAGTCTTTTCATGAGAAACCTGCCCGGATCCTTGCCGAGCAGTACCTAAAGAGCGGGTATCTGTGGAATGCAGGCATGTTCCTCTGGCGGGCGGACACCATCCTTGACATGTTCTCCCGTTACATGGCCGATCTTTCCGAAGAGCTCATGAAGCTTAAGGCTTCTATTGATACTGATCCTGAGAGTGTAGAACGATTCTATCTGGCCGCACCAAAGGTCTCCATTGACTACGGTATTATGGAAAAGGCATCCCGTGTGGCCGTGATCCCTGTGGATTTCGGCTGGAGCGATGTGGGCAGCTGGGATGCCATGGGAAACCTGTTCACCACGGATACCAAGGGGAATACCATACGGGGTTCCGGAGAGCTTGTAGATGCCGAGCGAAACGTGATCTGGTCCACGGACAAGCATATCGTGCTCATCGGGGTAAACGACCTTGTGGTGGTGGAAGGCCCTGATGCAATCCTTGTATGCCCGAGGGCATGCTCCCAGCAGGTGGGTACCATGGCCAAGAAATTTGCTAAGGACGATAAACCATAGGGTGGTATTTTTTTTAAAAATTAGGTCCGTTAAAAACCTCAATCACGCAGCCTTTGTGGAACGATAGCCTTCTCGGGCCTTCAAGGCTGCGTTATTGAGGTTTTTAACGGATTAGTTTTTTTTACGCCTATTAAATGCAAAATTTCGGATTAATTCAGCCTATTCAAGATGCTCATCTCACTAGCAAGATGAGCATCTTGAATAGGTCTGAATCTTCCCAGTACCTCACCACGGGCTATAGAGCCGTTCAAGACTCATTAATTATAGTTTCATCCTCCAATAGCCGAAGAGAAGGGAGATCGGTTCAAAGAAAATGGTGTGGAAAGTGCGTATTGTTTAAGGTAAAGGTACCAGATTAGATGAAGATCGAAATCCTCGGCTGCAGCGGATCGGTAATGCAGGGTTTCAACACGACCAGCATACTGATCAACTCAAAGATCCTGATTGATGCAGGGTCTGTTATGTCTGTGCTCCCCGATAGTGCCCTTGAGGGGATCAGGAACATCCTGATTACGCATCCGCATATAGACCACATCAAGGAACTCCCGTTTCTGGTGGATGCACTCTTCGGCAAGAAGGCGTCAGGGATCAGGATTATGGGCAGCCAAGCCACTATCGAGGCCTTAAAGGCACATGTCTTTAATGGACTCATATGGCCCGACATGGCCGAGCTTGATGCCGACAGGTCATTTTTAAGCCTTGAGCCTGTGCCGCAGGACTGGTTCGACCTTGAGGGTATCCGGGTTAAGGCCTTTGCGGAAAACCACATAGATGGTTCACTGGGCTATGTGCTCTGCGAAGAAGGTAAGTATGCCCTGTTTACCGGGGATACCGGATCCCATAAGGATCTCTTCGATCTCATCAAATCTCTCGGTTCCGACCTGAAGGCATGCTTTATGGAAGCATCTTTCCCGAGTTCTATGGGCGATATCGCTGAAATCACACAACACCTTACTCCCGAACTGATCATGAAAGGCCTTGACGGTGTCCTTTCTCCCTCCACCCGGGTAATCATCTACCATATCAAGCCCAAGCATATGGAAGAGGTCGTAGCCGAGCTGCCACAAAGGTACGAATATATCCGAGGGGGGGAGGTAATCACCATTTGACAGAGGTCTTAGATATCGCCAAAAAGGATGGGAGATGGACCGAATGCCCGTCCTGTTCAGAGACTATCATCACATCCAGATTAAAAGAGAATCAGCTGGTCTGTCCCCATTGCGATTTTCACATGCGCATGAACGCAAAGGACCGGATAGCCATTATCTGCGATGAGGGGTCGTTTGTCGAGATTGAGCCTGCCGCAGTCAGGTCAGAGGAGCTCTCGCCTTCTTCCGATGATGCACTGAAGTGCGGCCGGGCATTGATACTGGGACAACCGTGCGTTCTCGGCGTCATGGACTTTTCCTTCAAGGGCGGGTCCATGGGTGTGAGAGTCGGCCAGACCATTGTAGATCTGATGCATAATGCACAGCGCAAGCAGATCCCCTTTGTGGTTTTCTGCGCCTCGGGCGGGGTGCGGGTTCAGGAGGGTATCTGGGGCCTGCTCCAGATGCTCCGCACAGTCCATGCCAGGGCGTTGACTGAAGATGTTCCCATGATAACCATCTTCACCGATCCTACGACAGGCGGCGTCAGTGCTAGTTTTGCAGGGCTTGCTGATATCATGCTTGCAGAGCCCGGCGCGCGGATCGGCTTTGCCGGACCGCGTGTCATAGAAGCCACCATGAGCTGCACGCTGCCACCGGACTTTCAGGATGCAAGCCGCTTGATGGCGAACGGGTTCATTGATATGATCGTGCACCGTCACCAGCTGCGCGAGGTTCTCGCCTTCTTCCTGAAATGGTTCTCTTAAATGTCGATCAGCACAAGTGGTCTTTAGGCCTTGAAAGGGTAAGAAAGGCGCTTGATGCGCTTGACCACCCTGAGCGTGCATATCCCCATGTTCTCATAGCCGGAACCAACGGCAAGGGCTCCACCTGTATCTTTTTAGAGAAGATCCTCATGAGCACCGGACGACGCGTGGGAACGACCATGTCCCCACATGTAAGCAGATTCACGGAAAGGTTCAGGATCAATGGGAGCCAGGCAAACTCCCATGAGTTGAAAAGACTGCGCGAAGAACTGGAACCCTTTGTGGGTGAGTTCGGTCTGACCTATTTCGAATGGTGCGTGATCCTTGCCGCTCAAGCTGTTTGCCAGGAACAGGATTGATGTGGGCATCTTCGAGGTCGGCCTTGGCGGCAGGTATGATGCTTCCAATGCCCTGGACCCTGCCGTCTCGATCATAACCGATATATCCATAGATCACACCGATTACCTCGGTAATACCATTACCGCTATTGCCGGCGAGAAGGCTTTGATAGCACGGCCCGGCAGGCCCCTTGTCACCTCGGCTACCGGTGAGGCCCTTGGTGTGATAAAGGACCATGCAAGCTCTATGGGTGCCCAGCTGCATGTGATGAAGGCCCCGGGCATAAGGGCTGTATCATTGGCCGGTGGGCCTCAAAAAGGCAATGCAGCCCTGGCTTTACTCTGTGCGCAGCTTCTTGGAGCCGTTCCGGAAGAATCGGCGCTGACCAATGCCCTTATGACATCATTCCTTCCGGGAAGGATTGAAAAGGTGGGCGAACAAATAATCATGGATGTGGCGCACAATCCCTCATCTATGCTAGTCCTTGTGGAGCACCTGAAAGATAGCGGCTTTGATGGGGTGGCGGTTGCAGGTATTCTATCCGACAAGGACTACCTGACGATTATCATGACCTTGAAAGAAATATGCTCACACCTCTTCATAGCCCCGGTGCGATCGCCGAGATCATGGGGAGAACCCGAAATGAGGCGCGTGGAGGCATTAGGCAATGTCACGGTATTCGAAAGCGTCACGCAGGCCTTTACTGAAGCGATTCAGACCGGATTGCCCGTTGTGGTCACGGGTTCATTCTATACCGTAGGAGAGGTAAGGGAACTGCTCATATGTCCAGGCTGGTCTTCCTGATTGCCCTCATCTGTTTTTTCTTTCAAGGGAATGCCGTGGCAAAGATGCTCAATGTGGAAGCGGATGATGTGCTCAAGATCGGCCAGCGCATCGAGGCCTACGGGAACGTGGTGGTAACGGGAGAGGACCTCACCTTAAAGGCCGATTATGTTGTCTACGATATCTCAACCGAAGACATCTGGGCGACTGGTGACTGCACCATGAGAGAGCCCAAGGGGGAGGTCAATGCCTCCGCCCTTTCCTATAATGCCAGGAGAAAAGACCTTCATATCCAAAACGGCACGATTCTCAGCTATGACCAGGCCATGAAGATATCCGGAGAATCCATCACGCGCTATGGCGAGGATTACATTACCGGACAATCCATTGAATTCACCCACTGCCTTGGGGACCCGCCCGACTGGTCCATTTCTGCAGATGGGCTTGAGATACCGGTGGGGGGGTATGGAACTGCTGAAGATGCACGGTTCAAGGTAAGGTCATGGCCCCTGCTCAGGATTCCGTACCTGCTCTTTCCGGCCGATCTCTCCCGTCACTCCGGTCTGCTTCTCCCTGAGCTCGGCCATGGGTCCGATTATGGCTATCGCCTCGGCCTGCCTGGCATATATCGTACTTGGCAGGTCAATGGATTGGACCTTAACCCCTACCTGGCTGACCCAGCGGGGTCTGCTCATGAAAAACGAATTGAGGTATTCCATAGATTACGATCAGAACGGTCTGATCTACCTCGAGAACCTTCATGACAAACGGGGAGGGGAAAAAGGTAATGGAGGTGTGCTGCAAACCATCCCTGAAGACAGATGGTTTGTCAAGGCAGACAAGGGCGGCAACAACCTGAACTGGGATATCAACCTGGTGAGCAATGTTGACTACTTCAGGGACATAGGGGCGTTTTATGATCCGAAATACCTGAAAGATTCCATGACTGGTGGTGAGGTAAATCAGCTCGATGATTCAAATCTTACAGAACTCATTTCCCGACTCCAGTGGGTTAATTCTTATAAAGGGATTTCCCTGGCCTTATCGAGTCAATGGAAACAGGACTTGACCGTCAAAGACAACGGGAAGACCCTCCAGGAGCTTCCCAAGATTACCGCACGGGTGAGGGAGAAAAATATACCGTATACCCCCCTTCAGGTATCGGCAGAGGTCAACTCCACAAGGATTTACACCCTTGACTCCATCGAGGCCTTTAAAGACAATGCCCAGACCGAGGTATCATGGCCGCTGAATGTGTTCCCATACTTCACATTCAGGCCATATGTGAAGGAACTCTATCGCGACACATTGTTCTCTGAGACAAAGGATCTTTACCCTGATTCAACCTATCAGGAGCATTGGGAAGAGCGGGGGGCATCACTATCTACAACACTGTACAGCTCCAGGTTTGCAGGGGGGTTGTATCATCAGGTGATACCGGGGATAACATGGACACATCTATCCCGTATCGGGGGTAACTATGATCTGAATGATCCTGACGATGCCTTTCCGCAACTCGTAACCGGAGATGACTGGGATAAGACCGTCAACATGGTTTTAAGTCTATCTAATTATATTCGGAACAGCCAAGGTGCATCGTTGGCTGATCTGAGTGTTGACAGCTACTACAATTACCTCACAGAACAATGGAACGATATCAATGTAAGAGCAACCCTTCAGCCATTCTCCTGGCTGAGTGCCTCCCACACCAATATTTTAAGCAAGGTTTCAGGAAGTCCATATGCGACATCAGCGCAGTCAACAAGGCTTTCATTGACTGATACGAGGGGAGATGCGCTCACCTTGGGGGGTGAATATCACAGGCCGGACACAAAACTCATCACCGCAGGTATTCAGGCAATGCTGATGAAAGGGCTTGTAGCCGGATACGAAGTGAAGTTCAACTTCATGGACCATAAGTTCGACAACCAGACGCAGACCATTGGCTATAACTCTCAGTGCTGGGCCATTGTTGCCGAAAGACGAGTGGTTGCCCAAGGAAATATAACACCCAGGAAGACTACCTGGTCACTGAACGTGAAACTCCTCGGCATGGGAGACATTCTGCGTCCGGGTAATAGTAATACAGGTGCAGCTCAGAAGTGATTCCCTCTCGCGCGGAAGCATTCCGGATCATCGAGGCCTGCCATATGCCGGAGCATATCCTCCGTCATTCTCTCATGGTGGGGCGGGTAGCCCTGGTGATCGGGGCCTGGCTTAAATCATCAGGGTTCTCCATAGACCTGGCCCTGGTTGAGCGCTCTTCGCTGCTCCATGACATATGCAAGATGGACTGCATCGGCACAGTGAAAGATCATGCGCTCATGGCCAAAGAATTTCTGTACCGCGAGGGTTACCCCCTGGTGGGTGAGGTTGTGGGCCGGCATGTGAGATTGGATTCATTCGATGTAGACGAGGCCATGGTGGTAAATTATGCCGACAAACGGGTGATGCATGATCGGGTCGTATCACTGACAAGGAGATTTCTTGATCTCATGCAAAGATATGGAACGGATGATGCGAGGCGTGAGCGGATACTTTTGCATCACCAGACATGCCTGAGCGTCCAGGAGATACTTTCTCAAGGGTGCAATGAAGACCTGGAAGGCCTTGTGAACCTAAACCTGATACCGTTCAATAAGGCGCTCTATGGCCGATGACGTCTCCTGAGAGATCACGGACCTGTTGATAAGTACAATGAGGGCGAAAATTTTGAAAGGAAAGAGCAGCACCAGCCTGCCCTGGTCGATGAACGTCACCTTCTTGGGCCTGGTGGGGCAGAGGTCGCCGAGCGCCTCGGGAAGGTTCATGTAGAACTTGGCAACGTAAGGAATGTTAATTTCCTTGCCGATGTTGCCGCTCTGATAGAGGATCTCCTGGGCGGATTTCATCAGGGCGATGCCTGAACATTCATTCAGCGATGAGAGATTCTTCACGAGCGTACGTGTGGAGTCATCCACCGGGGCTGTGTCGCTGTCCTCGATCTCGCCCCGCTCCAGGGCCAGACTCATCTCGTCGGCGCGCCGCATGCCCTCTATGAGAAGGTATTCCCAATTTGTGGAGATGGAGTTTCTGGGCGCCTTGGTGCCGCCCACGAACTTGAAATTTCCCGTTGACCATGACAGGATGGTGAAAAGGGCCTCTTCCCCTTCGATGGCCCCCACCTCGGCGTGGGTGATCTGGCCGTCTTCAAAATAGATGCAGCCCTTGCGATCATCCTTTTTTACGAAAAGGGCCGTGGTCATCTGACTCAAACAGTTCATCTGGATAAGGTCCGGCAGCTGCAGGCCGGTGATACTGCCTGCGAAGCCCCGTGCAGAATCCTCCTTCAGTGCCTTGAGGATGAGCCCCCTCATCTGTTCTATCTCAAAGGGTTTTTCGATGTAGAAAAGAGAGCCTCGCGCCTTGGCCTTTTCCTTAACATTCATTGACCCATAGGCAGTCATCATGATGACCTTTGTAGCAGGCTTCTTTTCCTTGATCTGTACCAGGACATCCAGCCCGCTTATGCCCGGAAGCCTGATATCGAGCACTACGACATCGAAGGCCTGTTCGTCAAAAATTCTAAGCGCGGTTTCTCCATCATTTACCGTTGTCACGTCATAGGTTTCACGGTCATGTGAAAGCGATTTTGCCAGTGACCAGGTCAGGGTTTCTTCGTCGTCTACGATGAGTACCTGCTTGGGCATGCTATCTCCTTGAGATCCTATCGAGGGCGATTTCCAAAGATGTCTTTAAACGGAGATATGATTCGGTGAATGATTCCATCTCGTGGCTCTTTGTTGTTTTAATCTCTTGTTTGAAATCACCCAGGCTCAAGGCCTCCAAGGCGTCGAGCGCATAGCTGGTCGGGGCTGCTACGGTCCTGGTGATGATATACGCTATCAATATGGTTATGCACGACCCGATAATCAAAAAGATACCCATCATGATTAAAATGCTCGAAGATGCATCTTCGATCTGTTTGTTGTGCTCCGAGAACAAACCATTTTCCCATGCCTTTGGCTTCAAGGCAACGATGGACTGTTCAGCAGACAGAGGTTGAATCACAACCATGAATTCTTTGGAGCTCACGGTTGTCGGTTTCCTGGTTTTTATGGCATTTACGATTTTATCCGCCTGGTCCAGAAGGGCCCTGTGCTGGTACAGGGCGATCCCTTTGTGGGCCGTGTTCGTGGAAGAGACCAGCTGAAGATCACTGTTGTTCACCACAAAGATCTCGGCCCATGATTCGGGCAGCTTCAAGGTATGTATCTTTTCAGGGGGGATTGATGATAGTATCCATGTCAGTATCTTGGAATCCTCTTTAAAGAGAGAATCGCGTCAGCGGGTCCAGGTTTACCTTTTGCACGGAGCGCAGCTGGGTAAAAATGAGTATAGATGAAATACCCAACATCACCATGGCACCGATGCACACTATGAAAAATACCTTTATCTTCATGGGAGATTAAACCTCCGCCTTGAGCCAGTCAGTCATGGCATCTAAGAATTTCAAGGACATCTTTTCACTGGGTATCTTGCTGGAGAGCGTCTCAATGAGGAAGGCCTTCTGATCCGTGCTGTCGGAGAGGAGATCGGCCTTCAGATCTTCAGCCGTCTCCACGATAATATAGGGGGCAATGGGCCCCATGGCCTGTGTGAGGGCGCTTTTCAGGGAATTGATGAATTCCGTTTCAGGCAGTTTTATTGCCCGGCGTACCTCCTGGTTGTCCTGCTGGGCTGCATCATCGCAGCAAGCCCATCCTGAGAAGGGTGTAGAGGATCTTCATGCAGTCCGAGACACCGAGGTTGATGCCCTGCGCTATGTCGGCTATGGATTTCTTGCCGTCGATGGTGGTCAGAACCCTCCACTGAATGGATTTGAGCTGGACCTCCTTGTCCCTGATGTCCGGCTCCAGGGCGTAAACAGCGGAAGAGGATGGGATGAGTGAGGTGATCTTGTCCATCTGGCGCAGATGAGAAGTGGTTTCGGCAAGGACCTCATCAATGCCCATGATGACGGTCTGCATGTCTGCGGGTTCATCCACAAAGAAACGGTATTCGCCGGATGTCCAGACCGCAATCTCCTGGATGGCCTTGATGCCGTTTAAAGCTCCGCACTGGGCATGGATTACCTCTCCGTCAGTGAAAAAGATATTCCCGGAATCTGACCCGTTGGTCAGGTAGAGCCTTCCCGATCGCTTGCCGAGCGAGAGTATCTTGATGATCTCCGGGCACCGTGTGTTTTCAAGATCGCCGCTGATATCCTGCTTCATACGTTCTTGTTACTCCTTGGTCATATTCGCAATAATAAGCTTGCCTGTCATGCGAAGCAGAGCCTGGTTGGCCCTCAGGCTCGATACCACCATCAACATGGTTTCTCCTGAGAGAAAGATCGTAAGCAGCACATCCTCCAGGAGGATTTCTACAGTATTTCCAGGGCGGCTGTTGCCTCCGATAAGGTCATGATAAAGGAGCCACAGCCTGTCTTTTGCCCCTGAAAACTTATTTTTTGCAGGCAGCTTAATCTGCATGCTCTTCCCTTGTGCTATGATATATCCCTGCACGCCTGGTATCTGCAAGAGGTCTTTTATCGCGCCTTTCATATCATTTGCTCTATCGGCAAAGGGGCTTTGTTTCTTTACGCGCAAGGGGCGCTCAAGGTTTGTAATGCAGGGCCGATAAGTCAAGTATCAAGCAAAATACGGCGGGTTTAATGACATGTTTACACAGATACTACGTGCACTAAGAAAAATCTGGTTACGGATGAGCGTCAATCCGTTTCAAGGCGTAGAACTTTCCTCTATTAATGACGAAGATCTGCAGTTTGATCCTGACATCGACCGGATTATGCGGGAAAGTGAGTTTGATGAGATCTTCAGGAGCTTCGGATGCCTGGAGGACTACAACAAGGAGTTCGTAGTCTTCTTCAAGGCCCACCGCAGGGAATTCCTTCTCGACTACTCACAAAGAGACGGCCACTTCCGGGTATAGCGTCAAAGCCTTCCAACTAGACTTCGATCAAAGGGTTTCCTTCTACATTTTTATCCCCTTGCATGTGCTCAGGGCTTTTGAGGGATTTTGATCCTTGTGATAAGGGCTATTCTCACCTAGTATGATATATAATTATAGAAATATGAGGATTATGCATGGAAGACACAATCTCTACAATTCTTGAGGAAAGCAAGGGCCTCCATGAACGGCTTATGCCTCTGGCCCCGAAGATTGAGCAGGCTGCCCGCATGATGATTGAATGTATAGAAGTTGGCGGTAAGATCATGTTTGCAGGAAACGGCGGGTCGGCAGCGGATGCCCAGCATCTTGCCGCAGAGCTGGTGAACAGGTTCAAGAAAGAGCGCAGGCCAATGGCAGGCCTTGCGCTCACCACCGACACCTCGGTGATTACTGCAATCGGGAACGACTATTCCTTTGATGAGATATTTCGCAAAACAGATCATGGCGCCTCGGCAGGGCAGGAGACCTCTTTATCGGTATATCCACAAGCGGCAATTCAAGGGATATCATCAGGGCCATCGAGACTGCCCGTGATATGGGCATAGCCACCATAGGCCTCATAGGTGAAAGCGGGAAGATCAAGGACCTTGCAGGCTGCGCCATAACCGTACCTTCCGGCAACACACCCAGGGTCCAGGAGGTGCATATCCTCATCGGCCACATCCTGTGCGAACTCCTGGAAAATGCCTTGAGCTGATTTGACAAATGCCATCAGAGATACTATTAGGTAAGTATAACCCACGGGGGCGTAATGGGTTCGACGGGGGTAGTTGATACCCAAGGAGCATGCCGAGTTCTGCTAACTCGTAAAACCAGCAGAGACACGATAAGTGCCGACGATTATAATTACGCAATGGCTGCTTAACGAGTAGCCCGTCTGAGCATGACCCCGCCCATCGGATCATGTTTGGGCGTCAAATTAAGATGGGCAAAACCTGCAGTCAGACCCCTGGGTTGCAGGTAAACTAAGAGGGGTTGGGACCGGGAAGCCTGTCTGTGGGCCGAACGAGTCCGAGACAATAATACACCGACTAAGCATGTAGACGCCTTGTGCTGAAGGCCTTCGG
>CAWAUM010000012.1:0-299994 GCA_963785235.1 uncultured delta proteobacterium | reverse complement strand
CTCACGAACGCCGATACCAAAAGATACCCGGCTTTAAGGGATTATGAGATTATTGATTTGACAAGCGAGGGGGCCAATGATTAATTCAAAGCAGATCCTGATCGTTGATGATTCCCAGGACCTGACCCATGTGATAGCGGATTTCCTGGGCATGTACGGATACCAGGTATATACGGCGCACGATGGATACGATGCCTTGGAATGTATGCACTCCCAGCATATCCAGGTTGTGGTGAGCGACATCCATATGCCTCGCATGGATGGATTCACGCTGATGGGAGAGATCAAGGCAAAGTACCCCAAGGTGCCCATTGTCCTGATTACGGGCTTTTCCATTAGCGAGGCCCAGAAATTGGCCTTTGACCGTGGGGCTGACGCTTTTGTAGCAAAGCCCTTCAAACTCAAGGAGCTCAAGAGTGTGATAGAATCGGTTTCACAAGAAGGTATAACAACAGCATTGAGGAGGTAGATTATGAAGAAGACGACCAAGTTGAAGAAACCACAGAAGGTTCTCTGCTACATCGATTATGCAAAGTACAGCGCCTTTATTGTTGATTATGCATACCAGCTCTCCTGCCTTATTGATGCAGAGCTCTTTGTCCTTCATACCGTCACCGACATCAAGAATGCTGGCAGGTTTTTATGTTCCTCACATCAACACAGACAAACTTGAAGAGGAAGTAATAAGCGCAGCCAAAGACAAGATGTATTCCATCTGCAGTCAGGTGGGCGATAATGTGATCGATGCGAAGCACAGGCTTGTCATGAGGGGAGCTCCCATTGATGGGATCAATAAGGTGATCAAGGAAAAGTCAATTGAGTTGCTTATTATCGGCCATGAGGTTAGCAAGGGGGCCCTTGCCGGATTCAGGAGCGATTATTCAGAGAAGTTCATGAAGAACCCGTCAATTCCTTTCCTGGTCCTGCCGGTTTGATAAGGCTTATGGATGACATGATCCCAACTGTAGCCTGAAGCGGGATCTTTCCTTTTACGGAAATCATAATGTGGCGCCAGGCTTGAACAAAAACCCCAGGGACTGCTCCGTGGTATAGAATATAAGGCCTTTATCTTCCCTTAGCATCAGGATACGGGACCCATGTGCTTTTTTCATCCAGGGCGGGATGAGGGCAGCCTTAGCCCCCATCAGTGAAGGGTTATACTTGTGCTGCAGGATGGAGACCATGAGTTCATAGGTGTCCGTTTTATCAATATCCCGGATAAAAATCCTCATGAGAGGACTCTTCAACGATGTCCTCCACTGACGCTCCAGGGGAAGGCCTTTTATAATTTCTATGGCACCACGGAGCTGCTTCCTGGCGGAATAGAACTCAATTGCGTCCCCCCTGCCCGAGAAGTCGATACCGGCAGGGATGCATACAGACAGGCTATCTGAACTCGCCAATGAACATGGAAGCTCGGTTGCCTTGATGGCTTCCGGCAGGAGGAACAGCTCAGGGGAGTTTCTCATGCTCGTGCCTATATAGTATGCATAGATCGACAGCGCGATGATGAAGATGCCGAAAAAGAAACGCAGCGGTTCCTTGTCTGGTCTGTTATTTAAAACCATTTGGGATGGATGGGTTTGTTGGAGAAAGTTTCCTTTTGTGTGCGTGTGTAGTCATGCCCTATCGGGGGCTCTTCAAAGTAATCGTGCATGCGTTCTTCAGGCTGGGCCTCCCGGTCCTGTTCAGGCGGCCTGTTGGCATCCTTGCCGGCAGCCGTGTACTGCCCGAGGCGTTTCAACAGTGCGGGAAGAACCAGGAAGAGGAAGAGGAGAATGATAGGCAGGAATGAGTTAATGTCAATGGAGGTTCTTTCCATAGTCATATGATAATAGCATATCGATCAAGTGAGTAAACACAAAAAATTATCGCAGTACCTGGTCAGTCTATGGAAGTTATGATCTGAGTCCAGAGTTCATCCATGCCCTCACCCTTGGCGGCAGAGGTTATAACCGGAGACAGCCCGCACTGCTTTGAAAGTTCGGATGCACGCTTGAGTCGCTGGCCGTAGTTCAGCTTGTCGGTCTTGGTGGCAACGAGTACGACCTTGGCCCGGCTTTTCGCCATGAGTTCAATGAGCATCCGCTCCTCATCTTCAAGGTCGCGGCGTATGTCTACAAGGAGCATGACGAGCTTCAGTTCGTGGTTCTTGGAGAGGTATTTGGAAATCAGATCACCCCATTCATGGCTTATGGTCCTGGATACCTTGGCATAACCATAGCCCGGCAGGTCCACGAGATAGATGGAGGGCAGGTCAACCAGGTCGATCTTAAAGAAGTTGACGGCCCTGGTCTTGCCCGGCACCTTGCTTATCCTTACAAGGGCCTTCCGGTTCAGCAGTGTGTTGATGAGTGAAGACTTGCCCACATTCGACCTTCCTGCAAAGGCGAATTGAGGAAGCCCTGCGCTATGATGGGGAAAGACACCGGCAAAGGATGCGTCGCGTACTTTTACTTTCATAGGCTTTTCAGATATGTTGCAACGCGGGAGATGCCTTCAATGATGTTCTTCTCCGAGTTGGCGTAAGAAAAGCGGATATATCCTTGCGCCCCTGGTCCGAAATCAATACCCGGGGTGACACCCACACCTGTATGCTCCAGGATATCCATGGCAAACAGGCGGGAGTCCTTGGTGAAAGAGCCCATGTTCACCAGTACGTAAAAGGCCCCGGTGGGCTCCACCTCAACGTTGAAACCGTACTTTCTCATCTCGGCAAGCATGACCTTCCTTCGACCTGCAAATATCTGATGCATGTTCTCCACATCCGCACCTGCCTTTGTGAGTGCCGCCACACCACCCCACTGGGCAATGGACGGGGCGCAGATCATGAGGTTCTGCTGGATCTTCTGGGCCGTACGGATCAGTGCCTTGGGGAAGATGGCCCAGCCCAGCCTCCAGCCTGTCATGGCATAGGCCTTGGAGAAACCGTTGATGGTAATGGCATTATCCGTGTACTCGAGTATGGTGTGCTGCTCGCCTGCATAAACCAGCCCGTGGTAGATCTCGTCGGATATGATGGGGATGGGCAGCTTGCCTAAGGCCTTCAGGTGATCTGCGTCAAGGCAGACACCCGTGGGGTTGGCAGGCGAGTTGATGATCAGGGCCTTGGTTTTACCGGTTATGGTCTGTTTTACCTTGACCGGGTCCAGCTGGAATCTGTCCGAACTCCCGGTGCGGATGAGGCGGGGTTTGGCGCCCAGGACCTTGACGAAGTTCGGGTAGCAGGCATAGTACGGGTCGGTCATCATGACCTCGTCACCTGCATCTACGAGGCACGATATGGCCATGAGGAGTGCTGGCGACGAGCCTGCAGTGACAACAATGCATTCCGTATCAATGGTGACGCCATAGGTCTTTTTATAATGTGCGCTCAGGGCATGCCTGAGTTCGGGAATACCCAGCGATTCTGTGTAGTGGGTTTTGCCCTTATGCATGGCATTTGCCGCTGCCATGCGGATGCACTCCGGGGTGTCGAAATCAGGCTCGCCCACCTCCAGGTGGATGATGTCCCTGCCTGAGGCGGCAAGGGTGTTGGCCTTTTCCATAACATCCATGACCAGAAAAGGTGCTATGGTTTGGGCGGTGCGGGATGGATTCATGGTGTCCCTATAGCAGACCTTTGTGCAAAGGGTCAATTAGAGCGATGATGCATAATGGATTCGGATAAGAACTTTTATGGAGAACTGCTGATGAAAAGGCAGGCAGTTTTGATCATATAATGGTACCTTGAAGAGAGAGGCTTTGAGAAGACTTTAAGTCATTGCGGGTATATTCAATGTTGGTCGTAATATCAATTATTGAAACATATTCCTCACCTGTCCATTTACTTGTGAAGATTATCAAAAGAAATATTCAGTATGAACAAAGCTTTGATTTTCGCACGAACTCTTCACATGGATTCTCTTTTTTCAAATCCCACATTTTGACACAGGATAGATACTATCGATGAAACATAAAGACATGGATAATGATGTTACATACTAAACAAAGTTGAAGCCTAGTCAAAGGGGGAAAGGCCAATCACCTTATTGGATTTAAGAGTTCTTTGTAAAAATTCATCATGGTTACTGCTTGGTTCTTATAATTCCATTTACTTTGTGCGGTCTCTTTTGCATCTTTTCCAAAGATTTGTCTCTTTTTATCATCTAAAAGCAACTCAATGATATTTTCCGCAAGTATATGTTCTTGTGGCTTCACCACAAAACCATTGATCCCATCATCCACAAGCTCAGGCAGCATGCCAAGATCCGACACGACAGAAGGTACCCCCATGGACATCACCTCCCTTAAAGCCCTGGCTGTCCCATCGGTTCCTGCCCTCATCATGACAAAAACATCAAATGACGAAATCAGAGAGAAATAATCATCCGACCGATACCCTGCCAGTATTACATCGTTTCCAATCCCCAGGTCTTCAATTAAATTATGTACGATTGATTCATCCTGGGGACTGCCTCTCCCCAGGACAAGAAGTTTCACATTCACGATACGATCTCTCACCCGTTTGAATGCCTTGAAGATGGTATCATATCCTCGTTCCTTTTTCAGTCTCCCCACGACCCCGATTACTTTATCATTAGCATCGATATGTAATTCATGACATTTATCTTCTATCTCGCCCTCAAACCGTTTAACACCAGATGGGATGATGCATGTCTTTTCGACAGGGTACCCGAATGTTGTTATGTCGTGTTCAATGATCTTTCTACTGTATGCCACCAGACCATCGGTTTCGAATAATGCCCATTTCATGAAAGGTGCTTTAGAAAAACCGTCCCTTTTATGGTCTGTTCTTATTATCAGGGGTCTTTTTTTGCAGAATTGAAGCGAAAGCAATGCAATGAAGTGGTCATGGGAGAGGTTGGTATGGACAATATCCACGCCTTCATTTTCGACATAACGCTTTATGTATATCATGTCATGAAGGCAGTCTCTCAAAGAAAAATACCGATTAAGCCTGAACCCTTCGTAATAAGGGACCCCCCTCTTTTTAACCTCTTTCTCGACAGAGTTCACGTTAACACGATGGGCGGGTGTTTTTCTATATGCAATGGTTACATCGACGTCTTCTGCTGCGAGGGCCTCACAAAGTGAAACTACAGGTTCAGAAGACCCTGTCCACTTCCAGTCACTTAAAAGGTGAAGCACTTTCATGAGATATCTTATGAATCAAATATATTCAATTTACAATTATTTTGTCGCTTAACTATTTTCCTCATACTGAATATAACTGCGATATCGTCACGGTTTTGAGAAGGCTGAAAACTGAATATATTGTTTTTTTAATCTATGGTATTCAGGCTACAGGTGAGAGAGCTGGTTCTGTCACCCATCAGTTTTGACCAAATCATTGTGTAATACCCTGCAAAGGTCAGTTTGCAGAAAGCTGAAATTAATGATATCAGATGGTTACAAGATTATTACTTAAATGTTTATCTGACTTCCTAGGATTTATTAAGGATAGTGTGCTTGAGAATTTGGATTGCGGTACTTATCCCCGTGCTTCTCTATTGCTCCACACCGGCATACGCCGATGGCGTATTTCTTGAAGGTGGCCAGGGTATATATTACTCCACAGATTCCCAGACCATATTTCTCAGCTATCAAATAGATTCACCACAACTATTTGGTCTTAAAAGTTATTATGATGTGGCATTCGGATCATGGAATGGACCGGATCACAACAATGCACTCATTCTTACCAAGGGTATATGGATAAACCTGTATGGAAAAATGTATATCTCCTTAGAACCCGGCGGTGCTTACCTTAGAAGGACTACAAGCAACCTAGGCACACGGCTTCAGTTTGCGTTCCGATCTGCACTGGGCATAAGGACAGAAAAATATGACTTTTCGATTGGTTATAAACACTTCTCTAACGGGAAAGGGATATTCCATTGGACAGATACATCGAACTTCAGTGAAAATTTCATAACACTCCAAATAGGCTACCTTTTATGATCACTGCGATAACGTGCGCCACGAAGGCGCGAAGAAGTAGCCTGTAAGGGCTACATTGGAGCAGCCATGCTGCATGGAAGATGAGGGGAGGCCCCTCGGGATCGGGTTACAGGATCAGATCCCAAACCGCCTGGCGCTGCGTGGGGATAAGATCCCAGGTGGTGAGCGGACCAGGAAAAGGCGAGGCAAGACCTTGTCAGGTGAGGACCAGGAAGGCGAACGAGAGTGAACCACTGATGAGCTGTCGAAAAGATACAGACGTCATCGAAACCGGGCTTTGTTATCGGGCCCGGGACAGAGTCTGGGGGGAACCTGTTTACTGCCCAGATGGTGGCCGGCAGAAAGGTGGCGCGAGCCTGGTACAGGCTTTCATGCGGAACGTGGGAACCTGGCGCTCTGATGCTAAGGGAGAAGTCGAAGTGGAGGCCCCATGAAGACGAGAGTACCGATGCAGAGCGCAGGGGCGGATCAGCCCGTAGTAGTGAAGAAACTTCTGTAATGGAAGTGGAGCGAAGGGGCTGAGCTGTACAACCTTATTTATGAGTAAACCAGCAATGGGAGGAGCTTATGGATAAGGCAAAGTCGTTTGGTATAATACCTGCGACTGGACAGTAGGAGCCGGATGAGGTGAGAGTCTCACGTCCGGTTCTGTGAGGGCGTGGGGGTGCGATTCCCCTGCGCTACTCGACTTGGCGCTTTTTAAAGACCCTAGAACCGATTATCTTAGGCTGAAACACATGTAGATTATCACTTTATGCCAGAGCGTGTCCTGTGACACGAAACCTTGGATCGATTCCAACTCCGGCTGAATTTTCGGCACAGGAGCTTGATCAATTTTTATATTAATGATATTCATAGCCTTATAATATGCTATTTCATTGTTGTATAGGAGATGGAATATATGTCTATTATTGTGCCTGTTGAGATCTTAAATGTAACAACCAAGTGCCCCCACTCATTCTCCTGCCTGGAATTTGGCATGTGTGGTGAACACAAGATGTGTAAAGTTAACTATGCTATTGAACCTTACGTCTTAGACCTAAAGTCTAAAGAACCTGAAAATTGTTCATATCGAATAAGTTACGGCTCTAATCAATTTTGCACTTGTCCTACTCATTTCACAATCTTCCGGATGAAAAAACAATATAAATGCAATGGTCAATGACTCAACGGTTCCATGCCAGGACTCTCAACCAGAGAACATGCAGTAATACCTATGCTTTTAACGATATTCAGTATACTCCAGACAGGCTTTATGATCTCAAGTGAAATAATTGACATAGTTGGTGTTGGAAAGGTGATGTCATGAATATCAAAGACATAGCATCATTTATCAGAAGACATATTGCCAAACAGAAAAAACATCTGGAAGAGTATGTTGAGCCTAAACATGAAGTAAAGGTAACCACCATAGCAGGGAAATACCACTGCCAGTTGTTCAAGAATGGAGAGCTGGTAAGTGAAATCCAATGTGATCTCAAAGATGATATTGTATGGTGTTGCAGGGAGATGCTCAAGTGGCAGGGAAAAATGGGATATATCAGTAGGTTTGCAAATACTGCCAGAGAAAGGCAGATGAAGACAGCTAAGCCTAAAGGTAAGTATCACTGGGTTCTGCCACGGTGAAGATAACTGCGCTTTCTATTCAGTTTTAGGAAGTCTGAAAACTGAAGATCTTGTGTCGGACCCTATGCGTATAAGCCTCTACGAAGGCATACTATTTTCCTTCGTCTGTTTTTAGCGACTCACCTTCGATTTCCCGGAGCACCTTCACGATCTCGGCCTCGGTGGCCTTGAGCTTGTCGCGCAGGTAGCGGATCTTCTGGGCCGCCGACTTGATGGCCTCCTCCAGTTCGTCAATGGGGATCTCGCCGCGGTTCATCCGCTCCAGCGTTTCTTCGAGCTCCTTCAATACGTCCGAATATCCCTTTGCTTTTTTCATCTTTGTCATGGCTCCTTTGTGTATACCACAGAGTGGATCTTTCCCTTTGCGAGCAGGGTTGTGATGCGGTCATCCCTGGCTACATCGCTGGAATCGCATAAAGCCCTGCCCGTTTTATCCAGCGTGATGCTGTACCCCCTTTGCAGGGTAACGCCAGGCTCGAGAAGATGAAGCTCTTTTTCATAACCTGTCAGGGTCTTCAGGTTTTCGGCAAGGCCGTCGGAGATCTCCTTGAGCATGAGGGCGTGACGGCGTTGAAGTTCTGTCCCAAGGTGTTTCAGGAACGCTGATGAGTTGAGCTTCAATCCGAAAAACGCCTGATCAAGGATTGACGACTGGGCATGAATGGCTGCAGTTGCCTGATGAATAAAGGCGGACAGCACCTTCAGAAGTCGTCTGTCATGGGTGGCCATCATGGTAAGGCCATTGGTCAATAACGCAGATGCAGCAGCCTCCAGGGCGGAGCGTGCCCGGGATGAGTATCTCTGGGAAAGGAAGGCGAGGCGGGTTGCCGCCAGACCGAGGCGCCCAGATGATTTGTTCAGGGCGTTCAGGGCTGAATAATTAAGGGAGGCAGCAGCATCTTCCAGAAATGAACAGACGCCTTCCACCTGAGAGACAAAAAAACGCGCCGCATCGGTAGGGGTGACAAAGTAACTGTGCGCCACCATGTCCGCCACTGACAGGTCGATCTCATGGCCGATGCCGGTGAAAACAGGTTTGGAGCAAGTTGCTATTGCCCGGCAGAGGCCGATGTCATCAAATACGAACAGGTCTGTCTTGGCGCCGCCGCCCCTGATGATGACGATAGCATCCACTTCCGGGTATTTTTCAAGTGCCCTGATACCCTGGGTCACCTCTTTAATGGTGCTCTCACCCTGCATGTGCGCATCATAGAGAGTAATACGGAATGAAAAACCGCATTTTAAGATGATGCTGGTGAAGTCCTGGTAGGCGGCAGAACCCCTGGAGGTGATCAGGCCGATATGTAACGGGACCGCGCTCAGCTCCAGGACCTTGTTTCTCTCCATGAGGCCCCCAGCCTTCATGGTCTCGATGGTCTGTGCCCTGCGCCTGGCAATGGCGCCCAGGGTATAGCTCGGGTCAATCTCGCTGACGATGAGCTGGTAGCGGCCTTCTTTTACAAAGAGGTCGACCCTTGCCCTGAGTTTGACCGCTATGCCGCTCGTCAGCTCGAACCCCTGTATTCCAAGCGATGAGAGCGATCTCTGCCACGGCACATACGAGCCCCTGAAGAATGCGCAGCTCACCTTTGCGATGTACTGGTCCGAGGCAGTAGCGGGCTTCTCCACGAGGTCGAAGTATATATGGCCGGATTTTGCATGGGCCTTCAACCCGTGGATCTCACCAACTACCCAGACATCGGGCCCCAGCCCCGCACTCAAGGCTTCACGGGCGCGTTCGTTCAACTCACTGACGCTAAGGCAGGTCACAGCATTGGCCATAGCAGAAAAGACGCAATATTTTCAAGCAGGCATTCCTTTTATTGACATGAATTTTCACCAAGGGTACATGACTTACAGCACGTTTTTAAGGAGATACCCATGGGATACCAGTTCATCAAGGCAGATATGAGAGATCAAATAGCCTTCATCGAGTTGGACCGCAAACGCGAGATGAATGCCCTGTCCTCTGGGATGATGAAGGAGATCCGTCAGGTTTTCACCCAGGTCCTGAACGAGTCTTCTGAAATCAGGCTCATTGTTTTAACCGGCGGTATAGAGTGCTTCTCTGCAGGCATTGACCTGAAAGAAGCACCGCATTTCACCACCGAAGAGGCAGCGAATTATTTCCGGCTCGCTGTTGAGGTCTACTCCATGCTGCTGGATCAGGACAAAATCCTCATTACAGCGGTCAGCGGTATCGCCTTTGGGGGCGGCTTCAACCTTGCGCTCATGGGCGACATCATCATTGCCTCCGAGAGCGCCATCTTTGCCCATCCCGAGATCAAGTACGGCTTCAACCCTCTGCTCGCCCCGCTGGTTTACCGCATCGGCATCGCCAGGGCCAAAGACCTGGCGCTGAGAGGCGAACCCATGGGGGCGCGGGAGGCACAGACAATCGGTCTTGTGAACCGGGTAGTGGAGCCTGAGCGCTTCCGTGAAGAGGTGTTGAACTGTGCCCAGCAGCTTGTGAACAGATCGCCGGAGGTGGTCAAGGCCATCAAGAGGAGCCTGGATGTGGTAAGCCGTCTCGATGCAAAGGCCGCGCTCGAATATGAGCTGGAGATGACTGCCATGCTCTTCAACATACGCGGAGACATCCGCGACAGGATGAAGGGTGTCATTATGCACAAAGGGCAAGAAGATACCAAATGTGAGTCCTGAATCCGTCCTTAACCCTGCACATCTGTATCGGGTCCTGTACGATCACTATGGTCCGTCGCTATGGTGGCCCGGGGAGACGCCATTCGAGGTAATGGTCGGTGCGGTTCTTACCCAGAACACTGCATGGACCAATGTGGAAAAGGCCATTATCAACCTCAAGTCGGCATCCCTCATGGACGTTGCCGCCATTGATAATGCCCAAGTGCCATACCTGGCCTCTCTTATCAGGCCTTCGGGGTACTACAATATCAAGACCTTACGCCTGAAGAACCTGGTGCACATGATCATGACCTCACATTCAGGTGACCTGGATGCCCTTTTTTCCCTGGAACTGCAGAAGCTAAGAACAGAGCTGCTTGGGGTGAGCGGCATCGGTAAGGAGACTGCAGACAGCATCTGCTGTTATGCCGCGGACAAATGCATCTTTGTGGTGGACGCCTACACGAAGCGTATCCTTTTGCGGCATGGCATTATTGCTGAGCATGCAGGGTATGATGAAATTCAATCCCTCTTTGAGGCCGGTCTGCCCCGGAAGCTTGCGGTATACAAGGATATACATGCCCATATCGTGTACACCGGCAAGGACTACTGCAAGACAAAAAAACCCCGCTGCGATGCCTGCCCCCTGAATGGGCGGTTGTAGTGTGATTGATGAGTGAGCACTTAAGGGAAATGGCATAATACGCATAGTGACCATGGATTTGTTTTTTAAAATAGGTCCGTTAAAATCTCAATCTTGCAGCCTTTGTGGAGTGCTCATTATCTCGGTCCTTCAAGGCTGCAAGATTGAGGATTTTAACGGATTAAGTTTTTTCTCATCACAAACCCAAAATCCGGATTTAAGGACAAAAGTTGAGTTGTCGGCGCATGGTTCTGCCCCGCTATCCTTTCATGTTGAAAATAAACGCTGTTTGACCTAGAGGTTCTGACGATGGAATCCTTTGACATCATCGTAGTAGGTGGCGGTCATGCCGGTGTGGAGGCGGCCCTTGCTGCGCACAGGTTAGGAATGAATGTCGCGCTCTTCACACTTAACATGGACGTGGTGGGCCGGATGCCCTGCAGCCCATCTATCGGAGGGCTTGCCAAGAGCCACCTGGTAAAGGAGATCGATGCTCTGGGCGGCATCATGGCTGAGGTGGCAGATGAGACAGCCATTTCCTACCGCGTGCTCAACACCAAGAAGGGCCCGGCCGTGCGCGCCACCAGGACACAGAATGACCGGAAAATGTATGAGTCCGCAGTGAAGTCCAGGGTGGAGGACTCAGGTGTCCATATTCGCCAGACTCGTGTCGATGCCATCGAGACAAAGGACGGCTGCATTACCGGGATCAGGGATCGTACCGGCATAATGTATCATGCCAAGGCGGTCATAGTAACGGCAGGCACGTTTCTTTCCGGCCTCATCCACATCGGCGATGTGCATATCCCTGCGGGCAGGGCAGGCGAAGAGGGGGCCTACGAGCTGGCTGAATCATTGAAGGTTCTGGGGTTTACCCTGGGTAGGCTCAAGACCGGAACACCGCCCAGGCTCCACCGGGACACCATTGATTTCTCAGCCCTGACAAGCCAGGACCCGGAAGCGGGCTGCATGGCCTTTGGTTTTGCATCTTCAGGAACGCATCTTCCTCAGGTTTCGTGCTATCTCACGAGGACTACCCCCTTAACCCATGAAATCATCCGGAAAAACATCTCTCTGAGCCCGCTTTACTCCGGGGCCATAACCGGGACCCCTGCCCGGTATTGCCCATCCCTGGAGGACAAGGTCATGCGGTTCGGCGAGAGAGGTGGGCACCAGGTCATCATTGAACCCGAGGGCATCAATACCAAGGAGGTATATGCATCGGGCCTGGGAAACAGCCTGCCCGTAGAGCTCCAGTGGGAGATAGTGCGATCGGTTCCAGGACTTGAGAATGCGGAGATCGTCAGGCCGGCATATGCCATTGAGTATGAATATATATTGCCTACCCAGCTCCTGCAAACCCTGGAAACCAAGAGGGTGAAAGGTCTCTATCTGGCAGGCCAGGTCAACGGTACCTCGGGTTATGAAGAGGCTGCAGGACAGGGAATTATGGCAGGCATCAATGCCGCCTTGGCCATCATGGGCAAAGAGCCTTTTATTCTGGAGAGGTCCCAGGCCTACATTGCTGTCATGATCGACGACCTGGTTACCAGGGGAACGTCAGAGCCTTACCGCATGTTTACATCCCGGGCCGAGTACCGGCTCATGCTCAGGGAGACCAATGCCGTTTTCAGGCTCAGCCATGATGCCTTAAGGCTGGGACTCATCGGCAAGGAGCGCTTTGAACGGATTCATGAGATAGAAACCGAGATTACCTCGTTACGGGATTATCTGCAAAAGACCACGGTCATCCTCCCCAAGGATATGAGTGAGTTTGCCCCAACCCGGGGGAGCGACCAGGAGCGTATCACCCTTGAGCGGCTGCTCAAGAGACCTGAGGCAACCTTAAAGGACTTTAAGCGGTATAAGGTGTTGCCCGCGACATCACCCCTTGCAGAGATAGAGACCGAGGTGGGGATCAAATATGAAGGTTATATTGACAGGCAGCTCAAGGAGATTGGCCGGCACAAGGAACTGGCGCGCATAAAGGTTCCCTCAGGCCTCGACTATGCAGATGTTCAGGGATTATCCAACGAGCTTAAATGCAGACTTGCCGAGATACGTCCTGTAACGCTCGGACAGGCCTCACTTATAGAAGGTATGACCCCGGCAGGGCTTCAGGCCATACAGTTGTCCATCAGGGTTTTCGAGGGGTGCATTTAACTTGGATTCTGTGATTGAATGTACCCATAAATACTCTATGTGCTTCAGGTGGTTTTAAGCAAAATACTCATAGTTACCATGAAATTATTACGCCTCTTGAACCCAACATCCGGATTCACTGGCATTTTGGGCTTATGATCAGGAATGAGCTGTTCGGAATTGTCAGGGATGGTCTGACCTTGCTTCGAAACGCCCCTAGCGCCACTTCAAATTCGACAGCATAAGCGGGTTTTGAAGGTATTCGAGATCGAGGCGTGTGTAGGTTTCATCAACGGCGCGTACAACACCATTGCTGACGTCGATGGTAATAGGCCACATGCCGGTATAGGAACCGGTGCGGGGTCCGATATACAAATTGGTGATTGTGAGATTCGTTACCCCGACATATCCGCCACTCGTTTGAACCCCCCAGATGTTGTTTGAACCAAGCCCGTCAGAGTCTCCCCAGGCCAGGACATCAATGTGGATGCTCATGGTAATATTCGGCATGATGCTCACACCTGCACGCCCGCTGATGTTTGAAAGATCCTCATCGGAAAGCGGGCTCATGGCGGGCACGGAAACAGGCAGTAAAATGAATATGAAGATTGCGAATACCTTATGCATATATCTCATCACCTGCTTTATATATAACGTCATAATCCCTCAAGGCAATAACGGAAAAAGAAATTCACTTGAGTAACAGGCTATAGAGATTATAAAAACAGGACCAGGCAGCGATAATGCTGCCTGGCGCCTTATGAGTAAATCTCACGGATGCGGGATTCTTGTTGTACTATTCTTATCGGCATGGATGGCAAATGGATAAGCCTTACCCTAAAAATAATTTGTCGGGATAGATAGTAAAAGATTTATACCGAGCCTTTATTCCATCTCCTTGAGTTTTCCTACAGCCAAAGTCCCATAGTATCCACCCGGATCGAGCTCGACCACCTTGGTGAGCTCTCCCTTGGCCTTTCCGGACGCTCCCATCTGGAGGTAGAGCTGGGCAAGATCCCAATGGGCCTCAGCGTAACCTGGATACTCAAGGACAGCATGCTTGAGCGCATCAATGGCATCGTCGGGCCTCCCCTGCGCCACGTATATCTTGGAGAGCAGATGCCATGCCGGGGCATAGTGGGAATTGCGATCGAGGGTCTTCTGGGTGGTTTCAAAGGCAAGCTGGAGGTTTTTCTTTTCCAGATAGAGGGTGGCAATGTTGTGCTGGGCATATTCCGGTGTCTGATAGAGCTCGTCTGCCAGGGCCTTTTTGTAGCTCGCCAGGGCATCGTTAAATTTACCCTGGCTTGAAAAGATGGTCCCTTTGAGGTTATATGCCTCGCCCTTGAGGCCCGGGTGTTCCACTTCCAGCTTGTCGGCCAGTGCAATGGCCTCGTCGGCGTTCTCGAGCGCCTGGTCGAATTTTCCCGACTTCCAGTAGGCAAAGGCAAAACCGTAATAAACCTCGGGGTCACCGGGGTTTGCATTTTTGGCCTTGCGCAGTTCGCTGAGAGCGCCCTGGATGTCGTTTTCCTGGATCTTGCTCATACCGAGCGCCACCAGGGGCCTGGAGAGATTGCGCTGCTCCTTGAACTGGCCTGCACACCCGCCGAGGAGAAGGAGAATCATGAAACAGAAGATCATTCTTTTCATCATTGATTTCACCCCTTAATGAGTCTCCTTGTTTGTGATTTTCTATATACCAAACTGATCTGCAACACAATCAGGGACCTGAACATTGCCCATGAGCACGGGCTGCTGGTGGCAGTCGGACCCGCCTGTTGCCATGAGACCCTCGGAGCGCACAATTGCCAGGTAGAAGGCGGCTGCATGCTTGTCATGTCTGGTATGCCAGCATTCGATTCCGTCTAGATAAGGGAGCATCATTTCCAGAATCATTTTTTTCTGCTCTTCAAGGGACTTTGTTATAACAGCCAAAGAAGTTCCCTTGGAATCATTGGGGTGGGCAAGCACCAGCCTGCCTCCGGCGGCCCTTACCAGGGCAGAGGCCTCTTCCAGAGAGAGCGGCATTTTGGGCACATCACACCTTGTAAGATACCGATCAAAGGCCTCCTGCTTTGTAGCCACAATCCCCTTTGCAATAAGATGGTTTGCGATATGCGGCCTGCCCAACGAGCCTTCTACCCCGGCCTCTATGGCATGCATGTCTACTTGGGTTAGCAATGGACGGCCTTCCTTGATGAATTCCTCATTGATGTTCTCAAGGATCTTTTCAACCCTGTGTTTCCGGTAGGCACGAAGCTCGTGCAGCTTGCTCAAGAGGGCAAGGTTATTGATGTCAAAGGCATACCCGAGGAAGTCCAGGGATGAGTCCTTACCCCTTGTGTAATAAGGGTGGGCAAGGGTCACGTTCAACTCCACGCCGGTGAGGTACTTTATCCCATGAGTAGTGGCGAGCAGCTTTGCCTCGCCCTGGCCTTGGAGCGAGTCATGGTCAGTGATAGAGATCAGGGAGATTTGGCGCCTTTTGGCCTCGGCAAAGATCTGCTCCAGAGGCCATTTTCCATCAGAGCCATTTTTGGAGTGGACGTGAAGGTCAATCTTCATGGCTTACTTCAAGGGTCTTTGGCGCCACTGTTCTTGTTGCCGGCAAGCTGCCCGCAGGCAGCAAGGATGTCTTTGCCCTTTTCCTTGCGGAGCATAACGACATATGGGCTGTCTTTCAGTCTCTCTTCAAAGGCCAGAACGTCCTTTGTTTCCGGCGCTTCAAGACCGCATCCGGGCCAGGGGTTGAAGGGGATGAGGTTTATCTTGGCCTTGAGGCCGTGCAGCAGCTTGATAAGCCTCCTGGCGTGCTCTACGTGGTCGTTGATGCCCTTGATGAGCACATATTCAACGGTGATTCGCCTGCGGTTCGGCAGCTCGTAGTCTTTCAATGCCTGGATCAGTGCGGCCAGCGGGTATTTCTTGTTCACGGGCATGATGAACGAGCGTGTCTTGTCATCAGGGGCATTAAGCGAGACTGCAAGGTTTGTAACCGTGTCGCGCGCCAGGTCCTTCAGCGCAGGGACGATACCGCACGTGGATATTGTGAGCCGCCTTTTGGATATCCCGGGCCCGTCAGGGTCGGTGATGATGCGTACGGCCTTGATCACCGTGTCGTAGTTCAGCATGGGCTCGCCCATACCCATGAAGACCACGTTCCTTATGGGGCGACCCGGGTAGGCATGGATGGGATAAAGGAGCTGTGAGACTATTTCGCCGGTGGTGAGGTGCCTGGTAAACCCCATGGTGGCGGTGAAGCAGAAGCGGCACCCCATGGCGCAGCCCACCTGCGATGAGACGCACACGCTCCAGTGGTCCTTCTCGGGGATGAGAACGCTCTCGATGATGCAGCCGTCTTTCAGTTCATAGGCGAGTTTTTCCGTGCCGTCTTGTGATACCTGGGAGCCCACGACCCTTGGGTATGCAATTTCGGCAGACTCCGACATCTTTTGGCGATATTCCTTGGGGAGATTGGTCATTGATGAGATATCCCGCACCCCTTTGTCAAACAGCCAGGTGAAGATCTGGCCTCCCCGGTAGGGCGTCTCAGGGAAGAGTTGCTCCAGTTCCTGCCGGTCGCAATCCAGCAGATTGATCAACTCCGGTGTCTGTAAGGCCCTGTCGGTTTTTCTTGGCTTATTCATGTTTCATCAAATTCTTATCCTCAAGCCCCCGGCTTTATGCATGTAAGATAAATGCGAAAGCAAGTGAGGGGTATATGGATATGTGGCGCGCCCGACAGGAATCGAACCTGTGACCTTAGGCTCCGGAGGCCTACGCTCTATCCGACTGAGCTACGGGCGCGCATTGTTCAATTTTTTCGCATCATGCGCTCAACTGCCAACTCAAGACCCTTCAACGTGATCTCGAACATGGGGAATATCTCCTGTATCGCCTCGCAGGTATGCGTATGCGACCAGGTATACTCATACTTGGGATTGAGCCATACACTATGTTTGAATGTCCTGGCAAGGAATTCAAGATTTTTTACGCTGGGCTCGGTCTTGGTGTTGTAGTAGATGCTCCCGTTGCGGTTGAACAGCTCGTATGGCGCCATGGATGCATCTCCCACGATGATCAGCCTGGTTTCGGGGTCGGCCCTGGTGAACTCCTCAACCCCGAAGGGCTTGTCATACCGCTGGGGGTCCTTCCACACCCGGTTGTAGATAGTGTTGTGAAAGAAGAAGATCTGCAGGTCCTTGAACTGGCTCTTGGCATGGTTGAACAGCACCTGAACCACATTGATGAAAGGGTCCATGGAAAACCCGCCGTTATCGATCATGAGGATGACCTTGAGTTTGTCCTTCAAGGAACGGTCGAATACGATCTCGATCTCTCCTGCATTCTTCATGGTCTGGTAGATGGTCTCATCGATGTTCAGATGGTCCTTGGGGCCGGCCGGCTTCATGTGACGGAGCCGCTTCATGGCATCCGAGATCTGCGAAGGCCCCAGCATGGCATCATCGGTGTAGTCCTTGTAGCGCCTCTCAAGGGCCACCTTCACTGCCGATTTGTTTCGCGACTGTCCGCCCACGCGCATGCCGCCGGGGTGATAGCCGGAATGCCCCACGGGTGAGGTGCCCCCCGTGCCGATCCACCTGTTGCCGCCGTCATGCCTTTCGTCCTGATCGGCAAGACGCTGCCGGAAGTATTCCTCAAGCTGTTCAGGGGTGAGCTTGTTCAGGGTCTCCTCGTCGATACCCAGGAAATCTGCCATGGTCTTGGGGTCTTTGAGCCACTCCTCCAGCAGGGCCTTGATGGCCAGGTCGATCTCGGCACAGGCATCAGGGCTCAGCTCGGCGCCCTTGAAGAAATGCGCGAACACGCGGTCATAGGTGTCGAAATGGCGCTCGGTCTTGATGAGCACAGCCCTGCTCACCGAATACAGATCATCCAGCGAGCAGATACACCCCTTGTGCAATGCCTCCTGGAGCCGTAAAAAGCTCGAAGGCGAGATGGGGACACCCTTGTCCCTGAGCAGGAAAAAAAACTCCGCGAACATCGTTATGCCCTCAACCCTTATTCATCAATATGTGCCGGTAACCTGACGCTGCACGATCTTGAAGTCTTCGCTCTTCTTGAACAACACGCCCAGGTAAGGGATGTCGCTCTTGGAGAGATGTTTGGGGTCGAAATTTTTGTCCATGAGCAGGATCCTGATCCAGTTGATCAGCTCTCTCGTGGCAGGCTTCTTCTCGATACCCCGGATAGTGCGCAAGCGGTAAAATGCCTCGATGCAGGCCTGTGAGATTTTCTTGTCCAGGTCCGGGAAGTGGGCGTGAACGATGGCGTCCATCATCTCGGCATCCGGGAAGGCGATGTGATGGAAAACGCACCTGCCAAGGAACGGGTCCGAGAGGTCTTTCTTGGCATTGGATGTTATGATGATGATGGGCCGGTTCTTTGCCCGGATAGTCTTATCGATCTCGATGATATCGAATGACATCTGGTCGAGCACATCCAAGAGGTCGTCCTGGAAGTCGGTGTCGGCCTTGTCGATTTCATCGATGAGCAGTACGACCTTGGCATCTGAGGCAAAGGCCTGTCCGATCTTGCCCATCTTGATGTAGTGTTCGATGTTGCTCACGTCACGCTTGGAATCTGCGAAGCGGCTGTCGTTCAGCCGTGTCAGGGTGTCGTACTGGTACAGGGCCTCCACGGCCTTCATGCTGGATTTGACGTTGAGTATGATGAGCGGTATTGACAGGTTCTGCGCAATGGCGTGCGCCAGAAGCGTCTTGCCCGTGCCGGGCTCGCCCTTGATGAGTAAAGGCATCTCGAGTTTGATGCTGGCGTTCACGATCTTTGAGAGTTCCGGATCGAGAACGTAATCCTTTCCGCCGGTGAATTCATGGTTCTGCATGCGTTTGCTCCTGAAGCGAAAATTTAGACCTTCTTTCTTAGCACACTATCAGGGATCAGTGAACAGTGATTGGAGAGAGAAGGGTGATTTGAGGATTCACTTCTTTGATCTCAGCGTAATCACATACGGATATCCGTTAGAAAAAATATGAGCACAGAAAGCACCCATATATTTATGCTTGATAGTTATATTATAATATTAGAAATATTTAGTTCAGATGTTCATTATCAGAGAGTTAGTATTTAAATCTTAGGGGGCAAGGATGAAACATGTAGTCTTGACTATGATCACCATAATCGTAATTTTAGCTCTCTATGGATGCGCTACTGCTACATTTGTAAAATCAGGAACGACATATCCTCCATATAATGGAGATGTTAAGATTCTCGATACGCCTCTAAATGGTGTAAACTATGAAGTAATTGGAATAGTCTCAGTTGATGGAGCTTTGGACACCCAGTATGATCTTATTAAGCTTATGCAAAAAGTAGCTGCGCAGAATGGTGCCAATGCAATTATATGTAATAATGAAGATTGTCACCAAGTTTTTGGTGCTCCTGCTATTAGGATACTTCCAAAGGCAGAAAAAATAGCTGCAACGCCTCCTCCAACTCCTCAGCCGGCACCAGCTCCAGCTCCAACACCAACAGAAAAAGAAAAAGCTCTTGTAGAAAAAGGCCGTGCCACGTTGAATATTCAATTCGATACCAATAAGGCTGTGGTGAAAGATCAATATTTTGCTGAGTTGGCTGAATTGGCCGATATCATGAGGAAGTATCCCAACCTAAAGGTGATGATTGAAGGACATACGGACAGTGTCGGCACTGATGACCTCAACATGACGCTCTCCCAGAAACGGGCCGATAGCGTGAAGAACTTTCTGGTGGCAATATTGGGAATCGATGCATCCCGCTTGGATGCTAAAGGTTATGGTGAGACCAGACCTGTTGAAGATAATAATACCAAAGAAGGAAGACAAAAGAATCGCCGCGTGGAAGCAGCAGTCAGAGTATCTTGTCCAGATCCATGCTACAACCCCTAGTGAAATAGAGAGTGACTGTTTTACAGTGACCCCCTTATGGACTGTACCAGACTTCAATAAGCGGTAAAATTATGACAGAATAGGTATGTCAAAACTTAGAGGTCTCTGCGATAACGTGCGCCACGAAGGTTGCACCAAGCCATAGATGCGGCACGTGGACCGGATATTTTGCTGTAAGGTAGTCCCAGGTGTGATGCGGACCAGGAAAAGGCGAGGCAAGATCTTGGATCAGGTACGGACCAGGGAAGGCGAACGTAGAGTGAACCACTGATGAGCTGTCGAAAAGATACAGAGTCATCGAAACGGGTTTGTTATCGGGGATAGAGTGTGGGGGAACTCTGTTTACTGCCCAGATGGTGGCCGGCAGAAAGGTGGCGCGAGCCTGATACAGGCTTTCATGCGGAACGTGGGAATGGTGTCTGATGCAAGGAAGAAGTCCAAATGGAGGACACAGGAAGACGAACCGATGCGAGCTGCAAGGGCGATCAGCCCGTACCGTAGTGAAGAAATGTAATGGAAGTGGAGCGAAAGGGCGTGAGCTGCTTCATGATGAATACCAGACAATCTTATGGAAAAACTGCCGATGATGTTTATTATCCTTTTCATAGTGCCGAGCCTGGTAATGATCATTTTATAACATGATAAGCATATAACTTGATGCTTAGCATTATTCTATCTTTTTAAATCTAGTAGTTATCAGATCTACTTTGAAGAACTATAGGTAATTTATTAGATGAATTATATCTATGCTTAGTGGAAAAATTATACATTTTCATTTGAATATCTATCAATGTACCTTCATGGATGGCAGCTATTTCGGGATCAAGGTGTGGCCGCAGGTAAATAATCAAATCCGTTTTTAGAGGCTTTCACGTAGGGCTCACAAAAAACTCCAGGATAGGGATAGTAAGCATAATTGCCAACGTAAGGATCAGGCAAAGTTTTTTCATCATTTGTTCTCCTTAGTTTAGTTCTTGGCCTTAGCTGAGATTAGGTGAATTATTTTGAATAGTTTTCAACTATCACATACTATGGTTTTTAAAGCAACAATAGAAATGCTTATATCTTTTTAATTTTTAATTTCAGTTGGTTATAATAGATCAAGAAGCCTACCTACCAGCCTCTTCAGCTTCAGGGTATAAGATCAAGATGTAGCTAATACATATGAATCTAACGCTCCATCATGCCTCTTATCACCCTTCATTGACTGTTTGTTGTGTTTCCGATAGAAATAGGGATCTGAAGCCATGAAACAAAGGAGTTTTTAGAATTGGGCAGTAATGACGAGAACGAGCAAACGGACAATCTGCTGAAGCGCCTGTGGGTCTTCTTCACCAGGGCCAAGGATGTTATGGGCGCCTCGGATACCAAGAGGCAGATCGAGAAGATCCTCGATGAGGTGGAGGGAAAGGGTAACCTGGACGAGGATCAGGGGGACATGATCCAGAATATCCTTGTGCTCAAGGACACCTCTGCAGGCGAGGTTATGGTGCCCAAAGGCGATATCGTTGCCCTGCCGAGCACCGCCACATTGAATGAGCTTGCCGATATTTTTACCAGAGAAGGCTATTCCAGGATACCGGTCTATGAAGACAGCCTGGACAACATAGTAGGCATCGTCTATGCCAAGGACATGCTCAAATACTGGAACTCCCGTGATGAGATCAAGGACATCAGGCAGCTCATGCACGCACCCTTCTTCATCCCCGAGGGTAAGAAGCTCATCGATCTTTTAAACGAGTTCAGGGAAAAACGGACCAAGATCGCCATCATCATTGATGAATACGGCAGTGTGGACGGGCTCATCACCATCGCCGACCTCATGGAGGAGATCGTGGGTGACATGATAGGCGAGGAGGGGGATGAGATCGAAGAATACATCGTGCATAAAGGCGACGGTATGTATGCCGTCGACCCCATGACGCCTATCGATGAGTTTTCCGAGGCCTTTGAAATAAAGATACCTGACGGTGATTACGACACGGTGGCCGGATTCATCACCTCGCAAATGGAGCGTATACCCAAGCCTGGAGAGAAGCTCGAGTATGAACAGCTGGTCTTTGAGATCGTTGGTGCTGACAAGAGAAGAATCCATAAACTTGTGGTCCATGCCCCCTTGAGGAAAGAAGATTGAAGCAAACCGAGACGAGTAAGAAGACATCCGGGGGGATTTACCTCAAGTCTTTGCTGAAACCGGTCCTAATGCCTGTGCTTACGGGCATCCTCTATGCGCTTGCCTTCCCTTTTTTCGACCTCTGGCCCCTGGCTTGGATCTTCGTGGTGCCGCTCCTGTTCTCTATAGAGGATGTTAATCAGAGCAGGGCCTTCTTTTCCGGAATGATATCCGGTCTCATTGCCTGGGCGGGTGTAGTCTACTGGATCGCTCTGGTCATGAGCACCTATGGCGGCATGGGCCTGTTCACCGCAATCTTATTGCTCCTATTGCTCCTTGCCTATCTGTCTCTGTACTTCGGTGCCTTTGCCTGGGCTGCATCCAGGTTTCTCAAAAACAGATTCGCATTCCTCATCCTGCCGGGATTATGGGTTGCCTTAGAGCTGATGCGCTCCTATACTATCTTTTCAGGCTTTCCCTGGGCCCTGCTTGGCCATTCCCAACTCCCGTTTACCGCCTTTGTCCAGGTTGCTGAGCTCGGCGGCGTGTTCCTGGTGAGCACCGTTGTCATGACAGGCAATGTAGCCATTTATCAGGCCATGAAGAAACAGTATGCCCCTGTAGCAATCGCTGCGGGCCTGGTTATTTTTTGTGCCGGCTTCGGGCAGTGGCGAATCAGTAATGGCCCCTTTGAAGGCACCCCCTTCAGAATAGCGGCGGCACAGGCCAATGTCCCCCAGGACCAGAAGTGGCGAAAGGAGCAGGTGGATGCAACACTGGATACCTATTTATCGCTCACCCAGCAGGCCATTGATAAGAAGGCCCAGCTCGTTGCCTGGCCTGAGACGGCATGCACCTTCTATCTCTTCCGGCACTGGACACAGACATGGCGTGTTTTGAAGCTAAGCATGGCAAACCAGTCAGACCTGCTTGTGGGGAGCCCGGCCTATGAGGACGGCAGATTCTTCAACCGGGCATATCTGCTCCGCAGTGGAAAGATTATGGGATCATACGACAAGATGCATCTTGTCCCCTTTGGTGAATACCTGCCCTTTGCAGGTCTCTTGAGAGAGTATTTTAATGGCCTCACTGCACAGGTGGGTGACTTCAGCACCGGGACAAAGGTGGAACCCATAGAGGATATCGGTGTATTCATCTGCTTTGAGAGTATCTTCCCGGACATCTCCAGGCAGCTCTGCAAACAAGGCGCACGGGTCCTGGTGAACATGTCCAACGATGCCTGGTTCAAGACCTGGTCAACCTCAGAGCAGCACCTCCAGTTCGCCTGCTTCAGAGCCATCGAAACAAGGAGGTGGCTGGTGCGTGCAGTGAACCACGGGATATCCGCTGTCATCGACCCGCAAGGTAAGGTGGTGGACCGCATAGGGCTGCTCAAAGAGGGTATGATTGTCTGTGATATAAAAAAGATCGATTATTTAAGCTTCTATGTAAGATACGGCCCGGTTGTGGCGCTTATGTGGGCTGCGGCATCAATCATCGCGGCATTGACAATGCTATTTGCGGGTGCTAAACCCAAGGTCCCATGATAGCAGACTACCAGCAAAAGATAGAAGAAATAGGCGAACGCATTATTGCCATGAGGGGGTATCTTTGAAATACCCTCACGTGAAAAAAGGCTTTCTGAGATAGACTCTCTCCTGACCCAGCCGGAAATCTGGAAAGACACAGGCAAGACAAGGGACCTCCAGTCGGAAAAATCAGGCATCACCGGAATATTCTCGCAATGGAATACCGTATCGACCCTCTGGGATGATCTGCAGGTACTCATGGAACTTGCCAAGGAAGACGAGCAGGGTGTTATCGCTGATATCACAGACACCATTTCACAGCTCGAAAAGTATATCAATGCCAGCGAGAAGGCTCATGTTCTATCAGGCAAGGATGATACCAAGAGCGCCTTCCTGGAGATCCATGCAGGGGCCGGCGGTCTTGAAGCTCAGGACTGGGCGGAGATGCTGCTCCGCATGTACATCAGGTGGGCGGAGATGAACGGGTACACTGCGCGGATCATAGACATATCCTCCGACGAGGAGGCAGGCATCAAACAGGCAACCGTTGAGATATCGGGCCAATGGGCCTTCGGCTACCTCAAGGGAGAGACCGGGGTCCACAGGCTGGTTCGCATATCGCCCTTTGATGCGAACAAGAGAAGGCACACTTCTTTTGCCTCTGTGCTCACTACACCCGAGGTGGACCAGAGCATCGACATCAACATTGATGAAAAGGACCTGCGGATCGACACATACCGTGCTTCAGGTCATGGGGGCCAGCACGTGAACAAGACCGACTCGGCGGTGAGGATTACGCACGTGCCCACCAACACCGTTGTCCAGTGCCAGAACGAGCGCTCTCAGCATAAGAACAAGGCCTTTGCCATGAAGCTGCTGGCAAGCAAGCTCTATGAACTCGAAGAAATGAAACAGAAAGAACGCATGAACGAATTTTCCAGGGGGAAAAAGGATATTGCCTGGGGCTCACAGATACGCTCCTATGTCATGCAGCCCTACCAGCTCGTGAAAGACCACCGCACCAACTTCGAGGTGGGCAATGTCAGTGCGGTGCTGGACGGCGACATCACGGCATTTATCGATGCATATCTCATAACCGCTGCTTCAACCAAGGAAGGCACGCATGCTTGACCTCATCAAGACCCGCAGGAGCATCAGGACCTTTACCGACAACGTCGTGGCAGATGACCTGATTGAACAGATCCTGGACGCGGGCAGGTTTGCACCCTCAGGGATGAATAACCAGCCATGGCGATTTGCCGTTATCAGGGATAAGAATCTCAAGGACATGGTAAGCGGTTTGACCCGCTACAGCAAGACCATCAAGGGCGCAGATGTGCTCATTGCGGTCTTCCTTGATACGGAAACAAGCTATCACCATACCAAGGACGTGCAGGCCGTCGGGGCGTGCATCCAGAACATGCTCCTTGCAATACACTCGCTGGGGCTTGGCGGTGTGTGGCTGGGAGAGATCCTGAAAAGCGAGAAAGAATTCAAGATTATTCTTGAAGCGCCTGGGCCCTTTGAGCTCATGGCCGTGATTGCACTGGGTTATCCGGCCGAACCGTTATTTATCAGTTCCAAGAGAAAGGAGCTCAAAGAGCTTGTCTTTTTCAAGAGGTGATCGATTTTAAGCAGTCAGCATCATGGAGAGAGGAACAACATGTCGTCTGAGAGAATACAGTTAGGGGATAAAGAGGTTATCATGGTTGGAACAGCCCATGTCTCAAAGGCATCGGTTGAGGAGGTCAGGTCCACCATCTTGGAGGAAAGGCCCAATGCCGTGGCAGTGGAACTCTGTCAGGCCCGGTATGATGTGATGAAGAATCCTTTAGCCTGGCAGAACATGGATATCTTCAAGGTCATCAAGGAGAAGAAGACTGCATTTTTAATGGCGAACCTCGTGATGTCTTCCTTCCAGAGGCGTATCGGCCAGAAGCTCGGGGTGAAGCCCGGCGATGAGATGAGGGCAGCCATAGAAGAGGCCGAGGCAAACGGTATCGAGGTTGTGCTCGTGGACAGGAACGTCCAGATAACCCTGGCGCGCGTATGGAGGGGACTTGGCTTCTGGGAGAAAATGAAGCTGCTTTACGGCGCCACGCTCTCCATCTTTGAGGTGGAAGAACTAACCGAAAAGGATATTGAAAAGCTCAAGGAGATGGATGTCCTGACCACTGCGGTCGAAGAGATGGCCAAGTATGCTCCCACCATCAAGGAGGTCCTCATTGATGAACGCGATGCCTACATGGCCAGGAAGATAGCGGACATCTCCTCATCAAGCAGGGTCGTGGGCGTTATCGGCGCCGGACACATGAAGGGAATCCTCTCTCAGATCGAACATCCGGTGGTAGACATTGCCAGGCTCGAAGAAGTCCCTGAAAAAAAAGACAGTGTGATGAAATGGATTCTGCCCACGATCATCCTGGCCCTGGTTCTGACAGGATTCTTCTTCGGCGGATCCAAGCAGGGCATTGACATGATCAAGCTATGGGTCATTACCACCATGGTCTGCACCGCACTGGCCACGATCCTCGCCCTTGCCCACCCCATTACCGTGCTTGTTGCCGCAGTTGTCGCACCCATGACCACGCTCCATCCGGCCCTTGCATCAGGCTGGTTTGCCGGTTTGAGCGAGGCATATCTGAAAAAGCCCAAGGTCTCGGATTTCCAGACTATCCACGAAGACATCCTCAAGTTCAGCGGCTGGTACAGAAACCCCATCACCAGGATCCTGCTGGTGGTGACGTTCGCAAACCTGGGGAGCACCATGGGCGTTTTTATCGCCGCACCCATCCTGGCCAAGATGGTGCTGTCGGGATAGGGGTACAGACCTTTATCCCCCGACTAATGAGGACTTCAGGCGGGGGCCCGATTCATCCCACTCAAGCCATGACCCGCCGTCATAAAAGGCGGGCAGAACGATGAGGCCCGGCTCTGTGATATGCCTATGCAGGTGGCCGCATATAACCGTATCAACCCCCTTTTCGGTATGTATTCCTTCCCGGATATTCGACAGTGAAGGTCTGACCATGGCAGAGGATTTGACCAGCGAGCGGGCACAGCGGTCCTTCAAGGTTACGGAGAGCAAGCGGTCCAGGTGTTCCAATGCAGGCCAACCATACCGATGCAGCAGCTTGAATCCGGTGTCAGCCTCAGTGAGGGTATGTCCATGGGCCAGCAGTATCCTGGAACCATACAGGGTGATGACAGTCTCCTCAGCATGGATAATGTCGATGCCTTTCTGTTTGGAGTTATTCAGAAGGAAGTCTCGGTTGCCCGGCAACAAGTGGACCTTAGGAGATTGGATGGCTTCGAGCACATCTTGGAATTGGGACCCGAGCCCAGTATACCAGTAATCGAAAAGATCGCCCAGGATGTAGATGGCATCGGCATCCAAAAGGGCCTTCAAAAGCCAGGATATGAATCTCCCGGCTTCTTTTTTCGAGCCTGACCTGAGATGGATATCGGCAACGAATATATACACAGCTACTATAAAAGACAAAATGGCTTGATATGGCAAGAAAATCCTTTTATAAAGGGCGCTAACCATGGGTTTGGAATACAAGGGGGAGATCATCTACCAGGGGAGCAGGGGGAGGAACCCGAGGAAATTCTTTTTTATAGCCTTCATGGCTGCCGTAGTATCCGGCATAGTGTGGGCATTCCTCGATCAGGGTCCCTCCAAGGCAGGCCCTTCTCCTGCGCTTATTGTTCAGACCGGCAACGAGCAGCAGACTGCCAAACCCGTACTGGCGCAGGTACTACAGGCTGACACCTTCAAAAACGCAAAAAGGGTATCACTGAATATTGCAAGGGGCGATACCTTTACTGGAATACTCAGGGAAAACGGCATACCCCAGAGACAGGCCCTTGATATCATTGAGAGGGTCAGAGATGCATACGACCTCACCAAGATCACTGTGGGCAATGAGTTCATTCTCTACTTCAGCAAGGATAACCAGACTTTATTAGGCCTGGAGTATGAGATTGCCGATCTCAGCAGAATCACGGTGAACATTAACGGGGATAACATCGAAGCCAGGAAACAGCAGGTTGACCGGATTGTGGACCCCGCTGTGATTAATGCCTTGAGGCAGGTGGATCTGAAGATAAGGCGCGGCGACAACATATTCAACCTCCTGAGTGCCTGCGGAATCAGGTATGAACAGATTCATCGGCTCTTTACCTCGGTCAGACGAGAGTATAATCTTGCCGACATCACCCCCGGACATCCCTTGAAGGTGTGGGTCACGGGTGAATCTCCCAAAAAGCTGGAGAAGCTCATCTATGAGATCAACCCGGTAACCTATCTCGAGGTGCTCCCCAAGGACGGTATCTTCAAGGCAAGAACCCGTACGAGGGCTTTGGAAACCTCGGTTGAAAGGGCTCAAGGGACCATCACGAACTCCCTGTATGAATCGGCCGTCAAGTCGGGTTTGAGCCCGGAGATCGTCATGGATCTTACCGACATATTCGGGTGGGACATCAACTTCTTCACTGATATACAAGATGGTGACACCTTTACGGTTCTCTACGAGAAGTATTCCGTTCAGGACAGGTTCAGGGGTTATGGAAGGGTCCTTGCCGCCCGCTTTGTGGTGAAAGGTGAAGAGCACCTGGCTGTCTACTTCGACAACAAAGGCAAGCATGGGTATTATGACGAACACGGCAAACCCATCCGCAAGCTTTTTTTAAAGGCGCCGCTCAATTACCGCCGCATTTCGTCGGGTTTTTCGCATCACCGTCTTCATCCTGTGTTCCATGTAAGGAGACCCCATCTTGGTGTTGATTATGCGGCACCGTCCGGCACCCCGGTGGTGGCCCTGGGAGAGGGCAGGATAACAGCATCCGGATGGGCAAGGGGATTCGGCAAGGCCATTACCATCAGACATCCGGGCGGATATATCACCCATTACGGACATCTCAGAGGGTTTGCAAAAGGGATCACAAAGGGTAGGCATATAGAACAGGGAGATGTGATAGGTTATGTAGGAGCCACAGGCATTGCAACAGGCCCTCATCTCGATTTCAGGGTCCAGTACCGGGGAAAGTATACCAACCCCTTGCGTCTCGAACCGGTAAACGGGCCAACGCTTCATGGCCCTGTCTTGGCAAGGTTCAAGCAGCAGAGCCTTAAAGAACTTACTTTGCTTGATGATCTCTCCCTGGACAAGTCGCTCAAGGCGGGTAAGTCGGGTTAAACGTAACAGAACCCCTTTAGGAGGTGTTCTATGATTGCCGGGTATGCCGTCATCACCATGGTTGTCCTTGTTCTCCTTTTTCTGTTTTCCGCCATCAAGATCCTCAATGAATATGAGCGGGCAGTGGTTTTCAGACTTGGACGAGTACTCGGAGCGCCCAAGGGCCCGGGGATCATCATCATTATCCCGCTCGTGGACAGGTTCATCCGTATTGGGCTACGGACCATCGTCCAGGACGTGCCGCCCCAGGATGTCATCACCAGGGATAATATCACGGTCAAGGTGAGCGCCGTCATCTATTTCCGGGTGATCGATCCCTTGAAGGCGGTCATTGATGTAGAGAACTACCTCTATGCAACAAGCCAGCTCAGCCAGACCACGCTGCGTTCCGTATGCGGCCAGGCAGAGCTCGATGAACTCCTGTCCAAGCGGGATGAGGTGAGCGCCCAGATCCAGTCCATCCTTGACCGGCATACCGAACCCTGGGGGATCAAGGTCTCTGCGGTTGAGCTCAAGAACATCGACCTGCCCGAGGAGATGCAGAGGTCCATTGCAAGGCAGGCAGAGGCCGAGAGGGAGAGAAGGGCCAAGGTCATCAATGCAGAAGGCGAGTTCCAGGCAGCCCAGAGGCTCCTGGATGCAGCCACACTTATGGCTCAGGAGCCTATTGCCCTGCAATTGCGCTATCTCCAGACCGTACGCGAGATGTCATCGGAACAGGGTTCAACGAGTACGATCATACCCATACCCATTGATTTTCTCTCAATGTGGACAAGGAAGTAAGGCACCTGATGACAGCAATGCATGCAGACTCTCACAAGCAGACATAACCCCCTCTACAAGGAGTTGATTGCCCTCAAGAAAGACAAGGGGGTTATGCTGCTGGAGGGGAAGCGCCTTGTGGTCGATGCCCTCGAACGGGGCATTAAACCGAGGATGGTGGCTGTTTCCCAAGGGTATGAAGAGGTTCAAAGCCTTCCCTTGCCACCCGATGCCATAATGTCCGACATGCTTTTTGCCGGTATCTGTGAGACCGAAACACCCCAGGGTGTTCTGGCCTTTTTTCAGGTACCCTGGACAGATATGGAAGACCTCATGGATCAGGAGAGGATTGTTATCCTGGATGGTCTCCAGGACCCAGGTAATGTCGGCACCATTGTTCGGACTGCCGAGGCATTCGGATTTTCCGGCATGATCATTTTGAACGGTACGGCAAGCCCCTTTTCAGGTAAAGCTGTAAGGGCTTCCATGGGTTCATGCCTGGGAATCAGGATTGCGCGCTGTGCTGCAGGCGATCTGGAGCGGCTTCCCCACCGCATCCTTGCCCTTACTGCCAGGGGCAGCAAGGATCTTTCTCCTGCACTGTTTGAGCCCAAGGTGGCCATATGTCTAGGCCGGGAGGCCGAAGGCATCAGCAGGGAGATCCTCGATATCTGTTATGACACGGTTTCCATTCCCATGAAAGGCGCTACTGAATCACTGAACGTAGCCGTAGCGGCTGGCATTGTCATGGCATGTGCTGCAGGGGTTCTGGGTTTGTAGGAGCGGCTTCAGCCGCGATATTGCCAACCGATACTGAAGGCGTCCCTACATTGATGCCGTCTCGATAAAGCAGCCTCCGCCACCTCCCCCGCCACCGCTTGGCTTTGCTACGGGAGTATCAGGCAGCAATGAAGAGCCTGCCTGCACTGCAGAGAAATGGTAGAGCCTGATCTCAATTGCCGGAGGTAAAAGTTCGGGATGGTCAACACGGGAGCCCTCCACCATCCACCCCAGGGCTGAATTCTGGACATTTCCTTGTCCATCACAGCCGAGAAGCCAGGATGACCCGTCAAAGAGATACACATTTACCTTGCTCAGGTCTGAGTAGCCCCGGCAGGGTATGAAAACCTTAACCGGGGTGTTAAAAACCGTGGGCGGTTGCAAATTGAGAACCTCGCCTACGGCATTGATTCCGTCCACATTGAGCAGCGGGATTTCATCTGATGGACCCAGCTCCGGTTTCACCGGTTCGCTGTTATTAAAGATAACCATCATCCCTTCAAGCACGCCGCTTATCACCTTGAACCCGGCGTTATAGATATCCATCAGCATACTACTGCCCGATTGGAGGGCAACGGTTCCAGGTGATGCCCTGAAAGCCTCGACATGGTCCTGCTTCGACTCCACTGCAAATGAATAGGTGTGAACCTGCATCCAGTCTCCCAAACGGTCTTTTGCCTCCACAGTTATGATAATGGTTTTGCCATAGGGGAAGGAACCCAGAGTACCTTCACGGGACCGGTCATAGATAACCCATAGGTTTGATACCCGTGAGTCTTCATCGGGAGAGATCTTCACTGTCCTTACTACATCAGTATCTGCAGGGCTTACGCTGTAGACAGGGTTAACGCCATCGTTGATGGTAAGAATGATACTATCCGTATCCTGCAAGTTAATGCCGTCTTTATCATAGAGGTTAACCGCGAAGGAGGCGTTTATGGGTATGCGTGTGGTGTCGGTCGTTCCTGCGCCGTCATGGGGATGTACCTCTACGACATCAGGGGGCTCAGGTATTGGAGAGGAGGCACTCAAAGGGTCGGTATTGTTTTGGTATTCCTCTCTGTTCGTCCATCCATCGCCATCGAGGTCGCCGTTTGCTCCGTTTTCACGCAATGGATCAAGTGGATCCAGTCCGTACTTCACTTCCCAACCGTCAGGCAGGCCATCGCCATCCGTATCGGCATTGGCAGGCAGTGAGCCGTTACGATATTCATCTCTGTTTGATAATCCATCGTTGTCCGGGTCGGCGTTTGCATTGCTTATGCCGTAAGAGGCCTCCCAATCGTCAGCCATATTGTTGTGATTGTCATCATTAAGGGTTACCGTGCTCTTTGAGAGGGCATACCCGTATGAGTCTGTTATGTTCACCAGTGTCAAAGAGTAGATCGTGTCACGTGGTATGGAGGAGAGATTTAGGCGGTAGGTACTGCTGCTGATTTGAATGATATTGGAACCTCCCGGGCTCTTGAATGCAAGGCTGGGGCTGAAACGGTAGTTCGTCTGCACGGCTACTCCCTGCATACCCGCCTTGCTGAAGGATATGTCTATGGTGTTTGCCAAGAAATTGATGCGAGTGGTTCCTGTCACATAGGGTGGGGTGATCGTTGTTGTGAACTGGTATTCAATAGAAGGGTTTGTTGAGTTTGCATTAAGCCCCGGTCCGTTATTCGAGGTGTCCGTGGAGCCCACGGAAAAGTAGTATCTTGCCCCTTCGGAAAGGCCGGTGATGGTCACGCTGTGGATTGTTGAAAGGGTGGAATTTGATCTGGATGAAGGATAGGTTTCCCATGCAACGCTGTCAGGTCCATACCGGACCACGCTGTCAGCCGGCTCATCCGTTGTCCAGTTGATCGTTGCCGTACTTGGTGTTGCGGCTACGGATACACCGGTGATGATCGGGGCATCCGATAAAGTAGTGAAGGTAAGTTCTTCTGAAGGATTCGTCTCGATGGGATTATTCGACGGACCATTGCCTGCAGCATTTGTGGACCCCGCCCTCAAGAAATAGACAGTGCCGTCGGTCAACCCGGTCAGTGTGATGCTGTGAGAGGTTGCCATATCGGATGAATGTGTTTCAGCAGGATAATGCCCCCATGTGGAATTCAGGGTTCCGAACTGGATTGTGCTGTCAGAGGCCTGATCAGTGTCCCATGTTATGGTGGCGGTTGTATCGGTCAGGGACGAGATTGAAATGCCGGAGATGGACGGTGTCGGTGGAACGTTAGTGCCATAAAGTCTGAGTGTCCAAGACTGGAATGTGCCGATGTCACCTGTGGAAAGGTCTCTCACGCGAAGCATCCAAGCGCCTTTTGAATTTTCGCCATAGTGTCGGACACTGCCGAATACCCAATGATCATAATTCCCGTCCGGTGAACTTGAAGGGGTGTGCTTTTCTGCCAATACACTCTCGGTACCGTCAGGGGAGACCAAGACCACTTCCAGGTCAGGCCAGGATGTATGGTCAGAAGCAGAGAACTCTACCTCCACAAATTCAATGGAGATGGTGTCATTGATAGTGATAGTGTCGGAAACCCCTGTGGAATCATTGTCCGGAATAGGGCTATTAGGCGATGACGACATGCCGGCTTGTAATTCCGTGTCTGCATTTATCCAGCTTATGGCCGCCGTCACTGCCGCTTGTGCATCGACCCGGCCGAAGCCGTATTTATGATTAATATGATAACCTGCGCCATTGGTGGTCCAATCAGAGTCAGTGGGATCATTTTTCTCTGCAGTCTCAGCAAGGATGCTCTTCACGTCCCTCCATGTAAGTTCCGGGTTTGCCTGGAGCATGAGGGCAATAATTCCTGCAACAAGGGGTGTTGCAGAGGAGGTGCCCCCAAACGTCGAAGTATAATCACTTGAGTTATAACCGTCTGAACCCGTGCGGTCTGTAGTGGTGATGGACAGGGTGCCGCCGTTGGATGGCGCGTTTACCAGGATGTTTGCGCCCTTTTCTGAGTAGGGAGCGTGCATTCCATTGTTCGTACTTGCAGCTACGGCAATGGCATAGCGTGAGTTGGAGAAACCATCATAGTTCGAGTTGTCGATAAATCCGCCATTGCCCCCTGCCCAGAGGTAAATATTGCCGCGGCCTGCTCTTCCGGTGCCGATGTTATTTGCCAGTGCATCTCGAATGAGCGGGGAGAGGCCATCGAGATAATATCCGCCATCTCCCGGGCCCCAGCTGTTGCTGTAGATGTCTATTTCATCTTTATTCCGGGAAAGGGCAGAGGCCCAAACCGTATCAGGAAGAAAGGTATCGAAGGTTATGCGGTGTCCAACAAGCCGTGCATTCGGGGCGGCACCGCAGATGCCGAGTGAATTGAACCCCCTTCCTGCAGCCACCCCTGCGCAGGAAGTGCCGTGTTCTCCATAGGTAGTATCACTATTGTTGTTGACAAAATCCCAGCACAGATCAGTCCGCACGTTATCTCTCAGGTCGGGGTGGTCGATTTCGAGACCGTCATCCACCAAGGCTATAATCTCATATGCAGAGCCGCGGTACGTATCCCAAACAGAGACTATATTCACATCTTCGCCCGATTGTCCACCGCCCTGTCCCGTATTGAGGACATGCCACTGGTTTACGAAAAGGGTGTCGTCCGGGATGGATCGTTTCGTACGGACCCTCATCCAATTGGGGTATGCATAATTCACTGATCCGGATTTCTGGAGCTCGTTGGAGATCTTTAAGCCAAGGAAAGGATCATCCAATTCATAGAGGAAGGTATTGCGGGCAAAGGGGAATGATTGGATCCGTTTGAGCCCATAACCGGATTCGATTTTTAAGATGGCCTTCAGCGTGGTTTTTCCAGGATATTGAACAATGATCTGCTCGGTGAGCACCATCTTGGATTCCGGATTTCCGGCAGGGCTTGCAAAGAACACCGGCAGGGCAGTCCTGATCCCCGTTGAGCCTTTGTATTTTTTCAGTCTGGCTGAATGCTCTTGAGGATTATTTAAGCGTGGTAGGCGTATGCTCATACTTTGTGCATGTTCTTCGGTAATAACTGCTTCAGGGTGGTAGGACCTGATGGTTTTGCGTGCATTGTCATGAGCTCCGGGTTCTTTTTTCAGGAGGATTTCTGCCTCGTCCATGGCCATCCATGCATGCTTTTTTGCCCTCCCCTCGTTCCATGAATAGCTGGTCTGGAGACCGGGAGATACCGGATGCTTCTTCGAGTCGGCAAGGATATTGGAATCCGTTAAGGATATGAGGATGTATATAAGCGTGATAAGGGTTAAAAATCCTGAGGTCTTCTTCACTGTTATCCTATTATACCCAGATTCTTATCAGAACAAGGCATGCCATGAACATACTGTTGTGAAATTCTTTTCGGTGCAAGGGATTTATTACATAAGGTGTAATCATAAACCTGAAGCTTCTCATGTTTTTGTTATGACTATGAATCGATACAAGGACCAGAGACGATGACAATCTTCACATGAACCAATTACTCTATATGTCTTGTCAGCGCTCCTTGATTTCCTTGGGGACTGTATGTGCCTGGTAGCCTATGCTGGTAAGCATGATCACCACATTGGTGCTGGCGCGTGCACGGAGGCGTTTGTTTGCGATTATGGCCCCGGGCTTCAGATACTGTTTCGTTTTAAGGCGCATGTCATCGTAATCAACCTCTACGATCCCGTGTTTTAAGATAGCCACGCTACCTTTAGGGGTAACAGGAATTTCCTGGCCCTTGGCATAATTCAGGGTTGTAATGATTTCAGGCAACGACTTCAGCGGGCCTTCAGCTTCAAGGTCTTCCACAACCTTTTTCATGATGCGCTCGCTGTAGATACTCTCAAGGATCTGCCGCAGGCTCACATGACGCTCTTTCAGTTCACGCAAGGGTCCTGAAGGCATCCTGACGAGCATGCTCTTTTCGATTGTCCTCACGGTTGCACTACGGGCTGTCCCGGCGAAAAAGCCGATCTCGCCGAATACATCACCCGGCAGCATGACGGCAAGCCTTCTCGAATCACGGTAAGCCTCACAGGAACCTGAGAGCATTACAAAGACGTCCCCGCCATCATCTTTGCGTTTCAAGACAATTGTTCCCCTGGGATAGGTATTGATGTCCATTATAGAGAGCAGGTCAATGAAAACATCTTTCTCCAGGGCCATAAAGAAGCTCAAGGAGTCTTTTTTCAAAAAAGATGCAGCAAACTCATACTCCTGCTGTGCATCCCCAAACAGGCCTGCCATCGTATAAGACCGGATGATGAGTGCGCTGACCTTGGGTATGTGACCGAGAACCGTTTTTGCCTTTTTGGAAACTGCCATGGCCTTGAACAGCAGTTTCCTTTTAATATATTCTTTGATGCACTCATCAAAGAGAAGAAGTGCCGTATCCACTTCCTTGCGTGATGCAGCATGCTGTGCATCAGCCAACAATGTCGCGCGGGTCTTTCGTGACTGGTCTGGACTTGTTCATGGAACCCTCCTTTCACAACAAAACATTCTATGGGGAGGATCTGTTCGTGGGGTATGAATCAGGATGTGTTAGATCCGGCCTTTACATAAAGTAGCGGTCCTTGATGAATCCGGCGATTTTGCGGCTCGCATGTCCATCACCAAAGGGATTATCCGCCATTTCAATACATTTGTCCATCATATTAATTACAGCATTCAAAATTGTTTCCGGTTCGGCTTCAACAAGGACGGTTGGCCCCTGCCTGTACGGTCTCCGGCCATTCAGTGGTGTCACGGACGGTTACACATGGACAACCCAGCAGGAAGGCCTCCTTCTGCACCCCTCCGGAATCGGTGATCATGCAGAGCGCGTCCTTTATCATGGCGAGCATGGTGAGGTAGCTCACCGGTTCAATGACCTGGATATGACTATTCGCATGGGCAAGCATGTGGCCAAACATATTCTTTGTGCGGGGGTGGGCGGGGAAGATCACTTTTGTGTGATGCGAGATATTTTCCAAGGCCTCCCAGATGGCAAGGAACTTATCCGAGTTATCGGTATTCTCCGCCCGGTGGATCGTAACGAGCACATATCCTTTGGTATAGGGATTCTTAAGGTCTTCTTTGTGTACCTGCAAGAGCGCATCATACATGACATCACCGGTCAGAATGCCTGCTATACCTTCGGTTTTTAAGATATTCACTGCGTTGATTGTGGGGCAGAAATGGTGATCGCTTATATGGTCCGTCACCACGCGGTTGATCTCCTCGGGCATTCTCTTGTCATAACTTCGGACGCCGGCCTCCACATGACCTACCTTGATCCCGAGTTTGGCGGCACTGAGCGCACCTGCTAAAGTGGAGTTTGTATCGCCATATACAAGGACCATCTTTGGATTTTCCTTGACCAGGACATCTTCTATGCCTTGAAGCATCTTGGCGGTCTGCCGACCGTGAGAGTCTGAACCGATCTCGAGGGAATAGTGAGGGGCTTCCATGCCTAAGGAGGTGAAATGGAGATCCGACATGGTGTAATCATAATGCTGACCTGTATGCAGAACTTTATATGGCATGCCCGATTCCAGAAATGCCCGTACAACAGGTGCGAGTTTGATGAATTGGGGGCGTGCCCCGACGATATGAAGGATTATGGCTTCTCTCCTAAAAAAAAGATTGTAACGTTACGCCGCAGGCCTATCTTTCGCGGTCTACATCTTTACAACCTTGCATCCATGCTGGATCTTGGCAGCAAGTTTTACGCAGTCCCTTGCAGCCGATTCCTGGGTTGTGAAAGTGTTCCACCTCACACAGTATGATTTGCCCTCCTTGTCTACCCTGAAGGAGAGCTTGCTTTTATTCTTGAGCTCCTTAACAAAATTGTCTGCCTTAGCCCTGCTCTTGAAGGCGCCGACCTGGATGGTATAGCTGTCCTCTCTACTTGAGGGTTCCTTCTGGTTGAGGGTTTCGTAGAAGGTCAAGTCAATGGGGGCTACCGAGCTTGTCTTGGTTTTTGGTTGATCAGGGACTGCCTGGGGTTTCTCTTTTTCTGAAAAGGCGCTGTTCCATGTGCTCTGAATAGGGTCAAGGGAGAGCTCTGAGCGGTTAGAAAAGTATGAGAAGACAAAACTGACACCCGTAAGCAGGCCTAAAGAGAGGAAGAGCAGCGCCACATTTTTTACAAGGGATAATTGCTTGACACGGCGGCCTTTTTTCTTGGTTTTTTTCCTTATCATCTTACTACATGCTTTCCGGGGCATCAATGCCCATGAGCGCTAAGGCATTGGCAATTACCTGCCTTACTGCATCAATGAGTACCAGCCTGGCTGAAGTCAATGGCACATCCTCTGTTATCACCCGGTTTCTATTATAAAACCTGTGAAAAGCCGTTGCAAGGTCCAAGAGATAAAAGGCTATCCTGTGGGGTTCAAGGTCCGATGCAGCCGATACGACGATATCGGGGTAGCCGGCCAGTACCTTGATGAGGTCCAGGTCATCTCCGCCCACAAGCAGTTCCAGATTTGCCCCTTCAAGGTTTGGTGCAAAGCCCTGTTCGGCCGCATTCCTTATGATGGAACAGATCCGGGCATGGGCGTACTGGATATAGTAAACAGGGTTTTCATCACTTTTCTTTTTTGCAAGATCAAGGTCGAATACGAGCTGTGCATCGCACTTGCGCATCATGAAGAAGTATCGGGCAACATCCTTGCCTACCTCATTGATGATTTCTCTTAGGGTAACGAATTCGCCGGAGCGTGTGGACATGGACACCGGCTTGCGGTCCCTCACCAGCGATACAAGCTGGATGAGCAGTGCATGGAAGCAGTCTTCCGGGGCGCCCAAGGCAGTGATGGCCGCCTTCATCCTGGGCACATAGCCGTGATGGTCTGCGCCCCAGATGTCGATGACCTGCGCAAAACCCCTGTCAAGCTTGTCCTTGTGGTAGGCAATATCAGGGGCAAAGTAAGTGAGAGAGCCGTCCTGCTTTTTCAGCACGCGGTCCTTCTCGTCCCCGAAGTGTGATGTCCTGAACCACAGAGCGCCATCCGCTTCATAGCTTAAGTCTTTTTCCTTTAGATATACGAGGGCATCCTCGACCTTGTGATCGTGATACAAACTCGACTCGCTGAACCACTTATGGAAATGGACATTGAAAAGGCCCAGGTCCTCTTTTATGCCCTCAAGGATAACCTGAGCTGCATACTCCCTGCAGACCTTGACTGCCTCGTCATGGTCTTTGTCAAGAAGGGCATCTCCATGGATCTTGATCATTTCTTGGGCGATGTCCTTGATGTAATCGCCCTTGTAGCCGCTTTCCGGGAACAGTGGGTCCTTGCCGTGTATCTCTTTGTACCGGGCCAGTACGGAAAGCCCCAGATTGTTCATCTGGTTGCCGATGTCATTGATGTAATATTCGGCCGCAACATCGAATCCTGCCGCATCAAGGATGCGCACCAGTGTGTCGCCCACCGCAGCCCCTCTTCCGTGTCCGATGTGCAGCGGACCTGTGGGATTGGCGCTGACAAACTCCACCTGCACCTTCTTTTTGGCGCCGTAGCTGCTCTTCCCGTAGTCCTGGCGCAGCGTGGTGATCTCCTGGAGCAGGCCCGCCCATCTTACAGGTTTTATAAAGAGATTTATGAAGCCGGGCCCTGCCACTTCGACCTTTTCGATCAACTCGCTATGAGTCTCGATTGCCTGTTTGATTATTCCGGCCACTTCCCTGGGAGGTTTTTTGGTCTTCTTGGCAGCCATCATAGCCAGGTTTGATGAAAAATCGCCGAATTCTTTGTTGCTTGGAATACTTATGGAGATGATATCAAGATCCAGCTCAGGGAGGACGCCTGAAGAGATAAGGTTCTTTGCCGTATCTTTCAGTAGCCTTTCTACCTTGTCCTTCATGGGAGCCTCTTTACTCTGTTTGGTCCTGGCATTGAACCGGTTGATTTAAGTGCCTCTTAATATCAATTGTTCTGTTTGTCTAGGGGGTAGGTTGAATATTGACATTGGGAAAGAGAGATTCTATAAGATGCCTGTTAGCAGATAAGGGAGACGAGTGCTAAGGAATGATAATATGCCCGAGCTAACTCATCGAGATAAAAGTATATTAAATGCAATCATCCGTGAGTATGTGGATACCGGTGAACCGGTAGGGTCGAGGATTATTGCAAGGAAGTACCTTAACACCCTGTCTTCGGCTACCATCCGAAACATTATGGCCGACCTTGAGGAAATGGGCCTGTTGTATCAGCCCCATGTATCTGCAGGCAGGATACCGACCCCCGAGGGATTCCGGTGCTATCTGAATGATATCATGGAGCTCAAGTCGCTTCCGAGGGGAGAAAAGACCATGATCTCCCGGCATATGTCTCATGGCACCGGAGATATCATGGATACCCTCATAAATGCATCTGTGCTGCTCTCTAAAATTTCCCAGAATGCCTCCATCATCATCCTGCCCAGGTTTGACACGTTCTTCTTCAAGCGTATCGAGTTTGTCAGGCTGGATGAGGACAGGATCATGGTCGTACTGGTGAGCCGGGCGGGAATGGTTTACAACCACATTGTCCATGGAGAGGATATACGGCAGGGGAAGCTCGATCAGTTTGCGAACTATCTGAACGAGGCCTACGCAGACCTCACCATACATGAAATGCGCGACAGGCTTCTTCGAGAGATGTCCAGCGAGAAGGCAAAGGTGGATACGCTGATAAAGCAGGCCCTTGACCTTGGTATGACCGCGCTCAAGGCCGTTGAGGATGTTCCTGAAATAGTTATCCAGGGAAAGGATACCGTATTCAACAAGCCCGATCTTTCAGACTTAGGGAAGCTCCGTGATGTCGTGAATGCCTTCGAGGACAAGGGTCGGATCGTCCGGATTCTCAACAGGGTGCTCGAGGTACCTGGTGTATCGGTCCTGCTCGGTGAAGAGATGAAGAATATCGGAATAGATAATTTCAGCATGGTGGCCACTGGCTACCATAAAAAAAATATCCCTGTGGGTTCTCTGGGCGTGATCGGCCCGATGCGCATGGACTATACAAGGGTGATACCGCTCGTGGGATATATGGCAAGATTTTTGAGCGATTTTTTGGAGGACATGTAGGATGCAAGACGACAAAGACAACGTGAGGGAGATGAATAACAACACTCTTGAAGAGATTCAAATTGTGCAGGAGGAAGCCGCCGAACCGGAGCAGGCATCAGAACCATCAACCGATGAGCTCAAGGCGCAGGTTGTAGAGTTCAAGGATAAATATCTCAGGGCAATGGCGGAAATGGAGAACATGAAGAAGCGCCAGCAGCGACAATATGCCGATGTGCTGAAATACGGCAAAGAGGCTGTCCTGAAGGATTTCCTTCTGGTTTTCGACGCCATTGAGAAGTCTATCGCCTCTGCAATAGAGTTATTTCCTGATGACCTGCACTTCATAACCGGCTTGAGGATGACTGAGAAACTCCTGCTGGAGACCTTGAAAAAGAATGGAGTTGAACCTATAAAAACAACCAATACAGCCTTTGATCCGAATTATCACGAGGCCCTCATGCAGGTTATGAGGGATGATATCGCATCCGGCATGGTGGCCGACGAGATCGAGAAAGGTTTTTTATTGAATGACAGGGTATTAAGGCCAGCAAAGGTAACAGTAGTTTCTTAACTCAAGAGGAGAAAACATAAGGGAGGATTATTAACATGGGAAAGATATTAGGAATTGATCTGGGTACCACCAATTCCTGTATGGCTATTATGGAGGCCGGTGAGCCGAAGGTCATCCCCAATGCCGAAGGCGCAAGGACGACCCCATCGGTGGTTGCGTTCACTACAAGCGGTGAGAGGCTTGTAGGGCAGGTTGCCAGGCGGCAGGCCATTACCAATTCCGAAAAGACAATGCATGCAATCAAGCGCCTTATCGGAAGGAAGTTCGAAGACAAAGAGGTCCAGAAGGATATCAAGGTAATGCCCTTCAAGATCGTCAAGGCGGATAATGGTGATGCCGCGATTCAGATCGAAGACAGAAAGTATGCCCCACCCGAGATCTCGGCCATGGTCCTGCAGAAACTCAAGATGGACGCCGAGGCATATCTGGGTGAAAAGATCGATGAGGCCGTAATCACCGTGCCGGCATATTTCAACGACTCACAGAGGCAGGCCACCAAGGATGCAGGTAAGATCGCGGGCTTCGATGTGAAGAGGATCATCAACGAGCCGACTGCCGCGGCGCTGGCCTACGGTCTTGACCGGAAGAAGGAAGAGAAAGTGGCGGTGTTCGACCTTGGAGGAGGAACCTTCGATATCTCTATCCTTGAGATCGGCGATGGCGTGTTTGAGGTTAAATCGACAAACGGCGACACCCATCTGGGTGGTGAAGATATCGACTACCGTATAATCGATTTCCTGGTCTCCGAGTTCAAGAAGGAGACCGGCGTTGATCTGGGCAAGGACCGTATGGCACTCCAGAGGCTTAAGGAGGGTGCGGAGCGGGCAAAGCACGAATTGTCCTCCATGATGGAAACAGAGGTCAATCTCCCCTTTATCACTGCCGACCAGACCGGGCCGAAACACCTCAACATGAAGCTTACCAGGGCCAAGCTCGAGAACCTGGTGGAGGACATCATTGCAAATCTCGAGGGACCGTGCAGAAAGGCTATGGCCGATGCCGGGCTCACCTCAAAGGAGATCGACGAGGTCATCTTGGTGGGCGGGCAGACACGTATGCCCAGGGTAGTGCAGAAGGTCAAGGAGATCTTCGACAAGGAGCCCCACAAGGGCGTGAATCCCGATGAAGTGGTTGCCGTGGGTGCTGCCATCCAGGGCGGTGTTCTTGGCGGAGACGTGAAAGACGTTCTCCTGCTCGATGTGACCCCGCTTTCACTCGGCATAGAGACTTTAGGCGGAGTGTTCACCAAGATCATCGAGCGCAACACCACCATCCCGACTAAGAAGACACAGGTCTTTTCAACAGCCGAAGACAATCAGAATGCGGTTACTATCAGGGTGTTCCAGGGTGAAAGGCCTATGGCGGGAGACAACAAGCTGCTCGGGCAGTTCGATCTTATGGGAATACCGGCAGCACCCAGGGGACTACCTCAGATCGAGGTGAGCTTCGATATTGACGCCAACGGCATCCTCCATGTGTCTGCCAAAGACAAGGCCACGGGCAAGGAGCAGTCCATCAGGATTACCAGTTCTTCGGGTCTGAACGAGGATGACATCAATAAAATGATCCGCGAGGCTGAAGAGCATGAGTCGGATGACCGCAAGCGCAAGGATCTTGTGGAGGCAAAGAACACGGCAGACAGTCTCGCATACACAACCGAGAAGACGCTGAAGGAGCACGGCGATAAGGTTGACTCCATGACCAGGGCAAGTATAGAGAATGCACTGGCCGACCTCAAGGAAAGCCTCAAGAGCGATGACGCCGAGCAGATCAGGAAGAAGATGGAGGCACTCACTACAGCATCGCATAAACTGGCTGAAGTGATCTACTCGTCTGCGGCCCAGGGCAATGCCGACGCGGCAGGCCCCCAGGCAGGTCCAGGCGCTGGCGGTTCCTCAAAGCAGGCCGAAGACGTAGTGGATGCAGAATTTGAAGAGGTAAAGGGAGACAAGGGATAAGAACAAGAGGCGGGGTTCAAGATGGATGCGTTGGATAGATCCATTGGAACCCCGCCTTATATATCCTTAGTGGTTCATACAATGCCAATATATGAATATAAGTGCAAGGGTTGCAACCATCTGACAAGTTTTCTTGTCCAGGGTTATACGTCCCCTGTTGATCCCACATGTGAGAGTTGCGGATCACAAGACCTCAAGAGGATTATTTCCAAGGTGAGCTATCATTCATCGGGATCTGATCGCACTTCTTCATATAACCCCAAGGCACGAAAGTCCGATAGTTTCTACAAGGACTCAAGGAACATAGGCCTGAATGCCGAGCAGATGCTTAAGAAGGCAGGGGTCAAACCCACCGAAGAATTCAAGAGCAAACTGGAAAGACTCAGAACAGATCCGGGCAGTGTCATCAAGGATAATGATGATTAATCAATAAGCCCTTCAACTTCCAGGTACTCTCTAAGAAGAGCAGAGAAGTGTTGAAACCAATGAATGATGAAAATGGTTGTAGGGGCATGCCTTGTGCCCGGACTTCTATAGTAGAACAGATCTCTTCATCTAGTATTATTACCCCAATGTAAACAAATCCTTTTCACCATACGTCTGTAAAGAAATATGTTAGATTGGGAAAATGAAATAGGATGAATGTATGCTCTTTAAAAAAATTTCGGCGAGATTATATAACTATGATGAATAAGATGATATGGTTCATGGAAGATACAATCTCTTGGAAACAACGTATACAATGGGTCCTGGCGTTTCCTGTATTGCCTGAGTCTGATAGCACTCTTACCCCTTGTGTCCGGTGCGGCGGATGAGATCAGGCAAGGCGAGACCCTGGATCTTGATCGCTGCATAGCCATTGCGCTGAAGAACCACCCTGCTATCAAGGGTGCCCAAGGCAGCCTCAAGGCAAGCGAAAGCAAGGTATCCCAGGCGAGGTCGGGCTATTACCCGACAGGCCGACCTGTCCAGCGGTTACAGCCGCATCCACCCTTCCGGAGTCTCGGGCAACCTGGGATCGGAGAAGTCCTCCTACGATCAATACCAGAGCTCGTTTAACCTCAACCAGACGCTCATTGATTTCGGCAAGACTTCTTCGCAGGTGGACGTACAGTCATTTGGAGCAGATGCGGCCCGTGCCGACCTTGATTATACGCAGAGCCAGATCGTCCTTGGGGTCAAACAGGCCTACTACAGCATAATCCAGTCCATGCAGAGCAGGGATGCCTATGCCCAGGAGGTAGTGCAGTTCCGGCAGCACCTGGATCAGGCCAAGAGATTCTACGAGGTGGGGACAAAGCCGAAGATCGATGTGACAAAGGCAGAGGTGGATCTGAGCCAGGCAAGGCTCAACCTGCTCAAGGCGGACAATGCGCTGCGCATTGCGAGGATTTCTCTGAACAACGCCATGGGGGTGCCGGATGCTCCGGGCTATGAAGTGAAGGACAGCATGGCCTACCAGGATTACCCCATTGACCTGGCCACGGCACTGAAGAGGGGCTATGATGCAAGGCCGGACCTGGCCTCTGCCACAGCGAAGCGTGAGGCTGCCGAGCGGTCCATAGACCTGGCCCGGACAGGGTACTATCCGGTGCTCTCGGGCAATGCGGGGTATGGGTGGACAGGCCAGGATTTTCCGCTGGATAAGCAGTGGACCGTAGGGGCAGCGCTTAACTTCCCGCTGTTCAGCGGTTTCCTCACGCGGTCCCAGGTGGAAGAGGCCCGGGCCAACCTGGAGGTGGCAAGGTCGAACGAGGACAACATCCGGCAGGGCATCAGGTTTGATGTGGAGCAGGCCTATTATAATCTCAATGATGCCAGGGAGGGGATAGTGCTGGCAGAGGTGAGCGTGGTGCAGGCCAAGGAGAACCGCGAGCTGGCGCAGGGGCGGTATGCGGCCGGTGTGGGGAACAGCATCGAGGTGGCCGATGCTGTTGTATTGGAGATCAATTCAAAGACCGCCTATACCAATGCCCTGTATTTACTACCGGCTGGCCATTGCAAACCTGGAAAAGGCCATGGGGGTCAAACAGTGAAGAAGGTTCTTATAGGTGGATTGATAATTCTCATCGCGGCCATGGGCGCGTGGTACCTGATAAAGAAAGAGAATGGCAAACCCCAGTACAAGACAGCCACGGCACAGAAGGGTGACCTTGATGCCAAGGTAACGGCTACGGGTACAGTCAATGCAGTCACGACCGTACTTGTAGGAACACAGGTCTCGGGGACGATCAATGCATTGTATGTGGACTACAATTCCCCGGTAAAAAAGGGCCAGCTCCTGGCGCAGATCGATCCTGCAACGATCCAGGCCCAGGTGGACCAGGCAGTGGCGAGCCTTCTCAGCGCCGAGGCCAATCTCAAAAAGGCCCAGGCCTCCCTTCTGGATGCACGGCGGACATATGAGCGTAACAAACAGCTCAGTAGCCAAGGATTTCATAGCCCAAAGCGACCTGGACACTTCCGAAACCAATGCCCAGGCCGCCGATGCACAACTTGACGCAGCAAAGGCCCAGGTCCTCCAGGGCCGGGCTGCATTGAGCCAGGCTCAGACCAGTCTGAGGTATACGAGAATCGTTTCCCCGGTAAACGGAACGGTCATCTCCCGGAGCATCGATGTCGGCCAGACGGTCGCCGCAAGCTTCCAGACCCCGACACTCTTCACTATTGCCGAAGACCTCACCAAGATGCAGATCGACACGAGCGTGGATGAAGCGGATATAGGCAAGGTGAAGGTGAATCAGGATGTACGACTTTACCGTGGATGCCTATCCTGATATGAATTTTACCGGCAAGGTGTCCGAGGTACGCAATGCCCCCACCACGGTGCAGAACGTTGTTACCTATGATGTGATTGTACAGGTGAACAATGCCGAGCTTAAACTCAAGCCCGGTATGACTGCCAATGTTTCCATCATTACTGACAGCAGGAAAGGGGTTTTGCTGGTGCCCAACAGTGCATTGCGCTTCCGCCCGCAGGCTGAAGGAGACGGATCCACGAACACCCCCAAGAAGCGCGCTACAGGGAATAAAGGGCCGGCGATCTGGATTCTTGAGAAGAACAAACCCAAGCAGGTGAAAATAACCGCAGGCATAAGCGATGGCTCTTTTACCGAGGTTGTTTCCGGTCAGCTCAAGGAAGGCCAGGAGGTCATCGTGTCGATTGTTGGACAGAATAATGATACCCAGTCAAGCCGCTCCCCGAGGATGTTCCACTGATGGCACTGATAGAAACTCTGGACCTCTTCAAGATTTATGATGTGGGAGACAGTCCTGTCCACGCCCTGGACGGGGTCACCTTGAGCATCGGGCATGGAGAGTTCGTTGCCATCATGGGTCCATCGGGGTCCGGCAAATCCACCTTCATGAATGTTGTGGGCTGTCTGGACAAGCCCACCAGCGGTACCTATCGCCTTGACGGAGTGGATATAGGCGGCCTGACGTCCGATGACCTGGCGGATATCCGGAGCCGGAAGATCGGCTTTGTCTTTCAGGGGTTCAACCTCCTTGCCAGGTCTACTGCCCTGGAGAATGTGGAGCTGCCCATGCTCTACAATGCCGTCCCGGCCGCACAGAGAAAGAAACGTGCCCTTGCGGCCCTGAAATCCCTGGGTCTCGAGGGCAGGGAGCGCCACCACCCGAATCAGCTCTCCGGAGGGCAGCAGCAGCGGGTGGCCATTGCGCGGGCGCTTGTCAACGATGCGCCTCTCATCTTTGCGGACGAGCCCACCGGAAACCTTGACACAAAGACCTCGATGGAGATCATGGACCTTTTTGTAAAGCTCAACAGTGACTCAGGCATAACCATCATCCTCGTCACGCATGAACAGGATATCGCGGCATACAGCAAACGGAGAATCCATTTCCTGGACGGGAAGGTGATAGGCGATGAGGTGAAAGGCGTATGATTAGTATTCCTGCTACTGTCAGGATATCACTCAGGGCCTTGTGGGTGAACAAGATGCGTTCGTCGCTCACCATGCTGGGGATCATCATCGGCGTGGGTGCCGTCATTGCCATGCTTGCCGTGGGGACCGGTGCAAGCAGGAAAATCTCACAGCAGGTGGCGAGCGTGGGGAGCAACCTCATCATCGTCGTCCCCGGCAGCACCACCCAGGGCGGACTGCGCATGGGGAGCGGCTCGCAGTCGACCCTTACCATGGGGGATGCAGAAGCCATAGAAACCGAGTGCCCGGCCGTTCAGAGCGTGGCGCCGATCCTGAACGGCTCGGGCCAGATTGTCTATGGAAACCAGAACTGGGCCACGGGCATCACCGGAACTGTCCCTGACATACTGGATGTCCGCGACTGTACGGTGGTGGAGGGGAGAAACTTTTCGGATCAGGATGTGCGCAACGCCACCAAGGTCAGCGTCCTTGGCCAGACCGTGGTGGAAAATCTCTTCGGAAACGAGGACCCTGTAGGGAAGATCATCCGAATCAAGAATGTCCCCTTTACGGTCATCGGGGTCCTGGAAGCAGAAGGGGCAGTCGCTCGGGGGCCAGGACCAGGATGATGTCGTCTATATCCCTATCACTACGGCGCAGAAGAAGATTATCGGTACTGCCAGTCCCGGCATGGTCCGCTCCATTATGGTCAAGGCAGTAAGTACGGAAGCATTGCCGGATGCAGAAATCACAGGTGACCGATCTGCTGATGCAGCGCCATCGCATCGGGCCGAACAGGGAACAGGACTTCACCGTCCGCAACCTCACCCAGATGCTCCAGATGGCCCAGCAGTTCACTACGGTCATGACCCTGCTGCTTGGCGCCATTGCCTCGGTCTCGCTCGTTGTCGGGGGTATCGGCATCATGAATATCATGCTCGTGTCAGTGACGGAGCGGACAAGGGAGATCGGCATCCGCATGGCCGTGGGGGCCAAGGCCAGGGACATCCGGTTCCAGTTCATCATCGAGGCCATAACGCTCTCTCTCATCGGCGGCATTATAGGGATAATCGTAGGCACCATTACCGCAGCCATCATCTCGAAGTTTGCCGAGTGGCCCACCGTCGTCTCTCCGCTGGCAGTCCTTCTGGCATTCGGTTTTTCAGGGTTTATCGGGGTGTTCTTCGGGTTCTACCCGGCGTATAAGGCCTCGCTTCTGAACCCCATCGATGCGTTGCGGTATGAGTGAGTTTTTAGAACCTTCCGAACAGCTTCTTCTTGTTCTTGGAGTCCTTCACGTCATCATTGGTTATTTCGGCGAACTTGCGCAGGAGCTCTTCCTGATCCTTCGTGAGCTTTTTGGGGATCTCCACCCTGATGCCCACATGGAGCGAACCGTGGCCTGAGTGCCTCAGGTGCTTTATGCCCTTGTCTTTGACCGTGTATATCTCATTGGGCTGGGTGCCGGGTTTGATGTCCAGGTCGGCCTCGCCGTCTAAGGTTGGAACCTTTATGCTTGTACCAAGCGATGCCTGCACAAAGCTGATGGGCATTTCGATATAGAGGTCATCGCCCTGCCTGACAAAGGTTTCATGCTGTTTGAGGTTGATGAAGACATACAGGTCTCCGGGAGGCCCGCCCAATTCACCAAGCTCGCCTTCTCCAGGGACCCGCATGGTGGCCCCTGCATCAACACCGGCAGGGATCTTGACCTTGAGGTGCTTCCTTTTGGTGACGTGGCCGCTTCCCCTGCAGGGTTTACAAGGCTTTTTGATTACCTGGCCGGCTCCCCTGCAGGAAGGGCAGGTGGTGCTGATGGTGAAGAAGCCCTGGGTCCTGTTTACCTGGCCCTTGCCTCCACAGGTGGAGCATCGCTCGGGAGATGTCCCTGCCTCGGCCCCGCTGCCCTTGCACTCTTCGCATGGTTCCGTCTTGGGGATGTCCAGTTCGATCTCAGTGCCTGTTGCTGCCTGTTCCAGGGTGATGGTGGTGTCGTACCTGAGGTCGGCCCCCTTGGTGGGACGCCTGCGACCACCTCTGCCCCCCGGGAAACCGAACATGTCGCCGAAGACATCCGAGAAACTGCTGAATATATCGTCAAAGCTGGTGAATTCGTGGAAGTTGGTGCGCGAGAGGCCTTCATGTCCATACTGGTCGTACAGGCGTCTCTTTTCAGTATCGTGGAGCACCTCGTAGGCCTCGGCTGCCTCCTTGAAGCGCGATTCAGCCTCATGATCGCCAGGGTTGCGGTCCGGATGGTATTTCAGTGCAAGCTGACGGTAGACCTTCTTTATCTCATCGGCGGTCGCTGCCTTCGATACTCCGAGGATCTCGTAGTAATCCCTCTTTGTCATGTACGTTCGTGCAGCGTGATCTTCCCCTCAGCCAATTCGCGCAGCGCCGTGACCACAAACTTGTTGTCCTTGCGTCTGCTTAAGGGATTGGACCCCTTCATGAGCTGCTTGGTACGCTTGGATGCAGCAACGGCTAAAGAAAAGCGATCGTTTACCTTTTCAAGACAATCTTCAACGGTGACTCGTGCCATTATTACCTTCCTGGTTTTCAAATGAGAGCAGTGCCCTCATGCCATACAAATTCAGGCCCGTCAAGGGCCATGATGTCTTCTCAATCGTCGTAATTACCCGTGGCGGTTCCTTTCTTATGCAAGGCCTGGCCGCGGGCCATGATCTTTTCCTTTGTCCACTCCTTGGGGTCTTCGATGCGGGTTACCTTTGGTCCCAGGTCATAGGAACCCTTCTCGAGGATGGCTTCAATGGCAAGCGGTGCGGTGTCTGCAGCATTGAAGCAATTCACGAGCATGTCATAGACAAAGTCCTCCACGCCCTTGGCCATGCGCTCGCGGATTTCTCTCGGCTGGGCGAGCAGTTTGTTCTCAAAGGGCAGGTTCAGGTTCTTGTAGTCGCCTGCCTTGAGTGACTTGCCCTGGGCATAGGCCACCATCTCGGCCCACAGCTCATCAGTGACACCTTCGTTCGGCAGCTTGACAAAGTTTTTCTGATCATCCATGAAGGCGTTTCCGAACTCATTGACCTTGAGCCCCCAGGAGATCATCTGCAACGCAGTAGCCACGTTGGCCTTGGTGGTGCGTGTCTCTGTGGCAATGCGTTTGAGCCGCTCATAGCTGTTGCCGGATGTTCCATGCTGGGCGCCGGAGATGCCGTATTTTGCAAGCGGCTCATGGATACGCTTGGTCAGTTCCACGTCTATGCCCGAGTCTGAGGCCTCGATGCCGTGGGTTGTCCCGTTGTTGAGCGCGATCAGGTCCGGGAAAATGCCATTGGCGTTCAGGCCCTGGATAAGAAACAGGGCTTCTTCAGGGGTTGATAATCCCTCCTTGCCCTTGATCTCGCCCACCTCGGTCTCATAGCCGGCCCAGGAGGGGATATACTTATTGAGCTCAATATTGGCCAGCAGGTTTTCTTCATCCACCATGTGGGATGCATCGATGGCAATGGAGGTCATGCCAGCATCGAATATGGAGGGGATGTCCACCTTGGCCTTTCCTACCTCGGGCTGTTTCTTGAGTCCGAAATGGTCGGCATGGATGGCTATAGGGACCGTGATGCCGAGCTCGTTACAGATGCTGTCCACATAACGGGCCAGGTTCCACATGCTGATGAGGCAATAGGATGACTCGGATTTGGCGATTTCGAGGATGACTGCTGCATTGGCCCTCTGGGCCGCCTGCAGGACCCCTTTGATGACGATGCTGTTGCGGCCGTTGGCCGCAATGGTCATGGCCTTGCCCTTTTTTATCATGGCCCGGTCAACTGCCTTGCCGCTCACAATAAGGGCCTTTGAGTTGGGGAAGAGCTTGACGATGTTGGGTGGACGACCGATCTCCAGCGCCTTGTTGAAGTCTTTCGAATTCGCCATGGTATGCCTCCTCGAATTATGAGATATCCGGGCAAGATTGCCTTTATTTATTCTTCTTTGCGAACTGTTCGTATTCCAGGACATCGTCCTTGGAGCCGATGATGAGCGGCACCCGCTGGTGCAGGCCTGTGGGCTGGATGTCCAGGATGGGCTCGTACCCCGTTGATGCATACCCGCCTGCCTGTTCGGCTATGAATGCCAGCGGGTTGGCCTCGTAGAGGAGCCTCAGCTTACCTGTGGGTTTCTTGGGGTCATTGGTGTCTTCCGGGTAGAGGAAGATGCCGCCCTTTAGGAGATTCCGGTGGAAGTCCGCCACCAGCGAGCCGATATAGCGGGTTGAGTACGGTTTTTTCATGGCGTTTTTATCGGATTTCAGGTAGTCGATATATTCCCTGGTGCCGGGCTTCCAGTAGGTGCAGTTACCCTCGTTTGTACTGTAGATCTTTCCGCGCTTGGGCATGGTGATGTTGGGGTGTGACAGGATGAATTCGCCCACGCTCGGGTCAAGGCTGAAGCCGTTGACCCCGTTGCCTGTGGAATAGACCAGTATGGTGCTTGAGCTGTAGATTACGTAACCGGCGCCGAAGAGTTTATGGCCTTTCTGGAGACAATCATCCAGTGTCCCGTCGCCTTTATCCGTAACCCTCTTATAGATGCCGAAGATAGTGCCGATGGACACATTCACATCGATGTTGGTGGACCCGTCCAGGGGGTCGAACATCACCACATAGTCGCCCTTGGGGTAATTATCGGGTATTTTGATCATGTCCTGGTCTTCTTCCGAGGCCATGACGCATACCTTGCCGATATAATTTAAGGCGTTGATGAAAACCTTGTTGGCGAATACATCAAGTTTCTGAACCTCTTCACCCTGGATGTTTGTCTTGCCGGTCCTCCCGAGGATGTCCTCTACGAGCCCTGCATGGGCTACCTGTGCAGCCACGACCTTGGCGGCGAAGATGATCTGGCTCAGGATTGAGCTGAAGTCGCCCTTGCCCCCGGACCTGCGCTGTTCATCCATGATATGACGGTCTAGGGAGATGATGTTGTCGTTCATAGTGCCCCCTTGTGTGTGGAGATGTTGGTAATAAAAGGTTTTGCGAACACTTATTATGATATCTCCAAACACTCGGAAAATCAAGTCTCCTTTTAATTTTCTTCTCTTAAGAAGAAAGGGTTGACAACCGATATGTTTCTATATATAGAAACAACATGAAGAAAAAGATTCATCTGATGAAGGCTAATAGGTGGTGGTGGCGCGCCATGAATAAAGTTATGCGCGGAGGTTTGTCTTAGGGCTTACGTTAAGCCACATGTCAGAGCGGCAAGCTTCCAGAAAGCTTGCCGCTTTTTTTATTATTTGGAGAAAATTATGCCGGACCGATTGAACATTATCAGAGACATTGGCGACCAGGGGGTTCTGGTCGTGCAGAGTATGGCCTGCGATACGGTTACCCCGGTCGGCGCCTACAAGGCCCTTGTGGGAGAGTCCCAGGGATTTCTGCTGGAATCCGTACCGGTAGCCTACAGCTTTGTCGGCCGTTTTGACAAGGGAGGGGTTGTAACGGTAGAGGAGGGGGAAAAAGACCCATGGGCAAAAGTCCCCAGGATTGCAAACCCGCTTGTCTTTGACCAAAACGGTCTTCCTCCCTTCATTGGAGGGTATGTGGGCTACATTGGTTATGACATGATCAGGGGGGTGGAGGTGTTGCCACGGCCGCCAAAGTCTTCAGGGTTTCCTGATGCACTGCTTGGCCGGGTGAGCACCCTGCTGGTCTTTGATCACCTGAAACAGGACCTCAAGCTCCTTCAGGTGATTCCGGGGCCTTCCATTACCGATGAGGAAGCGACCGCCCTTGCAAGGGAAAAGTTCTCCGAGATCGAGGAAGCGCTCTATTCAGGCAGTATCAATGTCAGGCCGAAGATGCCCGGCATCCGGGGTGTGCAGGAGATATCCCCTGGTGATGATGAGTTCACCGATGCCGTGCTTAAGGCCAAGGATTATCTGCACAAAGGCGACATCATGCAGGTGGTGCTCTCGCGGCGGGTAAGGATCGACCTTGAAGGCGACCCGTTTGACATCTACCGCAGGCTCAGGCGCATCAATCCATCGCCATATCTCTTCTTCATGAGGATTGCTGATGTAACCCTGATCGGTTCATCCCCTGAAGAGATGGTGAGGCTCCAGGGAGAGACGATCACCACGGTCCCCATCGCCGGGACCAGGCCGAGGGGCAAGAGCACGCCGGAAGACGATTATCTGGCGCAGGACCTTTTGAACGACGAGAAGGAGCGCGCAGAGCATCTCATGCTGCTGGACCTGGCACGCAACGACCTGGGCCGGGTCTGCATCCCCGGCACGGTCAAGGTGGTGGCGAGGGAAAAGGTGAAGCTCTATTCGCATGTGATGCATATCGTCTCGTGTGTCGAGGGATTACGCCGCAAGGGTGTGGATGCCGTTGATGTCCTCAAGGCCTGCTTCCCTGCGGGAACTGTATCAGGCGCGCCGAAGGTAAGGGCCATGGAGATCATCGATGAGCTGGAAGCGAGATGCCGGGGCCCCTATGCCGGCGCTGTGGGCTACCTTTCATACAACGGCAACATGGACACCGGCATCATTATCCGGACAATATTTTCCAGGAATGACAAGACATACCTCCAGGCAGGCGCCGGAATCGTGTGGGATTCCGTGCCTGAGCGGGAGCTCAAGGAGATAGACAACAAACTGAAGGCCCTTCAGACGGCATTGGGGGGGACGAGATGATACTCATGATCGACAATTTTGATTCGTTTACCTACAACCTGGTGCAGGCCATAGCGGCACGCGGCGAGGAGGTGGTGGTCAGGCGGAACAACGCCATAGACTCAGGTGGTGTAAGAGATCTTGACCCGTCTGCGATCATCATATCGCCGGGCCCCGGCACCCCTGATAATGCCGGTATCTCCATGGAAATTATAAGAGACCTTGCCGGGACCATCCCCATCTTGGGCGTATGCCTCGGTCATCAGTGTATTGCACAGGCCTTTGGCGGAAAGATAGTCTATGCAAAGAAGGTCATGCACGGGAAGCTCTCCCGGATTGCCCATAACGGTCTGGGTCTGTTCCATGGAATCCCTGACAACTTTTCGGCCGTAAGGTACCACTCGCTGGCCATTGACGAGTCCAGCCTTCCAAAAGACTTCCAGGTGAGCGCCAGGGCCTATGACGATGGTGAAATCATGGCTATCTGCCATGAAGATATGCCGATTTTCGGGGTCCAGTTCCACCCGGAATCCATTGCTACCGATTATGGTGAAGAGATCCTGGAGAGATTCATATTCTTAGCAAGGAGGCCATCATGAAGGCGTCTTTTGAAAAATTGATCTCAGGACAACACTTGAGCCCCGCAGAGATGGAACACGCATTTGATCTGATCATGTCAGGCCAGGCCAATGATGTTCAGATAGGCGGGTTCCTCACTGCGCTACGGATCAAGGGGGAGACCCCAGAGGAGATCGAGACAGCGGCCCGTGTCATGCGCAGCAGGGCACTGCCGGTGAAAACCGGGTGTGACATGGTTGTAGACACGTGCGGAACAGGCGGAGACGGCGCCTCTACCTTTAACATATCCACTGCCGTGGCCTTTGTTATGGCCGGGGCCGGATACAATGTTGCCAAGCACGGCAACCGGTCCGTGAGCTCCTCTTCCGGGAGTGCCGACTGCCTGGAGGCGCTGGGCGTGCCCATTGACCTTGGACCGGATGATGCCGCAAGGGCAATTCAGGAAAAGGGTTTCTGCTTTCTGTTTGCACCTGCCTATCATCCGAGCATGAAGTACGCCATGCCGGCCCGGAAGCAGCTGGGGATCCGCACCATCTTCAATACCCTGGGCCCGCTTGCAAACCCTGCCAGCGCAACCAATCAGGTCATAGGCGTTTATGCGGCATCCCTGGTTGACCCCATCATCGAGGTGTTGAAGAACATGGGGCTCAAGGGTGCCATGGTAGTACACAGCGGGCTCGATGAAGTATCCATTGCCGGACCCACCAGATATGCAAGGCTCTCTGACGGCAGGATCACAAAAGGTGAGATTACGCCCGAGCAGGCCGGGCTTGCATGCATGTCCATGGAAGACCTCAAGGTAGCGTCTCCCATGGAATCCGCACAGAAGATAAAAGACCTTTTCGATGGTAAGCTCGAAGGTGCATGCCTGAACAGCCTGCTCCTGAATGCGGCTGCAGCCTTTATGGCCGTGGACGGCACGGTGGGGATCAGGGATGGAGTGGTCATGGCGGCAAAGGTGATCAAAAACGGGGAGGCCCTTAATGCCCTGAAGCGAGCCAGGGCAGTAACCATGGATTTTCTGGACAAGATGTACAGGCTCTCGCAAAAACGCTCGGCAGGGCTTATTCTACCCGCAGGGTATCCCTTCCCGGTCAGACCCTTCAAGGCTGCCTTGAATGGTATGGCTGTTATTGCAGAGGTGAAGTATGCCACACCCAGGGACGGCCTGCTCGGGATCACCGATGACCCGGCAACCATTGCACGCGATTACGAACGGCTTGGCGCAAGCGCCATTTCGTGTCTCACCGAGCCGGAGTATTTTGCAGGTTGTCTCGAATACATCGGCATCATCCGTGCAAGCTGTTCTTTGCCGGTCATGATGAAGGACTTTATTGTGGATGAGCGGCAGATCAAGACCGGCCGTGCCCTGGGTGCCGATGCCTTTCTGCTCATAACCGAGATGTTGAGCCTGAAAGAGCTCAAGGCCCTGTATGCATGCGGGAAGGACCTGGGCATGGACTGCCTCGTGGAGGTCCACGGCCTGGATGGTCTGGACAAGGCCATTGCAGTGGGTGCAGAGATCATCGGCGTGAATTCCAGGGACCTGAAAAACCTTCAGGTTGACCCTGTAAGACACGAAGAGCTTGCGGGTATATCCCTACTCATGCGGTTAAGGTTGCCGAGAGCGGCATAACATCAGGGACAAGGCTTATTGAACTCAGAACCTTTGGCTATGATGCCGTGTTAATCGGCAGGGCCTTTGCGGACAGGACATTAAGGGAGGATATCTTCCATGTGGGTAAAGATCTGCGGCATCACCAGGCGTGAGGACGCTCTGCTCGCTGCCCGGTGTGGTGCCGATGCCCTGGGCTTTGTCTTTACAAAGAGTCCTCGGAACGTATCTCGAGAGATCATAGTACCCTGGATTCAAGAGATAACCTCTGTGGAGAAGGTGGCGGTATTCATGGATGAAGGTGTGGATGAGATCCTTAAGACCTGTGAAGACCTCGGGATTGACACTATTCAGCTCCATGCAGCACCTTCAGAAAGGCATGAGCGTCTGATGGAGCAGTACGGCATCATCTATGCCACACACGAGTACAGGCAGGGCATGCTCCCGGGTTACCCCTGCCGTATCCTTATGGACGCGAGCACGGGCAAAGGCATGAAAGGAATATGGGAAAAACGCGACATCCCTTTCATCCTGGCCGGAGGGCTTACCCCGGATAATGTCCGGGAGGCCATCATGAAAGCTTCGCCTGAAGGTGTGGACGTGTCTTCGGGTGTAGAGATGTCGCCGGGCATCAAGGACCCGCTGAAAGTAGAGAGATTTATCAGGGAGGCCAAGTCATGAAGGGATACTTTGGAGAATTCGGAGGGCAGTACGTGCCTGAAACATTACTGCCCGCGCTTGATGGACTGGATGCTGCCATGGGAAAGGCCTTTGACGATAAGACCTTCTGGGATGAATTCAACTCCTATATGGTCAACTATGTGGGCAGGCCCACACCTATCACTCATGCGGAAAGGCTCTCCGTGCACCTCGGGCTCGACGTGTGGCTCAAAAGGGAAGACCTCAACCATACCGGCTCTCACAAGATCAACAACGCAATCGGCCAGATACTGCTCGCCAGGCGCATGGGAAAGCGCAGGATCATCGCCGAGACCGGGGCGGGCCAGCATGGTGTGGCAACGGCAACGGTATGCGCCCTGTTCGGCATGGAATGCCATGTGTATATGGGCAGCACGGACATTGCCAGGCAGCAGATAAATGTGGAGCGTATGAAGCTTCTAGGTGCCGAGGTGGTCCCGGTCGGCGGCGGCAGCGCTACCTTGAAGGATGCAACCAGCGAGGCCATCAGGGACTGGATAACAAATGTAGACACTACGTACTACCTCATCGGCTCAGCCATCGGTCCGCACCCCTACCCGAGCCTGGTGCGGGCTTTCCAGGAGATTATAGGCCGTGAGGCAAGACAGCAGATCATTGCCTTGTCAGGCTCGCTGCCTGATGCCGTGGTGGCATGTGTGGGCGGCGGCAGCAATGCCATCGGGATATTCAGCGCCTTTCTTGATGAAGACAAGGTGGACCTGATCGGGGTGGAGGCCTATGGCCAGGGCAATGGCAGGCACGGCGCCAGCATCAACTTCGGGACACCGGGCGTCCTCCACGGCACGCGGTCCTTCCTGCTTCAGGACAAGGACGGTCAGGTTGTTGAGACCCACTCCATCGCAGCGGGCCTGGACTATCCTGGCGTTGGTCCTGAGCACAGCTTTCTTGCCTCCATGAAAGGGGCGCGTTACGTCCTGGTCAATGACGAGCAGGCGCTGGACGCCTTCAAGCTGCTGAACAGGCTGGAGGGGATCGCCCCTGCCCTGGAGAGCGCCCATGCCATCGGGTATCTTGTAGAGTATTGCAAGGATAAACCGGGCAGAAAGGTCCTGGTCAATCTCTCCGGCAGGGGAGACAAGGACATCCACACGGTGTTAGGGGGCTGACCATGATAGCTAAGGCAATACAAGATCATAAAAAGGCAATAATCCCGTATGTCACGGCAGGTCTGCCGGATTTCGATACGACAGGCAGGATCCTCCTGGCTCTTCAGGATGCAGGCGCTGCGGCCATCGAAATCGGCATTCCCTTCTCTGACCCCATGGCTGACGGTCCGGTGCTGCAGAAGGCCGCCTTCATGGCCCTGCAGGCTGGGTTTAAGATGGATGAGTTTCAAGGTTGTCTTAAAGAGTGGAGCACCATGCTCGAGATACCGCTCATCGTCATGTCCTACATCAATCCTTTGATGCGAAATGGGCTTCTTCAGACGTTTGCAAGCCTTAAAGGCTGTGGAGTGAGAGGGGCAATCATCCCGGACCTGCCCCGGGATGCGTGTAAGATCTATGCTGACTGCCGCGAGATCGGCATGGACCTGATCCGGATGGTGGCCCCGACTACCGGGCCCGAAAGGATGACAGAGGTCCTCTCCCAGTGCAGCGGGTTCGTGTATGCGGTTTCCACCAAGGGGGTTACAGGCTCAAGAAGTGATCTGCCTCCCGAGGTGCAGGCCCAGGTGGGCATCATCAAGGAGATGACCGATTTGCCGGTGTGTGTGGGTTTCGGGGTGTCCAGCGCGGCCCAGGTGGATGATCTGCTCACCTTTGCCGACGGGGTTATCGTGGGCAGTTACCTCATGGGCAGGATCATGGACTCACCCGATCCGGCCAAGAGGGCATATGAGACGCTGCGTGGGCTGTTGGGGAAGAGTTGAGGGTGGATATGTTCCGGCTCGGAAATGTTTTTCAATAAAAAACCAAAAAATGGCCCGTTAAAATCATGAATCTCGGTGAAGCCGAGATTCATGATTTTAACGGGTAAGGTTTTCTCCTCAGAATTGTTCTGAGTCCTCTCTAACCCTTCACTGCCCTACAACTGCCGGCTCGAATTTCATGACACCGCTGTCCGTCTGGAGCATGATGTAAAAGTTCCCTTCCCGGAACATGCATGATGAAACCGCTTCAAGCGCCTTGGTGTATGGGTCAAACAGAGAGTTATCCAGGCAGATCTGGTGGGTGTATGCGAGTTTGCGCATGACAAGCCAAGGGCCTGCCATCAGATATGTCCCCATGCCCCGGTTGCAGTCTGCCCTCACGGTCACCGTTCCGTCCTGTGACAGGATCAGCGTGTATTTTGATGGATCCTCAGGGACTAGAGCCGTGTTGTTCGCATACTGGATCTGCACGAGCCGCCAGACTATTCCCGTGACTTCGGGGTTGCGTTCCAGGCGCAGATCAATACTACCCCATTTATCTTTATCGTACTGGATGGCTGAAAGGCTGTCGCCATCTACAGTAAAGTTGATGACCTCGGGCTTCTCATATTTCTGGCCTACCCTTCCTGTCAGCTTCACGGTTACCGTTGAGGCTAGCCGGCATTCCCATTGCCCATTCTCGATCAGGGCGGGCTTGCCGTCCAGTGTGTCAGTAATCATCTCCGAATGATGGCCAGGGGATAGCTTCAGACGTATCATCCTCCCCGGTGAGTCCGCTGAGGTGAGCTTGGTGCCATAGAGACCCTCAATACGCTCGGGTGCGATAAGGCAAGGCATTTCCTTGGCTGCCTTGCCTTGCCATAAGGAACATCCGCTCATGATTAACAGGGAGAACACCAGGAATGATAATAAACCAATTGGTTTTACTTCAATCCAGGTTGTTATTTCCGTGTTCATAGATTTCCGATCTCGTTTAACAGATTGAATGCAATACTTAAAAATACCAGCCCACTTTAAGTCACCCTATTGGGGATTGCAAGTATGATGTCGCATGGGTACTGAGAAAGTTTGCCCAAAGCATCAGAGCACTTGACTCATAGGTGCTAAATGTTGTTAGTATGTCGCGTTTGCGGCAAGTTCTGAATGACTTCTTTTTAGAACAGGCTGCGGGTGGAGAGATGGCCGAGTGGACGAAGGCGTTCGCCTGCTAAGCGAATGTAGGGTCAAAAGCTCTACCGAGGGTTCGAATCCCTCTCTCTCCGCCATAGTCCGCACTGCTTGAGAGTATCTCCCTTTATCATTAGCTCACCGATTATACCCAAGGATGAATCAGCGCTCCAGAAACGATCAGGTTCTGCCGATATATAAGATTACACAATCATGGAGGATGAAAAGGAGTTCAGGGATGACAATGAAAGAAGTTATTAAAAGCCTCATCTTGAGCCCATGCTATCTGAAGATCAAGCTCAAGGATCGGGCAAAGCTGGTCCGAAGACTTTCCTACAGGAAACCCTAAAGACTTTTTAGCCTTACATCATGGAATAAGGGTCAACATCGATCTTGAGGTCCGCTTCCTTCGGACATGGGACCTGTTCAATGATGTCAAGGGCCTTGTGAAGAGAGCCTCTATTCTTGGATCTCAAAATAATATGCCATCTGTTGCGGTTCTTTAAAAGCGAAATGGGGGCCGGGGCAGGACCGAGAACTTCGACGCCTTGTATCTTGACAACCGATGCAATCTGAGTACAGAACTCCCGCGCAGTCTTGTCTTTCATGGAGGTGATCACGCACCTGGCCATGTGGGAGAATGGCGGGAAGCCTGTTGCCTTTCTGATCTCCTTTTCCATTTCTATCATGGAGAGATAATCATAGCGTGAAATCGAGTGGATAAGCGGGTGGTCCGGGATAAGGGTCTGGATGATGACCTTGGTGTCGGACTTCCGTCTGCCTGCGCGCCCGGCTACCTGGACTATCTGCTGGAAGGTCCTTTCCAGGCTCCTGAAGTCCGGGCATATGCAGAAGCTGCTCGGTATAAATCACCCCCACCAGGGTAAGATTGGGGAAGTCATGCCCCTTGGAGATCATCTGGGTTCCCACAATGATGTCCACATGGCCGGCCCTGATGGAATCGAGGGCGGTTGTCAATTTCGCTGCACTCGTTATCTCGTCCGAGTCCATACGCATCAGGCGCTTATCCGCACAGGTCTTTTCCACTGAAGCTATGACCTGTTCCGTCCCCATTCCTATGGGCTTCATGTCGAGACACCCGCACGAAGGGCAGATCTCGGGCAATTTCATGGTAAAGCCGCACCAGTGGCACAGGCCTAAACCTTTGGCCTTGTGGTAGGTGAGGCTCCTGTCGCAGCGTTTGCACCTGAGGACCTTGCCGCATCCCGGGCATACCATGGCAGCCGAGAAGCCCCTGCGGTTAATGAAGAGCAGCACCTGCTCGCCCCTGGAGACGGTATGGTTCATCTCCGTGATGAGTCTTTCCGACAGTGGTCCTTCCACTCCTCTCATATCCACGATCTCGATTGTCGGCAATGCTGCGGGGCCGATCCGGTTCGGCATGGTGATGAGGCTTGAATGGGATAAGCCTTGAGCGTTGATAAGTCTCCATGCTGGGCGTTGCGGAGCCCAGGATCACCACGGCCTGGTTGTTCCTTGCCCGCAGGATGCTCAGATCCCGGGCGTTGTAGGGTATGCCGTCGTCCTGCTTGTAGCTGTGGTCATGTTCTTCGTCCACTATGATGAGGCCGATTTCCTTCAAAGGCGAAAAGACGGCTGAACGGGTACCGAGAACGAAGTTGACACCACCTGAGGCCACCTTCATGAATTCTCTTGCCCGTTCCTTTGGGGCTAGGCCTGAATGGAACACCGCCACCTCTACAGGTATCCTGCTCTTGACCATGTCGATGGTCTGGGGTGTCAGGGCGATCTCAGGGACCAGGTAGAGGACCGACTTGCCATGCCTGAGGGCCTCCATCGCAGTTGCCAGATATACCTCTGTCTTGCCCGATCCTGTGATCCCGTGGAGCAGATAGGTATGGAATCTGCCTGCCTTGATGGCCTTGCTTATCTCCTGAACAGCCATCTGCTGGTCCGGGGTGTACTCCGGTGTTGGTGAGCATGAAGGGACGTAGCTGACAGGGTCTTCCTTGAGCTCAATGAGGCCGCGATTGATGAGGCCTTTCATATTCTGGGCCATGCCGCGGTATACGGCCTTTGAGGTCGCTCAATCGGATGCCTGTATGGGGTATGGAATCAAGGATGGCCTTCTGATGAGGTCCGGTCTTGGTTTGTATGCGATCGGTCCTGAATAAGACCGGGTCTATATCTATTGTTATAGTTCGGCCTCCCCTGAGGTATGGGGGAAAGGCTAATGCCATGCAGGGGCCTATGCCTGCATGGTAATATCTCGAAGTCCAGGTGATGAGCTCGATGAGTTCGGATGTTATGAAAGGATGCTCATCAAGTACGCATATGAGGTCCTTTAACCCTTCAAATGTCTGAGTTCCCTCGTGGATGCCGATGACGATACCGATCCTTGTCGCCTTCCTGACCGGCGCTTCGACCCTGCAACCTACCTTTGGGCATACCCCTTCAGGGATAGAATAGGAGAGAATCTTGGGTATGTTTGTAAGAATGACTACATCGGCTATGAGGGCTCCCATAAAGGACTGCTCTACCATGGAGTCATGAGCGGATAAAATCCTTTTCTTTGATATGCTTGACTGATTGCATCCTTCCCCTTTATATTCATACATACAAAAAGGGGAGGGTTCGTTGAAGGGTATCGGCTTGAACCAGATTCTCGCAGACCTGCATGATGCAGACCCTGAAATCAAGAAGATGGCTGCAAGGGCCATACTCAACGATATCCCGGACCCAGAGAAGGTTTTGTCCGAGGTCCTTAAAGATGCCGATAAGCCTACGGCTACTGCCATCTATGACATCCTCTTTGATGCCCAGGCCGATTTCTCGAATATCTTCCATGCAGCCACCCGGGATGAAGACCCCAGGGTGAGGGCGCGGGCCATACGGTATCTTTTCCGTAGAGGCGCATTCCGTCCTGAAGATGGGATCAAATGGCTTGAAGACCCAGACTCCTATGTCCGCAGGAGGATTATCAGCTACATTTTCTGGTTGAATGACAAGAGCTCTCTTGGCGCAGTGGCAAGACTCTGCAGAGAAGATCCGGATGAATCCGTCAGGAAGGACTGTCTGAGGCTGATCGCCATATGGGGATCCATAGAAAATGTGGAGCAGGTAATCCAGGCACTGGAAGACACATCTCATGAAGTGAGAATGCAGGCTGCGCATACCCTAAAAAGGCTCACGGGTGAGGATTTTGGAGAACCCCTTGGTGCTTCATCAGAGGAATTCGAGTGGATTATTGCAAGGTGGCAGGGTTGGTGGGAGATCATGAGGGAGCGCTCATAGATGGAACAGACCGTATATACGGCCAAGGAATTTGCAACATTGCTCGGGATTTCAAAGCCGTCCCTGTTGAAAATGGAGATTGAGGGAACACTCCCTCAACCCCAGCTTGCTGATGGCGTCCGTATCTATTATCCGCATGATATCCCCTTTTATCTCAAGAGCCTCGGAAAACCTCCCTTGTTAGCATCCAAAAGGAGACAGATATTCCTCAACTTTAAAGGGGGAACAGGCAAGACGAGCAGTTCGGCCTTCTATGCCTTCAGGCTGGCTCAGCTCGGCATGCAGGTACTCCTCATGGACCTTGATCCCCAGGGCCATCTCACTCAATGTCTCGGGATCGATCATGATTCCATTGAAAACACCTTATATAGTGTCCTTATCGAGAAGACTGACATTCGCGACATTATCATAAATACCAAGATGAAAAATCTGAAGCTTATCCCTGCAAACCTCGACCTCTCTCCGGTGGAACTGGCTCTCACTTCCATGAATGCCCGTGAGCAGCGCCTGAGAAAGAGTATAACCGCGATCCAGAATGACTATGATGTTATCGTCATGGATGCCTCGCCATCCATCGGCTTGTTGAATCTGAACGGCATCCTGGCCTGCAATGATCTTTTTGTACCGGTTCTGGCGGATTTTCTGTCTTACCATGGGCTTAAGATCCTCTTCGAGACGTTATCGACTATTGAGGAAGACTTTGAATTCATCTTTGAGAATATCTATATCTTTCTGAATAACTATAATGCATCCCACAATATCTGCCAGCGGGCGAAAGAGGCATTGGAGACGCACTATAATGGTTATCTTATGAAGACATTGATACGCCAGGACATAAAAATTGCCGAGGCTGCGAGTGTAGGGATACCTATTACGCAGTATGCACCGAAGAACAGAGGCTCGGTAGATCTGAATGATTTTATTCGGGAGGTTTTTCCCAATCTCCCGATTGTTTTTTAATCGGTTTTATGGTTAACGTAGTGCTCGGAAGCAACCTGAAGGGCATTGGATCTTTTTCTGATGCCAATAGATTGAAATGAGGAGTTATTATCTATGAAAGACGGTTTTGATACAAGCGTAGCGCAGCGGATGCCCAAGATGCAGAAGCGCCGTCCCAACAGGCCCTGGAATGTAGACCCGGTACTTATAAAGCCCCAGGAAGAGATCAAAGAGCAGACCGCTCCTGCACCGGCAGCCCACAAAGAACCGGTTATATCCCCCATGGTATCAAAAGACATTGCTCATGCCACCATTGCCAGGGCTGTAGAAACCATTGAGGATCTGAATACTGAGTTCTCCCAGATCCTTTTTGAGAAAAAGGACGTTGCCCGCAAGCTCAAGGATCATGATAGAGTCATCGAAGAGATCGGGCGGGAAAATTCAAGCCTTAAGGTAAATCTTGCCGAACTCGAAATGGCGGCACAGGAGCATAAGCTCCTGGATCGGGAGATCCTGTTCCTGAACGAACAGCTCGATGATGCAGACCATTATATCCAGCATGTGGTGGGAATGCTCGATGAGAGGACAATCGGTTTTGATGCTGAGGTGACAAAAAGCAAGGCCTTTGAGGAAAGGCTCATGCGCTTCTCAAAAGACATCCAGGACAAGGCAAGGCTCGACGTCAAGGTATCCATCCTCGAGAAGGACCTGGGTATTAGCACTGCAAGAATTCAGGAACTGGAAACCAAGCTCGAGGAAGAATACCATAAAAGAAAACCGCTGGAAGATGAGATTGCCGAGCTCAAGATTGCACTGGACAGGGTGTATTCATCCCTGTCGCATATCAGGCTTAAGGCCAAGCGTGAGGTGTATGGATCCTGATACCTCCAAGAAGGTCAACGACCTGCTGGGGCTGATGGAAGGCATCTCTTCCGACATTGATATAAAGGCGGAGCTCGATAAGATTATCTCCCGGATTCATGAGCTTGAGGAGAAGGTTGAAACCCTTGCCCAGAGATTTGAGAAGGTCGAGAAGACTAACCGGGAAAAGCAGGACATAATAAAGACACTCAGGAAAGAGCTTAAGAACCTCTTTCCTGGTTAATTCTTATTTTGAAATAGTAATGCCGTGTTTTTTAATAAGGTCATGAAGAGTCGGCCTGCTTACATCAAGATCCTGCGCCGCCTTTGATATGTTGCCGATGTTACGTGCCAGGGCATGTCTTATGGCTGAGATCTCGGCCGAATCGCGAATTTCTTTCAGGGTCTGAGATATCCCTTCATCCGTGGTATCACCAAGGTCGATGTCTGGCGGCTGGATGTAATCGCCTTCGGCCATGACGACTGCGCGCTTGATCCTGTTCTGCATCTCCCGTATGTTGCCTTTCCAGTCATGCTTCATCATGACATCTATGGCCCTGGAACTGAATCCCTTAAACCTCGGGCCGATCTCTTTGCTGAAAGAATCCAGGAAATATCTCGCCAGGAGCGGTATGTCATCCGGTCGATCCTTCAGTGCAGGTATGGACATTGGGATCACATTGAGCCTATAGTAAAGGTCTTCCCTGAAAAGGTTTTTATCAACCGCTTTTTTGAGGTCCACATTGGTAGCGGCAATCATCCGGGCATCGATTGAGAGAGGCTCTTTGCCGCCAACCCGTTCAATGGTGCCCTCCTGGATAAACCTGAGGAGTTTCACCTGAAGCTGGAAAGGGAGTTCGCCTATCTCATCGAGCACTACTGTTCCTCCTTGAGCCCTTTCGACCTTGCCGATCTGACGGGCATGCGCCCCGGTGAACGATCCCTTCTCATGGCCGAAGAGCTCGCTTTCCAGGAGATTCTCCGGTATGGACCCGCAGTCGATAATAACTAGAGGCATATCGGAGCGGTCGCTCATGGCATGGATTGCTTTTGCAAGACACTCTTTGCCGGTACCGCTCTCTCCTTCGATCAGTACGGGGTAATCGGTGCGGGCAACCTTCTTGGCGCGCTCGAACAGGTCCAACATGGGTTGGGAGGTAGCTATCATTCCATGGAATTGCAATTCTCCGGCGACCATTGAGTGGAGCTCTGAAACCTGGTTTTCCAACCGGGATAAATGGATTGCCCTCTTGATGACGATCCTGAGTTCTTCAAGATCTACAGGCTTGGTATGATAATCGTATGCGCCGAGCGAGACAGCCCTTACCGCATTCATTTTATCAGTGTTTCCGGTGATCACTATGACCTTTGTCTGGTCCTTTTTCCGGATAATTTCCTCCAGTAGCCGTAATCCTTCTTCTGCGCTGTCAGGATACGGCGGAAGTCCAAGATCAAGCAGCACAACTAAAGGGCTCTCTCTCTGGAGAATACGCACTGCATCAGCGGCATTTGTTGCGGTAAAGATATCATAGGAGTCGCTCAAGCCCCACTTGAGCTGTTTTGCCATACTTGATTCATCTTCAATGATCAGTATCTGATCCTTCATGTCTTAGACCCCTAATGCTGAGAATTTTTTTCAGATGTGCTTTGTCCTCAATAACCTTCGGTCTTTGCTATAGTTCATGGTGTATCTTGCCTGGATTGATTTTGAGGGAACCATACGGAGACAGTAACTCCCCGGTCCTGATTCGCCTTCACGTCAATTCTTGCCCTGAGCTGGTCAGCCATATTTTTAACCTGCCACAGCCCGAGGCCGGTGCCTTTGTTCTTGGTGGTCTGGAAAGGTTTGAAGAGTTTCTCCCGGATATATTCATCCGTCATGCCTACACCGTTGTCGGTGATGGTGAAAACCGTTGAATCTCCCTTTATGCCAGCAGCAATTGTTATTTTCCCATCATCCCCGACTGCTTCAGTGGCGTTCACAATGATATTCTCGAGTATTTTGTATAAGATATCAGGATCAGTGGTAAGCTCGAATGCGCCTTGAAAATTATGTATGACCTGGATATGTTCCAGTCTGGGCCTGAGCCCGGCAAGGAGCTCTTCAAGGAAGGGTTTGATTTTGAAGGTTTTCGTATGGATTTCTTCATTCTCAGGGATTGCCTTGAGTTTGTTCATGACCTTGTCTATCCGGGCAAGGGCCTCTGAGATGGTGTCAAGCATGTCTTTGCGGAATTCTGCCTGATCCATATGTTTAGGGGCATTCTGGAGGATAAGGGAAAGGTGTCCTGCCGCGTTTTTAAGGTCATGAAGCACGGTTGCAGACATGCGATTGTACGTATCGAGCTCCTTGTTCTCGGCAAGTTTTTTGGCATAGCGTGCACTCATAAGGGCAGCGCTTGCCTGGGATGCAACGGCGTTCAGGAGGTCAATATCGTCCTGGCCGTAAGGTGTACCAGGGTTCTCCTGGCCAATAGCAATAAAACCAATCATGGTACCTGCCATCATTCCTACTGCGAGCTCCACCTTGTTTCGGTTAAGGAAGTCGGAATGATTTTTTACAATGTCCTCCCAAAGCGTATCGTTAGTTTTTCGGGGTGTTCTTCTTATAAAATAGGGGTTGTTGGCCAGGTAACTTATGATGAGATGCTTATCGCTTATGAGGTTATCTCCAGAGGCCTTAGGAAAGGAGAATGCGCATTTGTAGGACTCTCCTTCAAGTATCCAGATGGTAAGCTCTCTAATGTACATGCTATCGAGGATTATCTGGGATGTAAGGTGAATGATCTGATTCTCGTTGAAGGCAATTGACAGGGAGGCGCTCAGTTCACCCCATTCCTTTCGGTAGTCATACTTATTGGCAAAGAAGTGGGTATTGATGAAAAATTGTATGCGGGCTTTGGCTTCAGGGGATAGGATGATGATGGAAAGAAGGATGAGTGCAAGGAAGACTACAAAACCCGTGGTAACCATAGACAGCTTTATCCCCAGGTGCGTGACCCAGAAAAGGACGAGACCCGTGAATAACAAATATGTGCCGATGCTGATAAAGGTGATGGAGTGATAAACCACGTAACGCGAAACGAATATATCCATCTCAAACAGCTTGAACCGTATGGAAAAGAAGATGAGGAATACAACACCCACCAGGGTAATCAGCGAGCAAAGGATGAGAATGTCGTTAGATATGCTGTTGGTGCTGAGCCTGTAGATGGAGGTGATGCACAAGGATGCGCCCACAGAAATAGAGCCTAGTGCAGGGTACTTAAGTACTCTTCTGCTGACTCCTTGGGAAGATCTGAGGATGTTCTCCATAAGCCAGATAAATGCAATAGCACCGACCATGAGAAGAAAAGACTGGATACGGCCAAGCCAGTCGATGACCACTACATCGTCGAGGTGTATATAAGCATAGGCTTCCGGGTAGATTAAAAGTGTTAATCCGTAGAGGGTGCAGACCAGGATCAAGCCACGGCGTGTCAAGTGAACGATTTGAATATTTCTCGAAATGTTTCTCTCCATGGAAATAACCGAAATGATAAAAAAGCTGATGGAGGCTAACTCGAAGAACGATGCTGCCTGGAGTGCCAACAAGGTTTCTCTGAGATAATAAATGAGGTAACTGATCTCAGTGGCTGCAATGGCAAGCAGCCCGCATGCGATAGCCCTCCCATGCGAGGCCCCGCTGCGGGACAGGATGATCATCCCCCCCAGCAGGCTCACGAATGCGGTTATTCCATAGAAAAATAGAATCATAATCTACCTTTATCATCGTCAATTATAGCAGATATCTGAAACACTGTCGAAAAATTTAACAGGCTTGCTTTCTTCATGCAAGTCCAATGTAACGATTTATAAAAATTAATAATTATAAATAATTGAACTCATTCTATCCAGGAATGATTTGGGGGCGGACCTTAATTTATCAAGATAGTAACAAGATTCAAGGGTCATAAATGTCGGGAAACTTTACAATCAGGGTATATGATACTAGGGAAAATAATATAATAGATTGATATCGTTAACTAATAATGATATGGCACTCATATTGCTTTAATGTTTTCATTAATTTTAAAAAGAGGTGCAACTATGAAAAGAATTTTAACATTAATGGTAGTTCTCCTGATACTTATCGGATTAACGGGAACAGCAGGAGCTACCAGTATTTCTGTCACCGGTTTAAACGGGTGGACCCCAATTCAATTCACTTATAATGGTATATCCGAGAGGGGATATGCAGGCGAGTTCCTGCTCACCATTGATGGGAAAACCGCATCGGGATATTGCATTGACCTGGATCACACCACCTATGTACCTAGCGGTCCGTATACTACTACTCTGACTGGCTTGAGCTCTGAATGGCAGCTCCAAGCTGCTTGGTTAATGAATAAGTATGGTGGAAGATCAGCGGTTGAAAATGCAGCCTTACAGGTAGCAATTTGGGATCTTGAATATGCAAACTTTACCTACACTGGCGGAGGGTTAGTGGGGCAGTATCTCGCATCCTATCTTGGCGACCTTCAGAATTTCCCCGCTGGCTATAGTGGTGAAGGATATCAGATAGCTCCTCTTGCACCTAATGCACAGAATCTGTTAGTGAAAACGCCTGCCCCGGTTCCAGAACCGGCAACCCTGCTCCTGGTTGGTAGCGGGCTCCTGGGTCTTGCCGGATTCCGCAGGAAAACCAAATAAGAATTATAAAAAGTCTCAAGTGTAAAGAAGTCCGACAGCATTCCTTCTGTCGGACTTCTTGTTTTTTAGATGTTGCTCAGATCATATTTACAAGATGGTAAGATATCAATTGGGATAAATAATAAATGATTATAATCAAATAGGCAAAGATGTCTTCTCGAGAGATTAATCTTCTGGCCAATGCGGATCATCATATTGAGAGAGTTAATCCCCTGAATAAGGGGGAGGAGGTGTCGATGCTCTTTACAGTTATTCATATATTCGCAAAATAACTATCTGATAAGATATTGAATTTAAGATAACTTATGTAATTGGAATAAGGTTTGCATTACTATAGCAGCTTCAAATATGAGGAGGATATATGAAAAAGATACTCGTGCTATTTATTTCAGTACTGATTCTCATTGTGAGTTTTACCTTGAATGCCCATGCAAATCTCATCAGTAATGGTGACTTCCAGGATGCATCGCCACTATCGGGGTGGACTACGTGGGGAGATATAACGACTTTAACATTAGATGATACTATCGCTTACCTCGGCGGTTCAAACTCGGCAGGTGCATCCGGTTTGAGCCAAAGCTTCTATATTGATCAGAATACGATGGGATTGAACATAAGCTTTGAATACTTGTTCGGTGGGTTTGACAACGCAATATCATATAATGATGTCTTCTCATCAACCTTTACATTTATCAGCACAGATTTTCCATATCTAAATCTGGAAACCCTGGTATGGGATACAACCCCTGATGAGGATGCTACAAAGATCAGCTTCAATGCCTATTACTCCGTCTCCAATCTATGGGACAATAATCCGAATGCATTGATTAGTTTCAACCTCAGTGAATTGAGAGGCCTCTTTAATGATAGAACAGATACATGGGTAGGGCTGGATAATGTTGTTGTCGATCCGGTTGCAGCGCCAGTCCCTGAACCGGCAACGCTTCTATTAATTGGTAGCGGGCTTTTGGGTCTGGCCGCTTTCCGAAGGAAAGCCAAGTAAGAATTCGTAACAGAACAGGTGTAGAAAGGCCCGATAGCATCAGAGCTGTCGGGCCTTTTCATATTATTACAAACACAGTGTCTCTTTTTCGTAAACAATGAAGGCAGTGAGCCCGGAGTATTCTATCATACACCTTCTGTATCCATTGCCTGTATCGATTCAGCCCTGATGTATACCGTCCCCTGGAACAGGGCAAGGACCTCGCCCGTACTGTCTGTTACCTGCACCGAATAGGTGGCGAGCTTCCTGTTTCTGGAGATTTCTTTTGCCTCTGCATAGAGGGTGTCGGTCTTGCCTGCTTTTATAAAGGATATGGTTGTGTTTATCGCCACAGCGGATTTACCCCTGGTATGAGCAGCGGCGGCAAAGGCCATGTCCGCCAGGGTGAATACGATGCCTCCATGGGCTATGCCCAGGCTGTTCAGGTGCTGTTTGTCCAGGGTTACTCTTGTCCTGGCAAAACCCGGCCCGGCTTCTATGAGCTCTATGCCGCACAGCTCGGCAAAGGCGTCTTTTGTGAAATACTTTTTAAGCTGTTCAAGGTTAACCTGGGTTTCGTGCATAAGATCCGTTCCTTATTTATACTGATGTCAGGGATTATTCTTTTGTCAGACCCCGGATACGCTCTGGACAGGTATACACACAGAAACGGTCTCCCTTGACCCTGCAGATGAGCGTAAGCCCCGATGCCTCTGCAAGCCGGATGCCTTCATCCGTTGTGGCTGCCTTGCTGATGATAATGGGTATGCCTGCATTCACGGCCTTGGATACCATGCCTGCAGGCTGCCTGCCCGTGCATCCCAGCACGCATTTGGACAGATCGATTCCATTCAGGATGCAATATCCGATCACCTTGTCTACGGTATTATGCCTTCCCACATCAGAACTCTTTGCAACGAGCTCTTTTCCGGAAAAGAGTACCGAACAGTGCGCACCGCCGGTTTTTTCCCAGAGTTCGGAGACTATCTCGGCAATGACCATGAAGATGTCCTCTCGGTCGATCATAAGGTTCGAGTTGATCTTATTAAATATTCTTCTGGTGGAAAGTCCACCGCTTGAACCTGTCACGATCTCTTCGGCATAATTAGTGTGTCCGGCATAGACCTTCACCTGGTCTCCATCCACCACTACATTTTCGACATATTCGGCCAGTCCCTCGCTGATGACAAATCCTGCACCGAGCTCTTTCAGCTGGGAGGGGCTGGCTATGATATTCCCGATTGGCGTCTCGTTCAGATATAAATGGAAAACCTTCTCAACACAGACCCATTCGGGAAGTTTCACCATATGGCCACGGTGGAGACACAAGCAATCATGGGCGCTTAATAAGGTTTCTATTGGCTCGCCTTTCATATGCTTCTAACCCTGACCACCAGTTCATACAATGCAATAGTCGCTGCCTGGGAGACGTTCAGCGAGTTAAAGTCGCCCTTCATGGGGATCTTTGCCGCAAGGTCCAGTTCCGAGGTCATGACAGGCCTGATGCCGCTGTCTTCCCCTCCGATCACAAGTCCCAGTTTATCAAATACAGGGGTGCGACTTATATCTTCGGGCGCGTCGGCCTCGAGCCCAACAAGCCAGAAACCGTTCTTTTTCAGATCCTGTGCCGCAGCCCTGAGGTTTTTCACACGGGCAATCTTAACATGTTCCGTAGCACCCGATGAAGCCTTCACAACAGCCGGAGTAATCGGTGCAGATCTATGTTCCGGGATGATGACCCCTGCCTTTGCAAGCGCATGTGCAGTACGGATGATGGAACCAAGGTTCTGGGGGTCTTCCACGCTATCCAGGAGTACTACACATTTTAAGGGATAGAGGTCTTTCAGGTCTGAATATCGGTAGGCCGAGACCTTGGCTGCGATTCCCTGGTGATGATTCGTGGCAGTTATTTTATCCAGGTCATTTTTCTGGACAACCCTTACAGGCAGACCCCTGGATACCTCCAGTAAGTCATCATAATGCTGCGGCAGCACAAGGATCTCATGAAACGACCTTGTCCCTGCGTGAAGGGATTCCAGGACAGCATTTTTACCATAGATGACCTCTGTGCCGGCATTGCTTTTCGGCGCAACACGTCTAACCTGACCACGGTTAAGGGAAGGGGATTTATTCTTCATAAGACCCAGCTTACCACATATTCGGTTGAAGGGGGCACAGGAGAGATTCCTGGATCCTGAATAAGCCATGAACCCTTTAGGCCAAGTTCGAGGGCAGTGCGTTCGAAATGGAACATGGCGATACCCATGTCGATCCTCTGGAGGTCTACATCTCTGAACAGGAGCCCGTATCCGAAGGTCCTTGAAAGGTATAGGTGGAAACCCTTCTCATCCATCACGATCCGCCATGGTTGCCGGTTTGATGCAGAAGGCGCAAGGCGGACCATTTCGAGCGGTAGTGCAAAGGGGCCGGCTGCATCTTCACCTAAAGATGAAGAAAATGATTCCTTGAAGAAGAGAGAAGCCCATTGTTTCCGGGCACGAGACCCGGCGGTGAACACGAACATGGTATCTATAATGCTGCGGTTATCCGCAATGATACCCACAGGGCTTATGGACGGGATTATCTGACCCTTCTGGGGTTGAGCCATGTCAGAGAATAATGTCCTGCTGAAGGTCCCTCCCATCCAGCAGGTGCCAAGCCCCAGGGATGTAATGTAGAGGATTGCTGCCTCGTAAAGGTAGCCATAATCCTCGAACCCCATGTTGGATGGTTTCAAGACCCCCACAAGGAAGCTTGATGCCCCTGTAACAACCCCATAGGTGCCTCTCACCCGTCCGAAGCCTTGCCCCGGTGCATCGGCAAGGATGAATCTCACCTGTGAGCCGAATGGGGGTTTTTCGATCCCGGAAATGAAAGCGCGGATAGACTCCTTATCATCTTTTCCCACGGGCTCTTCCCGGTAGCTCCTCCATGACCGCCTGATCCTGATGAGGTCGGTAATGGGTTTATTATATGAGATCATATCCCCTCCTTTATCATGCACTATGCCATATTATTGAAGAACTGGATAATCCGAATATCCCTTTGGTCCGGGGGTGTAATACGTATGCAGATCAGGTTCCGCCAAGGGGGCGCCACGGCGGATACGTTCCACCAGATCAGGATTTGATATGAAGTACTTGCCGAAAGACACGGCATCAGCCAGGCCTTCTTCAATAACCCGGCTGCCGTTGTCTGGATTGAAGCCGCAATTGATGATAAGGGTCCCTTTGTAGCGCGGCCGGAAATGTTTTGCGATCTCTTTCTCCGCATAGGGCACGTTATCCACAGGCACCATAGGTTCCACAAGATGGGCATAGGCGAGGCCAGGGTAGTCATTCAGCCGCTCGATGATATACTCAAAGGTGGGGATGGTATCTTTGTCAATGGTGATGCCGAAGAAGCCGTGTGCTGAGGGGTTCAGCCTGATACCTGTCTTTTCAAAGCCGATTGTCTTCCCAACGGCATCAAGGGTCTCAAAGAAAAAGCGGGTCTTGTTTTCATGAGTGATGCCGTATTCGTCGGTTCGGACATTTGAGCAGTTAGTGAAAAACTGGTGGAAGAGATAACCATTGGCCGAGTGAATCTCCACGCCGTCAAAACCAGCGGCTATGGCATTCTCTGCAGCATTCTTGAAGTCCCTGGTGATGGCATGGATCTCCTGAACCGTAAGTGCATGGGGCGAAACGGTTTCTTTGAAGCCCTGGGGTGTATAGGACTTGTCATTGGGGTTTATGGCAGACGGTGCTACGGGCAGCTCGCCATGGTGGAAGTCCGGGTGTGACATGCGGCCGCAGTGCCAGAGCTGGATGAAGATATGCCCTCCTTTGTCATGCACTGCCTTGGTCACGAGCCTCCATCCTTCAATCTGGGCTTTGCTGTAAATCCCCGGGGTATTGATATAGCCCACAGCCTGCCTTGACACCTGGGATCCTTCGGTAATCAGAAGACCTGCTGAGGCACGTTGTTCATAGTATTGCGTATGGAGCTCTGTCGGTGCGTTTTCAGGGTTGTTCGCACGGCTGCGTGTCATTGGGGCCATGAATATGCGGTTCGCCAGTTCGTACGGACCGATTGTAATTGGTTTTAATAGGGCGTTATCTGACATTTTTACCTCCTTCAATTTTATACACCTCATTAGAATAGGTCTAAGAAATTATATTTCAAGCTGTTATGTACATGAGATATTTCCTTAAACCCAGAGTATGCATTTAAGAAGCGTAAAAAAACTTTTCGGTTCAAGTCCTGCATCTCGCAGAATGAGAGAGGCAGGACTTGAACCGATCAATTTAATAACAATTAAATAATCTTATGTATATGTTATCCCGGTCAATTACAACAAGGTACATTTGAAAGTTGAGAGCACGGGTATTATGGAATATTATACTCATAAGAAATAATGATCCCATAAAAAGAGGAGTTAATCGCGAAGGGCTTAACAGAGATAATGATTGTCAATAAAGGAGGCCATTCATGTATGATTTTTTACTCACAAGAGAGGAAAGGGAGCTGAGGGACCAGGCCCGGAAGTTTGTTCGCGAAGAGGTGGACAGCGAGTTCCTGCGAAAAATGGACAGGGATGAGATCGATTACCCGCGTGACTTCGTGGAAAGGCTTGCCCTGCAGAACCTCCGGGGGATAAGGTTCCCTAAGAAGTATGGCGGCCGTGAGATGAGCTGGGTGGCCGATGTGGCGGCTACGGAGGAGATCGGTTGTCTTGGCATGGCCCTTGGGTGCGCCTTTGTCATGCCCTCAATTGTGGGAGAGGCCCTCAACAGGTTCGGCACCGAGGATCTTAAAGAACGCTACCTCAAGCCCTACCTTCAGGGCAAGCTCGTGGCTGCCGAGGCCCTTACCGAGCCAAGGGGCGGGTCCGACTTTTTTGGCGCCACTACCAAGGCCGTGCTCCAGGGCGACCACTTTATCGTAAACGGTCAGAAGCGTTTTGTTGTTGGGGCTGAAGGGTCTGATTTTTTCCTGGTATATTGCCGAACGAACTTCGAACCGGATGCCCATAAGTACCAGCGCATAAGCCTGCTCATTATCGATAAGGGACCGGGCGTTGAGACCGAATATCATTATGGCCTCATGGGATGCAGGGGCGGAGGCACAGGAAGGCTTGTCTTCCGGGATGTCAAGGTGCCCAGGGAAAATCTCGTGGGAGAGCTGCATGGCGGAGCCCTGTGTTTCAACCAGATGATGATCCCCGAGCGTATGACATCCGCTTCCGGATGCCTCGGTGTCTGGGGCGCCCTTGATCTGGCGGTACGCTATTCCAATAAGCGTGCTGCCTTCGGCAAGCTTATAAAAAAATACCAGGCAGTGAATTTTTTAGTGGCAGATTCCATAACCCAGCTCGATGCCGCCAGGGCCATAACATTCATGGCTGCTAAGGCGGTGGACAGCAATTATCCTAATATGCGCCGTTTAGTGAGCGAGGCCAAGAGATTTTCCACTGAGGCGGCGTGGAACGTTGTAAATAATGCCATGCAGATCATGGGCGGCATAGGCTACACAGACGTTTATCCCCTGGAAAGGGCGTTGCGCGATATACGGTTGGCCCTGATCTGGACCGGGACAAGCCAGATCATGAACCTCATGATCCAGCATGAATACTATGATGAGATCCTTAACCAACCCTATGACCGGCGGCACATGGAAAAGGACGCCATGCACCCGGACGAGAGCGAGCGCTGCTTTACGGACGATGACATGTGGGCCGTACACAACCGTACGGTGATAAGCTGAAAAGCTCATCACATGAATTCGGCAGCCTTTATCGCCAGGGCCTCGTTCACCCCGTCCTCGATCATGCTTGCCCTGGCATCACGGAACATCTTTTCAATGGGGAATTCCTTTGCCAGGCCATACCCGCCGAATATCTGCATGGCATCGCTCGCAACAGAGGTAGCCGTCTCCGTGGAAAGGCACTTGGCTGCCACTGCATGAACAACTGATGGGGAAAGCGGATTGGCCAGGTTATACATGGCCATCCTGCGGGCATTCGCCCTGGCGGCCTCTACTTTTGTGAACATGTTAATCAGCTTCAACTTGATGGCGGAATGCTCATAAATAGCGACCCCGCCCTGTATCCTCTGTTTCGCATATATGAAGGCTTCATCATATGCAGCCTTGGCAAGGCCGGCAAAGACAATGGCCATACCTCCGTTCACTGTGGCGAGTCCCTGTCCGCTTGAGGCGTTGATGAAGTCCGGATACGGAATAACCATGTACTTCCTGGGAATTCTTGCATCCTCGAAGATGATCGACCCCTGATTGAGTGGCCGCTGGCCCATCTTGTCCAGCGGCTTACCCCTGGAAATGCCGGGCAGGTCAAGGGGGAGAATCGCCAGTCCCTGGCCCTGCATGCCTCTGGACGGATCAAGCGCCACATGGAGCAGCGCATGCGTGGCGATGGTCCCATTGGATACCCAGGCAGACTTCTCGCCGTTTATGACATATTCATCACCTTTGAGCACTGCCTTTACTGAAGGACCGCACTTGGGATTATTGTTGCCAAGGCTCCAGTCAGTTCCGTGATCAGGTTCGGTAATGGCCCAGCAGCCGATCATCTTTCCTTCCTTGTCATCACAGAAATCCCGGGCGAGCTGCTGCATCTCTGGGACAGGGAACATGGCGGCATAATTGAAAGGCATGCATGATACCCCCATGCTGATGGCCAGGCCGGCATCCGCATATCCGAGCTGTTCACCGATCAGCACAGTTGTCATGGGGTCATTGTCTTCAGCCATGCCGCCCAATGCCTTAGTGATCTGCATGGTGTGAAGGCCCAGGGCACGGAAGTCTCTGAATACATCCCATAACGCTGAGTCCTCGGCGATCACATCCTCAGGGTTGGCGAGCTTGTCAAGCTGGATGCCGGCCGGCCGCATGACTTCCATGCTGAATTTCTTCACTTGATTCAGCATGGCCTTTGTCTCGTCTCTCACAGGTAAATCAATATCACGGTATGTCATTGATCCGGCTCCTTATCTTTTAAAGGATTCTGACTTCGAATCTGGAAATGGGTTGTAAACTTTTTCATGCAGATTATTTCATGTCCCATTTCAAAAAGGCATAAGGTGCAAACTGCATGAGGTCGACTTCTGCAACCACCTTGCCACCCAGCATGGAATTGTCTCCCTTTGTATATAATGCCCCCAGCATCTTCACGACCTCCACCTCGGCCCAGGGGTCGTAATCAGAGGCCTTAAGGATTATTTCCGCTTCACCCAGGAGCATTTCTCTTGGTCTTAATATTGTCTCCTGCCGGACGAGACGAGGATTATAATCGAACGCGGAGCCCTCCGGGGCAGGGAAGTGCTTGAAGTTGTATGAGATACCCCTTATTGATCCGTCTGAACCCACACTTGTCTCCAGATGTTTTTTCTGGGCCTCCTCATCATTGAAATTGCCGGAGAGCTTGGCATGGACCTCCATGAAACGAACGCCACGACGCTCGGTCCAGCCTTCAACGGAATCTCCTTTCCGGGCGAAATGTATATCAGCCATTTTCTTTGGAAACCCGAAGACCTCCCTACCGCCGGCCATGGCCATGTCATTTGTCACTGGCATGGAAAGGCAATAATTCCCCTCTTCCCCGTTATGGGAAGCACGGATAAACAGGGCGCTCTCCCTATAGGTGACATCAAAATTGGTTTTGGGATAATATGCGGCAAAGGCCATGGCTACAGGGTCTTTGGCCGGCTTAAGTGGTGGTGGGAGCAGTCTGGCGATAATTTCAGGCTTTGTCTCCCAGAAAACCGCTAACATTTCAGCATCAAAAAAATCAGCTGTAGGCCTTACATTTGCCATAATCTCCTGGAATGTTTTTACGAATCCCATAGCGTCACCTTCTCCTTAAGAAATAGTTTGTGATTGAGTGTAAGCATGTGCAGGTTATCGCACAGGGTAATTAATTATGAATAAAACATGTATTAATCATAATGATTCATAGTTACTTGGTCATGATAGGCGCGCCCTGCATGAACTTGACAAGTGTCTCCAGATAACGTGATTTCACCTGAGTGCTGGCAAGGGCCTGCTTGAGTGGTGGGAGTTTCAGGATTACCCCAAGGATACAGGCAAGGGCACGATGACTCCACAACACCTTATTATCAAATATCAGATGCTGCAACGTGCCGCGCTCGATGGCCATTACAACCGCCCTGTGGGCACTGTTCAACGGGGTGATGACCCTTTTGGGTCGCGATTTCAGATGGATTGCGCCTTTCGTGCATTTCCTGACGCACAGACCGCATCCAAGGCATTGTTCTTCATTCAGGTGCACCCTGCTAGCGATACTGTTGTCAGGGTTCACCGAAGGGATAAGGGTAAGGGCATTCACCGGACAGAAATCAATGCATTTTCCGCATCCGATGCAACCATCCCTATGAATTTCCGGCATGAAATTTGTGGTATGAACCGGGTTCAGCATGGCAAATCTCTGGGCTGCAAGCATGGCCTCGCAGCAGCATTTACAGCAGTTGCAGATGAAGTTTACCCGCTCACGCACATTTTCCCCGAACTGGACTAGGCCGTGCTCATATGCCGACTGCAGTAAATCGAGACATTCCCATGTATCAACCTCCCGGGCTATGCCATGCTTGATCAGCGAAGTCGCGGTGTTATTGAACGTCATGCAGATTTCGAGCGGGGCATTGCAAGCCCTGTCAAGATGATGCATCTTGTGCCGGCAGTAGCATATGCTGATGGCTCTGCAGGGAGAGCCCTTGATGATCTCGCTGGCCCGTTCATAATCCAGAACAAACAGAGCATTCTCTCCGGACAATGCCGGTTCATGGACAAAGGTGCGTCCCAGCTGGGTTTTACCCCTGGTAAAGAGCTGCCTGATGAAATCCTCTTCCACGTTCAAGTACTGATATAGCAGTTCACTCAGGATCTTCTGGTCGATATCATGCCGCACCCGCATCATGGAAAACTCGAAGAAGCCTGCCATGGGTGGTGGAAGGACATAATGGGTCCGGCCATTCAGTTCAATATCAACCAGGATCGCCCGCCCGGCCAGTTCATCGAGCACCTTCCGGGTTTCGGTGAGGCCCATTTTCCAGGCCAGACAGGCCTTTTCTGCGGTGAAGGGTTTTATGGGTAAAAGGGAGACCAGCGCAGCCTCTTTTTCGCTGAAGAGCATCTTCAGGATCTTGAACAGGAGTTCCGATGGCGGAGCACCCTGGGGGAAACGGTTCAACCGGTCAACCAGGAGTGCGTAAGCGGAAATGGTAGTGTTATGCGCCATAATGAAAGAATAATCTCATGGGGCCATCTATGATAGGGTTCATGAATGACCCTTTTGCGATTATTGATGCCCCGCAGGGCCTGCTCCCCCGTCCTTTAATAACATCGCCGTCAGTTTGTTTATACCGAGAATCCCTACAATGAAGATTCCCCCTACAATAAATTCCACTCCCATCCATATATATGGGTTCGGATTTTGTGTTTGTGACGCTAATGCAGCTACAAGGAAAAACATGAAGGCAAAGCTGTTGAAGACCCAAGGGATGGCATCCTTGAGCAGTACAATGGAATACACAAACAGACCAATAAAGAGCAGCTTGGCAGCTTCCGCACCAATAAAGGGTTCAAGGGCTGCAATGAATTTTTTTATCAGTATAGCGCATATAATCCCGGCAAGCCCCCCGATGAGGATATTTGGCGTTAACTTGGCATCTTCATGTACCACAAAGAAGAAGATCATTACCATGAAGGCAGGCCAGGCTGGTAGCTTAAGTCGGGCCAGGATGATTTCAAAGACGATGATGAATGCAACCAGCAGGAATCCGAATAAAACGCCTTGCTTTGAAAAGATCCTGACCATGGTGTCCTCCTCTTTTAGGTGATGATCATGCAGTATTTTTCATTAACCGGTAGCCAGGTCATCAAGTGCCTGACCGTTCAGACGGTAGACTGTCCATTCGGACATAGGCACTGCTCCAAGAGATTTGTAGAATTTGATGGCAGGCTCATTCCAATCGAGCACCCACCAGTCGAGCCTTCCGCAGCCGCGTTCTTTCGCCATGCGGGCAATGTATGCAAACATAGTCTTTCCGATTCCGAGACCCCGCATATGGGATTTCACGAACAGGTCTTCTATGTATATACCCTGTTGACCGAGGAAGGTGGAGTAGTTATGGAAGAACAGTGCGAAGCTGACCGGCTCGCCGTCAATTTCGCCAAGAATCACCTCTGCAACCTTGTGCTCACCGAATAATGATTTTTGTATGGTCTCTTCCGTGGCGAGAACCTCGTGGAGGAGCTTTTCGTATTCAGCCAGATCCTTGATGAATGAGAGGATGAGGCAGGCATCTTCCGGCAAGGCCTCTCTTATTGTGAGATCAGGAACCCTTGTCTGCAATGACATGACACAACTCCAAAGGTTTCATGTAATACTTTCTTTTTATCTGCTTTCGGGTTCAGTGAAAAGAGGGATAGATAAAAAAACCTTACTTGCCAAGGCAAACATATTAAACGTTTCTTTAAGTCTTACTGAACATTTTTTTCATTGAGCAAACCCTCTTGAAGATATGTTTAGTGATATATGTCAGCCAGGCATCCAATAAACATAATAATAATTGATAGATAAGTAATTAATCGGTTTTTTTTAAAGTTGGCACGGTGGTTGCCTTATATGAATACAGAAAGAAAAAAAGAGGAGGTCACTTACAATGAAAAAGACAATCCAGACAATAATCGTAGCAATGTTCGTGGTGATGATCACTGGTACCTTTGCCTTTGCAGCAGCAGCGACTTCCGGTGGCAACAGCTTCCCCTACTTCCACCTCGGCTGTCTTATAATGGGCGGGCTCACCATCATCTCTTTGAAGTATCGCTATGAGAGGATGTACTTAACCGAAGCAGTGGGATCTTTCGCACTGTATGCAGTGCTCGTAGCCCTGTTCACCGCTCCGGTCATAGAGGCGGTAAAGGGCCTGGTAAGCTGAGAAGATTATAAAGAGGATAAGAATCTTCCGGCATGCATATGAAGCCGGGAGAAAAAAGAAAGGAGGGAACATCCATGAAAAACGTTGAACAGAAACACGACAGAATCGACAATCTCAATGAGTTGATCACGTTCAGTGCATGGGGTGCCGTCCTTGTCATAGCATCGTTCATGTGCCTGTTCGTGGGAAGATGGGTGGATGTTGCCTTGAACACCGGACCGTTCTTCATGATCGGGCTGTTCATCCTGGCAATATTCCTCACCATCGCCAGGCTGTACATGGAATTTAACAAGACAAGTAAACAAATCGGAAACATCAGAAAACGCCACGCCTGATACGCACACTCCACGGATGCAGGTTCATATGGGGCAAGAAATGAACCTGCATCCTGCTTTTCGAAGCATCCGCATATTCCTGTCTGGCGAATGCCTTGCTTGACTTGGCTAACGCGGTAATTGCGAAACGTTCCGATTGATCTCCTTTTTAACCCGGACTCTGGGTGTAAGAAGAGTGAAAAATTTAATCCGTGCGGATTCATGGAAAGGCATCGGTGATATGAAGCAATTCCAAGCTAGGTTTGTGTAGCGTACACTCAAGGGTGTTTTCCAGGCTTGCCCTTTCATGGGTCTTTCGTATAAGGGGTGTCCTTTGAATGAAAGGAGTAACCTTATGGGGATCATGTCGAACACCGTGAGCATATACCAGTACAAGGTCATCGGTGAGCTTAAAGATGTTGCCTGGGTGCAGGAATGCCTGGGCAAGAACCGTTTCATGCCCATCGATACGACTGCCGATGAGGAGGCGCTCGGCTGGGTGAACCTCGATGACCATACAAGCGCTGATTTTGATAATGAGAATGTATTCAGGCGTGACCCCTACTATGCGTTTGCCTTGCGGAGAGACCAGCGCAAAGTCCCATCAGCGGTGCTGAAGAACCTTGTGGACAAGGAATGCTCAAGATGGCTTGAGGAACGGCCAGCCATATCGCGCATGCCCTTCAAGCGCAAGGCCGAGATCAGGGAGAATCTCCATGCATCACTCCTCTCAAAGACCCTGCCCGTGCCGGCTACTTATGATGTTATCTGGAATACGGATACGGGTATCCTTGCTGTAGCAAACATCAGCGAGCGGGTGCTGGACATGGTGGAAGATATCTTCTCAAGGACTTTTGTGGGATTGACCCTTGAGCCGATTCACCCCATGAGCAGGGCGCGAATGGTGCTGGATGAAAGCCTCTATCCTCTTCTCGAAAAGGCTGACCAGGCCCCTTCCAAGGATGTGCTCCTTCAGATAAAGCGCAACAAGTGGGTAGGATGGGATTTCCTCTTGTGGCTCATGTATCGCACGAGCAGCAGCTCCTCGGTGTACGAGGTCAATCAGAAAGGCCCTCTTGAGATTGGCGAGGGCTTCATGGCCTACCTCCATGACAAATTCGTGCTGGTGGCGGAGCATGAGCAGGGAAAGAGGAAGAGTTCCATTACCGGCGTCCAGCGCGAGTTTTCCGAGACCAGGGAGGCCTTGCGGGACGGCAAGAACATCACGGAGACCCTGATCTACCTGGAAAAGGAACCACGCTCCTGGAAGGTTTCCTTGAAGGCTGACATCTTTGCCCTGGGTTCCTTTTCCTGCCCGGTGGTGCAGATAGAACGTGACGAGATAACCGATCCCGACCAGGAACGCGTAGCAGTTTTCTATGAACGCATGAGCCTTCTGGAAACAGGGCTCCAGCTCTTTGACAGCGTCTTTTCCACTTTCATGCAAGAGCGCATTGCCGGCACCTGGCCCGAGAGGCTTAAACACATCAATGAATGGCTGAGCAGGCCATAATATGTGGTTATCATGAAGATTTTTGTCATTGTAGGTATGCCGGCATCGGGTAAGAACATTGCCAGGGATTATGCTCAGGCCAGGGATATCCCTTATTATGCCACTGGTGATCTGGTGCGCTCAGAGGTGAAGAAGAGGGGTCTGCCGGCTGATTCAGTGAATACTGCCAAGGTCTCTGATGAGCTCAGGGGTGCGGACGGCATGGGCGTCACCAGGCTCGCCCTGGCCACTGCCCTTGCCGAGAAAGGGCCCGCCGTGTTTCTGGAGGGTATGCGTTCCTGGCCTGAGATTGAACTCATCAGGGAAAAAGCGCAGTGTGTGGTTGCCGCCTTCCTGGCCCCGCGTAGAACAAGAAAGCAGCGCATTGTTTCCAGGGGCAGGGCCGATGATTCGCCGGACGCCTTTGATGAGCGGGACAAGAGGGAGATAGCTTATGGAACGGCTTTACCCATTGCCCTGGCCGATGAGTATGTCCTGAATACCGGATCGTTGGCCGACGCCCAGGATACACTCGATGCCATTGTGAAGAGGCATATGGGATAGGGTGATCAGGCCCCTTCACTTTTAAGCTCGCTACTTACCCGGGATGAATTCCTTGGGCCTCACCTCGAACAGGCCGATGGCTTCCACCGGACAGGCCGTGGCGCATAGCCCACAGCCGATGCATGCATCCTTGATCACCTCGGCGATATCATCGGTGTTCAGCGTAATGGCCTCCACCGGGCAGATCTCCATGCACATCCCACATGAGGTGCACGTCTTCGCATCAACCTTTGCCTGGAACCGGCTCGGTGCAAGGACGCCTTTTGTCTTCTCGTTTGTTGCGAACCTGAGCATCTCGCAGCAGCAGTTGCAGCAGTTGCACAATACATTGGACTTTCCAGTTGTGTTCTCAGTCATGTGAACCAGGCCTGCAGCTTCTGCTATTTTGAGGATGGCAATAGCCTCATCAATGCTCACTTTTCTGCCTGTCCCCCGTTTGATGTTGTACTCGGCGCCGCGGTTGAGCTGGAGGCACACCTCCAAGGGGCCGTCGCAACGCTTCATGAGTTTCCTGCATACGCAGGTGGTAACAGCAATGGAGTCGGCGTTTTCGAGCATCTTCCGGGCATCTTCAAAGGCCAGTACCTGGTTTCTGGCCTCGATGGTCTCGCCTATAGGGATCACCCGCATGAACGAGGGCAGCTTGATGGCAGTTACTAGCTCCAGAAGCTCCGGGTAATCCGTATCTTCGAACTCCTCCCAAAGCGTGAAGAGATCTTCAGGAGCCTCAGGCCAGAGGATGGTGGCGTCATGGAACTGTATGATGTGCCGGGGCATGCGGTATAAGGTGGTGCCTTCTTTGACAGAATCGAAGACCACGCCCCGGTGGAAGAGCTCATTGAGGATGTCCTGCATCTCGGAGGCAGCCTTTCCTGATTCCTGCACCAGCTGTTCAAGGGTAGCTGGGAGGCGGTTTACGAGCTGCGCCTCATCTTCGCTGCACACTATGCGCCAGATCTTGGGGAGTATGGTGGAATTTTCCAGCATGAGTTTTTTTGATAATTCCCGGTACACGTCTTGCTGTTCCATGGATTCCTCCTTATTAAGGACTATATAGTAGCCATACCGGGAAAAGTTGGCAAGGCTTCAATGTTGATTTGATTCACTTCGTTGCCTGAATGAGCAGAGTCTAGGGGCGTGAACGTGCAAGAATTCTTCTCCTACGAAGATATCAGGAAGACCTACGAAGAGGTTGTCTGGCACCGCAGGTGCAAGGACATCATCCAGGGCTATGCCCTGAACACGAAGGACATTCGTGATGTTGCACTCGAAGGGATTGATCTTTCCCACATGCACAGGGTGCTCGATCTGGGGTGTGGATATGGTTTCTTCACCGAGCGTTTCGCCGGGAGATTGAACAGCCAGGCTCATATTACCGGTATTGATGTTATTGAAAAGAACAACCGGGACAGTTTTTTACATGCTGTGAACCATATGGGGTACACAGGTGCCTTTATCCAGGGCAGCGCTGATATCATCAGGGATATGGCCGGCTCTGACTTTGATCTTGTCGTAACAAGCTACTCACTGTATTTCTTCCCTCACCTCATCAGCGAGATCGCCCGTATCCTTCGTCCGTCCGGGCTCTTCATTGCAGTGACACACAGCAAGCATTCCCTGCATGAGGTTACGGAGCTCGTGTCTGAAAGTATGAAGTCAGCCGGGATAGAGCCGCCTGATGATCTGAAGATAAATGAGCTGTTCGATGCCTTTTCGCTTGAGGATGGGGCAGCAAGGCTCGCGCCTTTCTTCAAGGAGGTAATTGGCATAGCCTACAAGAACTCCCTGCTCTTCCCTTTTGCCCATTTCACTGATTTTATGGAATACATTACCATAAAGAAACCGCTGTTCTTCAAAGAGGTCTTGGAGGGACACCCTTCTAAAATTGATGATGTCATGGATGCCTTTGCCAAGACCTCATATGAGTTTGCCCGCATCCATGGTAATGTAATCCTCAACAAAGACGACGGAATATTTAGGTGCAGACTCCCTGTGCATGACAGGAGAAGGCAATGAAGAAAGAGCGGTTATACTGTCCCTATTGCGCAGAGCCTGTGGTTAGGCGGACAATTGAGGGAAAGGATAGAGACATGTGCGCATGCTGCACCACGGTCTTTTACGAAAATCCCTTGCCCGTGGCATGTGCAATTGTGGTGAACGATGCACGGCAGGTGCTGCTGGTTAAGCGCAAGAAGCAGCCTTACAAGGATATGTGGTGCCTGCCCATCGGGTTTGCCGAGAGCGGGGAAGAGGTGAAGGACGCAGCGTTGAGGGAGCTTGAAGAGGAATCGGGTGTCCTTGGTGAGATTGTGAGGCTTATAGATGTGGATACCGTTGATAATGATTTTTATGGAAGTCTTGCCATTGTAACCTATGAGGTAAGGGCAACCGGCGGTGAACTGAAACCCGGCGATGATGCCATTGACGCACAATACTTTCCCCATCCATGATCTTCCTCCGCTTGCCTGGACCTCCAACGAGAAGGCGGTGAGGATCTTTGTGGACCTTTACCGGGATAACTGGGCTATGATGGACTCCTTCAATCTGCTCTTTCCGGATCTTGGTATGGACCGGACGCAGCATTCAGAGGAGACCTCTCCTGCAATGGTATTATCGAACATCCTCATCAAGGTCATTGACAAGGACAGGGAGGAGATCACGAAGAGCTGGGCAGATGAGGTAAAAGCTTCCATCCCATTGCTGGATCGTCACATGAAGATGCTTAGGGGCATAAATAAAGTCGTACTCCAGGCCATCAAGGAAGGTCTGGAAAAAGAAAAAAAGACCTTTGAAGCCAAACGGTTCATGGAGGCCGGCTTAAAGATGAGGGAGCTCGATATCCCGCTGCCCGAAATCCTCAACGCCCTTGCGCTGAGCAGAAAGAACATCTGGGTTCATGTGATCAACCAGAGGATCCTCAGCTCACCCCTTGAGATCTACAGCACACTGGAACTAAACAACCGTATCATCTTCCTCTACGACAAGGTGAATTATTATATTACCAAAGGATACATGAGGTAGAAACATCACCTGATCCGGGTTTATCCTATCCTTGGCTTCCTTGCTACACTGTCTCCAGGAGCGAACTGACCAGGTTGCGTGTGGAGAACTGGCCGTTCGTGAGCTGGCTGAACATATGCTCTGCTCCGAATTCATTGACCAGGATTTCGTCAATGGTAGAGCCTGAACCATGGAGTTTCTGAACCTTTGCAGCAAGATCGGTAAGGTAACTTATACACTGACTCAGTGCCTTTCTCCCGTCTTCCACGATCTTGCCCACTGCGGTAAACAGGATCAGCCGCCCGGCGGGGAGTTCGATGACCTTGCGCATGGATCGTATGATCTCCCCGATATTCTCTTCGGGCCGGATGAACTTCGGATTCTCCCGGGCAAAGAGATCGCCTGTAAAGCACCATCCTTTTGATAGTTCCACGGGGCAGACGTGCCCGATGCAATGACCGGGCGTATCCATGATCTGAAATGTGTAATGATCGGTCTCCAGGACTGAAGGAACAGGTTTTACCGCTGTGGGCTCAGGATAGCCCCAGGCGATCTCCTGATAGGGATAGAGTTCGAACCTTTTGGCGATCAGGGGGATGGAATCGGGATGCGCATACACATCCACACTATACCTGCTCATGATGTCATGGTTCCCGCCCATGTGGTCCTCATGGTAGTGGGTGTTCACGACCTGCCTGAGATCCTTGCCTTCTAAAAATGCTGATAGTTCATTGGATGTATGGCTGCAGCCGGTGTCGATGAGCAGGCCATCCACCAGGTGGGCCGCCACCCAGTAGACTGGTTTGCCGTCGAGCTCCCTGCTCATGCGTATCTGGGTTACCTGTTCATATTCCAGTGTCTCTATCATGCATGAATCCATTGTAAGGCATAAAAACCCTTGATTGTATGCTTTGCAACTTCCTGCATGGGTACGGTCATCCTCAGACTTGAACCTTCCAGATGAACTCCTTGTGCTTCAGAAAGTGCCCGAGCTGTTCTATGCTCATGTGTGCCTTGCGTTCCACTGATTCTGTGGTGTTGAAGGCATTGTGCGGGGTCAGGATGACATTCTCATGCCCTGCGAGATCGAGAACAGAGCGCATTGCAGGAGTATGAGGGGTTATGCCCGAACGTAGGGTTACCGCAAGATCACCTTCGTTCTCATAGACGTCGAGCCCCACACCGCCAAGCAGTCCTTCTGCGATCAGGCGCAGGAGTACGGATGCCGGAGAGAGTTCTCCCCGGGCGATGTTCACGAAGACAGCACCCGGTTTGGCTTTTTTCAGGAGGTCATAGGTGAAGTAGCCGTGATTTTTGTCTGTCAGGTTCATGGAGCAGCAGATCACATCCGCCTTTACGATACCCTCATCAATAGAGACATAGCTGACGGAAGGATGTCTCTTCACGATATCTACCCCGAAGACGTTCATGCCAAGGGCCTCCCCGATATGGCACACCTCTGAGCCAATGTTGCCTACCCCCACCACAAGCAGGGTCTTGCCGGCACACTCTGTGCCCGTAAGTTCGTCGCGGTTGAAATGGAGAAGGTGGGCCATTTGAGACCGTATCTTTCTCATGAGTCCGAGCCAGAGCAGTAAGGCCTGCTCGGCCACGGCCCGGCTGCAGTACAGGGGCAGATAGCCTGCCCGGACCTGTTTGCCTGGGTCTGTGAGAAAGGAGATGATATGGTCGTACCCTGTGCTCCTGGTCAGGATGCCCTTGATATGCCGGCCCCATTCACGTGGAATAAAGGACTGGGTCCGTGTGCTGATAAGGGCAGCAGGCGGGGTGGTATGACCGGACTCCTGGATGGTCTCATGGGTGAACCCGGCGCTGATAGTGTTCGGGAGGTATCTGCGCAGGGCTTCTTCCTCTTCGGAAAAGGCTTCATAGAAGAAGGTATCCATTGGTCATAGTGTAGCGATTTTCTTTGAAAATGACAATTGGCGTGTATGGCGCTCATGCATTCAAGTTCTTTTCCGGGAACGCCGTAACATATCTTAAGGTGGTCATAGAGGTCCTTTGTAATACAAAGATTCACCTGTGAAGAGGCGTTGGAGCATGAAGGAAGTTCTGTTATTTTTCCTGCCCGGGGGTATGCTGCTGCTTGTATCCCTGCTTCTCGTGCACCTTCAGGGGGTTCAGGCAAACCTGGGTACTATCCTGCAGATATATCCGCAAGTTACCTACCTGGTTGCAGTCGTCTTCGGGTGGAGATTCAACCGGTCAACCCTGGTATTCGGTACCATAGCCATTGCCCTGACACATTGGTGCCTTATGCATTTCGGCACAGCGCTGCCGAACCACGACATCTATTGGCGCATAGCCTATATTTCAGCAGCCCTGCTTCTGCCGCTTAACCTGCTTTTCCTGTCCCTGGTGAGCGAGCGGGGGATCTTCACCCCAAGGGGCATAATCCGGCTTGTGTTTATCCTTGCCCAACCCTTTTTCGTGGGCATTATTGCCGGGCGGAATCCAGAGCGATATGTTGAGCTGTTGGGGTATTCAATTTTCCCCTGGCAGTTTCTCCACCTGCTGAGGGTGCCCCAGATACCGGCAATGGCGTGCCTGTTGTCGCTCTTGATAATCACCTTCATGTACATACGGGAGCGTAGCGCAAAGGAGAGCGGTTTCTTCTGGGCCGTCAGCGTCATATTCATGGCCCTTGCTTGCACGGATAACAGGCTCCAGATGGGTTTCTATTTTGCCACAGGCTCCTTTATTCTGCTTGTGTCGGTAATCGAGGTGTCCCATGCCATGGCCTTCAAGGATGAGCTGACAGGCCTTCCGGCACGCAGGGCGCTGAAAGAAGACCTCCTGAAGCTGGGGGGGGATTATTGCCTGGCCATGCTCGATATCGATCACTTCAAGAAATTCAACGACAAACATGGCCACGATGTTGGCGATCAGGTGCTGCGGATGGTAGCATCAAGGCTTGCACAGGTCACTGGTGGAGGGAAGGCCTTCCGTTATGGCGGCGAGGAATTCACCGTGATCTTTCCGGGCAGGCATGCGGATGATGCGCTGGTTCATCTCGAGGATCTCAGAAAAGACGTAGCCCATGCTGAATTCGCCATCCGGTCACGTATGAGGCCGAAGCGCAAACCCAAGACGCCTCGAAGGCGCAAGTTGGGTCCCCAGAGGGTTTCGGTCACCATAAGTATCGGTGCGGCATGGCCCAATGAGCGCACCAAGACTCCCAATGACGTGCTCAAGGATGCAGATAAGGCACTCTACCGCGCAAAGAAACAGGGAAGAAACCGGGTTTCAACATAAAGAGTACATAACATAACGAAATCAGGTTGATTAAATATAGCAGTTTAATGTATCTTAAAACAGCACCTTGAACTAGCTGATATCATTTAAATAATACAATAGTGGTAATTAATTATCCCAAGCATAGGTAAACATATTCTCTCGTCCGCAAGTTTACTCAGCGCATTGCATTTAATATATTGAAAACATAGAGAAATATTAATGGCATGGACATTGCTCTTTAACCTATTGAAAATGTTTCTTTTTACAGTACATACCCTATCGGGTGAAAAGGGGTGGTGCGATGTTAAATGGGCATGTAATGACTGAATCAGGGAAAAGATGCAAAAGCGCAGCGGCCTCCATCATGGAGCTTCTGAAATTTCAATGCCAGGGATTCATACTGCCCCCCACTGAGGTCAGGAATTTACTGGGATTGGCCAAGGATGACAGGGCATGGTATCTTAACGAGAGTATAGGCCGATTGAAAAAAGAGCTCGCGCGGCGCTTTGTTGCAATGGAGGTGAACCCCATCCAGGGCATAACAGTGCAACTCTATCGAGTCCCGTTACAGTCTTATGTGCTGTGCTCGCCGAGGAATTTGAGACAGTAGAAATAAGCAGTCTGTCGTTTGGATTGAGTCTGCGAAACCCAACAAGTCAGGATGGATAGAGCAGGTGTATCTATAAGGTATCAACCCTGAGTTTACGTTTAAGGGGCATAGAAACCTGATCCGTAAAAAATCTTCATCTTGCAGCTTCCATGGAACGCTAATTTTATCAGTCCTTCAAGGCTGCAAGATGAAGATTTTTTACGGACCTATTTGAAAAAACAACTCCATCAGATCCAGACTACCATCTATCTCACCATGCATCACCGGTTTCCCCTTGATCTGCGACCGGCTTACACAGTATCCATAATGTATGAGCCTCTGCAGTGCCATAACCGCCTGCACCATGGACTGCCCCGATGCCTGTTCCTTAGTTGTCTCTAAACGGCCTGATGGCCGGATCCGCATCAAGGGCAATCCTGATCATCCCATCACAAGAGGATTTGCCTGCCCCAAGATGCATGCCCTTCTCCGCAGGATCGAGAGTCGCGAGCGTATAACCTTTCCCATGCTCAGGACCGGTGAGACCTGGGAGCGAATCGACTGGGACAAGGCCTTGGACATCTGCGTGCAGAAGATCCAGGCTTACCGGGGCGAGCCTGCATCGATCCTGTACTTCCACGGTGAAGGTGCCAAGGGGGCTCTCAAGCAGGCAGGACACCTGTTTTTCAGACTGCTCGGGACAAGTTATTTACGGGGATCGCTGTGCGATGCTGCAGGATACAGCGCGTGCAGGAAAGACTTCGGTTCCAATGAGGGCAGCGACATCTCGACGATCTTTGATGCAAGAGCAATCGTCAACTGGGGCAGGGATCTCCTGCGAAGCTCGATCCACACGGCATTTTTCCTCAGGAAGGCCAGGGCGCAGGGCGCAAAGGTGCTCACCATATCCCCTGGCGGCGACCTGAATGAAGGGCATTCTGATTTCATGATCCGCATTCGGCCTGGTACGGACAGGTTCCTGGCAGCTGCTGTAGCATGGCTCTTCATGGAACGTCACGAGATACGTAAAGGGGTTAAAGGACATTCCCATAACCTTTATACATTTTCCCGCCTTGTTCTCGGACGCAATCCAGGCGACCTTCTCAAGGCCTGCGGAGTTTCCCGGAACGAGGCAGAGCTCGTCTTGGATTTTTATACGGATAAGCGCCCCACGGCCACCATCATAAGCGCCGGCCTCCAGAGGTATGGCTATGGGGGGGAAACAGTGCGGTTCATCAATGCCCTTGCCATGCTCTCCGGCAATATGGGTATTAAAGGTGGGGGAAGCTTTTTCCATCTGAGTTCTTTGAGAAACTTCAATCTCTCCTGGACCCAGGTGGAACGTGGGGGTGCATCAAGGGCCTTTCGCATGCCGCTCATCGGTCAGGAAATAGCACAGGCGGATAATCCGCCTGTAAGGATGATCTGGGTAGACGGGGCGAATATGGTCAACCAGGCCGCAGGGGCCAGGGCCAACGCTGCCGCCTTCGAGGGCATCGAGTTCAAGGTGGTGGTGGATGCATTCATGACCGATACCGCCTCAAGGGCCGACCTTATCCTGCCGTCCACACTCATGCTGGAGCAGGAGGATGTCGTAGCATCCTACCTGCATGATTATGTCCACTATGCCAGGCCTGTTCTGGATCCTCCGGGGCAGGCGAGAAGCGATTTCCGGATCTTCACAGAGCTGGGAAAAAGGCTGGACCCGCCTGTAGTACTTCCTGATGCCCGGACGTGCATGGAGCAATCCCTGAATACGCCCTGGCTTGGCATAACCTTGGACGAACTGAAGCAGCAGGGTTTTGTTAAGGCGAAGAGGCCCGAGGTTGCTTATGAGGGGATGATTTTTGGCCATAAAGACGAAAAATATCATTTCCCCGAGGTCCTTCACGACGAGCCTGTGCCAGCGCCTGAATACCCCTTGCGGCTCCTGAGCCTTATTCGGAAAGGAGCAATGCATTCTCAGATCCTGCCGGAAGACCAGGATATGCCGCCAAAGTTGTGGATTGCCCCGGACTGCGCCGCCCTGACAATGATTGATCATGACCCGGCCGGTTTTCCTTGTCTCCCCCCTGGGGCGCATGCGTGTGCGTGTGGCGGTCCTTGAAGGCCTCCACCCGGAAGCGGCCCTTTACCGCAGGGGAGACTGGATGAGGCTTGGCGGGGGTATAAACCGGCTTATTGATCCGAGCCTTACCGACATGGGCACCGGCGGTGCATTCTATGATCAGTATGTACGCCTGGAGAATGATTAACATGGGAGAGGTACTCATGCCATGCAGATGAAACTCGATATTCTTGATCACTTCACGAGATGGTCACAGGAAATAAAGGCCCTCAAAGACACTGGTAAGCAACGGGAGTTCATTATTACTGAGCTTCCTGTTCTCCTGAAAGACAAAGCGCTCTTCAAATCGCTCTTGAGTGCCATCATAAACCAGTCCCCTTACCCGGATGTAAAATCCGCAACCATGTTCGAAAGCGAGATTGTTCTCTATCGTGACCCTGAGAGGATGTTTTCCGTGAGGTTGTACCTGTGGGGGCAAGGTGATTACGACCCCATTCACGACCACAACTCCTGGGGTGTCATCGGCACGGCACTGGGGACGCTGGATATCATCAACTACAGACGCCTCGATGACGGATCAGACCAGGGCCATGCAGAGCTGGAAGAGTGCTCGCGGCAATTCATTCCCACCGGCCGGACATATTCCATCTTTCCCTTGAACAAGGGCATCCATCAGACCGGGAATGCCAATGAGCCTGTCATTATCCAGGTGGGGATATACGGCAGAAATCTCACGGGCAGGGACTATGTGAACATCTTTGATGGCAACACAGGAGAAATATCCAGGCTCTACCTGCCTCATGTGAAAAAGTGCATGCTCGCGAGGAAGGCGCTGGAGTTCCTTGGGAAGAGTGACTAGCGGCATATGAATCAATGGCTCTGTTGACAAACTCGTAGAATTTGTCACACTGGAAGAACACATATCATAGATCTATAAGGAAGGTGCTATGAATATACTTTTTCAGAAAACCGACGGAACTGAGCAGGGGGCCATCTCGTCATTACGCACACTCCTTGAGACCCTGGATCATCCCTTCTCTCAAGGCAGCTCTGTTGGCATAAAGCTCCACTGGGGGGAGCTGGGCAATCACAGCTTCCTGGACCCGGTCTATGCCCGGGAGGTTGTACGCTGGCTTTCATCAAAGGGATGCAAGCCCTTCATCTTTGACACCTCGGTGCTCTATTCAGGCAGCAGGCGTACCGGCAAGGACTCTTTAGAGACGGCTAAGCAGCATGGATATACCGAGGAGTTCCTCGGCTGCCCTGTAGTCATTGCAGATGGTCTTGACGGCCGCGACATAATCGATATCCCTGCAGTGTATAAGCACTTCAAGACCGCCCAGGTGACCGCCCTTGTAGAGAAGACCGACGGTTTCGTCATCTTTTCCCATTTCAAGGGGCATCTCGCTTCCGGCTTTGGCGGTGCCATCAAGAATATCTCCATGGGGTTCGCGTCCCGTGCCCAGAAGCAGCGCATGCACGCGGATGTGAAGCCCATACTCAGCAAGAAAAAGTGCACCAGGTGCGGGATCTGTACCGAAGTCTGCCCCACTGGTGCGGCCAGTATAAAAGAAGGTGAGTATCCTACCTATGACCTGGACACCTGTATCGGGTGCGCCCAGTGCATTGCCCAGTGTCCGGAACTGGCATTGCGGATACTGTGGGGCGGAGATCATGACGCGTTCCAGGAGAAGCTCATGGAAACGGCTGCCGCCATATGGCGGATCATCGGCAAAAAGACCGTGCTCATCAATGCGCTCATCAAGATCAGCGCCGAGTGCGACTGCCTCCCCGGTAAGACCGATATTATTGCAGGCGATATCGGGTTCACAGGAGGGTACCACCCGGTCGCCTTGGATGCCGATTCTGTTTCACGGGTCGGGGCGGACATCATTACCAAGGCCCATTCATATCTGCCCTGGCAGCGCCAGTTCTCCTATGCACAGGAGATCGGGTTTCATGGAAAATGATGTGCAGCAGACTGTGCGCATTCGTCGGTCAAGGCCATGGCTGAAGGCCATGGCGCTTGCTGTGCCGATGATTTTAGCAGCATGTGTAATCACCGATTCCGATGAACTTGCCACATCCGTGGTGATACGCTTTGACGAACACGGCCTTTCCCTTGTGATCAGTCTCGACCGTCCGGTATGGCTACCTATCGACGAGGATGATGCCTACTACATCATGCGGAGCAGCGACTGCGCCTGCCAGGGGCAGCTCAGCCTTGTGGGCAGGTACTGGCAGTATCCTGAAAATCCCGTTCCCGGCGACTGCATCATCCGCATCAATATCTACAATGGGGATGTGGATTGCTTTTCAGGCTGAAATCCGGCCATGGAATTTTACACAGATGATGGTCCGGGCCCCTACTGCTCCCTGAAGTCCAGGTTTTCTATCTGTAACAGGGTCCACTGGCCTGCTATAAATTCGTAATACAACCGAAGCCTGCCCGCATAACTTGAAACCGTGTCCACATGGGCAACGACCTGGGCCTTGCTGCCTTTCACTTTTGTATCAAGTATCTTTATGCCCTGGATATTCGTCTCATCGAACCGTATTCCCATTGGGACGGTAACAAAGGCGTCATAAGAAGGCGTCCCGGGTGATGCGGATGATGATTTCGTACTGGTTCCTGAACGGTTGCCCGGTTTGCTTTTTACCTTTACATCAGTTTCAGGGCCTATGCTTCTGCCTACAAGGTCCTGTTCAATCTTTTCCGGGGTGAAGACGGGGCTTTTTTTCTGTGCATAAGATTCGGCTTTTATACAGATGCTTCTGATCTGGCTCTCGGACAATCCTTCGTCCTTCATGGCTTTTATGACGGCATCCGGGCATTGATCAGCCGCTGCATTGGTGATGGACAGCGTAATGAAAAGTAATGAGATGGGCAAAACCAAAAGGATCAGTCTTTTCATTTGGGTACTCCTTGCTAAGAATCGTCCTCGGCAGACCTTCTGAGATGTACCGGCTCTTTATCCGAACCGCGTAATTTCGTATTGAGGATCTCCACGAAAACGGAAAAAGTCATGGCAAAATAGATATATCCCTTGGGGATGTGCATGCCCAGCCCGTCTCCTATAAGCGCCATCCCGATGAGCAGCAGAAAACTCAATGCCAGCATCTTGATGGTGGGGTGGTGCTCGATGAACCGGATCACGGTGCCGGAGAGCGCCATCATGAAGACCACGGCAATAATGATGGCCGTGACCATGACCATGATCTCCTTGGCAAGGCCTATGGCCGTAATCACGGAATCCAGAGAGAACACGATATCGAGGATGGCGATCTGGATAATGACGCCGAAATAGGAACCTCTTGGCGATCCTGTTTGCTGAACACCCGTGCCTTCGAGATTGTCGTGGATCTCAAAGGTGCTCTTGGCCAGCAGGAAAAGGCCGCCGGCAATCAAGATGAGATCACGCCCCGAGAAGGCGTTGCCCAGTATGACGAACAACGGTCTGGTCAGGCGGAGCATGGCGGTGAGGAAGATCAGGAGCAGGATCCGTGTGAACATGGCAAGCCCCAGTCCGAAAATCCTCGCACTGCGCTGTTGCCCGGTGGGGAGCTTTCCCACCATGATGGAGAGAAAGACGATGTTGTCGATGCCGAGCACGATCTCGATGGCTGTAAGGGTAACCAGGGCAAGCCACATCTCGGGTTGCATCATCCAGTCCATGGTGTTCTCCTGTTGTCATGGGATTTCATAGCGAATGAATCTATCATAATGCCGAGTAACCCTGATAGCATGATCTCTCCGATTCCTGTTCAACATCCTGTTGGAAGACAGGATAACTCTCCCGATTAACCAAGCCCTGGTTTTTAATGACAGTGTCATCCTGAGCATAGGGTAGGATTTCAGTAGTCCTTCTATGGTTTGGCAAAAAGCCTAGCTTTTCTTGGCCAGACCTTCCGTATAAGGACAGGTGGAAATTCAACGTGCCACCTCCCTCCGGTTACTAGTGAGGTTCTATCAGTTCCTTGTTGTTCTGCTTATGGCGGAATTCGGATAAGTACTGGTAAATTTCAACCCTGGCCCGGTTGATACCTCCGATGGGTCGATGCTCAATCAGGGAATGGGCCGGGGAGAAGGACAGATCCTCAGCCAGTTCCTCACGTTCCTTGGTTCGGAAAGTCTGGGCAGGGATGTGAAGTGTTGCCACTTTGATAAAGGGGGATTCCTCTTCGCTCCATTCCACTCCGGCATCCTCAACCGGCATCCGGCAAGGGTCTTTTTGAACTTGAATCATGAAATCAAAGCTTGCCTCAGTTGCTGCCAGGTGTTTTTCCATATTTTCAGTGAGATAATGATCGGTAAGTTCTGGCGGCAGGGAGCTTTTTATGCGCGAAGTGGGAACGAGGGAATATTTTACAATGAGATCTGTCCCGCATAGATAAGGGGTCGTGCTCCAATAGCGGATGTCCAACGGAGAGGTCTGGTTTTGCCTTGCCTTGCGCAGTTCGTTAATTATATGGAAATCGCCGGACACGACCAGACGGGTTAAAAAGACCAGGGGCGACCATTTGATGCTGTAGTACACCGCGTCATGGAACAGTTTGACCGTTCCCAAGGGCATGGTCGGATAGCTCAGGAATACAAAGTCCTGTGTTTCTTTCTCATTGTTGTGCGTCTGGAAACGCTCCCCTTTCACACCCATGATTTTTATGGCAAAACCACGCAGGTCTTTGGCTTTGTCCGACTGGATCGTGCCGCTTGCACTGGAAACTCGAATCCAGGCTGGATAAGTTTGGGGAAGCGCGAACATTCCCTTCTTAAGCTCTGATGGAATGTTTGGTTCCACAATGAATTCCGCCTGCAGGCAGGCCAGTGATTTCGGATGCGCGTCACGTCTGGTAAGGCCTGCGGGATAATCTTTAGACATCTTTTCTTGTAATATATTTTCCATGTCTTTGATCAGGAGTCCTTCATCAGCAGGGACCTTTTCGAATCTGGTTATACCTCCGGGCTTCTTGTCAGAAAGCTTCATGTTGTTCCCCTCATGGGATGTATTGTTTTGTGCAAGCTCATTGCTTTCTTTGACAGTTATATCTTCGGCATATGCAAGGCTCAGCAGCGCCGATGCGAACAGCACCACCAACAGAATCATACCACGATTTCTCATCACAATCTCCTTTGTATAGTCTCTTAGGTTGGATTGATGTCAGACTCCCGAATGGTTCGGCAGGTGGGCGGGCTGATTCCAACAAAAACTATACTTCACGGTCGCTTCGTTTATATAAATATCAGAAAGGGCAATTGCAATAGATTGTGAGTGTATGACACCATGCTGTTAAAGTATAAAAACCCTGCCTTCTGCGATACCGGGCAAGAATACCCTTGAATACCTTCGGTGCGTGTCCTAGGAAGGAAAGGAGGCAGTACAACGCCCTATGGTGAATGAAAGGAATAGGCATCAATGAACGACTACCTGGTACGGGTCATCTCTGAAGAGAAGAACATCCTTGGTCTTGCATGCATTACCACGAACCTGGTGAACGACGCACAGCGGCGTCACGGAACCTATCCCACTGCCACGGCCGCCCTGGGCCGGGCGCTCACCGGAGGCGGGCTTATGGGGGCATTGCTGGAACCCGGCCAGAGGCTGGCGCTCAAGTTCACGGGGAACGGACCGCTTAAGAAGATCATCGTGGAGGCAGAGGGTGACGGCACGGTGCGAGGCTATGTGGAGGTGCCACAGGTGGACCTGCCCCCCAGGAATGGGAAGCTCGACGTGGGAGGCGCCCTGGGAAGGGAGGGCCTGCTCACCGTAACCAAGGACCTGAGGTTGAAGGACCCGTATAATGGAGTGGTAAAGCTCTACACCGGGGAGATTGCTTCTGACATTGCATTTTATCTCACCGAGTCGGAGCAGATACCCTCGGCAGTGGGCCTGGGGGTTTATGTGGAGCCCGATGGCATCGTGAGCGCTTCGGGTGGCTTCCTTATCCAGTCGCTCCCCCCTGCTGATGATGCACTCATCGATGCCCTGGCCGGGAGGCTTGAGAACATGCCGCTGGTCACAACTCAGCTTCGCGAGGGAAAGACCCCGGAAGATCTTCTTGCAGCAGTGTTTGAGGGGATCCCGCACCGCATCATCGAGACCAGGCCGATCTCGTTCAGATGCACGTGCTCCCGGGGCAGGGTGGAGCAGGCACTCATAACACTCGGCGAGTCCCAGATGAAAGAGGTTATCAAGGGCCAGGAGGTCTTTGACATCTCATGCCAATTCTGCGGCCGCAGCTATACCTTTACAAAGGAACATCTCGGGCGTCTGCTCCATGAGATGCATTGATAGAAGAATTCGACCATGAGAAGATGATTGCATAAGGGGGATTCGTTTATCCTTGAAAAGGAGGGTGGTATGGCTAATCCTATCTTGAGGAGAGACATCCAGGCTGTTCCCGTGACATTCGAGGGGCAGCAGATGATCACCTTCATGGATCCCATGAGGCTTGCCGGTGGAGGTTTTGCGCTCCATATCCGGGTGGCTCCGCTTCTCGGCATGATGGACGGACAACACGACCTTCGAGACATCCAGGCAGCCCTTATGCATTTGACCGGGGGTTCAATTGTGCCCATTGCCGATGTTGAAGCCCTTATTGATCAGTTTGATAAGGCCTTTCTCCTTGAGAGTGATGCCTTCAGGCTCAAGAAGGCAGCAACCATGGAAGACTTTTCCCGGAAGGACATCCGCGAGCCCGTACTTGCCGGGACATCGTATGAAAAAGATCCGGACAGGCTCAGGGCGCATATCGCTTCCGTAGAGGCCTCTCTGCCGGTTCTGCCTGAGCAGGACCATGACATTATTGGAATCCTGGCCCCCCATATCGAGATAGCCGCAGCAGAAAAGGCCTATGTAGACGCCTACCGGAGGATAAAAGGCGGCAAGTATGACCTGGTGATCATTCTCGGCATCAATCATCACGGCACAGGTGAACCGTATTGTCTGACTGAAAAGGATTATGTCACGCCCCTTTGTACACTGACTACCGACAAAGAGTTTATCTGCCAATTGAAGGCAGGGCTTCCTGGAGGCAGCGTTGCCGGGAATGATTTCGATCACATGATGGAGCATTCTATCGAGTTCCAGGCAGTGTTTCTGGCCCATTACCTCGGGACATCCGCTCGAGTCGTCCCTGTACTCTGCGGGGGCATTCATGAATACCTGGTAAGCGGAAAAGCCCCTTTTTGCGATGAGCGTTTTATCGCCTTCAGGGACGGCATCCTACGCATCATCAAACAAAGCGGCCGCAATGTGCTCTTTGTGTCTGGCGTGGATTTTTCCCATGTGGGGTACAAATTCGGGCATTCCCTGCCTGCCGGTTCACTCATAGAGCGTGCTGTTGCCAATGACAGACGTATCATCGAGAACCTTATAGACGCCCGGGCCGAGGACATCTTTCAAAACGCCAGGGAAACGAATGACCAGTTCAATGTCTGCGGGCTCTCATCCATGATGCTCTTTTCATTGCTCATAGGCAGTTGCAAGGCAGAGCTTCTCCACCACGGCACCTATGACGAGCCGGCAACGAACAGTGCTGTAACCTTTGCGTCCATGGTGTTTGCCAGGGGATGAGCATGGAGAAGGGTGTTCGGAGGAAATAGGGACAGGGTTAAACCCGGATATTGTGGTTAGGATGGGTAAAAACCTAATCCGTTAAAATCAGTCATCTTGCAGCCTTAGGAGAATGCTAATTTTCCCGGTCCTTAAAGGCTGCAAGATGACTGATTTTAACGGACCTGTTTTAAAAAAGCAATTCCATCACCTATGATGGGCGTGGCGCTGGGTAGGCGAAGGTCTCTTTCCCCTGAACCCGCCTTTCCCCCTTGAATCCCTGCCGTGCTGCCGTGCGCGCTTGCTCTTATCCGCTGCAAACAAGGACTCTTCCGGCCAGATGACGGGTATCTTCATGCCGAGGTATTTTTCTATCGAATCAAGTGCATGGACGTAATCTTCACATACGAGTGATATGGCCTTGCCTTCCTTCCCAACCCTGGCGGTGCGCCCGATACGGTGGACATAATCCTCGCAGTCTTCAGGGATGTCATAGTTAATCACCAGGTCGAGATCGTCTACGTGCAGTCCTCTGGCTGCCACATTCGTGGCTACGAGCAGAGGGATTCTGCCGCTCTTCATGCCGTCGATGACTTCGAGCCGTTTTTTCTGCGGGAGATCGCCGGTGATGTACTCACATTTGAATCCATTCAGGTTGAGGCGCCTGGAGACATCTTCGGCGGTGTGCTTCATATTGGAGAAGATAAGGCAGTTCTTGGGATTTTCCCTGGCGAGGATGCCCAGGAGGAGGCTCATTTTTTCATCGTTGCCCACGTGGTAGAGCTCCTGGATCACCGTGTCCACAGTGAGGTGCTCCGCGGCTATTTCCACCTCTACAGGGTTGTTCATATACTGCCAGGCAAGCTCCTTTACCAGGAAGCTCAGTGTCGCGGAAAAGAGCATGGTCTGGCGTTTATGCACAGGCGGCATGGACCGGAGCATCTTCCTCAGGTCTGTGATGAATCCCATGTCGAATAGGCGGTCCGCCTCGTCGATGACAAGGATGGCGATGTCCTTATAGCTCAGCTTCCCTGATCGGTTGAGGTCCATGATCCTGCCCGGGGTGCCCACGATGATGTTCGCCCCCTGCTTGAGCTGCTGTTCCTGGCTCTTATATCCAACGCCGCCGTAAATGCAGGCTACCTTGTAATCGAGATGAGAGCCCAGCAGCGCGGCCTCTTCCTCCACCTGGGCGGCAAGCTCCCTGGTGGGTACGATGATCATGGCCTTACGGCCGCTTTGAGCTTTGAGATTCTGGAAGATCGTTATGAGAAATGCAGCGGTCTTTCCAGTGCCGGTCTGCGACTGGGCACATACGTCCTTGCCCATGAGGCTGTGTTCGAAGGTGGAGGCCTGTACAGGCGTGCATGAGGTAAAACCCGCATCATTGATGCCGAGCAGAATTCGCTCGTCAATTGGTAATTCAGCAAAGTGCATGAATACTCCTCGGAATGGTTATTCGTTTATTGTTTCGAAAATGTGGCCCTGATTTCATGAATGACATGCCTGATTGACATATATATAGACCTCTATGCCCGTATTGTCAAGGAAAGACGCAGCCCGGATGGATCTTCGGACTTGATTTCTTATGCAGATTCATTTCATATGAGGGTCGGAATCCCCATTTTGTAAGGAGTATCAATGCCGATCTATGAGTTCTACTGCAGCAAGTGCGACACCATATATAATTTTTTTTCAAGGACTATCAATACAGACAAGAAACCCAAATGCCCGAAATGCAGGAATGTCAAACTCAAACGCAAGGTCTCGATTTTCGCTGCCATATCAGGCAGAAAGGGAGAGGAGGCCCAAGGTGAAATGCCGCAATTCGATGAAGCCAGGATGGAAAAGGCCATGTCCATGCTTGCAAGTGAAGCAGCGGGCCTTAAGGAAGACGATCCCAAGCAGGCCGCCTTGCTTATGCGAAAGCTCACGGATGCGACTGGCCTGAAGATGGGCTCCGGTATGGAGGAGGCCCTGGCAAGGATGGAGCGCGGTGAGGACCCTGAAAAGATCGAGGCCGAGATGGGTGATCTGCTGGAGGGAGAAGACCCCTTCATGATGGAGCAGAAATCCAAGGGGGGAAAGAAGGGTTCCAAACCCAAGGTGGACGATACACTCTACGATCTGTGATCGTGTCCGTATAGTCAGCAGGGCTTTTAGAAAAGCTATAGAACTCTTATTCCATGAAGGATTGTAACAGGCCTGGGTTTTTAAAACATTACCACAATACAATAATTTTCATGTTTAAGACCACCCGAAGTTCATTGAGTATTTATGGGTACATCCAAACGCGAACCTGGTTTTAACATAAGCAATCCGCTCATGAACCAGCTTTGACCTTCCTAGAATCCCAGCGGTCACGAAGGCGGACTGGTTTCCACAAAGGACTGGCTCTGAACCTAATTTTTTATAATTTAAATTCCGATAGGGAGGGAAAGGGAGCTTTGCTTGTATAATAAGGAGTAGGGGATGAAGGACGGTTTTCATGAAGATTCCAACGGGAAGCTTCATGAGCAGGGCACAATTGATGTGCTCGAAATACAAAGGGAATTGAAGGAAACACAGGAAAAACTCAACCGGATTTCGGTGCGCTATAAGTTTATCTTTAATAATACATCCGACCTTTTTGTTCTCCATGACCTGGATGGTCGTTTCATAGAGGTAAATATAGTTGGAAAAAATATCGGCGGATTTTCTGAAAAAGACCTTGCCGGGCTAAGGATTCGTGACCTCATACCTGAGTGGTACAGGCATGAATACGACGAGTACATGGCAAAGATCGCCAGGGATGGAAAGGCAGAAGGTACGCTGAGGGTCAAGTTATCAGATGGCAGTGAGGGCATCATGGAATATAAGGCAATGCTCGTTCCCAACGAGAAAGGGACGTCCATGGTGCAGGTTATTGTCCAGGATATAAGCGAACGTTACCGGGGTCTTAAAGAGCTGCAAAAGAGCGAAGAGAGATACAGGACAATACTCGACAGCATTGAAGACAGTTATTATGAGCTGGACCTCTTAGGGAATATGGTTTTCTTCAACTACAAGGTTGCCGAGTTCTCAGGATACTCCCCGGAAGAGATCATGGGGTTAAATTATCATGCCTATACTGATGCGCAAACCGCTCAAAAATTGTTTAGGGCATATGAAAGAGTACTGACTACAGGGAAGCCTCACAAAGGGCTGGAATGGGAAATCATAAGAAAGGACGGCTCCCTGGTCCCGCTTGAGTCCACGATATCCCTTATCCGGGATTCGGCCGGTAATCCGATAGGTTTCCGAGGTATTTCCCGCGACATATCAGAGAGGAAAAGTGCCGATGAGGCGTTTCTGGCCAGCGAGGAGCGGTTCCGGGATATATTTGACAATGTATCCGATTATCTTTTCTTTCACGATCTCGATGGCATTTTTGATTTCAACGAGTGCAATATAAAAGTGAGGGAAGACTGGGCGATCCTTGATGACAAGCAGACTAGAGCGAAGCTTAGGGACCTCATTGTTGAGCGGCACAGGGATCTTTACCAGGTTTATATGGCAAGGGTTCTTGAAAAAGGAAAGGATGAGGGCCTTGTCAAGGTGCGGACAAGAGATGGGCAAGAGCGTGTCCTGGAATATAAAAATTCGCTTGTATACGGCGGGTCGGGGCCTATCGGTGTGCGTGGCTCTGCGCGTGACATTACCGACCGGCTGCGCACGGAAAAGGCTCTGAGAAGGAGTGAGGAGAAGTACCGGAGCATCCTAGAAAGCATCGAGGAAGCCTATTTTGAGGTTGATCTCATGGGGAACTTATCCTTCGTGAACGATTCAATGTGCAGAATCTGCGGCTTCCCCAGGGCTGAGGTTATTGGCAGTTCCTATCGTAAGTTAATGGATAAGGAAACAGCCAGGCGGGTATTCGCGGTGTTCAATACGGTTTATAAAACAGGAAACCCTGACAAGGGATTTGATTGGGAACTGATTCAGAAGAATGGGGAGAAAAGGCCTATAGAGGGCTCCATCAGCCTCATGAGGGATTCAAAAGGACAGCCCGTTGGGTTCAGGGGGGTGTTGCGGGATATCACCCATCGGAAAGAGGCCCAAGAGCTTCACAAGACCATGATCAAGGCCGAGGCCCAGAACAGGGCCAAGAGCGAGTTCCTTGCCCACATGAGCCATGAGATCCGCACCCCTTTGAACGGCGTCATCGGGATGACGGAGATAGCCTTGGATACCAATCTTACTGCCGAGCAGCGGGAGATTATGACTACGGTTTACCGTGAGTCGGAAAATCTGCTGGGACTCATCAATGATATTCTGGATTTCTCAAAACTTGAATCCCACAAGCTTGAGATTGAAAACATACCCTTTGACCTCAAGGGCCTCATGGAAGACATCTCATGCAGCTTTGCCGTGATGGCTAAAAAGAAAGACCTGGAACTCATCATGTATGTTTCACCTGAAATGCCGACCCGGCTCGTGGGGGATCCCGGCAGGCTCAGGCAGATCCTGACCAACCTGTTGAGCAATGCCCTGAAGTTCACAGACAAAGGTGAGATACTCCTCAAGGTGGAGTATCTTGAAGGCATGGGCACCAAAACCAGGGCGCGGTTTCTTGTGAAAGACACGGGCATAGGCATTCCCTATAACAAGCAGGGGACAATCTTCGAGAGCTTCACCCAGGCAGATTCATCCACGACCCGCAAATATGGAGGCACCGGATTGGGACTCTCCATATCAAAGCGTCTAACCTCCTTGATGGACGGGCAGATAGGCGTTGAGAGCAAACCCGGAGAAGGGAGCGCCTTCTGGTTCACCGTGGTCTTTACACACCAGGATGAACCAGATATGCTTCCTGTGACCGAAGGTGTAGATCTCACGGGTATAAAGGTGCTTGTTGTAGACGACAATATATCAGCCCGCTCGACCTTTGCATCTTATCTCAAGGCCTGGGGCTGTATTCCCCTGGAAGCAACATCCGCTTTGGAGGCCCTGGATATTCTGAAAGACAAAAACATATCCGGCGGGCAGATCAAGCTTGTAATCACTGATTTTCATATGCCAGTCATGGATGGATTCGCGCTGGCCGCTCAAATCAGGGCTGAAGAGACGTTCAAGGGCATCCCCATTATTATGCTTACCCCGTCCGGCAGCATTGGAGATGGATTAAGATGCTCCCAGTCCGGCATCCAGGGGTATCTGCCCAAACCGGTTCGGAACGAAGAACTCCATAGAGCCATCACTGCCATACTGAAACAGGGGGATATAGGCCCTGCAATACCTTCCGGCAAACTGATAACTCGATATACCCTGGCTGAAGAGAACAGACCCTGCAGAATGCATATTTTATTAGCAGATGATTATCCTACGAATCAGCAGGTGGCAAACAGGCATCTTACCAAGGCAGGCTTTTTAGTGGATATAGCCGATGATGGACAGCAGGCCCTGGATGCATACAAGCGATCAAGCTACGACCTGATCATTATGGATATTGAGATGCCTCATATGGACGGCTTTACCGCAACAAAAGCCATACGGGAAATCGAGGAGAGGCTCTTAGGCGATGGAATTCACAGGTCCTCAGGACATATCCCCATTATTGCCATGACCGGACATGCCATTGAGGGATTTCGTGAGAGATGCCTTGATGCGGGTATGGACGACTTCATTACGAAGCCTGTATTTCGTGACGACCTGATTGCTATAGTCAAGAAGTGGTTACCGGCAAGCAGTATTGTAGAGGCAGCGCACAAGATAAGCGATAAAAATACCATGCGACATATAGGTTCATCAACAGATGAAGCAAATCCACCGTTGGAAATCAATCGAGCCCTGGATGAATTTGATGGGGACAGGGTGCTCCTCATGAAACTCATCAATGGATTTATTGGCATTGTGCGAGGACAGATCAACAGAATAAGGAAGGCCATCAGTGAAGGAGATATGGAGATCGTAAGGTCAGAGGCCCATTCCATTAAGGGTGGGGCTGCCAACCTGACAGCCATGGATCTTTCTCAAATCGCCCTGGGTCTTGAGAAGATGGCAAAAACCGGTACAAACGATGGTTCAATGGATGTGCTCGGCCGGCTCGAACAAGAATTTTTAAGGCTTGAGACGTTTGCAGGCAGGTTATAGATATGTTTACGAAAGACAACAAAGACAATAAAGAAAACCGAATCAGCTTTTCAGGATGGATTGCCCTGTCAGGACGGGAGGACTAATGAAGATCCTTGTCGTTGATGATGAGCTTGTCAGTCGGGAAAAGATGAAGCATATTATGAGTTCTCTGGGTGAGTGTGATGAGGTGGAGAGCGGACAGGACGCGCTGAAGGCCTTCTTGGATGCCCGAATTGACGGCAAGCAATATGATCTGATCACGCTGGATATCTCCATGCCGGAAATGGACGGCACCGAGGTGCTGGGTAGGATCCGCACCCTGGAGAAGGAAGACGGAACTCCCAAAGAGGGTCAGGTCAGGATTATGATGGTAACTGGATCATCTGAAAAAGATACGATCCTTACATGCATCAAGTCTGGGTGCAATGATTACATCATGAAGCCTTTTGACAAACAGACCGTGATCAAGAAGCTTGTAGACAGTGGCCTCACGAAGCAACCGGAAGGAAATGCAGACTCCACGGAAAATTTTTCGGGACCTGAAAAGAAAAACCCGCTTACCAAGATTATTGCCCGGTTTAATAGAGGCGAGATCGAGCTTCCACCCATGCCTCGCATACAGACCAAGTTTTATGCCCTGATAAAATCGGGAGCTGATTTACAGGAGATCGGTGATCTCTTGCGGAAAGATCCGGCTATCTCATCAAAGATCATCAGCATTTCCAACTCATCCTATTATCGCGGCATCACCGCTAACATCAGCGTAGAGCAGGCTGTCAGCAGGCTGGGGCTTATCGTAACGAAACAGACAGTGGATGCAATCTCCAACAGGTCTCTCTATCTGGGGACCAACCCGAAGTATGCGGAGGTCATGGAGGTATTATGGGAGCATGCACTCTCGTGCGCCCACGCATGCCAGGTGATTATCGAGACCAAGGGCCTTAAACTCGGCGATGATCCATTCGCCTTAGGCCTGCTCCATGACATCGGCAAGCTCATGCTCCTTCGGGTTATGGGCGAGATGGAAAAGAATGAGAGAAATGAAAGAAGTATGGATATCAATGAGGTAAAAAATTCCATCGAGGCCCATCATGGGAAAACAGGGTCGGTGCTCCTGAAAAGGTGGGCATTCCCGAGTATCTTCATTAAGGTGGCCCAGCTCCATGATGATCTGGGAGATATACCGGAACCAGGTAATGAACTCCTTGTGGTGCAGCTTGCCAATGTGCTTGTGAAGTCCATGGGGTATGGAATACCTAACGAGGAAGGTATTGACCCGGAAACGATTCGGGCCACTGCAGCCCTTGAGATCAATCAGGAGCAGATTGTCTCCATCAAGGAGCAGGTGAAGATCCGCATGGAAGAACTCAAGACATATCTGGAATAAGACCAGGCGGCACAGGGAAGAATCTCACTTCTTTCGCTCGGATTTTTCAACTGAATATACCCAGAGATATTACTATGCACATCAGGTAGCCTTAAGCATAAACTTTTAGTGACCATGGAATTATTTTTTGAACGGATGAAAATTTTACGCCCCTTAAATGCAAAACCAGGGTTTAGTCACCAGTCACGCACTTTTTCCTCCCGGCATCAATCCTCTTGTCAATAAGCAAGGAAAAAGATACCTTTGACAGGTAGGTTAAAAGCCCGTTTACTAATGGGAATGTTGTACCAAGGAGGATGTCATGAAGGTACTTGCATTGAATTCCAGTCCCAGGATCAAAGGACAGAGCAAGACAGAGCTCATGTTGAGTCATCTTGTGGCAGGCATGGAGAAGGCAGGTGCACAGGTTGAAGTCGTGCACCTGAGAAACAAGAAGATAAAGAACTGTGCGGGGTGTTTCAACTGCTGGACCAAGTCACCAGGCAGGTGTGTCCACAGGGATGATATGGCCGAAGAGCTCTTCCCCAAGTTTATTGAATCCGATATAGCCATATATGCTACTCCTTTATACCACTACACCATGAACGCCGCCCTGAAGGCCTTTATCGAGCGCACCCTGCCTGTCCTGGAGCCTTTTATCCAGGAGAAGAAGGGCGTGAGCTACCATCCGCTGCGCTTGCGGCACCCGGCGGTTGTGGTCCTCTCTGTGGCAGGCTTTTCCGAGATGCTGGTGTTTGACCAGCTCTCAAACCATATGCGTTTCATGTACAGCAAAGGCCTCATCGCAGAGATCTATCGTCCTGCAGCCGAGGCTCTTGTATTGGGGCCGAACAGGAAGGTGCAAGACGACATCCTGGCAGCCCTCGCGCAAGCGGGTGAGGAACTTGTGAAAACCATGAAGATTGGGCAGGAAACCATGGATCGCATCACCCAGCCCATTGGGGATAAAAAGGTTATGGCCAGGGCTGCCAATATTTTCTGGAAGACCTGCATCAGGGAGAAGATGACCCCTGAGGAGATGAGGGCAAAAGGCTCGCTCCCCAGGCCCGAGACCATCGAGGATTTTGCCCTGCTCATGAAGATGGCCTACAAACCTGAAACGGCAGGTAACACAAATGCCGTGCTCCAGTTCGACTTCACGGGGGAACAGACAGGCTCATGCTCTTTTTCCATCTCGGGAGACGGTATTGATGAATCCATTGAACCGGCCTCAAGGCCCGATCTGGTAGTGAAGGCCCCCTTTGAGGTTTGGATGGATATTTTTACGAAAAAAACCGACGGCCAGGATGCATTCATGAAGGAAAGGTATACAGCGCAAGGTGATCTCACCCTGCTCACGCGCATGAAGGAGTTGTTCGGCAGCTGAGGATAAAGCCTGATGGGCTTTTCCGCTGACCAAGCTTTTGTATCCTTCAAAAGAGTTTAAGGTTTGGTGCTTGACATGAATAGAGTAACTGATTCGACAACTCAACCGGTACTCGTTGAACACTCAGATTCTTTTGTGCATATAATCCTCAACCGCCCCGAAGTCATAAACAGTCTCACCCTGGACATGATACGCATCATAGCAGGGGTGCTGGATAAGGCCAGGACCAACGATGCAGTAAAACTCATCATCATCAGCGGTGCGGGCGAGAGAGGTTTTTGCGCCGGGGGCGACATCAAGTTGATGGCCCGGGCAGTGACGGAAAGTAATCTTGAACCCGCCATGGCGTTCCTTGAAGAAGAGAATGACCTTGACCTTGCCATCCACCGGTATCCCAAGCCTGTTGTGGTCTTTGCACGCGGTATTACCATGGGCGGAGGTCTTGGGATATCTTCCGGGGCGGACATCACCATAGCAAGTGAAACCACGCGCATGGCCATGCCTGAGACGCGCATCGGTTTTTTTCCGGATGTAGGGTCAACAGGATGGCTGTTTCTGAAGTGCGGCAAGGGGTATCCTGAATTCCTTGGCCTCACCGGTTATGAGATGACGGGCACCGAATGCGTCCGTATCGGGCTGGCAAACTGTCTCATCCCTGCATCAAGGCTGGAAGGTGCCCTGGAGATCATAAAACACCATGCCGGAGACCTGCCTGCTGAGCGTAGCGTTGCGGCCGCTTGCCTGAAGGAACACCTTAGTCCCCTTGAGGAAAAAGACATACCGGTTAACCTGGAAATGGACAAGTGGGTCGAAGAGTATTTTGCCGGAAAGAACTCCGTACTCGAGATCCTGAATTCGTTGAAGGCCTGCAGCATACTCAGTGATCTCTGTGAAGGGGTCTTCAGGAGGCTCTCAGAGCGTTCGCCGAACGCCGTGTTTGTCACACTCAAGTGTCTGCGCCGGGACGAGGGCAGGGACCTGGCCGAGGTCTTTCAGGCAGACCTGCTGGTCGCGAGATATCTGATGGCGCAGCATGATTTCAGGGAAGGGGTCCGCTCCCGTCTCATTGACAAGGATGATAGGCCCAGGTGGGACCCTGAGAGCTTCGAGAAGGCGGCCCTGATGGAACATCTCATGCCCATGGACAAATGAGGGCTTTTAAGCATTGCCGGATCGATATCCCTTGCGATCAAAGGACTTGAGAGATCAACTTGCATAGATCAAGAAAGGAGGATCCATGAAACACGACCCTTCCAGACTCATTGAACGCCTTGGCATCAAGATACCCCTAATGGGTTTCTATGATGCACCGGATATGTCAGGGTTCGAACCGTTGGTGGCCCCCGAACCGAAGAAGCATGTATGTGTCTTTGCCTTTTATAGGCAGTGGCTTGATGGAAAGACCCTGCTCATAACAAAAGACAACTTCGGCTGTGGTGGGGCAGGCACAGCCCTGTGCAGTGTGGCCACCCGCAGCCGGGATGAATACATAACTTTTCTGGCAGACACCGAGGGTCTGAAGGCCGATCATGAGATCATGGGCAAGTGGATTGACAATCGCAGGACCTATAAGCCGGAGCATCCCAACATCCTCATCGGACCCCTGCATGCTGGCAAGGAAGGGTATCTGAAAACCGTGACCTTTTTTGTGAACCCCGACCAGCTGAGCGCCCTGATTATCGGTGCGCACTACCGAAACGCCCCGGGCGACCCGCCTGCCGTGATAGCGCCCTTCGGGTCAGGCTGCATGGAGATGATCACGGTGTTTGAGAACCTTGCCATGCCCCAGGCTTGTATCGGCGCCACTGACGTAGCCATGCGGCAGTGGCTGCCGCCTGACATCCTGGCCCTGTCCGTGACAATGCCCATGTTCGAACAGCTGTGCTCTCTGGATGAGAAGAGCTTTCTCTATAAACCGTTCCTGAAAAACCTACAGAAGTCGAGGGAGAAACATGGAAATTAATTCAGCATCCATCAAGCAGATGATCCTCTCAGAGGGAATTGACCTGGTGGGCATTGCCAGGGCAGAAGACCTGCTCCTGGCCCGCCCGGCAAGGCCTGCCCTGGCACTCATGCCCACAGCGAAAAGCGTGATCGTCATGGCCGTTCCCCACAGCCTGGGGGCGGTCTATGCGCCTGACCTCAAGCTCTGGACCAGGAACAAGATGCAGACATCAAGGCTGCTGGATGAGGTTGCAGAGAAGGTAGGCCGCTACCTGGAACATAGCGGTTTTCTCTCATTGCCCATATCGGCCGACAAACCCGTGGAGATCCACAAGCGAAACCCTGATACGGACAGGGAGCTGGTCCATACCAAGGTCCTGGGCCAGCTTTCACTCAAACATGCGGCCATGAGTGCGGGCCTGGGATCCATCGGCAGGTCGAACCTGCTCATTACCGAGCGTTTCGGGCCCCATGTGAGGCTCTGCGCCATAATAACCGAGTTGCCGCTTGAAGCGGATGTCCCCAAGGGATATGATCCATGCCCGGACGGGTGCAGGCGGTGCGAGCTCGCATGTCCCGTGGGTGCCCTGAAGGATGGAGCATATAATGTGGACCCGTGCTTTCACTACTGGACCTGGGGTTTCAATCGGGTGCCGCCCAAAAAGCTCGGCGAATGGCCTGCATACATCAAGATGCTTCTGGCGCACAACCGCCGAAGGGATTTCATGGTGGAGTTCGGCCAGACCATGATCACGGACGTGGACAACTGCATTGAGTGCATGAAGGCATGCCCCATGGGCTCGGAGTGGAACCGTATCCGGCCCGGCGCGAAAGACAAGCGCCTGTAGGGGGCGCATTCGGGTGCAATACCTTTCAGGGAAGAAGCGGCATAAATCAATTCCCACAAAAGGCAGGGAGGTAATTTATGTTACGTGATATTGTCATAAGGAACAGATCATACCGGCGGTTTTACCAGGACCATACGATCACGAAAGATGAGCTCAAGGCATGGGTAGACCTTGCACGCCTGGCTCCCTCGGCCGCCAATATGCAGCCACTCAAATTTTTTGTTTCTGCCGATACGATGACGAATGCCTCCATATTCCCCCATCTCGGATGGGCCGCATACCTCAAGGACTGGCCGGGCCCTGATGAGGGCCAGAGGCCTTCTGCCTACATCATAATCTTAGGAGACACACAAATAACAACGAACTTCTGGTGCAACCACGGGATTGCAGCCCAAACCATCCTCCTGGGTGCTGTGGAACAGGGGCTCGGCGGGTGCATGATCGCAGCCATCAACAGGAAAGGGCTTATGGCAGCGCTGAATATCCCTGAACATTTTGAAATCCTCCTTGTCATTGCCCTGGGCAAACCCGCAGAAGAGGTCCGGATCGAGGCGGCTGGGCCAGGGGTAGACATCAAATACCATCGGGATGATAAAGGCGTTCACCATGTGCCCAAGCGCTCGCTTGAAGAAATCATTGTTGAACGGTTCTGAAAAAGGTTTAGGGGGATAAATGGACATCACAGAAGCCATAAGGAGCAGGAAAAGCATACGGGGCTTCAAACCTGATCCTGTATCACAGGAGGTCCTGGAGAAGATCCTTCAGACTGCCTGCAGGGCGCCTTCCACCATGAACACCCAGCCCTGGGAATTCCTTGTGATTGCGGGAGACATGCTCAGAGAAATCGCTGTTAGGAATGCAAGGATGCTCCAGAGCGGGGTCATGATACATCCCGAGCATACAATTACCGGGTGGTCTGACAAAAGCGTGTATCGCGAGCGGCAGGTTGAAGTGGCGAAAAGGATCTTCCATCGTATGGACATCCCCAGGGAGGACAAGGCCAAGCGGGCTGCCTGGATGGAGAGGGGTTTCCGCTTTTTTGATGCTCCTGCAGCCATTATACTTCTCACCGATACCGCGCTCACCGATGCAGGCCCGCTCATGGACATGGGCGCGGTTATGCAGACCATATGCCTTGCCGCCCTTGAGTATGGGCTTGGTACATGCATCGAGGATCAGGGCGTGATGTATCCAGAGAACATACGCTCTGTAATAAATGTCCCGGACACAAAGCGCATTATTATCTCGATTGCCATAGGATATCCGGACTGGGATTTTCCGGCCAACCAGGTCGAAAGCCCAAGGGAGGACATCAGAAACCTCACCACCTGGTGCGGCTTCTGATGTGATTTTAGCAATCGAAATAATGCACGGCATCTGTAGGGGCAACCATTGTGGTTGCCTGTGTGTGTTTTTATAAAAAATCGGCCAAGTACATGTAAAAGAAAGACGTGAGCGATATGGACATCTATGAATTCCTCCTTCAGAATAAGATACCCTATGAGCGTTACGACCACGAGGCCGTGTTCACCTGTGAACAGGCGGACCGGCTCGGCATCGAGACCGCTGCGGCAAAGACCAAGAATCTATTCCTGCGCGACCGCAAGGGCAGACGTCATTTCCTGGTAACGGTGGGCGATGAAAAGGCCGTTGACATCAAGGGCCTTGAGGAGGTGCTCGAAGTAAAGGGTTTGAGCTTTGCCTCTGCGGATCGCCTTTTGGAATACCTGGGGCTCACGCCGGGCTCTGTGACGATTCTGTCCGTTCTCAACGACCCTTCAGGCAGGGTGGAGGTCATCGTGGATAAGGATCTCTGGCAATGCAATACAATCCAGTGCCACCCCCTGGTAAACACGAGCACACTCGTGATCTCAAGGCAGGACATCGAGCGGTTCCTCTCGCTGACCGGACACACACCGAAGATCATGGATGTGCCGGGGCGGGCCGGATAACAAAGGTATTGGAGGAACATACATTCCACCACGAAGGGCACGAAGAAGATTAGAGGACGATACGCTAAACACCTGCACGAGATAGGGGGAGGATCTTCACTGTATCCTCCCCCCCTGAATTGCAGATGAATTTATGCTTTAATTATGTCCCTATTTACAATCACCTTCAGTAATTCCAAATATCCCTGAACCGACAAAAACTTTAACTCCATCCATGGTTGCTGTCTTGATATAGGTGCACTTGGCGTCAAGCTTTTTGGAGGTTGGGTTTTCCCAGGTATAGGATATCCATCCAGAACCGTCTTTCTCAGCTTTTGCCTTCATTTCTGCTCCAAAGTATTCTCCCTTGGCTCCCTGCAGCATGGACATGTCCTTACCTTCAAGCTTCTGTATCGGGTGCATGACATTGATTCCATTCATCTGGACTACGAAAACATACCCCTCTTCTCCGCAGAATCTGGATTTTTTAAGCTCCGGCAAGGCGGCTTTCCCTTTTGAGTTGATAAGCGCAGCCGCATGATCTACCGCCTTGACCAGATCGGCCTTTGTACAGGAGGCAGCATAAGTACTCGATGTGACTAATAACATCACTAGTATTGCAGTTACCAGAACGTTGATGATTTTCATGTGGTCCTCCTTAATAGTTTGATTAACGATAGCATTGTAAATTTTGTTGAGGCAAACATATTATTTACTGATCCTTATCTAAGATATTGTTAGCGCAGAAATCAATGCAATGGTATAGATTGTATACATATCGTATGGTTTAAAGCCAAATAATCAATCTGTGATTTGATGTTATGAATAAGACCGCCATGTGCAACGTAAAGGATGCCTTCTGAGAAGGTGCGGGCTTAAGACACACACTAGACAGAATGGAGACGTAACCTTGATGAAATCCATTGTTTCCCTCATCAAAGAGCTCGAGTACCGGGCATTCCTTGCCGTCATATGGCTCATCCGATTCCTGCCCTATCCGCTCGTGGTGACTTCCTTCCGGTTTCTCGGCATCGTGGCCTTCCTCGTGGATGGGTTCCACCGGAAGGTTGCCACGATCCAGATACGCGCTGCCCTCGGAATTGCAAACCCGTGGCGGATCGTGCTGAAGGTATTCGTGAACCAGGCAGTGAACCTGGTGGATACGATCAGGTATGTATATATGAGCGATGAGGAGGTCAAGGCCAGGGTGGTGGTGGAGGGCAAAGAGAACCTGGATGAGGCCCTGGCTTCCGGCAGGGGGGTCTTGTTATTCTCAGGCCACATCAGCAACTGGGAGATCCTCTTCAATGCCTCCAGAATTTTGGGCTTCCAGTTCAGCATCATGGTCGATATCCGCAAAGACCCGAAGCTTGAGAAGATCATAAAGGATATCCGATCCCGCTGCGGTGTTGCTATCCTGCCGCCCTCGGGTATGCTCAACAGGCTTATCGATGACCTGAAAGACAGCAAGATAGTTGGCATAATCATCGACTCGCGGGGGGACGGCAAACACGATGTGTACTGCGATGTCTTCGGTATGCCGGCCCCCACCAAATCCGCTGCAGCCTACATCGCTCTTACGGGCAAGGCCCTGGTCGTGCCGGTTCATACCATGAAGGTCAAGGGTGCCTACCACTATTACTGGGGCAAAGCGATCGATGCGGCACAGTTCGGAGAAGGGGATGAAGCCATACAGAAACTGAGCGACATCATACAGTCCTGGGTGACATCAGTGGTCAGAGAACATCCGGACCAGTGGTTCTGGATCTACAGCAGATGGCTCAAACGCTCGGAGATGCGCCGCGTCATCAAGAAAAAATTGAACTTCAAGGAGTATGTCTTCCAGAAGGCCTCTTAAGGGATAATAACGGCTCGGGTTACAGACGCCGGGCACCCCATACTGAGTCTCGTCTTTTCCAGGGTCTCCCCGGTATACCCATGGGGCTTTCGAGGAAACAGTTCGGCGAGGTTTATCTCCCCCGATACCTGTTCAATGCCTTTGCCATACATTGTAAGAATGATTCAGGCAAAAGATCATGTGTCAAGGCCAATGCTTCTTCCAGAGTACAGATTATTTTTCATAATCATCAGAAAAGAGGGCCAAGGTAAAGTATAGATATCGCCATGACATTGATTCTGTCCATTGTGTATATTACTATCTAAGATCATTACAAATACATAAGCAAGGGGATCCCTCGTGTCCATTTTTTCATATTGAAGTATCTTTATCGTGTGCACCTCAATGATCCGGGTATGCGTTACTTAAGATGTCATCCCTTGTAGACAATTTTCCATTCCGATGCGTCTTACATAACAGCAAATCATAAAAAGGGCAGACGGGAACACGTAAGTGCTGGTAGAATGCTAGGGCGATGCAGGAAGATGAAAGAAACAATGACACACAGGCGCTCAGAGATATCAAGATCCTCGTCAGGGCTGCCATCGAAGGCAATCGGAGCTCTTTCGAGCAATTGGTAGAGATCCATCAAGGGGGTATTTTCCGCATGGTGTATGCACGGGTCCAGTCAAGAACAGACGCAGAAGACCTGGTTCAGGACGTGTTCCTGAAGGCATACGGGTCTCTGGGTGCACTCAGGGACCCGGAGCTCTTCAAGGCCTGGCTCTATCGCATAGCAGTGAACAAGGTTAAGGATTTCCGCAGAAGGCAGAGGTTCGCCTCCCTGTTCAGTTTCACTCAGGAGGAAAAGGAGCAAGATTATCCCGACATGGGACCGGACAGTTATGATCACCTGGCCGGGAAGCAGTTCTGGACCCGCTTCAATGAATTTATCAAGAAACTGCCCAGACTCCAGCAGGAGGTATTCAGGCTGCGGTTCCTCGATCACTTAAGCATAACCGAGATCGCCTTGACGCTTGAAAGCAGCGAGAGCTCGGTGAAGACCCATCTCTATCGGGCGATTGAAAAGTTCAAGAACGAGGGGTTTTCCCTGGGTCCTGCCCCTGAGGAGGCATGATGAACAATAACCGAAACGTCCATCTCGATGAACAGCGGATAATCGCATCTCTCGTTGACGAGAACGATCTGGCCGCACAGGAAAGGGAGCATTTGAAGGTCTGCCCCATCTGCTCTGCCTCCCGCCACCATCTTGCCGCAGAGCTCCATGGACTCTCTGAAGCGGCGATGAGATCTACGCCTGAACCCCGGAGAAGGTTTGCCCTGCCCGAGGCAGAGGTTCTCAGAGGCAGCGGCTGGGCTGGCAGATGGTATGTGGGCCTGGCTACTGCGGCGGCCTGCCTTGTGCTCGTTATCACCCTGACCGTGCCGCATCTGTTTACCGGCAATTTGCAGCCGTATGGTAAATTGAATCTCGCCGATGAGACGGCAGCTGATGAAATGCTCATTGCAGCAACCGAGGATATTGAGGAAAATGGCCTCCCTGCGTCTCTGCAAGAGATCGTCCCCGACACGGGCTCAACGGATGATAATGATGACTTTCTGGACTTCGCAGCACCGGTGGATGCTTGATAAGGGTATATACAAAAAAGGACCTGAAAGAAAAATAAAGGAATATGACTATGTCAAAGAGAATGCTTATCGGAATGCTGGTATGCTCGGCAATGATCCTCGGGGTTGTTCAAGCCTATGCCGATGGCCTCGGCCCGGGAAGGTGGTGGAGATCGCCTGAGCTTTCCAAGGATATGGGGCTGACGGACCGTGAGAAACAGATGCTGGACGATATGTTTGCGAAGAACCGGAATGCCCTCATTGACCTGAGAAGCGATATCGAGAAGGAGCAGCTCAAACTTGAGGACATCCTTGCAAAGGACCCGGTTAACGAATCGGCTGCCAAGGCCCAGTTCAAGAGGGTGGAGGAAAAGCGTGAGAAGATCGCATTTGAACGTTTTCAGTTTATCCTCGATGCAAGGAAGCTCCTGGGGCCTGAGCGCTTCCGGATACTCACCGGGAAATTCGAGGAGATGAAAAAGAATAGACGGGACAGGCCCAGGCAGAGACAGGCGGTACCATGATTGGCGCCAGTGAAGATAAAAGGCGCTGATGGGATCATGTTCTCGTAGTGGGTTTACGAATGAATCAATGCGCAAATGGAGGGATTTGACATGGTTAATGGCATGGAAGGGATTTCAGGGCTTTTCGAGGTTTCTTAACCGTGTTTCTTGCAGGCTTCATTTTCATGTCCTTTGCAGGGTGCAGCAGCGACAGTGGCAGTAATACGAACTCTCAGGCCCAGAGTAATCTTGTTATCGGCATCACGGATGACGAGGGGGATTTCCTTGCATACTCGGTGGATGTGCTCTCCCTGACGCTCACCAAGAAAAATGGTGCTGTGGTGGATGTGCTGCCCGTCAAGACCAGGGTTGATTTCGCCCAGTATACGGACATGATCGAGTTCCTCACCGCTGCAACGGTTCCCACCGGCGAGTATGTCAGTGCCCAGGTAACGCTGGACTACGGCAGTGCGGATATCCAGGTGGAAGATGAATCAGGTCAGGCAGTCAGGGTGGATTCCATTGTTGATGAAAACGGCAGCCCGATCAGAACCCTTACCCTTGATGTAAGCCTGGAAAGCCATGATTCCCTCATCATCGCGCCGGGTATACCGGCATCTCTGAACCTGGACTTTGATCTTGCAGCCTCCAACACGGTCAGGTTCACCGGCAGTACGGCCGTTGTAACGGTGACCCCGGTATTGCTGGCCAAGGTCAATGTAGACATCCCGGAGATACACCGGGTGCGGGGTCCGCTTGAGCGTGGTTCCGTGGATCTCGGCACCGGGTCGTTCAAGGTGATAGTCCGTCCTTTCATCCATGCCATGACAGGCAGCGACAAGAAGTTCGGTGTACTCGATGTAAACACCACAGGCACTACGGTGTATCAGATCGATGGCATATCTTACCAGGGTGGTGCAGGCCTTGAAAAGCTCTCAACCATGCCGGCCTACACGGCCATCATCGTTATGGGCTCCCTGATGAACAATCCTTTACGCTTTGAGGCGCAGGAGGTGTATGCGGGCTCCAGTGTCCCGGGAGGGCAGCACGATGTTGTCTGGGGCATCGTGATCAAGCGCAGCGAAGACACACTTACCATAAAGGGTGGCTCCCTCATGCGTGCGGGAGGAAGTGTTGTCTTCAACGATGACGTGACAATAAAGCTTGGCGATAACACCAAGGTAAGCAAGCAGCTGTCTGCCGAGTAGGCGAGACATCACAGACATATCGGTGGGCCAGCGCATCCTTGCCTTTGGTACGGCATCAACTGACAGCGACAAAGTTACCTTTGATGCCCGCAACGGATCAGTGCGGATGATGCTTTCGACACTTAGGGGACCGTTGTCGGTAAAGGCTCTGATTTCATCGTTGTCGATCTTCAGGCCATTGACGGTCGAAAGATGAGCATCTTCGATTTCACAGGCACTGGAATCGACAGTGCTCACGATGCTGACCCGGATCATTATGAGATAGACACCTCTGCCCTGGACACGTCGGCCTTGAAGGCAGGAACACCGGTAAGGATAAGGGGGTTTGCAACACCCTTCGGTCAGGCCCCTGAAGACTTCGAGGCACGCACAGTGGTGAATGTCTCTCATGTCCCGGCAGTAATGCATGTCACCTGGAATCCGGCATCAACAGAAGCCATTATTGATATGTCATCTGCAGGATTCAGCCTTGACCTCACCGGGGTGGGATTGTTTCACCATATTTCACGCTCAGGGGTCGTGACTGACCTGGATACACTTGCACAGCCACCTTCACTCGTGCCGGCACCTTCCGGCGGATTGTATTTTATCTCCCAGGGCAGCGCCATACAGCTCTTCACCGCCTTCGGGGACTTTGTCACAGCCCTGGATACAAGACATATAGACGGGGCAGCGGTGAAGGGGTTGATAGCAACGGGAGATTTTGATGAGGACAGCTCGGTATTAGAGGCAACGACCATAACAATAAATCTGAAATAAAGGCTGCCGGCGTTTAACAACAGGCCCTGGGTGCGGCAAGGTTCTCTATAGCCCGAACCTCCAGCCTGACGATCAGGGTCGTATAGTAGGGCATGAGAGTCTGGGACATCCACCCTGGATACCTGAACCGTGAAAGCCTGCTGGGCGAGCACCGGGAGGTGCACGCCGTCTTCTCCATCATCATAAACCATAAGTCGGGTTATGCCCGTCACCCCGAGACCATGCGCTGGCGAGACTGCCTGGGGGCACTTGTCTCCAGGCATGATTGCCTGGTTGAGGAGATGGATTTCAGGGGATACCGCCACCTGAGTCCTGCACCTGACATTCCCGGATCACCCGGGCCTGAGGTGTTCATCGACCCTCCTGCAGGGCAGCTCTCTATACTTGAACAGAAGTATCGTATGAAAAATCCTGGCCGCATCCTCCTGCCGCAAAACAGCCAACAGCTCTGGGCCCATCACAAGTATTCGGTTATGGCCCGTGACCCTGAGCTCTATAAAAGCATTGGACCTGAGGCCTCCCGCAGGAAGGGGAGAGGCTATTTTGAGGGGCTTGCACGAACGTTGGTTGAGATCCTGAGGGTCAACCCCGGCCAGGGTATGCTCTTAAACGCGCTTCAGCACATGTGGGGATATGTCTCTTCTCTTGGATCTGAAACAAACTCCTGTACTGGTGATCCCGTCGAACTCATTGCGGAGATCCAGAGAAGGTCTCTCCTGTATAATGTACACTACCTTCTGGAATCCACGGCGCTGACAGACCTTGCATACTGGGCTCACAAGAAGGGCAAAGGGCCTTAGACTCGGATGTTGAATGTGCAATGTGCCCCCCTTGCTTTACCCGCAGGAACAACATCAGGAGCGGTTGGATGATCTCCCAACCTCGATGGTTTCCAGCATGGCCTCCAGTCTTACGAATGCCGCGTCTTCGCTGTATTTGCGCTCATCTGCATGGTCCACATCGATCATCACGGTCGGGATGCCGGTAGTATCCCGCAGATGTTTCATCTGGTCCATCTGCATGAGCGAATATACCTTGCAGCTGCGGTTGCTCGCAAAGACCACCCCGTCAATGGCATTATGATCGATGGCCTGCTTCATGGCGCGGGCTCGTAGCGTCATGCCATGGGGGCATACCGAGAAGTTCTGGAGCCTGGCAAGCCAGTCAAGTGGATCATGACCGTGAATATCATAGATGTTGAAATCACCCTCCAGTGAGCCGATGCAATAGGTGTAACTGGCTGTTGTGATATTGGCCCCGAGAGAGGCAAGCCTGGCCGACATCTTCCTCAACTGATGCCATGGGGCGATATTGTCCCACAGCAGGCGGTAGCGCTCGTCAGGCACTGGGAAGATGCCATGTGCCATCTGCTCTTCGGTCTCGTCCGCAAGCAGCCGGTAGTGCTCTGCAAGTCGCTCTGTGCCCCGGGAGGTGAGGATGGGGGCCATCTGTACAAAAGAGTCAAAGGCCGTGATGGGAGAAGGTTTGTTGGCCGCAAGGGAGGTGAAGCGCTTCCATTCTTTTAATGCCGCGCCAGAAAAGCGCACTGCCTCGCCGGCCTTGTCCATGTCGAATCTCTGGCCGCTGAGCCCTTCGATGGTGCGGATCAGGTCGCCAAACTGATTTTTGATGTATGCGAAGTCCTGAGGTTTCTGCTCCTCATAGCAGAACGGGATATCCAGAATAAAGTGCGGCACTCCCCAGAGCCGGTGGTAGACGTCGAACCACTTGGAAAGGAGCGAGCAGTTGTTGTTATTGCTCACCAGCAGGTGCGGCTTGGGCAGGCCGAAAGAGGGGGAATCCCTGCCACCTTTGAAGGCCGTTCCCAGGTCGATTTTTGCGTATGAGCACAGGTCCGGCGAGTAGCCTTCCTGTTCGGCCTTTTCGCACTGGAGCGCACCTACGCCCTTGCCCGCGCTCATGGCGGCATGGCTTTCAGGCACTGCATAGACAACATTATCGAACCCGGCAAAGAGTTCGGCAGGAACGACAATGGCTATCCACACCACAAAGGCGCCTTCGCCTGCCTTCTGGTGGAGCTGTAAATAATCGTCCATGATAATACCGGAGAGACGTTTGCCTGATGATGTTTTTATTGGTAGGCCCGCAGTGGTTTTCTGGTTCATGATCAGCTCCTTAGGATGCATTCACGGCGCCCAGCATCTCTGCAAAGGCCTCGATGCGGGTCTTAAGGGGCATGAGGTTTGAGAGGTCGTCCGCGCCGAGTTCCAGGGACAGGACATCCACCCCGATAGATCTGAGCATATCCTTAAGAAAGGGGATCTCGAAGTATTCATACTCGCAGAACTTCTCGCCGAAGAAGATGAAGCCTTGGGCTCCGCTTTCAACAATGCGCTTTCTGATGAGCTCGATTCTGCGGTCTCCTGCCGGGAGTATGGTGGTGCAGGGGTAATGGTTGAAGTAGAAGTCGTAGTAGTACTCGCCTGGGTCTGCTGAAGGTTTCGGGTAATATTCATAACACCGCGCCAGGGTTGCCATGTCGTTCGCCACGATGCGCAGGCCCGAAGACTCCATGGCTTCAATCAGCTCTGCGGGCGGCGCCTGGATGCCGCTGACCATCAGCTTTTTATGCGGTGATGCGTCGATGGGCATCTTCTGTGCCTTTAAAACCTCCCTTTCCAGCAGGGTGATGTGCTCCTCGATCCTCATGAAGTGAGCCGATTCCAGGAGGGAGGCGCAGGATGCAAAGGTGGTCCTGCCCTGGGTGCACAAAGCCTCTAATCTCCGGCACAGCTCCCGCTGCCTGGCATAGAGATTCACACTTTCTGAGAACTCCTGAGGCGAAAAAGATCGATGCGTGAATCCCTCCAGTTCGGCAATCAAGCTATGGATACGGTCCCTCAGGTAGTTTTGCGCCCCGGACCGGTCTTGAGGGACAGCAGGCACATGGAGTTTGAAGATGCTCAGGCTTATTCCATCCTCAGCCAGGCCGGCCTCGATGATCTCAGGCATGTTCCGCACGGTATCGCATGCATTGTACATGAAGAGCGCATCGAATACGGATTGGTTGTTTTCAAGGATAAATTCCATCAGGCAACGGGCCACCTGGCAGGTGTAGTTCTGGAGGTGCCGGTCGCTGCGTGAAAGATCCTTCACCTCTGATCGAAGCCCCCAGAGAACCACGGGAGTAAGGCCGAAGGAATGCAGGAGCTCCAGCGGCGCATAGAGGGGGAGGCAGCCGATAATATGCCTGCCCTGCTGTTTCAGCGTAAGCAGTGAGTGTTTAAGCTCGTTCATGGGTTGGACCTTTAGCGATTATAAACACAGTTTATGGCAAAGACAATGGAAAGGCTCAAAGTAAGGATTATCTCACGGTGCATGCATGCATACCGGTGGATTATTCCTATTGATTCAGAAAGGTGTAAGAGAATCGCAATTACTATTAACGACATCCACGTTCAATAAAGTAACTGCATTTACAAAATATGTAATTCTTCACAGGCTGTCGAAGGGAAATTACCACTAAACTCAATGGTCAGGCAGGGAATAATTTACAAAAAAATAAATCTTAACATAATGATAATAAATCAAATATTAAAGATATGAGAAAAAAGACAAAACATATCGTCTCAAGACATGGCACAAAAACTGCTCATGGGGAACACCAAGCGGTAGATTTAATAACTAAATTGATAATTTGGCGCAATGAAACTGTAATAAGTAACATCTTTAGTAGTATTAAATGTAATTAGTTTGGGCATCCTACTGAGTTATTACAGAATGAGAAAGGAGACTTTATGTTATCGCTCTATATAAAAGGTGGTTTTTTCATGCACCCCATCTTGTTTGTTTCAATTATTGCCTTCGCATTGTTTTGTGAACGCGCAAGCTATTTATTTTTCCGCCTAAGGCTGGATACGGATCAGGCATTTCAGAAGATTGTGCTGTCTTTGGAGAAATATAATTTCAGGGCTGCTATCGAGGAATGCACCCGGATTGAAAAGCATCCTCTGGGCAGGATTTTAAAGGCCGGTCTCATGAAGTCAGACAAGAGAGACAAGGAAATCGAACGGGCAATGGAAGAGGAGATAATCAGGGAGATCCCGAGGATCAAGAGCAAGACAAACCTGTTCTCCATGTTCGCAAATATCGCAACGCTCATCGGCCTGCTTGGAGCAATTCATGGGTTGATCACCGCATTCGAAGGTGTAGCGCATGCGAGTGACAGCATGAAGCAGGAGATACTTGCAAGCGGTATCTCAGTTGCCATGCTGACAACGGCCTTCGGACTTTTAATCGCCATACCATGCCTGATTGGTTTTTATATCATCAACAACAAGGGTGAGTCTGTAATCGATGAGTTGGAGCACAAGGCATTGAGGCTTTTCAATATTCTTTCATCTCTGAAGCATGAAAAGGAATCGCAATGCTAGGTTCCAGGCACAACCGAAAAAGGCCAGATGAAGAAGAGGCTGATATAGATGTTACCCCGGTCATGAATGTGTTCCTGGTGATAGTTCTTCTTCTACTCATATCCTTCAGCTTCTTTAATCTCAGGGCCATCAACACTTCCGTCCCGGTTCTGGGGAATTCTGAAGGTGAGAAGGTCCAGGAAAGTAACATCAAGGTCACGGTAGTTGTGGAACTCGATAATAAGGGCATTAATTTATCAGCACTGTGTGATGAGGTTGATCCTGAGACACTGAATCGATTAGGAACCTTTTTTCCAAAAGAGAACACGGCGCAATACCCATTAGGCAAACTCGCTTCATTCCTTCAAACAATTAAAACGCAATATCCCAAAAGCGATACCGTCATTATCATTCCGGATAATAGCATCATCTACGACACCATCATCCAGGCCATGGATGTTGCCCGGTTTTCAAAGGATGGCCAGTTATTCCCCAATGTAGTGATATCAGGGAAGATCGGGTAAGGAGAGCAGCTATGGCATTGGGCAGTCATTCAAGAAGGGTTACCCCCCCCAAATTAATAATGACATCGATGGTGGATATCTTCACCTTTCTTCTCATCTTCCTGCTTGCATCATTTTCGGATCAAGTCGCCCGTTTCAGCATTGATGGGAACATCAGCCTGCCGAAATCAACGGCCAAAGGAGATTTTACGGACAGCATCAGGCTTGCTGTTTCAGAGAACACCATGTGGTTGGGAGAAGAGCCCATTGCACAGATAAAGGATGGGGCTGTCGTGGGTCTTGATCTCAATAATCTCCAAGGCTCGGTGCTGTACCAGAAGCTTGTAAAATGCCGCCAGAAGACGGCTCAAGAAAATGTCGAGGGCAAGGACAAGAGCCTTGTCCTGTTCCTGTGTGATAAACGCCTTTCGTTCAAAACCATTAACGGCATCATCAAGACAGCCGGAATGGCCGGATTTCCCAATTTCCAGTTTGGAGTGCTGAAGCAGTAAGGGGATGATTCCATGAGAGATATACTAAGAAAACTAATGCTGATAATTGCAGCGATCTTTTTTATTCTCACAGCAATATATACAACCCTGTGGGCAGCATCCGCTCAAGAGAAGGACCAGGGAATAACTCAGAAAGAGGAACCAGCAATAACGAAAGACACACTCGAGTCACGTACGAATAGAATCGATTTCGGCAATACATACATTATCGGACAGACAATCAAGTCAGGGGCGGTCTATCTCCTCCAGCGAAAAAAAAGCGAGATCAAGAGCATGCTCAAGTATCGCCAGGATTATCGTGAAGAGATCCTTGATGGCTTCTTGGTTGATGCCGCCAGGGTAAAAATCAAGGATCAAAAAGAGAATCAGTCAAATACCAGCGAACGTCAAGGCAAGGATCATCTGGTCTCCCAGGATGGATATTGATCGAGACCCTGATGGCTTGAAGCCATAAGGCTTCAGCTTGGAAAACTATAATGGATAATGAGCAAATTATGGAGAAACAGACATTGAATCTGAGGGCTGCAGATGACCTCCCCATGATCCAGTTATTTGTCTTTAGGGGAGAAGAGTGCCTGGGATGGGATTGCTTCTGTAAGAAAGAGATCACCATAGGCAGTGGCAATGATACTGATCTTCAGCTCAGCGATCAGGGTGTATCGAATATCCATGCAGTGCTCTGCGTCATGGATGGACGTCTCATGGTTTCCTATCCGGGATCCGGTAATGACGGTATCTGCGAGTCCATGGCAGTCAACCCCCTGGATTCCCTGTTGATCGGGCCCTATACCATCAAGGCTAAAATGAACAGGAATGGCAAGGGGCAGGGTGCTCCGGGTGCATCCCTGAAGGGAACTTCTCAGCGACATGAAAAGGCGGCTGCGGGGCCGGATAAGAAAGCTCCGGATGTTGAACGTCTGCAAGAAAATGCCATAATGCATGAGACCCGGGATAACGCTGATACCGACCAGTCCAAAACCGGTTCGGGCATGGATGAACTGCCGGACGGTCCGGATCGATACAACCTGATATTTGAAGGCCGCATCCGTGAGGGTGCATCCCTTGATGAGGTCAGGAAGAACCTCAAGGGCTTGTTCAAGAAAGATGAGAGCTCTATAGAGAGACTGTTTTCGGGCAGGAAGGCCATACTCAAGAGGAATGCGGATTATCGCTCTGTTGTAGAGCTTCAGGCCAGGTTCGAGGACACCGGCGCCTTGTGTTCCATTGAGCGCAGCACTGACCAAAGCTCACCTGTCCATAAGGAGGCCGAACCTGATCCTCGAGAGTTGGACACATCAGAGGGCCAATGTAATGAGCCCCAAACAGGTTCATCCATCCATGCCCTTGGCGGCCAGGAGAGCCATGAAACCTCCGGTGTCGTATCCACAGAGCTGCAGGGTATGAGAAAGGCAGCCGTCATAGAAGATGACGATGAAGATGACGATGAAGAGGCCCGGGCAACATTCTCTCTGAAAGAAAGTATAAAGAACGGCGTTGCCTTGGCGGCATCAGTCAGCAACAGGATAACCGATAATGAGATCCTTCTGGAGATTGTCCAGAGCAGGAATGATGACATTATCGATGTGAGGTTTCTGCACGCACAGGAGAAATACCTCATCCGGAAAGATAAGGGGCTGTTTTGCCTTGCCGAGAACAAGGGCGCGGGCGAGATGTTTCTCTATCTGGATGATCAGGCGGATGGTTGCATCGAGGCAGGCCATGCCCTGGGAATGGGGCATGAAATTCCCAGTGACCTGGAATCCTTCAAGAGAAGTGTTCCAGGGGCACAGTCAAGACCCATTGGCCGCCATGAAGAGGTAGTCATACACCTGGGTCCATACGAATATCTCCTCAGGCAGACAAGCCCTTGTGTCAGCCCGCCGGTAAAGGGAACCCTGAATAATGACAAGGTGTATGCGCGGCACTTCACAAGATCGGTGATCGTTCATGTCATCATCTTGGTGATCCTGGGGATGATGCCTACCTACAAATACGAACCGGAGCTCCAGGATAAAGGCCGATTTGTTCAGGTGGATACCAGGCAGTTAAACGAGATCAAGAAGATAGCTCAGGCACCCGAGGTCCCTAAGAAACCGCCTGAGATCATCAAGCTGAAAGAAGAGCAGTTTGCACAGAAAATAGGGAAAAGGCACATCACAGCTCTATCAAATGATCACCGCCTTGCTACCGCCCAGTCTGCACCGTCAAAGGCTGCCTCCTCGCGTACATCAACCTCGGGCGGCGGCGGTTCAGGGACGGGTGGCAATGGTACCGGATCTGGTACTGGGTCCGGAGGCGGATCAGGGGAGGGTAATGTCTCAACGAAGAATATTCACCAGGCAGGGCTCCTCAGCATGCTCGGGGATAGTATCGGCATAAAACCCACCGAAGCCATGGCAGCGGTTACAAACCTGGATGCAGTAAGCAGTCCGGCTGAAAACAAGGCCCAGTTCAAGGTCGGCGGCATCGTAGGCAAACTGGGTGGTGGAAGGATCGAGATACCAAAGGCGGGCATCGTGAGCACCAAGGGATCTTCACAGGTCTTAAGGAGTAGTGGAGGGACAGGTGGTTCAGGGACAGGTGACGGTACCGGAACCGGTGGATCAGGTGGTCCTGGCGGAGAAGTAAGGGTTGCCGCACTGGAAAAGGGCAGTACAGGCACGCAGCAGGTCAAGGCAAAGGTGAGCGCCCAGCTGAACAAGACCGTTAAGGTTCAGGGCGGAGGCATGAGCAGGGAAGAGGTCAAGAAGATCATTGACCAGCACCTTGATGAGATCACCAGGTGTTATGAAACGGCGCTGGTGGCAAGCCCGTCGCTCATGGGAAGGGTCGTGTTCGAATGGAAGATCCTGATGTCGGGCAAGGTCGGAGAGGTAAAGATCAAGTCATCCACGCTCAATTCAACTGATATCCATTCCTGCATACAGTATGCAATAAAATCATGGGAATTCCCTCAGCCCGAGGGGAGTGAAGTGATCGTATCCTATCCGTTCATTTTCGATATCGTAGGGTTCTAAGGAGTTAAGAGCAATGAATAAAAGATCTGTGCTAGGCATCCTGATTCTGTTCGCGATCCTGATCTCGAGCCCTGGTCTGTGCCAGGATACCAAAGATGATGAGAAGGTATTTGCCATCCAGGAGAGGGTGTTTCACCGCTATCATGAAATAGGCCTGAACTTCGGCTACATTCCCGATGATGATTTTTTCAACGTATATCCCGTAGGGATAGGCTACACCTATCACTTCAACGGCTACCTGGCCTGGGAGGTTGCGAGAGGCCAGTTCATGTTCACCCGGGAGAAGGACATCAAGGGCAAGCTCGAAAAGGAATTTGGTGTCACGCCCGAGGTGTTCCTGGAGCCCAAATACATGGTCCACTCAAACCTCATCATCAAACCGCTGTATGGAAAGGAAGCCCTTTGGAACAAAGGCATCATAAACCATGAAAGTTACCTTATCTTAGGCGGCGGCATCATCAATTATGAAAAGAAGTACAGCAACGGCGAAAAGGATGCCGAGAGCGACCCTTCCGTCTGCGTAGGCGCCGGCACCCGTTATTTTCTTAACAAGAATCTCTGCATGACCCTTGAGATCAGGGACTTGATCAACATGAAAAAGGACAAGACAGAGAACAACGTGTATTTCGGTATCGGCCTTTCGTTCCAGTTCAATCTGTTCCCCGACAAGACTGAGCAGGATGAAACCGTCGAGAAGCTCAAAGGATATCTTGAAAAGAAAGACAACAATGAATAGAATACTTCCCATTCTCATCATAGCTTTCTGCTTGGGGCTTTTCAGTTCCGGATATGCAGCATTGCCCGACGCTGTTACAATGGAGCCTGTAACACCCGAAGCTGTAACACCAGAACCTGTTACACCCGACGCGAAAGAACCTAAGGCCCAGGTCCAACTTGATCAGACGAATTTCCTGACGGGATATGAGCTGTTCAAAGACCAAAACTATGAGATGGCCTGCCCCTATTTCTATGAGTATATCAGCGCCTATTCACCGGATGCGGCCGATTACGAGTGGGCCGAGTTTTTTTTAGGCGTCTCACTGAAGAAGCTGGGTTATTCCCATGCAGCAGCCGACATCCTGGCCCGGCTTGTCTCCAGGAAACCCAACCCAAAGATAGTCGAGTACAGCATGGAGATATTCGAGACCATGTCCCGTTCCCAGGCATTTGACAACGATCTGATCATCACCCAGACCGTATGCGACCAGGAATTCGGATATGCGGACGGGAACCTCTCGGCCTTCATCAATTATCACCAGGGCGTCTATGACTGGGAACATGGTTTTATTACCTGGGGGGATGAACATTTCGCCAAGATCAAACCAGGCACCTATTATTACTACAAATTTTTGAACCAGAAAGCCTTGCTGAAGATCTACAATAACCGGATCGATGAGGCGGTGCCCCTTTTGAACCAGATCCTTTCCGGCTCTTGCACGGATGAGTCCCTCAAGGACGATGTTCGCAAGACCCTGGCACGGCTGCTCTATGAGCAGGGTAAATTCAAGGAATCCGACCTGCTCTATGAGACTATCGAGCAGAATATCCTTTCCCAGTCCCAGAATCTCCTGGAAAGGGCATGGGCCCAGTACCGGATGGGAAATCCGGAAAAGGCCATGGGCCTGCTGTATGCCTTTGAGGCCCCGAGTTACAGAAACTATCTGACGCCGGAATACTACATGCTGAAGTCATTCATCTATAAGGATGTATGCCATTACCAGAGTGCCATGGGCGTGGTGGATGAGTTCAAGGGGCATTACGGCAAGGCCTTAAGCGGCATCTATCAGCGCGGCAAGATAAGCGAGAACAACGAGCTGCTGCTTCTGGTCCTGAACAAGAGGAACATCAAGCAGACCTGGGCTTTTCTCCAGCTCCTGGAAAAGGAGAGTGCCCTGTGCGCTGGGTTCAGGAAGGAAGGCAGCGATGCGTTCTATGGGTATCTTGATAAGATCTATGCATACCAGATAGAGGAAAGCACCTCGAACCTGAAGATCCTAATGGAATCGGAGTATGAGAAGTATGCCGATGCCCTTTTGCAGTACGAAGAGGAGGCACATATGATGGCCTATGAGATAGGTCTCGATATGTACCAGCGGGTCAATCAATACCATTATACTGATGAACAGAAGCCAGGCAAAGGTTCATTGCAGGGCATTGTAGTCTATCCCGTTCCAGGGAGAATTCTGGAACGATGAGCTGGCCGAGCTCAAGGTGGTTCTGCCCAACAAATGCAAAAATCTTGAAGAGTGGGATATCTTTTTCAAATGAATGAAATTACAGAGCATACAACGCATTATCAGGTGTCCTGATCATAGGGGCCTTGTCCCTTGTCATTGTCGTACCGGCCAGTGTCCATGCCGACGAATATCGGATATGAGAAGAAGGATAATGGCACAGAGCAGGCCAGGTATATCTCAAAGCTCACCGAGGACAAGAAAAAGGTCGATCTTGCAATCCTCAATACCAAGGCACTGATTCACAAGGCAAGGAACAAGCCGTATCTCCCCGAACTTTATCTGAGGCTGGCCGAGCTCTACATAGAACAGTCAAGGATTGTCTACTATGTGCGCAGGACGGAAAAGGGAGAAGCGGCATCCGCCTTCGATCAGGTGGAATCAAATGCCTTCAAGAACCAGGCACTGGAAATCTATCAGCGTATTCTGAATGACTTCCCCGAATTCAAGTCAAAGGACAAGGTCCACTTTTTCATGGCCCATGAGTACAGGGAGCTGAACCAGATCGATGATATGGTCGTACAGTACCGCACCATCATAAAAGATTATCCGGACAGCCCCTATGTGTCGGAGTCGTATCTGCTGCTGGGCGATTATTTCATCAGCAAGCAGGACCTGGAAACGGCCAAGAAGCACTATGAGGCCATCTTAAAGTATCCCGGCTGCACCGCCATATCCATTGCGCGCTACAAGCTCGGATGGTGCTACATCAACCAGCTTAAGTTTCAAGAGGCCTTAAAGCTCTTTGAAGAGGTGGTGCTGGGTGCCGAGAAGGGCAAAGAGCTCGAGATCGACACCTACAAGCGTGTGGACATCAAGCAGGAAGCCCTCATGGATATGGCCTACTGCTATACCGAGTGCTACAAGGACGCCCCGCCAGAGGAAGCCCTTACCTATTTCCAGAAATATTCCTGGTCGCGCCAGGTCTACACTGCTGTGCTGGAAAAGCTGGCAAACCGGTATTACATAAAAAAGAAATGGTCGTCTGCAGCAGTAGTGTACCGGCAGCTGTCCACGCTCGAACAGGAGCCCACAAAGCTGCTGGAGTATGCCCGGAATACCTTTGAATGCGTGCAGGCGATCGGCACCTTCGAGCATGCCGACAAGGATGTGGCCCTCATCATCAAGGCACTGAAGAAAGAGAAATACTCCATCCATGTCCCTGACGAGCAGAAGGACAAGGATCAGACGGATTTCGAGCTCTATGCCAGGAACATCGTCACCTACCTGCACGACGAGGCCCGCAAGAAGGAATCAATCGATGACTTCAAGCGCATCTGCAGAGGCATACAAGATCTATCTGGAGTTTTTTAATGCCAGCCCTGTGTACTCCGAGATGGGCGAGAATTATGCAGAGGCCCTTTTCTCTTCGCAGCAGTACCTCAAGGCGGGCAAGCAGTACGAGGCATCGGCGCTTCGCATGGCGGCCGGCAATGCCGAGCGGGAAGACAAGCTCTATAGCGCAGTCATATCCTATTACAATGCCATCAAGGATAAGCAGAAACTCAACTACTACGAGACCGCCTTTGCCAGGGATGGGCTCAGATCCACAGGAAGGCTCTATGCATCCGATTACCCCCAGTCTGCGCGCGTACCGGATGTTCTGTTTAACGTCGCCTGGATTGCGTACGATGCCGGAGATTACGATACTGCCATCAATGAGTTTACCAAATATGCCCACAGCCTATCCCAATAGCAAGGCCACAAAGGCCTCGGTACACCTGGTCCTTGATTCATATAATCTCAAGGAAGACTATGCAGGACTCATTGCCTATGGAAAAGGGATCATACAAAGCCCCGCCATTGCGGATCAGCAATTAAAAAACGAGGTTTCAGGCATTGTCCAGTCTTCAGAATCAAAGGTGATTTCGTCGCTTACCGTTGCCGCTTTGGGCGACTGGGATAAAGGTAAGTCCGACCTCTTGGCCTTTGCCGCCCACAGTAAGACCACAGGCATGGGAGAGGAAGCCCTGAATGCCGTGATCATTTCCAGCAAGGAAAAGGGAGATGTAAAGACGCTCCTTACTGCGGGCGCCGACCTTATCCGGGAGTACCCCACATCAAGCAAGGTGGAAGGCACGCTGAATATGATGATCGACAGCTCTGTGCGCATGGCCCAGTTCAGGCTCGTTGCAGACTATCTTGAGTCATTCGCCTTAAGGCTTCCCGGGCATAAAAATGCTCGCGATTTTCTCCAGCAGGCAGGTCAGATCAGGGAAGGGCTTGGCCAGTACAGCCTGTCGGTCAAAGACTATAAGAGACTCATTGATACAAAGGCCAAAGATGCATCATCCCTTACGGATATGGTCTTTGAGGTTGCGGATAATGCCCTTCAGCTCAGGTGACAGCCAAACCGCGCTGAAGGTGCTCTTGGACAACCGTGACAGGCTTAGTGATGCCGGAAAGATCCGCGCTGATGCCAGGATTGCAAGCCTGTATCTTGAAGCCGGGGATATGAGCACAGCACAGAAATACCTGAAAAGGGCGGAAAAGGCATATCAGCCAAAGTCATATCAAGCGGATCAGCAGGTGCAAAAAGACATGGCAGGGGCAGTCTATGAGTCAACAGTGCTTGAGCAGAAAGGGTACATGGGCCTGCAGCTGAAAGGTGCACTGGACAACAAGATCGTTACAGACAAGTCCAAGCTTCTTGAAAAGCTGGAGAAGTCGTATCAGACGGTAATTCTCTACAAATCATCCCAGTGGGCATTAAAGGCCTGCTACCAGTCATATGTGATAAACAGTGAATTTGCACGATTCCTCACAGAAGCACCTGTCCCGGCCGACTTCACCCCTGAACAGAAGGAGCAGTATACCCAGCTCATCAGCCAGAAGGCCAATACCTACAAAGACAAGGCGGATCAATATCTCCAGACGTGCGTTCAGCAGGGCCGCAAATGGGAGATCTGCGACCCGGCCCTTGCGGGATATTTTAATCCCCCTTCAGATCCGGGAGGCTCCTTTAAGGGATTTGCGCCTTTCTCAGAAAAGGCCCCCGCTTCCGAGATCTCTGATGGGTGCCTCATGGATCAGGAATTGAAAGGGCTCCATGAGCAGCTGCTCAAAACCAAAAAAGATATCCCAGCGCTCCTGACGCTCTGTGAGGCTTACATGAAAAGGGGCGATTATTGGCATGCGTCATTCATTGCCCAGAAGGCCCTTGATGAGAAGAAGGATGAAAATTCACTCGCTCATGGCCAGGTTCAATACCTGCCTTGGGGTATCGCGGCTTTACCTCAATGAAGACGACCTTGCCAAGGATGCCTTCAAAAAGGCTGTTTCTCTCGATTCGGGCAGTATCAGCGCCAAGGTCAATCTTGCAGCACTTTTTAACTATTATGGTCATGTTGAGCAGGCAATGCAGCTCTATGAAGGGATTCCCTCACCAATTGATGCGGAAAAGGCAGATGGCCCCATTCACCCCAAGGCAAAGGAGATTTACCATGCATCCGGCCAGATTTCAAAGAAGTGATATGCGTTCTCTCGGGCATACTAATATGCCTCTTTATAGCCCTGGTTTTTTTCTCCAACTGCGGCGGGGGATCAGGGGGTAGTGATACGAAAGGGTGACGGTAACAAGGCAATCATCAACAACCCGGTAAGCACCTGGCATCAGGTCAGTATCGAGCAGTTGCCGGCCGGCGGCCTTTTGCTTCCCCAGGTCAAGGCTGCTGTTGACAGCAACAAACAGCTCCATATCGCTTTTTTCACGGATAGCCTGACAATACCGGGCGACTACAGCATCAATCATATCGTCTGGGATATGGGGACTCAAAGCGAGATTTCCCGTGATACGGTCATTGATATAGACAACTGCCGGACCCTTGGTATGGCGTTGGGGCAGGGCGGTCTTGTGGCTATTGCATACCAGGGTGGAACCGTCAGGGCAGGTGGATCGGAGCAGCAGTCCGATGCCATGGTGAGTGTCCTTCAAAGTGGTTCGTGGGCGGAGTACACAGGAGGAATTGGTTTTGTAGAGCGTAATCCCGTATTCCAAGACGGTCTTGCCGGTAAGTATGTATCTACCGCCCTTGATTCCCACGGCAATATCCACCTGTGTTACCAGTTCTTCTACGAAGGCATCGATGCCATGAACTTCAATTACCCTGACCTGCTCTATGTGGAAAAGGATGGGTCATCCCTGGGCGCCGAGGCAACGGAAGAGGCGGTTGAAGGGAATTTCTATAATCCGGACGGTTCGGCAAGCGCGCAGAACAGGGTCGGTGCCCATGCAGCCCTTATCCTCGACAAGAACGAGAACCCTGTCATATTCTACTATGCGGACCTGAAGCCGAATCTTTCGGATCCTGATACAAAAGGTCTTCGCGTTGCATACCGGCAGAGTGACGGCACCTGGGGGCATGAATGGGTTGAGACAGGCTTTACGGTCGGCGGTATCAGCGCTGCCCTGGACAAGAACGGCAATCCGTGTGTTGCCTACTACATTACCGGTGAATATCAGGATGCCTCGGGCATAACCCATAAGGAGTGTCTGAAATATGCTGCCAAGACATCTTCTTCCTGGACTTCAACCATAGTGGATGAGAGCACTTTCTGCGGCAAGTATTGTTCTCTGGCCTTTGATTCATCGGGGAATCCATCAATAGCCTACTACTCCATGCAGAACAACAGCGGGAGCCTGAGTCTGAAAGACCTTATGCTGGCAAGCAGGAGCGGCGCGTCATGGGTCAAGGAGACTGTTGTCTCTACAGGCGATATCGGCAACTATAACACGCTTTGGTTCGATAATGCAGGCACCGCATATATCTGCTCATACTCGAACACTGACCAGACCATCTATCTTTTCTACCGTTAAAGGGGAGCGATCATGAAATATTGTAAAATCATAATCAGTTGCACAGCCTTTCTTTTAATCATATACGCCCAGGCCTTTGCAATCACCGACCCTAACGACTGGTTTGACGAGTGCCCTGACCAGTCCTGCGGCGCACCTCCGGCAGGAGGAGTAGGCGGCGGAGGGTCCGGCGGAGGCCCGATACTGGTGCAATATGACATTGGGCCATATTTTTCTCTGGATGAAGATGCCGATGCCGACGGATATTTGGACACAAGGGATAATTGTGCCTATCTCCCGAACGATCAGGCAGATTCCGACGGCGATGGCATTGGCGATGCCTGTGATAATTGTCCTCATATGGCGAATCCCGACCAGAAGGATATCGATGGTGATAGTAAAGGTGATGCATGTGATGATGATATCGATGGAGACGGAAAACTAAACGCCTCGGATAACTGCCCCACTACCTATAACCCTTCGCAGAACGATACGGATAACGACGGCAAAGGAGATACCTGCGACGATGACATGGATGGTGATGGCATCCCCAACGAAATAGACAACTGCCTCTATGTCGGTAATCCTGTTCAGTCGGATACGGACAGTGACGGGAGAGGGGATGCGTGCGACAACGACTTTGACAGCGATGGATTCATTGATTCCATTGATCTCTGCCCACGGGTCCACAGTGACAACAATAATGATTCCGACAGCGACGGGATAGGAGATGCATGCGATAACTGCCCGGATATTGCTAATCCGGATCAAAAAGATTCTGACCAGGACGGAATAGGAGATGCGTGTGAAAAGAAATAAGGCAGCACTATTCATTCTCGGGACGGTACTGGCCGTTCTGCTCGGGTGTACTGACAGCCCGAACCTTGAGCGGACCCAGGTCCAGACCAAGGTGGGGCTTCAGGGTTCGTTCCTGACCGAGAGCCCTGATGAGATAAAATTCCCGGTAAAGGTCCTGTTCGCCATAGATTGCTCATTGAGCATGGGCGATGAAGAGATGGGGATCGTGGCAGGGTCTGATCCCTATTTTATGCGCATCCAGGCAGCCAGGGATTTCATCAATGCATTCAACAGCAACGAGAACACCTCCTTTGATGTGATGCTGTGGAGCAATACGGTTTTCGATACTACCGGCGGATTTACCAAAGACCCGACAGTACTGGAAGATATCCTGACAGATGTCCAGAACGACACCACCACCGATTATCTCGGGACGTTGGATGCCGTCTTTGCCGATATCCGCAATGACATTATCAACTCCAATGAAGAGGCGCGTGTTCGATCGAAGTACATCGTCATCTTCCTGAGCGACGGGGTGCCCAATGCCCAGGGACAGACCCAGGCAGATGCGGATATATGGAAAAAGGTCCAGGATATGACCGACATGGTCACGGAATACGGGGTCGGGTCTTTCAATTTCCATACCTTCCTCCTGCTGGGCAATTTCGGTGCCGACGCCTCGGGCCAGGCACGTCAGCAGGAGGCGGAAACAACGCTGCAGGGTATGGCAGAGAGGGGCAACGGCCAGTTCCGGCTCTTTGAAAATGCCGAGGCCATTGACTTCATCAATATCGTGGATATGCGCCTGACCATTGAATACAAGGTGAAGTACATTGCTGCATACAACTATAATGTCAAACCCGGTGTTGACCTTGTGTACATTGACAGTGACACAGACGGTCTCTCTGACGAAGAAGAGGCATTTTATGGAACCGATCCCACCAGGAGAGATACCGATTCCGACGGCCTGAGCGATTTTTTCGAGATCAAGTCGAGTTCTCCCGGCCATGTTTTGGACCCGCTGAATCCCCATGACAGCATCTGTGACTCAGGCATGGTAAGGGTTGATTCGGATAACGACGGCCTGACTGACTGCGAGGAATATATCAAAGGCACGAACAGGCTCAACCCGGACACGGATTCCGATGGCATCCCTGATGGTATCGAGTTCCTCTCAGGAACCAATCCCCTTGAAGTGGAGACCAACAAGGATACCGACTTTGACAGTGTGCTTGATTGGATGGAGGTGCAGCGGCACACCAACGTTACCTCCAATGACCCGAAGATCAGGGAACTGAACAGCTATATCTATGACATCAAGGATGCAGGGCTTGTGCCCATTAACCAGGGGGACGATATGGCCTCCTATGTGCGCCAATTTAATTTTGATATCTCCAACATCTATCTTGCAGATACGCTAGAGTATGTGAAGGAAGACGGAACCCTGTGGAATGCCGGGGATAACCTTATCCGGTTTTATATCGCCGAGGTTCCGGAAGACAGGCCCGACAGCCCGCCGGTATTCCGCATGGCAGAGGTAGTGGTCAATATCGATGACCGTGACAGAATCATCACCCTTACCCAGGGTGATTTCAAGTTGCTCCATTAAAGGAGAATACCAATGAGAAGGTCTTTCTATTGTGTCATTATAGTGGTTCTGTTCATGGTGTCGTGCTCCAAGGGCTCTTCGAACCACGCCAACTCAGGGGTACATGAGCTGGCCTTGCAGGAAAGGGTGTCCGGGAAGATCTCCAATGTCGGTGCAGTCAACTGGTACCACTTTAAAACTACAGAGCCGGGCAGTGTTTTACAGGTGAGATGCACCAGTGAGACCCTTCGGCCTGATGTGGAGCTCCTCGTAACGCTTTACCAGGCTGACAGCAACGGCAACAAGACCATCATCTACGGAGATCATGCCCCTGAAAAAAGCCTTGTACCTGCCAATCTGACATTGAAGGCCGTTATTGACCAGCCCAAGGACATCTATATTGCAGTACGCGATTACAAGGATGACAAGGCCTCAAATGACCCGTACTTCCTGAGCATTGATTATGCCGGCAAGTCCGAAGGGAACGACTCCATCTCTCAGGCAGTGACCTTGACCGCAGGAGCTGCAACCTGTCCCACAAATACCATAGGCTATGTCGGGGATGTCGATTGCTTCAAGTTCATCTCTACAGGCGGTATCTTTGATACGGCCGTTACGTTCACACCCATGACCGGCACCCCGGTCCAGATCAATGTCGCCTTGTACGATAGCAATGGGAAACTCATAGAATCTCAGTCCAGCTCTGGTGCCAAAAACTATCATCTCATCCACTATCTGGCTGCAGGGGTATACCATGTCCTTGTAAGCGATTATGGGAAGGACCATTTCGATAATGCCTCCCCGTACCAGGTATGTATCAATGCAGTAAGTAATACAGAGGCTAACGGGAATGACGTGGTCGCTAGTGCAACAACAGTGGATCTCGGACAGTACGGCCGGGATTACACCATCAACGGATCTTTGGATTACACGGAAGACAAAGACTTCTACCGGATAGCAAAACCATCTGCGTCATCGGGGTTCCAGGTTCTGCACCTGAGCTTCAGTGCTGCAACCAGGGCCAAGTACAAGATCAACATCCTTGATGCGAATTCGGCTGTAGTCTATTCCCGCACCTATACCGGGGGGGCTGCCGAGTTGCATACCCAGCTCAAACTGGGCAGCGGGAATTACTACCTCATGATCCAGGCCGGAGACGGACAGAAGATAACCCAGGGCGCGGCATATACGTCAACAGTGAGAATGCTCGACATCATCGACAGTGCGGACACGCCGCCCAATGACAACAGCACCATCGGGAATGCCATCGGCCTTACGCCTTCGGCTACCCTGACCACACCCGGCAAGATCAGCTACATGGGTGATGCGGACTGGTATAATGTAACCATACCTGCGCATGCACAACCCCAGATACTCGAGGTTTATTTCAATGCGCCCATTTCCGAGGTGGAATACTCCTTGAGCATTATGGGCGCCCAGTTGATCAAGACCCTTACGAACCCTGATGCGGAGACTGCTCCCACGAAGTTAAAGACAAGCCTGCTCATACCCGCCAGCTCTGCTGCAGGAGTCTATTCTTTCAAGGTATTCGATTTCAGGGATGACGAGGGGAGCGATGTAACGTATACGATTCGCGTTGATGTGAAAGATATCCCCACTACGCTGCCTGCTGTTGCAAGTGGAACACCTCCTTTTGAGGCTGCGGTTGAGTATTATAGTGAGGCAACGGAATCGTCTTCAAACCCGGTGACCTTGGAGCTGGATTCCGTAAACCGTAAGATCTTTGGTGTGAACACGTCATTGCTTGCTTTTTCAGGTTCAGGTGTCACAACCGAGCTCAATACACCCCAGACAGGGCTGACCACGCTCACATTTCCCTGGATTGCTGGATATGTTGACTACCAGGGCGACCAGGACTGGTTCCTTATGGATTTCCAGCCTCTGGATACTTCCACCAGTTGGTATTATGAGATATATGTAGATTTCTATGCACCCGCAGCCGACGCGGAGTACGTTTGGAAGTTCTATCCCGACAGGAATAAGAACGCCGTGGTATCCGATCGCATCAGTGGGTCTGATGGCTTTGTGGCCAGTGCGGGAAAGCAGAACAACGTCCCTGCCACCATGAATATCAGGACACCTGCCACGGGTGAGAGCAGGTTCTGGGTAGGCAACCCATGGCGAGGTCAGACTTATTTCAGTATCAGCGACTTCAACTATCTGTACAACTCAGATGGCAGCAGGAACCTGGAGCCTGATGACGACTGGGGAGGATACAACAGTGCGCCGTACTATTTCAGGGTGACGCTCGTCTATCACCCCGGGGTGTCTTACCCGCAGCCCTGACGCGTGGCTGTGTCAGTCTAGCGTCAACTGAAAACTCATACTCCTGTCATCCCCGCGAAAGCGGGGATCCAGGAGACAATCAGCTATCATCAAACAAGACGTTTGAATTACTATTCCCGTAGAATCTGACCGGGGAACAGTGCAAGGCGCTGGTCAGGTTGTGCAATCACGATTGATATACCAGCGCCCGGCATATATCACCTCCACCCCTATCCATAAAAAGGTAAAAACTGTCCGACACAAACCACTTCTTCTTTCCGTAATGAAATGGACCTGTGTCCTTGACTCGTTCATCCTGGAAGCTAAGATATATGGAGGGTTTTAGTGATGAATGCAGCCGTAAACATGGGTAAGGTCAAAAGGAGACCTCAAGAGTGATTTTTACCGACAAATCGATTCACAAGTCCCTGCTTTCTATGAAGTCACGCATAATCGATAAATTTCCAAAAAAATACACCCTTGACGAGCCACCGCTGAGGGCGGAACTGCTCAGCCGTGACCAGATGAGGGAGCATGGAAGGGCGCTTGCGGACTCGCATAAGGTGACGAAGAAACGTGCTCCGGAACAGCTTCTGTCGAGACTGACCGAAAATGAAGGCGTCCTGATTGAAATCTGCAACCTGCTGACTTCGGCCGTAAAGGCGAATCGCCGGGTTGCGCCGGCCGGGGAATGGCTGCTTGATAATTTCTACCTGATAAAAGAGCAGATTCGCACAGCCAAAAAACATTTGCCTAAGGGTTACAGCCGCGAACTGCCACGCTTATTGAACGGCCCATCGACCGGGCTTCCGCGCGTGTATGATATCGCCCTGGAGACGATCTCACACGGCGATGGACGGGTGGATCAGGGAAGCCTCAGCAGTTTCATTGCAGCCTATCAGCAGGTCACAGCGCTGAAGTTGGGCGAATTGTGGGCAATACCCATCATGCTGCGCCTTGCACTGATCGAGAATCTGCGGCGCGTTGGGGCTCGGGTCGCCGCTGACAGACTCGATCGGAACCTGGCCGACTCATGGGCGGACAAGATGACAGCGATCGCCGAGAAGGACCCGAAGAGCCTGATCATGGTGATCGCGGACATGGCGCGTTCGAAACCGCCACAGTCGAGCTCATTTGTTGCAGAACTTGCGCGTCGTCTGCAGGGTCAGGGCCCTGCCCTGGCGTTGCCGCTCACCTGGATCGAGCAGTGGCTCTTTGAACCCGGCCTGACCATTGAGCAGTTGGTTCAGTTGGAGGCCCAGCAACAGGCCTCCGACCAGGTCTCCATCAGCAACAGTATCGGCAGTCTCCGGCTCTTAAGCGCCATTGACTGGCAAGAATTCGTCGAGATGAGGAGCTTTGTCGAGCAGATACTGCAGGAGGATCCTTCCGGATTCTACCCCAAGATGGATTTTGCCACCCGTGATCGATACCGTCACGTGGTTGAGAAGATAGCGAAGAACAGCCTGATTTCCGAAGAAGAGGTTGCAAGGCATGCGATCCAACTGGCGCACGATGGCGCTGCAAATGGCGGCGATAACGATCGAAAGGCACATGTCGGGTTCTATCTGATCGACAAGGGCTTGCCGCTGCTCGAACAAATGTCGCAGATGCGCATATCCACAGCAGAGACCTTACGAAGAACGAGCAGCCGATTTCCTTTGCTTCTCTATCTAGGCTCGATAACGCTGATGACTGCGATTTTTACCTTAAGTCTGCTGGCGAAGGCCCATGCTGAAGGGTTGCATGGACGGCTCCTCATGCTGACCGGTATCCTCTTGGTTTTATGCACAAGCCATCTTGCTAACGCGTTGGTGAACTGGCTGGCGACATTGCTGGTTACGCCGCATTCCCTGCCGCGTATGGACTTCTCCGAAGGAATTCCTCCTGAATTCCACACCCTGGTGGTGATACCTACCATGCTTGGAAGCGTCCAGCACATTGAAAATCTTGTCGAGGCGCTCGAAGTCAGGTTCCTGGCAAATCGTGACGATAACCTCCACTTCGGCCTGCTGACTGATTTCATTGACGCACAGGAGGAAACTTTACCACCCGATGAATCCCTGGTGCGGCTGGTGGGTAATAAAATTCAAGAGTTGAACGAAAAGTATCGGGACACCAAGGCCGACACGTTCTTCCTCTTTCACCGAGCGCGCCTGTGGAACCCGCAGGAGCGCATCTGGATGGGCTACGAGCGTAAGCGGGGGAAGCTTGCGGATTTAAATTCGCTTCTACGCGGGGGTTCAAAGGATCGCTTCTCGCTCGTTATCGGGAATACGGACCTGTTACAGGACGTCAGGTATGTGATTACCTTAGACACGGATACAGGGCTCCCGCGCGAATCAGCCAGGCAGTTTGTGGCAGCCATGGCTCATCCGTTGAACCGGGCGCTCTATGACAATAAAATGCAGCGGGTGAGTGTTGGGTATGGCATCCTGCAGCCGCGTGTGGCCGTGAGCATTCCGGGCACGAACCAATCGTGGTATGCCAGGCTGTATGGAAGCGATCCGGGCATTGATCCGTATACCCGCGTCGTATCCGATATTTACCAGGATGTATTCGGTGAGGGTTCGTTCATCGGCAAGGGAATCTATGATGTAGATGCTTTCGAACTGGCCCTTCGTGGGCGCTTTCCCGAGAACAAAATCCTCAGCCACGACCTTGTGGAAGGGTGCTATGCCCGTTCGGGGTTGCTCTCTGATGTACTGCTCTACGAGGAATATCCATCTCGCTACAGCACGGACGTGAATCGCCGGTATCGGTGGATCCGCGGTGATTGGCAGATTGCGCGGTGGCTGTTGTCCCGTGTACCGGTTCAAGACGGGCATCGTGAGAAGAATCCGCTGACGGTGCTGTCCCAATGGAAGATCTTAGACAACCTGCGCCGCAGTCTCGTGCCTGTGGCATTGACCCTGCTGTTCCTGCTTTCCTGGACCGTCTTGACACCAGCCTGGCTCTGGACCCTCATGTTGATCGGGATCCTCCTGGTTCAGCCCATGGTTGCATCGGTTCTTGAAATGTGCCGGAAGCCGCGAGATGTGCTGCTGGGCCAGCACCTCTCAGCCTCAGTACGCGCGGCCGGATGGAGCATCGCCCAGGCGGCATTCACGCTGGCCTGCCTTCCTTATGAGGCGTTCTTCAGTCTGGATGCGGTTTTGCGCACGACATGGCGATTGCTGATCACCCGCAAACGACTGCTCGAATGGAATCCTTTGGGCAACCACGATAGCCGCACGAATCTTCTCAGCTCGTACCTGACCATGTGGTTCGCACCTTGTATTGCCTTTGCAGCAATTATCCAGCTCGCACTTTTCAGGACGGCATCATTAATTTATGCCTGGCCCATACTGGGCCTCTGGTTTGCCTCGCCTGCTGTAGCGTGGTGGATCAGCCGGCCTTTCGCACGCCTTCAGGCACAGTTGAGTGCCGATCAGACCATCTTTCTGAGAAAGATCTCCCGAAAGACCTGGGCATTTTTCGAAACATTCATCGGCCCTGATGATAACTGGCTGCCGCCAGACAGCTATCAGGAGAATCGCCCTGAGCAGGTTGCACATCGCACATCGCCCACAAACATGGGACTTTCGCTTCTTGCGAACATTGCCGCATATGACTTCGGCTATATACCTGTCGGACAAGTCCTTATGCGCACAGAGAACGCAATCCGGACGATGCAAGCCTTGGAACGGCACCGGGGACACTTCTACAACTGGTATGACACACAGACCTTGAAGCCTCTGCCGCCTTTTTACATCTCGTCGGTGGACAGCGGGAACCTGGGGGCTCACCTTCTGACATTGCGCTCAGGCCTGCTTGCACTTCCCGATCACAAAATAGTGAGTCCGCGGTTGTTTGAGGGCTTAAGAGACACCATCGAGATCCTCGTGGATTCTGGAGCAGCTGCCGCTTCAGTCCCGCTCGCCCGGTTTCGGAATGACCTTGCCAATTCCCGGTTATCCACACTGGCAGAAGTGAGGGCCTGCCTGGACCGGCTGACTAAGTCTGCTGAGGATATGGTACGTGTCCTGGATGTCGATCCCGAGAACGAATCGACGTGGTGGGCTACTACTTTGGCCCGGCAATGCCACTACGCCTTGGATGAACTGACGTTTCTTGCCCCGTGGACAGCGCTTCCTGATGGTTCCGAGCGGCTCAGTGATTTCAAGGTCATGGGAGAAATCCCAACGCTCTCCCAACTGGCTAGCTTCGATAAGGAGTTGCAAAGGGCAATCAGACAACCACAAGCGGCGAACGTTACACCAGAGGAAACAGGGTTGCTTGTTAAGCTTCGAGATCTTATCAGTGAAGCAAGCTTTCACGCCCAGGAGAGAATAGGGGAGATTGAAAGTCTTACCCGGCAATTAAACGAGCTGGCTCACATGGAGTATGGCTTCCTGTATGACAAAACACGTCATCTGCTCTCAATCGGGTACAACATCGGGGAGAATCAGAGGGATTCGAGTTTCTATGACCTGCTGGCTTCGGAGGCACGATTGTCATGCTTCGTGGCGATTGCCCAGGGACAACTGCCTCAGGAGTCCTGGTTTGCCCTGGGACGCCTCCTCACAAATGTCGGCGGAGATCCGGTACTTCTCTCCTGGGACGGATCGATGTTCGAGTACCTCATGCCGCTTCTCATAATGCCGACATATGAAAACACCCTGCTTGACCGGACCTACAAGGCGGCTGTTGAAAGGCAGATCGAGTATGGGATGCACCACGGGGTACTGTGGGGAATTTCTGAATCCGGATACAACATGGTCGATGTTCATCTCAACTACCAGTACCGTGCATTCGGCGTACCCGGCCTGGGGCTCAAACGCGGTCTTGCCGAGGACCTTGTCATTGCACCGTATGCCTCGGCGCTGGCGCTGATGGTAGCACCCGAGGCAGCGTGCCTGAATCTGCAACGACTTGCCCAGCAGGGGTTTGCGGGAAGATTCGGCTTTTTTGAAGCAATCGACTACACCCCTTCACGTCAGACGCGCGGGCAAGCGAACGCCGTGGTCCTGGCCTTCATGTCACATCACCAGGGCATGAGCCTCCTGGCCCTGGCCTATACCCTGCTGGACCGTCCCATGCAGCAGCGATTCGAGTCTGATCCGCTTTTCCGCTCGACTACACTTTTGCTTCAGGAACGTGTTCCCAAGGCCACGTCGTTCTATTCGCACACCACGGAGCTCTCCGAGTTACGCACGACTCCTGCTGGCCCGGAGACCCCGGTACGTGTCTTCAGCAGCCCGGATACACCGGTCCCGGAAGTTCAGTTGTTATCGAATCCCAGATACAACGTCATGGTTACGAATTCGGGAGGCGGCTACAGCCGCTGGAAGGACATGGCCGTCACCAGGTGGCGCGAAGACACTACCAGTGATAACTGGGGAACATTCTGCTACATCCGTGATATGGAAAGCTCTGAGTTCTGGTCAAGTTCCTACCAGCCTACCCTGAAACAACCGAAGCTCTATGAGGTGATTTTTTCAGAGGGCCGTGCAGAGTTCCGCCGCCGCGACAATGATATCGACATGCATACCGAGATCGCCGTCTCGCCGGAGGATGATATCGAATTGCGCCGAGTACGCATCACCAACCGTTCCCGCAGGCACAGAACGATCGAGGTGACGAGCTACGCGGAAGTCGTTCTCGCACCGCCGGCCACTGATGCGTTGCATCCGGCGTTCAGCAACCTCTTTGTCCAGACCGAGATCCTTAATCAACACCGGGCGATCCTGTGTACCCGCCGGCCTCGCTCAAAGGGTGATCCTGTTCCGTGGATGTTTCACCTGATGGCCGTGCACGGGGCGCACACCGGAGAAGTTTCCTATGAGACCGACCGCATGCGGTTCATCGGCCGCGGGAACACCCTTGTAAATCCTCAAGCCTTGAGGGGGTCTGCTGCGCTCTCGGGCAGTGACGGCTCCGTGCTCGATCCGATTGTCGCGATCCGGCACCTGGTCATGCTTGATCCGGGAAAATCGGCGACAGTCGATATGGTCTTGGGTATCGCTGAAACAAGGGAGACAGCACTCTCCCTTATGGAAAAATACCAGGATCGGCGCCTCGCGGATCGCGTTTTCGATCTGGCTTGGACACACTCTCAGGTGATCCTGCGACAGCTCAATATTACGGAGGCCGACGCACAACTCTATGGACGCCTTGCCGGTTCCGTAATCTATGCCAATTCGTCGTTGCGCGCCGAAGCGGGCATCCTCATCAAGAACAATCGTGGACAATCGGGCCTCTGGGGCTATGCCATTTCAGGCGATTTGCCTATTGTGCTGCTGCAGATCAAAGACCCATCCAATATTGAACTGGTACGTCAACTCGTCCAGGCCCACGCGTACTGGCGTTTAAAGGGACTGATCGTGGACCTGGTGATCTGGAATGAAGATCACGCCGGTTATCGGCAACTTCTGCACGACCAGATCATGGGGCTCATTGCCGCAGGCATCGAAGTCAACGTGACGGATCGCCCGGGAGGAATCTTTGTAAGGCTCGCCGAGCAGATATCGAGCGAAGACCGTATTCTCTTCCAAACGGTCGCGCGGGCCATCATCACCGACAGCCATGGGGCACTGGCGGAACAGCTCTACCGGCGAGGCGCTCTCGAAGCAGCCCTGCCGCTGCTTAATCCGACCCGGACACACCGCCTTGAACCAAAGGCCGTAAGTGCTTTGCCCCGCCATGATCTGAACTTCTTCAACGGGATCGGAGGATTCACCCCTGACGGGAAAGAGTACGTAATTACGACAGCGCAAGATCAGATGACACCGGCGCCGTGGGTGAATGTACTGGCGAATCCGCGCTTTGGCTCCATCATCTCAGAGAGCGGGCTTGCCTACACCTGGAGCGAAAATGCCCATGAGTTCCGCCTCACTCCGTGGAACAACGATATCGTGGGCGATTTAAGCGGAGAAGCTTTTTACCTTCGTGATGAAGAGCGTGGCCACTTCTGGTCGCCCATGGGGTTGCCCAGCCAAGGGGCCACGCCTTACGTAACCCGGCATGGCTTCGGTTACAGCGTCTTCGAGCATACGGAGCGCGGAATCCGCTCAGAGGTGTGGGTGTACGTGGCACTGGACGCAGCGGTCAAATTCACCGTACTCAAAGTGCGAAACGAGTCGGGTCGAAGCCGCCGGCTCTCTGTGACGGGCTACGTTGAGTGGGTGCTGGGAGACCTGCGACCGAAATCGGCCATGCATGTGGTTACCGGGATAGATCCGACCAGCGGCGCCCTGTTTGCCCGGAACCCTTACAACACAGAGTTCGCAGGCCGGGTCGCCTTCTTCGATGTGGATGATGCTACCCGGAGTGTAAGCGGCGATCGAGCGGAGTTCATCGGGCGCAACGGCACGCTCAAAAATCCGGCTGCCCTCAAGCGGACGCGGCTTTCCAACAAAGTTGGGGCTGCTTTCGATCCATGCGCGGCCATCCAGGTTCCCTTCGAGCTGGCAGCTGGCCAGGAACGCGAGATCATCTTCAGGCTCGGCACAGGGCTGGATGTCGATGATGCTGTAAAGCTGGTTAACCGCTTCCGTGGTTCTGTAGCCGCGCGCGGCGAGCTTGAAACTCTCTGGCAGTTCTGGAACCAGACACATGGGGCGATACAGGTCGAAACACCTGATATGGCTGTTAACATTATGGCCAACGGTTGGCTTTTGTACCAGACCCTTGTCTGCCGCCTCTGGGCGCGGAGCGGTTATTACCAGTCCGGCGGTGCATTCGGTTTCCGCGACCAGCTGCAGGACGTGATGGCACTCATCCACACGAAGCCGCACCTCGTGCGCGAGCATCTCCTCCTGTGCGCAGCCCACCAGTTTAGGGAGGGAGATGTTCAGCATTGGTGGCATCCTCCGTTAAGCCGGGGGGTGCGCACACATTGTTCGGACGATTTTCTCTGGCTCGTCATGGCTACCTGCCGCTATGTTCTCTCCACCGGTGATACGGGCGTTCTGGATGAACCCGTGGGTTTCATAGAAGGCCGTCCGGTAAATCAGGACGAAGACTCCTATTACGATCTGCCGGCGCATTCCGAGGTCGTTGCCGCTCTGTACGAACACTGTGTCAGGGCCATCGTCAAAGGCCTCAATTTTGGTGAACATGGCCTGCCTCTCATGGGTTCGGGTGACTGGAATGACGGTATGAACCTCGTGGGCGAACACGGTAGAGGTGAAAGTGTCTGGCTGGCCTTTTTCCTGTATGATGTGCTTATGCAGTTCAGTGAGGTTGCCCGCATGCACGGTGACCTGTCCTTTGTCGAACGCTGCCAGAGGGAGGCGGATCAATTGCGCTGGAATATCGAGCAGAGTGGATGGGACGGACAGTGGTATCGCCGCGCCTACTTCGACGACGGTACGCCGCTTGGATCGGCGAGTAATCCCGAATGCCGGATTGATTCGATAGCCCAAAGCTGGTCGGTTCTCTCAGGAGCGGGCGACCCTGTTCGCTCTCGCATGGCAATGAAGGAGGTGGATCAACGCCTCGTTCGGCGGGACGTCGGTCTGATCCAGCTGTTGGACCCGCCGTTTGACAAATCGGATCTGAATCCCGGCTACATAAAAGGTTATGTCCCGGGTGTGAGGGAGAATGGGGGGCAGTACACCCATGGGGCAATCTGGGTGACCATGGCATTGGCTGCGTTAGGCGATCACGCCGGCGCCTGGGAACTGCTTGCCATGATCAATCCGATAAATCATGCCAGGTCTGCCGGTGAAGTCAACACCTATAAAGTCGAGCCATATGTTGTCGCTGCCGATGTCTATGCACTTTCCCCGCATACCGGCCGCGGCGGCTGGTCGTGGTACACGGGCTCGGCTGCCTGGATGTACCGGCTGATCGTGGAATCACTGCTGGGGCTCAAGCTTGACGTGGACAAGCTGCGTTTTGCCCCGTGCCTGCCTGTGAAGGGTTGGGAGACTTTCAAGGTCCTTTACCGGTATCGGGAAACATTCTATCACATCATCTTCCAGCAAACACACGATGTATTGGGCGAGATGCTTGTGGAACTCGACGGACAGGTCCTGAAAGACAAGGCGATCCCCCTTGTGGATGACCACCGGGAACACAATGTCAAGGTGATAATACCAGCTGCAGTCACCTGAGAGTCATTTCCCTCATAAAGATATACCTGGTCTTCTCAGACCCCGTACTCGGCCCTGCCGATGAGCTCGAGCTGCTGGGCCCGGTTCAGCGCTACGAAATAGGCGTTGTATCCCGAGATCCTCACGATCAGGTCCCGGTAGTTTTCAGGATTGGTCATGGCGTCCCTGAGCATCCGTGAATCTACTACGTTGAACTGCATCTGCATGCCTCCCAGGCCACAGTAGGTCTTCACATAGGCAGCCATGTTGCCCACGATCTCCTCGCGGCTTTCCCCGGGCGAAGGCGAGAGCTTGACGTTGAAGGCCATATTGTTGTCCATGTTCACGGGGTCAAGCCCGGCTACATCCGAGATGAAATCCAGGTAATTTCTGCTGGCATGAGGCTCGGGGGTGAGCCCTGGGGTGAAAGGCATGCCTGCCAACCGACCCGAGGGGAGAGTTCCTGAGAGGTTGCCATAGGCCGTGTGCTGGGACATGGACCAGAACCCGCTGGTGTACTTACCCCCGCGATAGTTGCGATGCGAGGTGTAGATGCCGTGGATGAGGGATGCCACGCGGTCAGCCATATCACTGGCCTCCTTGTCCCCCGATCCGAACAGGGGGACCTTGTTCCGAGCCAAGGCCCTTACATGAGGGGCTCTTTTGAAATCAGAGTCAACCGCATCCATCAGTTCCCTGAAGCTTATTTTCTGTTCGTCGAAGACCAGTTTCTTGATGGCCATGAGGCTGTCTACGATGTCGACCAGTCCGATGTTGGCAGCGCCGGTCGTGTTGTAACGCGCCCCGCCCCGGGTGATGTCGCGGCCTTTCTCGATGCAGCCCTCCATCGTAGAGCTGATGAAGGGCGTGGGCCTCATGTGCGCATGGACCTCGGCAAACAGGTTGTTCAGACTCACAGCCTGCTCGATGAGGAAACGCAGCTGGGCTGCATAGGCCCCGAAGAACTCCTCAAAGGTCATGAAGTCCTCGACATCGCCGGTCTTTGGCCCCAGGTCCCACTGCATGAAAGGGTGACGGCCGTTGTGGAGAGCCATCTCCATGGCGGCGACCAGGTTGATGAGGATGCCGCCGGTATGTCCGTTGTGGCGGCCCGATATGGTGGGTTCTACACAGCCGGTGGCGCTCCAGTCACGGATGTGCTCTTCAGGATAGCCGTGAGGCTTAAGCGCTGCGAAGACAGCTGCATCGTTGTGCAGGGAAGGGGTTGCCGACGTGGTGTAGTTCACCTCGCAGAGCCTTTTGATATAGGTCCCGCTGTTCTTTTCCACGTTGATGCGGGCATTGATGTTGGGATCCGGCAGGCCGAGCATCTCGGTGACCTTGAGGAAGATGTAGGTCATGTCGTTCACACCGTCTTCGCCCTCGGGCGTGATGCCGCCCAGTGTGATGACCTGGTTGGGTGGGGACGTGCCGAAGAGGATGTTGCCGATGTCCGGCGAGAGCGGCATGTGGTCGGATATCCTCAGGTAGAGGCAACCGATCAGCTCGATGGCGTGACGTATGTAGTCCTTTCGCCCTTGGTCATCGCGTATTTTTTCCATGTCAGCCAGGTAAAATGGCTGCAGCCACTGGTCAAGCCTTCCGGGAGAAAGGCCGGCATTGGTGTTTTCCATGTGCATGCCGATCCAGGTAGTCCAGACGCTCTGAACGGCTTCGTCAAGGGTTTCAGCCGGATTGCGGGGAACACGTGCGCTGACTTCAGCCATGTGGAGCAGTTCCCCTGCACGTACAGGATCAGGTGCCTTTTCTGAGAGCAGCCTGGCCTCTGATGAAAGGTTGCCGGCATACGCCTCCAGGCCTTTCAGGCTATGGATCATGCCTTCCAGGGTCGCCGATCCTTCATCGTCCAGGGGATCCCCGGCGAGCCTGGCCTGTATGTCGTCGATAATGCCCTCTGTACCCTTCTCGAGAATGGTTCTGATGCCGGGCACAGTGTGGGATACGCAGAAGGCCTTGGAGCACACGATGGCCACTACCCGCTCGCTGAGTCTGAGCGAGAGCGGCCTTCCGTGCTCCCTGTTTACGCATTCGTGAAAGGAGCGTCTGATCCAGAAGGGGAAGATGTCATTCAGGATCTCCCTGGTCTCGTCACTGACTTCGTATGGGTTGAGGAGCCGCTTGTCCACGGAATTCAGCTCACCCCAGATCATGGTGGCCTGGGCGTCGGGGTACACAACCACCCCGCAGACAGGGTTGGAGGTTGTCGATCCGGCCAGGAGCTGGGATTCGGCTATAACGGGTTTCTTGTGCCTCAAAAGGTATTCGAAGACCAGACCCTGCCTCAGCACGGGCTGCCACGGCCTGCCCGGGCTCACCTCCTCGAACCCGTTCCGGCGATGCCATTCGGTCAGAAGCCTCGGGCGCTCTGCGCACAACTCGGGCCTGCTGCCCCGTTGCCTTTCCAGCAGCTTCTTCAGCCGGGGAAAATCTTCCAAGTCAAGGTCCGGGAGATAGGGGTCATGGAGATGGATGACGCTGCCGTCTTCCCTGTGGCCGGCTCTCAGATGCTCTTTCCGCCTGGCGTTCAGCCTCCCGGCCAGGCCCGGTTCATTCATGCAGGATTCCCGCCTGCGTGTTTCGATCTCGTCCTTCCGTGCCCTGTTGAGCATCTTCTCGTGCATCCTGCCGGACAGCAGGGAAAGATAGTAGGTGAACAGCTGCAGGCAGGCAATGTTGCCCTCGATCATGAGCCTGTTCCGGAGCATCATGTTGAGGAGTTCGCTGGGCGGGGCCGAGATGAGATCCTTCAGGACCGCGTCGTCCACGGCCTTCAGGACGACATCCGAACCACCGTTCACCCCATGGACCACCCTGACCCGGCCCTCATTGAATCTGATGGTCTGGGCAACGCTTCCGGTCTCGGTGCAGATGCCCACGGAGAAGTTGATCCAGCCGTCCGAGCACTTCATACGGCGTCTCAGCGAACGGAAATTGTTGAACGCAAAGGCCATGGTGCGCAAGCCCATGTGTGTGATCAGGTTCAGTGAAGTTATTCTTGTAGATGCTTTCATAATATTTTAATAATAGTATAAGCCCGGTCAAGACAATTCACAACACCTTGTATAATGTGGGGGACATTGCGCAATCATGCATAAAATGAATCCTGACAAAATCGCTATCATAGGGCCTGGGCGGCTCGGAACCGCTTTTGCCTATAAATGGGGACGCGACGGCAAAGAAATAACCATCTACTACAACTCCGAGGCCCTGTGCCATGAAATAAACACCACACACCTGAACCCGAAACACCTGACTGAGGACCTTGCGAGGATATCCGGCAGTGCGGAGAAGGTGCCGAGACTTACCGAGCGCGTCATGGCAACGAACGACCTCGATGAAGTCGTAAAGGAGCACGACTTCATCGTACTCGCCATCAACATGAAGGGACTTCCCGAATTCTTAAATCACCTGAAGCCTCGCCTCGCGAAGAAAAAGACAAAAACATGTCTCATCTCCCCCATCAAGAGCCTCGCCTCGGTGGGACGGAAAAACGAACTCATCACGCCCTCGCAGATGATCAATACATACCTCTTTGACCTCCATCATCGTTACGACATCATCTGCATAGGAGGGCCCTTCTTCGACGTGGACCTCGCCGTGGGTAACCCCGTCTGTGTCACGGTGGCCGGCAACAGGCACATTGCCTCAGTGGTGAGGCGCGAGTTTTTCGCACAGAACAGAGGGGAGCTGAGTTCATACTACAATTGCGACACGGTGGGCGTAGAGGCATGCGGAGCGCTGAAGAACATCGTGGCGAACATAAAGGGGCTCGCCGACTGCTGCCATATGGGAAGCTCGATCCCGGGTACCATCTTCGCAAGGTCCGGTGTCGAGATGCGGGCGCTCTCGAAAATCCTCGGAGGCCACTTTCTTACCTTTCTCGGCCAGGCAGGCGTGGGTGACATGTACGTTACCCTTTCTTCGAACGCCAGCAAGAACTACCGGTACGGAAAAAATTTCTATGAATGCTACACGGGGAACACCATTGAAACACACCAGCGGGTCATCGCGGGCATCGACGGCACGCCGGAGGGGCCAGGCACCCTGAAGAGCGTCTACCGGTACCTCGAAAGCAAAAACATGTACAGCCCCATTTTCCGCAGCGCCTACAGAATATTCAACGAGAGAGGAACCAGGGAAGACATCAGGGAGCAGATTATTAAAGCCTGCCAGTTCGACAGGAGAAGCAATGAGTATATCGGCCCCTTTTCAGGTATGGTCTACAATTTATTCCCGCACATCTGGTACCGGCGTCAGAAAGGATGGTGGGGGTAATCTGCGATGGATCTGCAATCTTGAAATATAGGAAGGCAATTTTCTCTGGAGGATATCTTGCATCAGCGGGAGCGAGCGTAAAGAAACCTATGGTTATGACCATAGATAACGATTCAAAGCTTTAACACTGTATAGATTTAGTGATACCTTCAAAACATGCAACTATCGACAACTTCAATAAACCCTCCTTGTGGAGTCTGGTCCATCTCAAAGAGTAGAGATTATGTTTACAAACATTCAATATAGTCAAAGCTTTGAGTATGGCACCCATTAAAAGGCCCCTGTCAATAAAAACATAGTTCACCATCGCACTTTTTTTGCAGGTCTAACGTATAGCCAGCTGGGATCATGCCAACGATTCCCTTTCTGCGCCCTATTTTTCATTATGCTCAGGTGACAGATTACAATCTGCACCAGGCACCCATCGGGTTTTAGACTGTACAGCGAGAGGATGAACCTAGATGAGTAGCCCTCTCAACCCGTACGCCCCTAACAGCATCTGCTGTCCCAGAAAAATATCGGTTCCTTGCCATGTTCAATTGTAAGTGACATGACGATAGGCTCTTCCGGCCACACCTTATAGACTCATGGCAAAGGCAGATCTGAACCATCGGTATTACCTCCGCTGGATTCTTGTTTATGTGAGAGGGGGAAACGGTGGACCAACCATGAAAATGGTTCTTAGCCACCAAAAGTCACTGTCTCACCGTTCTTCCCCTGCTCAGCAAAAGAGCATCTCTTCCTTGAACTCAACGCCATCTCTGAGCATATAGTAGCAGGCCCTGGCAAGCTTGCTTGCTATGGTCTTGATTGCTACCATCCTGTGGGTTTTCGAAGCCTTCCTCTTGTAGTAACCGGCGATCTTGGGGACTGCCTGAGTGAGATAAATGCCGCCTCGGTGAATGCCCAGGCCAGATACCGGTTCCCATTCTTCGCATTGCCTTTTCCCTTGTCTTCCCGTTGGAAATCTGCCCGTAGGTACACACCGGCAGTAGGAGGTGAAGTCTCCCACCCTGGCAAAACGAGAGATATCCCCCACTTCCAGCAGGATCGTCATGGCAAGGATATCACCGATCCCGGGAACCATGTGCAGCTTCTCGGAAGCATCTCTCGTCTTCACGTCTCTCTTAACCGTCTTCTCGATGTTCCTGATGTTCTTCGAGAAAGGCTATGGTCTCAAGACTCGTCGTTCCCAGGAGCACCAGTGGTCCTCTTTCAATATCCCTTTGATGTCTTCCGCTTTGACCTTCCTCAATGCATTCGCACTCATGTGACACCCGTGTTTCGCTCGATCATGGACTGCAGCGAGATGATATGGGCTGTTCTTTGCTTTACCAGGAATGATCTCTTCCTCAAGCAGATCCCGAACCGGTCGCTCTTCTCTGGGATAAATATATCCTTCGGGTAGGATGCCTAGAGACAGCATCTGCGCAAGCCAGAAGGCATCATGACGGTCATCCGCATACTTGAGCCCCTTGTACTGCTGTATCGCTGCAGGATTGGCTAGATGCACACATCATATCCAGCCTCATTCAGCCCATCCACCAGCCAGTACCAGTTGAAGGTGCTCTCGACTGCTATCCCCCTGATCTCATCACGGTAAGGGGTCAGAGTCCATACAAGTTCTTCCAGGTTATTCTTTACCCGCTTCTCGAAAACTCGCTTCATTGTTCCCTTCTCGATCAGCCCTATGTAAGTGTTCCCTGAATGGAGATCCAATCCGGCATACAGCTCACTCATGACACACCTCCTCCTGAGTTATTGTCTGTATTATAGCCGTGCGATCTTGGCAAAGGTGCCTTTTAGATGATTATCACGAACTCTATACCTAAATGCGCTTCCTAACTTGATGACTGATAGAGCATCATGGAATAACCCGTGCGAGGTAATGCGGTTTTAAGCATTATCTAGGTCTAGATTGGCTTGAATTGGCCGCTCAGCGTGCACAAAATATGCTCACCTAGGCTGTTGACCAGCGGAATACGCTCAAGAAAACGGGAAAGAGTGACTAAAGGCAGTCGTAGCCTACGAACAAATGGAAGGTAGATTTGAATTGGCTTTGCCTTAATCACTTCAAAATACGGTCATGACGCTGACTTACACTCTCTGATAGTGAAAATGTACCGATAGTATACCTCCGTGCTCGTACCTTCACGATTTTGTTACACCGTATAGCCTTTGCCGCAACCCATGATTACGTATACTGTCAATATAGCGCCCAATGGGCCTAAGCGCATTTGAAGCCAGCTTATACATCGCATTTCTGCATGTTCCTGCGTGGGTAGATTAGAACCGAGGGTAGACAAGGCACGATCAAAACTAGCAGCGCAGACTTTCATGGTTGTGACATCACCGAACACTAGTGCGACATTTCAGTATCTTGCAGCCGTTGTTGTAGACTCCGTAGTAACTCCAAGGAAAAATCAATTGCCAATATCCACTGGCACTTACCAGCTAGGAGAAGAGTATAACGCCCATCACCGCACCCTAGTTCTAATATTGTCTTTTCTTGATCTACAGACAAGGCGTCCAGAGTGCGAAACATCTTCCATGTAGTTATCTTCGTTTTCTTACCAAGCTGATCCGGTAACAGTTCTCAATTCTATTAGCAGTTTCGTTAAATAGTCCCTGCGCATGTTTACTTTCCTCGTGGAATACAACGTCATTCATCATATTCAAGATACCGTCATTAATCGCAAACGATTTGTTACAGCGGCTGCAATGTAATGTCCCGTTTCTGACGAAGCCCCCATCTTCACTCAGTTGACAATTCTGGTCGAGTTCGAGAGCCGCACCATCACTGGTGCAACATAGTTTAGTGAGGAGTTGAATTGGAAATCCTAAGATCATAGCACCTTCCTTCTTGTTATATGAAAGCATAACAATAAATAGACAGCAAATATAGATAATGTTCCCTAATCACCAAATTCTAGATGAGGAGGCCTCGCTTGCATAGCGTTATAATATTATTAGTGTATACACACGCTTTGAGTTATATCAATTTATATAAGAGCTTCCCCCTTAATGCGGCGATTTCAAATCTCGGAAATCTATGATATTGAAACACGATACGGGAATTATTCGATAGAAAATGATCGGTTTAAACTCGGTATTGAGCATCCGCAGTCTGGGGACTGATAAATCTTTTTGTCTCAACACTGGATGGCCGGATGATGCTGAATTATTTCACCTGTCTCGAACCTCTCATTTCAAGAGAGCATCTCAACTCAATTTTGGTGAGCGTGTCACTTTTCAACCTGAGCGGATAAGATTATTGAGATCCCTTAAAGACAATATCATATCCTTCTGCAGCGGCATACAGTGGAATTCTCGCCTCGCTTTTTGCAAAGTCTTCTGACGGGGACATCATAGAGTACGAGCGGCGGCTCATCATAAGGTTCTTTGAGATAGTGCTCATCCTTGAGTCACTACAGTACGATTCTCCTGCAGGCCAGGGAGACGATCTGCCGGATGTGTTCCGCTTGGTCAGGTAGCATTTGATTATCTATTAACTACCTTTGCCCTTTACTCTGCGTTTCTCCAGCCAACACAATGCATCATGAGGGGTATCAAATTCCTTTTCGCTGCAATCTTCGGCTCCTTCCCCATGAATCATTGCAAGATACTTGTCACATGTCAGCCTTGTATTAATACTGACACTTCCTATAGGCTGGTTATCATCTAAAACCTGGAATGAGAATCCATTATTTGTTGAATATTTCAATGTAATCAATCTATACCTTCTTTCATCAATACCCAGGATTGATAAATACTTGTCTCACCATAAATCAACCGGTATACCTCGGTGAACTTAGTCAAAAAAGTATTGATCATGATGCAAGCAGCATCATGAAGTGGATAACATTTTGCCGGAAGAATTTTGAACAGTTGGGCCATGACCAAACAACTTACAACCTCTGTGCCAGGAAATATGACTTTGTAATATCAATATATTGTGAGGGTTGATGGTCAGGGAATTGGTAATAATTGTAACCATGTGTACGAAAAGCGCTGGTTTCTCCATGTGACAAAGCCCTCTCAGGGCTCGACCACTATGAACCGGGTTTTTTCATGGACAAGGATATGCGGGAGCGCTTTGTGTCTACCTCGAGAACACGCACCAGCACCTTCTGGTTCACCTTCACCACATCAGAGGCGTCCTTCACGAACCGGTCGGCAAGCTGGCTTATGTGCACAAGGCCGTCCTGGTGGACCCCGATATCCACAAAGGCCCCGAAGTTGGTCACATTGGTCACTATGCCCGGCAGCTCCATGCCTGCTGAGAGGTCTTCAATGGTGTTTATGTTCTCGGTAAAGCTGAAGGACTCGAACTGCTCGCGCGGGTCCCTGCCGGGCTTGGCAAGTTCGGCCATGATGTCCTTCAGGGTGGGTATGCCCACGGTGTCGCTCTCATAGCGTTTCAGGTCTATCCGCGAATGCAGCTCAGGGTCTTGCATCAGTTTCGATACCGTGCAGCCCAGGTCTTTTGCCATACGTTCCACCAGAGCATACCGCTCCGGGTGCACTGCGCTTGCATCGAGTGGGAGCGAATCCGTCCCGGATGCGCAGGAAACCGGCTGATAGCTCAAAGGCCTTGGCACCGAGGCGTGGGACCTTCTTGAGCTCGCCACGGCTTTTAAAGGGCCCATGTTCAGTAGCGATAGGTGGTAATATTGCCTGCCAGGGTTCTGCCCAGGCCCGACACATACGTGAGGAGTTCAGGGCTTGCCGTATTCACCTCTACCCCCACGGCATTGACGCAGCTTTGAACCAGGTCGTCCAGCTTATCCTTGAGCCTTGCCTGATCCACGTCGTGCTGGTATTGGCCCACGCCGATTGCCTTGGGGTCGATCTTCACCAGCTCTGCCAGAGGGTCCATGAGCCGCCTTCCGATGGATACGGCCCCGCGCACGGTAATGTCATGATCCGGGAATTCATGGCGCGCGGTTTCCGAGGCGGAATAAATCGATGCGCCGCTCTCGTTTACCATGATCACCTGCTGTTTGAGGTCCAGGCCGCGCACAAAGGACTCGGTCTCGCGGCCTGCGGTTCCGTTCCCGATGGCAATGGCCTCGATAGTGTACTGAATAACCATCTCCTTGATTTTCTTTGCAGCTTCTTCCACCCTGGCTGCGGACTGGCTTGGATAGATCACGTCATGGTGGAGGAGCGAACCCTGGCTGTCGAGACAGACTACCTTGCACCCGGTGCGGAAGCCGGGATCAATGGCCAGAACCCTTTTCCTGCCGAGCGGGGGCGCCATGAGGAGCTCGCGCAGGTTTCTGGCAAACACCTGGATCGCCTCTTCGTCAGCCCGCGATTTCAGCACGCCCCTGAACTCGTTTTCCATTGAAGGCATGAGGAGTCTCTTGCAGCTGTCCACGCATGCCTGCCGAACCTGCTCCGTACATGCCCCACGACCTGTACATACCTGTCTTTCCATAAGCCCCAGGGCCGTTGCCTCAGGCACCCGGATGGAGGTTTTCAGGAAGCCCTCCTTGTTCCCGCGGAACATGGCCAGCACACGGTGGGATGGCGCCTTGGCCGCGGGTTCCTGCCAGTCAAAGTAATCCCGGTACGTTGCGGCTTGTTCTGCAGTGCTGTCTACGACCTCGGACCGTATGGTCCCCTCCTTTTCGAAAAGGGCGCGCATGAGTGCCCTTACATCCGCATCTTCGGCCATGCGCTCTGCCATGATATCCCGGGCACCTGCCAGGGCATCGTCAGCAGTTTCCACGCCAAGTTCCTTATTGATGTAGGCCAAAGCCTCTCTGGCAGGCTCGGTCCCATCAGGCTGGGAAAAGATGAGCTCCGCCAGGGGCTCCAGGCCTTTTTCGCGGGCGATTGTGGCCCTGGTCCTACGCTTGGGACGGTAGGGGAGGTAGATGTCTTCCAGTTCGGCGACGGTCCTGGCAGCATCCACTGCCTGGTGCAGTAGATCGGTAAGCACTCCCTGCACAGTCAGGGAATTGATGATGGACTCTTTCCTGGCATCGAGCTGCTCGAGGTCCTTAAGCCGGTCCCTGATGGCGGTTATGGCCACCTCGTCGAGAGACCCGGTGATCTCCTTGCGGTAGCGGGCGATGAACGGCACCGTGGAGCCTTCTTCCAAAAGGGTGCCCACCGCGTTCACCTGCCTCGGGTGCTATGCCCAATTCAAGGGCAATCATTGCATAATAGGATTCTAACATTACCCACCTCTATCTTTTTCGCTCCTTCCAAGTCAACCTTCCATGGGTGAATGAATACTTATCTGTAAAAAAACCTGGAAAAAGGGTAAAGATACCCCTATGAATGGTAAATGTTATGAACCCTATAGGGTGAATAAGCCGTCATAATAAAAGACTCACCCGGGAGGAATCCATGGATAAGCGGATGATCTATTTTGATAACAATGCCACGACCCCTCTTCACCCCGAGGTGAAGAAGTCGATCTTCGAAGCCCTTGATATATACGGCAACCCATCGAGCCTCCACGGTTACGGCAGGCTTGCGCGCAAATATGTGGAAGAGGCGCGTGAGAAGGTGGCCCGGTTTATCGGGGCAAAGCCTGAAGAGATCCTGTTTGTAGGCAGCGGGTCAGAGGGCAACAACACCGTGCTCTCCATCCTCAACAGCCAGTGCGGGGCCTGCGAGTTCAATGCCTGCAGCGGCAAGGAGCTCATCACCACCACCATCGAGCACCCATGCGTACTTGAGGCCTCACGGTGCATGGCGGAAAAGGGTGTCAAGGTGACATACCTCGACGTGGACAGCCACGGCAAGGTGGACCTCGACCAGCTCAAGGATTTCATAAGACCCATGACAGGACTGGTCTCCATCATGATGGCCAACAACGAGATCGGCACCATACAGGACATCAAGGCCATCTCCAAGATCGTGCACGGACACGGGGCGCTGCTCCATACGGATGCGGTACAGGCTGTGGGCAAGGTTCCCGTGGACGTGAACGAGCTCGGTGTGGACTTCCTCACCCTATCCGGACACAAGATCTACGGCCCCAAGGGGATCGGCGCTGTGTATATCAGAAAGGGTTCGCCTTTCTGCCCGCTCATCAGGGGAGGCCATCAGGAGCGCGGCAGGCGGGCCGGTACCGAGAACACCATCGGCATCATAGCGCTTGGCAAGGCTGTTGATATGCGCGCCATAGAGATGGCCGAAGAGGAAAAGCGCCTGCTCACGATGAAAGAAGCCTTGAGAAAGGGTATTGCGGAAAAGATCCCGGACGTGCTCTTTGTGGGGCATCCCGACAGACTGTCTGCCCGGAACGCTGAACGTGTCCTTTGAAGGGGCAGAGGGCGAGGCCATACTGCTGTATCTCGACCTTGCAGGAATAGCGGTTTCCACCGGGAGCGCCTGCGCATCCGGATCGCTGGACCCCTCCCACGTGATCCTTGCCACGGGCCTGCCTGCGGAGTGCGCCCACGGCTCCATCCGTATCAGCCTGGGCAGGGAGAACACCACTGAAGATATCGACTACATGCTTCATGTGCTGCCGGGTGTCATCGGTCGCATCAGGGACATGTCCACTGCATATGTAAGGAGGCAATAATGGAACAGGTGAACTGGGTATACACCGACAAGGTGCTCGAGCATTTCATGCACCCCAAGAATATCCTTGAAGATGAAAAGGCCTTTGACGCAGACGGCAGGGGCATGACAGGAAACATCAAGTGCGGCGACCAGATGGTGGTTGCCATCAAGGTGGATAAGGAAAAGGGCACCATCACCGACTGCAAGTGGAAGACCTTCGGCTGCGCCAGCGCCATTGCCAGCACCTCGGTGCTATCCGAGATGGTCAAGGGCATGAAGCTCGAAGATGCATTCAAGCTTTCGCCCAAGGACATCAACAAGGAGCTGGGCGGCCTGCCCGAGCACAAGATCCACTGCAGCGTGCTGGGAGACAAGGCGCTCCGCTCCGCCATCAACGACTACTATGAGCGCAGCGGCATGAAGGAGTTGATCAAACGGGAAGAGGCCCGCGTGGTGTGCAACTGCATGAACGTCACCGACCACGAGATCGAAGAGGCCGTGCTGGAAGGCGCCAGGACCTTCTATGAGCTTCAGGAAAAGACCAAGGTAAGCACGGTCTGTGGAGAGTGCAAGGACGATGTGGAACGGCTCCTGGAGTTCTACAAGAACAGGCACTTCTGCAACATCGAGGAGAAGCCCTCGAACCCGTAACAGACGACACCCACGTGAAGAGGTTAAGAGGTTCGCCATGATCCCGAAACAGAAGACCAACGGCAATGAGAATGGAAATATCATAAAAAGAGTAGTGGATGAGCTGTGCGAGCCGGATTCGTTCGACCAGGTGTACCACAGGCCCACGTTGGAAGGCGCCATGCCCTCGCTGGATGTCCTTGCGGATATCGTGGAAAGGCTGCGCATGGTTATCTTCCCTGCCTATTTTTCCGACTCCGAGATGACGCTTTCCACAATGCCCTATATCATCGGGAACCATCTGGAGAAGATCGAGCGCCTCCTGAACGAACAGATAAAGAGGGGCTTTGAGTTCTCGTGCGAGGTGACGGACCGAAAGGCCTGCATCGAGTGTAACGAACGGGCCATTATCCTCTCCCGGAAGTTCATTGCTACAATCCCGAGGATTCGCGCTCTGCTCATCAGCGACGTATCGGCAGCATACGAGGGCGACCCGGCGGCAAAGAGCCTGAGCGAGGTCATATTCTGCTACCCCAGCATCAAGACCATGACCAACTACCGCATCGCCCACGAGCTCTATGAGCTGGGCGTGGAGATCATCCCCCGGATCATCACCGAGATGGCCCATTCTGTAACCGGCATAGACATCCATCCCGGCGCCAGCCATAGGCGAGCGATTCTTCATCGACCACGGAACCGGAACGGTTATCGGAGAGACCTGTGATATCGGCAGAAACGTGCGCCTGTACCAGGGCGTCACGCTCGGCGCCAAGAGCTTCCCCAAGGACGAAGAGGGCAGGCTGGTCAAGGGCATCCCGCGCCACCCACTGGTGGAGGACGATGTGATCATTTACTCGGGAACCACAATCTTAGGCAGGGTCCGCATCGGCAAGGGCAGCACCATCGGCGGCAACGTGTGGCTAGATCACGATATAGAGCCGGGCTCCACGGTGATGCAGGCGGTCAACGCGAACAACATCATTCTTTGCTCCAGGGAAAACCTTTAAAAGCCTATGCCGGGAAGGGGTAGAAAGGTATGCATAAGTACAGTGGGCATAGGCGGCTGATGATGGCGATCCTTGTCTTTTCCATTGTCTGCATGGGAACCCCTTTTCACCCAGTACATGCCGCCCAAAAAGCGCCTTCGAAGGTCTTCATGTGGTCGGTTCAGGGCCCCAAGTCCAGGGTCTTTCTCCTGGGCTCCATGCACATGTTCAAGGCAGCCTCCTACCCGCTTGATGCGCGGATTGAGAAGGCCTATCAATCCTGCCCACGGATTGTCTTCGAAGCGGATCTTGAAGGGCCGGGTACCGATGAGATCAGGGACATGATGCTCGCGCTGGGCACCTACCACGACGGCAAGACACTGCCCAGGGAGGTCTCCGAGAAGACCTATGCCCTGTTCAGGCAGCGCGTAGAGGCCAATAACCTTGAGGTGGAACAGTTCGAAACCTACAGGCCGTGGTTTGCGGCGCTGTCCATTGCTACCGTGGAACTCAAGCGCCTGGGTTTTACCGCCGAGGACGGTCTGGACGCACACTTCTCAAAACAGGCCGCCGCGGATAAAAAGAAGATGATATACCTGGAAACCGCCCGGCAGCAGCTGGACCTGCTTGCCAATGCGTTGCCCGGAAAGGAAGAGGACCTCCTCAAGCAGGCACTTGAAGAGATAGCGGTGCTGGAAAAGGCCTCTGCCGAAATGGTGCAGGCATGGAAGGCCGGTGATGCAGCCCGGATGGAGTCCTTCACCCGGAAGAGCCTGAAGAAATTCCCCGAGGTTGAAAAAAAACTCTTTACCGAGCGGAACATAGCCTGGACCACTCGCATCTCCAAGCTCCTCTCCCAGGAGGGTGACGTGTTCATGGTTGTAGGCGCCGGCCACCTGGTGGGCAAGGGCGGGCTTCTGGAGATGCTCAAGGCCAAGGGATTCACGGCGGTGCAGCAGTAAGAGGTGGAAGGTGGGTGAGAAATGTGATGCGAGAGAAAATGAGATATGATAATAATCAATTGAAAAGGAATTAGGTAAATTAATTATATTGTGCTTGACACGGTCACCTCAGCAGGCCTAGTGTGCATACATATCTGGAAAAAGAATATATTAGATTGAATCTTGCCTTACGAACGGTACCTGCAAATACACCTCAATAAGACAACATTCCACTTTAAATACATTCACTTTTCAGAAATTCACAAACAGAGCCCTAAAATGGGATCTGAAAAAAAGAGGTATTTCATGGCACAAGGATCAGTAAAGTGGTTTAACGATGCAAAAGGTTTCGGTTTTGTCACAGCAGACAGTGGTGAGGATGTATTCGTGCACCACACAGCGATCAAGCAGGAAGGCTTCAGGTCACTCGAAGAGGGTCAGCGTGTAACCTTCGACATAGTTGCAGGTCCGAAGGGGCCCCAGGCTTCCAATCTTTACAAAGCCTAAACAACTCAAAGGGGCAGGCAACCCTGCCCCTTTTCTTTATCCGCACTCCAGCAAATCTAACATGTTTTTTGGAGATCTAATCAGACAAGCGTTTCTCAATGAAGCGGCGCTAAATCGAGCAGACGTACTGCTCAGATCGATAGGAGTAAATTACTCATGAGAGAAAAAACTATACCTATAAAGACGGAATTAACAGAGAAGAAAGTAAGCAGTTTGCAGGACCGGCCCAAGCGGCTTCAGAGCATTAAAGAAGCAGCTGAGCGGAACAAGATGAAGAATCACTCGGCATAACCAAATTTTTTACCTGGTACCAGGTTGATAAGAATATTACCGGGCCAAGATATATGGGTAACCCCTTAAGCCGGTAAGAAAATATATATAATATTGTAATCGCCGCGAAGACAGGAAAACCGATTCCTATTGACTGATCCGTGTTTCGGATTATGAATTAAGAATGGATCCAAGTCATCGGTTTGGAAGACAAATACCGGCAAAGGCCGCCTTCTGGTATGCGCGGATGACAAAAAGAGACCGGGCCGGTTTCAATCAACGTAGAGACCCTGCCAAAGATATACCGGGCGTTGATCTTTTCCGGGGTATTGTCCTTTTCTCCGGGATCATGGCCTTCATTGCCTTGATGATGCCCCTGGCAACATGGTTTCCCTGCAGCTTTTGCGATGCCATTACCGGGCACTGTGGTTTTTCTCTCAATGGTGCCGCGCTGTGTATCTTCATGCTGTGCGGCATGGACATTCACAAGCCCCCGGACGAACTTTTCTACCAATGCTTTTCCATGAACCCTATCCCGGCAACCATCACCACCATCGAAGACGGTATCATCGTGGATGTGAACAATGCCTTTCTCAAGCTCAGCGGTTACAGCAGGGAAGATATCATCAACCAGACTGCTGCACAGAGCAATCTCTGGCCTGACCTGGGCCGGCGGGCCGATATGCTCCGGAAGATCCGGAAGAAGGGATCGCTCAAGGATGTTGAGGTGCAATTTCTCGATGCATCAGGCCAGGCTCATGATTGCCTCTTGTTTCTTGAGGTCATTGACTTTTGCGGCTCCCCCCATTTTCTTTCCATGGTTATCGATATAACCGACAGGAAGCACAAAGAAGAAGCATTTCATGCCGCTGAGTCGCGTTACCGTGCCATGGTGGAGAATACGCTGAGCGGGGTTGCAATATTCCAGGCGCGCCAAGATGGAAAGGATTTCGAATATCTCGAATTCAACAGGGCGGCGGAACAGATCGACAGTATCAGCAGGGACGAAATTATCGGCCAAACCTTGCTTCAGACCTTCCCCGGTTCCAGTGCATCAGGGCTCTATGAAGCTTTGCTGAGGGTTTGGAGAACAGGAGAGGGGGAATATCTGCCGGTTTACTTCTACCTGGATGAGAGGATATCCGGGTGGCGCGAGAGTTTCGTCTATAAACTGCCGTCCGGAGAACTTGTAGAGGTCTATTCGGACCAGACGGCACGCGTTAAGGCAGAAGAAGAACTGTCGGAACACAGGAGGGAGCTCTTCACCCTTATGAGCAACCTGCCCGGCATGGTCTATCGTTCGAAAAACGATATGGACTGGACCATGGAATCCGTTAGTCAGGGATGCTTTAAGCTGACGGGTTACACCACGAGTGAGCTTATCGGGAACAAAAGGGTTTCTTATGGGCAGATCATCCACCCCGAAGACCGTGATATGGTATGGACCGAGATCCAGAAGGCCCTGGAAAAAAGGGGCCACTTCCAGATCGTATACCGGATCATCACGGAAAATTATGAGGTGAAGTGGGTGTGGGAGCAGGGCATCGGCGTGTTCTCGCCTGGAGATGAGCTGCTTTACCTTGAAGGCTTTGTTGCTGATATCTCTATCCATAAAAGGATTCAGGAGGAACTAAGGGTAAGCGAGGAGAAGTTCACCAAGGTGTTCCATGCCAGCCCGGACTGGGTGTCCATAACCACCATGGACGAAGGAACCTACCTCGATGTGAACGAGGGGTACCTTTATTGGTCCGGCTATAAGCACGAAGAGGTGGTCAATCACACTTCATTGGAGATCGGGATCTGGGAGAAACCCGAAGACCGTGTGAGGATTATTCAGAAATTGAAAGAGCATGGCTGGGTAAGAAACGAGGAGGTTAAGTTCAGAACAAAGACCGGAAAACTGCGGACTGTGCTGTGGTCTGCAGTAACAATAACGCTGGAAGGCCAGGAATGCATCCTGGGGCTGGGCCGTGATATTACCGAGTACAAGTACCTCGAGAGTGAACTCCTTCGTGCTCAGAAGATGGAGGCAGTAGGCAGGCTTGCAGGGAGTATCGCCCATGACTTCAATAATTATCTGGCAGCCATCGAAGGGTTTTCCGAACTCGTGATGATCAAGATCAACAATGCCGAGGCAGTCACAAAAAATATCGGAAAAATCAGGGATGTGAAGAACTCGGCATCGGCACTCATCAGACAGCTCCTCTCCTTCAGCAAAAAGCAGCCGACCAGACCGACGGATGTAGATATCAATGAGGTGATCGAGGGTATGCAGGGTCTCCTGGTAACGGTGATGGGGTCCAAGATCAGTCTTAAGCTCATGCTCGACAAGAAGAGATGCCTCGTACTTGGAGACCGAAGCCAGCTCGAGCAGGTGGTTATGAACCTGTCGCTCAATGCAAGGGACGCCATGCCCAAGGGCGGCACATTTACTATTGAAACGGCACATGTAAACATTGATGAGCAGTCAACCCAAAGGTATGTGGAGCTCAAATCAGGGGAATATGTGCAATTGATCATGAACGACACAGGGACGGGCATGGATGATGATACAGCCTCCCATGTCTTCGAGCCCTATTTTACAACCAAGGCCGACAGCAAGGGGAGCGGGCTTGGGCTTACAACGGTATACACCATTGTGAAACAGTTCGGCGGCAGCATCAGCTTGAGCACTGAACCCGGCAAGGGGGCTATCTTCACGATATTGCTGCCGGCATATAATCAAGGTGGAAGTTGATCGGTAAAGATGTTTAACCTGGCTTTTGAGTTTGGATGTACCCATACATATTCAAGGCACACCAGGAGGCCTTAAGCATAAAGCTTATACGGACCATGGAATTGTCTTTTAAAAATAGGTCCGTTCAAATCAGTCATCTTGCAGCCTTAAAGGACCGAGATAATTAGCATTCCGCAAAGGCTGCAAGATGACTGATTTGAACGGATCAGGTTTTTACGCCTTTTAAACGCCAAATCCGTGATAAATACCTAGAGTTTTTGCCCCATGGCAGTCCTTGACATTTCAAGCGCTCACTTGCCATTATACAACTCACCATGCCTGCAGAAAAGATCTTCTGGGAAGACCCATACCGAACCGAGCTGATGAGCAAAATCACGGGCATGGACAATGACACCATCACGCTTGAACAGACCATCTTTTATGCATCAGCAGGAGGCCAGGAATCCGACACGGGAACCATGAACGACCTGAAGGTCCTTTGCGCCCGGAAGAGGGACATGGAGATCTATTACACCCTGGAGTGCCCGCATGACCTCAAGCCGGGCAGCGAGATATTCATCAAGATCGATTGGGCACGTCGCTACCGGCTCATGCGGCTCCATTTCGCTGCAGAGATCGTGCTCGAACTGGTCTATCAGCTCTTTGGAAGGCCTTTAAAGATCGGGGCAAACATCTCCGAGGATAAGGCAAGGCTTGATTTTATCTGGGAGGGCAGGATTTCCGACACTTTTCCGGTTCTCATGGAGCGTGCCGGAAAGATCATCGAGGCAGACCTTCCCATAAGGAGCGAATACAGTAACCGTGAACAAGAGCAGCGCTACTGGGAGATCGAAGGATTTGCCCGGGTCTCCTGCGGCGGCACGCATCCCAGGCGTACCGGTGAGGTTGGGCGGATCAGCCTCAAGCGCAATAATATCGGTAAGGGGAAAGAACGCATAGAGATATATCTCGTAGATTGACTTTTCACATCCTTGGCAATTCATGGTATGAATAGGTGAATTGATAACCTACCAGAGGAGGCAAACATGGCTGTTGTGGAATGGAAAAAGGATGGGACTGTTGCCATCCTGACAATGAACACCACAGAAAACAGGCACAACCCCACATTCGCTGCCGGCATGCTCAAGGCGTTGGACGAGATCGAGGCCGACCAGGAGATCAAGTCAATCGTGCTGTCTTCGGTGGACAAGAAGAACTGGTCTTTAGGCATCGACCTCGAGTGGATGATGGGCAATGTTTCACGTAATGAAACGCAGGCCATCAAAGACTTCATGTATGAGCTCAACAGGCTCTTCAAGCGTATGCTGACCATTCCCCTGCCGGTCATAGCGGCCATTAACGGGCATGCCTTCGGTGACGGAGCCATCCTGGTCTGCACCTGCGACTTCAGGTTCATGAGGGGTGACCGCGGGTATTTCTGCTTCCCCGAGGTGGACATCAACATCCCCTTCCTGCCGGGTATGCTGGCCATGATGAAAAAGGCCATGCCCTATTATAAGCTTGAGGAACTCGTATACTCGGGGAAGAGGGCGTCAGGCAAAGAACTCGAGGAGTGCCGCATGGTGATCAAGGCCTGTGAGGGTGAAGAGGAACTCATGAAGGAGGCTATTGCCTTTGCACGCACCTTTACAAAGGGCCGTACCATCTTCAAGGAACACAAGTGGCGCCTTCACAAGCACATCGTAGAGATCATCGATAAAGAGGACCCTGCCTATATAGAGCCCCTTAACCTGATGGTCTCGTAAGGGTTTGCAGCAAAGTTCCTTTATCCGTGCGGATTGAGGTCCCGGTATACAGGCTTTTGAACCTTGCCTCAGGAGGCCAAAGGCATGTCGAATGACAGCAGGTTCATCCCCCCGCGCTTTCTGCAGGGGGCCTACACGCAGACCGTCCTCGCATCCGCACGGATACGCGCAGTCGGCCCAAACCCCATGAGGGAGGCTGCTTGCGAAATGATCATCGATGCAGGCGGGGGAATCCGGCTCCAGGGTTTCTTCTCGGCCCAGCGCACAAGGCCGGACCTTGGCCTGGTGATCCTGCTCCATGGCTGGGAAGGCAGTGCGGAATCCACCTATATCCTGCATTCGGGCAGGTATCTTTATGATCAGGGCTATAATATATTCCGCCTGAACTTCCGGGACCATGGGAACACCCACCACCTCAATGAGGGGGTATTCTACGCCATCTTGCTGGACGAGGTCTTCAATGCGGTAAAAACCGCATCCGGGCTTAAGAGCCCTTCACGGGTGTTTCTTATGGGCTTCTCCCTTGGCGGCAACTTTGCGCTGAGGATCGCACGGAGATGCTCTGATGAGCCTATAGAGAACCTTTGCCACGTCGTTGCCGTCAGTCCGGCCATAGACCCGAGCAGGGCCACCGACGCCTTGGACCAGAGCCGGCTCCTGAGGTGGTACTTCCTGAAAAAATGGAGGAGATCACTGGCCATCAAACAGAAGATTTATCCGCAGCTTTACGATTTTCATGACATCATGAAACTGGAAACGCTGCGAGCCTTAACAGATGCCCTCTTGAAAAAATACAGCAGCTATAAAGATACACGGGAATATTTCATGGGGTATACCCTTTCCGGTGAATCCATAAAAGCCTTGAGCATACCTGCCACCATCATAGCCTCCCGCGACGATCCGGCCATCCCTTCGGGTGATTTTTCAGGCCTTTTGCTGGGGGCTTCCACCAGGCTTTTCATGCACGACTTCGGCGGTCATAACGGATTTCTTGAAGGGGTCTTCAAACCTACATGGTATGAGTTATATGCAGGCAAGATCTTTGCGGCGGCCCCTTGAGTTGCTTAAGCATAAGACTCAATCGTGATCTCAGTTGTTTTCAACAGGTCCGTTAAAATCAGTCACCAAAGCAGCCTTTAAGGACCGGGAAATAATCATTCTCCTAAGGCTGCAAGATGACTGATTTTAATGGACCCAAGTTTTTTACACATCCTCAAGCAAAATCCGGCTTTAATGTACTTTGCCTTCGATTATGCCGATAATGAGCCTTGAAACCCCATGTTCTGAACATTATTACGTGCTATGGTGGTAAGATGGAAAACGACAGGAAAAAAAATAAAACCCGACCTTGTGCCATGAATGGTAACAGTGAAGACAACTATTGCCGGCCTGATGCCGATGTATTGATCAAGATCGGTGAAAACATGGTGCAGAATTGCGCGGTAGGTTTCTTTGTCATTGACTCCCATCACCAGGTAATACACTGGAACAGGGCCTGCGAGGAACTTACCGGTATTAAGGCTGCTGATGTCATCGGTACCTCCAAACACTGGACAGCCTTCTACGACAAACAAAGGTCGACCTTGTCGGACCTCATCCTCGATAACGACCTTGGGAGGATGGACGATCTCTATGTTGTCCATGGCCCTTCATTGCTCATACCCCATGGTCTGCACGCCGAAGGCTGGTATGCCAATGTGGGCGGCAAGAAACGCTATCTCATCTTCGATGCATCACCCATCTTCAGCCAGGATGGAAGCCTCCTGGGCGTGGTTGAGACGTTACAGGATATTACCATACTCAAGCAGATGGAAGAGGAAAAAGAGCGCCTCAACTGCGAACTGAGAGAGGCGCTGAACCAGATCAAGACCCTGAGCGGGCTCATCCCCATCTGCGCCGCCTGCAAGAAGATCAGGGATGACAAGGGGTACTGGAACCAGCTGGAGCAATACCTGGAGGAACACTCGGATGCGGTGTTCAGCCACGGGTTATGCCCCGAGTGTTTTCAGGATTACTTCCCCGAGGCCGCCAAGGCGAAGAAGGTATAGTCGGTATTGCAGCACAAGGCATGGACCATTGTTTTTTTCCTGGCCATAGTCCTGTTCGTTTGCCCAATCTTTTTATGCGTTCAGGCCCAGGCCAGGGACCTGACTATTGACGAGCTAAGCCAGGCTGCCTCTCTGGATTTTGGTCTCACCGAGTTCAAGGACGAATTCTCCTCGATTCTCAAGAACCTCGTGGAGCTCTCATGGGATGAGAGTGGCGACTGGAAGGGGGATATCCAGGGTGATGCCACCTATTTTGCGCCCATGCTTCTCTATGCGTTGTGGAAAGATACCGGTGCGTATGCACTGCGCTCCATGGCCGACAAGACCGTGGATCATGAAGTGGCCATGGTGTATAGGTTCGTTGTCTTTCCCGTGCCTACCATGGACATGGTCATCGGGTTTCCTTGCCTGGCAGAGACCTATCGGGCAACAAAGAGAAAGCCTTATCTCCACATGTTCACCCTCGGGGTGAGCGCGGGAAGCATGCTCGCCACGTACAGTCCCGACTTTTTCACGCCCTACATGTATGACCGCGCAAGCACCTATGGGTCCATCATCCTGATGTGTTTCACCGCATATGAACTCACGGGGGATGATGTCTACAAGGAGGAAGGGCTTGCCCTTATGAGCCTGGCAAACCGTGAGTGCTGGAATGAAGAAAAGGGTCTGTATACCTATTCACGCTATGCCGACTGGCCCCAGGCCACTATGATGATGGCCTGTGCGGCAGCCTACCGCGCCACCGGCTCAAAGGAATATATCGATCGAGCTGCGAGAGTAATTGCTACTATGGATGAGCGCCTATGGGACAAGGATCGAGGCGGCTTTTCCGGCCACCCGACACTATCTTCAAAGGGCTTATCGGGTAACTGCGCTGTTGCCTGGGCATTGCTTGACCTCTATGAGGCAACTGGAGAGGTAGTTTATCTCGAAAAGGTCAGGACAATCCTGAAGTGGATCCTGTCCGATGACCTCTACGATTCACAAACCCGCATCATCCATCACCACTATGAAAAGGTAACCGGCAGGTCAGAGACCTATTGCACGGGATGCAACTTTTACACGCTGTGCACCATTCACCGTTTCAACAGGCTCGCTGCACTGAGCCATAGCCAAGCCCGGCGATCTTTTGTGCGTTATCGGCTATTTTAAATAGCGCCAATCAAAGGCATGGAGTATTACGTCGTTTATAATCGCCCCTTGATATAAGGCAAAAAAGTTATGGATAATCCTGGCGTGTGGGACGAATGATGATGTCGCTGACATGTACATGGGGTGGCTGGGTGACAATGTAGTATATTGCGTTTGCCACGTCACCTCCTGTCAACAATGGACCGAATTTTTCATGAAAACCATCCACCAGCTCGTCGCTGTAACCTGCTGCTGCCTGAAACCCGCTGAGCACGATCCCCGGCTCAACCAACGAGACGCGAACCCCTTTCGGTCCCACTTCGCGCCGCAGACCTTCGGCCAGCGCATGCACGGCAAATTTCGTAGCCCCATATACCGCGCTGAATGGTGATATGTGCCGTCCTACCACCGACCCTACGATGACAATATCGGCTGCAGACTTTGGATAAACGTTGTGTCGTCCATCCAGCATTTTTTGAGCGGCTTTCTGCAATAGGGCCAGGGTGCCGGTCACGTTGATTCTGAGCACGTTTTCAAATTGCGACAAATCGGCGTCTTTAACCGATCCGCCCAGACCTCTTCCTGCATTGGCAACAACGATATCCGCCGATTTGCCATAACGCTCAATAGCCGAGGTAAAGAGCCGCTCCAAAACAGTGTTGTCCGCAGCGTCGCCAGCAACACCGAAGAATGCGGAACCGAGTTCCTTTTCAAGCGCAGTCAGTTTTGCAGCGTTGCGGCCATTACCGATCACGTCAAAACCGGCAGCAACGAACTTTCTCGCTGTGGCTTCACCGATACCGGACGTGGCGCCGGTTACAATTGCAATACGCGTATGATTGTCAGACATAGGTTGTTCTCCTGTTTGAGTAATTTTGTGGTGATTTCAATAGGCCCAGCATCAGGCTTCAGGTGTGCGCCGCTTGGGCGCTTCGACCTGCAAGCAGGTTTTCGGTGCATGGAGGCCTATTTTGCCGTGCCGCCGTGAGGCTTGTAGAAGACATGCTCGCCGATCTCGACCGTCTTGATGTATTCCGCGGACCAACTGGGGGTTACTTTGTGCTGGTGAAAATACAATGCGCCACCGGTACGGTCCGTTAATTGCCGGTTGAGCGCCTTTCGAGCTATTTCCTTGGCGATAGCGTAGGATTTTTCCTCCTGTGCGTCATCCGAACGGCCATCGCACCACCACGAGAACTGGCAGGCACCCTTTTCGTGGCCTTGCCTGACAACTTCACAGATCGTGTTGGGAAAGCCCTTATGGCCTAGCCGGTTCATGACAACATTGGCGATTGCTTCCATGCCAGCAGCCCCCTCTCCCTTGGCCTCCCAGTAGATGGTTCGTGAAAGACAGGTGATCGCATGTTCCAAGGGCTCTTCTCCGACCGGATCGACCGCCTGCGCTTCAGTCTTCGTGATGATCTCGGATCGAGTAGGGGTCTCCTTGCTGCCCTTGGCTGCGGAGTTCTGCTCCAATACCCCCGCCTTGCTCTGCGCTGATTGTGCCTTCTGTTCCTGGTCAGCCGCGGTCGCCTGTCCCACGAGAAGGATTGTAGCAAGGCAGGTCGCAACGCATATCTGGCGCATTATCCAACCTCCTTCGATGACTCAAATATGGCCTCACTCCCGGGGCTGTAAGCCGTCCGGTGGATGCGATTGGTCTTATCAGACAAATTTTGTTTGCAGCCCTGCTTGTCCAGCCGCATGTAACTGTTTTTTCGGTGCCCGTTTTTCATTCCTTTATCTGCTTCTTGGCCGATTTTATGAAGCGACCGAATGCTCTGTCCTTCTTCCGTTTGTCTAGGTACGACATCTCGTGGTACTCGGACTCCTTCTTGAGCTTTATATAGCTGGAATAGCGATCTTCATTCAATTCACCGCCTCTGACTGCAGCTCGGACAGCACAACCGGACTCGTGTTCGTGGCTACAATTCGCATAGCGACAGCGTGCGGAAAGGAGGAGAATATCTTCAAAGCCTTGGCTGAACCCATCGCTGACACCAAGAAGGCCCAGCTCTCGCATTCCAGGTGTATCAATCAACATGGCGCCTTGATCAAGAACGATGAGCTGCCTACGTGAAGTCGTATGGGTGCCTTCTCCCGTTCCACTGACAGCCTTTGTGTCAAAAGCGTCCTGACCGATCAAGCGGTTGATGAGTGTTGTCTTCCCGACGCCCGATGAACCAAGCAGGCAGTAGGTTCTTCCCGGGACGAGCATCTCTTGAAACTCGTCAAACCCGATACCGCTGATGTTACTGAGGGCAAGGACTCTGGCTGAAATCGCGGTTGATCTGGTGACCGCAAGCCTCTGTTCCAGTTCATCGTGGGTGATCAGATCCGTCTTTGTAAGGATGATGATCGGCTCAACATTTCCGTCGGCCGCCATTACCAGGTACCGATCCATTCGTCGCGGGTTGAAGTCAAAATGGCATGATTGAACAATGAAGGCGCTATCTATGTTGGCTGCAATCATCTGGAAATCGACGTTTTCACCGGCGGTCTTGCGGCGCAAGAAAGTCTTTCGCGGAAACACTTTGTGGATAATTGCCTCCGTGTCATCGTTGTAGTATTGCACCGTCACCCAATCTCCGACACATGGCAGGTCGACGGAGCTTTCAACCTGATAAGAATACTTCCCGGCGAGTTCAGCCGGGATTTCTCTGGTTTCATTTCTGATAAGGTATGAACCGCGGTCAACTGCCGATATGCGGGCAATGCCGCGGCCCACCTGATGCAACTCGCTCATGTACGCCTCAAACCATTGGTGGAAACCTAGATCGCTCAATTTCATAAAGTTATTTCACCGAACATGGGCGCCAGCGGCGCGGCTCCGCTGCGTCCGCCTGGATGAACCGGTCAGCCATTTGCCAGAAACCCTTTGTGAAATATGACTGTGCCTTGAGGTATTTGTTTATCAAACGGCATGACAAGAAAGACTTCTTGTGGAATACCTTCATAAATTAAATCTGGAATATTTTTAAAGCCGAACCGTTTATAGTAGTTTGGGTCACCTACTAGAGCACAGCCTTGGCCACCCATGTCTTTCAGTAAGGATAAGCCTTTTAGGATAAGGGATTTTCCAATGCCCTGTTTCTGAAATTTTGGCAGGACAGATATAGGGCCTAGGCCATAACAATTAAGGCTGCCATCGGAAATTGCTATAGGCGAAAACGCTATATGGCCTACCACTTTTCCATCTACTTCTGCGACTAGCGAAATGGTCAGTACAGTGGCATCCCGTAATGCATTTATTATGAATTGCTCCGTATGATTGCTGATTGCAAGATTCTGGAAGGCGGCAATGGTAACTTTCGATATCGCATCAATATCTGAAATTGTTTCATTTCTTATATTCTCAGGGATGACAACCTGTCCTTTTGATGACATCTTTATGGTTGCTGGGTCTGGCATGTTTTCTCCTCATGACAACATGTCTTACCAGGAAGATATATGATGGATGTCCCAATGTATCAAGGTCAAATAATTATGAAAGTCCAGAATCTAAGGGCACGCGTCGCCGCCGGCTGTATTAGTTGGTTGGGCGATTTAACAATTTGCTTAGGCTGCTTCTGCATGCAATTTCAAGCCGAGTGCTTGTAAAACTTTAAGGATTGTGTCGAATCCAGGGCTTCTTTCACCAGAGAGTGCTTTGTAAAGACTTTCACGTGACAAGCCGGCATCACGCGCTACTTGTGTCATGCCCTTGGCGCGTGCAATATCACCAAGAGCCTTAGCAATATAAGCCGCATCACCATTTGCTACCTCAAGACAAGCTTCGAGGTAAGCTGCAATTTCCTCTGGTGTACGTAAATGTTCGGCGACATCATATTTAGTTGTTATAGTTTTAGCCATGATGAACTCCTATAAGCTTCTTGCCAGACGTAATGCTGTTTTTATATCCCTGGCCTGTGAATGCTTATCGCCACCTGCTAAAAGAATTATCAGCTTCCGTCCTTGTTCCTTATAATACACCCGATAGCCTCTCAATTCGGACCAGAATACGAGCACGCGCACGGATATCTTGAATTTCATCAATCCATTTCGCAAAGGCTTCAGTTTTAAGGATTTCTTTCATACATACAATGTAGCCAATTGGCTACAACTTGTCAATGGAGTTTAATTGCGTTGAGAATGGCGCCCAACGCCGGGCATCACAGGCGCGCGTCAGGGCGTCCGCGTGCATGCCATGGTTTGATGCCTTTAGAAACCTGTGAATAAAAAATCAAGAGCTGTAATAATAATATGACGTTGATCTTTGAGGGAACCGACCTTATCGCCCAATGCACGAACAGGAACACCTGCCAACTCTGCAGTAGACATATATACAGTCTTTCGTTTTATTTGAAATTGTGGATTAATATAGTCTATTGGTTTACCCATTGCTGATGCATTTACAAGAGGTGCTACAACACGTGTTGCAAGAGAGTTGAGAAGGTCAGCTTGAAGGTCGAGAAGATAAGGGACGTTCTTTTTTGTATGCTCATTAGGATTCTCGTATACATCAAATTGTGCCATTAAAAATTCCTCAAATGATCACTAAAAATCCCTGAGGTTTCAACCCGATGATTATATACGTCGATAGCTTCTTTGTTCTTTTCTCTCCATTTGCAGCGTTTTTCCTCCAGCAGCATTTCCACAAGACGCTGCTCCAATGCTTTTGATAAGTTGATATTATTCTGCTTGGCTTGTGTGAGTAGATCGCTGTTGATACTGAGGTTGGTAGATTTTTTAGGTGCCTTGGGGTTAAAGATACTGAGTTGCATGTCTGCCTCCTTATGCGCATATAATAGATCTATTAATGCGCATTATCAAGCAATACTTATCGGCATTCTATCGGATAGCATCCAACGACACGCTCAGCGGCCCCTGGGGCGGCAGGTAAGTGATGAATTTTGTACGGCCGAGCGGCCCAAGGATCCGCTTGGATGCAATTGATATGATTGGTTTTCCCCACTTTCTGAGTCGCCCGGTAATCCCCTCATCACCGCGTCATCAGCGCGAACACGCCCCAGCCCAGGTATTCACGCGTGTAAACGGCGTAGCGCTCGGGTTCCGAGGTTAGTTTGGCTCGAACATCTTTCGCGAACTCGTCGTCGGGATTGGCTTCAAGCCATCGGCGCATGGTGAGCCATTTAGCCGCCTCGTATCTGTCCCAGCCGTCTTGGTCTGCCAAAACCATTTCTACGACGTCGTAGCCAAGGTGGCCGAAAGACGCGAGAAGTTCTGGAAGCGTGAGAAAGTCAGAGATTGAGCCGGCAAGACACCCCCTGGCAACATCTTCCGTCGGTGGTAACTGCCGCCAGTAGGGCTCGCCGATGAGGATGATCCCTCCGGCGCGGAGGCTCTGCGCCAGAAGCTCGATGGTGCCGGCAACACCACCGGCGATCCACGTGGCACCGAGACAGGCTGCCACACCGGCCTTCTCGTCAGAGACGAAGCCGGCAGCATCGCCATGGATGAACTTGACTTGATCGGCGACACCGAGTTTTTCAGCGCGGAGTTTTGCTTGCTCGGTGAACAACTGGCTCATGTCGATGCCGGTGCCGATGACTCCGTAATCGCGTGCCCAGGTGCACAGCATCTCCCCCGAACCGCTGCCGAGGTCGAGCACTCGGGTTCCCGTTTCCAGACGCAGCGCCGCGCCGAGAGTGGCGAGCTTTTCGGGTGTGAACGGGTTATGGATGCGGTGAGCACTTTCGGTGATGTTGAAGATCCGTGGAATGTCCATTGCAGAAAATCTCCTTACGGGTGTGAATAGATTTGGTCACGGCACTAACGTGCCGGTCAGCCGCGGCCGGGGGCTGCAGTGGCGGGTTATCTTCAGCTTGTGAATGAAATTCCTAGAGCATCTGCAGCATGGAGCAGTTTCTTATCAATAGTCCATAGAGGGGCATGAACAAGATGAGCAGATGCAAGCAAATGCACGTCAACAAGGCCGATTCCTAGACCCATGAGTTTTTTGCTTTCAATGAAATACAAGATCTCATCATGTTCTAAAGAAGGAGCCATAGGAAGGGAATGAAGTAGTGAGATGATCTCTTTTCTGTTCTTAAGGTTACCACAGGCAAGCTCACCAATAATAAAGGGATGACAAATTACCTTTATGTCGAGCAATAGTTTTTCGAGAGAGACATTCCCTTTTTTAAAATGGTCTATCCAGATGGATGTGTCGACCAGAACCATTGTCAAGATCCAGACTGTCTGCGCCGTGAAATAGGCTGGAGTTCCTTTTCTGTGCCGCCCAGTTTTGAGAGCCTTTTGCTGCTCTCTATTGCAATAAGAGCTTCAAGACCGCGCTGGACTAAAGCTGTCTTCTCTTTGATCCCCGTGAGCTTACTGGCTTTATTTAAGGTATTGGTATCAATGTTTAATGTCGTTCTCATATGCATTAATATGCATCATGCATGCATATTTGTCAATAGCACGGAGAAGATAACGATAGAGATCAGCTGCCCGGCGCTTGCGCCGGGTCAGCTGGATTGATTTGTTCGCCTTGGTTACTTGTCAGGGACATGAGGTAACTGTGCTCCATGCCATACAGCAACAATCCACACTACATCATCCTTTATTTTATAGAAGAACCTATAAGGTTGTACGATTACTTCACGAAATGAGAGATCTTGAAACTCAGGAAGGAATCTGCCAGATTCAGGAAATTTTATTAAGCGTGATAAGCTCTTTTCTGCCTTCTTCCGAAAATCTACTGCAGATGAAGGATTGTCTTTTCGAATGTACTCAAACGCTTCTAGAAATTGGAGACGAGCTGATGGTGTAAAGAGAATTCTCAAGATTTTGCACCATCAAGTATTTTATCAGCTTCCTTGAGTACTTCATCAAGATCATAGCCGATCCCGGCCTCTATCTCTTTTGCTCCGCGTGCTAATAAGCGCAATATTTCATTTTCATGTTGAGCATACTCATAATCTTTCATGCTTACCATTACGGCAGCGGCTCTCCCCCGTTGTGTAATGAAGACAGGTTCTCGGGACGATGCAACACGCTTAATGATATCACTTGCATTTTGCCTGAGATCTGAAATGGGTATAATCTTTGGTGCCTTGGACATTGATGGTACCTCCTATAATACAACTAATAGTACTACCAAGATCTTTTCCTGGCAAGATGCAATTTCATAAGGCGAACGTTGGAGGTCAGCGGCGGCTTTAGCCGTCCGGTGGATGCGAGGGTTACCCGCATTATCGGGTTTTCAAATATTGTTTCAAGCCTCGATAGTAATTCTCATGAGGCCCGATTATTACTAGTTCCAGATCATCGCCAACTTTTCGATAGGCGAGCAGATAGTGGATTGTTTTGAGTTTGAACTTGTGAACGAATACGCCTCTTAGGTCACCTTTCTTTTCTTCCCCTATGTTTGGATCATCGGCAATTCTCTTTATTTCGCGATCCAACGAATCCTTTTCTGACTTGGTCATTTTCTTAATCTTTTTCTCAAATGATCTTGACTGGTAAACTTTCACAACGCACTATCCAAACTTGTATTCGGTCTTCTCGTCCTGATCCAACTCGTCCAGCCCAATCAGGATTTCCTTAATGAGAGAGTATGGCAAATCGGGATTCTCTTCTGCGCATTTACCCATACGTGCCCAATGCTCGATCTGACCAGCCAAGGACCTGTGGTCAATCCGCCCAAATTTTTTTGCCTCATTCACAAGTTTTTCAGATATTCTTACTGCTGTGGCCATGATAATTCCTCCAAACATCTTTACTACAAGACGCTATCACTATATATCCAAATGTTGCATAATGCAACTATAGATTGCATATTCAATCTGAGGGTAACGACAGAGATTACCTGCCGCAAGCATTACGGTGCAGGAAGCAGAAGTGCAGCAGAGGGCGTGTTGCGGGGCAAGGGCGAATGCAGGGCAACGAGCTGCTTGCGGTCTGGTGGATTGAATGGTTGGAACTGCTTAAGATGCTTTTTGTAAGCGTTCAGCCACCCATAATTTGATGATAGACTGCCTTGGTACACCTAAGCGTTTTGCTTCTTTGTCTAGAAGTTGAATCATCCATAAAGGAAAGTCGACATTAACCCGCTTCTGTTCTTGGATTGGTCTTCTGGCCTTCGAAATATCGAGATATTGTGAAACATCTTCGTTATTATCAAATTTTGCATCAAATTCCTTAGCTTTCATAAATATTAATCTCCTCCCTGCGGGATCTACGTACAGAGATTATTCTTACAGTATTGCCTCTATAAGTTATGACACCGGAGAAATGCTTATCTGCAATTTTTCCGATAACCATAAATCTGGATTCATCTGTTGTTTTCGTTGGAATTTCAATTATGTCTGGATCTTCCCATAACGCTTGTGCTTCAAAAAAGTCAATTCCATGGTTATCTTTGTTTTTGTCACTCTTCTCCGGATTGAATTCAAATTCCATGGTATATATATTATACCTTCCATATACATAGACTGCAAATGCTTTTCAAGGTTATGTTCCAACGACCGGCATCACCGGCGGCTTTAGCCGTCCGGTGGATGGTTATGTGTTTCTCTTTAGCCAGCCATAGTGCAGGATAGCCGGTATCTTATGTTTATATGCCAGATACTCTTGCCCAAAGGTTTCCTTTAAATAAATATCTTCTTTCGTAACCAATGCCCCTACTAAGAAATACATCACAAAAGGAGCAGACAAGAATGCCCAGGAATTTATGAACAGTGCTATGCTAGGTACAAAGAATAACAACCAAGCTGCATATACTGGATGGCGACACATACCATAAACTCCACTTGTAATAAGTCGCCTTGCTTTAAAGGCACGCATGACAGGGACAAGAGAAAAGAGATAAAAAGGAATCCCCAAGACAATGAGAATAATACCTATCCATACCAATATGCGATATGGAATCAAGGTGATTTTAAACAGCGGGTCAAAATACATAGTCAACCCAAACATGAGAACACAATAGATAGCTGAATAAAGGGTAAACTTAGGCCCTACACCCCATTCTGTCATTTGATTTTCCATGATATAGACCTCCCAATAATATATTCAAATTACTACACATAACGCTGCGGATCAGCGGACGCAAACACTACGGAACACCAAGCCAGTAATCACCAACGGCCGTGAAGCGGAGCAGGGACAGAAGCAAACCCTCACGCGGTTTGCGGTCCGCTGGATTTGCTTGTTCGGCTATTTTCTCTCTCTAGATTCCTTTACAGCTGCAAGGATATCTTTGGTGGTTGCATTTGTCTTAATGCCAGGAACGTCAAAAGGAGAGTTGGCAGTTCTTCTAAATGTGATTGAGAAAGCTTCTCCACCTCTTCTTTTAATGATTACTTCTTCCTTACGTGCGGTATTAAGAATCTCGGCAAAACGCTGTCTTGCTTCAGAATATGAATATACTTTCATTTTCATTACTCCAAAATTGTAATACCAAGGTTTGAGGCAACTCTTTTCATGCCTCGATCGAGGGTTATTAATGGGCTTCGCAAACTAACAGCACATTCCAGGAAATAAGCATCATATGCGTAAATATTAAATTTCAGCGATATTCCCAATGCAGACTTGATATCTACATGACGTAATTCAACTGGTATACGTTGCACCATCTCCCAAGCTGAAATCAGTTCATTTTTATCCAAGATGTTTTTTTTAGCCATGGCTGATAGAGCATTTCCAACCTCAAAAGGTAGTACTTCAGGTGCAATTAAATCACAACCTGCAGTAAGTCGAATGATCGTATTCTTTTCCGGCTCGTTAAGAGCGACCGCTATAAAAGCGTTTGTATCAGCGACTATTTTCATGCGTACAATTGTACAGCTATTACCTTTCAAAGTCAAGATGGTGCTCAACGTGCTGATCACCGGCGGCTGAAAGCCGTCCGGTGGATTTGCTGGTTGGGCTCATTAAATAATGCCCTTGAACCTCAACACTTCTAAAGTAATCTCTTTCCGAAAATGACAGTCCTCTAGTTTTGCGATATCCATGTTTGTTGCGAAGAACCATACCTTCTCACCAGACTCGATGTAGCCTACGATCCAACCCAACTTTTGTGACCATCCAGTCTTAGCTCGTATGGTGTATGCTGGAGTACGCTCAATAACCATAAGATTCCTCAAGACTTCATATGAAGAAGATTTGAATGGGTATTCCCTGGTATAGAGCTTTTTGAGAAAAGTAATCTGTTCAGCAGCACTGATCTTTAGATCCCCTTCTAACCAAAATGTGGTTATCTCCGGGCCAATCTGTTCATTGCCATACTTCATTTTCTTTAAATACTTACTATATTTGTTTTTTCCCACTCGCTGGGCAAGCTCCTGATAGAACCAAACACATGAAGAAGGAAAGGCTGTCTCCATAGAATGGTCTTTATTCCAGACCGGTATGCCCTTGTCCTTACCGTCCCATTTTATGATTTCATTTTCATTGGCTACTGCAGATTCATCAAGAGCAATAAGGGTGCTCGGTATCTTGAAAGTTGATGCGGGAACAAAACGGGTATTTGCTCTTTCGTCATTGTGAGTGTACGTTTTGCTGCCATCAAGTGAGGTTATAATGATTGTCCCCTTTAAATTTTTCTCATCGAAAAGTTTTGCTATATCCAAATCTTCACTATGTGCTGACGGCACAAAGGCAAGAATTGCTAGTATCGTAGTGTAAAACATGATCCTGTTCATTATCATCTCCTAGTTATTGTTTCGGCGGCCCAACGTACGGGTCAGCGGCGCGGCACCGCCGCGTTCGCTGGAACCTTTGGTTGGGCCATAGCCCCATTGGCCCATGGCTCGATAGCCGAACTGTTCCCTAGCAGCTCCAGATACTGGTCTATAAGTTCCGGCCCATGCACGGCTGACCAATGTCCAGCAATAACGGTTCTGATTTCGAGATGGAGTTGCTTGAGCTTCTGAAGCGTCTTGGGATATTCCTCTATATTGGCAAAAGAGAGGTTACCGATCTGCTCTTTCAGAATGCAGCCACCGTAGAGAACCTTTTCCTCAGGGAAATATATAAAAATGCCGTCTGGAGTGTGTGATTGCCCAAGGTAAAGAGTTCTGATTCGACCACCTTGGAGTTCGAAATCACCTGGATAAGTCTTTGTCGGAAGAACCAGCGGCAGGCGGGGATAGCTTGGAATTCCGCTACGTGTCCAGTCTACAACCTTGACCCAATCGCTCTTGAGAAGGTCGTATGTCATCTGAGTCGAGATGATCTGGGTACCTATACGCTTCCAATAATCATTTCCGCCCGCGCGGTCTGGATGGTAGTTGGTATTGATGACTTCGCTGATGGGTTTGTCGGATACCTTCCTAATCTCTTCAGCGAGGAGTTTTGCTGTTTCCGGAGACCACGTAGCACCGACGACGGTCACCGAGTCCGTGCCGACATAGACGACGGAATTTTCTTTCGAGTAGTACGAGTCCTCCACAACATAGATTCGCCCGACAAGATGACTGAGCGTCAACTGCGGCGAAGCCGCATGAGCAAGAGAGCACAACAACAAAAATACTATAAAGATAATGTTCCTGATTATGGAAATAAACAATTGCCGATGAATCATGAACCCTCCATATTTTGCTTTAGAGCCCAACGTTCCGGTTCAGCGGCGGGCCGCCCAGCGGACCGTCCGCTGCAACCGGGTGTTATGCGGGGTTAATACGAGTACTTCACCAATCCATAATCGTCCCTATCCCATTCTTTTCTTTGCCGCCGTCTTCGCTTGGACTTCTTTTACTCTAAACGCGACAATCTTCGTTATTAGCCGCAAAGGCATTGGCTTATCGATGGGAAATCGGACCGAGCCTTTCGCTCCTTCGTATGAAGACAGCTCGTCCTTGAACTTCTCGATTCCGGACGGCGTTGGATAAAACCCGACATGGTCCTTGAACGCTGCGAAGTGCACCAGATTCTCGTTCAGAACGAACGTTGGTATTTGATACTTGATCGTTTCCTCGGCATCAGGCGCGGCTTCTCTTATCGTAGTTCGTACCAGCGTCAGAACTTTTTGCACATCGGGCGGAAAGCCAGCGATGTACTCGTCGATACTCTTGGGTGTGGCCTGATCAGCTTTCATTGGCTGTGCTCCGATTCTTGTGTGCCTAGATCATCCGCATAACGATTACTATACAGACTTTTTTCGGTATAACAAAATATGGATTGACTTAGATGGATGATTTGTTATTTTCAAGTTTATCCCTCCTTACATACATTGATTCATAAAAGGTCATTATCAAACACTATGTGATTGACCGGATTTGCCTGTCAAGGAGGGAATGATGCCTGAGGGGATCAAGCTGGCGGATCAGATCAGGAATATACTGCGCTGCAAACATTATTCCATCAGAACCGAAAAGACCTATCTCTCCTGGATCAAACAGTATGTTGTCTTTCATCATATGCGGCATCCCCGCACCATGGGAGCGGCAGAGATCGAAGTTTTTCTCACGCATCTGGCTGTGCACCGAAGGGTCAGCTCCTCCACCCAGAACCAGGCCTTCAATGCCATTGTGTTTCTGTATCGCGATGTTCTCAATATTGAGCTCGATCAGACCATTGATGCCGTGCGGGCTAAAAGACCACTGCGCATCCCTGTTGTCATGTCCCGGGAAGAAGTGGCCAAGGTCCTGAGCTTCCTGAAAGGTACCGCCAGGCTCATGGTAAGCATGCTCTACGGCTGCGGGCTCAGGATCACGGAATGCTGTAAGCTCAGGGTCAAGGATGTCGATTTTGCCATGCATCAGATCACCGTGTTCGACGGTAAGGGGAGCAAAGACCGTGTGGTTATGCTCCCTGAAAAGCTCCTGATCTTGCTGCAAGAACAGATTGACCGGGTAAAGCTCGTTCATGAGGACGATCTCAGGCAGGGGTACGGGTCAGTCTTCATGCCGTTTGCGCTTGAACGAAAATATCCCGGGGCGTCACGGCAGTTGGGCTGGCAATATGTGTTTCCCTCGCTCTCAATATCAAAAGACCCTCGCAGCCAGGTAGTGAGGCGCCACCATGTCAGTCCTTCATGCATCCAGAAGGCTGTCAGGAAAGCGGGTGAGACAGCGGGAATAGTCAAACATTTCGGGTGCCATACGTTCAGGCACAGTTTCGCCACACATCTGCTCGAAGACGGTTATGACATCAGGACGGTTCAGGACCTGCTCGGACACAAGAGTCTGAACACCACCATGATCTACACCCATGTCATGCAGCGCGGGGCCGGTGCGGTGAAGAGCCCGCTCGACCGCATGGGCTGATATCGCACAGACTCCGTCCCATAAGGGTGGATGCATGTGGTTGTTCCGGACCCTCCTCTCAATACGATCATACGTGCTGGCATTCCATTTCATGGTGCGTTCTTAGAATGCCTTTATAGTCCGAAGGTGCAAAGTTGTCAAAGGGTTGGATGGGTTGGGTGATGAATGGAACAACGAGATCCCGTCTGCAAACTGCACCCGCAAGGGACAGGGGGCAAGCCCTGAGCGCACCATCCACTCACACACTGACTTGACTTCCCTGCCCAATAGATGTTTATACGCGCTATGTTCCTGATCGTTGCAGGCGGGGAGCCGCCGGGGAAAGAGCTGCTTCGTGGCCTGGCCTTGAAGGCCCGCATGATCATTGCCGCGGATAAGGGCGCGCAGTACTGCCTGGATAGCGGCATAACGCCCGGGCTCGTGGTGGGCGACATGGATTCGCTTGACCAGGAAAGTGCAGAAAGGCTTTCTGGGCTGGGTGTGGCGATGAAGAGGGTCAATGCAGACAAGGACGTAACAGACACGGAGATCGCCCTTGATGAGGCCATGGGCCGGGGTGCAAAAGGGGTGGAGATCCTGGGCGCCATGGGTGACCGTATTGACCACACCCTTGCCAACATCCACTTGCTGCGCAAGGCATTGCGCCATGGGATTGCGGCACGGATCACATCGGATACCCAGCAGGTTTTCCTCGTTGGTTCCAGCGAGACAATCACAGGCAGCAAGGGCCGCACCGTTTCATTTCTTCCGCTTACCGAACAGGTGGAGGGGATTACGCTCAGAGGGTTCCGGTATGAGCTTGAAGAGGCATCCATGGAGATCGGGAGGCCCTACGGCGTAAGCAATGTGGTCACGGGTGATCAGGCCTTTATCAGGGTAGGCACCGGGATCCTGCTTGCCGTTCTTTCCATGGTCTAGATAGAAGGTGCATGCTAAGGTAGTGACATGCACAAATGTTGGTGATATCGTAAACGGTAATACACGGATAAATGAATAAACAGACAAGGGTAAGGAGGATATTTTGAAGAAGTTCGGGTCGTTGATTCTGGTGGTGATGTTCATGATGGTCGGATGTTCCGGGTCGGACAAGGGTGCTGCTTCAGGGAAAGACGGCGATATGGTGGCCAGGGTAGGTGACAAGATCATCTCCGGCAAGCAGATTGATAAATTCCTTGAAAACCTGCCACCCCAGGTAAGCGCCCGCTACGGCGCCGCGCGTATCCGCAGGGAGATCGCCGACGGCTTTGTCAGCATGGAGATGCTGGCCTGGGAGGCGCGCAAACGGGGGATCGACAAGAGGGAAGATGTCAAGCTCAAGATGGATCTGATTGTTGACCAGTCACTTGCCCGCGAGCTTGAGGAAGATATCAGAAAAGGCATCAAGGTGAGCGATGCTGATACAAAGAAATACTATGATGAGCACCAGGATAAATATGGCGCCCGCACCCGTGTCTTTGCAAGGCAGATCATGCTTGCATCCGAGCCGGAAGCCAAGTCGGCTGCAGACAAGATTAAAAAAGGCGGTAATTTTGAAGACCTTGCCAAGCAGCTTTCCAAGGATCCCGAGACAGCCTCCAAGGGTGGGGATATCGGCCTTGTTACTCCCGGCAAGCTGGATCCGGCGCTGGAAAAGGCAGTATTCAGCCTGAAGGAAGGCGAGACCAGCCCCATTGTAAAGACCGCAAAAGGGTTTTACATACTCAAGGCCGAAAGGGTGGCATCCAGCAAGGAAAGGCCCTACGAAGAGGTAAAGAAATCCATCGAGAACCTCATCATGCGCGAGAAAGTGAACAAGGCCATTGGTGACCTCAAGGCAGAGGTAAAGAAGAAGGCCAAGGTTGAGGTCAATGAGAAATACTTTGCGCAGTTCAAGGATGCGGCCCCTGCGCCCGCTCCATTCCCGACCCCTGACGCTGATATGCCTGAGTAAGAAGGTCTAAGGGGAAAAACGTGGCACTGTATACCTGGAACGGATACGACGAGAAGGGGAAGGCCTCTTCCGGCATGATGGATGCGGTCTCCATTCGGGAGGCAAAGCTGAAGCTCCGTTCCCAGGGCATGTTCGTGAGCACCATAACCGAAGAGGCCCACGGACTGGCCAGCCCTCTCAAGAACATCTCCTTGAGGGGTCTGCTGGACCGGGTCGGCATGGAGGACCTGACAGTAACCACCCGTCAGCTCTCCACCCTCATCGGCGCCTCGATCCCCTTAGTGGATGCCCTGAGCGCCCTGTATGAGCAGACCGACTCGCCTGCCATGAAGAAGACCATTGCCCAGGTGAGGGATTCGGTAAATGAGGGGTTGTCCTTTGGTGACGCCCTGGCCCAGCACAAGAGGGTTTTCCCGGAGCTGTACGTGAACATGGTGCGTTCCGGTGAGGCGAGCGGCGCCCTGGATGTTGTCCTCTTAAGGCTGGCCGAGTTCATGGAAGGCCAGCACCGCCTCAGGGCGAAAATCGGGGCGGCCATGGTCTATCCGGCGGTCCTGCTTATGATCTCTTTCGTGGTGCTCATGTATCTGCTCACTGCAGTGGTCCCCAAGGTGGTGGGCATGTTCGAGAGCATGAAGCAGACCCTGCCGCTGCCCACGAGGATACTCATCTCCATAAGCACCTTCCTTTCATGGACCTGGTGGATAATCATCATAGGCATCATCCTTGCCGTTGTCTTTATCGTGAAGTGGAGGAAGACCGAGAAGGGCGCCTTCAAGTTCGACCGGTTCAGGCTGCGTTTTCCGGTATACGGCACCATCTATAAGAAGGTATCCGTGGCAAGGTTTGCCCGTACCCTGGGCACGCTGCTTTCATCAGGGGTGCCCATCATAGAATCGCTGCGCATTGTCAAGACCGTTGTCGAGAATAAGATCATGGAGATTGCCATTGAGAATTCCATAACCGAGATCATGGATGGTTCCAGCCTTGCCGCGCCGCTCAAGAAGTCGGGCGTTTTCCCGCCCATCCTCGTGCACATGGTCAGCGTGGGAGAGAAGAGCGGCAGCTTGGAAGAGATGCTCATGAAGGCCGCCGAGTCTTATGAAGGCGATGTGGAGACGACCGTGGCAGGGCTCACATCGGTCATCGAGCCCCTCATGATCGTTATCATGGGCACGCTGGTAGGTTTCGTGGTGCTCTCCATTCTCCTGCCCATGCTTGAGATGAGCACCATCGTACGATAGAAATGAAAGAGGTGAGAGCGCATGTATAGAAACAGAAAAGGATTCACCCTGATAGAACTCCTCGTGGTAATCGTCATCCTGAGCATACTGGCAACCTTTGTGGGCATAAGGATTATGGGCAAGCCCGAGGAGGCCCGCCGGACACAGGCCCAGATCCAGATTCAGGCCCTGGAAAATGCCCTGAAGATGTACAAGCTCGACAGCGGCGAATATCCCACCACCGAGCAGGGGCTCAAGGCCCTGGTGGAAAAGCCCGCAACCGGAACCGTCCCCAGGAGCTGGAGGGAGGGCGGTTACCTTGACAAGAGCAAACTGCCCAAAGACCCGTGGAAGAATGATTATGTCTATATGTTTCCCGGCGTGAGAAACCCCAACGGTTTTGACCTCTACTCATACGCTGCCGACGGACAGCAGGGTGGAGAGGGCGATGGTGCCGATATCGGGAACTGGGAAAACGAGACACAAGAGGGAGCACAGTCTGAGAAGAAGTAGGAACGGGTTCACCCTCATAGAGCTGATGATCGTGCTGGTGATCGTGGGCATTACGCTCGGCTATATCGGCCCGCGGATCTTCAGCGGCCTGTCCACTTCCAACATGGACCGCGCGGTAAGGGATATCACAACCATGATCCAGGTGGGCAGGTCTACGGCCATCACCCAGCATAAAACCTTTTTCATCCGGTTCGATCTGGATAATGCCAAAATAGCGCTGTATCCCATGCCCGAGACCTCAGGGGTGGTGCCCGAGATGCTTAAAGAGAGGAAAATGCCTGATGGCGTCGTATTGAAGAACATCAAGACACCCTATCAGTCCGAAAAGGACCGTGGCGAGATGGACCTGAAGATCACCACCGAGGGTGTGGTGGAGCAGGGGGTGATATATCTTGAGGGCGCCCTCGGGACCACCTACACCCTTGTCGTGAAACCTTTTTCAGGGGCACTCAAGTTCTATGACCACTTCGTGGAGATAACCTATGGATAGGGGGTTCACCCTGCTGGAGGTGCTTGTTGCCCTCGTGATCCTGAGCATCTCCTTCCTGTGGCTTCTTTCTGCGGAGAGCCAGGGAATCGACATGGCCATAAGGTCGCGCTTCCTCACAACATCGAGCCTTCTCGCCCAGGCGCGTATAGCCGATGTCACCTCAGGGGTGCGCACCGCCACTCCCGGGGACAGCAAGGGGGATTTCGGCGAAGACTACAAGGGGTATACGTATTCGGAAAACATTGAAACCACCCCACTGATCGGATACCTTAAATACAGCCTGGCAGTGAAATGGGGCGGGACGGGGAGTCCCCTTGAGACGAAAATCATCACCTTTATCTCTACAAAATAAAGGCTTCACCCTCCTGGAGCTGCTGCTGGCAATAGCCATTACGGCAGTTATCATAACAATCGTAAACTTCGCCTTTTTTCAGTCCAACAAAAATATCGAGGCCGTCCGCTCGCAGCGCGAGGCTTACCAGAGGTCCGGATCGTCATGGACAGGATGATAAAGGACCTGACCTGTGCCTACATACCTTCACCTTCGCTGAGACCCACCATGACGATCGAGGATATGTCCATGTACCGGTTTGTGGGGACCAATGACGAGAGCGACAGCACGGACAAGGACACCATTTCCATCACCACTACAACGGACATCGGGTTTTCAAAGGTGCCGGGCGGGGTCTGCGAAGTGGCCTATTATCTCAAGGAGATGGAGAACAAGAAGGATATCTATACCCTCATGCGCCGGGAAGACCCTACCCCCCATTACGGGCCCTCCAAGGCAGGCAGTGAAATGGAGCTCGCAGAAGACGTGCTGGGCATGAATATCATCTACATCGATGATTCAAACCAGGAGGCAAAGGAATGGGACCTTTCCAAGAAGCTGGCCCTGCCGAAACAGGTCAAGGTGACACTCACCTTCGAGGCAGGCAAGGAAAGCTGACCTTTACAGGCACAGCGGCCCTGCCGCTGTCCGGCATCAGACTGATGCCCCCACAGGGTTAGCCTACGCATGGTCAGGCTTAAAGACAAAAGAGGGGTCGTCCTCATCTTAGTGCTGAGCATGGTGGCGCTGTTTTCCGCCATGATCATCACCTTCAGTTCCGACGAGAGCCTGGATATCGAGCTGGCATACAATTTCCACGACTCCATCCAGGCCCAGTATATCGCCCTGGCAGGCGTGGAGGCCGCCACAGGTCATCCTTGTCCAGGATGATCTGAGCCATGACTCCCTTGATGAGCAATGGGGCGAGTTCCCGGCATATGCCGCCACTGCTTCGGGTTACCTTGACGGTTCGCAGCTCACCGGCACCATCACGGATGAATGCTCCAAATTTGACCTGAACAGCCTGGCCGTTAAAGACAATTATACTGAATTCAGGAAACAGCAGTTCAAGCAGGCTTTTTACCCTGCAGAATATCGACATCACCCAGGAGGAGTTCGATGACCTCGCCAATTCCGTCATTGACTGGCTGGATGCCGACAGCGAGATTACCATAGGAGGCGCCGAGAATGAATACTACCTGACGTTGGAGCCCCCGTATCATTGCAAGAACGCCCCCATGGACAGTATCGAAGAGATCCTGCTGGTAAAGGGAATGAAGAAAGAGTATTTTTTCGGCACCGAGAACTATGACGGCCTTAAGAACTATGTGACAGTGGGCACAGGGGGAAAGATCAACATCAACACGGCATCCGAGATGGTTCTCAAGGCCATATCGGAACAACATTTCAATGATGACGTGGTAAGCAGCATCATTGCGTGCAGGCCGTTCACCGGCCAGAACTTCTCCTGTGTCCAGGGCCTTAACCTCTCGGATGGATCGGACGAAAGCAACTGGATTAAAAATAACGTTCTTGTTGTCAAGAGCTCACGCTTTTCAGTAGATGTAAAAGGTGTTATGCCCTCAGGGGCGCAGGTTAATGTGAAGTCAGTGCTGGAACGCATTAACAATAATGCGCGAATAGTGTATTATAGGATTCACTGAGGTGGTATGAGAACTGTCATTACGCGGAAAACATTAGGTGTGTGCTGGGATGATCGCCAGGTGCAGGGGTGCATTATCCGCTCCGGGATAGCCGATACCGCTATAGAAAAGTTTATGCGCATCCCGCGTGAGTTGAGCCAGGCGCTTAGACCTGTCCATACAATCTCCGAAGATCTGAAATCCTTTATCCAGCAGCTGGGCGGGCAACCAGAGACCTGCGTGACCTGCCTGGACGAGTCCGAGATCATGTACCGTACACTCTTAAGGCCCTTTTCCGACCGCAAGAAGATCACGGAGACCATCAGTTCCGAGGTGGAGACCCTGCTGCCCTCCATGGATTCCAGGCTGGTCGTGGATTTCGTGCTCATGGGCAAGGACAATGGCGGATCGCACATCATTCAGTCGCTCAGCGCGCGCACCACATCGGTGCAGAATCTTGTTACGGTTTGCAAGGAATGCCGGTCTTGATCCGGAGATTGTGGACTGTCCCAGCGCTTCGATAGCTGCAGGGGCCAGGGCTTTGCTCGATCTGCCGGACGATCAGATTGTAGTGGTCGTGCATATGGGGTGGTCGGAGATCCTCCGTGGCGGTCCTTATGGGCAAGACCATCAAGTACATCGGATCATTGCCGCTGGGATTTGAAAGGGTCGCCTCCACAGATACCCCTGGCGATGCGCAGGCAGCTGCAGCGCTTGTAGAAAAGATGCAACCAGGGACAATAGACGCCGGGTGAGCGCCTCACAGGCTTTTTCCGGGAGATCTCCATCATGCTTGAGAAGAGCGGTGAGACTTGAAGGGGAGCAGGTCCTGCTGGCCACCGGATATGCGCATCTCATAAAAGACCTTCCTCAGAGGGCAGAGGCTTCACTGGGAATGAGCGTTCTTGCCCCGACGCTCAAGGATGTCAAATTCGAAGGGTCCATGGATGACCTCCTGGCCGGGTTTCCTGAGCGCCTCCTTAGCCTGCAGGGGCTTTGATGAGACGGATGAGACCAATTTCCGCCAGGGCGAGCTCGGCCTGGCCAAGCACATGAAAAAGCTCAAGGGCTATGCAGGTCCATGGGTCAAGGCCGCACTCGTGCTTCTGGTGGTCTGGATCTTCGGGCTTTCCTGGATGTCTTTCTCATGGCGAGAACAAATGCCGGCCTCACGAGAAAGATCAATGCCGAGTTTGCATCCGTCATGCCCAAGGGAACCCCTCTGGTGGACCCATCAAGCAGATGGAGCAGCACCTGGGCAGACTCTCGGGACAGGCCGGAACCCTTGACGGGGCCGCGGCCGATTCGCCCCTTGAAATCCTCAAGGACCTGAGCGCGGGCATCCCTGCAACCCTTGACGTTGTCTTTGATTCCATCAATATCGACCAGGAAAGCATTACGCTCTCGGGCAGCACAACCAGCTATAACAATGTGGAGCAGATGCAGGCAGTAATTGCCAAGCTGCCGTACGTGAAAGAGGTGAAGATCGTCTCTGCAAATGTGGACAAAACCGACCAGAAGGTGAAGCTGAAGCTCGTATGCAAAAAATAAAATTCAAGATACCCATCAAGGTCAATACCCACAAGCTCAAAGAGCTTGCATTGCCCCTAGAGCAGGCCCTCGGCAGGGTGCTGGACTACGTGGCCGGACTTGCACCCAGGGAGCGGCTCATCGTCATCGGCGGGGCGGTTTTTGTGAGCCTGTTCATTCTCCTGGCCGGCATAATAGGTCCGCTCATGCACTATAAGTCAAACCTTGAGAAATCCTTCGTATCCAAAGATGCCCAGCTGAGGAAGATCTATACCATGTCGGCCGTCATCAGGGGGCTTCAGGCAAAGTCGATTCCAGCGCCGCCTTGGGGGGCAAACAGTTCACCCTGTTCGGCTACCTGGAAGAACTCTCCGCCCAGCTCAAGATCAATGACAGGATCGAGTACATGAAGCCCATCACCGATACCACCGAGGCTGCACGTGAATCCGTAGAGGTAAAGATCCGGGGGCTCTACCAGGAAGACCTCATCGGCCTGCTCTTCGGCATTGAGAACACCCCGCACCCGGTAAAGATAAAACGGCTGAATCTGAAGAAAATGGATAAGGAAGGGAATATCGACGTGACATTCCAGGTGGTCTCCTATGGCTGATGCCAGGCGCGGTATCGCATATTCATAAAGATCGGGCTCGGTCTGTATGCGGCGCTGTGCCTGGTGGTATTCATCTGGCTGCGCTTTTCCTATGACTCCATAAAATACAAGGTTGAAGACGCCTTGACAAATGTCATGGGGAACCAGGTTACCTTGGGCCATATAAGCCCCAACCTCCTGTGGGGTTTCACCATAGACTCTCTCGAGATCAAAGGTATTCCCATTGCCAAGCGACTCACCATCTCGCCGAAACCGTGGGACATCTTCAGGGGCAGCCTGGGCTTCGGGTTTCATGCCGACCTGGTGTCCGGTAAGACGGATGGACACATGATGCTCCCCTTCAGAAAAGACAAGAGCCCCATGAATATTACGCTCAATATGACGAATGTTGACCTGTCCGGGCTTTCAAAGGTTTTCCCCCCGAGCTTGACTCCCAAGGGGATCGTGAGCGGGGAGCTTAACCTCACCACACTGCGCAATTCCCTTGACAAGGCTACAGGAAACCTGGCGCTTACCTGGAAGAAGGGCACCCTGCCGCTCGGCATGGAGTCACTCCCCTTCGATTCACTGGTTTTCGAAAACCTGGATTTTGACGGTCGCATAGATAAGGGCCTTTTGAACCTGGAAAAGGTTGACTTCATCGGTGAATTTTCAGGGACCATGAACGGAAGTATCAGGTTTTCAAGTGAGATGAAAAGGTCAAGGCTTGCCATTACCGGCGAACTCAACCTCCCCGAGGCAATAAAAAAGTCCCTTGGTCCCGGATATGACTCTCCAGGCCAGGCAACAAGGTTCAGCCTCAGGGGAAGCATAGAGAGGCCGAGGTTTCGCATGATGAACACCAACATGAGGCAGATGCCGGCTCTCAGATGCCGGCCGGCCAGGCACAAGATGTCGATACGGTCCCTCAGTCGCTGCCTTCTCCCTTTGATCGCCGACAGGCAGAGCGCCTGAAACAGGAAATAGCGTCACCGACCCAGCCACCTGCATCCATTGACCGGCGCCAGCCGGAAAGAAAGGTTCCCGATGAGATGCAAAACGATAAGGAACCTGACCCAGAGGGGCAATGAAATGAATAATCAAAACGAATTCAATAAGCATTTTCCCCAGGCCATCAGACTGTCCTGGGAGGAAGTGGAGGATCTTCTCTGGAAGGTCTTTCTCGACATGAAGGGTCAGGGTTATGATCCGGATGTAATTATCGGTGTGGCCAGGGGTGGGCTTGCCCCAGCCCGTATCCTGATGGATTTTCTTCAGAAGAAATATATCTGCACCTTTCAGATGGGACATTGGGAGGGTGAGGCATCTTTGAGCGAAGAGGCCAAGATCAGTCTTCCCGCTGCCGGATGTTGATCTAACACTCAAGCGTGTGCTGGTAGTCGACGATGTATCCGATGAAGGTGGAACCCTGGAGGCGGTAGTTTCATACCTCGCGCCGCGGGTTAAAGACATCCGTACGGCTGTCCTGGTGAGTAAGTCGGATTCACGCCTGAAAGCTGACTTCTGCTCCAAGACCATGGGTGAGTGGCGGTGGGTCATGTTCCCCTGGACAAAGCATGAGGACCTCCTCTCGTTCACGGAAAAGGTGCTCCAGCTCACGGGTGGGGCGAGTGTGGAGGACATTATCAGGATATTGCAGGATGCCATGGACATTGAGATTGCACGGCACGAGATCGAGCAGGTGTTGTCCGACATGCATCTTTCCCGGGAGGTTGCCGAGGACGCACATAAGGTATGGACGTTGATATAGCACAATTTGAGGCTATCCTCTCTCCGTATTTTGTTCTGATAAAAGATACGGAGGTGGATTATGTCAGTGATGGCCTTGCAAAGAGGCTGGGCGTCATTGGCGAGCAGCTCAAAAAGAACCTGGAAGAAATACCCGAGCTTTTTACGGCCGTGCAGCATGTGCCCGGTACCATCTCCCTGACCTCGTCAAACTCACAAGTGTATAACTTTACCTGCACGCCCATACCTTTGGATACCTGCCGGGTGATCGCCTTTTGTGAAGAGTTGCCGAAACACAAACCCGTCATGGAATATGCCGATCGCGATACCTTTGTCCGCATGTTCACCACTGCTTCTATGGGATGCCTCGTTATTGATGAAGGGAAGGTTGTCTATACAAATGATTTTCTCTGCTCACTGTTAAGCCTTAAATATGAACAGGTGCTTGGCACCAAGGTTATTGAACTTATCTCCAGAGAGAGCAGGCCTGAATTCATCAGGGCTTGCCAGAGATGGTATGATCATGACGGTGCGACCGGTGATGTCTGTGAGATCATGCTGACTTCAGAGCGCAGTACACGACTTCACTTTATGGCCAAAGGGGGTTGGCTCGCAAGGGGGTCCAGACAGCTGATCTGGATAATCCTCAATGACATAACCGAGAACAATAAGCTCAAGCGCTCATTGAAGGAAGATCAGCAGAAATACTCCGAGCTGTTCGACAAGTCACCCACCGGCATTCTTTACATCAGCCCAAGGGGCAAGATCATCGATTGCAACGATTATGTTGCTTCAATCATGGGATACCCGAAGGATCAAATCAATGGGAGCCTTTTCACCAAGTTCGTTACCGAGGATCAGGCCGAGGTTCTCAGGGGTGATTTCAGCAAGCTCTTCATTAACGGCTCCGAGATCAAGAAACGCGAATGCGTCATCAATACTTCCAGCGGCCAGGCCGTGCACATTGAATATAATGCCCAGGTGCTCTTCAGAAGAGGACATCCCGCCAAGGCACTGATGATGCTCAATGACGTGACGGACAAAAAGGCCCTTGAGCTGGAACTGCTGGAAAAAAACTCAGAGATGGAGCGCACCCTGTGGGATATGGCCGAGGTGAAGGATGCCCTTGAGGCCCGTGCCGGCGAGCTCAACAAGGCCTCGGAAGACCTCAAGTCCCTCAATGAAAAGCTCAACCAGCTTTCCATTACCGACGGGCTCACCGAGGTCTACAACCACCGTCATTTCCAGGACCGTCTCACTGAAGAGGTCGAGCGGGTAACCAGGCAGAAGGACGCCGTGCTGTCCCTGCTGATCCTTGACATCGACGATTTCAAGCGCTTCAATGACAGCTATGGCCACCAGTGCGGAGACATGGTGCTCAAACAGATTGCAGCGCTGTTAAAGGGATCGATCCGTACTATCGACATACTGGCGCGTTATGGAGGCGAGGAGTTTGCCGTCATCTTGCCCAACTCGAATACCGAGCAGGCGGTTATAGCTGCCGAGAGGATATGCCAGACTATACGATCAACACCGTTTTCCTATGGCCAGGCCGTAAATGCCAAGGTTACGGTAAGCATCGGTGTAGGGACCATAACAAGCAACCAGCCGGATAAGGCTGAGCTTGTCCGGAAGGCCGACAGCGCAATGTATGCAGCCAAAGCAAAATGGAAGGACAGGGTTGAGGTTTGGGAAGAGGACTGAGCATTTCCTTTGACCTTGACGGGACTCTGACCGACCTGGCTTTTGTGGATGGTGTCTGGAACGAGGGTCTGCCGAGGCTTGTGGGCGCAAGCCGTGGCATTGCCCAGGAAGAGGCAGCCCAGTTATGTATGGATGCCTACCGCAGCGTTGGAGAGGCATCCATCCGGTGGTACCAGCTTTCCCACTGGCTTGACTACTTCGGTTTAAGCCATGTAGACGAAGAAGAGCTCATTAAAGGTTTCATCCCCCGTATCAAGATCTTCGAGGATGCCTTACGGGCAGTTACTTACTTCAAGGACAAAGGCTATCCGCTGGTACTGTTCTCCAACGCACCAAGACCCTTTCTGGACAAAGAGGTACATCACTGCTCTCTTGAAGGCTATTTCGACACCATCGTATCCCTGCCTGATGACTGGGGTATGGTGAAGTCTCAAGGTGAAGCCTTTATGCGCCTGAAGTCATATGTCAATAGAGAGATAGTCCATGTGGGAGACCATATCCTCTTTGACTGTGAGGTCCCCAGGGAGGCCGGAGTAAAGGCATTTCATGTCTGGAGGGGAAAGGGCCCCCGTCTTCACGATTCGCTTGGGAGCCTTGATGAGTTCGTGGACAGGATAATTTGTGACCAGGCCGGTTCCTCATAAGACTTATCTGAGAAGTTCCAGCTTGACAGGTACAAGGGGTACTGTTTTTGATACTACCATGACATGGCGACCGGTTTCCTGTTTTGCGGTCTCAGCCCTCATGCATGCCTTCGCTTTGATAATACTTTTTGCGATCATGATCTTCCCCTTTCATCCACTAGCCCCCAAGGATGATGTTCTTGAGGTCAATCTTGTCGGGTTGGCTGCTCAGGATAATGGTTCTGCACAGGTGCAGGACCCTGCCAAAGTACAGACGCGAAAGGATGTCAGCCAGGAAGCCTCTTTGCAAACCAATAATGAGGTTGAAAAGCCCGAAGCTAAGGCTGAGGAGGCAATGAGTTTTGTGACTGACCGCAAGGTGGCCGTGAGTTACCTGGACCGTCTCAAGACCAAGATATTTCTCATGTGGAAATATCCCGAGGAAGCCATTGCGATCGGGCAACAAGGTGATGTAAGCATCTCGTTCGTATTGAACAGCAAAGGGGAGCTCATGGATATAGGCGTTCTCAAGGGCTCCGGTTCCCGCATCCTTGATAAGGCCACAATAACAGCTGTTAGGCAGGCGAACCCGTTCGGGCCGTTACCTGAAGATATAAGCAACGAGCCGCTGAAGATCACGGGGCATTTTCGCTATGTGCTGGATTAGGCGCAGAGGGTGCTTTTACGAGGCGGTAAAAACCTGATCCGTTCAAAACCACCATCTTGCAGCATGGGCTCTATGCTTATTCTGACGGACCTGAAGGCTGCAAGATGGTGGTTTTGAACGGACCGATTAAAAAACAATTCCATAATTTCCATGAGTGTCACCCCCGCGAAAGCGGGGGTCCAGTATTGCTCAAAATACCTGGATTCCCGCTTCCCCTCTGGGGACCTTGTCCGCGGGAATGACATAAGGGGAGAGGATCCCTTCTCATCCAACACGATGAACAATTTTATTTATAAGGCGTAAAGTCAACCCCGCGCAGCTTGCCGCGCTCATCGAACCAGGCCTCTTCGGTTATGGGCGGAGGTACGATCTTGTCGGGATCTTTCCGTACCAGGCTGATGGCCTCCACCGGGCAGGTGCTGATGCACAGACCGCAGCCGATGCACTTTTCCGGTGTGATCCGGTATGCCTGGTCACCTTCCTCGATGGCCCCCACCTGGCAGCGCTCCAGGGCGCAGATGCCGCAGGCAATACATGTGTCCGGATCAATAACCGCATAATGGTGTGAGTTTACCGCATCCCATGCCGGTATACCCAGTTCGTTGATTGACATCAGCGGCCCGCAGCAGCATTTGCAGCAGTTGCAGATAAAGAACTGGCCGTTCTGAAAGTTGTTGGTCATGTGTACGAGACCGGCCTCTTCCGTCTTTTTCAGCAACTCATACGCCTCATCCTTGGTGATCACGCGGCCTATGGGGGACTTGTCGAACACCCCGGGCACCGGCGCCATGGCCAGGCAGACCTCGGTAGGCCTGTCGCACGGCTTACCCAGCAAGGCGTGCTCTTTCTTGCAGATGCATTCGTTTACCATGAACGAGCGGCTTTTCTCGATGAGTGCCGAGACCTTCTCATAGGGAAGGGCCTCCTGGGCCGAGGAGATCGTCTCTTCAATGGGAAGTACCTGCATGAGCTGGGGTTTGTTTGTAAAAAACTGCATGCCGTAGACGTGCATATACTGTTCAGACAGTTCAGCCATCTCCTTGTCCATGCGTCCGAGCTGGAATTCGAAGATGCCGAATACAAAGGGCAGCATTTTGAAATACCAGGTATCCCCGAAGGGGAGAGCAAAGAGCTGGCCATGCTGGCCCATGGTGATCAATCGCCCCAGAAGGCCTTCCAGGGGACGCCCCGTGCGCCGGGCCACCTGTTCGGCAGTCTCGAAGGTCAGGCGCATATCGCAGAAGAGGTCAGCCTCTTCAGGCAGGAAAATCTTTTTCAGCAAGGTGATCTCCACGCCGTTATCCGTGGCGGGGAAGCCGTTGGGCAGGGTATCAAGGACCCTGGCTAATCTTTTATAGACTTTATCTGGTGAACTCATCGTTGTGCCTCCTTTTTTTTCTTTTCAGGCGACCTTGCCCTTTCCCCGGTTATGATCAGGCCCCCCGTATCCATGAGAAAATGGGTGATTTCCTGTTCAGTCATGGGGTCTATGACGTTATTATTAATGAGCATGGCCAAGCCATGGGAAAATACCCACATCTTGTTCAGCACCTCTTTCCGCTGTTCTGTGGACAGCCCGGTCATGATCTCTTCATGTTCGAGCCTGTCCATAAGGACTTCGAATACATACCCGCGGTATTTCTTCTGTCTTTCCCGGTCATCCTCCTGGCCGGGCTCCTTGTAGTACATCATCCTGAAGAGTTCCTTCTCCTCCTGGGCGAACATCACATAGCCCACCCCCATATCGAGAAAACCGAACCCTGACCATTTCTTGGTCTGATAGGTGATGAGCACATCACTGGCCCTTTTGGCGATCTCGTCTTGGAGGTTTTTCATGGATTTCAGGCCGGAGTAGATGGGCATGGTGGAAGCCCCGATATTCTGGGCGATTGCCCGGGCAGTACATTTGTCCCATCCTTGTTTGCGGATCACGTTAAAGGCCGCTTCAATGATATCTGCTGTGCTGAATCTCTTTTCCGGCATGAGAACATCCTTAATAACAGGTGTTATATAACAAGCGTTATTTTGTGTCAAGAAATAATTTATTGTTCATATCCGGTTAGTTGAGTGAACCAAGGATAAGACTGCAGTATAAATTCCTGAGGACTATGCGACTGGAGAAAAAACCTTACCTGTTAAAAACATGCATCTTGGTTTCACCAAGATGCATGTTTTTAACAGGCCAATTTTTTTACTCTTTTTAAACGCACAACCTGGGTTATAAACCGCTCCCGGGCGAGTTATCCAGCGGTGCACCAGGAAAGGGTTCCTGTAATGCTACAGTATGTGTGATCAACCCGTCTTCTTGTATAGCTGCTCAGTCTGAGATGGGGCGATAGCGGCCAGGCTGGACTTTTCAGGGTGCTTGCCCGTTATCCCGGTATAGAAGGAGCGGATCTCCTGCATGTCGGCATCGATATCCCCTGTAGGCATCACGGTAGGTCCTATGCCGCCTGCCTTGCGATTATAGTCGACATAACCCAGCACAATGGGGACATCTGCGCCTGCTGCAATGTGGTAAAATCCGGTCTTCCAGTAGCTCACCTTGTTCCGGGTGCCCTCAGGGGGCACAATGATGACCAGTTTGTCATGTGCGTTAAAGACATCAATAGTACTCGCCACCACGTTATTCGTCTTGGATCGGTCGATGGGGATACCGCCGAGCCAGCGCATGAGGGACCCAAAAGGTTTGTTGAAGATCGAACTTTTGCCCATCCAGTAGACCTTGATCTTCAAAGAGAAGGCCAGGAACATGGTGATGGGGAAATCCCAGTTGGAGGTGTGGGGTGCGGCAATCATGACGCACTTGGGGATATCGGGCATCTGTCCTTCGTAGTGCCAATTGAAGGCCTTCAGGTATGCCCGGGATATCCAGTAGAGGACTGTCCTGATAACAGGGGTGTCAAACACGGTGTAATGCATGGTGCTCCTATCTCATGGCGCTTACATGAACTTGTAGTTGGGATTGCATACCACAAATCCCCATAAGCCCGTGTAAAACTAGTGTGAAAAGGGCAGGGGCTTTAAACGTCCATTTATATTATCCGGGCGCCCCTTTTTCCGAAAGGACATGTGTTTTTGTTGCCATAGCAGGCAATGAATGGTGAGAAGGCATAGACTGAAGGAATGTCCGTGAGATGCCGATCTAAAGCTGCGACTGTTTCGGTATACCCAAGGGAAAAGTATCGTGGTATGATACTTGCTTATTTAAGGTATGACTGGTTGTCACTTGTTTGACCATTACGACATCACAAAATCGGATAGAAGATGAGAAAAGTTGATACATATTTGTTTATGTTGGCCTTAGCAGTTTTATTCATTGCGGGTGGGACATGGTTTGTCCCGGTTAATGCCTTCGGAACAAATGGCGAAAACAAGAGTCGTTCTTTGCCTATAGACCCTGATTTCAAGCCTCGGTTGGGCAAATATTATTATAATGTTAATTTTAACAATGTGAGTATTGGGAATGCAACGATCATAATTGATCGTGATGGAGAACTGTATAAGGTTCAGGTCAATGCCCAGTCCATCGGTATGGTAGACAGTCTGTACAGACTTCGTTACAGGGGGGAAGCCACTATGGGAACCGATCCCCTGTCTTCGGTTGAGATGAAGACGCAGCAAGAGGTTAGATCCAAGGAAAAGGACCTGACAATAAAATTTCAGGATAACGGGTCAATAAGAACCGTAGAAAAAAAATCGGAAAATGGTAATGCGGCCACATATGATGTGCGCAAGATCCATACCGATAGATTTACCATCGATCCGTTTACCGCAACGTATCTGGTGCGGGGGCTTGACTGGAAAGTGGGGGTGGAGAAGGTCTTTGATGTTTATCCGGGAAAATACCAGTATGAACTGAGGCTCAGGTGTGAAAGCCTGGTAACTATCGACTTCAACGGTGAAAAACGCAAGGCATGGGTCATTGTCCCGAAGGTGACACACCTTGACCCGCAGAAAAGGGCAGAGGCATTAAAAAAGAAGCCCGCAAGTTCGAAAATATATGTTTCTGCTGATGAGCTCAAGGATGTGCTCAAGTTCGAAACCAGCCATACATTGGGTTACTTCAGGATCCTTATGGTAAGGTTTGATCCTGCAGCGGATCAGCCAAAGGAAGTTGCCCCCATCAGCAAGGAAGTAAATATCCCGGCCAGTCAAGGAGATGTCAAGAATAAGGGTGGAGATGTACCGAATAAGCAGGAATGATTAATGGGAGCCGATAGCTCTTTCCATTTCCTTCATGTGTTCTTCATCCGAGAGGAAGCCGTCATCAACAACAAACTCTTCCTTGTCTGCAACTATCGTGAGATAGAGCTCATGGTCATTAAACCATCCTTTTCTGCCTCCCACTACGCGGGTTACATCTGATTTTCGGATGGTCCAGTTCCGGAATCCCCTGTGTATGATCTTTTCATCATTAATCTCAAGGTAATGACTATGTCCTTTGCGTATAACCCAACCGCCCATCAAGAAGACGACACCGCATAAGAAAAGTATTATTCCGGAATCAAGCCCTGTCCGGGAAATAACCAGGGAAAGGCAAACCACGCCAAGGACAAGCGGAATGATATATACATATTTTATCTTATGAAATTGCTTGTAGTATCGCATCAGCCCTTCTCCAACATCGCTCAAAATCCATATTTTCAGCAAATATGCAAGTAACTTATCGGTATTGATCGTAGCTTAAATAAATTTGAATGTAATTAACAAAGAAGATATGGGCCAGGTTCATTTTAATCCTTGATTAGATCGAAGGGATCGATAATATTGTTATAAGATTTTTCAGGAGGCCTTAACCGGGAATAATCGTAGGTATTGTTATTGAGTAGTGGCAGATGATAACATCATAACAGTAAGAGTTTGTGAGGAAAGGGAGACAATATGTCCAAATCGCAGGATACCAAGAAACAAGAGAAGAAAAAGCCGCAGAAGACGGTAAAAGAGAAGAAGCTGGCAAAACTTGAAAAGAAAAAAGGCAGATAACCTGTCATTTGCTTATCAGTAAACAGGAATTCAGAGAGGCGACAAGAAAGGGGCATCACATCAGGCACGCCCCTTTCTTGCCTGTTTCCCGTTAAACCCTACCGGACCTCAACCTGAATATATCCGGTCTGACCGGTCCGGTGGTCAACAACGAATATGGTGATACCCTGGCGGGGCTTAAGGGCATTCACCACGGATATGAATTTCTCCACGCTGTCGATGGGCTGGTCGTTGATCTTTAGGATCAGGTCATCTATCTCAAAACCTGCCTTGGACAGAGGCCCTTTGGGGTCGAGCCAGTTTATGGCTACCCCCTGGTCCTGATTGAGGCCGTATTTGGATAGCTCATTGTCTTTGAGCGGCCTCACATCCACCCCCAGCTTGTCGCGGAGCGATACGGCCATTATCTTCGCTGCATCCGAGAGGTTACCGACCTTTACTGCAATGGTGAGCATCTTCCCATCGCGCATGATGCCGAGGTTCACCTCTTTGCCTATAGAGATTCCTGCCACCAGGTTTCTCAATTCGCCGGAATCTGCAATGGCCTTCCCATCCAGGGTCAGGATCACGTCGCCCGGCTTTATTCCGGCCTTGGCGGCAGGGCCTTCCTTGACCACATCCATGACGTAAGCCCCTTTAGGTGCAGCGAGCTTGAGGGATTTCATCTTATCAAAGGAGATATCCTGGAGTGATATCCCAAGCCAGCCCCGCTGGACCTTGCCTGTTCCCATCAGGGACTTTGCTATATGCAGGGCCATGTTGCTGGGTATGGCAAAGCCAAGCCCTTCAGAGCCGCCTGACTGTGAAGCGATGATGGCATTCACCCCGATGACCTGGCCGTCCAGGTTGAGCAGCGGGCCGCCTGAGTTGCCCGGGTTTATGGCTGCATCGGTCTGGAGGAAGTCCTGGTATGTGCTTGGGTCGCTTATTCCCTGTCTGTGCTTGGCGCTTATGATGCCCTGGGTCACGGTCTGGTCAAGACCCCGCGGGTGGCCGATGGCCACAACCCATTCCCCTACCTGGACCTTGTCAGAATCACCGAAGGTGACATAGGGGAGCCTTTCCTTTGTGGACACCTTAATAACGGCAAGGTCCGTCTTGGGATCGGTGCCGATGACCTTGGCCTGGTACTGGCTTTCATTGGAGAGGATTACCTGTATCTGGGTCGCACCGGCCACGACATGGTTATTGGTGAGGATGTAGCCGTCTTGGTTGATGATCATGCCCGTGCCGATGCCTTTCAGCTCGCGTTTGAATTTTCTGGGGCCTTGGGGGAAATCAAAGAACCTCCTGAAGAACGGGTCGCTCTCAAACGGGGAGAGCGGATTTGCGATCTCCTGCCTTTGCATCACCTCGATATGCACGACTGCAGGGATATTCTTGTTGGCTACATTGATGATGGCATTGCGGAAATCCCTCTCGTTCATCGGGGTAGTAAAAGGCGGGGCCTGCGTTACCTGTGAACCTTCCGGGCTTGCAGCAACAGGACTTGCCGGTTTTGCCGGCTGCGGCGCATCAGGTTTCGAGCAGGCTCCCATGGATAATGCAAAAATCAACAGGATTGCTATAAGGTAATGAGAATGTCGTTTCATCGCTCCTCCTTTGCGGGGCAATAACAAATTTCAATATCAATAGTATCCAATAGCTGAAATCTCAAGTGTGAACCTGTGGGTCTGGCGTGTATTGAACGTTTCTTTTAGAGGGCCATAACGAATCAATAAACAATTAAGATGAGTCGGCTGTATAGAGGGTGTATAACTGTTTGATACTATAGTGTTTGACTTTCACCATATCATTGGAATGAAAATTGCTATTCTATGGAGTGCAGGTCCGGCTCAATAAGTGCGGGTTTAGCCGCTTAAAGCTTCTTCTGCAAGGGTCATTAGAAGACTACGATCGAAAGAGGGATATATGATTACAATGAAAATCAACGACAAGACGTGCTCCGTAGAAAACACCATGACGATTATCGACGCGGCGCGGGCAAACGGGATCAACATTCCGGCCCTGGGATATGATCCGAGGGTCTCTCCCCCGAGTACGACTGAAGTCGCCTTTGTGGAAGTCACCCTTGGCAATAATACCGGTTTTGTTTCCGCAACTTCCACGTATGTTTCCGAGGGTATGGTAGTTCATACCGACTCCGACGCCCTGAGCAGTTACCGGAAGATCTATCTCCAGGCCATGCTGAGGACCCATTATGGCGACTGTGTTGCGCCCTGTGTGCAGCGGTGTCCCGCTCATATCGATATCCAGAAATATATCTACCATGTGTCCTCGGGGAACTTTTCAGAGGCCCTGGAAGTCATTAAAGAAAGCAATCCTCTGCCCGGGGTCTGCGGCCGTGTTTGTCCGCACCCCTGTGAGTCCGAGTGCCGTCGCAATGCCTTTGATGGGGCCGTTAACATCAATGGTATCAAACGCTTCGTTGCCGATTGGGACGGCTATCAGCTTCAGTCATATAAACCTGTGTGCATGCCTGACACCGGCGTCCGTGTTGCCGTTGTCGGGGCCGGTCCGGCTGGTTTGACCGCTGCTTATTTCCTGCGGAGGAAAGGACACCGGGTAACGGTCTTTGAGATGCACGAAGCAGCCGGGGGTATGCTCCGCTGGGGAATACCCTACTATCGTCTTCCTGAAAAGCAGCTCGATGCCGAAATCCAATCCATCCTCGATCTGGGTATCGAAATTCAATACCATAAAAAGCTGGGCCGTGATTTTACGCTGGAGTTGTTGAAGAGAGATGGCTTTGCCGCTGTCTTTATCGGCCTGGGCGCCCAGAAGGCTACAGCCATCGGTGTGGAAGGCGAAGAGCTCCCCGGAGTCATGTCCGGCCTTGATTTTCTCGCAAGGCTGGCCAGGGGAGAGACCCCGGAGCTGGGCGAACGGGTCATCGTCATCGGGGGCGGCAACACGGCCATGGATGCGGCCCGCAGTGCCATCCGGCTGGGTGTCAAAGACGTGACTGTTGCCTACAGGCGCACACGCCAGGAAATGCCTGCACAGGAGATCGAGATAGAAGAGGCCATCGAAGAAGGCGTCAATATTCAATACCTCACAGCGCCTGTATCCATAAAGGCAGCAGGAAACATGCTTGCCCTGAGCTGCATCCACATGGTCCTGGGTGAGCCGGACAAGAGCGGCAGACGCCGCCCTGTACCCGTTGCGGGTTCGGAATTCACGTTGACGGCCAATACCATCATCTCCGCCATCGGTCAGGCCGTGGATGGGTTCTGCGTAGGGGACGACAGCCTCATGGACAAGTGGGGCAATATCAAGGTTCATCCCACAACCATGCAGACAGGTGTCCCCTGGGTCTTCTCCGGTGGGGACTGCGTTACCGGTCCCGATATCGCCATTGCAGCCATCGGGGCAGGCCAACGGGCGGCTGAGGCCATTGACCAGTATGTTAGAACCGGCATGGTTTCACCATCTGCCGGTCCTTATACGTGCACCAAAGGCGACTGGCGCGACCTGCCGGGCGATACCTTCAATGGGGTCAAACATGCACAGCGCTATGAGGTCCCGGCGCTTGAACCGGTTGTAAGAAGGAATAACTTCAAAGAATCCACCACCACCTGGGACACGGAAACGGCAATGGCCGAGGCCTTCAGGTGCCTGTCCTGCGGGTGCACCGAGCGCTATGCATGCGACTTGAGAAATTATGCCAGCCAGTACGGCGTCCAGTTCGATGATTCACAGCCGGCCAAGCCGCTGCCCATTGATGACAACCATCCCATTATTACCAGGGACACCGGCAAATGCATCCTGTGCGGGTTGTGTCTGAAGGTCTGCCGCGAAATGGAAGGCGTCTCGGCGTTGAGCTTCTATGAAACAAGCAATGTCCTGACCATCGGACCCAATGATCATCGTCCCTTGGACCTGACCGAGTGCGTATCATGCGGCCACTGTGCGACCATCTGCCCCACCGGCGCCCTTACCCTGAAACCTGCGCTCCCACATGTCTACAGGGCCCTGCAGAACCCCGAGCTGACCGTTGTGGCACAGATCGCACCTGCGGTTCGGGCCGCATTCGGCCAGCATTTCGGCATTCCGGGCGAAGACGCCATGCCCATCCTGGCCGCAGGGTTGAAACAGCTTGGATTCAATTTTGTCTTCGATACCTGCTGGGCCGCAGACCTGACCATCATGGAGGAGGGCACGGAGTTCCTGAGCAGACTCGCCGAAGGGGGCGTACTGCCTCAGATAACGTCGTGCTGCCCGGCCTGGGTGAATTATTGCGAAAAGATGGCCCCTGACATCCTCCCTCACCTGTCCTCATGCAAATCGCCCCAGCAGATGTTCGGAGCGGTCATGAAACAATATTTCGCCAAGCAGCTCAAGGTACGCCCGGAACTGCTTTACTTCGTTTCCATCATGCCCTGCAACGCCAAGAAGTACGAGGCAAAGCGGCCTGAATTCACTGCAGAGGGCATAACCGACGTGGACACTGTCCTGACCACCAACGATATCATCGAGATGTTCACGGAAAGACACATAGACCCCAAAGCCGTCAAGCCTGTGGCGGTGGACGCCTTTTTCGGCAAGGTCAGCGGTGCCGGGATCATCTTCGGAGCAAGCGGCGGTGTGGCTGAAGCGGCTCTGCGTCTTGCAGCCGAACGCGTTACAGGCACACGCCTGGACAGCTTCAACTATGAGGGTGTCAGGGGTTTGGAGGGTGTAAAGGAAACCGTAGTCACCCTTGGTGATTCAAAGGTGCGCCTGGCCGTCGTCAGCGGGTTGCAGAACGCCCAGCAGCTCATCGACCGGATACGGGCCGCCGATGCCCCTTATGACCTCATCGAGGTCATGGCCTGTCCCGGGGGATGCATCAACGGCTCCGGCAACCCGGCGCCCAAACTGATCAGCGATACAGCGGACCGTCTGGAAGTCCTCTACCGGCTCGACCAGGGCTCACCCATCAGGACAAGCCAGGATAACCCGTCCGTGCAGGCCATCTACACCAACTGGCTCGGAGAGCCTGACAGCGAGACATCGCATCATGCCCTGCACACCACATACCGCAGGCGCTCCATGCGGCTTGAGCCAACGGCCATCGTTGAGACACTCAAGGAACCGGGCGTCATCGACGTGGGTGTCTGCATCGGCACGAACTGTTATGTCAAGGGGTCATGGCGGCTTTTGGAAGGCCTGGGGGCCGAACTGAGGCGGCGCGGGCTGTCCGAGCGTTTCCGCATCAAGGCGCGGTTCTGCACAGGGCAGTGTGAAGGCGGGCCCAATGTCATTGTGGGCAAGACAATTGTAAGCCAGGTTGATCCCACAAATGCGTCGGCATTCATCGACGCCCATCTGATGCACTTGCTCGACGAGCCCAAGGCATAAGGAGAACTCTCGAAATGCTGATAATAACCATCTGCGTCGGCAGCTCGTGCAGCATCCGCGGCTCGGACGAGCTTGCCTCTGAAATCCAGCGACTGATTGAAAAGGAGAACCTGCAGGGGCTGGTGGATATTGTCGGCGCCTTCTGCATGGACACCTGTTCAAAAGGTGTGTCCATCCGCGTCGGGGACAGCGCATACAGCGGTATCCGGCCCGAAGATGCGGAAGGCTTTTTCTACAAGGAAATCATGGGAAAGGTGAACACCAAATTATTAAAGAGATAACCGTGATATTCCATAAGGAGACCCCATGAGCGAACCGGTCATCATGACGAACCCCGCCCGCTGCCGCGACTGTTACCGGTGCGTGCGCAACTGCGATGTCAAGGCCATACGGGTAAAGGAAGGACAGGCCCAGGTTGTGCAGGAGCTCTGCATCCTGTGCGGCACGTGTGTCCGCATCTGTCCACAGAAGGCCAAGAGCATCCGCAGTGCCAGGCAGGATATCATCAATGCCCAGAATGAGGGACGCCTGATTGTTGCCTCCGTGGCCCCGTCGGCCCCTGCATTCTTTGATATGGGAAGCTTTGACGAACTGGAAAAGGCCCTGCAGGATATCGGTTTTCATGCTGCGGAGGAGACCGCCGTGGGTGCCCACATCGTGGCCCTTGCTCACCGTGAATATCTCGAAAAGGCACAGGACCGCCTGCCTGTCATCGCCTCGGCCTGCCCGGTTGTCGTCAACCTCATAGAGCAGTATCACCCCGACCTGATAGGCCACCTGGCCCCCATCGTTTCTCCCATGATCGCACACGGACGGATGCTCTCAAAGAGGTACGGACCCGAGGCCTACATCGTTTTCATCGGCCCGTGCATCGCAAAAAAGCTCGAGATTGTGGATGAATCGGTTCCGGGAGGACCCAATGCGGTAATGACCTTCCTGGGGCTGCAGGAATGGTTTACGGAAAGGAACATCGCCTTTTGCAATACCCCGGCAGACACCGAAGCCCCGCCGTCTGAAAAGGCCAGGCTGTTCCCCATCGAAGGCGGCCTCATCGGCACGGCCAAGATGAATACGGATATCCTTGATAACCAGATGATCGTTGCTTCAGGCCTGGACGCCTGCCATGATGTCCTGGACGACATCAGAAAAGGAACCCTGAATGCAAGTCTGGTCGAACTCATGGCCTGCAAGGGGGGGTGTGTGAACGGGCCGGCCATGGCGGAAGTGGCCGGGGGCATTTACCTGGCGCGCCAGAGAATCATCGAGTTCCATGGCAGGCATCAGTCGGATCTGAATATTATCAGGGATGACTGGCCACCGCTTACACGCACCTACCGGGACAGAAAGGTGCATGTGCCGGAATTCAGCGAGGAAGAGATCCAGGCGGTCCTGCGCCGGGTCAATAAGCACACCAAGGACGACGAACTGAACTGCGGGGCCTGTGGGTATCCCAGCTGCAGGGAAAAGGCAATTGCGACACTGCGGGGGCTCGCGGAAGTAACCATGTGCATCCCCTATATGCGCAGCCGCTCCGAATCGCTCCGCCAGGTCGTCATGGATGTCACCCCCAACTCCATCATCATCTTTGACAACGACCTCATTATCCATGACATGTCGCCCTCGGCGGAAAAGCTCTTCCAATGCAAACTCGCGGACGTGGAGGGGAAACACCTTTCGAGCCTGATCTCCGTGCTGGATGACTTCATTGCGGTACGCGACAAGGGAAAACCCGTTATGGGCAAGAGGCGCAGGCTCAAGGAGAATTTCATAGTCGAGCAGACCATTGTCAGGGTCGAGGGGCAGCCCCTGATGGTGGCCATTATGCGCGATGTCACCACGCGGGAAAAGGAGCGGGAGAAATTCAAGACCATCCGCGAGGAGACGCTGGAACGTACCCGCGAGGTGGTGAGCAAACAGATGCGCGTGGCCCATGAGATCGCCCACCTCCTGGGGGAAACCACGGCCGAGAGCAAGACGATTGTATCGCACCTGGCGAAACTCCTGGAAGAGGAAGGAAACAAGTGAGGCAGATCGTAGAATTTTCCTGGATCAGCCTGAACAAGGCAGGCGAAGAGTTGTGCGGCGATTCGGTCATCATACGTTCGAATCCCGACACGTTCGTCGCGGTGCTCTCCGATGGTCTGGGAAGCGGGGTCAAGGCACACATCCTCTCGACGCTCACTGCGGAGATCGCTGCCAGGATGTTCGAATCAGGCGCAACCATAGAAGATGTCATGCAGACCCTGGTGGAAACCCTGCCCGAATGCAGCGTGCGCAAGCTTGCATATGCCACCTTTGCAGTGCTTACCGTGAATAATGGTCATGATGCCCATCTCGTGGAGTTCGACTCGTCACCCCTGATCCTGGTTCGGGACAATGCCCTGGTCAATCTTCCCATGGAGGAACGGGAGGTGAACGGCAGGAAGGTAAGGGAAGTGCGTTTCGAGCTTGAGGAAAACGATTATATGGTCCTCATAAGCGATGGTTATGAACATGCTGGGCTGGGCAAGATATACCGGCTTGGCTGGGGGTGGGACAATATTGCCAAGGCGGTGCAGCGCTTCGTGCAGGCCGGGATCGTGGACACGTTCAAGCTGACCCAGGCGCTGTCCAACACCTGCGGAAAATTGTATGAAGACAAACCGGGTGACGATGCCACGGTCATCGGCATGAAGGTGCGCCCGGCCATATCCGCTACCGTCCTGACCGGGCCGCCGACCAACAAGGACCTGGATGAGTTTGCGGTGAAAAGGCTCATGAGCGCGAAAGGGGAAAAGATCATCTGTGGCGGCAGCACCGCCCAGATGGCGGCCAGGGTTCTGAAGGAAGAGCTTGTGGTGGACTGGATACCGCCTGCTAAGAGAAAGAAGGATGCGCCGAAACACAAGAAGGGGTCCCCGCCCACGGCCCTCCTGAAGGGCGTGGACCTGGTTACCGAAGGGATTCTCACCCTCGGGCAGGCAGCGGAGATCCTCCGGATGTCAAAAACCATCTATGACCTGCCCAAGGATGACGATGCCTCGACCCGGCTGGCACGTTCTCTGCTGATGGCCGACGACATCCACCTCATCGTGGGCACTGCGATCAACCCGAACCAGGTAGCTGACATCATCCGCGGCGAACCCATGCGCATGGTCTATATCAGGGAACTGGTGCAGGTCCTGTCGGCACGGGAAAAATATGTGGAAGTGGAAAAGATCTGAGAAGCTGACAAGAACAGTGTCTCTATATGAGCCAATTGCAAAGTCCGAATTAGTCATTCCCGCGGAAGCGGGAATCCAGTCTTTTTAAGAACTTCTGGCCCTGTGCTTTCGCGAGGGCGACACCTTTTTTAAGTTATACAAGATGCCTCATATGACTATTCATTCCTCATCAATGATAACTTTTGACAAGTCAGGCCTTGCCCGCGGCAGGATAATCTTTATCCGCGTCCCCGTAGGTCCCTTTGCAGCATCGGCATTGGATTCGACGGTTAACTGCCCCGAATGCATCTTGACGGCCCCATAGGCAAATGGCAGCCCCAGGCCGGTCCCTTCTCCCACAGGCTTTGTGGTGAAGAAAGGGGTGAAGAGGTTGTCCATATTTTTTTCAGAGATGCCGTGGCCGCTATCCTGGATCGTAATAGTGACCTGGTCATCGTTGCCTTCCATGTCGATGGTCAGCTCGCCACCTTCGGGCATGGCCTCAACGGCATTGGTCATCAGATTGACCAGTGCTTTGAAGATCCGTTCATCATCGACCCAAACAGAAGGATCTGCAATGTTTTTAATAAATGATACAGTAACAGTGTTCGGTCTTGAAACGCCTTGAAGCGCCTTCTCGACCAGCTGGACAATATCCGTTTCCCGGCGTTTCAATCCCTGCAGGGCGGTTTTTATGTTTTCTTCATAATCTTTTGGATTCCAGTCCATAAGACCTTCTTAAGGAAGATAATCTTTCATTCCTTGCCCGGGAACCATTAGCACATTTTCCTCTCGATAATCGATTGGTTTTATGAGGTAGATTGATTGGACATTGATTTATTCCTCGGAAGAGGAGATACTTGATATTGCACCATTAATCCAGACGCTTAACGAAAAATAAGGCTAAGAGGTTGCCCATGGAAGACGATCTTTTCCCTGGCCGGAAGACAATAAAGGCCCGTGCCTTCTGTCTCGGTGAACGCATAGACCTGCGGGCGCTGGAAACGGGCCGCAGGATGGCACTGGCGCCTCTTGTCGTAGCTGTGGGTGATCATGGCTGCGCTGTCCTGTTCCGTTACGGAGCGGTAGTCCTTTTCGGGCTCGACCCCTTGGAAGAGGCGAACTTTGTCGCGCAGATCAAACCCCTGATAGAGGAACCCTACTCTCACCCCCAGACAGAAGACCTGGGGATCATGTTGGACCAGGGGCGGGAAGGGGTATTCGAGAACGGCGCGTTGCACTTGAGACATTTCAGAGTGGATTATATCCAGGTTGTGTCGGATGCACTTGCCAAATCGGTTATGCTCGCGCACTACGAGGCAGGCGTGGCCGCGGCTTTTGATCTTATAGAACCACTTGCTGCAAACCTCAATAAAGGCAGGGGCTCCCGCCAGGGCAATGACCTCCTGCGATTCATCGGGAACACGCTGCTCATCCAGCAGCGGATGGTGGGCAGGGTGGAAGTGGCTGAAAAACCTGACCTCCTCTGGGACCAGCCCGACCTTGAGCGCCTCTATATCAGGCTCCAGAGCGAGTACGAGCTCAAAGAGCGGCACCTGGCCCTTGAGCGCAAGTTAAGCCTTATCGCCCAGACAGCAGAGACGCTTCTCGATATTCTCAGGAACAAACGCTCGCTTCGCGTGGAATGGTATATCGTGATCCTCATCGTGCTTGAGATCCTGCTGACGCTCTACCAGATGTTCTTTCAAGGTCTTTAATTCGGGAATATATAAGTAACAGAATTGCTGTCACGAAATCACTGATAAAACAAACCCTATTGCTTAAAAGAAAAAAAGATAGAATGCGCTATAGTAGAAATTTAATACTTGCTAATGATGCGAATCAGGAATACGCTATCTCCAACGAGTTTTTAAATACCATCAAAGGGAGTTTGATGGAGAAAGTTATGGATGACCAGCACTCACTTCTCACATCCCATATTCAATATTGTGGTTTAATGCTCATGATGAGAAGGTGGCTGAATGTATGTTAGATGATCGTTTCCCAAGCCTTGAAGAGATGGCAATTCAAGTATGGAAAGATCGTTTTTCCAATTTTCTCATCCTTCCCTTTAGGGTGCCCTTCGTTATCACTAGGTCGGTCAAGCGATCATATTATAGAACATTTCACTTGCTATTTTTTTACCTTTCCAAAGGTACCTTTTACGATATTGAATCTGATAGTGATTAGGAGATTTTTTAACATCATCCGACAATCTGTGTAGTCATATTTTGAATGGGAATGTCCTTTTGGATTCATTGCTTCTCTTATAGTATACCCAGATATAATCTGGAGGTTTTTTATGTCAGAGATCATTATCTACGGTAAGGCCGGCTGACCCTATACCGACCAGGCCAGGTCGGCCTATGGGGATAAAGCAACGTATTATGATGTGAAAAAAGACAATGCACGGCTCCAGGAGATGCTCAAGCTGTCGGGCGGAAAACGCCAGGTGCCGCTCATCGTGGATGCTGGAAAGGTTAAGGTGGGGTACGGCGGTTCCTGAGGGGTGTAGGCGAGCCCATCGGGTATGGGTACACAAAAACAGCGCAATCCCGGCAATCCGTACAAATGAAGCATGCACAAGGTATGAATAAGTGAGAATAAAGGGTCCTTTTTTGCCATTTTTAAAAAGATTATCTGTGTCCCAATAAGTAAAAAAAGACCAGACCCATCATTCTCCTACCCTAAAGCTTAAATCTGTTCACGCCATAAGATAAAGAATGCTTTAACCGGATAACCCTTAAAAAATCTCATTCACGCTCGTGTTGCCTTGACAAGGTAATGGGATAAATATAGAGTTAATTATCTGTATATTATTGAAATGCGAACATGATATTTACAACCGGCATCACAGAAAATACAAATATCTCTCAGTGCTATGCACCCCTCTTAGCGGAGCTGTAAGTAATGGCTGATCCTTCATTGCTTCACTATATCACCGGCACCAAGACACCCTTTTCCCTGGGTTTGGTTTCGGGCTTCAGCGGTCAGAATACTCAAACCGCTCCCCTGTTCCCTTTTGAGATCATCAATGATACCTCTGCCCTGACGCGTATCATCAAGGCCAGGATTCAAAGCGATGCTCTTAGCGTCTTGAAGCATGTTTTCCTCCTGATCTCCAGGGATGATTATCCCCTTGCCGGGGCAGGCCTTAATCCATTAACCAATACGGATATCGATTCCGCCTGGCAGGATGCCTTCAGGAATCACTCCCAGGGCGGTCCTCTCATTACCCTTTCAGCCCAGAGTGATAAGAAGGGCGGCCTTGAACAGTTCAGGTCGATCTTCTACTGTGCAAAGGTCAGGCAGTTCTTCCATCCCCCCTGCCCGCAATGCGGCAAGTTGCTTGAGCTGTGCCGGGATGACAAGCTCCTTGGGGAGGCAGGCCTTAAGCCCTACTCAACCTCGCCCTCGCGCTACCTTGCATGCCCTGTATGCAGCCTAAAGGAAGGTGATGGAAACTTTTACTCATATGCCCTGGATGCCACAGACCCTGCCCGCGTAAAGGGAACAGCGGAACTCATCATGGGGTTCGGCGGGCTTTCGAACGGTGATCTGCCCTGCATCCGTTGTCCCGAGCACACCGCATGTTACCAGGACAGGCATGTCCTTTCCATTATCACCCCGGTTGCCTTCTATCCCTTCTATCTGCTCATGTTCGAGGCTGCTTCGCTCAATGCCTGCGACTACCTCTCGCTGCTTTCAGGTGCACCCTTTGAAGAGATTGAACAGACCCTGGATTCACAAAGACATTTTGCCCGGAAGGAGCTTGTGGGCCTCCTTAGGGACCGCGCTGCCTCGCCGTTGCTGTTTGCCGGGCAGGCGCGTGAGTTTCTGGAGATCCTCTATCTGAAGCTCTGTTTCCTGGGCGAGGTTGCTGGGTATGTCCTGTCGGATAAAAGAAGATTCACCTACCCCGGATTCGGACCCTCCCTTGATAACCTGTGGGTGCAGATCCCGGAACAGGGCAGCCTCCTGCCTGCCTTTTGGACATTCAAGCTCACGCTCGTGGATATGGAGCCGGAGATTCCCGGGGTGCTCTTGTCCCCCGGGTCCGACTATGCGGCCCACTGCATGGGCATGCTCTGGTTCCATGCCCTTCTGAGAAACAGCTCACAGGATATCCGGGTCATCAATGATGAGATCATGGCGGTGTTGAAAGAGAAACAGATTCGTAAAGATATGCCTGTTTTCGGGCCGGGAAATATCTTCTGGGAGCCCGGGCCTGTGCCAATGAAGTGGAAAGGGCTCTGGGATAAGGCACTTGATATAGGCAGGGCGCTGCTGGTGGATGCCGGGAAACCCGGTTTTCTGCTTGATGAGTTATGGCAGGCCTTTCATGATCTCATTGATGAAATCAGAAAGGAGCTGTTCCTTGAGGCACCGGTGGAACAGGCATTCCCGGAGGCCCCTGGAGAGGCCCCTGGAAAGGAACGTTCCCATGATGCCCAGATAGGGCTTATCCTCAAGCAGATCAAGTCAAAGTGGGCTCAGGAAATACCGGTTGCACCTGCGGATAAGAAACCTGAGACCGCTGCTACGGCGTTGCAGCAGCAAGGCGTATCAGCACTCGAAGATGGTGAGGCAACGGTCATCATAACACCTGCTGAACCTTCTGTTCAGGCAGAGGCAAAAGACGAGTATTCCCAGACCGTGGTCCTGACGGCCAGGCCGCAGCAACAAGGTGCTGCAGCCCTAGAAGATGAAGACTTCAGCACCGAGACAATCATCATGCGGCATCCCGGCGCTTCACCTGTTGCCCCTGTCTCAATAAAGGAACCTGTTGACCTGGACAAGACAGTTGTCATGAGCCCAGGTCCCTCAAGGGTGACCCCGAAGGCAAAGGAAGAGCCTCTGAAAAGGCCTGCTGAAGATGAACTTGACGAGACTCTCGTCATGGGTGCCCCGGCAAAGGTCGCACAGGCAGACGCTGTGAAAAAGACCGTGGCAAAGGACAAGGATGAATTGGAAGAGACCGTGATCCTGAAGCCGGAGAAGAAGTGACGGAGGAGATAAGAATATATCCATGACAAAGGCACCATCCATTAAAGGCCTCGCAGATGCCCTAAGGGGCTTCTCTATCCCGAATCCAGATCAGGCCCGGGAGAAGATCGAGGCCTTTCTTGCCCAGGAGCTCAAAGGGCTTGACCCTGCAGGGCGCCTTGAAGTCATCGAGCAGCTGGAGGACGTTTTCCCTGCTGTGCAACCTGGGATGCCTGAAGACCCGGGTAGTGATTTCCTTGAGCGTCTTGTGCCGTTGCTCCTGGGAAGGGATATTTCCGGGGACCTGAGCACGCCCGAGCTCTTGAGCAGGCTGGCGTATTCCCTGAACACCGTATTCTCCATGCTCAATGAACTCATCGGCCTGATCGATTCAACCCTGGGTGCTAATCCGGCAGGCGATGAAACCATCAGGCAGATCATCGGCACCAGCCTATCGGGCCACGGTGAAGTGCAATCCATCGAGCAGTACCTCGGCCGGATCAAGAAGGCCTTTCTCACTGCCCAGCAGTCATCCAAGGAGGCCGCGCGCACCATGGCGGCCCATATCATGACCGAACTCGATCCCAAGGGTATGGAAGGTGCGGGAGGCGGCTTCAAGATCGGGCCTTTGAAAAAGGCCGAGTCCTTTGATCTCTTTGAAGAGAAGTACAAACGGGTGAAAAAATGGTATGAATCGGAACGTTTCCTGCTGGACTTTCTCAGGCAGTTCGAGAAGAATTGCCAGAAATCATTCACGCAAACAGGGGGTGGATAATGCGAAGGGCTGTCCTGGTATGTCTCTTCCTTGCTCCTTTTATCTTCTCGTGCGCATCTGCGCCTGTGGAGCCGGTGAAGTACGGGTATGAGAAGGATGCCATAGAGCTTCACCTCAAGGCGGACAAGCAGCTCAACTATAAGGACAAGAAGGCCCATGCCCTGGTGATCTGCGTCTACCAGCTCATGAGCCCCAACGCCTTCAATCAGCTGGCCGGGAGCCGGGCCGGCCTGTACAGCCTTTTGGAATGTTCGGTCTTTGACCCTGCCGGTGTTGCGGTGAGCAAGCAGATAGTGGCCAGTCCCGGCAAGGACCTGAACATCAAGCTGGACAGGGCGGAAGGGGCGAAGTACGTTGCCCTGGTGGCAGGATACTATACCATTGACAAGGAAAAGATCACCAGGCTCTACAAGATACCCGAGATCACGGAACGGTCGGGATTTCTCTGGCTGAACAAGACCACCAGGCCCGACAAACTTGATATCAGTCTGATCCTTGCGTCCCGTCAGCTCCAGGACCCGCAGCCGGAAAAGGAAGCAAAGCCCGAAAAGGAAACCAAGCCGGTGAAGAGGAAGGATTCAAAGGATTCATCAGGGCCATCCGTATAGAAGGGATAATGCTATCTTCATAGAAGGGATTGAGAATGGAAAGACCACTCTTATGGCATCAGGGGCTGTTTCTCCAGCCACAGCACTTCCAGTTGTCCGATCTTTATCACGCCTCGCTCCTTGCCCCGCTCCAGAAATATCTTGTTCCCCATTTCTGGGGAGCGGCCAGGATGGAGATCCGGCAGGCCGCGCTGGGTACCGGGAGCTTCCAGCTCGACAGCGGTGAATTCGTCTTTCCGGACATGACCTATGCCGTTGTCCCTGACAATGCCGTAGTGCAGCCGCGCAAGTTCGATAGCGACTGGGTAGACGGCGGAAAACCGTTCACCATCTACCTGGGCATCCGCAGGTTCAACCCGGTGGGAGAGAATGTCACCACCCTTAGCGGGACCGAGAACCTGACCGGTGTGAATACCCGCTTCATTTCTGAGGCCACTACGGAGGAGGTCAGGGACCTCCATGAGAGCGGACCTTCCGCCCAGGTCAGGAGGATGAAATACGCACTCAAGATCCTCTGGGAGACGGAAAAAGACTTTTTCGGCGATTACGAGACCATGCCCATTGCGCAGATCGAACGGCAGGGGGAAGAAGTCGTGCTCTCCGGCAGCTTCATCCCACCGAGTCTGGCCATCAATGCCGCAGGCGTCCTGGAAAAGATCGTGAAAGAGATCCGCGACCAGATTGCATCGCGCGGATACCAGCTCGAGGGATTCAAACGCGACAGGGGCATTCATAACGCCGAGTTCGGCAGCCGTGACATGGTCTATCTCCTGGCTTTGAGGTCGCTCAACCGCTATATTCCCCAGCTCTTTCACCTGAGCGAATCAACAGGGCATCCCTGGACAGTCTACGGTCTGCTCAGGCAGCTCATCGGTGAGCTTTCCAGCTTTTCCGAACAGTATAGTGTATCGGGTGATACCATAGACGGATCTTCCGAGCTCCCCAGGTATAACCACCTGAACCTCTGGGGCTGTTTCTCCCGGGCCCAGAGTGTGATCACCTCACTGCTCGACGAGATAACCGCAGGCCCCGAGTATGTATTCGCGCTCAACTACGACGGCACCTATTATTCATCCGATCTGCCGCCTGCCATATTCGAGGGCAGAAACCGGTTTTATCTGATGGTGGCCACTGCGCAGGATGCCAAGGCAGTGCTGAGTGCCCTGGCGACAGGCGCCAAGCTGAGCTCGCGGGAGAACCTGCCGATTCTCATCGTACGGGCCCTGCCCGGTGCGGGCATAACGCACCTCGACCGTGTGCCCCAGGAGCTTCCGCGCCGCGCAGACGCAGTGTATTTCCAGGTCGACCATAACTCCGAGCAGTTTGCCGCTATCATCAAGGGCCGCAACATGGCCCTTTTCTGGGAATCGGCGCCTGAGGACCTCAAGGTGGAGCTCATGGTGGTGGGAAGGGGGTAGGCTATGCACCTGAGTGAAACGTTCGTGGACACAACCGCCTATGTGGTCTATTTCCTGAAGACCGCACAGAAAAGGCAATCGCCCTATGAGACGGTGAGGTCGAGGATCATGCAGCTCCTCACCGAGAGCCAGCGCAAGGGCGTGGACTTCGCTTCCGATGATTATGACCAGGCGCGGTTCGCCATCTGTGCCTGGATAGACGAGGCGGTCATGAATTCCACCTGGGGTGAAAGGCTCGCCTGGACGAGAGAGCCTCTCCAGTTGAAGTTCTATCAGACCACGAATGCAGGAGAGTCCTTCTTCGACCGCCTGAACAATCTTGGGCCCCACCAGAACGATGTGCGTGAGGTCTACTACCTCTGCCTCGCCATGGGCTTCAAGGGGCGCTACGGGAACGAGGAGGACAGATTTCTGCTGGAACAGCTCAAGACCTCGAACCTCAAGGTCCTCACTGGCGCCTCGGTGGGACTTCCTTCACTGAAGAAAGGCGAGCTGTTTCCTGAGGCCTACCCGGCTGAGTACCCTGAGAATATGCCTGTCAAGGCTGCAGCGAGGTTCAACCTGATGAGCATCCTCCTGGCGGCATTTCCGGTCGCGCTGTTCGGTGTCCTGTATCTCATCTATACCTTTGTGCTCCATAATGTGAGCAGCACCTTGTTCAATATCGTGCCATGATAAAACAAATACTCAAATATATTCTTATCGGCCTGGTGGTCCTCCTGGCGCTGCTCGTCATTTTCGGGATCGTGCTTGTGCTGAACTGGCCCTGGTGGGTGGGCCTGTTCCTGCTCCTTGGTGTGATCGGCATAGGCATTGCGGTCTATCTGATCAAGCAGATCCTCATGAAAAGGAGGGAGCAGCAGTTTGTAAGCCGGATCGTAGAACAGGACGATGCCTATGTAAAATCGCTCAAGGCCGATGAACTCAAACAGTTCACCGACCTCCAGTCCCGCTTCAAGGAGGCCGTCGATGCCTTGAAGGGCTCACATCTGAAGAAGCTCGGCAACCCGCTCTATGTGCTGCCGTGGTATATGGTCATCGGCGAGAGCGCCTCGGGCAAGACAACGGCCATCAAGAGCGCCAAGCTCAGCAGCCCCTTTGCAGAGATGACCCAGATCTCGGGGCTTTCCGGCACAAAGAACTGCGACTGGTGGTTCTTCGAGCAGGCCGTGATCATCGATACTGCCGGACGGTATGCCATTCCCGTAGATGAGGGCCGCGACAGGGATGAGTGGCAGAAGTTCCTGAACCTGCTGGCGAAATACCGGAAAAAGGAGCCGCTCAACGGACTGGTGGTGGCTGTTGCGGCAGACCGGCTCCTGCAGGCAGGCGTAGAGGCTATCGAAGAGGACGGACGGCAGATCAGGCGCAGAATCGACGAGCTCATGCGGGTGCTGGGCAGCAAGTTCCCGGTCTATGTACTGGTGACAAAGTGCGATCTCGTCCAGGGCATGACCGAGTTCTGCGGCCAGCTCGATGACGAGGTCCTCCAGCAGGCCTTCGGGGCCATCAACCACGATCTGTCCCAAGACTATCCGGGTTTTATCGCCAGGGCGCTCCATACCATTGCCGAGCGCCTTACCAAGCTGCGCCTGGTCATATTCCACAGGCTCGAGACCAGAACCCTCGATCCGGCCCTGCTCCTGTTTCCTGAAGAATTTTCACGGCTGAAGACCGGGTGCGAGGCCTTCATGAAGGGGGCCTTCCAGGCGAACCCATACCAGGAAACCCCCATGCTTCGCGGCATCTTTTTCAGCAGCGGCCGCCAGGAGGGCACCCCGTATTCGCATTTCCTGCAGGCCCTTGGCCTTATCGAAGACCGCGAGGTGCTCCCGGGTACGAGCAAGGGGCTGTTCCTCCACGATTTCTTTGCCAAAATCCTTCCCAGAGAGCGCAGCCTGTTCGCGCCCACCAGGCGGGCACTGGCCTGGGACAGGCTCACGGTCAATCTCGGACTTCTTGCATGGGTAGCCGTTGGCATTGCGCTGTGCGGTATGCTGAGCTTCTCGTTTGTGAAGAACCTCGGGATCATGAGGGGATTCCCGACGGAGTTCACCAGGCCGATTGTGCTGGCGGGCGACATGGGCGCGGATCTTGACACCATGAACAGGTACAAATCCGCAGTGCTCAAGGTCCACGACAGGAACGAATCGTGGTGGATACCCAGGCTGGGACTTTCCCAGAGCAGGGATGCCGAGGCAAGGCTGAAAAGGAACTACTGCACGCTCTTCGATGAGCGGTTCCTGGCCCTCTACGATCGCCAGCTCACCGTTGACATCAAGGGCATTGCGCCCTCCGACCAAAGGATCGGTGAATACATCGTTTATCTCGTGCACCGCATCAACCTTCTAAAGGCGCGCCTGACCGGGGAAGACCTGAGCGCATTGATGACGCGGCCCATGGTCGTGCTGAGTTCTGCGGGCCAGAGCCCTGAAGGCGCCAAGACCTTCATGCAGCTCTACTCGTACCGGCTCCTGTGGGAAGACAATGTGGAGAACCTGAAAAAGGAGAACGCCTACCTGGAAGACCTTCTCGGGCAGGCTATAGACAAGGCCCAGAATTTAGCGTGGATTGCGCTGTGGATCAATTCCAGTTCCCCGGAGGCGGCAGTCACGCTCAAGGGTTTCTGGGGGGGCAGTATCAATGCGGCCGAGAACATCAGGGTGGAACCCGCCTTCACGTTGAAGGGAAAGGGCCAGATAGACAGCTTCCTGCTGGATCTCGAGAGCGCGTTGACCAACCCGGCCTCCATCGCGACGCGCAAGGCGGAGTTTGTCACCTGGTACCGAAGCGCCTATTGTGAGGCGTGGCATGCCTTCGGCCTGAACTTCGGACGCGGCATGGAGCGTCTGGGTGGCAGCCAGGAATGGCGCACGCTCTGTGCAAAGGCCGCATCATCTTCCGGCCTGTACTTCCTCGTGCTGAAACGCATGGCCGACGAGCTGAAGCCGTTCAGCTCAGAGACCATGCCCGACTGGATGAAGTTCGTCTATGAGTTCGAAAGGACTCAGACCGTTGCAACTCAGCTGCAGACCGGCGCCATGGCAAAGGCTGCGGAGACGGCAACGAAGCTCAAGGAAAAGATCCAGGAGAAGATCGGCAAGGAAAAGGCCGTGGATGCAGCAACACAAGGGTACAATGCAGCCAGGGCACTCAATGACTATCAGGGCGCACTCGGTAAAATCGCCGCATCGGTGGGCAAATCACGCTCGGCGGCATTCCAGGGGGCATCCGTGGCATTCGGCGATGACCCGGCGGCATCACCCTTCATGGCTGCCCAGAGTGCAGTCAGGCGTCTGAATGCCGAGAGCGCCACGGCGAGTGAAGGCTTGTGGAAGCTCGCATACGGGCCTTTTGATTTCCTCTTTGCGTATGCTTGCCAGGAAAGCGCGTGCCATCTCCAGGCCCTGTGGGAAAAGGAGGTCCTGGTGGACATCCAGGGGATCTCCGATGCGGCGCAGCTGAACCAGATCCTCTTCAGCCCCGAGGGTCTGGCCACCAAATTCATCAAGGGCCCGGGGGCTCCCTTTGTGGGCAGGGATCTGAAGCGGGGCTATTACCCCAAGGAGGTCTTCGGCAGGGCCCTGCCTTTCGAACAGGCATTCCTCGGCTTCTTCTCAAGGGCAAAGGTGGGTCTGGCGGTCACGGCCATGGCTGCCGCAGCATCGGATAATGCCGTGACCGTGAACGGGCTTCCCACCGAGTCCAATGACAATGCCAGGGTGCAGCCCCATGCCACAAAACTCCTGCTCCAGTGCATGGACTCCCAGCAGAGCATCGTGAACATGAACTATCCCGTGTCAAAGGTGCTCACATGGTCAAGCCAGCGGTGCGGAGGCGTCATCTTCTCCATCGAGGTGGGCAACCTCTCCCTCATGAAAAGTTATTCAGGCCCCGAGGCCTTTGCCAAGTTTCTCATGGAGTTCGGCAGCGGCACGCGTACCTTCTCGCCGGACGAATTCCCCAAGGAGGCGGCACAGCTCAAAGGCATGGGGATAAGGTATATCAAGGTCCAGTACCGGTTCAGTGGGCACCAGGCGGTCATCAACCAGGCCAAACCGACCATGAGCCAGCCCACGGCAGTCCCCAACAAGATCGTGAAGTGCCCGGCCCAGTGAACACTTCTGCCGCATGGACCTGGGCCGCATGGGGCAAGCACCCTGTGGTGAAGGATTACATCAGGTTCGGACCCGAGACGCTCTCGGCAGGCGCCCTTTACGGGTGGGTCGAAGAGGGGTATTCCAAGGTTCCGGTGGGCATGAACCTGCACTCCTGGAGATTTTTTGCCAGGGGAACCCAGCCCGGGGAGCTTGTCTGCGGCTTGCTTCGCGACAGCTTCGATGGTGCGGGCAGACCCTTCCCGCTCCTGATCGTGGGGACCGGGAGGCTTGAAGGATGGGAGAAGCACTGGGTGTATCTTCCCGAGATAGTAGGCGGGCTCTGGGAGCGCCTCGAGTTCCTCAGCACCAGGAGGGTGTTCGACCTGGAAGAGCTCAAGGCGGATGTCGGCCGTCTTCCCTCGCCGGTTTTTACAAAGGAATGGCAGCCGATCGGAAGCGCCTGAAGGCGATGGATCTTTGTTTGATGCTCATGAGGGGATGTTCTCCATGGGGCTCAAGGGCGCAGGGGACCACAGCAGTGAAATCGTGCAGGGGCTGAAGAGCATAAAGACCCGCTCGCTCCCGGTTCCTGATGCGGTATTCATCGGGGGTCTGCCGGAGCAGTCTTACCTTGTTGCATTTACAAGGTTTCTGAACGATTCGGATTTTTACCGCCTGTGGACCATGGGAAACAGGTGATGGATGGCCGGTGGATGGAAATGAAAATGCCCTTTCCCTTGAACCGAGGGCTTTATGCATATCACTCACTAGTATCTTTCCTGAAACGATTATGATAGAGAAACTGAGAGGTTACTTGCTATGACGGCAAAAGAACTCATGAAGGCAGGCCGTCTTTCCGAAGCCCGCATGGTCTTGATCGAGGAGGTAAAATCGAAACCCTCGGATGTGGGCGCCAGGACAGTCCTGTTCCAGGTGCTATCGCTACTCGGCGAGTGGGATAAGGCCCTGCGCCATCTCGATATGATCTCCACCCAGGACCCGCAGCGCGCCATCGGGGTCCATGCCTATCTGAACAACGTGAAGGCGGAGCAGGAAAGGATCAAGGTTATGCAGGGCTCGCAGCTGCCCTCGGTCATGCCGGAGCCGCCTAACTACTTCCCGGATTATCTGGATTATCTTGATGCCCTGAGATCGGGTAAATTCCATGACGCCAGGGCCAAGCTCGCCCTTGTAGAAGAGGCACGGCCGGCAGTCTTGGGCACTTTCAACGGAAAACCCTTCGGGGGTTTCAGCGACACCGATGCCCGGCTCTTCGCCTTCCTGGAGGTCTTTGTACACGAGCGCTATGTGTGGATACCCTTTGAGGCCATACGGGAGTTCATCGTCCATGAGCCCAAAGACTCGTTCGATCTCATATGGGTCACCGCGAGCATCACCACCTGGGAGGGGCTGTCCATGAACTGCTCCATGCCCGTGATCTACCCCGGGACATCTGAGGTGCAAGATGACCAGCTGAAGCTCGGTAGGCTCACGGACTGGGCGCCCATGGGCGGCGGCCTGTCAAAAGGCCTGGGTCAGCACGTGTACGCCATAGGCGATACGGATGTTTCCATCCTCGAAATCCGCTCAGTTAATTTTGAACTTGCAGGTTCGTGAGAATGGGCAAGGTTAAGTTCGACATCAATGCCATCCTGGCACCCATACCCGGGGATAACCCGGCAGGCGAGGACGTCCGCTACACGGACGTCTATGAGCGCATCAAGGAGGCCAGACGCGCCGACGATACGCTCAACCAGGGTGACTGGCAGCGCGAGGTCAAGCGGTCCGACTGGGGGACCGTCATCGATGTTGCAAGTGAGGCATTGAGCGGCAGGACCAAGGACATCCAGATCGCGGTCTGGCTCACAGAGGGGCTCATCAGAAAACAGGGTTTTGCGGGTCTGAACGCAGGCCTTATCATCCTGGATAGTTTCATCCGCGATTTCTGGGACCATGTCTACCCCTTGGCCGAAGACGGCGACCTGGAATACCGCTCAGGCCCGCTGGAGTTCCTCAACGACAAGGTATCGCACTCCATCCGGGAGATACCCCTGACGGACGAGAAGGCATCAGAGGGCTTTTCCTGGAACAGGTGGCAGGAATCCCGCCAGGTGGGCTATGAGAAAGACACCAAGAACCAGTGGGGCGACACGGATGAGAACAAGATGCGCGTCCGCCAGGAGCACATTGCCGAGGGCAGGATCCCGGCCGAGACCTTTGACACGGCGGCAAGCCAGTCATCCAAGGACTTCTACCTGAAGCTCGCAGATGACATAGATGCATGCATTGCAGCCTACGGCAGGCTCGATGCCGTGGTGGACGAGAAGTTCGGCCGCGATGCGCCAAGGCTATCCGACCTTCAGAAGACCTGTGAGGACTGCCAGCGTGTTGTGGGTACGATTCTGAAGGACAGGGGTGGCCGCGAAATACCGGCCCCTGCGCCCCAGGCCCAACCCGAGGCCGCCCCCGAGCCTGAAAAGCCCAAGAAAGGAAAGGCACCTAAAGCCAAGCAGGAGGAGCAGATGGCATCCCAAAGCGTCCAGCAGCCTCCCACAGAGGTCAGGCAGTTCGTTGCCCCGGCGGTACAGTACACCGACCAGGCATCCTTTGAGGATGCCGTATGGCAGACTGCCCAGGATACCCTGACATCATCGGGCATCAATCCTGCGCTCACCCAGTTACTCTCCGCCTCGGGCAGTGCGACGTCTCCCAGGCAGAAGAACCGGTACCGGCTCATGATGGCAAAGCTCGCGCTCATGGCCGAGCGGCCGGACATTGCCCGGCCCATTGTGGAAGAGCTCTATGCACTCATTAACGAGATCCATCTGGAGAAGTGGGAATCGCCTTTGTGGATTGCAGAGGTGATCGAGGCATATTACCAGTGTCTTACATCGCCTAGTGCATCGGAAGACGACCGTTTAAAAGCAGAGAATGAACTTTTTCCAAAGCTTTGTTCTTTGGATATAACCAAGGCGCTTGCATATAAGAAAGGAGGGTAACACATGGCCAAAAAGGAGAGTTTGCAGCATACCCTCGACAGGGTGAGGGCCCCCAGGGTCCAGATCACCTATGACGTGGAGATCGGCGACTCCATCGAGATGAAGGAGATCCCGTTCGTGGTCGGGGTACTGGGAGACTTTTCCGGCAAGCCGGACGAGCCGCTTCCAAAGCTGAAGGACAGGAAATTCGTCGAGATAGACAGGGACAATTTCAACAAGGTGCTCGAGGGGATGAAACCCAGGGTGGCCTATCGTGTGGACAACAAGCTCACGAATGACGGGTCCCAGATAGCCGTTGACCTGCGGTTCAAGTCCATGGACGATTTCCATCCCGAGCGCGTGGCCGAGCAGGTCCCGCCGCTAGAAAGCTCGTTGAGGCCCGCAAGAGGCTCTCGGACCTTCTGACCAAGCTCGATGGGAACGAAAAGCTCGAAGAGCTCCTGCAGGATGTCATCTCCAGCACCGATTCCCTGAAAAAGCTCGGGGAAGAGGCCGGAGTGGCAAAGCCTGAAGACAAGAAAGAGTAAGGAGGGGGGAGGTTTATGGCTGAGAAGGATCAGCAAAAAGAACAGGCAAAAACCGAAGCGGTCGCAGAAGAGAAGAGCCTTCTGGACCAGATCATCGATCAGGGACGCATGGCCCGGGACGAGAGCCAGCGCTCACGCGCCAAGGACCTCATCAGCGAGTTCGTGAGCCAGGTAATGGAAGGGGCCATGACCGTGTCCAAGGACACCGAGGCCATGATCAACGCCCGGATCGCCCAGATCGACAAGCTCCTTTCCGACCAGCTCAACGAAGTGATGCATCACGACGACTTCCAGAAACTCGAGGCATCGTGGCGGGGGCTGTTCTACCTGGTGAGCCAGAGCGAGACGGGTGAGAAGCTCAAGATCAGGGTCATGAACACCACCAAGAACGAGCTCCTGAAAGACATGGAGAAGGCCACGGAGTTCGACCAGTCGACCCTGTTCAAGAAGATCTATGAAGAGGAGTTCGGCATGTTCGGCGGCGCCTCTTATGGGGCCCTGATCGGCGACTATGAGTTCGGCAACCATCCCCAGGACCTCTCGCTTCTTGGAGAAGATCTCCCAGGTGGCTGCCGCTTCCCATGCGCCGTTCATTTCAGCGGCATCTCCCAAGATGTTCAACCTGGACACCTATACCGAACTGGGTCAGCCCAGAGACCTGGCCAAGATCTTCCAGAGCGTGGACTATGCCAAGTGGAAGTCTTTCCGTGATTCGGAAGATTCCCGCTACGTGGCGCTGGCCCTGCCGCATGTACTCTCCAGGCTGCCCTACGGGCAGCCAATGTCCCGGTGGAGAACTTCAACTTCGAAGAGGACGTCACACGGCACCGAGCACGACAAGTACCTCTGGGGCAATGCGGCCTACGCCCTGGGCTCACGGCTCACCGATGCGTTCGCCAAGTACCACTGGACTGCGGCCATCAGGGGCGTCGAAGGAGGCGGCCTGGTGCAGGGGCTGCCGGTCCACACCTTCAAGACCGACGAGGGAGACGTGGCGCTCAAGTGCCCCACCGAGATCGCCATCACCGACCGGCGCGAAAAGGAGCTGGCCGACCTGGGCTTCATCCCGCTCGTGCACTGCAAGGGCACCGACTACGCGGCCTTTTTCAGCACCCAGACCAGCAACAAGGCCAAGACCTATGACACGGATGCGGCCAATGCCAATGCCAGGCTCAGCTCACAACTTCAGTACATCCTGGCGATCTCACGGTTCGCCCACTACCTGAAGTCCATCATGCGCGACAAGATCGGCAGCTTCATGACCCGAAAGGAGGCCGAGGACTTCCTGAACCGGTGGATCAGCAAGTATGTCCTGCTGGATGACAGCGCCGGCCAGGAGATCAAGGCCAGCTATCCCTTGCGAGAGGCTCGGGTGGATGTGGCCGAGATACCCGGCAAACCGGGCTGCTACCGGGCGGTTGCCTTCCTCAAACCGCATTACCAGCTCGACGAACTCTCCGTGTCGCTGCGGCTCGTGGCGGATCTCCCGCCCCCGGCTAAGGGATAAGGGACGCATAGGCCTTTAAAGGTTTTTCATGGGGAAAAGGGATATGAACATAAGGAATTTAGATAACCAATACCATAGGGAAAAGGAGGGAGGAATATATGGCTTTTGATGCATTTATAAAGTTGGACGGCATACCCGGCGAGAGTTCCGATGACAAGCACAAGGACTGGATCGAGGTCCTCTCGTACAGCCATGGGGTGTCCCAGGCTTCATCCGGGTCTGCGAGCACGGGAGGCGGAAGGTCGGCCGAGCGCTGCAACCACTCGGATTTCTCCATCGTGAAGGCCCTGGACAAGTCTTCACCCAAGATTGCCCTGGCCTGCTGCAACGGGACCCATATCAAGGAAGTCAAGCTCGAGCTCTGCAGGGCCGGCGGAGACAAGATCAAGTACATGGAATACAAGCTCTCGGATGCCATTATCACCTCGGCAAGGCCGGGCGGATCATCCCAGGGCGGTGAGACGCTGCCATTGGAAGAGGTGTCTTTCAGCTACGGCAAGATCGAATGGACCTATACGGCAACCGATCCCAAAACCGGCAAGACCTCAGGTGATGTGAAGTCCAACTGGGACCTTACCACCAACAAGGGCGCCTGATAGCCGTTAAGCAAAAGAGCTCATTGGCATATAAAGGAAGCTGATTGCATAACTCAGTGGATGTCATTCCCGCGGAAGCGGGAATCCAGGATTATAGTACGTTCTGGACCCCCGCTTTCGCGGGGGTGACAGATTTTATTTATTTGCCATGGCCTCAAAGAGTGTAACAGCTTAAAGCTTAATCGCTTACCCAAGGACACATTGGACCACGAGAATCTTCAGGCATCCATCCTGGACAGGCTTATAGACAACGAGCCTGAGGTTTCTTTCGAGCCTGTCCAGTTCCGCCTCCTGGACATGCGGCAGATCAAGGCCCGCGTGATCCGGGATCTGGAGAACCTCCTCAATACACGGCGTCTTGCCGACCCCCCTGATGCGGAGTTCTCCGAACTCAACCGCTCGGTTCTCATCTATGGCATTAAGGACTACACCTCGCTCAACCCCAGGAGTGCGTCCGTACGCAAGCTCCTGCGGCAGGACATCGAGAAATCAATCGCCCGGTTCGAGCCCAGGCTGAAAAACGTCAAGGTGCAGCTGGAGCCCGACCAGAAGAGCCACAGCCTCAGGTTCAGGATCAATGCCATGCTCGTCATCGAACCCGAGAAGGAACCGGTGCAGTTCGATACCTTCTTCGACATCAACCGGAGCGAGTATATGATTTCAAAATAGGAATGATAAATGGACGACACCCTTCTCCAATACTATGAACGCGAGCTGACCTTTATCCGGGAAATGGGCGCCGAGTTCGCCAAGAAGTATCCCAAGATCGCGGGACGGCTCCTGCTGGAGGCGGACAAGTGCGAGGACCCGCACACCGAACGGCTCATCGAGGCCTTTGCCCTTCTGAGCGGGCGGATACACCACAAGATCGACGATGACTTCCCGGAGATCACCGAGTCGCTGTTCAATATCATCTACCCGCACTACATCAGCCCCATACCTTCCATGACCGTGGTGAAGTTCGAGCCAGTCAGGCAGACCATAGCGCCTTCGGGCTACCGGATCGAGAAGGGGACCCAGCTCTATTCCAAGCCTGTGGGCGGAACGGCATGCCAGTTCTCCACGGCGTACCCTGTCACCATCTGGCCCCTGGAGGTCACCTCTGCAGGGCTCAAGGACCCCAAAAGGCCCAGGGAAGGCGCCCAGCATGCCGTGTGGTTGCAGCTGAAGACCTTCAACAGCCTGGGTCTTTCGCAGCTGGGCTTCGAGAGCCTGCGCTTCTACCTGAACGGATCACACCAGCACATGTTCCTGCTCTATGAGCTGCTGTGCAACAACGCCACGCTCGTTGAGCTGGAGTTTTCCGGAAAGGACGGAAAACCCCGCATAGTTTCCTTGCCGCGCGAATCCATCCTGCCGGTGGGTTTCGATCCGGATGAGGTGATTATCCCGGCATCTCCCAGGTCGTTCCCCGGCTATCTCACCTTGTTCGAGTACTTCTGCTTCCCGGAGAAGTTCCTGTTCTTCGACATAGCAGGGTTTGACAAGATAAAGGACCTCTCGGGCAGCGATACCCTTGATATCTGGATCTACCTGGACCGGAGTCCCAAGCAGGGGCTTGTGGTCAATGCCGACACCTTCTGTCTCAATGCCGCACCGGCCGTGAACCTGTTCAGGAAGGTGGCCGAGCCCATCAGGGTGGAGCGCCGCCTGAGCGAGTACCGGGTCATCCCGGACATGCGCAGGCAGGAGGCGTGCGAGGTCTACTACATCGAGAAGGTGGTATCAACCTTGCCGTCGCAGCCCGGCAAAACCTTTGAGATCAGGCCGTTCTATTCCATCCGCCATCACCTGGAAGACGAGGCGAAAGACGCGTCTTTCTGGCATATGAAAAGGCGTCTCTCAGGCAGAAAAGGCGACAGCGGCACCGAGGTGTTCTTGAGTTTTGCAGACCCTGACTTCAACCCGACAGACCCTGGCGTCGAGGTGTTCACGGTATACAGCGTATGCACCAACCGAGACCTCCCCTCCCGGCTGCCCTTCGGCGACCCGGCAGGCGATTTCAGCCTGGACACCGCCGGGCCCATAAGCAGGATCAACTGCCTCATCAAACCCACACCCACCCGCAGGCCGGGCCTGAAAGGGGCGCTCCAGTGGCGGCTCATCTCGCATCTGAGCCTGAACTACCTCTCCCTGGTTGAAGGAGGGGAAGGGGCGCTGCAGGAGCTGCTGAGACTCTATGACTTCGAGAACACACCGTCCACCTCCCAGCAGATCTCAGGCATTGTCTCGGTGGCATCAGAGCATGTGACGCGCCGCATGGGCAGGTCGTTCTGCCGGGGCATGCATGTCACCATCACGCTCGACGAGGACAAATTCGTGGGTGCCGGCCTGTATTTGTTCGCGTCGGTTCTGGAACGCTTTATGGCCCAGTATGTATCGATCAATTCGTTCACCCAGTTCGAGGTGAAGACCGTGCAGAAAAAAGAGGCACTGAAAAAGTGGCCGCCAAGAAACGGCAAGCGGATCCTCATTTAGACGCCGCCCCTCTCATGGAGAGGCTCTTTCAGGAGTACCACGCCTTCTCCTTTTTCCAGGCGGTGCACCTCCTGGAAAGCCTGACACCAGATACCGTGCCCCTTGGTGAAGGCCTGGAGCCCCACAGGGAGGCCGTCAGATTCTCGGTAAAGCGTGATTTGTCCTTTCCCGCCTCCGACATCACCTCGCTGACGAAGAAGGGGGACGGAACGCCCGCTGCCATGGAAGTCGCCTTCATGGGCCTCATCGGGCCTTCCGGGGTCCTGCCCTACTGGTACACCGATCTTGCCATGGAGCGCCTGAAGGCCAAAGATTCCACCATCCCGGACTTTTTTGACATCTTCCATCACCGCCTCCTGAGCCTGTTTTACCTGGCATGGAAAAAGCAGCGCTTTCCCGAGAACTATAAGCCCGGCGGACATGACCGGCTCACCGGATATCTTTTAAGCCTGTGCGGTCTCGGCACCGAGGGTCTCTCCGAGCGCATCGGGTTGTCTCCGGAGTCATTGGCGTTCTACACCGGTCTGTTTTCCAGCAGGGCGCCCGATGCATCAGGCATCGAGGCTGCCGTGTCGTACCTGGCCGGGGTCAACGCAGAGGTGGAACAGTTCATGGAGCGCATCATTGCCCTTTGCGAAGATGACCATACCCGGCTCGGCATGGCAAATGCCCGGCTGGGCGAGGATGCCCTGTGCGGAAGTTATGTCTGGGACTGCGAGACCAAGTTCCGGGTGGATCTGGGGCCCATGGGTTACGATGACTTCAGGCGGTTTCTGCCCGGCGGAAACATGCTCTCTCCCATATTCTCCCTCATCCGCTACCGGGTGGGCATGGAGTACGAATTCGATCTCAAGATCATCCTTTCAAAAGAAGAGGTGCCGCCCTGCGCACTGGGCGGGGCCAGCAGGCTCGGCATGACCAGCTGGCTCCTGAAACCGGGGACTCGGCCGGAGCAGGATGTGTTCATAACCATTGGTGAAGACCAGATCATGAATTAAAAAAAGGAGTGACTATGGCAGTATCCAATCTGAAGACCTTGATCGGAAAGTTGAACGCAACCTGCAGGGGCACCCTGGAGTCGGCAGCAGGCCTGTGCATGTCCCGCACCCATTATGAAGTGGACCTGGAGCACTTCCTCATAAAGCTTCTCGACCTCAAGGATACGGACTTCCACAAGATCCTGAGGCATTTCGAGATCAACGCCGACCGCCTCACCGCCGACTTCACCCGTGCCATCGAGGGCTTCAAGACAGGCAATGCCCGCACTCCTGCCTTCTCTCCCCAGATCCCCAAGATGATCCAGGATGCCTGGATGCTGGCCTCCATCGATTACGCCGACGAGGTGGTGCGCTCGGGCCACATCGTGCTGGCCCTGCTCAAGGGTGAGCAGACCGCGCGCTTGCTCATCACTGACTCGGATTCTCTGAGAAAGATAAAGGTCGAGACGCTCGAAGAAGGCCTCATGGACATCGTCAAGGGCTCTGCCGAAGACAGCGAGGCTGCCCAGGCCTCTTCCGCTCCGGGCGCACCTGAAAAGGGCAAGCCCGTGGGCACCAAGGCACTGGAACAGTTCACCATCAACATGACGGCCCTGGCCAAGGCAGGCAAGATCGACCCGGTCCTGGGCAGGGACTTCGAGGTGCGCCAGATGGTGGACATCCTGATCCGGCGCCGCCAGAACAACCCCATCCTCACGGGCGAGGCGGGCGTGGGCAAGACCGCGGTGGTGGAAGGTTTCGCCATGCGGGTGGCCGAAGGCGATGTGCCGCCGCCACTGCAGGGCGTGGAGATCCGCTCTCTCGACCTGGGCCTGCTCCAGGCAGGGGCCGGGATCAAAGGCGAGTTCGAGAACCGGCTGAAATCCGTCATCAACGAGGTGAAGGCCTCGCCCACGCCCATCATCCTGTTCATCGACGAGGCCCATACCCTCATCGGCGCAGGGGGCTCGGGTGCAGGTGATGCCGCCAACCTGCTCAAGCCGGCGCTGGCACGCGGCGAGCTGCGCACCATCGCAGCCACCACCTGGGCCGAGTACAAGAAGTACTTCGAGAAGGACGCGGCCCTGGCCCGGCGCTTCCAGGTGGTGAAGGTGGAAGAGCCCGACGAGGAGAAGGCGCTCATCATGATGCGCGGCAGTGGCGCCGTTTCTGGAGAACCACCACAAGGTCATGATCACGGACGAGGCCCTGGACAGCACGGTGAGACTGTCGCACCGCTACATTACGGGAAGGCAGCTGCCGGACAAGTCGGTGAGCGTTCTGGATACTGCCTGCGCCCGGGTGGCCATCGGGCTCACCACGAGCCCGCCTGCAGTGGAGGAGGCGACGCGGCGCATCACCCACATCAAGAGCGAGCTCAAGGCACTTGAGAAGGAGACGCTCATGGGCATTGACCATTCCGAGAAGGTCAAGACCCTGGAGAAAGACCTCAAGGAAACGGACAAAGCGGCTGGAGACGCTGGACAAGAAATGGAAGGCAGAGATGGACACTGCCACAAAGATCCTGGACTGCCGCAAAGAGATCCACGAGCTCCACGAGCAGGACCCCAAGGGCAAGGACATTGCAAAGAAGGCAAGGAGCTCAAAGATCTGGAAAAGCAGTTCATCAAGGCCCAGGGCGACGAACCCCTGGTGTCAGGTGGCCGTGACGGGCCAGACCATCTCGGAAGTGATCTCGGGCTGGACCGGCATCCCGGCCGGGCGCATGATGGCAGATGAAATCCAGACCGTGCTCAACATGGAAAACCTGCTGGAAGAGCGCATCATCGGCCAGGACCACGCCCTGGAGGCAGTGGCCCAGATGATCCAGACCGCGCATGCCGGCATCGATGACCCGTCGAAGCCCACCGCGGTCTTCATGTTCGTGGGCACCAGCGGCGTGGGCAAGACCGAGACGGCCTTGGCCCTTTCCGAACTTCTCTATGGCGGCGAGGAGAACGTGATCACCATCAACATGTCCGAGTACCAGGAGGCCCATACCGTGTCCAGCCTGAAAGGCTCGCCCCCGGGCTACGTGGGATACGGCGAAGGCGGGCGTGCTCACCGAGGCGGTGAGGCGCAGGCCATACAGCGTGGTGCTCCTGGACGAGGTGGAAAAGGCCCACCCGGATGTCCTGGAGCTCTTCTACCAGGTCTTCGACAAGGGCAGGATGGAAGACGGCGAGGGAAGAGAGATCGACTTCAAGAACACGCTCATCATCCTCACCTCCAACACGGGCACGGACACCATCATGAAGGCCTGTGCCGACGACGAGACCAGGCCCGGGCCGGACGCCCTGGTGGAGCTGGTGAGGCCGGAGCTGGTCAAGCTCTTCAAGCCCGCGTTCATGGGCAGGCTGAAGGTGGTGCCGTTCTATCCCATTACGGACGAGATCATGAAGCTCATCACCAAGCTCAAGCTGAACCGCATCAAGAAGCGCATGATGGCGAACAGCAAGGTGACCCTGGAGTTCGGCGACGAGATCGTGGAAGCAATCGCCAAGCGCTGCACCGAGGTGGACAGCGGGGCGAGAAACGTGGACCACATCCTCACCAACACGCTCCTGCCCGAGATGTCCAAGGAGATCCTCACCCGCATGGCCAAGGGCGAGGAGATAAAGAAGGTGAAGGTGGCTATCATTGGGGCTGGGTTCGGATTCACAATCAACTAAAGATGGAGATGCTTCATGGCCTTTGACAGGATAAGAGGGTGGAGAACCATCGGATTCAACCAGGGAGACGAAATCCCCGATGTGCTCAGGGGCTGGCATCTGAGCACAAGGGAGGTTAACAAGCATCCTTCCATAAACGGGGTGTGCTACTCGCTGAGCATGGACTGGATGAAGCGCAAGCTCTCACAGAATGAACAGGGCACCCAGCGGGTGGATAACCTCGAGGTGGGCAGGGCCATCAACCGCCAGGGGTTGTACAGCAATGTCCTCAAGAACGGCAGCGGGGACCAGTATCAACCTGCAGAAGGCGCTCTGGGGCTCAAGATGGTGGAAATAAAGACCCTGGGTGCCCCGCTGTGGTCGGGGACTGCCTGGATGAACGACCAGATCGCCGCTAACTTCAGGGGTGGTGCGGGAAAGGCCTTTCTCATGGGGTATTACTTTCAGCGCTACGATACCGGGACTGCCTCCTGGGTTGACGGCGGGGGAGGGCATGCCATTGCGTGGTATCTCTCCCACGGCACGCTGCATATGGGCAGCATATTCGGAGGGCGCCACGTCTACCTCTTTGACCCCAACTGCGGCGAATTCCGCCTGAGGGAGAGCGAGCTGAGCTCATTCCTGGGCCTGTATTTCGAAGACGTGAAGGACGCTTTTGCCCCGCACCTCTTTCCCTATACCTACTTCCTGCGCGTCTATGAAGGCACAAAATCCACCAAGCAGAAGGTGGAGAAGAATGTGGTGGGCGCCCTGCAAAGGCAGCTCCAGGACAAGCAGAGAAGGGGCGGGGTGTGACAGGCCGCATCAAGGCGGACTAAAGGTGATAAAATTATGAAGAAACCCATTTCTTTCGGTTCCATCAGTTTCGAGATCGTCTCATCTCTGGCGGAGACGAAGGGCCGTGCCGAACCGGACACCCCCTTTGTCCTGTGCATCCTGGGCGATTTCACCGGCCGGGCCAGCAGGGGCATCGTTGAGCCGGTCACAGGCCGAAAGGCCGTTGGCGTGGACCGGGACATCATGGACGAGGTCATGGAGAAGATGAAGGTGAAGGTGCGCCTGGCCTCGGCCGGGTCCACCCTGGACATTGCGTTTTCAAGCCTGGATGACTTCCACCCGGACCACCTCCTGAACCGCATCGGGATATTCCAGGCGCTCAAGGATGTGAGAAAAAAGCTCGGCGACCCGCGGACCTTCAATACGGCCGTCAAGGTGTTCCAGGAACTGACCGGCACGTCCGGCACCAAGGCCGGACCGGGAACGGACAGGGAAAAATCCGAGCCCAAAGGCGGCAGCCTGCTGGACGAGATGATCGGCCAGGCGGTGAACAGCACAAATAAACCCGCTTCAGGCAGCGACCTGGATGCATTCGTCCAGGCCGTTGTCAGGCCCCACCTGGTGGCCGGGCAAGACCCGGAGCAGGCCCGTTTGACCGCAGCCCTGGACCGGTCCATCTCGGAGCTTGTGGCAGAGGTCATGCACCACAGGGACTTCCAGACCCTGGAGTCGGCCTGGCGTGGGGTTCAGTTCCTTGTGTCCCGCACGGAGACGGACGAGAGCCTGCAGCTCTTTCTGCTGGACGTATCCAAAGAAGAGCTTGCAGAAGACCTCTTGTCAAACGACGACCTGTCCCGCACCGGCATATACCGTCTCCTCACGCAAGGCCCCCGCAGTTCAGAGGGCACCATGGCGTTTTCCGTTCTTGCAGGAAACTATTCCTTTGATCACAGCGATGCGGCGCTCCTGGGACGCATGGCCAAGATAGCGTCGGCCGTGCATGCCCCGTTCATCGCCCAGGCCGATCCCTGCCTGGTGGGGTGCTCGACCTTGAGCGGAACGCCTGATCCTGCCACCTGGAGGGCCTTTCCCCACAGGGAGTCCCTTGCCGCATGGGACAGCCTCAGGCACATCCCGGAAGCTGCTTATCTGGGCCTTGTCATGCCGCGCTTCCTGTTGCGCCTGCCGTTCGGCCGCGACACGGATGCAGCCGAGACCTTCGATTTCGAGGAGATGGCGGGTGAGATCGTTCACGAGCACTATCTGTGGGGAAACCCTGCACTTGCCTGCGCATATCTCCTGGCGTGCGCCTTTTCGCTCAACGGCTGGGACATGCATGTAGGCGCGGTAAAAGACGTGGACAACCTGCCCCTGCATGTGTATTCCGACCAGGGCTCCTCCACGATAAAGCCATGTGCAGAGGTGCTGCTTACTGAAAAGGCGGCCGACGCCATCATGGATGCGGGCATCATGCCACTGGCCACACTCAAGGATACGGACACGGCGCGCCTCGTACGCTTCCAGTCGCTCTTTGAGCCGCCCACGTCGCTCTCCGGGAGATGGACTGCCGGGTAAGGGACTGCCGGGCTGCTCCATAAAAGGAGTTTTTATGAAGGTCATCATACCGGTCATGCTCATGCTGTTTCTGTGCGCTTTTGCCTGTGAGGCATATGCCGTCGATGAAGCGGCCATCTTCAGCCACAAGCCTGGCATCTGGGCCATAAAAGGGAAGGGGACCCTGGATAGATGGATCGTGATCCACAACCTCGCAGAGGCCAAGGACACCGGGATCTTCCACATCGAGGTTATCGGACACGTGAAGGGCAGGCCCTCCTGGGACATCAAGCGCATCTGCAACCACATGGCTATCACGAAAGATGCCCTGAAAAGGAGCGTCACCAAGGCTATGAACAAAGGCGCTGTCTACCCCGAGGCCTTTGACGACGCCTATGCCAAATGGAAGAAGGACGCCGAGGCAGGGCAGAAGGTTGTCTGCGACAGGTCGATGCTTGAGTGCCTTCCTGCGAAATGATTGAACCCGGTACCCGGCCATGGAAGATGTCCACGAATCCAGACTGTGCCAAGATGCAGGGATTGTTTCGCCTCACTCACAATGTCTGGCATTAGGTTATGCAAAGGCCTTACGATATCAATAAACTGCGGACCCGAAATATAATATGGAGGTGTTATAATGTTTTTATATCGGGGTGATAATAGGGCACCAGAAGTGATAAAACGTGATGGGTTCTCGGGAAGGGCCAGATATGTTGGTAATGGGCAAGCCATCCTGAAAAACATAAAGCAGGACGTTATAAAAAAGGGCAAAGGCACTTTTGCGGGCTTGCTTTCCATCCTCCGCGGCCATACGCCAGATGAGGCTACCGCCTCGGCAAGACATATAGCTGGAGCTTCATATGGTAGTATAATTTATTATTTCAAAATTGACCCGGTATATGCGTTTGAGTTTACGAAAGATGGTATAGGGGGCGAAATAAGAACCGCTGACTTTGACAACGTCGATTGTCTCATAATGAACAGCCGGTCTCCCGAATTAGCTACTACTGTGGCAATTCATCATAGTGCAAAAACTGCACCTACTAAAGAAGTCACATTTTACACCATAGTAAAACCAGGATGTATCTCCTGGTACACACAGAGGCCAGCCTGGAACGCTAAACCGGAATGGAAAAAGATGGCTGATATAGTTGCTGCACCTCCTGCTGTTCAAGGTGCTGGTGTGAATCAGTTTAAAGCCTTGTTGGCGAAGTTTGGCAAATAGGGGGAAGCTGCCACAGCACTAAATGACCTATGATTTCATATTTGTAAGAAAACACACTATGTATGATAATACGTATATGAAAGTTGAGCTCAATCTGCCGTGGCTATGCCCAAGGCAGATAATCAAATATGTTATTATGAACTATGAACAGATCGAATAATCACAAACCCTTCAACCTCGATTACCCCCTGGATATAGACCTCTTCCGCAAGACCTTTGCGGGCAAGGGGTATGTACAGGCGGCCATTGCTGAGACCATGAACCTCGATGCCCCGGAAGGTCCCCTGGCCAGGAAGGCCGACGTGTATGCCATACTCAGGCGCACGGAGAAACCATCCCCCTACAACACCCTGGTAAGGCTCTTCATCCTGGGCAGCGAGGTATCCACCCAGGCCGCTCAGGAGGCCCTCGATCCTCTCAAGGTGGAAGACCTCCTGGCCGCAGGCCTTCTCCGCAAGGCAAAAACCGGCATCCGCGCAGAGGCGGGCCTCATGTCATACGAGGATGTGTTCTTCCTGTGCGACTTTCTCCCCCAGGTGACAGGCTCACAGGCTGCAGATGATTTTGTGCTGGGCATCGGGCCTTCCACGGTTGCCCTGGCCAACATGACCGTGCGCGAAAAGGCAAAGGACATCCTCGATCTGGGTGCAGGCGCCGGTTACCAGTCCCTCAGGGCCGCCCTTCACGGCGAGAGGGTGTTCGCCACGGACATCAATGCCCGGGCGCTCAACTTCGGGCACATGAATGCCAGGCTTAACGGCGCTGCGAACATAGAATTCCTTCAGGGAAGCCTTTTTGAGCCGGTCGAGGGCCGCTCCTTTGACCTCATCGTCTGCAATCCTCCCTTTGTCATCTCACCCAAGGGCCTCTACCAGTACCGCGACAGCGGCATGGAAGGAGATGCGCTCTGCGAGCGTATAGTAAGGGGCGCGCCCAAGCTTTTGAACGATGGCGGGTACTGCACGGTCCTGGTCAACTGGCACCACAGGAATCAAGACGACTGGCAGGACAGGCCGCTTGCCTGGCTCGATTCCAGCGGGTGCGACATCATGCTGCTCTGCTCGGAGACGGAAGACCCCATCTCCTATGCCTCGTCCTGGCTTGCGCGCGATGCTGCCGTGCCGCCGGAAAAATTCCCCGAAACGCTGGACAGGTGGCTTGCATACTACCAGAGCCTGGGCATCGGCAAGATAAGCTTCGGTGCAATCATCCTCAGGCGTAGGCTTGGTGTGAAGAACTGGGTCTACACGGACCGCGCGCCCGAGTACCGGGCAAAAGGGCCCTGCAGCGACCAGCTCAAAAGGATCTTCGCTGCCCAGGATATCCTGGACTCGGGCAAGGACATCCTGGGCTTGCGGTTCATCCTGACCGCAGAGCACGAGCTGACCCAGACCCTTGAGGCCCATGAAGGCATATGGAAGGTGAGCAGCGCCCAGATCAGGCAGTCGGGCGGGTTCCCGTTCACCGGGAATGTGGACAGGCTCATGGCCACCATGCTCGCTGGATGCACCGGGGAGCGGACCTTGGGCGAACTGGTGCGCGACATGGCAGCAGGGTTGAAGATGGACCCGGATAAGATCGTGGCGCCAAGCATCGATATCATGGGCAAACTCATGCTGAAAGGATTCTTGTCAGTGGCACACGGCAGGTGAAAGGATGGGAACAAGGGTGATGAAACCCGCCTTTCCCATGATCTCCAGGCGGATCGCTCAGGGCTGTGTGGCTGTGACCGGAAACAGGAACCCCTGCTCCACAAGGGGCCTGACCATGGTCACAAACGCATCCTTTATGGAATCAGGCGCTACGCCCATGTCGGCTGCACTCTCCTGCAGGACCTCCCGGAGGGTTTTCTGTCCTGTGCATGCGATGAGGAAGTTGGCCATTACCCCATCGATGTCCCCGGAATACACGAATCCGCGCTCAAGGCTCAGCTTCAGGGACGTGTCCTTCCAGCCGCCACTGGCCGGTGTGCAGATGCGTTTGAGCCTGGCATCGGCCGAGAGGACGAGCCTGGCGGCTAGAAGATCCGAATCCGTTGAAGATTCCAGGAAGTCCCTCAGGGCAAAACCCATAAGGATATTTTCCCCGCAGGGGCCCAGCATCTTCTTCGGGGCCTCGTCGGCCCTGAACCAGTTCTGTCCGCCGGTCCTGCGGCGCAGCGTGACTATGCCGGCGCCTATTCTCGAGATGCCCATATGATCATAGTAGCGCATCCACTTCTCGAAGCGTTCCTGGGTAATGCCGTTCTCCCTGGGTTCGGTGTGACGGATCCAGGTGGATGCATACGATGTGATGTCCCGGGACTGGGAGCGCATGACCCAGGCATCGCAGAGGCTGCCCTCAACCCAGCCCCTGATTCGCTCCATCCAGGGGCTCTTGTCGAACTCGGCCCAGTTGCACAGGACCTGGCAGAAGCCGCCTTCGGCGAGCAGGGCGCTTCCCTCCTGCACGATCTTCCTGCACAGCTCGTCGCCTGCCAGACCGGCGCTGCAGTAGGCATAGTCGTGCTCGGGCGAGATGACATAGGGCGGGTTGCTCATGATGAGGTCGAACTCAATGCCGTTGACGGGCTCGAAGAAGTCGCCCCTGCGGCACTGAACATTTTCAATGCCGTTGAGCGCCGCATTGAACCTGGCAAAGGCCACGGCCCGCTCATTGATGTCCGTGGCAATGACCTTTTCGCTATGGCGGGCCGCCAGGAGGGCCTGCAGCCCGCAGCCGGCCCCCATGTCCAGGGTGAGGCTCGAGGCCTTGCGGATGGTGAGGTTGGCCAGGGTCAGCGTGCTGGCGCCGAGACCCATGACATAGTCGCGCCCGGAATCGCCTGTGAGCATGGAAGGCAGGTCAAAGGCAAGGAGGAGATCGTGAAACGGAAGGACCTTCACGGCAGCAAGCACTTCAGAGCCGTTCATGGTGATGAGACCGGCCTCGGCCCAGTCCGACACGTCCATGGGTGTGATCGCCTCGCTCACGGCGTCCTTGTTGCACGGCACCTCAACCAGGAACAGCCTGATGAGAGTGTCCAGGGCGGAGCCGCTTTGGGTGTGACGCATGAGGATGGGTATGTCGCTCGCCTTGAGCGCGGGGAAATCGCCTGCCCGGATCCTCTCGAGGATGCCGGTTCTGGTATAGCCTGCCTGAAGGAAGGTGCTGCGGATGGAGAGCATCGTTTCGGGATTCAAGACCGTCATGATATGGTTGTATCGAAATTTCAGTGCGTTGTCCAAGGAGAACATGCGTGATGCAGCGATGCTATCGCCTTCAGGGTAGAGTATGCAGCTCGTGAACTCGACGCCTTACCCGGCCATGATCTTCCGGGGCGGCATCGACGAAAGCCGCCTCTTTGGCGCCGTCATAGCCCGGGTGACCTATGACATGGTGGGCCGTATGCTCAAGGTTTCGTCCGAGCAGACGTGGAAGGTCTCGCCTCCGCCCTGGGAATGCGAGTATGGGCCCATGGACTCGGACGAGGTGTTTTACCGGGGCGGGGTGGATATCTTTGCCTTCGGCTCTGCCCGGCCGGAGCGCGGCGAGGCCACCAGCATGGACGTGACCGTGGAGCTCGGGGATTCCTTCAAGGCATCCATCAAGGTCTTCGGCCCCAGGATCTGGCGCAAGGAGGCTCGCGCTCTGGTGCCGAGCCCGCCGTACCCCTTCAGGGAGATCCCGCTCACCCTGACATATGCCTATGGCGGCAAAGACCTCTGGGACGGCCTGCCTGTGCCGTTCCCCAAGAACCCTTCCGGCAAGGGATTTTACCTGGAAGAGGCCAATGCCATAGGCAAGGAGCTGCCGAATATCGAAGACCCCATGAACCTCATCCGCGCGTGGAACGACCAGCCCGATCCCGTGGGCGTTTCCCACTGCGGCATGGCCTTCGGGCCCCGGCTGGAAAAATCGCTCGTCTTCGATGAGAAGACCTTTGAGCTCAGGGAGATGAAGCCCACCCTTTTCAACCAGGCCTTTCCCTCCATGGTCGCACCTTCTGTCCATGAGGGCGATCGGATGCGCATCACCGGGATGAGCGCGGCCGGGCCAGTGGAATTCAATCTACCGCACTCCGGGCTCATGGTGAGGCTGTGCTTCGGCCAGGAGATCAACCTCGTGGAGCCTGCCATAGACCAGATCGGGGTCGAGGTGGACAAGAAAAAGGTTTTCATCACCTACCGCTACCCGTTCCGCTACGTGCTCGTGCCCCTGGTGAAGCGATCGTGCGAGCTCCTGGCAGAGGGCTAGGATCCAAGCGCAAGGAGGACAAGAGATGCTGTGCGCGGTATTGAAACAATGGCACCCCATCATGGGTGTGGACTTCCACATCCCGTGGCCACCGGGCTCCCCGTCGCCTGCGCCGTCGCCCGTGCCGTACAAGACCTGCACCACCATGTTCGGCATCGGCGTAAAGGCCTCTCCCGCCACCACTCATGTGCAGCAGGGGTTCGGCTGGACCATGCAGGTGCCCACCGATGTGGGTCCTTTGATCCCGCACGTGGGGGCGCCATCCGTGACGCTGCCCATCGATATGGCCTTCAGCGCGTCCAAGTCGTATTTTGGCCCGGCGAGCACCGAGTCCCAGGGGCAGCGCATAGGGGCCGCGGTGCTTCAGACCGTGAACATGAACCTCGACTGCGGCATACCCTGCCCCACACCCACCGGGGTGGTCATCGCCTTTGTATCGGTCTATACCAACATGAGTCTGGCCGACATCAGGTACGGGTTCACCGCCATGGCCATAGACTGGTGTGTCCAGACTGTCCTCAATGCCCTGGGCAACGGCATCGGCAATATGGCCGGCAGATTGCTCGGCCGGTTCGGGCCCCAGGTCATGAGCAGGGCCGCGGCCAAGCAACTGCTCAGGAACCGGGGTGGCATACCCGGCAACATGATCAACCAGGCTGCCAGGGACTTTGCCCGGTCCCAGAGGGAGGCATACTCCCGGATGCTCGCCAGGGACGTGCCCGCCCGTCTGGGCAACGCGGTCAATGCGGTCACCGGCTTCTTCGGCGGCGGCCCCATGGGGGCGGACGGCGGTGATGTGGGCCTGTGGACCCCGGGCGGGGCGGCCGGAGACGCGGCCCAGGGCTATCTCAACGGCCCGGGCCCGGCGGATCACGGGGGCTCAGGCATGGGTGGCGGCGGCCAGACCGGGAATTTTTAGAGGAAGGAAGGATTCATGCCTGTACAGACCACACCTTCTCCGTCAGTCATCCAGCTTTCCGGCAGGGATCCGGAAGGCCGCTTCATCCTGGCCGTCCTGCTCAAGATAACGTATGCCATCATGCCCGACGGACGGCTGGAGCCGGCGGGAAAGCAGATTCCCCTGGTCATGGAGCTCGAAGACCACCCGGATATCAAGTGCCTGCTTGTTCAGGACAGCGACATCTACCCCTTCAAGCCGGCAACGGACGTGGTGATCAAGGGCCATGCCTACGGAGGCGGCAGGACCATCTTCGAAGCGGCCGTCCGTGCGCATGTCACGGAGAAGCGTATTCTCGTCATCGGGGACAGGCGCTGCACATTGAACTCACGTGGCGCTCTGGTCTTTTCCGACCCCGCACCCGTGGACAAGGTGCCGCTCGCATACACACACGCCTACGGCGGCCGCGACAAGGTCGCTGAGAAAAAGTACGGCAACCCGTTCCTGGAGCTGCACCCGGGTGTGGACAAGCGGCACTGCGACATGGACATGGCGAGCCCCTTCCTCTACCCGCGCAACACCTGCGGCAAGGGCTACCTTATCGAGCCGGAGCAGGAGGCCGCACAGGCCATCGAACTGCCCAACCTGGAAGATCCATTAGACCCGTTGACTCCGGAAAAACTCTTGGTGCTCGACCACCAGCAGTGGATCCGCATGCCTTTACCCCAGGCCACGGACTGGTATGACTACAGCTGGTTCCCCCGCATCTCCTATGCCGGAATCGTGCCCTACTTCGAACCGGAAGGTGCGATACCTGCCGAGGTCAGACGAGGGCTCGCACCCTCCTGGATCACCACCGAGCGCGCCCCGGACGCACAGGGTTCATTCCTCATGTCAAACGGCGCCTCGCCCGGGCTTGCTGTCCCGTACCTTAAGGAGGGCGAGGAGATCTGGCTGGGCAACATGCATCCCCGTCTGGAGGCTCTGCGCATCAAGCTTCCGCTTAAGGCCCCACGTCTCTTCACCGACGGCAGGAATGGAAAAATGAACCCCACCGAGCCTGTCATGCACACCGTGCTCATAGAACCCGATGAGGACCGCGTGAGCATTCTCTGGCGGGGCTCTGCGTTGGCCCTGAGGCCCTATATGCCCGATGAGCTCGCCGCCATGCCGCTGCGGGCGGAGTGGCCGTGAAGGGTTTCTCCGTGGGAATAGCCGGGAGTATTGACCTGATCAAAAGATTGATCTCGACAAAAAGCCGTCGAAATCAATCTTTTGATCAGGCTGAAGTAAAAGAAAGAGGCATATCATGGAAAAAAAGATAGACCTTACGGAAGGAGTGAGACCATGACATTGACCCAGGAAAACCGTCTTCTCTCCATTGCCACCCCGCTTGGCGAAGAAACGCTCCTGCTCACCGGATTCTCCGGGTCAGAGGGGATCTCCCAGCCCTTCGGCTTCGAGCTGACGCTCGCCTCCGAGGATACGGACATCAACCCGCGGGACATCATCGGGCAGAGTGTGACCGTGTCCATCGGCCTGAGCGACGACGAGCGGAGATACATCAACGGCATCGTCTGCCGTTTCTCCCAGGATCGCCTCGGCGACGGCTCCGACCAGGAGCAGTACCTGAACATAGCCACGTACTCGGCCACCATGGTCCCCTGGTTCTGGCTGCTCACCAGGACCGTGAACTCCAGGATATTCCAGGAAAAGACCGTGCAGCAGATCGTGGAGCAGATCTTCGCCGACAGGGAGTTCGCCGACTTCGAATTCAGGCTGTCCGGCGAATACACGGCAAAGGCATACTGCGTCCAGTACCACGAGTCGGATTTCAACTTCATCTCCCGGCTCTTCGAGGCCGAAGGGATCTTCTACTTCTTCGAGCACGAGGACGGCCGGCATCTTCTTGTCATGGCCGACTCGTCCGACGCCCACCAGGACTGTCCCCACCAGGTGAATGTCCACTGTCAGCTCACTGGAGAGACCACCCTGGAGACCGAAGACGTGATCAAGAACCTCGGCTGGGGGGAGGAGATCCGGTTCGGAAAGTACACCACCAAGGACTTCAACTTCCTCATGCCGCTCACTGACCTTAGGGTAGAGATGCCCACGAGGATTACTGTGGGCCAGGGAGACCGGGAGCTGTATGACTACCCCGGTGAGTACATGTCCGTGCGCGAGGGCGAGCGCTACGCGGACATGCGCATGCAGGCCGAAGAGGCCCAGATAACGGTGCTCTCCGGCACGAGCAACTGCCGGGCATTCATCAGCGGTTTCCGTTTCACCCTCCAGGAATACCACCGCGACGACATGAACGAGCGGCCTTACGTTCTGACGGCCATCAACCACTCGGCCGGCGAGCCCATTGCGGGGAGCGGTGCCGAGAGCGAGGCCAGTTATTCCAACAGCTTCGTGTGCATTCCGCACAGCATCCCTTTCAGGCCTCCTCTCATGACTCCCAAGCCCGTCGTCGTGGGGGTCCAGACCGCCCTGGTGACCGGACCCGAGGGCGAGGAGATCTACACCAACGAGCACGGCATGGTGAAGGTGCAGTTCCACTGGGACAGGGAAGGCCAGTACGACGAGAACACCACGTGCTTCATCCGGGTGGGACAGATCTGGGCAGGCATGGGGTGGGGCGCCGTGTGGCTCCCCCGGATCGGCCACGAGGTGATCGTGAGCTTCATTGAGGGCGACCCGGACAGGCCCATCATCATCGGCAGCGTGTACAACGGCTCCAACACCCCGCCGTATACGCTGCCGGACGACAAGACCAAGAGCACCATCAAGTCGGAATCGAGCCTGGGAGGCGGCGGCTCCAACGAGATCCGCTTCGAGGACAAAAAAGGCGAGGAGGAGGTGTTCATCCACGCCCAGAAGGACCACAACATCGTGGTGGAGAACAACCGGAGCGCCACGGTGACCGCCAACGACTCGGTGGGAGTGGGCGGGAATCGCAGCCTGACCGTGTCGGGCAACGAGACCATCGAGGTGACCGGCAGCTGCACCAGGACGATCCATGGGGGCGAGACCCTCCTGGTGGAGCAGGGCCGCGACGTGGCCGTGACCAGCGGCGAGACCCAGACCATAAGGGGCGGCAGGGCAGTCACCATTGAAGGCGGCGACGAGCGGCTGACAGCAGGCGCCAACCGCATCGAGGAAGTCACGGGCAATTACAACCTTACCGTGCACTCGGGCCTGGTCGTGGAGGTGGACGCCGACCACGAGGATCATGCCACGGGCAGGCGTGTCGTTATGGCGTCCGCTGATGCCCTCTTCGGGTCCACGGGAGGTGACATGTACCTCAATGCGCCGTCCGGTCAGGCAATGTTGAATGGGCATACAAATTTAGAGATCTCCTCCGGTGCGGGCGGCATCACCATCACCGCCGCACGAACCATAACCATCGATGCCGGCGGCTCGACCATATCAATAGGTCCTTCCGGCATCACTATCAGCACAGGCGGCAACATCACGCTGGAAGGCGCCACGATCAAGAACAATTGCTGACTCGGAGGAAAGTATGGAGACAAAAAATGAGACAACGGCAATCCAGGTAATCGACCTCCAGGGCGATCAGCACCTCGTTCTTGAACAATCTCAGCAGGAAGACCGCCTCATGATTACAAGCGCCAACGGAAAGGTGAGCCTCACCATCACCATCACCGATGCCGGGCCGGTGCTGCACCTGGAAGGTGCAGGCCTCATGATCAAGACCGACGGTGACCTGGCCATCAATGCGAAGAGCCTGGCCATCCATGGCCGCGACGGCATTGCCCTTACCACCGGGGGTGACGCGCACATCTGCGCGGTGGGCGACCTCACCACCAAGGCACGGATCCAGAACATCACGGCCGAGCTCGGAAACGTGAACCTTCAGGCCAATGACGACGTGAAGATAGACGGCGAGCGCATCCTCATGAACTGCTAGGGGGGGCAGGGGGTCTATTTCTTGAAGATATCGAAGATGGATTTCGAGGTCTTTTTCGCGGGTCCGGGTTTTGCGGGCTTCGCAGGCTGGGGTGCCTCTTCGGCAGGCTCCTGTTCGTATTCGGCAAGCCTTCCTTCGCCGAGGAATCTCAGCGCCGGACCATGAGGGGCGAGCGAGATGATGTCCTGGGCCTTCAGCGGCGCCTCGAAGCCGATGGGCATGCAGTTTATGGTGATGATGTTTCTGCCTGTGAGGTCCCTGATCCAGTACTGGTTCTGACTGAAGAAGATCTGGGCGTGTGTTTCGACAATGGCCGTGTGGTTGAGCACAAAGTCGGCGTCGGCCTTTTTGCCTATGACAATGGGCAGCTCCTTGTAGGACTTGAGCATGGGGCCGAACTGGACAATGAGGGGAACCTGCACCTTCTGGAGAGTCTGGCGCGGTTGCCCGGCCGGTCTGGGCGGCTCCTGGGGAGGAGTTGCCGGTGCGCTGGGGGCCGCCTTGCCCACTGGTGCAGACGGTTTTACCGGGGGGGCCTGCCGGGCAGGCTCAGTCGGACGTACCGGTGCAGCTTCAAGAGAGACAATAGCCGGTTCAGCAGGGCGTTGTTGTGCAACGGGTTCGGCAGGCCTCTCAGGCTGAACGGGCTCTGGGACAGGGGGTTCACTGACCGGCTCTGCCCTGACGGCATCGGTTATCTCGGCAAGGTAGCTCGCCTTGGGGCCGTTTTCGGTGAACATGATGACGTCGCCATCCTTGAGAAATGCCTCGCTCACCCGCTTGCCGTTCACAAAGGTGCCGTTGGTGCTGCGGTCAACGATCTTGTACCGGTTGCCATCGCGGACGAGCTCGGCGTGGTTGCGGGAAATGGAGGTGATATCTGTGGGAAATTGCACCTGGCAGGACGGGTGCCTTCCAATGGTGATGGTGTCCCCGGTGAACTCCTGGATCTGGCCCATGAGCGGACCCTGGATATGCACGAGCTTGACAATGATAACCGGCAGTTCCTTCATACGGTTGAAGAAATTACAGGCTCAGGGGGCATGTGTCAAGGAGATAGCGCTTCGATTCATGCAGGCCCTCTTGTAAAAGCAGTGTTGATTCAGGGAAGCGTGCTCGGTAAACAACCGTCTGCATTATGCTCTGATAGAGAGAAGAGTCTAGGTAAAAAAACAGAGGTATCCCTATGTATGTAACTGCCGAAGAATTTCTGGATATGCTCCACGAGATCAGAGAACGGTACCGGGACTCGCACCTGAACCTGGATGACCCTGAGGTGATGCATACCCTCCTCAGGAGGGAATTCCCCGAGGTGGAGGGCGTGGTTCCGCCCCCTTCCTACGAGACCATCCGGCAGCGGTACATCCCTCAGGAGTGGAGGATGCTGATCCCCGAATCCAGGCGGGGCAGCCCTGCCATATCCGCAATAGGGCCTGATGAGGTAGTATCCACCACGGACCCGGTGGCCGAGTGGTGCAGGCAGGTGGTCGCCGACCTGGACAGCCTGAGGAGCGATGCGTTCACTGCCATGAGCTATGTAGTGCAACGGAGCAGGGGTGCGGACTCGCGCACCGCAATGGACAGGGCCAGGGCTACGGGGCAGGTCATCCAGCTGTTCACAATGTTCACCCCTGCGGGCATTGAGGCAACACACCGGGCCGTATCGGGCTCGACAGGGCGCCCGCGCGACATCCATCAGCAGCGTGCCCAGCAGACTACGGAACAGGTGCTTGTGAGCAGGGCCAGGTCTACGGGAACTGTGCGTCCTTTGAGGTTGCAGTTGCAGCCTGTTTCTATAGCAGTCAGACCCGGATATCCGGCCAGGGCACCGTCCACGGGCATCCTGCCGCGCACCGGCCCCCCGGTGCGCACAAGCGGGCCCCCGACCATGTCGGTAAGGTCGAGGCCGCCTGCGACGGCAGCCACCTCGGCATCGCCCGTGCGCACACGGGAGAGACTCCTCAGGATGTCACAACAGGCAGGCAGCCCGGGCAGCCCGCGCAGGCGCTGAGGAAACACAGGAGCAGGTTTTTGGATAAGGGGAAGAAAGAATGAAGATCAATGCCTTCGGCATCACGGATGTGGGACTGAAACGCACGAACAATGAGGATGCCTTTGTCGTCAGGCCCGATCTGGGGTTCTGGGCAGTGGCCGACGGTATGGGGGGTGCTGCTGCCGGAGAGGTTGCGAGCCGTATTTTTGTAGAGACCGCCACAGAGGTCTTTGCCTCTCACAGTACTGAACAAACCCAGATGGACCGTGTGAAGAACGCCTTCACTTTTGCCAACTCGAGGATACTCGATCATGTGGCCTCGAACCCCGAGCATGCAGGGATGGGGTGCACGGCAGAGATCCTTGCCATATCGGGCGATGACATTGTTATCGGGCATATCGGAGACAGTCGGACCTATCGCCTGAGAAATGCCGAATTGAAGCAGCTTTCAGTAGATCATTCCCTTGTGGCCGATCAGGTCAAGCAGGGGCTTATCAGCGAGCAGGACGCCCGGAACCATGCAATGCGCCATGTGATCCTGCGGGCGGTGGGTGCAAAGGAATTCGTGGAGCTCGATCTTCTCAAGGGCAAGGGACTGCCGGGTGACATCTTTCTTTTGTGCTCGGACGGCCTGAGTGATATGGTTGACGATGCAGCTATCCGGAACTGTTTAACCAGAAGGGAAAGTCTTGAGGCCCTTGCCGGTCAGCTCATCGAGCTGGCAAAGGCCGCAGGGGGAAAGGATAATGTTACGGTTGTGCTGGTGGAGCTGCTTGGCTGAAGGTCTTTTCGTAAGGAATCACATGCAGAAGAAACTCATCGCCACCATATTCATGGCCCTCATGCTGTATGCCGGCCTCGCATGGGCGCAAGAGGGTTTTGAGAGCAAGGTTTTCCCCATCCCCAGGTACGAAGCCGAACAGGTTGTTGCGGATTGGCTGAAGCACGAGGGATACAAGGTGAGCGGTTCAACAGGTGAGGATTCAGTTTTGCTCAGCGCAACAAAGAATAACCAGGCCTTGAGGGTCGTCCTGAAGCATCATTCCACCCTGTCTACAGAGATATCAATAGACAACACCGTTACAACGGGCCATGCCGGTGCATTATGGAAATACCTGAAAGGTTACGCGTGGGGATACACCTCCACGCGTGAAGATCCGGCCGGCCCGGTCAACCTGCAGAATAAGCCTTCTCTCGAAGATGATCCAAAAAGGAAGGTACCTGCACCTGTCTTGAATAGAATGGATGCTGTTGTCTGCATCAAGGCCTTAGGGAAAAACAACCCCGCTCAGCTCACCGGGTTCATCGTAGACAGGGATGGGTTGATCATCTGTACGGCGCACACCCTTCAAAGGCCGCAGGCCCTGACCATCTTTCTCTCCAACGGGCTGATGGTAGCTGGAAAGATCATCAGGATTGATAAACGCAAGGACCTCGCCCTGATCGATTGCAGCCACCATTTTTCAGAGGTGATCTCGCTTAATAACAGCAAGGCAAAGCCTGAAATGGGTCAGAAGGTCTTCTCCATCGGTTTTCCCCTGGACCATGGGAATAAGATACTAACAGGCTTTATCAGCGGTACGCCGAGGCTCGTGGACGGTCAGCCCCTCCTCCAGGCCAGGATGGTTGTGGAGCCCGGCAGCAGCGGGAGCCCTGTCTTTGACACAGAAGGAAACCTCGTGGCCATGGTAAAGGGGAGACTGAAAGGGGACAACCTCTCAGGGCTGCTTATCCCCCTGGATACGGTCATCTCATTTATAAAGGAAAAGTAGGATATGAATTACGGCCGCTACGAGATCGTCAAGGAGTTGGGCAAGGGGGCTATGGGCGTTGTCTACCAGGCGCATGACCCCAACATCGGCAGGGAGATCGCCCTGAAGGTGCTCAGGTCCGACCGCATGGGCAGCGAGGACTTTGTCCAGCGTTTCCTCAAGGAGGCAAAAGCCATCGGGCGCATGTCGCACCAGAACATCGTGACGGTCTATGATGTGGGTGAAGACCAGGGAACGGTGTACATCGCCATGGAGCTGCTCGAGGGCGTGCCTCTCAATACCTATGCCCGCGAAAATTCCCTGAGTATGGAAGAGATAGCGGATATCGGCATCCAGGTGGCGCAGAGCCTGGATTATGCACATTCCCGGGGCATCGTCCACCGGGACATCAAGCCCCAGAACATCATGGCCGCCACCGGCGGTGCGGTGAAGCTCACGGATTTCGGCATCGCCCACATAGAAGACCCGGAGGCGAGCCACCAGACCCAGGTGGGCGAGATCATGGGAACACCCAACTACATGTCGCCCGAGCAGGTCATGGGCCAAAAGGCGGACGGACGGTCCGACCTCTATTCACTTGGGGTAATCCTTTATGAGCTTGCCACAGGCGCAAAGCCCTTCAAGGGGGAGAACCTGGCAGTCATCTTCCACGCCATAACCAGCGAGACCCCGGCCAGGCCCGAGGTTCTAAACCCATCCGTTCCGTCTGAGTTTTCAGACATAATCATGAAATGCCTGGCCAAGAAACCGGCCGAGCGCTTCGGAAGAGGTCACGAACTTGCCGATGCCCTGCGGGCCTTTCTCAAATCAAAAGAGCCTGCAATTGCAGGACAGATGGAGAAAAAGAAGAGCCCCATTGTCATGGTCATGGCTGCGGTGGTGGTTCTCGTGCTTATAGCGGCAGTTGCGTTCTTTCTTCTGTCTTCAAAAAAGGAAGTCCCTGTTGAGATGGGGGCCTTCAAGGTGGAAAGCCTTCCAACAGGCGCCCAGGTTTATATCGACGGCGCCTTCAAGGGTAAATCCCCGCTGGCAATGGAACTGCCCATCGGAGGCCACGAGGTGCGCATGATCATGCCCGATTACTACGAGTGGGAGGCCCAGGTGCAGGTGGAGAAGCAGCAGGGAGAACCGCTGAAGATAGAACTGGTGCCGGTGGAAAAGGGTTCTCCGTGATACCTGCCTTTTTATCCTTGAATCAGTCTCATCTGGGAAATTATTGGAATGGATGAGAGTTGTCGATCGTTTATTTAAATATTTATAACATCGTAATGCCTTGCACTCAATATCTGGATATACTGCAATTGTGCTACGAATAACAATGGGGATATGCTGCAAAAGTGCAGTATAGTAATTGTTATGCCTTAGGAGATAATAATGAAAGCAATCTTTGAAAAATTTTTTACTAACCTTATTAGTACCATTTTCGGTCTTTATTTTATTGTGACCTTCTTTGTATTTACTCCTTACTACAATTGGGATTATGCAAAGACCCATGGATTTATGAAATGGTTTGCTTTTGGGGAAGTCGTCGCCACAGCAAAGGCTATAGCCTGGCCATATTTTGTTTTCATATCTCCTTCTTAATAACTCTTCATCTCATGTTTCTTTGGCAATAGATTACACAAATAAGGCTACAGCAATTATAAATAAGGGTGGTTCGCAATTTATATCTCAACCGGATATGGATGAGATTCTTTCTTATTACAAAAAGGCGCTAGAAGAAGCAAAAAAAGCAGATATCGATTCTATGAATAGGCATTATCAAGGGTTCGGCGATCATTTTAAAAATGAATTTATTGGAGGTGTTGAGCTTTTCATAAAGAGTAGCGAGACAGGTGATGTAAAAGGATCAATCGCTTCACAAGTCTTGCTTGAAAACTGGGGCAATTGGTTTGATGCAAATATTGATGGTATCCGGGGCAAAAAGGCATAACAAGCGCATCCAGGCCGACGCGCTTACGCGCGCGGCTGATGCGTGGCGTTAGGCAACGGAGATTCACATGAAACTAGATGAAGACAAGGATCGGTGTGAAGTCTGCTCTGTCGAGCTTGCTACAACAATCCCCAGCGGGGGGTTCGACGGTATTCATCAGAATTGTCCTCGTTGTGGAGAGTTCAAAGTATCTGGAACAGCTCTCTCAATGATGAGTCATGGCCTGGGAAAAGAACGCCGGTCAATACTTTCAGGATGGGTTCGAAATCAGAATACTCTTGGCTCTGTTCCTTTTATCACATCCGATAGCTTAAAAACGATAATCGCCACACCTATTCCCCCCATAATGGAACGGGCTAAATTATTGCTAGTGGAAGCAGAAAAAGGCCTAAAGAGGCTTGGCGACAATTTCAATATCAATGAGCCAAGGTTTTTAGCAGCAACCTACTCTTCCAATAATGATGATGTAGGTTATCTTCTTGGAATACTCCGTGATCAGGGATTCGCAGAATTTACAGCAATGGGTGGGGAATGCGCAATCTTACCAGGGGGATACATCAAGCTTGATGAGTTAAGGGGCAAAAGCTCAGCGTCTGCTAACGGCTTTGTAGCAATGTCTTTTAAGCCAGAACTGAACGAAATATATACCAATGGATTTCAAGTGGGGATTATGGAGGCAGGGTACGAGCCAGTGCGAATGGATCAGGTAGAACACATCAATCGCATAGACGACGAAATCATTAGGCAGATTAATTCCTCGAAATTCGTTGTAGCAGATTTTACCGGCCACGAGGTGGTGTGTATTTTGAAGCTGGCTATGCCCTAGGTATTGGGTTACCCGTGTTTTGGACTTGTCAAAGAAGCGAAATGGCAGATCTGCACTTCGATATAAGGCAATTTAACTGTATTGACTGGGAGTCACCGAAAGAGTTGGCTAATAGGCTTCAAGTGAGGCTTGAAGCCGTCTTGGGCAAAGGCCCCAAATCATGAAAGAGCCTAACACTCCAGCCGACGGCCTTCGGCCGCGGCTGACCGGCACGTTCGGCGATATGGATCAGCATTATCAACACAATTAGTAAGAGGAAGAAACTATGCCCCTTGACATTCCTATTATAGCAAACAAATTAAATAAACTGGCTCAGGCCCATCCAATTGGCACAATTCAGGACATTCGTACCAAATTAAAGAAGTTGAAGCGCCGACCGGGTGACAAGATCTTCAGTGTACATATCAACATTTGATGACTATGCCTTCCATCATGGGGGAGAACAGAGCTTCAGTTTAATATCGGATATGCAAATGGCGATGAGAATGAAGATATAAGATACGGTGTCGCTTTCTCATTTGAGCTCAGCCAGACATTACAGTCGATTGATGTCTTGGTTCCGAAGGTCAAGCTCTTCAATGATTATATGGAAATGAATGCCAGTGAATTTATGATATGCGTATGTGGCATTATAATCCTGAGCGAAGTTCAGATTACCCACCTGGTTTGATTCCATCAACGCTCATTGAGAAGAACGTATTTGTTTTTCTAGGAAACCGTCAATCCTCAAAGAGAATCGATTATGAGGAGATTTTAAATGATTTTAATCGGCTTATACCTTTGTATCAGTACGTTGAAAGTGGAGGGGCTACTGCACCATTACCGCTACCCAAGCAAGGATTTAATTTCAAATCAGGATATGCCAAGAAGGCGACTAAATCAAAAGTAACCTATGCAGAGAGAGAACTCGACCTTGATCTTCGCCATAATATCCTTCAGGAGGCGCTCTATAAGAAGCTGGCATCTAAATATGGCAGAGATAATGTCAGAGTAGAGCAACCAAGTGGAGTGGGAACGCTGATTGATTTAGTAGTTAAGATTAAAAAACATTATTGGTTCTACGAGATCAAGACGGCCCTGACTCCGAGGGCCTGTCTACGTGAGGCTATTGGACAACTCTTAGAGTATGGATTCTGGCCAGGAGCTCAGGAGCCAAATCGAATTATAGTTGTAGGCGAAAGTCAGATCGACGAAGAAAGTAAAGAATACCTCCGTCGACTAAGAAAACGTTTTTCTATACCAATTGAATATGAAGCATTGGTAATCTAAGTTAATGTAATGACGCCGAACAAGGGCATCCAGGCCGACTCGCTACGGGCGCGGCTGATGCCCGGTGTTAGCTTTCCTTGTAATAACTTGATCTGGATAGAAGTATGGGATAGTTTAAATATAATGATATGAAGATCAGAGATGTAATAAAATCAATCGAAGAAGATGACTGGTACCAAGTGTATCAGAAAGGGAGTCATCGACAGTATAAGCACCCTGAAAAGAAAGGGCGTGTAACAATTGCTGGACATCCCGGCGATGATCTGGCCCCAGGAACTTTAAACAGCGTATTTAAACAAGCCGGGATAAAGAAATCCGGGAAGCAATAAGGAGGGTATCTCCATGCACAGGTTCTTAATCGTGATTGAAAAAGCCAATGGAAACTATTCTGCATATTCCCCTGATCTTCCTGGTTGTATAGCAACGGGAAAAACAAAGGACCAAGCTGCAAAAAACATCCATGATGCAATCGAATTACATATACAAGGGTTAAAAGAAGATCACCTACCCATTCCAAAATCGCACGCCAGTGCAGAATACATTGCCATCACAGGCTAACAAGCAAATCCAGCAAACCGCGCTGGATTTTGCCTCTGTCCCCGCTCCGCTTCACGGCTGTTGGTAATTTCCGGCTTGGTGCCCCGCTATGTTTGTGTCCGCTGATCCGCAACGTTCGCCTCTATTATCACTCTTGAAAAATCAACATTATGACGTTATAATGTTATAGCACCAATGGGAGGTGACGCTATGACGATGCAAGCTAAAAGGTCAACTATATACCTTGATCCAGATATTCATAAGGCACTGCGATTAAAGGCTGTCGAAACATCCCGGTCTGTATCAGATCTGGTTAATGAAGCCGTCAGAGAATCCCTTGCAGAAGACGCTGAAGATCTTGAAGCGTTTGAGAATAGAGTATCCGAACCTCTGATCAGCTATGATGAAATGGTCAAGAGATTGAAAAAAGATGGCCGCATATAATATCTTTTTCAAAAGATCTGTAGAGAAAGATTTCAAGACAATACCAAAAAAGGATCTTAACAGAATCCTTGATCGCATTAAGAAACTCGCTGAAAATCCTCGCCCGTCAGGTAGTGAAAAGTTAACAGGCCAAGAAAGGTATCGTATACGTCAAGGACTTTATCGCATTGTATATTCTATCCAAGATAATGAACTTACTGTCTGGGTTGTCAAAGTAGGTCATCGAAAAGATGTCTATCGCTAAAGCGAACCAGCAAATCCAGCGGACGGCTTTCAGCCGCCGCTGATCCGCACGTTGGATGCTATAAGTAGCTATTGATTTTCAAAATTAGAGTGCTACAATGTCTTACCATGAATACATTAACGATTAGATTACCAGAAGATTTAAGGGATGATTTACAGAAGCTCAGCGAAGAACAGAGCAAACCCGTGAGTGATATAGTGAGAGAATCCATTCGTCGCTATGTAGCTGTTGAGAAATTTCGTTCTTTGCGGAAGAAGGTACTACCATTTGCCGAGGCCCAAGGATTTTTAACTGATGAGGACGTCTTCAAAGCAATTTCATGAAGATTGTTCTTGATGCCAATGTTATCGTTGCTGCATTCGCTTCTCGTGGACTATGCGAATCCATCTTTGAACTTTGCCTAAGCGAACATGAGTTAATCCTTTGCGATGATTTGCTGAATGAAGTTACAAGAAATCTCCAACGTAAAATAAAACTTCCTGCAACAATGATTCACGCTATCAAGGAGTTCCTTCTTGAACACTCCTCTCTGTTCAGTCCAGTTTCCCTGCCACAAGATGTTTGCCGTGATGCGGATGACATAAAAATACTTGGGCTAGCGGTTGCGTCCAAAGCAGATTACATTGTAACAGGTGATAAAGACTTGCTCATTCTTGAAAAATATAAAAAAATACCAATCCTAAGTCCAAGATTATTTTCAGAGATTATTCATAAAAAGGTAAAATGATCGCATCCAACCATGGCATGCACACGGACGCGGGCTGCCGCCTGCACCGCTGATGCTGACCGTTCGGTACACAATCAAAACAGGGGGAGGTTTATCCCATGAAGACAAGTACCCCGGAAAAGCCGTTCTCGATGATTCGAGAGTTCCAATTGGCAGACTGGTTCACTCTCGCGAACGCTGTCTGCGGTACAGGTGCACTCTTCTCCATCATGACGTACCTCGAACTGCATGAGGTCAGGCATGTCTATTTTGCGTGCAGCCTCGTCTTGGCTGCGATGATATTCGACGTTCTCGACGGCCGCATCGCCAGGTGGCGGCAGAAGACTTCAATACTGGGTCGAGAACTCGACTCACTGGCTGATATCATCTCCTTCGGAGTGGCGCCGGCAATCATCGGGTACGGTTGCGGTATGCAGGGTCTATATGACCGCATCGTCTTGGCTTTCTTCGTCGCCTGCGGGGTCTCACGCCTTGCCCGGTACAATGTAACTGCTGAAGCATTGTCCCAGGGAACTGACAAGGTGAAGTACTTCGAAGGAACACCCATACCGACTTCGATCCTCCTCGTCTTTGTCCTCGCGCTGGCTGCATGGTCCGGGGCACTGCACCAGGACTTGTGGTTCGGCGAGATCACCCTGGTGGGCTTCAAACTTCATCCCCTCGTGCTCATGTTTGCACTTTCGGGTTCGCTGATGATCAGCCGATTCCATATCCCCAAGCCATGAGACAGTACAACAGGAGACCTAACCCTTCCACCTGGCGTACTTCCTCCGGCCTACGTCGGCAGCTCATGTCAAACGTTGTGTGTCTTCCTATGAGACACTGGTGAGGGATTTATGAATTATCATTTCACTATCAATAAAACATCTTTCACGGTGCTCCTGGCAATGACAGTAATATTTTCAGGTTGCTGTCCAACAACATCACTCCATCCACTTTCTGATTCCAATAATCTGAAATTTGATGAGAGGTTATCGGGGGCATGGCATGCAGAGATTGATAATACCAATGCATATCTCCACATTGGGAAGGGAAAGGATAATTACACGGAGATCCAATATATTGAACATAAAAACGATGGAACAATGGATAAGGCTTCATTCATCGCATTTCCTACATGTATCGGCACAGACAATTTTTTAAATATTCAGTTAGCCTTGCTGCCTGAAGGAAAATTTGATGGGTATATTTTTGTAATGTATGACTTGTTGGATAATAATCGACTGTCATTGTTCAATTGGGATGAAGAAATATTTGAAAATGCAATTCGGGAGGGACGGCTTGAAGGTGAGATTACCGAGAATCCAGACGAGTATGATGGAGAGCAAGGCCAAAGATTAAAAGGAAAGTCGGAATGTGTGAGAATCACAGATGATGCTGAACATATTATTCAATTCATTGAATCTTATGGGAAAAGGAAAATATTTAATGATCCTGTCGGTACCTTTGAAAGAATAGTCGGGAAAGATACCACCCGACAAAGGGCTGTACCGGAAACGGAAGACCCGCACCGGTGAGCTTTGGAAAGATGTCTATGGCTGGATCAACCGGCAAATCCAGCCGACGGCCTCGGTTGATCTGCTCCTTGGCCTCACACTCGGGGGTTGATTTATGAAGATACACCATCTCCGCAATGCATGCATGATCATTCATTATGATGAGCATAGAATCTTAGTGGATCCCTGCCTGAATCCGAAAGGCAGTTTGCCGCCATATACGCTTTTCCGCAAGAGACCTCGACTTAACCCTCTCGTTGATTTACCCCCGGACTCGAAATCCGTATTAAGTCAAATTACCTCCGGACTCATCACCCATTGCCGTTACGGACATTTTGATCATCTTGATAAATCAGGGGTCCGCCTGCTGGCACAGAAACAGGTCCCTGCATATTGCAATTCCCTTGATGAGCCGTATCTGAGACGCCGCCGCATCAATACAATCCCCCTTACAATGAATAAGAGAAGTCAATTTCTCACAGGGAGCATTACCCCTTTTCCTACTGCCCATGGACACGGTTTAGCCGGTATGCTCATGAGGCCGGGAGCAGGGTATTTCATTGAACTGCCGGGAGACAGATCTATTTACATCAGCGGTGATACCGTTATGACGCAAACTGTCAGGCAGATACTGAAAGACCTTCGACCTGATATATCAATAGTAAATGCAGGAACAGCAACCCTTGATTTTGGCAGACCCATTCTTATGCCTCTCAATGAGCAGTTGGATTTTATGAGAGCCGCACCTGGTAAGGTCATAGCCGTGCATCTTGATGCCTTCAATCATTGTTTAACAACTCGTGATATACTCAGAGATGCTGTTTCAAGAGAAGGATTGTCCGGCAAGGTAATGATCCCGGAAGATGGAGAATTAATGGAGTTTTAAACAGGGCCAGTGGCGCTCCAGGGAACGCGGCTGAGCCGCGTCGCATAAGCTTTCACGGTGGGCACCCTAGATCTGTACCTCAATGATGTTAAGATAACAGAGAAGTAAAGGAGGATGGATCATGGATACGAAGCAGGTTGTGACAGATTATCATAATGCTTGGACGAGCGGTGATATGGAGGCAGCACGCGTTCACCTGGCAGATGATTTGGAATTTCAAGGAAGCATTGATACCTTCCGCAGGGCTGATGACTTTATCGCTACGCTCACTATGTTCCAAAAGATGCTTCGGGGAATCAACGTAATTCAAAGTTTCTTTTCTGAAACTGGAGCCGCTTTGCTCTATGATTGCGACACTATGAGCCCTGCAGGTGTGATCAGAACAGCTGAGTTCTTTTCGGTAACAGGCGGCAAGATTAAATCCATTCGGCTGGTTTTTGATGCCACTGAGCTTCGAAAACTTATGGGCTGAATGCTCTACGTCAAGTTTCAAGGCCCGATACTTTTTTACCAGACATGAAATTCGCTTCTACCATGACGGATAAGCCACTCATAGGGATAAGCACCTGCCTGCTGGGCGAGAACGTGCGGTATGACGGGGGGCACAAGCTCGACCGGTATCTCAGAGATGTGCTGGGCAGGTATGTCGACTTTGTACCGGTATGCCCCGAAGTGGAATGCGGGATGGGCATACCCCGCGAGGCTGTACACCTGGTGGAGGAAGGTGGCGGGATCAGACTCGTAACCAGGCAGACCGGCAAGGATATGACACACAAGATGAAGTCCTGGATGGGCCCCAGGCTCGATGCATTGTCCGGCATGAATCTCTGCGGGTTCATCTTCAAGTCCAGGTCCCCCAGTTCGGGGCTCATGCGGGTCAAGGTGTACAAAGAAGGTGGTGCTGCGAACAACGCAGTGGGCGTGTTCGCCGCAGGGTTCACGGCCCGGTTCCCCCTGCTCCCCGTGGAGGAAGACGGAAGGCTTCAGGATGCAGGACTCCGGGAAAACTTCATTGAGCGCATCTTTGTCATGCACCGCTGGCATGAACTGGTGGGGAGACAGAGATCGCTGAAGGACCTGATGGCTTTCCATGCGTCTCACAAGTATCTGCTCATGGCCCACTGCCCCAAGACCCTCAAGGAACTCGGCGCTCTGGTTGCCCACGGGAAGTCATATTCCCAGCCTGAACTCTATGACGCCTATTTCGGGCCTTTCATCACGGCCCTGAAAAAGATCGCAACGGTCAAAAAGAACACCAATGTGCTCATGCACATGATGGGGTATTTCAAGAAGGAGCTCGGGATGGATGAAAAGGCCGAGCTCAAGGGGCTCATCGGGCACTACCATGACGGGCTTGTCCCGCTCATTGTCCCGGTCACCCTGATGAACCACTACATACGGAAATATCAGAGCCCCTATCTGATGGGCCAGCTGTTCCTGCAGCCGCACCCCATGGAGCTGATGCTGAGGAACCATGTCTGAGAAGCCAGTGCGGCAATGGGAGCTTTTTCACCCTGCCTGATAAGAAATGAGGGCCGGATGGATTCGTTTCCGGCTTGCCAATCCGTGGAGAATCTTTATTATGGAAACGGGAAATCAAGGAGGAGGAAGAATATGAAGCATATCAGTCGGATAATCGTGTGTCTGGTGCTGGCCCTGGCGATGTTTGTCTCGGGGGCGCCGCTGTGCCATGCCCTGGCTGCCGGCCAGACAGCCCCGGTCTTCTCGCTTCAGGACCTGGGGGGAAATAAACATGACCTGTCTGCTATGAAGAAGGGCCCCATGGTGGTGCTCTATTTCTTCGATGCAGCATCAAGGCCTTCCCAGGAAGGGCTGTTGAGCCTGGACCAGATTGCCAAGAAGTATAAAAATGCACAGCTCGTCGTATGGGGGGTCACCCGTTCCACCAAGGCCCTCTCAGCCGACTTTGCGGCCAAGACAAAACCGTCTTTCCCCATTCTGCTCGACACCGCCTCGGTGAGTGAGAAATACAACGCCAAGGCCATCCTGCCCACGGTCTGCATCATAGGGCCCGACCTGAAGGTGCTGGATGTCTTTCAGGGCGGCGGCAAGACCATGAGCGTCATGCTGGTGAGGCTGGCCGAACGCAAGCTCCAGCAGAAGGACACGGCTGTAGCGCTGGCCATCAGCGATGACGTGGCCAGGAACAACCCGGACAATGACCAGGCCAGGGCCGTGAACGGGTATGCGGCGTTGAAGGCAGGCAAGGTGGGAGATGCGGAAAAGACCTTTGCTGCTATGGCCAAGGGAAAAGGCCTGGCCGAGATCCTGGGCAAGGAAGGCCTGGCAGCTGTTTATGCGAAGCAGGGTAAGGCCGACAAGGCCCTGGTGCTGGCCGGTGAGGTTGAGAAGAAGGCGCCCAACCGGGCATATGCACACGTGGTGAAGGCCGACGTCCTCTACTCTCAGAACAGGAAAAAGGAGGCACAGGCCGAATATGAGGCCGCCACGAAAAAGGGCGATGCCGAGACCTATCAGAAGGCTGTCGCCTACAACAAGCTGGGCCGCCTCTATGCCAGCGTAAAGGACTACAAGAAGTCGCGCGACCTCTATGACCAGGCAGTGGCCCTTGACCCCTACTATGTGGAGGCCATGGCCAACAAGGGCGTGGCCTACGAGAAGGAGGGCAAGTGGGACAAGGCCCTTGATTCGTACAAGCAGGGCCAGAGTGTAAACAAGGATGACACCTTTTCCAGGGTCCTTGCAGCAAGGGCCTCTGAGATGCTCGCATACCAGAAGGACTCAGCCCGGAAGGACCGTGTGGACAAGCTTGTGAAGGACCTGGCGGAACGGTTCAGGACCCAGCAGAAGCAGCCGAAGCCCGAAGATACGTGGACATCGGCCCCCATGGTGCTTTCCTTTGTGGACTTTCAGGAGACCGGCGGCCTCTCGGAACGGGAAGGCATGTCCACCGTGCTCACCGCCCAGCTCGGAGAGCAGCTCAAGGCCTCGGGCAGGGTGAAGGTGGTGGACCGCGTGCTGCTGGACAAGCTTTTAGAAGAGCTTAACCTCGGCTCTTCCGAACTGGCCGACCCCGAGACCTCTCTGAAGCTCGGCCGCGTGCTTGCGGCCCGGGTCATGGGCACCGGCACCATGTTCACTATGCCTGAAGGCACGCTGCTGAACATGCGCCTCATAGACACCGAGACCACCTCCATCGCCAAGGTTATCACCCTGCAGATGGCCTCAGGCGGACTGCAGACCAAGGATATATTTATGCTCAACCGGCAGATCTTAGGCGCAATCATCAAGGAATATCCCCTGCACGCCTATGTGGTCGACGTCACCGACGGCAAGGCCATGATCAACCTGGGCATGGACCAGGGGGTGGTGGCAGGGACAAAGTTCAATGTCATCGAAGGCGGCAAGGAGATAGAGTACAAGGGCAAGAAACTCAAATCATCACCGAACGTGGTGGGCGAGCTCGAGGTGACCAGGACCGAGCCCGGGCTGGCCTATTGCAGCATTGTGAGCAAGAAGAGATCAATCACCAAGGATGACAAGATCATTGAAAAGGTTGAAGATGTTAAAGAATAGGGGCATAGCCCTCTATAGTCAGGCCATGATGCTGGTCTGCCTGGCCGTATGGATAGGCGCTTTCGTGGGGTGCGCCACTACAGCCGAGCAGCCGGTCATCAGTGCCGTGGCAGTATGGGACCCGGAGAACCTGAGCTTTAAAGATTCCGGCAGGCCGGACCTCGGTCAGGTCCTGGCAGGTGAGATCATCCAGACCCTGCAGTCTTCCGACATCCAGGTGGTTGAACGGGAAAAGCTCGTTGCAATGCTCGAGGAGCTCAAGCTGGGTTCTTCGGAACTGGCTGATGAATCCACCAGGCTGAAGGTGGGCAAAATGATCGGGGCCCGCGAGATGGTCTTCGGAGGTTATATGGTAGTGGGAAATACCATGCGCCTGGACCTGAGAATGGTCGATGTGGCAACCGGTAAGGTTATCAGGACGGCAAAGATGACGGCAGGGGCCAATGATATTGCCGGCTGGATCAAGGCAGCCCGCGATGCAGCCGTTGAGCTGTTGAAAACAAAATGATTACGGCCAGGATGTTGTATGCCGACAGAGGAGATATGCTGTAGGAGCGGCTTAAGCCGCGATCAGTTTTTCCCAGTATAGTCCGACTGGTCAAAACATTGAGAAAGAACGGCCCTGCGATTCAACGCAGGGCCGTTTTGTTACAGGAGAAGCGTATCATATCCACAGACCCGGCCTTGGCTTCGCGCCCCAGGCTGATGTAGCCGCAGCTGCTCAGTACGCATTCATCATGATGGATATAGGCGGGCTTCTGTCCGTCCGGGAAGACATAGGTTCCGTTTGAGCTCTGGTCGATGAGCACGAACTTGCCCCGGTGGTATTCGATGCGTGCATGAAAGCGCGAGGCAATGTCGTCATCCACGATCAGGTCGTTCTCGGGCAGCCTGCCCAGCATCAAGGCAGGCCTGTCCTTGTCCATGTAGACATCTTTTTTCCCGTACCTGAGGTGGAGGCGCTCGCATTGGTCCTGGCTGTCTGTGCCGTCGAACAGCACGAGGGTCATGTCGCCCACGTTCCAGATAACCTCATAAATGTTGAACTCGCCGTCCTTGCCCTTTATCCTTGTCTTGTCCACAAACCTGGACTTTTCCTGCAAATCTGAAGGGAGTTCATCGATCATCTCCTGGGTCGCGAGGATCTGTTTGGGTTTTGCAAGTGACACCATCCGTGCGGCCATGTTCACTGCATCACCGAACACGTCATTGTCCTGCCTGATCACCCTGCCGGTATGTAGCCCGATGCGCAGGCTCGGCCTGAGGTTTTTTTTCAGACGGGTCTTGAAAATGTCCTCGAAGCTGTTGTTCATCTTGATTGCAGCGTTTATTGCCTGGCAGGCATCGGAAAAGGTGCACATGACTTCATCGCCGATGGTCTTGATGAGTGTGCCCTTGTGCTGGTCAATGATATTCGAAAGGATGGATATGCACTTGGTCACCAGCTTATAGGCAGGCTCATTTCCAAGGGTTTCGTACAAACTCGTGCTGCCCGATATATCAACGAACATGATGGCGATGTCTGGGATCTCTCGGTGCATATCATAAACTCCAGGGACGAGGGTGTTTTATAACAGCAAGCTATCAGAATGTATACACCGCGGTCAGTGTCGGGCCAAAGGATCTATCCCGGGATTCGGTCTTGTCCCAACGCTGCGGGCTCCGGGCTTTCAGGTACCATTCCTGATACCTCAGGCCAAGCTGCAAAATCAGGTTGTTCATGGGCAGGAAGTTCACACTCCCTTCGGCATTGAACATGAAAGAATAATCGGGATCAATATCAAAGGTAACATGGTAGGGGTCTTTCATCTTCAGGTCGATGAGAGCCAGGCCCACTCCGCCCTGCAGCCCGAGCACGAGCTTGTCGGATACCGGGTATACCACTCCGGCGCCGAGTGTGGGCATGCTGACCTTTGCATCGAGCTTATAGTCATAGGTGACATCACCCATCTCGGTATTGTAGTCAAGTTTCAGGTCATACTTCACGGTCTGGTACTTGAACCCTGCATAGACCCTGCAATATTCAAGGAACGGCAGTTTCTCTTTATACTGCGAGAGCGAATAAGTGGCGGCCAGATCGTAATCCCTGCGGGTCGTGTCTATATCGGTTTTGAGGATCATGCTGCCTGCCGTGCCCTTCCAATCCTGGGAAAAAGAGCTGAGCGCCATGGGAGCGAAGCTGAACGACCAGGATTTGTCATCGGTCTGATAGCCGAAGACAGGCCCGGCCATGTATCCGGTCCCGGTATCGATATCAGAGTTCAGGGTTACTCCCAGGGCCTTGAACCCCACCCCGATATCCTTTTCAAACCAGTCCAGAACAGCCGAGTCCCACTGTGCATACCAGTACTTGGCGCCGACCATAAAGGTGCCGGCATGAGTGTGTGTGAGAGGCACAGCAAGAATGACAGCCAGTATTCCGATTACCCCCCATGCCTTCTTCATGGCATAACCCCCTTTTATCATCCTATCCGCAATCCTTTTTCATGATGCCGGAACGATCCCCTACAGTGTTATGGGAATGGCCATTGCCAGCGTTGCGAGATTGTTCTTGGCCCGTGCGTAATCCGGATCGTAAGCGAGCGCTTCTGAAAACTCCTTTTTTGCCTGGCCCAGCAGCCTGAGTGCCTCGTCGTCCCTTCCCGCCTTTCTCAGCGTCCCCGCCTTTGCTACGGTCATCTCGCCGGAATAGTTCTTCAAAGAGGCATCTACGGACTTGGTCTCGATGGTGTCCATGATCCGTGCTCTTTTCTCTTCGGTTATCATGACTTCAAGGAACTCGATGACTTTGATGAAGAGCCTCTTTTCAAGAAGGAAAAACTCCTCGGTCTTGCCTGTCATGGAAGCCGCGCCCAGCTGGATGCCCTGTTCCACGGAGAAGATCTGCACTGCGATCCTGAGCTGGCCGTTCATCTCGGTGAATGAGCCGGTGAGGATATACGTGGCCGCTGTCATCTTGCCGATGGAAACGGCCGTCTCTTTGTCCACGAGATCGGTCTTCTGGAGTTCTAGCTCCCTGGCGATGTCCAGGAGCCGCTCCCGCTCTACGACATTGAATATGCCAATGGCCTCAATGTCTGTGGTCAGCATGGTGGCGATGCCATATTCCCAGGGCTGGAACTGTCCGGCAGAGTCCTTGGGCGTGGCATTTTTCAAATTGAGCACCGCCAGGCCAGTGCGGTCTGACCGGGAGATGCCCGGGTGGGATGAGCCAAGGGATGCGGTGCTGCAGGCGCTCAGGACAATGGCTACAGAGATCATGGCCAGGATGCGGGCGAGTCTTATGGAGGTGCCGGAATTATTTGAGGCAGGCATATTCTGCTGGGACCCGTATTGGGATGATGGCACTCCGGATAGTGCCCAATTCAAAACCCCTGATTGATGAGTGGCCGTAATAATGTTCATTCTTCTCATGGGAGTTGGAAAACGACTTTTACTCTATACTTATTGTAAAGATTGATCAGATGGTAGTCATCATAATTTGTCCAGGAGGAACCATCTGAATTATTACCTGCCTTTGCGTCGGCTTCACTCAGGGGATAACTTCCGATGGCCAGGGTGTAAGTGCCGGTGGTTATATTTATTGCAAGATATGGGCTTTGCCCGGTTCGTGTAGAGTGGGCGCCTGGTGCCCCTTCTCCGGGATATTGGCCCACCTTGCTGGCTACAAGACTCCCGGAATTGTTGAAAAGGTATATATTCGCTTTGAGTCTATTATTAGAAACTCCGTCTGCGAATAGGTCAGTGGGAATAGTTACCTTGCTTCCACAGCCCTCCCACGCATCCACATCGATCACAAGGCTTCCTGGTGCCAGGATTTTAAACGTGATGTTATCCACCTGGCTTTGTTGGTCTATTGAACCCACATAAGTCTTTGAGAATGATGCAGGGAGTTCAGGAGTTGGAACGGGAGTTGGTGTTGGAGCTGGAGTTGGAGCTGGAGTTGGAGTTGGAACTGGAACTGGAACTGGAGATTCAGCACTTTTGGCCTTTTCCCCTCCCTTATGGCAGCCTGCACATGACATTCCCGGGTTTGCCCCCTTGGTCTCATGGCAGTTGCTGCACTGGGTCATGATGCACCCATGATACTGGTCAGGCTTGCAGAGTTTTTCGCTGTCCTGGCCCGCTGTGTGGCACGACCTGCAATACCAGTGCGTTTCCCCGGCTATGGCCTGATGGTCATGACACTTTATGCACTGCCCTTTGTAGTGCTCCGAATGCTGGGTATGCTGGAATACGACATCCGACCAGGTGGTGCCGCCGAACGTGACGGTCCTGGCCGATTCGGGGATTACCGCCAGCTCGCCCGGGCGGTGACCGGATACATTGCACTGGGTGAGGAGAGACAAGAGGATGAAAAAGATGATGATGCGTGCCGGAAGCATTCTCTCCATACAAACCTCCTTGCGGGGACCCTTTGGAGTTAATCTCAAATTCAAAATAATTACATACTCAGGTAAATGAAAGGAAACCGCACTAATAACAGAGAACGTTTATATATCAAAAAAACGGCCATCTCCTGCCTGTTTTATAGCACAAGCTCCTGAGAGGTTGCTATATATTCTTTTCGACAAGTATGGCTTGTTCGCGGTACAGTGTTTTAATAGGTGATGGATGCCTTACGGCCCAAATGCGCTGGGGATTTAGTATTAAAAACATCAAGTGATACCCCAGGATCTGCATGATGGGTTCAAATGAAGTAATTGGCGGGAGTTGGAAAAGGTCGGATGGAGAACCCCGAGACTGATCTCATGAAAGCTGATGGGGTTTTGACACTGAAACAGCGCCTTATCCGTGCTGCTGTCTTTCTGTGCAGCGCCATCTGGTTAACCGATATCATCTACAAGATCGTCAAGGACGTATCCTATGTAAATCGCGAGCGATGTGTTCTCTACAAGTCACTGCCCAGGATGTGGTTCATTATTTTTGAATATTTCTTCGAGACCGTTGTCATCGTGTTCGTGGGGATATTTATCGCAATTCTGGTAGGCAGATGGTTTCAGCGGCTGCATCGGTTCTATCCCACCAACCCTGTAACAGCTTTTTTTTATGCCTCGGTTATCCCGTTGTGTTCATGTGCCCTCATCCCTTTGCTTTCCACAATGAAGGGGCGGATGAAGTTTGCAACGACCATGTCCTTCGTGCTCACAGCACCGCTTCTGAGCCCCTACATCTTGGCACTCTCTTTCTCCGTCCTGGGATTCACTTATGGTATGCTCCGCATCATATCATCTTTTATCCTGGTCATGACTACCGTGCTTATCCTCTCTTTTCTCAACAGAAAGGAAAGCGGAAGCCTTCTTCCCATGGTCCCGGGAGTTTGTATGGAGACCTGTTCTTCGCAGGGCAGTGATGTCTATCTCGAAACCTTTGATATCTTTAAAAAGATGCTCCCCTATGTCCTTGTGGGGGGGGCTTTGGGGGTTTTTCTTGAGTTTCTCGGCCCCCGGTCTTTTCTGCTGGATGAAAGAGCAGGCAGTGGCCTGGCAGGTATTGCCATCTGGATTCTCATAGGGGTACCGCTCTATTTCTGCAACGGGGCGGAGATACTTTTTCTCAGACCGCTTACGAACCATGGGATGCCCATGGGCACGGCCGTGGCGTTTTCGCTGACCTCCACAGCTGTATGTACCACCTCCATTGCCATGCTTCTCAGAATAATGGGGCCTCGGCTCACAATAACCTTGGTCTCCTGTGTGATAGTCATTTCATTTGTGCTGGCGTTGCTTATCAATGCGGTTTTCTGAACCCGGATCCCTTGGTCACTATGAGCCTTATATAATGCCACTTGAGGTGCATGAAGCAGTTATGGATACATCGCAATTGCAAAATCCGGGTTCCAGCCCAGAATATATTTGACAACCAGGACCCCGAAATGGTCTTCAAATGGAGAGCAGCCCTGGCGGAAAGGCAAATACGAGGCACACTATGAATGAGCGGCTAAAAAGATTTTTTTCACCAGAAAATATAGCAGTGATAGGTGCGTCCACCAAGAATCACTGGTTCTTCAACATGGCAGGCAATGCCAGGCGGGCAGGTTATGAAGGGCGGTTTTTCCCGGTAAACCCCGGGGCAAGAGAGGTATGCGGAATACCGGCCGTACGCTCCATTGCAGAACTCCCCCGTGGCGCCATCGATTTTGCCGCAGTCATTGTCAAGAGCTCCATGGTGCTTGCCACGCTCGATGAGCTTGCAAACAACGGCATCAGAAACATTCTCCTCATCTCATCGGGTTTCGCAGAGGCAGGGCCCGAAGGTGAGCGCCTGCAGGAGGAGCTCAAGGACCTATGCCGCCAGAAGGATATCATCCTCATGGGTCCCAACTGCCTGGGCTTCATGAATATGGAAACCAAGACAAGCATCTTTTCCGGGGGATCGGTGGAAGGCGAATTCATGCCCGGAGCCATCGGTATGCTGGGGCAGAGCGGCGCAACCAGTGAGATCATCGCAACGAAAATATTCAAAAAGGGGCTCGGAATTTCGCTCTATGTCACCACGGGCAACGAGGCCCTCCTTACGAGCGAGGATTGCCTGGAGTACATGATTGAAAGCGGAACGACCAGGGTTGTCATCGGCTTCATGGAAGGCTTCAGGGATTTACCCAGGATGAGGCGATTGGCCCTGGATGCTGCCGGAAAGGGGATCCCCATCATCCTTATCAAGGTAGGCCGTTCCGAGAAGGGTATTCAGGCTGCACTCTCGCACACTGGAGCACTGGCAGGCGACGCGGGCGTCATGGAAGGCTTCTTCAAACAGTATGGAATTATCCGGGTGGATACCATCGAGGAGCTTGTGGAGACGGCAGGCATCTTCTCGCGCTGTCCTTTGCCCAAAGGCCCACGCCTGGGGATATCGACCTTTTCCGGAGGGCTCGCAGGGCTCTATGCAGACCTGTGTGAGCGGTTGGCGATCGACCTGCCGGATCTCTCGCCCAAAACCGTTGAGGCGCTGAAAGCATTGCTGCCTGATTTCGCCCAGCCCGCCAACCCCCTTGACGTAACAGGGTCCGGCTTTGCAAGCGGCATGGACAAGGTCGTGAAGATATTGCTTGAAGACGAGAATATCGACATCCTCATCCCGGTGTCTTTCCCCCCCAGCAGCCAGCTGGACACCTGGGCCGACGGGTTCAACCAGTCCTTCCTGCCCATGCTCCATACAGCAGGCAAACCTGTAATCCCCATCACCTTCCGTGAGGTGAGCGATTATGCCAGGCACTATTACCGCGACCATGAGGCATACTTCATCGACCATGTGGAGGACGGGTTCAAGGCCGTGTCGCACCTGATCCGGTATGCACGGTTCCAGCAGAAATTCTCATGACAGTAAAAGAGTTATTTTTTTCGTGGTAAGCAACCTTTTTCATGAGCAAAGGTTTCCGTCAACCCTGTTCGGAGATAATTTCTATGGTAGCAATAAGCCGGGAGTCTAGCAATGCTGCCTCGCGGTGGACAGTTGCGGCAAGGTACTCCGGCATCTTGAGCATGGACATGAAGGCGTCCACCGAGGGGTATTTTACCAGAAAAACCTGGTCCCATTGCTCGTCTTGCGGAGCTATCACGCAGGTAAAGGCCTTGGACATCCAGATGGGCCGGGCACCTACCTCACTGAGCTTTTCCATGGCTGTCTCCATGTACCGTTTATAGGCGTGTCTGCCCGAGCATTCTCCAAAGGAAGACCCCTTGGGATATGAGGCCATGTCACGGAATCTCAAAAGGTTGACCATAACCACAGGGGTGTCCTTGGGAAAGGTATCTCTCAGCCGGGCAATGCTTTCACGGGTGGGGCTCACGGTCATCATCCGATTGTCTCCTCTCATGCAAACGTTGAATTGGTTTTTGAAATAGGTCCGTTAAAATTCTTCATCTTGCAGCCTTTATGGAATGTTCACCTTCTCGGTTCGGGAGGCTGCAAGATGAAGATTTTAACGGGAAAAAATTTATGCATCTTAAAGAACTATCGAGAATTGATCTTAAAGAAGGTTTCAGGCCCTGACCATCAAAGGTATTGGATTGTCGGAGGTCAAGGCCTGAACCTGGCTATTGCCTGCTATTTCTTTAAAAAGGTCTTTATCTTTTTTGCGTCCGCCTCTGTGTAGTACTTGCATGCCCCGCGGGTTGAATTCGGTTCGATGCCCGCCTTGATGATGGCATCCTTAACCGCCTTCATACCGACGCCCCATTCTTTTGCCAGGTTTGATGGAGTGATAGCCTTTTTCTTTTCTGCCATTGAATTTCACCTCCCAAAGGTATTATTAGGTATTGTTTTTGTCTTTTTCACTAAGCCCTCTTTGTTTTATCATATGAACTCAGTCGCTTAAAATCAAGGGTTTCCTGGCATCCCTTTTCATGTACCATTCTCAGTCTATCAGGACCAATCCGTAGTAATTCCCCTGGCAGCTTTCATCCTTGAGCACCTCGATAGGGAATCCATTTGCCCGCACCGTGGTGTATACATCTATTCCGCAGGCCTCCATGGACGGCCTGGCCCGATCAGGGTGCAAGCATCCCTTGGGAGAGCACTTCCTGCAGATCCTGCAAGGCCCTGATCCAAGGCCGATGGCCTTGTAATAACCCGACAGGAATATCTCGCGCTCCAGCTCGTAGGCTATGCGGCTCGTGCCTCCGAGCTTTGTGCAGTGATAGAGCAGGGCATGCTCATAGCATGCGATTACATCACGCATTTCTAAAGGCGTGGGTGTTTGCGGGGGGCAGCAGTATCCAAGTCCATAGAGCTCGCACCCGAAGCGGCATTTCAAGGGCACCCATGGTGCGGTCAGCACGGTGGCTGCGTCGATGATCCTGGCCTCGTTTGCGCCCAGCTCACATGCCCGGAGCGTAAAGGGCTTGAGTCTGTCTGGCCGGATACCGGGTTTCCTTGAAGGTGTCTTCTTGCTCTGGCTCATATGTTCCTGACCATCAGCTTTCCCTTCAATATGGCAAGACCCATGTCAATGACCGTATCAAAGGGCTCTTCGCGGTCTTCCCTCACGTGCATGGTGATTGCCTCAACAGGGCAGGCTGTTGAGCAAAGTCCGCAGCCCAGGCATTTCCGGTAATCTACACCGGCCACCTCATGGGCCGAAATGGCGTGCACAGGGCAGCGATCCGTGCAGATGCCGCACCCGGTGCATGAATCCGGATCAACGGCTGCCACAAACAGGGCATTGAGAAAACCGTGCTTGTCCATGCCCTTTTCCGTGATCCCCTTCATGGAGGCGCAGCAGCACGGACAGCAGTTGCACAGGTTCGACAGGTGCCGGGTGTTCACGCCTGCATGGACAAGCCCTGCACGGTCCGCCTCCCTGATGATGGCAAGGGCCTCTTCGGCGTTGATCTGCCTGCCCAGGTGGTTTTCAATGTAGTATTCTGCTGCCGCACCGAAGTGGAGACAGGTCTCCTCAAGCCTGTCACAGCAGCTGCCTCTCAGTCTTGCCTCTTTCCGGCATATGCACGGTGCCACTGATATGACCCTGGCCTCTTTCACCTGATCTACAAGCATGCAAGACGGGATAAGTGCCATTTCTTCCTTGATGGTATGTTCAATGGGTATAACCTTGAATCCGGGAACGTTGCTTGCAGCCATCTCTTTCTGGTAGGCCTGTTCGTAATAATCCCCGTAGAGCATTGCAAGCCCGGGGTCCATCATCTGCACCGAATATTCATACAGTCCGATCATGAAGGGGACGGCATTGAAGAGGGTCTTGCTGCCACGCCTTATGCGGAAGATGAGGCCCTTGTCGGCCAGGGCCTCCAGCTTGTCTTTCAATACCGCCTCATCCAGGTGCATGCGCAACGCGATCTGTGAAGCCTCCTCGGCAAAGGGGGTGAGCAGGGTCACAGTTTCGGCCTCATCCTCGGTGAAGAGCCGTTTGAGTATTTCCATCTCAAGTTCCGATTCGGTCCTGGGAAGTCCCAGGGGGAACTGGTCCAGAAATTCTCTCAAGGCGTTGTATGCCTCATCAGCCATGTTCTATCCCCGGCCCGGCATCATTTGCCCAGCATCCCCTTGATGGCTGCCGGGAGGTCGGCGGGAAGCATCACGATCTTGGAATTGCCGGATGTGGAAACGTTTTTCAGGGCCTCGATGTACCGCCCGCCCAGGATGAACATAACAGGAAGCTCGTTGTTCTGTACTGCATCGGTGATCTTGGTGATGGCGAGCTGGTCGCCCTCTGCCATGACCACCTTGGACCTGGCGTCAAGTTTGCTCGCCTCGAGCCTTCCTTCGGCCTGGAGGATGGCTGCTGATTTCTCTCCTTCTGCCCGGGTGACTGTGGCCCTGCGTGCCCGTTCTGCGGCAGCCTGTTCCTCCATGGCCTTCTGCATGGTTTCAGAAGGGCTGATGTCCTGGATTTCAACGGTCTTGAGCATGATGCCCCAGTCTGCGATGTCGTCCGATATGTTCTCCTTCAGCCGGGCCTTGATCTTTTCGCGCGAAGACAGGGCGTCATCGAGGTTCATCTCGCCGATGATGGAGCGCAACGATGTCTGGACCAGGTTCTGGATGGCAAGGCGGTAGTCCTCAACGCCGTATACCGCCTTTTCGGGGGACAGGACATTGATGTAGGCCACGGCATTGACCACGATGACGGCATTGTCCTTGGTGATGACCTCCTGGGAGGGGATATCCAGTACGATGTCCTTGGAGGTGATCTTATAGGCCACGGTGTCGATGTAGGGGATGATGAAGTTCAAACCCGGCCCGAGTGTCGTGTGGAATTTGCCGAGACGCTGGACCACGTGCTTGCTGCCCTGCGGGACAATCCTCACACCCAGGAAAATGGTGATGAAGACCAGTACGACAAAGACCACAACCATAAAGGACAGTCCTTCCATGTGTTCCTCCTTACGGTTAGAGCGCCGGATTCAGCGCTTTTCAATGATAAGCGTATTGCCTGATATCTCTTTTACCATGACCCGGTCTCCGGTTTTCACCTCCTGCCCGCAGATGAAAGGCCACTCGTCGGATCCCATCAGGGGTATGGAAAACCTCACCATGCCCCGCCTTCCTTCTTCGGGTGCCCGGATGACAATGCCCATCTCCCCAAGCACCGCCTCCCGGGGAATGCCTGCATTGGTCCGGTCAGCCATGTGCGGTTTGAAGTATTTGAACCAGAGAAACGTAAGCGCTCCGGATAAGACAGCCCAGATGAAGAGCTGCCAGGTGAGACCGAGGCCCGGCACGAAGAAGAGCAGGGCCGCTATGATAACGGCTCCAAGCCCGAACCAGAAGATGGTCATGCTGCCCAGAAACATCTCGGCTATGAGGAAGGCCATGCCGAAGATGAGCCAGTGCCAGTAAGCAACAGTCAAATCCATGATAACCTCTTAAAAGGGTAATGATCAGGCCCTATAAGGGTGCACAGTTCCCTGATACCTTGAAAATCACCAGCGTCATTTCTTCGATTTCAGCAGGTCCCTGATCTCAGTGAGCAGAACTTCCTCTTTGGGCGGCTCTGCCGGGTGTTCCTTTTCTTCACGCTTAAGGGTGTTGATCCCCTTGACCATGACGAAGATGCAAAAAGCGATGATGAGGAAGTCGATTATGGTCTGGATGAACTTGCCGTAATTCAGGGTGACTGCCGGGGCCTTTTCTACGGCCTCCTTCAGCACGACCGTCAGGTTGCTGAAATCGACGCCGCCCAGGAGGATGCCGATAGGCGGCATGATCACGTCGCCCACAAGTGACGAGATAATCTTGCCGAACGCGGCCCCGATGATGATGCCCACTGCCATGTCAATCATGTTCCCTTTGACTGCAAAGGTCTTGAACTCCTGTATCACACCCATTTCATTTCCTCCTTTTTTCAGTATATGTGCGGCAGATGCCTATGACAATGATGTGCTCTGTGAACTGTGAGATATTTTATCAAAGATGTTTCCCTATTGATACTCTTTTATGTCCCTAAAAGAGTTCACTTTTACCGCAGTGGCGCTGCATAAACGCTACGGTGACGGACCTCAGGTGATCATCCAGGACAGCAAAGGCCGCATCGGCGATGCCTTTGGGTACGCCGCCATAGAAGGCCTGCGCAATTCCGCCCGTAATGCACGCCTGGGTATCGCTGTCGCCGCCAAGAGATATGGCGCCACGGATGGCGTCCTCGTAGCTTGTCGATTCCAGGAAGGCGATGATGGCCTCGGGCACGCTCCCCTGGCAGGTCACATCGAAACCGTAGCCCGGCCTTATCTCGTCAAGGGTGCGTGAAAGGTCGTAGTGACAGGTATCTTCGATAAAGCGTCTGATATCGTCCTTGGAGCCGCCTGTCCTGGCCATGAAAATTGCAGCAGCCGTAGCTTGTGCCCCCTTGATGCCCTCGGGGTGGTTGTGGGTGATCTCGGTATAGAGCCTGGCCTTGTCCAGGACAGCCTCCAGTGTGTCAAAGGCGAACCCCACGGCGCTGATCCTCATGGCTGAACCATTGCCGAAGCTGTTGTATGGTGTGCTATCCGGATCTTGCGCCCACTTACGGAACATACCCCCATAGCCGGCATGAGGGTAGCGGTGGTAATATTCCCGCATGAGCCGTTCATAGCTCCGGGAGCTCATAATTGCATCAGCGAGTGCAATGGTCAGGACGCTGTCATCCGTGAATCTGCAGCCCTGAGTGAATAGGGGGAATTCCTTGCTCTTGATCGGGTGCCACTCATAGACCGATCCGATGATGTCCCCTGCAATAGCGCCGATCATAATAGTTCTCGTATTCTTCCCATAAGAGCCACTTGCAAAAGTCTGAGATTGTCATTCCCGCGAAAGCGGGAATCCAGTCTTTTCAGGTACTCCTGGACCCCCGCTTTCGAGGGGGGTGACACCTTTTTTTGAGTTTTGTAATTGTCTTATAATTATTGCTGCCCCTGTGGTCCTGTAATCTTCTGTTTCGTGTCCAGGTATTGCGCCTTATGCGAGGTAGCCAGGGCTTTATCGATGAGCACCTCTGCCTCTTCGTTGCGGCCCGTATCATGAAGGAGGCTTGCGAGGTTGTTCATGATGTCAGGGTTCTCAGGGTCCAACTTCAGGGCTTTGCGGTAATATCCTTCAGCCGCCTTCAGGTCCCTTTGCCTGTAGGCGACATTGCCCAGGTTGAAATAGGGCACTGCCCAGGTGTCCTGAATATCGAGAGCCTTCAGGTACTCTTTTTTCGCCTGGTCGAGCAAGCCTTTCTGTTCATAAGCCGCTCCGAGGTCAACGTGCTCCCCGGCCGTCAGTGGATCGTTCAGGACGATGATCCTGGGTGTGGAGCATGCCGTCAGCGCTAAGACACTCAGAGCCAGACTCAGCGCCACACAAGCAGGTAAACGGAACCCTTTTTCTTCCATATCTTTTCAAACTCGGCATAGCCGAAGGGTCTGGATGCCTCATATCCCGTATGCGCGATAAAACCGCTGTCATTGAAACCCGTGATTACCAGGTAGTGGGGCTGGGAGAAGACCCAGAAACCAAGGTCCACGAGAACTATTACCGGCCGTTTTTCTTTCAGGAAGTTCTTTATCCCATCCGAAGTGCCCTGGCCGAGCCGTGTCTGAAGCCCTTTGCCTTGGGCATAGTTCTGCAGGTCTGTGATGAGCGCGCCGCCCAGCTTTTCATTGTAAACGGATTGTGCAATGGCTCCCTGGTCCAGGGCAAGGCCATAGTAGGTAAACACCGATGCAAGTGCAGCAGGGCCGCAAAAGTGCGATTCCTGCTTCACGAGCGGAACGCCTTTGATCTCGAAAGATCCTGGATCAGCCGAGATAAGCGAAATCAGGAGAAGTATCGTTGTCAAGACCGCTCAACTTGATGATGATGTCATGGTTCAAAAGCTTCATGATTACGATGACCAGCAGGATGATTACGAGCAAAGCGATGATGACTCCCAGGCCATCCCCCCCTGTGAGCACATCGTTGGATGCCGTGGCTAGGGTGTGTATCTGGTCCGGGGTCATGGAGGGGATCTTTGCTGCAACCTCTGAGGCAGTGAGGCCATAGGCCTTGAGCTTCTCCTGGACCATCTTTGTCTCCAGGGCCTGCTGGATGGTGTCGATATCTTTCTGGAGCGTATCGCTTGCTGTGTGGCCGCTGGAACCCATGGAGGGGATCAGGGCTGCAAAGGCGGGTGAAGTCACAAAAAATACCATATGAACAGTGACAAACGTTGCAAGAATTCGGTTTCTCATAATAGATATCATGGCTTGACCCCCTTGGTTTTCCCTCTGATAATCCGCTTTACCCCGGGTGTCAATGCTTGAGTATGCACAGGCATCTGTTGTACCTGCTGGAGAATGATTATTGCTTAGAGATTCAGAAAGAATGTTTATCTCAGACTTGGCGTTTAAGATGAGTAAAAACTTGATCCATTAAGAACCTCAATCTTGCAGCCTTTGCGGGATGTTCATTTACCCGGTCCTTCAAGGCTGCAAGATTGAGGTTCTTAACGGACCTATATAAAAAAACTCCACTTTTCACTATGGGTACATCCAAACCCAAAATCTTAGACTAAAGATGTATCTCTACAATATCTCCGTCCTGCATGATATGGTCGCGCTGGACCATCATGCCGTCGTGGACCGACTTGCCCCAGATGCGGGCGTACTTGAGTTTCACAAGAAAATCTTTGTGTATCCTTCCTGCGAGATCTTCCAGCGTGCTGTCCCTGGGGATGACAAAGGGTTCGTTCAGGTCAGGGTCCTTGCCTGGATTTTTTGAGTACACCCTGATGACCCCTGACAGACCATAGATGGATTTCAGGAGCGATTCGAGGTTTTTCCCCTTCAGGATTGACAGGGGTATTGCCGGGAGTATCAGTCCTGTCAGCTCCAGGAAGGTCTGGTAGTCTTCTTCCTGCTTTGGCCCATCCACCTTGTTCACTGCGATGATGACCTTCTTGGGGAATATGGGCCTCCTGGCGCCTTCGGGTATATCAAATCCCTCGGGGAAAATCCTGTGCGATGCGAGTATTTCAATGATCTGCTCATACTGATCAATGAGGTCGGCAGCGATATCAAGCAGGATAACCACAATGTCGGCCCTCCTCACCAGGTCCATCATCAACGGGTCCACATACTCGGGGGTAACGGGAGGCGTGTCGATGAGCTGGAACTGGATGTTTTCAAAAGGGGCCATGCCGGGTGTGGGCTTGTGGGTTGTGTGGGGGAAGGCGGCTATTTCAGGTTCGGCATTGGTCAGGGAAGCGATCAGCGAGGATTTGCCCGAGTTGGGCGGCCCGATAACGATCACCTGGGCAGCGCCCTCCTTGTCGATGGCGAACACGCTTTTCTGCTTGGCCGCCCCGGCCTTCTTGTGGACCTCTTCCTTGTGCTTGGAGATACGGTGCTTGATGTCGGCCTGCATCTTGTCCGTACCCTTGTGCTTGGGGATGATGGCAAGCATCTCCTCAAGGGCCTCGATCTTTTCTTCGGTGGTCCTGGCCTCCTTGTAACGCCTTTCGGCCTCAAGATATGTAGGGGGTAGATTCGCAGGCATCCGTTTGTTCACCACCTGTCTTGGGGATATGAATCTAGTGGAAACCAATATGTACACAAAAACTCGAAACAATTCAATTCATGTCGGCAGAAGGCCCGGCTCGTGGTGATACTTGATTTAAATACGGATTTGAACGAACCTATTTGAAGGACAATACCATGCTCGCCATGAGTGTCATTCTTAAGGCTACCTTTTGCGGATAGGGAGCAGGCCGGATCGAAGGACCCAAGCCTGCACACCGGCTCGACCCGATCAGATGGCGTCTTTGCCGGTTTCCCCGGTCCTTACCCGGATGACCTCCTCAACCGGCATTACGAAGATCTTGCCGTCCCCGATCTTGCCGGTCCTGGCAGACTCGAGGATCTTTTTCACCACCGAATCCACCATGGACTGCTCCACAATGATCTCGATCTTGGTCTTGGGGAGGAAGTCCACCTGGTATTCCGCGCCCCGGTAGATCTCCTTGTGTCCTTTCTGCCGGCCGTGACCTTTTACCTCGCTGACAGTCATGCCCGTGATGCCGATTTCGCTCAAGGCATGCTTTACATCGTCAAGTTTGAAGGGCTTGATGATAGCCTCGATCTTTTTCATGAATCCTCCATTGTGCATTAAATTTAAGACCCGTAGGCGGTTTCACTGTGTTCGCCGAGATCAAGCCCCTGGAGCTCCGTATCTTCCGATACGCGCAGACCCCACATTTTATCTATGACCTTCAACAATACCCAGCTGACACAGAATACATACACACCTACTGCCACGATCCCCGTAAGCTGCGTCAGGAGCAGGGATGGGTTTCCATAGAGGAGGCCGTCAGAGCCTGATGCATTTACCATCCTGGTGGCAAAGACACCGACGAGCAGTGTGCCGATGATGCCGCCCACACCGTGAATGCCCACCACATCGAGGCTGTCATCATACCCCAGCCGCGATTTGGATGCAACGCATGCATAACATATCACCCCTGCAAGAGAACCGATGATGATGGCTGCGTTGGGTGTCACAAAGCCGGAGCCCGGGGTAATGGTGGCCAGTCCGGCCACTGCCCCCGAGGCTGCGCCCAGTGTTGTGGGTTTGCCCCGGTGGATCCATTCCACGATAATCCAGGAGGCAAGCCCGGCCATACCGCCCAGGTGGGTTGCCACGAATGCGCTTGTTGCAATACCGTCGGCAGCCAGGGCGCTGCCGCCATTGAACCCGAACCAGCCGAACCAGAGGATGCCCGCGCCCATCAGGGTCATGGGAAGGTTGTGGGGGATGAAGTTGTCAGAGCCATGGCCCTTTCTCGGACTGATCACCGTAATGGCGGCAAGCGCTGCAACCCCGCATGAAAGATGAACGACCAGCCCGCCCGCAAAGTCCAGAACTCCCATGTTCTTCAGCCATCCCCCTGTGCCCCACACCCAATGACACACGGGATTGTATACGATCACCGTCCAGAGAAAGCTGAAGAGCAGCAAGTGGCCCGAAACGGACACGCTCCGCAAAGGCGCCGGTGATGAGTGCGGGCGTGATGACGGCGAACATGCACTGGAAAATGGCGAATACCAGGTGGGGGATGGTGGGACCGTATGCGGGGTTCGGGGTCAAAGAAACGCCGCCCAGGCCGAACCATGAGAGATTGCCGATGACGCCCGCCATGTCGGGGCCGAACGACAGGGAGTAACCGAGATACACCCATTCAAAACTTACCAGGGCTATCATGATGAAGCTCTGCATGATGGTGCCGAGCACGTTTTTGGCCCGCACCATGCCGGCATAGAAGAGGGCCAGTCCCGGGGTCATGAGTAAGACGAGTGCTGCAGAAATAAGGACAAAGGCGGTATCGGCCTTGTCTAGTGGCATCATGGATAAGTCCTCCGATTGATTATTTTTATGTTCGAGTGTTCAGCAAGGGGAATGCCATGTTCTCATGCTGCCTCGTTTTTACGGTAAACCGGCGCAACATCGTTATGGAGGGCTGGTTTCAGGGGACATCCGGATTCCCGGCCGCTCAAAGGGATGATACAAATATGTTAAAATGAAAAGAAACGATACGATAATGATGCGTAATAGTATCTCTCAGTTGTCTTGATGCCCTGGTCTTTCCTTCATGGCCATAAAGGGGAGAAAGAGGCTGCAGGCAATGCTTCAGGGGCAGGCCCTTATCAAAGATTCCACAATACATGCCCGTGGCACTGTTCTGGCAATGGACAAAAGGCAATCAAAGAAATCTCGCAGGGCGTGAAGCAATGTGCGGAATCATAGGCATCTACAACCAGCACCACCTTGGCGACATCAAGGAGCAGGCGCTTGGAAGAATGCTGTCGAGCATGGCCCACCGGGGTCCTGACGGTCAGGGCATCTTCCGGGACGATTCTGTTATCCTCGGCCACAGGCGGCTCTCCATAATAGATCTCACCACAGGTGCACAGCCCATGACCAACGAAGACGGAAAAATCCATGTCTGTGCCAATGGTGAGATCTTCAATTACAAGGAGATCAAAGCAGACCTGAAAAAACGCGGACACCGTTTCAGGACAACTTGCGACATCGAGGTGATCCTGCACCTCTATGAAGAGTATGGGCTTGACCTCTTCGAGCACCTGGAAGGGCAGTTCGCCTTTGCCCTGTGGGACGCCGCGGCAAAACAGCTTGTGCTTGCCCGTGACCGGTTCGGCATCTGCCCTCTGTATTACAGCAGGCATTCGGACATGCTCGTTTTTGCCTCGGAGATCAAGGCCATGCTGCCCCTGCTCGGCAGGCTCAAGCTTTCACCCCAGGGCATGGCCCAGGTGTTCACCTTCTGGGCTGCAGTAGCGCCCAGGACCGTATTTGATGGAGTAGAGCAGCTCAGGCCCGGACAGTGCATGGTCTATAAGGACGGCTCACAGAGGTCGTTTCAATATTGGGATGTGACCTTTCCGGCACTTGGCGGACATGACATAGGTGAGGAAGAAAAGGCCATGTCCATGCTCCATGAGATCCTGGACGAGTCCGCCTCGTTGAGGCTCCGCGCCGATGTCCCTGTGGGCGCATACTTGAGCGGCGGTCTCGATTCGAGCGTCATCTCAAGCCTGGTGAAGAAATATGCGCCCGGCATGGAGACCTTCTCGGTGAGTTTTGCCGACCCTGCCTTCGATGAGTCTGCCTTTCAGGAATCCATGGGCAGGAGCCTGGGCACGCACCACCATGTACGCAGGATCGGCTATGGAGATATCGGGGAGGTCTTCGAGCAGGTGGTATGGCACGCCGAGACACCGGTCCTCAGATCGGCCCCTGCTCCCATGTTCCTCCTCTCGCAGCTCGCCCGTGAGAACGGCATCAAGGTGGTGCTCACCGGTGAAGGCGCAGACGAGCTCTTCGGGGGATATGACATATTCAAGGAGACACTCATCAGACGCTTCTGGGCCAAACAGCCCGACTCCAAAATCCGTCCCCTGCTGCTCTATGCCCTGTACCCCCATTCGCCCATTCAGATGCGGCGCTCGGGACGCATGCTCATGTCGTTTTACGCAGAAGACCTCCTGAAAACCCGGCACTTCGGCTACTCGCACCTCCCCACGTGGCGCACCACATCGGCCATCCAGCAGTTCTTCACGGAAGAATTCCGCATGATCATGGGTTCATATGATCCGGTTGAAGACCTTGAGGGACTCATTCCCAAGGATTTCTCCGCCTGGCACCCGCTCAACCAGGCCCAGTATCTGGAGATCAAGCTCCTGCTCGCAGGCTACCTGCTCTCCTCCCAGGGCGAGCGTATGACCATGGCCCACGGCGTGGAGGGCCGCTATCCCTTCCTGAGCCACCGCCTCTGTGAGTTCGCCTCACGCCTGAGCCCGCGGCTCAAGCTCAAAGGGCTCAAGGAGAAATATATCCTCAAGAAGACCTTCAGGCCCGATTTGCCCCAGGAGATCTTCTCCCGGGTCAAACAGCCCTATGGCGCGCCCAACAAGGAGGCATTTTTCAAGGATAATGCCCCCCGCGGCAATGTAGCCCCTTTTCTCGAGCGGGATTCTATTTTCGCGGCCAATGTTTTTGACCCTGACCGGGTGGATGCCCTTATTGCAAAATGTTCACGCCAGGAACGCATGGGCTTCCGGGATAACAGCGCATTGCTGGGTGTTCTCTCCACCCAGATGATCCTGGAGCAGTTCTGCTGACGAGGCCGGGATACAGATCGGTTTTCCAGATCCTTTTCGAATATGAGTCTCTGTTAAAAAAAGCCTTGGCATTCCTTTCGTAGATGCATACACTGTAATCACGCAGTTCATGTCATATCCATGTATTCACAAAGGGGAGGGGCCATGGTCATTGATTGTCATTATCATATCGAGGAGAGGGTTCTCACGGTAGATGGGCTTTTAAGGGAGATGGACAGGTGCGGCATCCACAAGGTCGCCCTCATGGGGAGCATGATCGAGCCCTTTCGTGAGCCGCCCATGTTCCTCATTACGATCCTGCAGTATCTCCTTGAAAACAACTCCACCAGGGGTATCGGCAAGGCATTGATCTCGAACTTCACCGACAGGGGGGAGGTCAAGATCCTGGGCAAGCCGTATCATATCGAGACCGACCCGGACAATGAAAAGGTCTTTGCTGCGGTCAAGAATCACCCGGAGAGTTTCCTCGGCTGGATCTTCGTGAATCCGAAGGGCAAAAAAGACCAGGTCGCCGAGTTTGAGAAATACAAGGACAGCCAAGGGTTCATCGGCGTCAAGGCGCACCCTTTCTGGCACCACTTCCAGCCCGTAGAGCTTGCGCCCGTGGCCGAGCGTCTGGCCAAGACCGGCAAACCCCTGCTCATCCATGCCGGGTTCGGCGAAGAGGGCAACTTCGATGCCCTGCTGGCCAAGGTGCCTGACCTGAAGCTCATCCTGGCCCATGCAGGTTTCCCCGGATATGCCGACACCTGGAAGAAGATCAAAGGCCTAAAGAATGTATACCTGGACCTTTCCCAGACGAGCTACACGAGTGACCGGGCCACCCGGGAGACCGTGGATTACCTCGGTGCGGACCGGCTCTTCTTCGGCACTGACGGGCCCTACGGATTCCACGGGCCTGACCACAGGTACGACTACGGCTTCATCAAGCGCAGGATCGAGCGTATGTTCCCGGATATCCTGATCCAGGAAAAGCTGCTGGGAGGGAACTTTGCCGGCATTGCCGGGGTAAACTAGTCTTATCTGAGGGCTTGCTGGGTAAAAACTGCTCCCCTGAGCAGATAAAGCCTGCAGGTTACCGGTGGGTCTGGAGTTTACAGATGAGATCTATGCAGATCATGAGGAATACTCAAATTGATTATGGATCAAAATCAACGGTTTCTTAGGTTTTATTTACCGATGATTTTATTGCATAATCAACACTTGAGTAAATGTGTATAGTTCTGAACATAATCTACGGGTTCCAGGCATCTTAACCCCGAGGTGTTTTTGTAGAAATCAATGGTTCATAGTCTTAGATTGGGGCTAGTAATATCAAAGTGATTAACGCTCCACCTAACAACACTATGGGGCACCTCCAGTATGGAGAACATTTTGGTTTCTATAGTTGAAATCATATCGGAGAGTAAAAGAAGATTATACTTGATATCAATTTGATCTATATTGATAAGGGATAAGCATGAAACATAATTCTGATAATATTCACCCTGAAACGAATGCCCCGGTGGATGAAAAAGGTCGGTATTTCTATCCATGGGAACAGCATGTGAATCGATTGGTGACGCCTTTCCAAGCCTTTGTCCAGAAGCAAACCGCAAGCGGTATTATTCTGATGATAACCGCCCTTGTCACACTGCTCTGGGCAAACTCACCCTGGGGAGAAATTTATGAGAAGATTATTCACTTCCCTATCTCCATAAACATGGGAGAATGGTCATTGCAGTTTTCGCTTCTGCATTGGATCAATGAAGGTTTAATGGCCTTTTTCTTTTTTGTTGTCGGTCTTGAAATCAAACGTGAAATGCTCGTGGGAGAACTTTCAGATATCCGCAAGGCAGCGCTGCCTGTCGCAGCGGCATTGGGAGGAATGCTTGTACCCGCCGTGATTTACTCCCTTATCATACCGAACGAGTATGCCCATGGGTGGGGCATCCCCATGGCAACGGACATAGCATTCTGTGTCGGTGTTCTGGTTATGCTTGGACGCAGAGTGCCTGAAGGTGCACTTATGTTCCTCGTGACCCTGGCCATTGCTGATGATATCGGAGCTGTTATTGTTATAGCAATTTTCTACACGAGCACAATAAATATTGTCGCTCTTGCAATTGCAGCTGCCATTATTCTCACGCTGATTTTCATGAATATGGCCGGTGTCAGGATAGGACTGCTGTATCTGCTCATCGGAGTAGTATTATGGCTGTTTATTCTCAAATCCGGAATTCACGCAACTATTACAGGGATTCTGGTCTCCATGTGCATCCCGGCTCGTGCACATTTTGATCAGCCACTCTTCATCTCTCGTGCCAAGAGATACCTCATGCAATTCGAGAGTCTCGAGCAACCTGAGAGTAGCATTCTCACAAATACCGATCAGCAAGCAATCCTTCACAGCATGAAAGGCAACATTTCTTTGGCAGAATCACCCGTGCAAAGCATGCTGGACAAGCTGCACCTGCCGGTGGCCTTGCTTGTAATACCCTTGTTTGCCATGGTCAATACAGGCGTTTCTCTGGGTTTGATTGAACTCAAGGAATCCATAGGTCACCCGGTCACCCTTGCGATTATCCTGGGCCTTGTTGTGGGAAAGACCATAGGGATAAGCCTCTTCTCTCTGATTGCATTGAAATCGGGAATAGCTTCTCTTCCGGCCATGGTTCGGCCAACTCATATTATCGGCGTCGGTATCCTTGGAGGTATCGGGTTTACCATGTCAATCTTCATTTCCGAGCTTTCTTTTGGGATTGATGTGAACACTCTGAGAATGGCAAAGACAGGAATTCTCTTAGCCTCGATTCTGGCTGGGACATTAGGATACCTCTGGATGCGTTTTATCGCCTCAGATCATCCCAACTGATATGTAAAGTTCACCATTAATACATAGAATCGTTCTGAAAACAGTACTTCTATGATTTGTGCCAATTCAACATCAACTTGTTGATTACATAAAAAGGTCTCCTATGTTTCCTACTTCGACACGAGCTTTTCTTTATTTGACTAATCATCTCAACTATGCTTAACAACTATAATAAATAAATGATAGGGTCCGGTTTAATACCGGAGGATTTAGATGGTCGGGCCGCCATCCGTTAAATCGGATGGCGGCTTTTGATTATACTCGTGATTACAAACAGATAATATCGGATGCCTGGGTGTTATTAAGTATAACCTCATTCGGGACTCCCCGTAGAACCCTTCACATTTTAATGGTGCCGGGAGATGCAGGCCCGGCACCTGCTTTTCCAATAAGAAATGTACTTAGGTGTTCTCGTTAAGGTAACTAACATCGCATTCCGAAGCCTTGTTCAGTCATGAAATCTGTCCGGAATGCATGAAATACTATCCCAAGACCTTTGGAAAATGGAACCACGGCCCCAATTCTTCGAAACGGATAAATTTCATTGACGCTATGAATGCCCATCAATCAGAATCCGGAAGTCATGATTTATACGTGATTCTCCTGGAAGAGCCTTGTTGACTTTTTCAGACACAACGGCCTCATGCTGGCCGGTGCCATCGCCTGTTTTTCCCTCATGGCCCTGGTCCCTTTTTTCCTCCTGCTCGTGTCGGTCTTCGGCTATATCCTCGGTGAGCACCTGGCCTTCTATGATTTTCTGTCAGTACGGCTCTCGGGGTTCTTTCCCGGACGCCACCAGCGAGATCAACGAAGAACTTGGCAAGATCATTGCCTACAAGAGGATCGGCCTGTTCACCCTGGCCGTGTACGCCTATTTTTCCTACCAGCTCTTTTATTCCCTGGAGAGCGCGGTCAACACCATATTCGGCACCCACGGGAAGCGTCCGCTGCTCACGTCGCTTCTCCTCTCCCTGCTCGTCATCAACGTGCTCATCGTCTTTATCATGATCTCCTTCGGCGCGACCTCGCTCATCGGTCCACTGGCCGGGTTTTTCCCCGGACTCAGGGACTGGGATATTATGACCGTGCCCGTAGGGATCGTTTTGCCTGCCTTCCTTGTGTTCATAATCGCTTCGGGTCTCTATATGGTGTTGCCCCACACCAAGGTGAGGACGAGCCATGCCCTTACCGGAGCCCTGTTTACGGCCGTGCTCTTCGAGGCTGCGAAACATGTATTCACCTATTACATCATGATGAAGATCACCGAGTTCGGCACTGTGTACGGACCGCTGACCGCATTCGTCATCTTCCTCCTGTGGATCTTCTTCGCCGCGTGCATCTTCCTCCTGGGTGCCGAGTTGGTCCATAATCTGCACATTTCAAGAGCCACATCTGATGGGGGTCAAGAAGATTCGAGCTGTGATCTACGTGAGAATTGATCATTCATTTTCCCCATGGCCATGACCACCATCGTACTGGTGGTTGGCAATGAGAAGAGGCTCACTTGGAGAAAGGCCCACAAGGATCTAGTCAATGGCGAATTCGCCGGAGAGCTCGTAGCGGAACGAACCCAGATATTCACCGGGTCGTGGCCACGGCTGTTTCTGCTTTTCAGGTTATCACGTAGAGTGATCCTTGCGTACCCTGTGTGTCTTCATGGAGATGTCGTGATGATCTTAAGACCGCTTCGTTCCAACCCCTGCTGCCCGGAAACTGGGCACGGATAAGTCCCGGCAGCTCAAGGTCCTCGTAATTGCCGTCTTCGTGGGGAATAAGCACGGGTATGTCCACGGCTTTCAGTTGAGGGAAGTCGTTGGGGCTGTCCCCGAAGCCCATGGAGATTGTCTTCGTCTGCCAGTGTCGGAATAAAGTCTCTCTCACCCTCCTGACTGCGCCGCCTTTGTCGTTACCGTAGCCCATGCAGTGGAAAGAATCTTTCTCCTCTGGTGATCGTAAATCCCTTGAGGTTGGCCGTTTTATTTAAGGTATCCAGTTCCTGCTCATGCTCCAATAAAAGAGCTCGGTGAATTCCCGCTTCTTTGCCATGACGGCTTTTTCGATGGGGAGTCCAGTCCGATTGCGGCGATCTCCGCAATATCTCATATCCCCGAACCCTCTGATGGAGAACTCCTTACAAGCCTCTTTAATGAACGATCTGATCCTGGCATAGGAGAGCCCCAATGGTATGCACCGGTAGTTGTCAGTGATGATAGCGCTGCCCATCGGGATAGCTCTGTATTCCTGCGGGAAGATAATACCACCGCCATTCTCCACGATAAATGGCCCCTGGATATTGATCTCCTTCTGGATAAACTCCACCTCCAACCTAGTCTTACTCGTGCAGATGATTAGGGGTATGCCCAGTTCCCGTATCTTGTCCAGGGCGGGTCTGGCTGCTTCCCAGGAGTAGTCGCCGTGGTTCAGTAACGATCCGTCCAGGTCGGTGAAAATAATGAGCCGCCTCGGCCCTTTTTTAACTGGTTCAAATTCCATGTAATTTTTATAATAACCCTATATGAGCCTGTAGTTGTGATCTGTGTGTATTGTCCATTCTCATTGTATGGTCACTTCCCTCATAATTGTTTTGTACGGTATTCCAGCTTACAGTAAACGGACTGTTACGTGAGCAACAAACCAAACAAATGCTGAAATTACAATGAGCAAAATCGAATATTGACGCCAATCTTTAAGTGTTGCTGGTTCATTATCAGCGGTATTCCCCTGGAAAACTTTGATATCTATGTACCGAATAAGTATAAGTCCAGTCACCACAGCCCAGAATATGACGTCAAGCACAATACCCGCCTTCTGCTGGACAATTGAAAAGGCTGTGATGATCAATGCCATGTTACCGAAAGCCATCCAAGTTAGACGTACGATGATTGAGAGACAGCCTGATTTCTCAGGTTGAGGGGTATTCTGTTGCGGTTCTTTATCCATAAGTGCCTCCAGAGATCATCCCAACGACATAATAAATCGATTGGGTTGGGCGACAGTTTACAAATCCTGTCGCATCTCTAGATGGCGGCCCGACCATCCTTTTGTCCTGCGGCGACCTGCCATCAGGTCACTACACCCTTATTCTTGGTTATCAAAATACCTCAACATCTTACTAATAGTCAATATTACTTCAAGCTGAACGATATAAATTGATTAATTGTATGAAGTAGATGATGATTTCATTGCCGGATGCAGGTCCACTCCAAATTTAAGTATCTGTTTGTGTAGGTAATATTTGTAGATCATCGATTTTGGGAGCATTATGGAACCATTCATGTTTATTGCAAGATCCTTCACTTTGACCAACTTGTAGATTTGTAAACACAATCGCTGGTTGAAAGAGTGGAGGTTAAACTAATGAGTTATCGAAGTACTATTCACTCTGATATAGATTTGATATAAAGCTCATGATATAGTATTGAAATTAAGTAATTACACACCTTTGATTCCACATCAAGAAATTGCTGAACACGTTCAATGAGAATGGGGAGGCAATTCATCTAATCCATGTTGATAAGAACGACATATCTGTCTGAGTCATTACATATTCTGATATACCGCCCTGAGTCGGCATAGTAATTATGCCTAATATGGTGAATAGGATAAATTGCGATACCGTAGCAACCATCATTTTACAAGGGGAGCAATAATAGTATGATCACTGTTCTGAAGATGTGCGAAAAGGTAATGATTCTGGCCCTTATGGTCATGATGGCAATTGTTCTGCTACTTGCCACAATCGACCTTGGCTGGCTTATCATAAAAGATACAGTAAACCCACCGTATTTTCTTCTCAGTGTTGAGCAGCTGCTTGAGATTTTCGGACTCTTTATGTTGGTCGTGATAGGAATCGAACTGCTTGAAACAATAATGAAAACCTACATAACCCAAGATCAACCCCATTACGAGGTTGTTCTCTCGGTGGCAATCATTGCGATTGCACGCAAGGTGATCATTTTAGATCTCAAAGAGGTGGACAGCCTGAGCCTAGTCGGAATTGCCTCTATTGTTGTTGCGCTGACTGCGGGCTATTATCTGATGAAAAGAGCCCACTCTCACAACAGGGGAGAGTGAACACAACTATCATGAATAATGATAAGAGCATTTCTGAATGGCTCTAACCGAATAGAAACGGCATAACTATTTAATGGAGCCGAATCCTTGCAGTCGCGGCTCATCATGTCGTTCGATTCCAATAACAAAGGAGGAAATCTCGATGAAATGGAAAACACAGGATGGCGGATGGAGTCCTTACCTCGCAGGAGCCTTGTTGGGATTGTTGGCCATTGCATCAGTTTATGCAACCACTGAGTGGATGGGGAAATCCAACTATCTGGGCGCATCGACTACCTTCGTGCGAGCTGCCGGCCTTCTTGAACGGACCGTTGCTCCGGATCGAGTAGCAGCAAACGAGTACTTCATAAAGGAGAAGGTTCGCGTCGATTGGCAGTTCATGCTCGTTCTCGGGCATCTTCCTGGGGGCGCTGATCTCTTCCGCAACGGACAGAAGCTTCAAACTGGAGAGTGTTCCTCCGACATGGGAGAAGCGTTTCGGCCCATCCATCGGGAAACGGGCAGTGGGGGCGTTCCTGGGAGGCATCGTCGCCATGATGGGTGCACGAATGGCCGACGGCTGTCCCAGCGGACACGGATTGAGCGGCATGATGCAGCTCTCGGTCAGTTCCTTTGTCGCCCTCGCGATGTTCTTCAGTGTCGGCGTTCTCGTTGCCGCCCTTGTTTATGGAAGGAGGCCGTCATGAGTATAGATCAGATGCTCGGTCTCATTACGGGGGTATTGTTCGGCTTCCTGCTGCAGAAGGGTCGCGTTCTGCGATTTGAGAAACAGGTCGGCGCCATGTTGCTGAAGGACATGACGATATTCAAGTTCATGCTTTCCGCCATATTGGTCGGCATGGTCGGGATAGCTCTGCTCACGGATGCAGGGATTATCACCTTAAGCCACAAACCGATGAACCTCGGCGCCGTGCTTCTGGGAGGGGCCCTGTTCGGAGCTGGATGGGCAGTGATGGGTTTCTGTCCGGGCACGTCGATCGGCGCTCTGGGTGAAGGGCGCTGGCATGCCTTTTTCGCCGTTGCGGGAATGGTAGCAGGGGCCGCCCTCTACGCGGAGCTCTTTCCCTTCTTCAAATCGACGGTTCTCGCGTGGAAAGACTTCGGCAAGATAGGGTTGCCGGAAGTCCTGGGAGTCTCACCATGGGTCATAATTCCTTTCTTCTGGGCCGGAACGATTTCCTTGTTCTTCTGGTTTGAGAAAAAGGGCTTATAACATTAACGAGATGATTGAAGCATGGAATCACCGGACGGCTTTCAGCCACCGGTGATTCCCAAGTTACCTGAAGCTTTGGTGCCATTGCCCACGATCTGATATGAAGTGTCTTATTCCGTATGTTTCATTCCATAATCATCGAAAAAGAGGGGTATAAGAAAGTGATGATTACAACATGTTGTGATGGTTTGGTTTGAAGAGAGAGACTTCGTATGTTTCACCACCAGATCTTCAGTTTCAAGTGATTTCAAAATCGAGACGAAATCGAAGTGATATTCATATGGGATAACTTCGTGTGCATGTGGAGGAGCTTGTTGGCCTCTTACTTCTTCCATTTCTCAGCATATCGTCGTCAGAACAGCCGGGTGACTGCAACAAAACCATTAAACATGTGCGCCTGGTCCACAATCGGGCTGGTGGTGAGTTCCGAGGGCAGGAATATGACACTCCCAGTAAGGATAATTCGCCAATTGTCATAAAGTTCTCGGAATAGAGTAACCCCTATTTCGAGATTCACTGAATCGCTGGGATGATAGGCTGGTCGACCCTCGCGGACTCGGTCTGCGGGCACTCCATATTCGTAGTCGGCCAGTTCAGCTGTAAGCCAGTTTAGCGCCAGTTGCGGAGAAACCGTCAGCTGACCTTGCTGAAAGGCCTTTCCCAGACCTATGCGTCCATTGCCGCCACCGATGCGGTCGAGTAGGTCATGCTCATAACCGGCAGAAAGTTCGAAACCCGCGGGTAATTGAACCTGCAATGCCAGGCCTCCCATCAGAGTGTCATCGCGATCTCCCATACCCTGCAGGTAGGGACTGTCACTTTCGCGGTAGGCTCCAAGGCGATAACTTGCAGTCGCTGCGAGTCTGACATCATTCCAGTTCATGATGCCGCACTGGGCTGTAGGACCGAGAATCTGAACCCAGTCGCCGATGTAACTGATCGCAGGAATGGGTTGAACAATTAAGTGTTTGGAATCACGGTATGGGCTAGTCTGCAAGATGACACCAACACCCACACCCAGCAGACCCAACTTCCCAAAGACCGATTGCAGTTTGATATCGATTGTTTTCGTTTCACCTTCGTCGAGCCGGAACACCGCGCGGGTGAAGGCAGGAGGACCTTGTGGCCAGTAGCTATTTGAGAAGCCGAGAGGTTCACGTGGGATACCAATGAAATTCTTATCCAGGAGTCCGTTGCTGTTCTCGTCCTGGTAAACTACCAGTGCATACTCGCCACTGGGTAGGTCAGGAATGCGTCCAGGCATGCTGCCACCGGACGGAAGGGTGACAACGTTTACCGGATCGCGGAGGTCGACAAACGTGCTGGCAGAGTTGAACAGTAGCGCAATCACTGTTCCATTCATCGGTGGATTATCTATGCGAATTTCCAGTTCAGCCGCCGCTGCAAACGTCACCCAGGTCACGATGGTGACCGCAAACATTGCGCAGGCAACAGCTATGAGATTCCAGTCGAATGCTTGTATGCGGATGTGGCAAATCATAAATTGTTTTGTTCTTTTCGGCCATTTATTATACTGCACTATTCCAGTATATCATCATTGTTAGACCGCAGTATTAAATTTAGGTTCATGACAACTGATAGCACTTTTCATATGCCATAGTTGTCATGAACCTGAAATATTATGAAAGCGTATTCCTTGACCTGCTCTTTTACCTTCGCCTGTCCGGTCCGATGGTATAAGGGTTTGTCCCAAGAAGAATCTCACATCCGCCTTCCGGGTGACCAGTGAAGGCGTTCGCTGTACCCAGAACGAGGCCCCAAAGGTCTGGTTCGTGAACGGAGACAAGCCTGCGGAACCCGAAGTTCAAATGGTTGTCGAAACCATTGATGGTTACAGGAAACCAGTGCACACCGTTGAGGGACTTCCACAGGTCCGCCCCGCCGAACAGGTCGAGCATCTGTGAGATGTAGAACCCTGCAGCGCTCACATCTCTTGAATCTAGAGCACTCTTCAGGGCGATGACAGCGTTGCGCTGTTGAGGAGCATACCTGGAGATATCCATCTCATCGAGTCCCTGCCGGAGTTGCAGTATTGGCAGTGGCAGTACACCGCCGGGATTGAGGCCACCAGCAAGAGCTCCCTGAGCCATGAGGAGGATGTGGGAAGTCTCGTCGTAGGTGGCAAGGTAAAGCCAGCTCTCATGAACACACATGTGCCATACATAATCGTTATAGGGATTGCCGAATCCAGCAGCCCATCGGCTCAGTGGCACCCGTTGAGCAGGCCAGCCTTCAGGTGGATCATCCGGTTCATAGGAGCCCACAAGGAGCTTGGCCTGATCGTTCTTGTTCAGTCTGATCAGGTCGAAGGCCCTCCTCCCCACGGGTCTTCCGTTCTTCAGTACCATGCCAGCACCCGCTGCAGTGCCGATGTAGAGGTGATTCATAAAGGGGGTCATGGTCATGCCCCACTGGTTGTACGTGTCGCCAAACCCTTCCTTGATTATCCGTTTCCACGTGTATTTACCGTCAGGCCGGAGTTTGCCATTCGTCTTCCAGACCTCAAAGCCCGTGTTGTAATTCACGGTCGATGCATAGAGATATCCATTGAATTCAGTAAGGTACGCGATCTCTGCGTTGTCGATGTTTCCAAAACCCGGATCACTGACCTGGACCCAGAGGCCCTGGGTTTTCGGATCATAGCGGTAAACAAGCCCGATGCCCGCTCCCGCTGGAGCAGTTCCTGGAAGCGATGCGGTGATGTAGAGGTTGCCCTTGTAGGTGACCAGACCCCTCGGGTTGGTCGCCGTACTGATGATTCCCGAGACATCTTCCCACGTTCCCTCATCGCCGCTCGGGGACCTGGTGATACGTGCCAACGGCATGTTCGGAACCCATGTCCCGATTCCAATGGCATAGATGTACCCGTTGTAAACTCCCATGGTCCGGTATCCATAGGATTCAGGGTAATGTCCGACGATGGGAGGATTGGGCGGCGGGGGAAGTGTGGGATTCGGAGCAATGGGTAATTCGCCGTAAACCACAGGAGAGAGATGTACAAGAGACCATGCCCCATCTCTGTATCGCCAGATCTGACCACGAAAATCCTGGGCCCACGTCATGTTTCCCCAGGTCTCGTTGGCAGGCCCCTCGGGACCGAATCCAGGGGGCATAGGTGGCATCATGCCGGACATGCTCTGCATGAGGCTCCACATGTGATGGCGGTTTGTCCCCACATACAGGTCGCCATTGAACATTGTGACAGACCATGCATAACTGTTGGCGCTGTCGCCGAAGCCTCCTTCGGCAAGCCGATCGAAGTCCCAGCTTCTCAACCCGGTCAGATTCAAGGACCATGGATAAACCTCAACCGCACTGATGGCCAGGAAACAAAGACACAGGGAAAATATGCAGATAAACCGATTTCCGCGTTTCATGACGAACCTCCTTTCATACGAGATGAGTATCCAACTAATCCCCGGAAAGGGTCATTGCATGAAAAATACAGTAAATGTCAGATACCTTACCCTACCAATATAAGGGGGATGACGACGTTTTCAATAGAACGCGTCAAAACTGTCAAGACTCGTTAGAAATGTCCCCCTATCTGGAAGATGACACGTCCTAAGCGTTGATCTCTGCAATAGATTGGTGCTTTCACAAGACATGAGACACCCTTGATTTTGCTAGTGCCAATGGTTATCCCAGAGTAGAGATTATTTTCTATAATCATCGAAAAATAGGGGCATGCAAAACCATAGAGTACATGCCCCAGTTGTGACGGTCTAGTATGTCGGGAGATTTCATATGTTTCAACCCAAGATCATCAATTCGTGAGCTCTTCGAAAGCATGATGAAAGCAAAGAGATCTCTGGTTCTGCTGGAACATTGTGCGTTCTAATCAAAATCCATTCCCTATAATTGTAGTCATCCTTATACAGGAGGTCATTTCTATCGGTTAATCCACGGAACAATATCAAAGCGTCGAGATAAATCTCGATGATTGCATTGACAGGGATGTGTGCTGTAACTACTAAAAGAAAGTAATCTTTTCTATTTCAAGACAAAGATAACTGCTTTGTTGAAAGTGGATATTATTTTTATGAATAAACAATACCTCCTATGGCTGATCATTATCACCTTTCTCATGTCATCCTATATGGCCTGTGGCTGCGGAACTAAGGTTGATACGGTTCTTCCTAAGAGGCAAACTGTAATTGAGTTAGTGATTGCTACTGGCAGGATACGCCCTGTGATAAAGAGTGATATCGGAACTGAAGTCTCGGGAACTCTGTGTAAGGTCAACTACAAAGAGGGTGATCGTGTAGCAAAAGGAGCTATCCTCCTTGAACTTGACTCAAGTCTTACAAAAGCAAAACTCGAACAGGCTTTTCAGACTATTGAGGCAGCAAGTCAGGAGCTTATAAAGACAGAGAAAGGGCCATATCCAGAGGAAATCAACAAGGCTAAGGCAGAAATTAGACTCGCCCGGGCGGATAGAGAAAAGGCTGATGCCGACTATGGACGTTTTGAAAATCTGCTCACGCAGGGAGTCATTTCAAGGTCTGAGTGGGAAAAGGCAAAAGCCAACCGAGAGAAATCTATCTCCTCCGAGCAGGTGGCGCAGGAGAACCTGAATGACCTCATGAAAAGACCTCGTATGGAAGACCTGAAGATCGCGCATGCACGGCTCAAACAGGCTGAGGCTGCACAAAACCTTATTGCTCATGAGTATGAGAAGCACTCTATTAAAGCGCCTTATGATTGCCTGGTAGTAGCCCGCAATGTCGAGTCAGGGCAAGCTGTTACTGCAGGTTTGGTGCTGATGAGTGTCGCGGATATGTCGCAGCTTGAGATCTACATGGAGACCGATGAGAACAATCTTGGCAAGATCAGAAAGACTCAGAGTGCAACAATTATCGCCCCTGCATTCAAGGACCGTCCCTTTCAAGCCCGGGTGAGCACCATCGGCCCGGAGGTGGACAGCCTAAGGGGTGTTGTCGCAGTGAAGCTTACCCCCACAACAGTCCCTGATTATATCCTGCCGGACATGACTGTGGATGTAAATATCGAAGCAGGTAGATTTTCTGCGCTTACGGTGCCCTTAAGCGCTGTATTGGAATCGAATGGCACAGCTTATTTATTTGTGAAGAAATCAGGCAAAGCAGTAAAAAAAGGGATAAAGGTGCTGAGCAGGGGCAAAGAATGGGTGGCAATCGAAGGTGTCTCAATTGAAGAAAATATCATCCTGAATGCTGCAGAGGTGAAATCTGAAAAATAAGGGCAAATCCCGCTTCTTGCCCGACAGGTTTACCTGGTCTGTTGCCAGGCGCGACCTTATCTTTAATTTCCGCCAGACCCTCCTCACTATGGTAGTAGTAGCTATCAGCGTAACCCTGATCATCTTTCTCAATGCCCTTATCAGTGGGCTTCAGAAGCGTCTGATCAGCAGTGTTACCGGGTCCATACCCCATATTGTTATTAAACAACCTGAACGAGTCCCGATGAATGTCCTGCAAATGCAAATCCAGAAGCAAAAAGACACCGTGGTTGCAAGTAAGACCGTCAGCCTCACAGAGCGCAAACGCAAGATAGAAGATTGGGCTGTTTGGATACCACGTCTGGAACAATTTGATAAAACAATTATCGCTGTCTCCCCAGCAGTAGATGGAGACGGGATAATGTCGCGCGGCGCCAAGCACAAGGCCGTTTTCATCACCGGCATGGAGCCCCGGCGGTACAATAAGGTAGTGGACATACAGTCAAAGCTTGTGAAAGGCAGGTTTTTCGAGTTGAACGCCAACGAGACAGCCATTGGTTACAAGCTTGCTGATGAATTTTCCCTGCAGCTTGGAGACAAGATAAAGATCACCAGTTCTGAGGGAAACTCAGAGACCTATACCCTTGCGGGCATTTTTGATACCGGGTTCAGTGCTGTGGATAATTCTCGTGCTTTCCTGACACTGAGGAGTTCCCAATCACTCTTTGGATTGGGGAATGCTGTAACGAGCATAGGAATAAAGCTTGACCGTATTTTCGATGCCGATAAGCTTGTTGGACGCATGAATATGCAAATACCTTATGAGGCGATATCCTGGATGCAGGAGAACCAGGCCCTGCTAACAGGTCTGAAGGCACAATCTTCATCCTCAAACCTCATCATAGCCTTCACTGTTGTTGCATCGGGATTTGCCATAGCAAGCATCCTCATCATGTCGGTCATGAACAGGTTACGCGAGATCGGCATCTTAAAGGCCATGGGCGCTACCAGAAAGCAGGTCATCGGGTTATTTGCCATTGAAGGAGCACTCCTGGCCCTTATGGGTTCATTTTTCGGGGCGGTACTGGGCAGCGGACTTGCACTATTCCTTTCAAGCTTTAAAACTGTCGCGAGCGCTACAGGAAGGAAGGTGGAGACCTTTCCCATTGATCTGACTCTTGGAATGGTGCTCGGCACCATGGCCATAGCGTTTATGGTTGGGCTTCTTGCTGCTCTGTATCCGGCATGGAAGGCAGCCAGAACAAATCCGGTGGATGTGATAAGATAATTAATCAGAACATGAGTATGCTCCAAAGAGCAGGGTATTGATAGGGATTGAAGGATATGGAAAAACAGGTCGTGATCCTTGAGAGAATAACCAAGTGTTATGGAGATGGGGATTGTGTTGTCAACCAGGTGCTCTTCGACATCGACCTAACGATTAAGCAGGGGGAATTCATTGCCGTGCTGGGGGCCTCGGGGTCAGGCAAGACAACATTGCTGAATATCATCGGCTTGCTTGATACACCAACATCTGGAAAAGTTATCCTCGATGGTAATGATACTTCTCTCCTTTCGGAAGATGAACGGGCATACCTGCGCAGGGACTATTTGGGGTTTATCTTCCAGTTTCACTACCTGCTGCCTGCATTTTCGGTTTTGGAAAATGTCCTTATGCCCTGTAGGCTCAAAGGAAAAGTATCGGAAGACACTAACAGGGATCGCATGACTGGATTATTGAAGCAGGTGGGCTTGGGTGACCGATTGAACTACACGCCGGGCCAGCTCTCAGGTGGGCAGCAGCAAAGGGGTGCCATTGTAAGGGCACTGGCAAACGACCCGGTACTGGTGCTGGCTGATGAGCCTACGGGTAACCTTGACAGCAAGAGTGGCCGTATGGTCTTTGACCTCATGAGAGAGCTTAATCGGACCACCCAAAAGGCCTTCCTCATGGTCACTCACGACGAAACACTGGCACACGATGCTGACAGAATCATCCATATGGTTGACGGAAGGATTTTATAATCTCAGACAAGCCAAAACCGATATGAAATCTCACGAATCTACAATCTAACCTAATGAGAAGATGCCACAGACTATTGGAAGCTCATTATTTATCTATTATTATGGTAATATATTACTATTAAATTGAGGGGTAGAGAATAGATTTCATGCCAGGATACAAAGTCTAAGATTGAATGGCTCTAAGCATAGACCTCGTCATGATGTTTACAGTCTTTATACTTTTACCCTCATAGCTCTTGAATCTGTGCAGTATATCTTTACTATATCAATAAGGTTAAAGAAAAAGCACTGCACATAACAATCCCATTATTAATATTTTCGATTTTATAGGAGGTAAAGTGCTATGGGTATTTTGTATGAAGCAACGAGCTTCAATGGTTGGGCGATTTGGCTTTTTGTTCTCTTTGCTTTAATGGCTTTCAATGAATTTGGTCGTACAACAAAATGGGGCGGAATTGTACTTTTCCTGGTTGTTCCGATTGTACTGACTATCTTTGTATGGCCAACAACTGCAGCCCCTGGCAATGAATATGGTACGGGCACATGGTTTAACTGGGTAAAAACCTATTCAGCCCTTGCCGGATGTCTTGGTTTTATGGCTATTCGCTATATTCCGGGACTTGCTAAAAAGAAATGGGCATTATGTTTTCCTCCCCTTATACTTGGCACTTAATATCTTTGAAGCATGTATCCGTGATTTTCAATGCTTTTCATATGGGGCATGGAACGGAGCGTATATTGACAATCTCTGGGTAATGTCCGGACCATGGAATATCATGAATGGTATAGCCGGACTGCTCAACATCATCACCATCTGCGGCTGGCTTGGTATTTTTATTTCTAAAGACAAGTCAAAGGATATGATCTGGCCTGACATGATCTGGCCTTGGATCATAGCTTATGATTTGTGGAATTTCGCCTATACCTACAACTGTATAGCTGATCATTCATTTTACTGTGGCTTAGCATTGTTGCTTGCCTGCACCATACCTGCTTTCTTTATCAAAAAAGGAGCATGGCTGCAGCATCGTGCGTCTACACTAGCCTTGTGGATCATGTTTGTCATGACAGTCCCTTCGTTTGCAGATCGCATAGCTCCTGTTCCGACTACACATAATCCCAACAGCGTTTTTTATCGTAAGCTTGCTGGCATTAATCGCAAATGTTGCACTGGCGCTCTATCAGTTTAATAAGATTCGTAAAAACAAGCTTAATCCATTTAAAGACGAAATATTTGTAGAATCAAAAGCATATAAGACAGGTCATTGAAGAAAACAGATAATTGAGCCGGGGAAAAATGGTGCCGGAGTCGATTAATTTAAAAAATGAAACGTATTGATCCGTGCGTAAAAGTTCTCCTTTCAAGCGGCTACAGTCTTGATGGTCAGGCGAAGGAGATCATGCAACAAGGGTGCAATGGTTTCATCCAGAAGCCCTTCTCTCTAGGAGATCTTGCAAAAAAGATCAGGGGAATTCTGGATGAGTGATTATTTACTTGGGGTACTCTCATCTTTGTAAATTCTTACACTAGAAGCCAGGAGAGGAAAGTAAAGATTATGTTCCGAGGCTAATGGCTAATCCAAAGTATAGATTACTTTCGAGACTGTTGAAAAACCTCTGTTATTTCAAAAAATATCAAATTTGAACCATCAAAACATTAGGCTCGATGATAATATTTCAAATGTCGTGCATCCTGTGAGGCCGTTTTTTCAGTCATCAATTATTCATTTGGTTTTTCAACAGACTCTTCCATAATCATCGGAAAAGAGTGGCAAGGTAATGTGAAGATAACATGCCAGATGTCACGCTCTGGTATGAAGTGATAAATTTCCTATGTTTCAACCAAGATCATCAGATTAAGGGCCTTTCAAGAGCACCCATCTGTTGAAGTAATCAACGCTCCTGCACCAGGACCGAAAGATGAATTCTCCTGCCTTGCCAGGAAGAGGAAGGG
>CAWAUM010000011.1:0-299769 GCA_963785235.1 uncultured delta proteobacterium | reverse complement strand
TAAAAACGGACGAAGGGAAATAGTATGCCTTCGTGGAGGTCTTATACGCATAGGCTCCGCCACAAGATCATCAGTTTTCAGGCTTCCTGAAACTGAATAGAAATCGCAGAGATCAACGAAATGATTATGTATGTCTTTGATTAAGCCTGTGTATTATATGATAATATATTATAGGACTAACAACACACTATCCATAATAATTATTGAGGTATAATATATTCACTTGAAGAGAATATAACATCATCTGAAGTAAACCACATGCTGTCCGGCCCAGGGTTTCCGTATGAATTCAACACTATAGTATTTTTATTATATGTATATGCTTGGTGACCTCTAATTGCATCATCTGAGGTAAACCATTCGGCCATCCGGCCCAGTGCCATCATATACAATATCACTCAATATATTACCATAGTTATCTGTTATGCAATCCTTGTAATAATTAATTACATCATCAGATGTGAAGGCTTTTCCATCAGGTCCTACACCTTTGTAGTGAACAGTTTTACTCAATATATCATCAGCATTATATTGGTTTATGCCAAAATCATTGCCAACCTCATCATCGGCCGAGATCCATTTTAAATCCGATCCTGCACCAGTATACATAGTATAGTTAAAAAAATTACCGTTGGCAAAATAGAGGTTTAAATAATAAAATTGTACAGAATCATCTTCAGTGAAGAATTGTCCATCATTACCCATATTATAATTGATTTTCAGCATAACAGTCCGATCGGTATTATAAGAAAGATCGCTATAACGATATATGTTATCATCTGAAGTAAACCATTGGCCATCTGAACCGGGTCGAAATAAGAAATTTCACGAGTTTCTATCCCACTTGAATCATGGTATATATTCATATAACTATCAAGAGTATCATCGTTAGTAAACCATTGGCCATCCGGCCCAGAGCCTTTATAGAGATCACTTCTTGATAACATGTTATTAACATTATATGTAGCTGAGTAATATTTAAGTATATTCCCAATATTATCATAATAAATATCACGCATTACTCTTGGGTGTTTACTCCATATATACTGGTCTAATGGTTTAGTTACCTCACTTTTAGGAATACTGCTACCTCCTCCGCCGCCACATCCTACAAGGAGTATAATTATAGAGAACATTGAAACTACATTGGATATATTAAGAATGCGACGATTACTAATGATATTCACCTCCCGCATAAAGAATAAAAAATCATTACATGTGCCTCGATTCAGCACATATGTCTCTTCTATAGCTATATTACATTAATAATTCAATCTTGTAGTCCATGAATTCATAAACTTTATGAGGTAATTTGAGGTTGACTCTGATTGTAGATTTCGTACCAGGGCTGCAATTACCATGAATATTCGGAGCGTCAATCCGAATATTCATGGTATTAGGAACGGCAGTGGTCAAATCTTTAACATTGACAAAAAGACAAATCAAAGTTCACGGTTAGAGACCTGATCCCGTCATCCCTTATCGCACGACAACCCTCACTCACCTCATCGCTTCAATTGACCCTTCACACAAAGGTCTGCTATAGGGACACCATGAATCCATCCCGCACCGCCCAGACCATAGCGCCTTTCCTGGTCATGGATGTCATGGAAAGGGCGAATACCCTTGCCGCAGAAGGCAGGGACATCATCCACCTGGAGGTGGGCGAGCCTGATTTCGATACCCCGGAGTGTATCCGGATGGCAGCGTGCAAATGCCATGCAGCAAGGGCAGGACCCACTACACCGATTCCCTGGGCATACCGGAGCTGCAGCCACGCCATTGCAGCGCACATTATCGGAAGACCTACGGCGTCCCATCGACTAGCCCGGATCATGGTGACCGCAGGCTCTTCCCCGGCGCTCCTCATGGCCATTGCCTGCCTGGTGGATGCAGGCGACGAGATCATCATGACCGATCCGTACTATGCCTGCTACCCGAACTTCATCAGGATCCTGAAGGCGCGTTCCCCGCCTCGTTCCCACCGGCAGCGCGGACGGGTTCCAGCTGGACCCCTCCAAGGTAAAGCAGCGCATGAACCAGGCAAAAACCCTGCTCATCAACTCGCCGGCAAACCCCACGGGCGTCTGCCTGGACACGGAGCACCTGAAGGCCTTGGCAACCTCGGCATCCCCATTATCTCCGACGAGATCTACCACGGGCTGGTCTATGAATCCGAGCAGCACACCATCCTTGAATTCACGGACAATGCCATCGTCATCAACGGCTTCTCCAAGGCCTATGCCATGACCGGCTGGAGGCTGGGATGGGCCGTCTTCCCCCCGTCACTGATCCGTACCGCCCAGAAGATCCAGCAGAACCTCATGATCTGCGCGCCCTCCATCGCCCAGTGGGGAGGGGTCGCGGCACTCACCGAGGCGGGTGCGGATGTGGAGGACATGCAGTCAGACCTTTGCCGGCCGGAGAAAGGTCATGCTCGCCGAGATGTCCCGGCACGGGTTCAACGTGGAGGTGGAGCCCACCGGCGCCTTTTATGTCCTGGTGAACATGGGCGATCTTTGCACCGACTCCCTGCCTGTTTGCCATGGATATCCTGGAGCACACGGGCGTGGGTGTTACCCCGGGCATCGATTTCGGGCCCGGGGCTGAAGGGTATATCCGGTTCTCCTACGCCAACTCGGAGAAAAACATCGTGGAGGGGGTGTCCCGGGTGGCCTCCTATCTGAAAAGCCTATGAAGGTGAAAATACGCGACGCACCTTTGCCGGGCCCTTTCCCCATCAAGCGCCGGGCTTCCCCAGTTCGCCTTTGCAGGCAGATCGAATGTGGGCAAGTCCTCGCTCATCAACACGCTGGTGAACCGCAAATCCCTGGTAAAAACAAGCAAGATGCCGGGCAAGACCCAGGGCCGTCAACTTCTTCCGGGTGGACCTGGTGGACCAGCCCTCCATCTATCTGGTGGACCTGCCGGGCTATGGCTATGCCAAGGTATCCAAGGACCATAAGCCAGAACTGGGACGAGCTGATTGCCACATATCTCTCGAACAACAACGAACTGAAGCTCGTCATGCTGCTTGTGGACATACGCAGGGACCTTGAAGGATGAGGAGCGTATGCTCATTGAACTCATGGCGAAAAGCCCGGCCAAGGTCGTACTCGTTGCCACCAAGACCGACAAGCTGAGCTACGGCCAGCGGCTCAAGCGTGCATCCGAGCTTCAAAGCAGTGCGGGCTGTCTCCGGTTATAACCTCTGCCGCCAAGGGTGACGGCATGGATGAACTCTGGACTCAGATCATAACTTCCATGAGACTGACCAGGTACTACGATAAATTTTTTGTGTTTACTCACTTGATCGTTATGTTATTATCATATGATTATGGAAAGAAACTCCTTTGCCATTGACATTAACTCACTCCTGCCTATCATTCTCCTCCTCCTCTTCCTGGTTCTTCCCGCGCTGCTGAAACGCCTCGGGCAGTACACGGCTGCCGGCAAGGATGCAGACAGGCCGCCTGAACAGGACCGGGAGGCCCATGCCTGAAGAACGCATGCACGAATACCTCGAAGAGCCCCCTATAGGGCATGACTACGACACGCACACAAAAGGAAACTTTCTCCAACAAACCCATCCATCCCAAATGGTTCTAAATAAGAAACCAGACAAGGAACCCCTGCGTTTCTTTTTCGGCATCTTCATCATCGCGCTGTCGATCTATGCATACTATATGGGCACGAGCATGAGAAACTCCCCTGAGCTGTTCCTCCTGCCGGAAGCCATCAAGGCAACCGAGCTTCCATGTTCATTGGCGAGTTCAGATAGCCTGTCTGCATGCATCCCTGCCGGTATCGACTTCTCGGGCAGGGGGGACGCAATTGAGTTCTATTCCGCCAGGAAGCAGCTCCGGGGACCATTGAAATCATAAAAGGCCTTCCCCTGGAGCGTCAGTGGAGGGCATCGCTTGAAGAGTCCTTTCATGAGGGTTTTTATCGGGGATATTGATAAAATGGACACCTATGAACTCATGGTCTCCATCCTGCAGCACAGGTATAACCCTTCACTGATGGGGGCTAAGGCTGCCCTCATCCCGCCCTGGATGAAAAATGCACATGGGTGCCCGTATCCTGATGCTAAGAGAAGATAAAGGCCTTGTCTTTTATACCCCGGAGCAGTCCCTGGGGTTCTTGTTCAAACCAGGCGCCACTTGATGATGTCCGTAAAAGGAAAGATCCCGCCTCAGGCTACAGTTGGGATCATGTCATCCATAAGCCTTATTAAACCGGCAAGACCAGGAAAGGAATCGACGGGTTCTTCATGAACTTCTCCGCATAATCGCTCCTGAACCCGGCAAGGGCACCCTTGCTGACCTCATGGCCGATAATGAGCAGCTCAATTGCCTTGTCCTTGATCACCTTATTGATCACATCGATGGGAATTCCCCTCATGACAAGCCTGTGCTTCGCATCGATCACATCATCACCCACCTGGCTGCAGATGGAATACATCTTGTCTTTGGCTGCCTTATTACTTCCTCTTCAAGCTTGTCGGTATTGATGTGGGGGACATAAAAACCCGCAGCATTCTTGATGTCGGTGACGGTATGAAGGACAAAGAGCTCTGCATCAATAAGGCAAGAGAGCTGGTATGCATAATCAACAATAAAGGCGCTGTACTTTGCATAATCGATGTAGCAGAGAACCTTCTGGGGTTTCTTCACCTTGGTCGTCTTCTTCATTATCTACCTCCTCAATGCTGTTGTGTATATCTTCTTGTGAAACCGATTCTATCACACTCTTGAGCTCCTTGAGTTTGAAGGGCTTTGCAACAAAGGCATTAGCCCCATGGTCAAAGGCCATTTTCTGGGCCTCGCTAACGGAAAATCCCGTAATCAGGACAATGGGCACCTCGGGGTACTTTGCCTTGATCTCTCCCATCAGCGTGAATCCATCCATGCGAGGCATATGGATGTCGCTCACCACGACCTGGATATGCTGCGAGTGCATACATTCCAAGGCATCGTACCCATTGTGCGCCGTATGAACCTGGTATCCGTACATGCCCAGGAAATCCGCTATCACATGGGTCAGGTCATGGGAATCATCAACGATCAGGATCTGCTTTGAACTAATCATTGGCCCCCTCGCTTGTCAAATCAATAATCTCATAATCCCTTAAAGCCGGGTATCTTTTGGTATCGGCGTTCGTGAGGCTGGCCAGCTTATCCATTACCTTCTTGATGGTGAATATCTGCGTTTCCATGACATGAAGTGTCTCTTGTATCTTGGTGTTCCTCTCAAGCTCCGGGCTGAGCTCGAGCATCTCGATGTTGCCCAGGATGATGTTGAGCGGGGTATTGATCTTGTCCGAGAGTGTCACCGCGGTCTTGGCAATGGCGCTTAATTCATGGAGTTTTTTCTGTTCCGTGCCGTAACCCTGCATCTCAAGCGCCCTGCGCACCCTCAAAACGAGTTCATTTTCGTCACAGGGCTTGAGGAGATAGTCGTACACCCCGAGCCTCAGGGCAGCCACAGCGGTCTTCAGGGAACCATAGCCCGTAATCACGATCACCAGTGTCCTGGGCGATATAACCTTGATGTTCTCCAGCAACTCAAGCCCGCCCATGCCTTCCAGCACAAGGTCGGTGAGCACCAGATGAAAGCTCTTGGTATAGAGGAGTTTGAGCGCTTCCTCGGCAGAGCCTACTTCATCCACCTCAAACCCATTGGTTGTAAGGATATTTTTCAGTGAATAACGGACGATCTCTTCATCGTCCACAACGAGTATCCTCTTAATACTCATTCCTTAATCATCCTCAATTGCAGGTGCTTGTGCACGGATTCCCTCAACTCCTTGATCCTGAAAGGCTTCCTCAGGAATGTTACACCGGTGGTCTCAAGAAATTCCTTAACCTGGAAGTCATAGGTATCACCGGTAATGAACAAGAACCTCTTTTTTAAACCCGGGTTCTTCTTTATCGCCTCGTGGTAGAATTCCATGCCGTTCATCACCGGCATCCTCAGGTCGGATATGATGAGTTCCCAGGCATACTCTTCGATGTTATCACAGGCCTTCCTGCCGTTCTCGAAGGTGATGACCTTGTAGTGCGGGCTCAAGGTGTCCACCATGAGGTCAAGGAGATCCGCCTCGTCCTCCACCACCATGATCAGGCTCTGCCTCTTCCGGCTGTCAGAGGGCGTGCAGGCGGGCTCATCATCTATGACAGCATCCCTGTCTTTGGCGTCCATATCCATGATGGCAGGGATCTTCATGGTCGCCATGGCGCCATTGCTTGTATTTTCAATGAACACCTCGCCCTTGTGGTCGGAAATGATCCCGTAGCATATGGAAAGCCCGAGTCCTGTTCCCTTGTCCTTCGGCTTGGTGGTGAAAAACGGATCAAATATCTTTGTCTTGACGCCTTCAGCAATGCCTGGACCAGTATCCTCAATAGTGACATTTACAAATTCATCATTGATGAACGACCTGATCCAGATGGTGCCGGGGTGCTCATCAATGGCATCGATGGAATTGTTGATGAAGTTCACGAGCACCTGCTCCATGCAATTCATGTCTGCCTTAATGTACAGCGGCTCTTCAGGATCCTCGTTGATGATTTCTATACCGCGCTTCTTGATGATGGGGCTATAGAGGTTCATAGTCCTCTTGATAACATCACGCATGTCGAAGATGTTCTTCTCCGGGGGTTTGTTCCGGGAAAACTTGAGCAGGGATTCCACAATGCCCTTGGCGGCCGAGGCCGAGTTGATGATGATGGAAAGCCTCTTTTTGTCCTGAGGGGTCAGATGATCCGGGTCCATGAGGTCGGCAAATCCCAGGATAGGCGTGAGCTTGTTGTTGAGCTCATGGGCTATCCCGGAGGTAAGAAGCCCGAGCGAGGTGAGCTTCTCTGTCTGCATGGTCTTCTGCTCCATGCGCTTCTTGGCAGTGATGTCACGCATAATTACGAGAATCTGGTCGGTATCGATATGCTTGACAAAGAACTGAGCGATGACATCGGCCTTATCTCCCACCTTCACATTGAGATCAAACTCGGTGGAATGTCCGGTATCTGCCTGAGAAACGGTTTCAAGGATCAAGGAAACGCACCTCTCATCGAAGATATCCGAAATGGTCACTGGCGGCCTTGTCAGGAGTAACTGCAGGGCCCTGTTGAGAAACAGGACACGGCCTGCCATGTCGATAATGAATATCATCTCCTCGGAAATATCGACAACCGCCTTATACCTCTCGGTAACGCTTCGTAAAGATTCGTCTCTTTCGCTTAAGAGTTCAGTCAAATCTGAATTTTTCCGATGGAAGACTTCATAGAGCTGCACCAGGGTAAGCATCTGGCCGATGAGCAGGCCCATGAGCTCAAACACCCGGACATAATGGACATTGAAATAAGCCCTTGCATGAGTGGGACAGGTTCATGACGCCGAGCGTCCGGTTTCCTTCCTTAATGGGCACGCACAGCATGGAACCAATGGTTACCTTGGCGGAATCCATCTTTTTGAAAAATTCACAGTCTTGTACATCATGAACTAAGATGGTCTTTCCATCTTGTGCACAGGTTCCGGCAACACCCTCTCCGAGTGCCATGCTCACATGAGGATTGGCATTGTTTATTGTTATACCGGAAGCGGCCTTGAGTACTACCATGCCGTTCTCCACCATGAAGATTGAGGCGTTTTCACACCTTGACTCCTCGATGAGCACGCCTGTTACATAAGCGAAAAAATCGCTCTCCGGAGAGCCTTTAGAGACGAATTCGGTGATCTCGAAGATGGAAGAAAGTACCCCTACCGTTTGTTCATAGAAATCAGAGGCCTTGCTGAGGAGATCAAGCAGGATCGCTTCACGAGTCGAGGTAAGCTCTGTGGATTCGCCCCGTAGAATATGCAGCTCCTTCACGGCAAACACAATGCCCCTTACCCCAAATTTTCAAATATAACCGTGTTCGTTCTATACCTTTGTCTAATAGTATTTACAAGATCTTTATACTCATCACCAAGATGGTTTCTGATTCCGACCTCCTGCTCAAAATCTTCTGTGATCAAACCCCTCTCATGCTGCATGACGACCTGATCCGTCAGATAAACAAGGGCGGTTGCTCGGCTCATTGGTTCATGATGATACCTTATCAGCGCTATGACTTCCGGCGGAAAATGCCAGCGCTTCGCGATCATTTCGCCGATTATTGTGTGGTCCATGGAGAAAACATCGCGCTCTAATGCCAGATCGGGCCAGCTACCGGTGAATTCGCAAAGGGGAAGATAGTGTTCAGGTGTCTCTGCAGATCAGTATCATCCTGCCGATATCATGGAGAAGCCCCCCGGTGAAGAGACACTCCTTCTCGGCTTTGGAATTCCCGAGCAGTCCTGATATATAAGCCACTGCATAGGAATGCCTCCAGAGCTGCTTCATTGAAGGGGTCTGGGTGCCGAAGGTCTCCATCACGGCCATGGACAATGCGATGCATTTCACCATGTCAAGACCGATGGTGCGTAATGCCTGCTGGATTCCCACATGCCTGTCGGCATGACGGTAGAACGACGAATTCGCCAGCTTGATCACTTTGGCTACAAGGGCAGGATCACTGGATATTACCTGCTCAATACCCTCTATGGAGGATTCTTCCTCCTGGAGCACATTAAAGAGCCTCATCCGGCTGGACTCAAGCGTCGGAATACTCTCAATATGCTGTTCAATCTTCTTGATAAGACAAGCCTGTTGCATCCCACCCTTTAACGGACTTTTTTTAAAATATCTTTAGAGGGAATTCTGTTATACATAAAAGCTCATGAGACACCTACTTGAAATTATTTCGCTAATACTAGCACCCCCTGACGGTAAACGAAAATAACTCTCATGAATTGTAGACAATTATCCGTTAGTATGAAGATAGTTGTAAGTTCTCTTCATGGAATTATTATGTGAGGACAAGGAGAACGGCTGATACGATGGGTGCCACGCTTGTGAAGAAAACAACTCGGGTCCTGATTGTGGATGATGAACAGGAGACCCTTGATCTTATTGAAGAGTATCTTTTAGGGCACGATTTTGATGTAACAACCGCCATGAGTGGGGAGCAGGCAATTGCATTCGTCCAGAAAGACCTCTTTCATATAGCCATTGTGGATCTTCACCTGCCGGGCATGACAGGTTCGGAGTTATTGAAATCCATCAAAAAGATCAGGTCCGATATCCAGGCTGTCATGATTACCGGGTACGGCACCATTCGTGATGCAGTGGAATGCATGAAGCTCGGCGCCTCGGATTTTATTACCAAACCGATTCTGCTCGACCACCTCCACCTCACCATCCAAAGGATCCTCGAAGAGGTCAGGCTCAAAGAGGAGGCCGAACTGGCTGACTACTACCGGAACCTCTCCCGCACCGACGAACTCACGGGCATGTACAATTTCCGGCACCTCATGAGCGTACTCAAGAACGAGGTTTCGAGACACCTGCGGTACAACAGGACAATGTCTCTGGCCATGATCGATATCGACGATTTCAAGAAGTACAACGACGCCAAAGGGCATGAATAGGGCAACGAAATGCTCGTGCGCCTGTCCCATGTGTTCAAGCATAACACGAGAAACTGCGACATCCTTGCCCGTTATGGCGGCGAGGAGTTCATTATCCTCTTCCCCGAAACCTCCATTGAAGAGGCCGTGGTGGTGTCAGAGCGTATCTGCAGCACGGTTGAATCAACGCTTGAGGTCAGCGTCACCATAGGCCTTTCCAGCCTGCCGAAGGATTCCAGCGATCCGCACGAGGTCATCAAAATGGCGGATGCGGCCATGTACTGGGGCAAGACGCACGGCAAGAACCAGATCGTCATTTACAACGATTCGATGTCCACCTGCAAATAGAGGTCCCCTGCCTTTCTTGACGGGCTTGACCTGCCCATCCCCAGGACCCTGAGCATTGTGCCTTGCTGCGTGTTCCTGGGTATTTTCACACGGATCTTGTGTTTCACAAAGCCCGGCCTGTACTCCAGGGTTATGTATCCCCCGAGCACGGCAATGCTTGAAGGGATGGCAACCTTTTCGTGCATGTCCATGACTGCATGGAACATCCTGTTCAATCCCTGCGATGCCAGGCGCACCATGGACCGCCTCAGGATTGCACTGGGCGTGCCTCCCACCACAAAGGCCTCATAGGCAAAGACCTTGCTCACGTTCAATATGCGGTCAATCCATTCTTTTCGTATGGGCAGATCATCGAAGACGTCCCGGAACTCTGATTTGGATAAGATATCTTCGAACACCGTCTCCCGGTTGAAGGAGAATCTCACGCTGCATGTCATATTTCCGCCGCTTGTCCGGGTCGATAAGCACCCCGTATGCCTCGGTGATCTCCTTGAAATGCTCTATAGGCCGGGTCTATCGGGGTTACGATCAGGGTGATATTGAAGGGCGAGCCTGCGGTAGGTCTTCTTGATCTCTAAAGACGTTGCATCCTTGGATATTTCCAGAATCCGGTAATAATCCTTGGACATGGCTGTTATTCTCGTTTATAAGGCCTATGCCTGCCTGAAGGACTGGATGAATGTTTCGCCCGGGATCTCTATGGCCGTGAGAACCCCGCCATAGACCGCCCCGGTATCTATCCCGATCTTATCCGGTTTCACCATGGGCCTGGCAAAGGGTGTATGCCCGAAGATCACCTTCTTCTCCATGCCGGTGGGCGAAAAGATGAACTCGTCCCTGATCCAGAGAAGGTCATACCTGTCCTGCTCTATCATGGGATTGCCGGGCTTGATGCCTGCATGCACATAAATATACCCGTCATCCTCATGATACAGCTTGAGATTTGAGAGAAAATCTCTATGTGCCTCGGGCAACCTTCGGGCCACCTGGTCATTGCCGGTAAAACGTTCGGGCTTGATGTAGGACTCGATGGTCTTAAGGCCGCCATTGGCAAAAAAGATCGTCTTATTCGAGCCGAACTCCAAGAAGGTGATAAACATATCCTCATGGTTGCCCCGCAAAAAAACACAGGGCACCCTGCGCGCAAGATCTATAAGGTAATCGATCACCTCTGAGGCGGATTCGCCCCGGTCGACGTAATCACCCAGAAAAATCAGGCTGTCCTTCGGGCCAGGATCGATGAGCTTTATGAGGTCTTCGAGTTTATCGAGACATCCATGGATGTCTCCGATGGCAAACGTCCTATCCATGACGTGTGTTTGACTCCCAGGGCTCATATACACACGCGGCCTTACTGCCTTGCCTTCCTGAGCTTAAGGATCTCAATCTTAAGCTCGGGTATCTTCTCGCCTGCAATCCTGGATGCGGGATTGACCTTACGGGCTGTCTGATATGCCTCCAAGGCCTTATTCAGGTCATCCAGCTTTGCCCGGGGCTCACGTGTAGAAGCCCTGGACTCATAGGCATACCCGAGTGCCATGGCCACGTCATGGTCCTTGTTGTTCTTGAGGAACAAGGTACCGGCCTCGATAACCTTGTCCTGGTCCTTCAATCCGACAGCGGCGCTCACAAGTCCCTTAAGGTGTTCCTTCTTGGATGTCTTTTTCGCCAGGGATGAATAATACGCGTATGCATCCTTGTACTGGCCCAGTTTCAAAGACAGGCCTGCCGCAGCCTGCATGGAATCCATATCTGCCTGCTTCATCTGGAGCACCTTTGTCATAGGCGTCAAGGGCGCCCTTGTTATCGCCGAGTTTTTCGCGGGCAACACCGAGGTTATACCAGATCACGCTGTCTGAAGGCGAAAGTTCAGCCGCCTTCTGGTAATATATAACCTGCGCCTTTGTATCACCCAGCTTGCCCATGACCATGGCAAGCTGAGCAAGTGGCATTCTTATCATTGGGGTAGCGCTGAATGTAGCGCTTCAGAAGATCGAGCGCCTTTTTATAATCTTCTTTTTTCATCGCATTTTGAATCAGAGGGATAAGGATATCCCTGTCCTTGGCAATATCCGAAGCAGACTGGTACACATCAAGGGCCTGCTGTTTCATGCCTGCCTGTTCATAGGTCTTGGCCAGGTCGACAACCACGGCTTCGTTTTGTTTATCAAGTTCAAGGGCCTTTTTCAGGTATACAACACGGTTTTCAAGATCACCCTTTTCGCCTGCGATATAGGCCATGCGGCGGTAAATGACCGCATCCGCCTTGCCCGCATCGATAATTTTCCGGCACATGGCAAGGGCCTCATCGTAGTTCTTCAGCTTTATGTAATATGCTGAGAGATTCAAGTATGCCGCCAAATTCGCAGGATCGGCTTCCACAACCCCCTTATAGATCCCCACCAGTGCCTGGTAATCTTCTTTAGCACTCAAGAGCTTATCAAGCTCATCCAGAAAGGACATATTCTTCGGAAATGTTGCATGTGCGGAGCGCAAAAGGGAGATCTTTTCCTCATCACTCTTGGCTGATCTTATCTGATTGATAAAGTCCTGCTCATTCAGATCCAACTCAAGGGGGACCTTGGCGATCTTCCGGTCGAGGTAGAAAATATCAATGGGGACCGATTTGATGCCGGCGGCTATGAGCTGATTGCGGATCTCCACCGTATCGATGGGTTCATTCATGTCGTTTGGTTTACTGAAGCCTACAACATCAGCAGACAGGTATGAATCGAAGAACGTATTTGCATGGACCTTGGTGATGATGATGGTCTCACCACCCTTGATCTTGAGTGACTCACCCGCTCTTACCACCTTGCGGGCCCCCTCCACATCGACCTCCATGGAGGTGAACTGCGGGGGCTTCCGGAAGATGAACGAGATGGTGGCTTCCCTGAGCTGCCCCACCTTACCGCCAAGGGGTACAATCAGGAACAGGGTCATGGCAATGGCGATCACCACAATAACCGCGATAAGTATATTTCCCCTGCTCTGCATGCGCTCCATCTTGTTTTGGTGCGATTATTATCAATATCTCTTAAGGTTGTCCATTGTCATTTTCCTAAGGCGTACTTTCATCCCTTGACAAGCACCGGGTTCATAGTATTATATTAAACTGTATTTATTGTATTGTTGTTGAGCTTGCTGCTCTCTCTTGTTTAATCTCTATTCCCAAGAATTATCCCTCCTTTCATATAAGTATATTTTATAGTGGAAGGGGCATACAATGGAAAGAGGTGTGGGCATGGTGGAGTTGCTTATAGCGCTTGCATGCTCATCAATACTTTTTCTCGCTCTCTATCAATTCTACCAGGTTTCGGCTGTTACGCATAAAGAAATGAGAGAGGCATGGTATTGCATGCAGTCGCTCCGCCAGGCCTCTATCCAGCTGAATGCAGATCTCGTTCAGTGTGCATTATTGCTCCCGCAGGACCTTAAGATTGCGATTGAAGGCAGCCAGCTTTTTATTGCAGGGGTGCCTGTCACATCTGAAAATCCCGGTATCAGCATATCCTTGACCAATCCGGCACCTTACTATGCACTCATCAATTCCTCAGCTGAAAGGGTTGCAATACTCGATACCGTAGATATCGACAATGACGGCCGCGCAGACTTCTGGGCCGACCTTGGAATAATAACCGAGAACGGCCCCTGTGTTGTAGGCCACAACTATTCACGGGGCCTGGATAAAAAAACCCTCCCTCTGACATGCGCCATAATGCCTGTACAAGGCAACAGGGCGGTCCCGGCTATCCACTATGAACTGAAGGGAGACGGCCTCTACCGGAACAACCAACTGCTTGCAGAGGCAGTAGTCCTCTTTCATCCAACGATTTCAGGCAATGATCTGACAATTCGCATGAGGTCAAGATACCATGGAACAGAGAAGGAACTCTCTTTATCATCCCCCATCCAATGAGCAAGGTTTTATCCTTGCCTTTGTACTCCTACTCCTTACCGTGATCCTGGGGCTTACCATGGCGTCCGCTTCCATAACCTTGTACCATATGAAATCGAGCAACGCCTTCTATCGTATTATTAAAGATCAGCTCTTTGCTCCCCAAAACGGGACTATGCCATCCGCAACCCATAAACTGCTTGTGGCGCCTGAAGGGTGGGACCATATATGTTTTTCCACCAGGCTCACCGAACATGCAACCAGCGCCATGCAGTCATATTCCTGGTGTGTGGCACTAAGGGAACAGAGTGCGGATATCCCACAAGGCACCACCCGGATTGCCCAGAGACCACATATCATAATTATCATCGATGATTCATTAAGCACGATTACATCATCCGGCCAAGATTTCTTAGACGATGCGCTCTACTCAAAATGGGCCACAGGCGGCATAACCCACATCAGTGATATCTGTGAGTTTGAAGACACCTACACGAACGCTGAGGGCACCTATTTCAAGGGAAGCTGGGGCAACTCATATCAAAGGGCCCCGGCACTCGGCAGCCTGACAGGTGCAATGTCAGTGTGGACAAAGTCCTTCTCCTACGCAAAGTCGCTCTTTGAATCACTGGATCTGTGTGAAGTGTCCCTTATGAGCACGTCACAAGGCCTGATCCAAACTTTTACCATTGAATGGCAGCAGATCCTTCAGGGCCTTGACGGCGTTCATCCGGCATCGGGCTCAGCCCCTTTATCGGAGGCACTTTATAATGCAACAACCCTGTTCCCTTCGCAGTGTGTATCCGGCAAACATATCATTCTGGTTACTGCAGGTGTTCCCATAAACGACGGCCATCTCCCCTCCTGGCTGAAGGACTTTGATCATGATGGAAACGCCAAAGATGCTGCCTTTGAAGGGGAAGGCTCTCACTGCCTTGATGATGTCTCATCCTATGCGAAGTCTCTGGGCATCAATGTCCACATTATCGGCCCTGATACGGCGTATCTGAGAAGTGTTGCTATAAAGGGCGGGGGTCAGTATATGCCGGCACGGGAGATACTCGTTCCTGAACAGATGCTGGTTACCCAGCCTATAGTGGTTCGTAACGACCAGGACATGATACTGAAAAACCTCCGTGCACGGCTCGATCCGCCATGGCTCAAAACCGACAAATGCCGGTTTTACAGACCGAGTGTCGTCAGTCCTTTAAGCCTGGTATCCTGCCCGGGTTATTCCCTGAATGGCCTTGCCCATGACCTTGCAGCCACACAGACAGACCTGTACTGCACTACATCCCGCGATCAGCTCCTCAATGTCACCATGCCCGAAGGCAGCCTGACGTGGCTCATGACAGGTATAGGGGGCGAGGTGCGACTGAGAGGCGAACGGGTCATAACAGGCCCGAACAGACTGGGCATCATTTCGTGTATAGGCCAGGGACCTCAGATAATCTGGCAGCATAAAGGGTCTTTTATCGACGCATCCGAATCCATGGCCTATATCAGTAACGGCTCCACGATATATGCGTACAATCTTGGAAACGGCATAGGGACGGCTCAATTCGAAGTTAATCATACCATTAATGTCGTGCGCTATGATCCGTGCACAGCTGGGGTTTTTGCAGGGACATCCGACGGACTTGTCTATCTTTTTAACAACAGGCTCGAACTCTTGGGCATCATAAACACCACCGCCAATAATCCCATTATGGAGATACGTCCGTTCCATTGGCGAAAGGAGCTTCACCTCATCGTGGCAAGTAATAAACGCCTTGAATGCTATACCAAAGAGAATATCGTTTGGTCTGTCTCCCTTGAAGGAGGCTCACCCTCAGGCATGACAATCATGGATAACAGGTTATTCTTAAGCACCTGGAAAGAAGATTCTCCCTGCGGAGGTATTGACACCGGCATATCCATGTTTCAAGAGTATGATTCCCTCACTGGAAGGCAAACAAAGTCAGAGGCCATGTTTATGGGCAGCGCTTTTGGTCCTTCCATTGATCTGGACAATGGTGTCATGAAATTCATATCTTCAACAGGAGCTGTATATAACAAGGACATCTCCACTATACCGGGCATATCCCCCCTGACACTTGGGAGACGAATCATTACGCATAAAGAATAAGCTCTTCCCTTTCCATAATTCAAGCCATATCGAGCAATTACTAAAGAAGAATGTGGATTATACCGATTGGGTGCTTACTAGAGCTTACAGCTAGGCGCTACTCTATCAGGAGGTGTATGCATGGAACGGTTTAGAAATCGACAAAAAGGCGGCTTTACCCTTGTTGAACTTGCACTGGTGTTGGTGATCATCGGCTTGCTCATTACAGGCGTACTCAAGGGCGAGGCCCTCATTCAGAATGCAAAGGTCAAGAAGTTAGTCAACCAGAAGGATTCACTCACCGCGGCCTTCTATACCTATTATGACAGGTATAACTATTATCCGGGTGATGCACCTGTAGCTAATATCCCGACACAGGGCCATACAGATCCTGCTGCGACTGCAGGAAACGGCCAGATCAATGCGAATACCGAGCGCTCTGTTCTCTTCCAGGACCTCGTCTTGGCACAGATCATCAACGGGGGCTATACCGGAGCGGCTAACGATTACCCTACAAACCCCTTTGGAGGCCAGGCCTACATCCAGTATTTGGCTACTCCCCCAGGGTCTGCAACACCGCTGAACGCGAACTGTATCGTGTACACCCAGATCCCCTATGAGGTTGCCCAGGAAATGGACAGAAAATATGATGACGCGGTTTACAACACAGGGACCATGAGGGCCAACACTGTTTATACGGCAACAACGGTTAAGACTGTCTACTGGAGAATGTAGCCGTATCACGAGGATGGTGTCTTCCGGCCCACACGTGCGTTGTTTGGGGCATGACACATCATGCACCCACTCGTGATAGGAAGGTGGAAGACAAACCCGAAAGGCTACTCTCCAACAGGAGATTCTTGCAGGGACATATCTTTGAGTGATTTCTCAATTTGCACTGCTTAAGGAGCGGGAACGGGTCTTATGGAGAAAAAACGCATTGGTGATCTTCTCAAAGATGAAGGGATCATCAGCGATAAGGAAATCGGCCTTGCCCTTATAGAACAGCGTGCCACCAAGGAACGGGTCGGCGATATCCTGATCCGTCTTGGCCTTGTCACCCAGACGGAACTTGCCCAGTCCATTGCAAAACAGTTCAGCATCGAGTTTGTAGAGCTGCGTCATTTCTCACCACAGAAAGAAGCGCTCTCTGCTTTACCCGTGCAATTTGCACGCGAGAACTCCCTGCTTCCCATAAGTGTCGAGGACACTACCTTGACCATAGCCACGAGCGAACCGGATAATACGAAACTGTCAGACCTTGCCTCACGCATCTCGAAAAAACGCATCCGGTTTGTGGCTGCATCGCCATCGCAGATACAGAAGCACATTGAAAAAGACTATTACCTCCTGGAACACCCCATAGAAGAAGAGATCGAGCAGCAGCTCGAACATTCCAAGTATAATCCGCACGACGTGGATACAGAAAAACTGGTGAGGCTGCTGATCATGTCCGCCATCAACTCCCGTGCAACGGACATCCACGTAACCCCCACGAACAAGACAACACAGATCCACTACCGCATCGACGGCATACTCTACCCGTTTTACTCCTTTCCCATCGAGGTGCACTCCAGGGTTATCTCCAGCATCAAGGTAAAGGCCGAGATGGACATCTCGGAACAGCGCAAACCCCAGGATGGAAGGCTCTCCTTTGATTTTTTAAATGAGCACTATGACATCCGTGTCTCTACCTTAAAGGTTACCAATGGGGAAAACATGGTCATGCGCATCCTGGCTTCCTCGGAGGAGTTGTATAACATCCGGAGCCTTGGCCTGGATCCTGATGATATTACCCAGCTCAGGGATCTTCTGCACAAGCCCTACGGCATGGTCTTAGTCTCCGGCCCCACAGGGTCAGGAAAAACTACAACCTTATATGCGGCCTTGCGGGAGATCAGCTCCATTGAAAAAAATATCGTGACCGTTGAAGACCCCATTGAGTACCAGTTCCCGCTGATCCGCCAGACCCAGGTTAACGAGAAGTCCGGGTATATCTTCTCAAGCGCGGTCAGGGCCTTTTTACGGCAGGACCCTGATGTCATCCTTATCGGTGAGATACGGGACGGCGATACGGCGACCATGGCGCTCCGCGCTGCGCAGACAGGGCACCTTGTCCTTTCCACGGTGCATGCCAACGATGCCTCCGGAGCCGTACCCAGGCTCAAAGACCTTGGCATGAGGGACTATATGATATCATCATCACTCATCTGCGTCATAGCGCAGCGGCTCGTCCGGGCACTCTGTCCGAGCTGCAAGCAGCCATATGATTCAGGCGACGAAGAGCACCGTGTATTCGGCATCCAGAAAGGGACAACCCTGTATGCCCCGGTAGGATGCCCCAGGTGCATAAAGACCGGCTACCTGGGCCGGATCATGGTGGCGGAAATCCTGGTTATATCCAAAGAGATCGAGCGCCTCATCTCTGTGGGGTCACACCCCTTCGAGATCAAAGACAAGGCTGTGGAAGAAGGCATGGTAACGCTCCGGGGTGACGGCATCCGCAAGATACTTAACGGTACGACAAGCTTCGCAGAGATCTGGAGGGTTTTGCGGTAATGATCCTTTCGTACAATGCCCTGAAGAAAGACGGAACAATCTTTGCCTCCAAGGGCGATTTCGAGGGCATCCGGGATCTGATGGAGAACCTTTCCTCTCAGGAAATGACGCTTATCCGTTACAGCGAACAGAGGTATCAGATAATTGAAACCATCAAGACCCTTACCCAGCCGGCAGTTAAGAAGATCGAGATAGCGGAATTCTGTGAATCCCTTGCCTCCATGCTCGGCAGCGGCCTGCCCCTACTGGAATCCATGGAAAGCATCAAGGAAACCATCAGGGTAAAACGCCTGCGAGATGCAATCGATGAGGTCATCGGGGGCATTGCCCAGGGAGAGTCTTTATCAGGGGCATTTTCACGCCGGCCCGAGGTGTTTCCCGAGATGCTCATATTTTTCTGCCATATCGGAGAAGAGACCGGTACCATTCAAACAGCCCTGGACAATACCGCGAATTATTTAAAAAAGGTGGACAGTATTGTTTCCCAGGTGAAGAGGGCGCTGATCTATCCGGGCTTCGTGGTGGCTGCCATGCTGTGCGTCATCATCTTCTGGCTCTTTTTCGTGCTGCCCCGCCTTGTTTCAACCTTCAAGGAGATCAATGTCCAGCTCCCCAATATCACGTTGAGCCTTGTCAATTTCGTCCAATTCTCCAAAGATAACTGGTTGCTATACCCCATTGCACTCGGATTGATTACCATAGGGTTTGTCATTCTGGGAAAAATTCCTAGAACACGATTGATGCTGAGCCGTGTTGCCTTCAGTCTTCCCGTGGTGGGCGATCTGCTGAAATGCTCAACCCTTACCCTGGTATTCTCGAATATGTCCCTCATGCTTCAGTCCGGCGTGACACTTACAAAAGCGCTTGATATCCTTGAAAAGGTCTTTCACAACGACCTCATCCGCTCGGTCATCATACGTATACGTAATGAAACCAACATGGGCAATTCGTTGCTGACGGCCTTCACTGTAACGAAATTCTTTGATGCCATCACGTTGAAGATGGTCAGCGTGGGCGAGAAGACCGGTACCCTGGATCAGAGGCTGAAATATCTTGCAGATACCTACGAATTGAAGACATCGCGTTTTGTAGACATCTTGGGCAAGATGATTGAGCCCATTGCCATAGTCATAACGGGCGGCATCTTCGTCTTCATCGTCATTTCCCTTATCGGTCCGGTTTACGACCTCATGTCCAAGCTTGGGGGTGGCTAGGGTGAACAATGACCTTATGACAAGGAGAGGCTGCTGCCTGAGCAAGCCTTTTTCACGAAAGGGGTTTACCCTCATCGAGATGGCCTTTGTGCTCGTGATAGTCGGCATCCTTGTGGGACTTGGCGCACAACTCCTCCCCATGCTGATCAAGCAGAACAAGTTGAAGGATGACCGGATGTTTGTCAAAGAAGTCAGGACCGCCATCATCGGGTATGCCCTGGCCACAGGAAGGTTGCCGTTTGCCAGCGCTAACATCAATGGGGCTGAAACTACTAACAGACTAAATGGCTATCTGCCCTGGGTAACGCTCGGCATCAATGGCAAGGACCCTTATCAGACCACCCTCTTTTATTCCGTTGAATCACATCTGACCTCAACTACGCCCGCCACGCTTAAAACAACAATCGGTCAGCTTATCAATGGAACAACAGCTCCGGATCTCTTCTGTGACAATGGAAACATGAAGGTGGCCTTTGTCGTTCTTTCCGGGGGAGAAAACCTGCGGGCAGACACTCCCAATGACGACACCGGAGATGGGCGTATCACGAACAGTGATAATAACCAATTCGCCTCTCCTTCTGCATTAATAAACTCAAATTATGATGATATCCTCGAGACTGTGAGCCTCACGTATCTCCATGGATTACTCCCTTAAAATATCCTAAAGAAACCAAATCGTAATTCCGAGAACATAGTAAGTGGAGAGGTTTATCCTCTACACTCACAAATATGAATGACATATTGACTAAATTTATCTCGATGAAAATGGGGCCGAAAAAGGGCATTGCCGTTATCCTGGGCGAAGAGGAGCATTGCATTGCATCCTATTCCGGCGCCGGACAGAAGATCGTCCTTAAAGACATGAAGAAGGTCGATTCCACTTCATTGACAGACATCTCGCGCAAGGCGCCCGGCATGTCCATATGCTTCTCATCCAGAGGCATCTACTCGGATGTGGGTGAGTTTTCCCGTATCAGCAAGGAGGCCACAACAGCCCATATCCGATCTACCATTGATAAACTCGGTCTCTTCAAGGACACTTACCATGTCGCCTTTGCCAAGATTCAGGATATAGACAACCTCAAGGGCAGGTATTCCTACCTGGCCATCCCTTCAAATGAACTGACCAGGACCGATCTCATTGACGAGGATGAGGCCCTTGTGGACATGTTCTGCCCCATCGAGTCATCCATCGCCTCGGCAGTGGGTTCCATTGACAAAAACATGGTGATCATCGTCTATGAAGACACCCGTTTCATCCGGATCATCGGCGCAAAATCCGGGATCATCTATTACCTCATAACCGTTAACTATGCCGAGTCCTTCGATGCCCAGGCCGATACGGTTTCCGGCATTCGGGAAATGACCTCCATGCTGCAGAGCTCCAACCAGGAAAAGGTCCAGAAGATCTACTATATAGGACAAGGAGAGATCAATATATCCGATCTCGAAAAGCATAACATCCATACAGTCCCTTTCAGCCTGAGTGAAACCGGAGATCCGGACGCCGCTGCAATCGTGCTCTTCGGAACCGCCATGAAACCCTGCTATGACTTCACCCCTGAAAAACTGCACCGGACCAGAAGGATTGTGGGATATGCAAAAATCTCTTGCGCCATATCATTGGTAATGATCCTGATGGCCTTTGTGTTTTTTGCATTGGGGTGGAGCAACACCACAAAGGCCGAGGCCTTGGAGAAGAGGACCAATTCGGCAATTTATAAGAGCTCCAAGCAGCTCAAAGAGCTTGAAGACGATTATACATCCCTGAGCAAAAATCTTGACCTGACGAATATCAACACCATCGTCGATACCTATAAAGATTTCCAGGCTGAGCCCAAGTTGCAATCAATTGTACAAACCATAACCCAGGGAGTACCGGCCAATGTCTTCATTACAAGGATCGAGGTCAACAGGTCCTCCCTGCAGGAAGACATTCCCAAGGGCAGGGCCATGCCTGTCGCTGCAGAAGCTCATCGCACATCTCATGCAAATTCATTCGGGATAGCAATAGAAGGCATCATCAACTCTCCCTACCCGAAATCCAAAGAGATCTTCTCATCTTTCATCATGACCATGCAGGAGGTCTTTCCCGTCTCAAAGGCCGCTTACAACCACAAGGAACAGCTTGCTGAATTCAGCCTGAATTGCGAGATAAAACCATGAGGTATTATCGCCTCGCCCTGATAATGGGCATCATCAGCGCCGTGCTGGTTATATCCGGCTTTGCCTATTACGTACATGCAGCAAGGGAGATAACCTTCAACCAGGCCAAGCTGGGAGCGATCCTGGCGACCAGTGAGCAGCGTAAACAATATGTAAAAAAGATCGAGTCCATCAAGGCATACAGCGCCAAACTGATCACCCTTTCCCATGAACGGGGTATCAACGTGGACTATGAAATCACCCTGACGGACCACGATGTAAAAAAACTGTTTTCCGAGGTTGCCTCGACCTATGCACAAGACATGTTCTTTCTTGAAAAGGCAATTGTTACAAGCACTTCATCAGGTATCACGGTCAGCATGAAAGGCTTCAAGCTTGGGGGCGGGAACTGAATGAAGTTGGACAAAAACCTCATCCTGATCTTTATGCTGCCCCTCATTGCGCTTATATTGTGCATCGCAGTTCCATATGTTTTTCGCGAAAACAAAAACATTACTCTCGAGCAACCTGAGTTCCTCACCTATGTTGATAAACTGAGCATCTTCACCCTTAAAGACGATTCCGATCTTGCAGCCAAAGACATCCGGGATGTCTTTCGCCACGAGTGGACCATGCCTTTGGATGCCTTATATGGAAACCCTCCTGTTAAGGCCGAAGCAGAACCGGTCAGGGTAAGTATGATTGTTGAGGCAGGTTCTCAAAGCTATTGTATCATCAATGGAAAGAAAATGCGCCTTGGCGACAAGACACAAAGCTTTCAAATATCATCCATTGGACCGGACCAGGTGATCACTACTAACAAAAACGGTACCAGGGAGACCCTTCATGTTAAAGTTTATTAGGTATTCACTACTCACGGTTATCTGTTGCGTCTTCCTTTCCGGATGCACCACAGACAAATTGATGAAGAAAGAGGATTTCTCCATTGAAAAAGAAAAGGAAGCTGCAACACCTCTTGAGGCGGCAAAACCTTTAGAGTCTTTTGCCCAAAGCAAAGGTGGCCAAGCTGAATCCATTGAAAGGCAAGACCATAACCCTTAACGCAAGCAATGCCGCTTTCACCGATGTATTTGCAGCCGTTGCGGAAAGGGCGGGACTGGACCTGGTGGTTGACTCACGCCTTAAGGCGGGCACCGGCACCGATCTATCCGAAGAAACAGCTGATGCGGCCAAAGATAAACAAACAGCCAAAGGTCCCATTATTCTACCGCCCGTATCCATTGCATTTAACAGGACGCCACTGGAAGAGGCCCTGGAGAACGTAGCATCTGCACTGCACATTTTCTATAAGGTGGACGGACGCGCACTGTCTGTAAAGGGTACTGACTCAAGAACCTATCACCTTAATTTCCTGTCTTCCCAGAAACAGACCACCATGTCTGTGGGAGGAGATGTTATCAGCAGCTCTACAAGCAGTTCTTCTTCGGGCTCCTCAAGTGGCGGCTCAGGTGGCGGATCAAGTGGCGGATCAAGTGATAACGGCCTGAGCGGTGAATTTTCCATCAAGGACACCATCCCTGTAGCAACCAGCGACATCTGCACACAGATCGAGGATCATGTGAAGTCAACCCTGACCCGCGATGGGTCGTATTCCCTCAACAGGGCCTTGGGTTTCCTTGAGGTAAATGACAGGAGAGACGCCATAGATCGTATCGATGCCTACATCAAGACCATCAAGGCCTATTATAATTCACAGATCCTCATCACGGCAAAGATCATTGAGGTCGCGCTGAAGGATAAAAGCCAGTACGGCATCGATTGGACCAGCACCCACCTCAGTATCAATGATATCGTCTTCAATCCGATCCAGCAGAACCTTGCGCTCTCAACGACTAACCTCACCCCTGCCCTGGTGATCCAGGCACAATCGGACGTTCACGGCTTTAATGCAGCCATGAACGCCCTGCAGGAATTCGGAGACATAAAGGTCCTCTCGAATCCCCGGATAAGGGTGACCAACGGACAGCCGGCGCTGATCAGTGTGGGCACGAACACCTCATATATCCAGGAGATCAAGCTCACAACCACTTCCACAGAAGGTGGCCCGACAATCACTACACCAGAGGTGACCGTGGGTTCTATCTTCGATGGCATCATGCTGGGTGTCGTGCCCAATATCGACCTGGATACCGGTTCGATAAACCTGAGCATCACCCCCATCAAGAGCCGGATAGTGAAGCTTGAAGAACGCGACATCAGCGGTAATGTCTATACGCTGCCCACAGTGCAGCTTGAAGAGGCCACCACCCAGATCCGTGTTAAAAGCGGAAACATTATTGCCTTAGGTGGGCTTATCAGCAAGAATCTGAAACAGGAAAATACGAGTATACCCATACTGGGCAGTATCCCCGGTATTGGATACCTCTTCAGCCAGCAGATAAAAAGCGTTGAGACCGCAGAGCTGGTTATCCTGCTTGAACCGATTATCCTGGCCCAGTAGGGAATGGTAGGGAATGGCTGCGACCATTCCAAGGCCTTTAAGACAGATTTTGCGGTTACGAGGTGTAAAAACCTTATCCGTTCAAAACCTGCATCTTGCAGCCTTTTCTCTATGCTTATTCTGTCGGACCTTCAAAGCTGCAAGATGCAGGTTTTGAACGGACCTATGAAAAGACAATTCCATGTTCACTATGAGTACTCTGCTTAAGACCATCAGAATTGCATAAGCGGTCCTATTCATTATCCTCTTGCGGTCATGCCTAAAATCATAGTGATGAGCTGATCATCAGGCTCCCCGGATGAATCACCAAGACCGATGCCCGGTTTGATAAACTCTCCGTGGAAATCGGATCCCGAACTTACCATAAGATTCAGCGACCTGGCCTCTTCCACTAGATGCTCCATTATCCGGGCTGTGTGATGAGTGCTGTAGACCTCGATCCCGCAAAGACCTTCACCCTTCAATTCCTTCAAAATAGTATTGCTTGTATTGCCGGGATGGGCGAGGATGAACACGCCGGAGTCCTTAAGCAGCCGCATGGTCTCTATGAGATCCGGCAAGGCGGAGCGTACCATGGTTCCGATATCAGTCAGGGCATAATCCTTATAGAAGTTCAGATATGGAGAGGACGCCTTGTGCCCACAGAGGTATTCCTGAAGCCTCTTGTCCCCTTGGTTCCTCTTGATCAGCGCATTGAGAAAGGTAACCCCGGTGGGCACCGAGAGGCCCCATGACGGGATATCGTCCTTCCTGATATCAAAACCCATCTGATTGAATACATTGAGTACCTCAAGGGCCTTATCCCAGATGGCCCGGCAGTGCTGATCAAGAAAGGCTTTTATTATCCTATTATCCGGGTGGAACCCATAGAGCAGGAGGTGATATTCCCGGTCATGGAGTACGGTTGAGAGCTCCACACCGGAAATAAAGTTCAGTCCGTATGCAGGGGCCAGGCGTATACCTTCAGCCACGGCAGAGGTGTCCATATGATCGGTAAAGGCCAGGCCTTTCAGATTGCAGGCCTTAGCCATACGCAGGATTTCGCCAGGCCCGTATTGCCCGTCTGAAGAATGTGATGTATGGATGTGGAGGTCGTACACGACTGATAAATCCTACCACTCTCAATGCCGATAAGGCAATTGATTGTGAGTTTCTTTAAGGAGAGCTTCCATGAAGAGCGAGAAATATATCATCGACCAGATCAAACCACAGGAATCGTGGAGGGTCTTCAGGGTCATGGCCGAGTTCGTTGACGGCATCGAGCAATTGTCCCCCCTGGAGCCGGCAGTAACAATCTTCGGCTCTGCCAGGTCAAAACCAGGAGACAAGTATTATAACATGGCCGAAGAGTTGGGACGGATGCTGGCCAATGAAGGATTCTCGGTAATAACAGGTGGCGGCCCGGGCATCATGGAGGCGGCAAACAAAGGGGCCCATGAGGCAGGAGGACAGTCAGTGGGGCTGAATATCGTTCTGCCCTTTGAACAGAAGTCCAACCCCTATACCACCATACACATCAATTTCCGTTACTTCTTCGTGCGCAAGGTCATGTTTGTCAAGTATGCCATGAGCTATGTCATTTTCCCCGGCGGATTCGGAACCATGGACGAACTCTTCGAGGCCCTCACCCTGATCCAGACCGACAAGCTCAAGCCCTTCCCGGTGATCATGATAGGTTCACAGTACTGGGCCGGCCTGCTTGAATGGATCGAGGACACCATGCTGGAAGACGGCATGATACTGCCTGAAGACAGGTCCATCTATACACTGGTGGACTCGCCGAGAGACGCCGTGGAGATCATCAAGAATTCAAAGGTGTATTAATAATAACCTTAGATACCCTGTTGTCTGCTGCAAGTAAGCTTTATTTAGCCTCTACAGAATGATCATCTCGCATGGCGAGATGATCATTCTGTAGAGGACAGGTTTTTCAAGCCGAGATTTACAAGCCGAGATTTAGAGCATGGTAGGAGTCTTAAGGTATCAACCCTTCCCCGACATGATCTCTGCCCTCTTATAGGCTGCGGTTATTGCCTCTATAACGGCTGAGCGAAAACCCTTTGACTCAAGAACGGATATCCCCTCAATGGTTGTGCCGGAAGGAGAGGTTACCATGTCCTTGAGCTGGCCCGGGTGCTTCCCGAGTTCGAGGACCATTGCACCAGCCCCCTTCATGGTTGCGGCTGCAAGCCGTAGGGCTACATCCCTCGGCAGACCGGCCTTTACCGCCCCATCGCACATCGCCTCCAGGAACAGGAAGCAGAAGGCCGGGCCCGAACCTGAAAGGGCCGTGACCGCATTGATGAATTTCTCATCCATCTCAAGGCATATGCCCACAGCAAAGAAGATCTCCTTTGCAATCTCTTTATCCTGTTCTGTGCATGATGATGAAGCCGCAAGTACTGTGGCACCTTCGAGCACCAGGGCCGGCGTGTTGGGCATCACCCTCACTATCCTGGCCTGTGGCCCTAGTACATCAAGCATGCTTTTCAATGTTACGCCGGCTGCTATGCTTATGATGAGCTTCCCGGCGAGAGATCCCTTAATGCCTTGCAGCAGGGTCGATATCTGGTCGGGCTTGGTTGCGAGTATTACAATATCCCGCGAGCGGACAAGCTCCTGCATGGATGCGGCACATTCTATGCTCAAAACGCTGCACAAATGATCCATACGTTCCGGCTTGATGTCGAATACTTTGATTTCTTGGGGGTTTATCAGGCCTTTCTTTATCAATCCTGAGATAATCGCCTCTGCCATATTCCCTGCGCCGATAAAGCCGATCGGTTTCATCACACCCCCTTACCATGTACGTGATACTTCATAGGGTTGCCATATTACATGCTCATGCGTCAACCTCCGGTTCTGGTCATGATATTATGTAAACTTCTGTGCATGAAGAACCGATAATAAAAAAATATGGACCAAACAAAATACGTCAAGAAAATTCAAGGAGTTTTTTTCGAAGAATCCACCATTACCCTGGGGACCGGTCATACTCAGAAGAACCAGAAGATGAAGAACTATTGCCAGGCCGAACAGATTGATAGTGAAAAGGTCAAACTAAGCTTCCTGGGCAACGAAGGAAAACCCACCGGCATTGTCATAGAAATCGCCTATGACGAGTTCCTGAAACGATATACCTTTGACCCCAACTACCGGGTAAAGACAAAAAATGAGGCTGAGCACGACCGGCATGTGGCCGTGGCTGAAAAACAAAGGGCACGGGGCGAGCTCTTTTCGGCTGAGTTCGAGTATACCAATGCATTGAAGATAGACCCCGAAAGCATCAGGGCCAACTTCGGTATAGGGACCCTGTACATGGAGATGGGTGATACCGCAAAAGCAAAGGACGTGTTCAGAAAGCTCTCCGAGGTCGAGGCCATCTTTGAAGAAGATAACAAACATATCTTCAATGAATTCGGAATAGAACTGAGAAAGGCCAATATGCTGGAAGAGGCCCTGGCAAACTATCAGAAGGCAATTACCATCTCACCCCAGGACGAGCACCTCTATTTCAATATCGCGCGGATCTATTATGACATAAAGGAATGGAATAATGCCCTGGTATGGCTGAAAAAAGCCCTTGAGATAAACCCTCATTTCAGGGACGCCAAGAGTTTTCAAGCGCTCATCGGCAAAGAGATGGCAGCACTGGGGATAACCCCAGAGGATACTGATGAGCCAGTGGCCGAAGCCATGGAAGGAGATGAATTGTCGGATCTTGACAAAGAACTCCTGGATGCCGGATTGTCGGAAAAACCTCCGATCGTAATAAAAAAGACCGTAGCCCCCCCTGCCAAACAGCCCATCAAGCGATAAAGGGCATGCCCCGATTGCTTCCTTTACCCTTGAGCATCTCCTGCCTTTTCTTTGATACGATTATAGGTGTTCTTCACCTGCTTCCTGGTATTGTCCCTTGAAGCGCTGTTGTCGATGAGCAAGGAGGCATAGTTCCTCTTCTCCTCAATGGATATCTGGGCGCGGACTTTTGTGAGAGCCTCTTCCCTGCTGATATTGTCCCTGATCATGAGCCGCGTTATCTGCATGTCTTCAGGGCAATATACCACGATGACCTCGCTTACCCCTTTATGCATGCCCGTCTCAATGAGCAGCGGCACGTCAAGGATCACTACTGCATCGGGGAAACCCGACGTGATGGATCTGATCTGCTCGTCCATGGAGTGCATAACCTCGGGGTGGACGACCTCCTCGAGGATGCTTCGCATGGCTGAATCGTTGAATATGATACGACCCAAGTGTTCCCGATCTATCTCGCCGGATTTCTGCAATATTTTCTTACCGAAGATCCGAACTATCTCGTTCCATGCCTTCGTACCCGGAAGAACTACCTCATGGGCTGCACGGTCTGCATCCACGATGAATGCACCAAGTTCCTTCAGGATACCCGAAACCGTGGATTTCCCGGTGGCTATAGAGCCTGTAAGCCCGGCAACGAGCATGAGAGTCCTCCGATGAGCGATATGTTCCTGCCGGTATGCTCCCCTTCTCTCCGGTAGGAAAAAAACGAGTCACTGTTGCAGTAGGTGCAGGCCTGCACCTGATGGATCATATCAGGCGATACGCCGGCGTTTTTGGCCTGCAGCGCCGAGATGCGGTGCAGATCCACATAAAGCCTTCCACCAAAGTGTCGGTCAGGCCCGGTCTGAAGTGCCTCAATGACCTCTGTCCCCACGGCATAGCAGCATGGCCCGATGGATGGCCCCATGCTTACATGGATCTCATGCGCGCCTAGTGCGCGCATGAGATCGATTGTTTTGGAGACAATCTTCTTCGCGAGTCCTTTCCATCCGGCATGAACCGCTGCGATTATTGGCGTATTTTCCGCCCACATGAGCAGCGGTACGCAGTCGGCAGTGCGGATGCACAGCACCAGGGACGGGTCCAGAGAAATGACCCCGTCCGCCTCCGGGAACACCCCGGGGGGGATATCCTCGGCCCTTACGATCCTGTCCGAATGAATCTGCGCCAGGCAGACAATACGGCTGCCCGGCAGGAGCTCAGCGAGCCTTGCGGATACGGCATCAGGACCCCTGTCCAGACCATGGGTCACCTCGCGTTTGCAGAATACCCTTTGCATGATGTGAGCTATAGCGTACAAGGCCAGTGTCTGACAAGGAGAAGCCATAGTGCCTTTTGTTGCTTGACAATGGCCTACCCTGCATGTAAATACTTACCGCTCAAAACTATAAGAAATTGAGGTAATTCATGAAGCGCACATTTCAACCGCACAATACCAGGCGGAAACGTACGCACGGATTCCTGATTCGTATGCGCACCAAGGGTGGAAGGCTCGTCATCAACCGGAGGAGGGCCAAGGGACGGAAACGTCTGTCGGTCTGATGCCGGACGAGAAATTCCCCCAGGCTGAACGGCTGAGGAAACGCATTGAATTCAAAAGGGCTGAGAAAAACAAGGTTGCGAGACTGGTCACCAAACACCTGGTCATCCTCGCTGCTCCAAATGATCTGCCCCACGTTCGTATTGGATTAACTGCGAGCAAAAAAGTCGGGGGTGCTGTCGTTAGAAACAGGGCAAAAAGGCTCTTGCGAGAGATATACAGAAGAAACAAACATCTGTTTCCTCAGGGCCATGATTATATCCTGATCGCAAAACACGGCATGGCGGATACCGGTTACCAAGAACTCACCCAGGAGATAGCAAAGGCCATTGGATCACACACATGGGAAAAGCCTTACTCATCGCACTGATACGTCTCTACCAGAAGGTTATCTCTCCGCTGCTCAGGCCTTCGTGCAGATTTTATCCAAGCTGCTCTGAGTATGCAGCCCAGGCCATTGCCAAGTACGGTCCTGTGCGAGGTCTCCTGAAGGCGGCATGGAGGGTGCTTCGCTGCAACCCGCTTCACAAAGGCGGCTTCGACCCTGTGTAATACTTATCTGGAGATGAAGACGAGATGGAAAAAAGGACTCTGCTTGCCATCATTTTATCAATGGCCATTCTGTTCGGCTGGGGCTTGCTTTTTGACCAGACAAAGATAAAAACCGCACCTGAGCCGAAGCCGGCAGCCCATTGTTGCAGCGCCAAGCCAGCCGACTCAGGAGGTACAACCCATCGATGTCGCCCCGACCACAGCCCCGCAAACTCTCAGTATTGCTGGTAACGATGTCATCATAGATACCCCCTTGTATACTGCCACCTTCAGCACGAAAGGTGCCCAGATCACCTCTTTAAAATTGAAGAAATACCTTACCTCCATGGACAAGGACGCAAAGCCGGTTGAGATCATCAAAGCCCCAATGCCTAACCTTGTTCTTTCCGGTGGGTTCACAGATGTCGGCCTTGTTTATGAATCATCCCAGCAGGGTCCCGTGACACTTGCCGACATACCACAGGTCATTGAATTCCGAAGCCAGGCATCGCCCGCCATCACCCTGAAAAAAGTATTCACCATAGACCCCAAAACCTATCAGATAGGATACCAGGCTATTATTGAAAATCATACCGCCTCACCCATGTCCGTATCCGGCGGGATCGTGTTTAACCATACCTATAAGATTGATGAAAAGAGCAGCGGGTACGCCTTTGAAGGCCCTGTTCTGCTGAACGGCAAGCACCTTGAAGAATTCAAGATCGACAAGGTTAAGAATATCGGGAGTTATAGGGATTTCACCGGAGAGATCCAGTGGTTCGGGTTTGAGGATAAGTACTTTCTCCAGACCATCATTCCCAAGACACCTTCGAGTACCACTCTCATCATAAAACGTACCAGCGACAAGACTGTGGAGCTCAACTACACCTTTGCCCCAGCCACTATTGCAGCCGGTTCATCACTGATCAAGGACAATATCATCTTCTTAGGCCCCAAAGAGCTGAAACCCCTGGAGGCTGTGGGATACAAGCTGAACAAGGCCCTGGATTTCGGATTCTTCGACATCATCGCCAAACCGCTGCTCATGTCCATGAACTGGATTTACAAATACGTGGGCAGCTACGGGTGGACTATCATCATCCTGACCATCATCATCAAGTTCCTTCTCTATCCTCTGACCCTCAAGAGCTTCACCTCCATGAAGGAGCTCCAGAAGATCCAGCCGCTCATGAAGGAGGTCCAGCAGCAGTACAAGGACGACAAACAGAAGATGAACCAGGAGCTCATGCGGCTCTACAAGGAGCACAAGATCAACCCCATGGGTGGTTGCCTGCCCATGCTCCTGCAGATCCCCATTCTCTTTGCCCTCTACAAGGTGTTCTACCAGGCCATTGAGCTCAGACACACCCCGTTCCATATGTTCGGCACCTGGCTCCCGGATCTTTCAGCCAGCGATCCCTACTACATCACTCCCATCCTCATGGGGGCGAGCCAGTTTATCATGCAGAAAATGACGCCTACCACGGGTGATCCCATGCAGCAGAAGATCATGCTTTTCATGCCGGTTGTCTTTACCTTCATGTTCCTGAGCTTCCCCTCCGGTCTGGTCATATACTGGCTCGTGAGCAATATCCTCTCAATTGCCCAGCAGGCTTACATAAACAGGAAAACCGCATAGGAGAGAAGAATGGAAGAGGATTTCCGAGAATTTGAAGCCAAGACCGTAGACGAGGCAGTCATCCTTGCCATGAAGACCTTGCATGCTGATTTTGACGACCTCGAGGTCAAGGTCGTTTCCGAGGGCTCCAAGGGTCTGTTCGGAATCATTGGTAACAAAACTGCAAAGATACTGGTCAGGCATGAAAAGGCCGTCTTAAAACCCGATAGAATCAAAGCAGAAGTAATTAAGACAACCCCGGCCCCTTCTGCAGAACCTAAACCGGAGCCTCCCAGCGAATCCCAGGCACCAACGCCGGAAATGCTTCTAGAGGCACAAGGGGTTGTCAGCGACCTCTTAAGGCTGCTGAACATGCCCGGAGAGGTAAAGGTCCGTGAAGAAGGTCTCCTTGAGATCATGGGTGACGGTTCCGGTCTGATAATCGGCAAACGAGGACAGACACTGGATTCTTTACAGTTTATCCTCAACCGGATCATCAACAAATCGAGGTCCGAACCGGTGTTTATAACCCTGGACACGGAAGGGTACCGACAAAGGCATGTGAGCTATCTCAAGTCCATGGCGTTGAAGATGGGGCAAAAGGCCAAGCGCACCGGCCAGGCCATCTCTCTGGAAAAGATGAATCCTTATGACCGCAGGATCATTCATCTTGCCCTCAAGAATGAGAACGGGCTTAATACCAAGAGTATTGGCGAAGGTATTTATAAAAAAGTGATCATTGTGCCGAGGAAGGCATCGAGACGGTAAAAGACACCATCTATGCCGAGTCGACCCCGAGAGGTCACGGCGCTATCAGCATTATCCGCATGAGCGGAGTGCATACGCTTGATATTATTTCAAGGATCAGCTCAAACCATAAACTCTCACCCCACACTCAGTTCCTCGAACTCATTAAAGATAGCAAGGGCGCTATCATAGACCAGACTATGCTCGTGTTCCACCCCGGCCCTGACTCATATACCGGAGAAGACCTGGCCGAAATAAGCTGCCACGGCAACCCGCTGGTGGTGGAGCGTATTATGGGAGCAATCTCATCCACCGGCCTAGCACGCCTGGCACACAAGGGAGAATTCACCAGGAGGGCCTTTTTAAACCACAAGATGGACCTGGTCCAGGCCGAGGCCGTTGGCGCACTCATCGGCTCTTCAAGTCCAATAGGCTGCGAGATGGCACATGCACTCCTGAAAGGTGAGCTTTCAGGCAGGGTCAAGTCTATGATCGAAGTTATCATGGTGATACTAGCCGATATTGAAGCATCCTTTATCATTGAGGATGAACCCATCGGGCAAGAAACACTCCTCGAAACGCTTACCCACATCACTTCACAAATCTCCGGGCTTCTCAAAGACGCTACAGAGGCCAAAGGGATATATGAAGGTATTGTTACAACCATTGCAGGACTGCCCAATGTGGGCAAGTCATCGCTCTTCAACGCTATCTTAGGGTATAACAGGGCCATTGTACACCATGAGGAAGGAACGACCCGGGATGTCCTGAGGGAGCATTTGTACCTGGGCGGTATGGACTTTGTATTCCACGACACCGCCGGAATCAGGGAAACTGCATCAGGACCTGAGCGGATCGGGGTGGAAAAGACCATTGAGACCTTGAAGGCATCCAACCTTGTCCTTTATGTAGTGGATGCCCGGGAGGGGATCAAATCCCATGAGAGACAGTGGCTGGACCTGGCGGAAAAGACTATTGTGGTAATGAATAAGAAGGACCTGGTTGAAGGAGAGGTCAATGATGCCCCGGGGTATGATACGGTTGGCATCTCGGCCAAATATGCTCTTGGCATTGACGAGTTATTAACCGCCATGAGGCGGGCATTTCCACACGACCAGCCGCTGGTGTTCCTGGACAGGCACACATACCTCCTTGGCAAGACCCTTGACAGCCTTAACTCCTGCCTGAAGGCCACCCTAGAAGGATTCACCGCAGACGTACTCACTATTGATCTGAAGCATGCAATGGATCATCTCAGACAAATGACCGGCGAGACCGCTGATGAGGACATCCTTGAGCGGATATTCTCCCGTTTCTGCGTCGGAAAATGATGGACGAGAGGCTAAAAACATGGATCCGGGAGCTGAGGCGTTATAACGGCAAGCTCCACCTGATGGGGCCTTCTATGCTTACAGGTATTGAAGATGAGCTTGAAGTAATGCTGCCCCTGCTAATGCAAATAGAAGAGCCTGTTCTTGCCGATCTTGGCTCAGGATCAGGATTGCCTGCAATCCCTTACAAAATCCTCCATCCTGACTCGCATATCTGCCTGATTGAGCGGAGCGTCAAAAAATGCACCTTCTTGCAGCATACAATCGAATTGCTTAACCTATCTGATGTGGAAATCCTCCCACATGACCCTTTCCATGATGAAGTCGGGCAATTCGATGCCGTACTCGCAAGGTCATTTTCACCACTGAGCACCTTGGAAGATGTCTGTTTGAAGCTCCTCATGCCGGGAGGGAGGCTTTATTACCTTTTCACCCTCAGTACGCCTGAACTCCCCCATCCCTTTAAGTTAGTTGATATCATATCGAAAAAGAGTGCGATGAATACCCTGAACCTTGCGATCTTTAATCGCCTTGCCTGATAATGGGTATCCTTCTCGACTTCGTGTCCGCGGGTTTTGGAAGGACCACCTCCAGGACACCTGCATGATATCCGGCTTCAATGCTCTCAACATCCACCGACCCGGGCAAGGTGAAAGATCTCTTGAAAAGCCCGTATTGCCGCTCCATGACATGAAAACTCTCAGAGGTTTCCTCGTGCTCAAAGGGCTTCTTGCCGCTGATGGTGAGAATACCCTCAGTAATATCGAGTCCAATATCCTCGCGCCTCACACCAGGAAGCTCGACCTTGAGTATAAGCGATACATCATCCTCAAACATATCCACGTAGGGAATCCACTGTCCTGGATTCCGGGAAATACCGGTTTCCCTCAGACTCTCCTCAAAAACCCTGTTCATCCTGTCCTGAAGGAGCAGGAGATCTTCTGCAAATGCCTTCTTGCGGGTTATCATGGAAATACCCCTTAATTTTTATGGCAGCATGAGATCTAGATGACCTGCAAGGGCCTTCTTGAGTTTGACCTTCACGTTATTCTCGATCTGCCTGACCCTCTCTTTGGAAATGGCATATTGCCTTCCTAAATCCTCCAATGTCAATGGGTTCTCTGCCATGAGGCGCTGCCGGGCGATTTCCTGCTCGCGCGGCGATAGCTTTTCAAGGGCGGCGTCAATCTGGCCCTTAACAAAAGACGCCCGCTGGGACTCCATGACCCTGTCCTCGGGAGTTGCCCTTGTATCCACCAGGAAATCCATAAAACTGGAGTCACTTCCGTCCGTCATGGGGCTGTCGAGGGACTGATCTCTGTTGGTCAGACGTGATATGATCTCCTCGATGGCTTGGGGATCAGCATCGAGCCTGGCCGAAAGGGCATGGGACTTCTCGGTTATGTGTTCGTCAACTACATCCTCCTCGGCCGACATACGGTTAAGACCGTAAAAGAGCCTCTTCTGCAGCTTGGTAGTGCCAAGTTTCACCTGTGAGTAGAACCTGAGTATATAATCGTGAATCATGGCCTTGACCCACCAGACGGCATAAGTCATAAGCCTGTATCCCTTATGGGGATCAAACTTTTTCACGGCTATCATCAAGCCGATAGTGCCTTCCTGGATAATGTCCTCCATGGGGAGCCCATAACCGCTATAATCCATGGCGATACGGACAACGTTGCGCAAGTTGGCAGTGATAAGCCTCTGGGCGGCATCGATATCGCCCTTTTCCTTTAAACGCAAGGCCAGGTTGGATTCTTCCTCTTTGGTCAGTGCGGGTAATCGATCAAATTTACTGATGAGCGCCGCAACAGCATTATTGTGTACAATTGGGAGTTGCATTTATCATTTATCTCCTTTATAAAATATGACCTAAAAGTTAATTAAATCTATCGGTACCAACAATCCGTATTTTTAGATGAAAAAAAGGGTTGAAGGTTTCATCCAATCCAGATAAAAAAACAACAATTCGGAGGTTGATGAGAATGAACTCGTTCAGGGCAACACTCATGTATACCTTTGTGTTCGCACTGCTTGGATGCGCGCACGACCTCCATTCCAACTATCCGCCGACACATCCGCCTAGTCAGGTTCTGGACCTTAGCTCAATCCAGGAACCTATGACACTAAAAGAGCAGCCTCCCAAAGAAATCGATTTACCCCAGATCCAGGAAGAATCCAAAGAAATAATCCCGGGAAAAATGAAGGAGGATGAGCTTGTTCAGAAAAAGGGGAAACCGCAGAAAAAAAAGACTGCAGACGGCACCTATGAGGTCAATGCCATAGTGCAGCTCTGGATCGAACGCCTCTCGGTTAAAGACCGTGATGCATTCAAGGGCTCTCTGTCCAGGCTTGATAAGATACGCCCTACATTGGAGCGGATATTCAAACAAAACGGCATCCCCAAGGACCTCGTCTACTTATGCCTGGTTGAGAGTAATGCCAACCCGCATGCAGTCTCAAGCTCCGGAGCAACTGGTTACTGGCAGTTCATCCCGGATACCGCAAAGAGATATGGCCTGCAAGTGAACAAATATGTGGATGAGCGTAAACACCTGGAGAAATCCACACAAGCAGCAGCACAGTACCTGAGACACCTCTATTCCATCTTCGGCGATTGGTATTTGGCTATTGCTGCATACAACGCAGGAGAAGGGACGCTCATCCGTCTCATGAAAAACCATGGGGTTTACACATTCTGGGACATAAACAATTCCATGAACATAAAGCCTGAGACTATCGATTATGTGCCGAAATATATCGCCACTGTCATCCTGGCTAAAAACCGTAACGCCTACGGGCTGCCGAATCCCTTGCCGGGCACTGCCCCCGGGACACCCGAGACAGTGGATAGCCAGGAGTATCTGGATAGAATCGCAAAATCAAACAGCGGCCTTACTGTGTCCTTGGCGGATAATAACCCTGAATCCTTTACTGACGCCCAGTCTTTGTCAATAAAGAATGGCGGGGATAAGGTCCGCAGAAACACGCCGAAATCATCAAAGAAAGGTATTGCAGCCCAACCGGATACCAACGAAGAATCCGCCACAAACGTTAATCATACCGTGCGTAAGGGCGACACCTTATATTCCCTTGCCAGGAAATATTCCTCAAGTGTAGATGCCATTACCAAGGCGAACCGGATCTCCAAAAAACAGGGCCTGAAATTAGGAATAGCACTTATCATCCCCTCGGCACAAAGCAAACAGGCACACGTGAAGTCTACCAAGTATAAGGTAAAGAAAGGCGATACCCTCTGGGGGATCTCAAAACAGTTCTATGTCTCCACCGTGGACATCCTTCGGTGGAACCAGCTGACCTCCACTGCACAGATCAAACCCGGCGACAAACTGACCATTTATCATCAATAATACAAAAATCTTAGTGGTTTGTCAGACAATGTATACCATACTGTACTTTTACCTGCTCTCATATCTTTATGGATGTGATCATAGAAAGGATTTTGTCGAGAAAAGAATTGAAAAGACCAAAGGTCGTCGTTATTATAATTATACATATATATTGAAATAAACCATCCTTGGGTATTTCTGGAAAGGATACATTATGAGAACAAACGTATTATACGGTGTGCTCACAGCATTATTCCTTATTCTTCTTTCGCCTTGTTTTGGTTATTGCGCGGATGATTGGCAAGCAACTACCCTTGTCGATCAGAATCTCAATGCCATTTGGGGCGCAACGGACGAGGATATCTATGTTGCCGGAGCAAATGGTACATTCTTGAGTTATGATGGAACCTCATGGCAAGAGTCTGCATGGATACAAAGCAATACCCCCTATGATCTGATGGCAGTGTGGGGAATATCACCCATTGTCATTATCACTACAGATAATTTTGGAAATATTTTTCTCAATGATAGCCTCAGGTGGGTTAAATACCCATCATTGAATGGCCTTAGCCTTAATGCCATCTGGGGAGCATCGGTCACAAACGCCTATGCCGTTGGTTCGTTAGGCACAATTCTGTTCTTTAACGGAAGCTCATGGACCAACCTGACATCCTCTAAACTGGCATCTCCCATTACTATTACAACCGGGATCAACCTTTATTGCATCTGGGGCAGTTCTGCAAATGATGTATACACTGGTGGCGAACTTGGTAAGCTGTTCCATTTTAACGGCAGTGAATGGAGTTCTGCAAGCTCAGGAACCAGCCAGGATATCCGTGCCCTCTGGGGATCATCTACCTTAGATATCTATGCCGCGGGCTCATATGGGGACATACTTCACTATGATGGGACATGGAAACTCGCGGCTACATCCAGCGGCATTAAATTCAACAGTCTCTGGGGAAGTGGTCCAACTGACGTCTTTGCTGCAGGCGATTACGGTGCCGTATATCATTACGACGGGATTTCATGGACCAAGCTGGGAAATACCTCTCTTGTTGACATTTATGCAATATGGGGAAGCACCTCGGGAAAGGTTTACTTCGCATGCAAAAATGGCGTGATGGTTACTTACAGCAGAACAGATTCAATACCACCCGTGATCTATTACGACAGAATCGAGGGTACTGGCGGAAAGGCCTATGTATCAAATCCCATAGAGTTTTCATTTACAGAGAAGCTCAATGCGGCAACCATTACCAGTTCAACAATAATTATGACGTCTGGTTCGACAACAGTTCCCGCAAAGCTGAGTCTCTCTCCTAATGGCATGGCCGTCTCTGTAAGTGGTGCAGATGCATTTTCCACACCCTATACGATAACCTTAAGGGGTGGAAGTAATGGTGTTAAAGACCTTACTGGAAATTCAATGAAATCAGATTATTCAGTATCATTCACAACAGAGGATAAACCAATTAATGAAGGCAGTGGGTCAGGGGGAACATGTTTCATCTCCACGGCAAAAATATAATTAACCCAGGGCATAAAGTTATCTAGTCTTTTCATTGTGACCCTGTCCCCCTATCGGGGGCCTTACCACACCATCACCTTCATCCCCGAAATCTGCAAGATAGGCCGCTATATCTTTATCGATCTTCTTTAAGAGGATGATATTGTTCCCAAGACGTATTCCAGGGATCTCCAGTTCTGTCCTTCCCTTGGCTATTGTCATCTTCAGGGGGGGGCCTTCAAATTCCAGCCCGAGAGCGCCCAGCACATCAACAGGCCCAGCTGTGCCGGTATTCAGCAACACATATGACTTCTCATGAAGCAGTGAGGCCATATCCGTTTCAGGCATGACATCGGTGAGTACGACCTTACCCGTAAGCACCGGGGCCTTGTAGGTTATCTTCACCACGCCGCTTTTTACCAGGTCTATCTCCTTATTCGTATCATGAGGGATCTTAAGACGGCCCAAAAGGGCCGGATACGAGTGATTCAGGTCAGCAACTTGTGCGGATTTTTTCAGTGCACTCCCTGTGTCTTTACCGCCGATCTCAATGAGGTCGATACCAAAATGCTTAGCATAGTTTCTAATGCCGCCGGGCGTCTTCTGATCTTCATTGCCCAGGAGATTAACGACAAACACATTGTTTCGGGAGAAGTCCTTGTATACGATCCACTTGCCGAAAAATCTTAGTTTTTCTTCTGCTCCCACGAGAAGAGGACTTGAGTCTTTATTGATGGAGAAATAGCCGGAAACGCTTAAGACCTTGTCCATCAGGCCCTCTAGGTCCCCTTGCGAACCGGATACAACGGTGAAAGATGGGAAGGCCTTCTCGATATACCCTTTAACCTCGGTGCTGATGGTCCCGTTCATGTCAAAAATTATCTTCTTCCCCGTATCGAGTTCCATGACAGGGATCTCGGAGGTGTTGATGGACAACCCGGTGCCTCCCGAGGTCGGCATATAATATATCCCTTTGTCCCTCTTCGTACCCCCCATGTTCTTCAGGGCCGGCAGGACTGCACCTTTGACCATCTTCAGATCCCTGGCTTTCCCGGGTTCCGGCGATTTGCCATTACTTGCCTGTTTCACTCCGGGCAACACAGGGGGCGCTGCAGGGGCCGTTTTGGGAAGCTGCTCGGATGCATCCGTATCCTGCTTTGCCTGAGGGACTGATGCATCACTTATCAGGGCAGGAGGGGTATTATTGCTTACATCTTGTGGGGGTACGCCCGCGGTTGAAACCGATAACACTCCGGCAGCAGGCCCCTGGGAATTCTTTGCCTTGGCCATTACCCGTTTGATGTCCGGCAGAATAAGCTTTTGACCCGCCTTGATAAGGTTCGGATCGCTGATCCCGGGGTTTAATTTCTTTACCAGGGCCATGTACTCATGAAAGATGAGGTCATCCGAGACACCGTACACCTTCCTCATGATCCTGGCGAGATACTCACCCTGCTTTATGACGTATTCATTGGGAGAAGCCTCTCTCACCTCAAGCTCGCCAGGGGGTTTCTTCTGGTCGGCAACAAGGCCGGGCTCTCCTTTTATGGGGACCACGATCTTGGTGCCTGAAGGTATGTAATCAAGATCTGCTATGCCGGGATTTTCCTGCCTGAATCTCTTATAGAGAGTAGGAAGGTCTTCCTCCTTTGCGTTGTATCCCTCCATCAGAATCCTTCGCAAGGTATCGCCTTCCTTCACTACATACTGACTCGCCCCAAGAGGCTTGGCCCTCCTTGCATGTTTCACAAGGGTGATGTCCGCAGCAAAAACACTCAGCGAATATGCGATCAGGGCAACCAGAAGCAAGACCGCACGGACATGCATCAGAAGACCTCCTTTAACAATTGATCATCATTAACGGCCTTCTCGGCTGCAGGTACGCTGCCTTGCTTAAAGACCTCAAAACGTGATTCCAGAGAATCCTCACCAGCCCCTTTGCCCGTATTGGAGTTGACCCTGGCGAATACCACACCCGCAGGGACCCTGAAGTCGCGCACAGGCCTGTCACGCAACGCTGTTGTCATGAAGTCGACAAATATTGGGCATGCGGTTTTACCGCCTGTCTCATTCGCGCCAAGCGAAGTCATGCTGTCATAGCCGACCCATACACCGCATAAGACATCAGGGGAGTATCCGATAAACCAGGTATCCTTGCTGTCATCGCTGGTACCTGTCTTTCCCGCAATAGGCCTCATAAGCGCCTTTGCACGCCAACCTGTTCCCGCCTGCACCACGTCCTTGAGGATGTTCGTGATAATGAAGGCCGTCTGAGATGAGATAACTCCCCGGTCCGGTATAGACGTGATGGCATCAATACCATCTTGCAAGACATTGGTCAAAGAGGCCGTATCTGCCGTAATGCCTTCGGTTCCGGCGGTTACCGCAGGTACAACAGGAGAAGTAAGTGCTGCCGGGCCTGCAGGGGCACGAAAGATAGTCCCCTTTCCGCTTTGGACAATGCTCTCGATCATATGGGGATCAAACTTCTGACCATAGATGGCCAGCTCGGCATACCCCTTAAAGAGGTTAATAGGGGTTACCGAACCTGAACCCAGGGCCAGGGAAAGGTTCCGAGGCAGATCCGATTGCATGTCGAACCGTCTGATATATGAGATGGCAAAATCAAGGCCGATCTGGTTTAAAATCTTTATGGTAACCACGTTTCTTGACAGGACAAGGCCGGTCCTCAATGTGGTTGCACCATAGAAGCGGTTTTCGTAGTTTTTAGGTTGCCACATTTCCTCATCCGCCCCGGCATTATAGGTCACCGGCGAGTCGAAGATGATGGAGGCCGGGGTCAGCCCCTTGTCGATAGCTGCCGCATAGATGAAGGGTTTTATTGCCGAACCGCTCTGCCTCCTTGCGTATATGGCCCTGTTGAACTGGCTCTGGGCATAGTCGACCCCTCCAACCATGGCAAGGATGCCGGCCTTTTCCAAATCAAAGGCTACAAGCACCCCCTGAACCTGAGGGTGTTGCGAGATCACAAAACCGCCGGGCGTAGAGCAGAGCTGCTATGAGATCGCCGGGCTTGAGCACGCTGCCGGGATTCCAATTCCCCTTGGGGTTGATCCAGGCGTAGCTGCCCGGGCCGAGTTCCAGGCTTCTGGTGCCGAGTTTTACCGTTAATGGATCCAGTCTTGTCACCTCTGCCCAATAGAGCTCATAGGGTTCGTATCCTTTCCATGCAAGCTGGTTTGACTGCAATGCAAAGATGCGATCCTTGTCGGCAGGGCCAATGGCTTGAGCGTACCATCGCTTTGGGGTACATCCTTTATGGGGCCACGATACTTGCCCTGTCTCATCTCCAGCTCGATAACCCCCTTGCGGACAGCGAGCATTGCCGAGCGCTGGAGCTCAGGTATTATCGAAGTGCGGATAATGATCCCTTTGTTGAAGATATCTTCGCCGAACTGCTTGGTCACGAGCGTCTTCACATAGTCGGTGATATAGGGGTATTCGGAAAATTGGGCCACATCCTTGGCTATGATCCTCAAAGGGTCCTTGTATGCCTCACGGGCCTCGTCTCCGGTAATGTAACCTTCGGACACCATGCGGGAAAGGACATACCACTGCCTTCTTTTTGCAGCAGTGAAATCATTCAGCGGAGAATATCTCGTAGGCGCAGGGGCAAGCCCTGCAAGCAGTGCCATCTCCGAGAGCTCGAGCTCTCTGCACTCCTTGCCGAAATAACGAAAGGAGGCCGCCTGTACTCCATAGGCCCCGCTTCCCAGGTAGATGCGGTCAAGGTACAGGTTTAAAATCTGCTCTTTGGTCAGGGCCTGTTCGATGCGCAGCGCCAGAACGATCTCCCTGACCTTCCTGGCAAGGGTCTTTTCATTGGTGAGCAGATACGACCTGACAACCTGCTGGGTTATGGTAGATGCGCCCTGGACATAGGAGTTTGCCCTGATATCAGCGAGCAATGCACTTATGATCCTGCGCGGTTCAAGTCCCACATGATCATAAAAGGTGGAATCCTCTGCAGCGATGATGGCCTGCTTGAGGGTAATGGGGATGTTGTGCCCGTTCATGACAACCCTTCCTTCGGGCGGGAAGTAGCCGATGGGTGTACCGTCGGCAGCGGTAACCTTGCTGAGCTTGGTCACCTCATCGCCTTTGAGCTCTTCAAGGGAAGGAAGCCCCCTGAGTACGAATACATAGATTGCTGCTCCACACAGGACAATGATGATCACCATGATAAGAAGTATGAATTTGAGCCACCTCATAGTGTCCCCTTACATATCAATATGGCCATGAAATGCAAGCGCAAAGAGCCTGAAGAGACCTCAGGGACACCAATGCAGTTACAAAAGTTAAGAGCTTTGCACAATTCCGGAAAGGGTCTCGGATAAAAAAACCTTACCCGTTAAAATCATGAATCTCGGCTTCACCGAGATTCATGATTTTAACGGGCCAATTTTTGGTTTGTATCTGAAGAAATATTTAAGATGTATATCATCTTGGAATGTACGGTTCGATACGCGGGAACGGGGACTGGACGAAGGGGAGGTGTTGTGTTAATTGTGCTCTCACCATTCATGTGGAGGAACGTATGACGACGGACTACAGACCTCAGGAGATCGAGGCCAAATGGCAGAAGCGCTGGGAAGACAGCAAGCTCTTCAAGGTGGAGGTCGATGATTCCAAACAGAAATACTATCTCCTGGAGATGTTCCCCTACCCCTCGGGCCGTATCCACATGGGCCACGTCCGCAACTATACCATCGGCGACGTGGTGGCCCGCTACAAGAAGATGAAAGGCTTTAACGTGCTGCATCCCATGGGATGGGACGCCTTCGGCATGCCCGCTGAGAACGCCGCCATTGCAAGCGGTGTGCACCCCAAAAAATGGACTTATGAGAACATGGCATACATGAAGGTCCAGCTCAAACGCATGGGATTCAGCTATGACTGGGACCGGGAGATCGCCACCTGTGATGCGAACTACTACCAGTGGGAGCAGCTCTTCTTCATAGAGATGTTCGAGAAGGGCCTCGTCTACAAGGACCGCACCTTTCTGAACTGGTGCGACAGCTGCAAGACCGTGCTGGCCAACGAGCAGGTGGAAGCAGGGGCATGCTGGCGCTGCGGCACACAGGTGTACCTCAGGGAATACGACCAGTGGTTCTTCAAGATCACCAAATACGCCCAGGAGCTTCTAGACAATACCGAGCGCCTCAAAGAAGGCTGGCCCGAGCGCGTGCTGACCATGCAGAGAAACTGGATCGGCAGGAGCACAGGCTCGCTCCTGAAGTTTGCCATCGATGGCACCAATGATGACATCGAGGTCTTCACCACCAGACCCGATACCCTCTATGGCGCCACCTTCATGAGCATTGCGCCGGAGCACCCCCTGGCCAAGACCCTGCCCAAAGGGACCGGCCAGGAAGGAGCAGTGAAGGCCTTTATAGACAAGACCCTCAAGGAGGACAAGATCACCCGTACCTCGGATTCCTATGAGAAAGAGGGCGTGTTCACGGGCAAATACTGCACAAATCCGCTCACCGGCTTTCTGATGCCCATCTATGTGGCCAACTTCGTGCTGTATGACTACGGCACCGGCGCAGTCATGGCCGTGCCCTCGCACGATCAGCGCGACTTCGAGTTTGCCAAGAAATACGGCCTTACCATCATAGTGGTCATCCAGCCTGAGGGCGAAGAACTCAAGGCGGAGACTATGGAAGCTGCCTACGAGGGTGAAGGTGTGCTGGTGAATTCACAGCAGTTCAACGGCATGAAGAATACCGACGCCATGAAGGGCATCACCGAACATCTCCAGTCCCTTGGCAGGGGTGAGCCCACAATCAACTTCAAACTGCGTGACTGGGGCATATCGAGACAGCGTTACTGGGGCGCACCCATCCCGGTGGTGCACTGCGAAAAGTGCGGAACCGTCCCGGTAAAAAAAGAAGACCTGCCCATTATCCTGCCCGAGGACGTAAAGCTCACCGGCGCCGGCGAATCACCCATAGCCCAGGTGGAGTCATTCGTGAACACGAAGTGCCCTTCATGCGGCGGCAAGGCCAAGCGTGAGACCGACACCATGGACACCTTTGTGGAGTCCTCCTGGTACTTCATCCGCTATACCAGCCCCAACCACAAGGACAAGGCCTTTGACGCCAAGGAGGTTGCGTACTGGATGCCGGTGGACCAGTACATCGGCGGCATCGAGCATGCCATATTGCACCTCATGTACTCACGGTTCTTTACCATGGTGCTGCGCGACCTGGGTTATGTGGCATTTGATGAACCGTTTGAGAGGCTGCTGACCCAGGGCATGGTCATCAAAGACGGCGCCAAGATGAGTAAGTCCAAGGGTAACGTGATTGATCCCGAAGACATGATAGCACGCTACGGCGCTGACGCCACCAGGCTCTTCACCCTCTTTGCCGCCCCGCCCGAGAAGGACATGGACTGGAGCGACCAGGGTATTGAGGGGACCTACCGGTTTCTGACCCGGCTCTGGCGTCTTGCCATGGACATCAAGGCAATGGAGGGGACATCTAAGGTTACCCGGGTACCGGCATCCGTAGAGCCCATCATGAGGAAGACACACCAGACCATCCGCAAGGTCACTGAGGACATAGACAAGCGCTTCCGGTTCAATACGGCCATAGCCGCCATGATGGAGCTCATAAACGATCTCTATAAGACAAAAGAAGTGGTAAAGGACGCCGAAGAAGCGGCTGTGCTGAAGTATTCCATCGAGCACCTGATCATCATGCTCTCGCCCTTTGTCCCGCATATCGCCGATGAGCTGTGGGAAACCATAGGGTTGTCAGGCAGGCTCTTCGAGCACCCCTGGCCCGAATTCGATCCCACATGGGCCCAGGACTCGAATGTGACAATCGCGGTACAGGTGAACGGCAAGCTGCGCGCCACCATCGAAATGCCCAAGGATACGCCTCAGGCTGAGGTGGAAACCGCTGCGTATTCCGACACGAACGTGAAGCGCTTTATCGAAGGGGTATCCATACGCAAGGTCATCTATGTCCCGAACAAGATCATTAATATTATTGTTGCTGCTGGCAAGTAGCCTTATCTCCTGCAGATACGGATTTTTGCCGGAAGGGGCCGAGGGCGGCAGAAAGATCGCCCTGGACCCGAGCACGAACAAGACCCATCTTCGTGAGGCCGCCATTGTGCTGGACTCATTCCTGGAGCAGTCATTCGCCTCCATGGGCATGATATCAAACAAAGACGCAAAATACAGACTCACATGCTCCATGGTATCTTCATCCCGCGAGACCATCACCTCCAACTCACTCAAGAGCGGGAACCGTTACCGGCTTACCATCAGTGTGCTTGCAAACTTAAGCGATACCTCGGGTAAGTCCCTCTGGCAGGCAACCTTTTCCGATACCGGGACCTTCTCAGAAGGAGGCCAGGACGAAGATGCCCTGGATGAGGCCTGCAGACAGGTCTCCCTGCAGATCGCCCGGGCCGTTGCAGTACTGCAGCTATGAGCACAAAGAAACCTCAAAGCCCGCTTTCCAATTCCGTTTTCATAGCCCAGGAGACGTTCCTTGTTGAGGAGGAGCTCGTAAGATTAAAACAACAGCTGGGCGAGAACATATCCATGAACTGGGCTACCTTCAACGCTGAAGAAGACCTGAGTATGAATGAGATCATAAGCCTGTGCAACACCATGCCCTTCCTGTCTGAGCAAAGGGTCGTCATCATCAAAAACGGCCAGAAGCTTTCTGCCAAGCAGCTGGACCAGGTGATACTCTACCTTGATAATCCATGCGAAATCACAACCTTCATCCTGATTCATGGAGATTGAGAAGACGGATAAGGAACTGAACAAGCTTATCAAGAAATTCGATGGCAAGGCTGAGATAGTCCGTTTCGAGTCCATCAAGAACAGGGGCGAGCGAATCAACTGGATCATGGAAAGGACGCCGCTGCATGGGAAGAAGATTGACAGGGATGCTGCCGTGCTGCTTGCCGACATGACCGGGGGAAGCAGCATGTGGTATCTGGACAGCGAGATTCAGAAACTGTGCCTGTACGCCCACCAGAGCCCCTCCATAACCGGCAAGGATGTTCATGAGGCAGTCATGCGCACGCATGAACCCGTAATATTTGCATTCCTTGATGCGCTGTTCGACCGGAAAAAGGATGCCCTGTCACGCCTCTATGAACTTGAGCTCTCAGGTGTCGCCGAGCTGGAGATAATCAGCAGGATAGAAAACCAGATCATCACCCACTATGTAGTGCTTTCCGGCACACGACTGGAAGAAGATGAAGATCCACGACTTCGTGGCAGACAAGGCCATGAGGCGCAAGTCCTCATGGAGCATTGCGCAACTTACCACTCTGCTTAAAGATGTCCGCGGGATAGAACAACAGATAAAATCGAGCTCACTGATACACGTATATGCGGCCCTGACCGAATTGATCGGGCGGCTTGTGCTTTCCCCCAGGAATGAGGGAAGGATATCCGGCAGGCCTTAAGCCTTAAGAAACCTGGGCGTTCACCATCTTGGTGAGGCGTGAGATCTTCCGGGAAGCGGTCTTCCTGTGCAGCACACCCTTGGTAACGGCGCTGTCCATTAGGGCCACTGCCTCACGGGATAATTCACGTGCCTTATCAGATTCTTTGGCGCTTATAGAAGTGAGAACCTTCTTGACGGTCGTATTAATAGCGGACTTGTGACCTCTATTCCTTGAACGCCGTTTTTCACTCTGGCGCTGTCTCTTCAGGGCTGAAGCATGGTTAGCCATTAACTCTGTATCCTCCTTAGTATCACTGCTACGAAGTGAATCTTAATATATGGGCAGGGTATGTCTGTCAAGAGCTTTGTGGGTATGTTGTCTCCGGGAGACAACAATAACCCGGATTTTGCATTCAGGATGTGTTAAAACTTAATCCGTTAAAATATTATAGATCACCACCATGAGTCTTATGCTTAAGCCGCTCACGAAGGGCATGGAGTGCTCATGGGCACTTTCAACTGCAACCTCCAGATTAAAAGGTACTTCTCGATCTTGTGTATACTATTTTTCTGGCATCACTGCGGTATTCTTTCTCTCTTCCTGGTGAGCTGATACTTCTCCACCTTCAGGTAGAATGTCTTGTAATTCAGGCCCGACTCCCTGGCCGCCTCGGCAATGACGCCGCCGTGCTTATCCAGCAGGTGGGCAAGATACTTCCGTTCGAACTGCTCAAGCAGGGTCTGCTTGATGGTATGATAGTCGTTCCCTTCGCCTGCCTCCACCCATATGGTGGGCTCCTCTGTCATGGATATGGGCGGCGCTGGCCTGTGTGCCCACCGCGACATTGCGCAGTTCGGAGAATCCGGTGATGAGCTCGGCGCGGGTAGAGACCATGGCGTGCTGGATACTGTTCTCCAGCTCCCGGACATTGCCCGGCCACGGATATGCGGTAAGCTGATCCATGGCCTTTGGCGAGATCCCCTTTACACTGGAGTTGAGCCTCTTGAGATTCTTGGCGATAAAATGGCCGGAGAGCAGCGAGATATCTTCCTTCCGATCCCGCAGAGGCGGAACGATGATGGGGAAAACGCTGATGCGGTAGTAGAGGTCTTCCCTGAAAAGCTCCTTCTTGATCATGTCCTGGATGGGCCGGTTCGTGGCGCAGATCACCCGGAAGTCCAGCTCCACCTCGCGGTTGCTGCCGATGCGCGTGATCTTGTGGTCTTCTATCACGCGCAGGATCTTGGCCTGGAGGTCCAGCGGGATGTCGCCTATCTCATCGAGGAAGAGCGTGCCGGTATGGGCCTTTTCGAACTTGCCTATCCTCTGGGAAATGGCGCCGCTGAAGGCCCCCTTCTCGTGGCCGAAGAATTCCGATTCCAGAAGGTTCTCGGGTATGGCGGCGCAGTTGATCACCACAAAGGGCTTGGAGCGTCTGTCACTCCTGGAGTGGATGGAACGGGCGATGAGCTCCTTTCCGGTGCCGGTCTCACCTAAAATGAGCACGGTGAGGTCCGTCTCTGAGGCGGTCAGTATCTGCTCATAGAGCCTCTGCATCTTGGGATGGGACCCCACAAGCTGGTCCAGCCCCTCGGTGTGCTGCTGGATCTGACCCTTGAGGACGATATTTTCTTTGAGGATCTCGTGCTGCCTGAGGATCTTGGTCAGCGATATCTCAAGCGAGTCCATGTTGAAAGGTTTTTCCAGGAAGTCATACGCCCCGTACTTAATGGCCTCAACCGCCCCGGATATGCTCCCGAATGCGGTGATCACCACAACATAGGTGGACGGGAAGCGGTTCTGGATCTCTTTCAGGAGGCTATACCCGTCCATCCTGGGCATCTTGACGTCCGTGATGACGATGTCATGGTGATTCGCCTCTATCTTCTCCAGGGCCTCCACACCGTCGGATGCGGTATCTATCTGGAGGTCAAGGCTCGAGTTTTCAAGGGCGTCCTTGAGTTGTTCAAGAAATACCTCTTCATCATCCACGAGCAGGACCTTTTTTTTATCTTCCACGCGTCTCCTTAGCCTTTGTGTTTTTTATGGGCCCCGACTGTCCGGCTGTCTGAAGCCCGCAAGGAACCACCCTTTTCACAGGGGATCCTGATAATAAACTCAGAGCCCTTGCCTTTGGCGCTTAAGGCCTCAACCTCGCCGTGGTGCATGTCAATGACCTTCTTCACCAGGGCAAGACCAAGCCCGGTTCCCTTGGCCTTCTTTGTAAAGAAAGGCTGGAATATACGTTCCAGGTCTTCCTTGGCAATGCCGCTGCCGGTATCTTCAATGCGTATCTCAGAGGCATCAAGGACAACAACCTCTTTCCCTGCCGCAAAGGGGTGCCTGGGAACGAAGGTTGAGGAGATTTTCAACGACCCTCCATGGGGCATGGCATCCAGGGCGTTATCTATGATGTTTCCAAAGACCTGCCGGAGCTGGATGCCGTCCACGACAACAATGTCGGCATCCGGGTCATAGAAGGTCTGGACCTTAACCTCTTTTAGACTGAAGGCGTCCTCAATGTTGAACAGCAGGCCATCAATGATATTGCTGATGCGGTGAGGCCTGGGCCTGAGTTCACCCGAGCGCGTCCATTCGAGGATCTGGGTGACGAACTTTTCCAGGTTGTCCACCCCGTGCTTCACTCCGTCGAGTTGTCTGCGCTGCCGCTCATCCACCGATAATGAGTTGGACAGCAGCTCGACACCGGTCTTAATCTTCTGCAGCGGGTTTCTTACCTCATGGGCCACATGGGCGGACATCTCGCCTAAGATGGCCATCTTCCTTGTCTGCTCCAGCTCGCGCTGCATCTGCTTGATCTGGGTAATGTCCATGATGGAGACAATGCTCTGCCTGGTGCCGGGTATCATGCCTATGGTGAGGAAGGAGTCCCTGACATTGCCTGCCTTGTCTATGAACCGGAACTCATACTGGGATGGAGCATCCTTATCCCCTTGCCTCCTGGCCATGTGGTAGCCCTTCATGCGTTCCACGTCATCGGGATGCACCACATCGGTCCAGTGCATCTTACCTTCGATCTCCTCCTTGGTGTAACCGCTGAGCTTTTCCAGCTGGTTATTCGCAAAGGTTATCGTGTAGTCTTCATTCAGGATCATCATGGCCGTGCCGGTATGCTCCACGGTGGCTCGGTACTTGGACTCACTGGCACGAAGCGCCTTCTGGGCCTCTCTCTTTTGGGTTATGTCCCTTATTACATTCTGGGTCGCAAGTCCGCCTTCATACTCGATGACCGAAGGAGTGATCTCAAAGGCGCGCCAGTTGCCGTCTTTGCTGCACAGGGCAATCTCGTACTGGTCCGGCACCTTTTCACCCTGGATTCGTTTGGTATAACGCGCCTCGATCATCCCGGCCAGCTCCGGCCTCACGATATCTTTGAGACCCTTGTGCAGGAGTTCCTCTTCATTATAACCAAGCAACTCCCTGAACGCAGGATTGGTGTATTTGAAGCAATGATCCTGGTAGACAAAGATACCGTCGGCGGTCTTTTCCACAAGCATCTGGTATTTCTGCACCGACTCCCGGAGCTTATTCTCCACCTTCTTCAAGGGCCTGAGGTCGCGGAAGACGCTGATGGCTGCGACGGGTTTCTCTTCGGAATACAGATAGGACACGGAAATCGATATGGGGACGAGTGTACCGTCCTTGTGGTAGATTGAGGTCTCTTCGCCCACGACCCACCTGGGGACCTCCTCGGTGCCCTCATCCAGGATGGCCAGGATCCGGTCACGCTCGCCCGGCACCATGAAATCGGCTATGTTGGTTTTGTGGTTGAGCATGTCCTCGGCGCTATACCCCGTGATCTCCTCGGCTGCCTTGTTAAAGATTAGTGCCCTTCCCTTCAGGTCAGAGGCAACGATGGCATCGGATGAACTTGCAATGAGACCGGCCAGAAATTTGTTCGTTGACTCCAGGCTGTTTTCCATACCTTTGCGCCTGGTGATGTCGCGGGCGATATTCAGGGTGGCCCTGATACCGCCGACCAGGGTGATGGCCGATGTGGACAGCGAGATGATGCGTTCATGTCCGGTCCTGGTCCGGAAGATCACGTCCACGCGCCTTGGGCGGATATCCTCACCCCTGATCAGGGCAAGATAACGCTGTTCCATAAGGGCGGAAGAGCTTGCATCCAATACATCCTTGAAACCCATTTCATCGAGTTCCTCGGCAGAATATCCAAGCATGCGCTCAAATGCGGTGTTTACATAGAAAAACCGGCGACCCTGATATACAAAGATGCCCTCATATGCCATCTCGACAATGGTCTCGAAGATGGCCTTGCTGATCTTTTTCGCCTTTTGATGAGCAGAGTCATGGGCATGCATATATCAATGGGAAATACACGATGCAGCCAAGTCTATCAATACAAAATGCCGAAAGAGGCTAAGCCTTGAACTTACCGAAGTCCTCCGGATTCATCTTCTCAAGGATCTCCTTGAGCTTCTCGGTATCCTGCTCGAACCCCACCATGACCTTGCCGGCACTTGCTCTTGGAGTCCAGGTGGATGGCGTCTTTTATCACATGACTTGCCACAAAGATGGCGGACTTGGTGCGAAGCGCTATGGCTATGGCATCCGATGGCCTCGCATCAATGGTAAGACGGTTTCCGCCATGGATGATGGTGATAAGTGCATAGAATACATTGTCCCTGATATCAACTACCTCTATCTTTTCAATGGTGGCGCCTAACGTTTCGATGAAAGACCTGAAAAGATCATGGGTCATGGGCCTTGAATACTGAACCCCTTCAAGTGCTGAAGCTATGGCGCTTGCCTCCATAATGCCGATCCAGATGGGGAGGATGAACTTGCCATCAAGGTCACGCAGGACCACGATGGGGGCATTGTTGGTGGGGTCAAGCGCAATGCCTGCCACCTTCATTTCAACAAAGCTCGACATGGGTGTATCCTCCATGAAACAATAGATTAAGACTGAAGGTGGTATTAGTCAATACACAAAAGGGTAACGACAAGTAGAGGATGATTGGCTTCCTTAAAGCACTTTTCATGAGCACTTTTTTCCCTGAGAAAGCCAATGAGTTCATCCATTTCATAAAAGGTATGATCCAATGCAAGGCCTGAGCGTTTTAGCCAGTGCTGGACCAGGAGTACAAGCGGGGCATCGATACCGGAGGCATCCATGGCCTCGATCTTATCAAGAAGTTCCTCCTTCCTCACATCAATGACCTTTCTGCCTGAAGTGATACCGATAAAACGATCATTCAGAGAGAGGAAATCCTCCTGGTTGTGGGTGACAATGATGACGGTTGTATCCGCAAGTGAAGATATCATACCCGTAAGTTCGCGCCTGCCTGAGGCATCGAGGCCTGCTGTGGGTTCATCCAGCATCAATATCTCAGGGCCTATCATGAGGGCGGATGCTAAGGCGAGTTTTCGCTTCTCTCCTGAGCTCAAACGAAATGGCGACGTGTTTTTGAGCCGCTCAAGCTCAAGGCCGAAACCCGCAGTGACATGGTATGCCCTTTCTTCCAACTCCCCTTGTGAGGTCGATAAAAATTCCTCATGGCAAAGACAAGCTCGTCATAAGCAGTCTCCTGGAAAAACTGGTCTTCAGGGAACTGGAATAGGACCCCCATACGCCTGCGCACCATTGTAAGGCCCTTCTTCCTGGCGAGTGTACGCACACTGATACCGTCATAGAGGATGTCTCCTTTGGTGGGCAGGATCAGTGCATCCAGCAGTTGCAGCAGGGTGGTCTTTCCTGATCCTGCCGGCCCTGCGATGACGACCTTTTCACCCTGGCCGATCTTCAGGTCCATATCAACAAGCGCCCATTCATCGCCAGCGCGACCTCATAGCAGTAAGAAACACCGGCGCACTCTATGACCACCTGATTTTAAACGCCTCCCTCGCTTCCCGGGCACTGAGTGCATTCATGCAGGAGTCCCTTAAGAGCAGGCCTTTCCTGGCAATGGCCAGGCCATAACGCATATCATCAAGCCCGGAAACGCTATGGGCATCAGGTGCTATGACAACACGCCCTCCCTTTGCAGTGAAGTCCGGCATAAGTCGCCAGTCCAGGTCGAGCCTTAAGGGGTTGGCATTGAGCTCCACTATGACACCAAGGCCTGCCGCCTCTGCCAGAACTGCGGCCATATCCACCTCATAGGGCCTGCGGGCAAGCAGTACCCTGCCTGTGGGGTGGCCAAGTATGGTGGTAAAGGGATTGCGGATGGCCTTTATGATACGCTCTGTCATGGTCGATCTGTCCATATCCATGTGGGAATGGATGCTGGCAATGACAAAATCGAATTGTTTGAGCACGGCCTGAGGATAATCCAGTGAGCCGTCGGGCAGGATATCGGATTCGATCCCCTTGAAGATCGTCATATCAGGGAATATGTGGGAGAGCTCATGGATTTCCTCGAACTGCCGCTTCAGGTCCTTCACGCTCAATCCACCTGCATAATAGGCGCTCTTGCTGTGATCAGAGATGCCTATCCAGGAATAACCTCTCTCATGAGCGCCCTGCACCATGTCGGCCAGACGTAGCCTTGCCGTCGCTATAGGTGGAATGGACATGGATGATACCTTTCAGGTCTTCTTGCACAATAAGCTCAGGCACACTGCAGTTCAAGGCAAGGTCCATCTCCATGGGCCTGCCCTCCCTTACCTCGGGTGGGAGGTAGTGCATGCCGAACAGATCATAAATCTCCCATTCGGCTTGAATAGGCACAAGCACCTCGTCTTTAAAGACCCCTTCATAGCTGACCCGGACGGATCGCAGCGCCCCGTGCCTGTTCACCATTTCCACATGGGCATCCGAGCCGGTTGTGATAAACAGGGCAGGTACAACCAAGGCCTGAGATACGGTGTGGATCCTTGCAGGGGGCTTGCCGGGATATGTCGCCACAAGTACGGCCCCATCGTGGACAAGCTGCATATCAGGGATGCCGGTAATGCACTGAACAAGTGCGTCATGCATACCGGGGCCATCTTCTACGAGGAGGTCGATGGCAGAGATAATCTCCATGGACCTGCGGCAGACACCACTGACCTGCACATTAAGTCCGCTATCCTTAAGGAGTGATATATAAGTTGCTGCCCAGTCCCACCCGGCATCAAGCAGAAACCATCCCCGGTAATCGAGGATAGCCTGCACAGAGCCTCTGAGCTTGGCAATGCTTTTATCGGAGAAACCCTTAACGGATGAAAGCCTGCTCGTATTTATTGCCTCAAGAAGCTCATCAAGTGTAGAGATGTTAAGCTCCTTAGACAGGAGCTTCAGCCTCTTCATCCCGAGCCCCGGCACCTTTATCAATTCATCGAATCCACCTGGCAGCCTGGCTTGCAGATCTTTCAATGCAGAAAAATCATGATCCTTCACCCAGGCCGTAAGCGTTGCGGCGATGGTCTTTCCGACTCCCTCTATATGGCTTATTGCGCCTGTATCGATGAGTTCTTCCATGGGTGTGGCAATTCCGGACAGAGATCTGGCAGCCTTCTCATATGCCTTTGCCTTGAAAGGATTCTCTTCCAGGAACTCTAACGCGAATGCCATCTCAAGCAAGGAATCTACCAGGGTGCTGTTATCCAACGAGCTCTCCTGTAAGGGTTTGCCCTTCCATACTTTTGAGAAGAACGCTCACAATGTTTCCTGGCGTTACACTACCCTGGGCCTGAACGGTAAGATAATTCGAGGTCACTCCATGAAAATGCCCCTCACAAATCCCGGTGACAAGCACTTCCTCAACCATGCCCTGTCGTGAACAGGCAAAGGCATGCCTCTTTTCTCTGGATAAAGCCCTGAGGTGGGAAGACCTCTTCTTCACAGCCGCCTCATCCGGGCGTCCGGGCAGTAGAGCGGCGGCAGTGCCTTGCCTTGGCGAGAAGGGGAAGACATGGAAATAGGTTACATAGAGGTCTTCGATAAGGCTATAGGATTCCTCAAAAGATTTGTCATCCTCACCTGGGAATCCCACGATAACGTCCAGGCCGATTGCAGCCTCAGGTAGCGCATTCCTGATTCGGTCTATGAGTGACCTGAAATATGAGGCCGTATACGGCCTTCCCATGACTCGAAGAATGGAATCGCTTCCGTGCTGCAACGGCAGGTGAAGGTGTTTGCAGAGCCTGGAGTTGTCCTTGATTATGGATATGAGCCCGTCTTCAACGGTCCAGGGTTCCATGGAGCTTACCCTGATCCTTGGGATGGATGTGTGGGAAAGCACCCTTTCCACAAGCCTTGAAAGCCCTCCCTCATACAGACCGATATTGATCCCGGTAAGCACCACCTCATGAAAACCCTTATCATAAAGGGTTCTCACCTCAGTGACAACCTCCTGCCAAGGCCTGCTCACAGGCCTTCCTCTGGCAAAAGGGACGATACAGTACGTGCAATACTTGTCACATCCTTGCTGGACCTTCACAAAGGCCCGATGGTGATCGCCGAAGCCTGTAATAATGGATGGCAGGTCTACCTGGAGTATCTCGGAGAGATGATCCGGCGTGGCTATCTCAATTGCCTCGGAGACCTCCCTGATGCCTTTGGCATCTACAACAGCCTGGCAGCCTGTTACTATTACCCTACCGCCTAGGCTCAGTGCCTTGCGGATTACCCTGCGCGTTTCAGCATCGGCCTTATGGGTGATGGTACAGGTATTGATGATGTAACACTCGGCGCCGGGTTCAGCAAAGGACTGCTCCGTGTGGCCTGCTGTGACAAGCCCCTGCCTGATCCGCTGGCTTTCATATTGGTTGACCTTGCATCCTAAGGTGAGAATAGCGAATCTCATACTTATAAAGGAATACTATGCACCCGTAGGGGTGTCAATCATGAGGATTTTTCTGCTTTTTTGCAGGCTTCTTGATAATCTTCTTGAGTTCTTCCAGGAAATCCTCAGATGGATTGAGCAGTTTGACCCCCGTCTCCATGCGGCCTGTCTCATCAGGGATTGACCACATGGCCTTGCCGCGCGCCTTTTTCCCTGAGAGGCTTATCCTCACCTCATGGTCGATGGATACCTTTTCCGTAGTCTCCAGCAAGACGCCTAAATCATCGGCGTTCAGGAGGTCACCCGCTTCAGGCCCTGCCCCGAGGTCATAGACAAGCGGTGCATGGACACGATGCTGCCGCAATTTCGTCTGTTGTTTCAAGGCATCTCTGTTTCCCATGCTCCTGAGCTGGGAATCCATATTATTGGTGGCATTGAAGTACCGGGTCTTCTGTTCGAGCCTTGCCACCCTGGTCAGGTCCTTCAGGAGATTCTTCCTCTGTCTGCCCAGGATCTCCACAAGATGGGTGAAGGCCGTTTCAAACTCACGGTTCCCTCGATTCATGAGGTAGCTGTTGATCATGGAGGGGAGCTTCTTCTTGATCTGCGACTCGAATTCCTTAAGCGATATTTCAAACTCCTCCCTGGTCATGAACTCAGCTTAACCCGATAGCGCACTAAAAGTAAACCTCACGTTCTGATGTCATGTGTGATCTTTTATTTTTATGCAGGGATCTTTTCTCTGATATAAAAGGATACTTCCATAGGAAGAACCCCTTGTATCCCATGGATTTTGTGCATTCATGCAGTTTGGGAATGCTAATTTCTGTCCTGAGCTGCAAGTGAAGGATGAACGGCCTATTTTAAAAGCAATCCATGGACACTTTTGGTTTACTGTTTAAGGTGCTTCTGAAGTACAGAACCTATTCATGGACATGTCCACCTGTAAAATCCGGGTTTGTACTCCCTTGTCTTTACTGCCCGACCATTCTTAGTGTATGGTATAAACTATGGCTGTTATGAAGGTATTGGTATGTTCATCCGAGGTCACTCCGTATGCAAAGACCGGGGGACTGGCGGATGTAAGCGCGGCCCTGCCTGCCGAGCTTAACCGGCAGGGTATTGATTGTTCCGTGGTGATGCCGCTGTACCGTGAAGTCATGAACATGGGACTTGCACTGAAGCCCCATGGCGATATATCGGTCCTCACCGGAACGGGGATTTCGGAAGCGAAGATCTTCTCGCATGGCACGACCTACTTCATTTCGCATCCGCTGTTCTCTGACCGGACAGGTCTGTATTCCTTTGCGGGCTACGATTATCCGGATAACCTCGAGCGCTTCGCCTTCTTCTCGCGGGCATGTGTGGAGATGATCAGGCTCATGGGTGATGTGGATATCGTCCACTGCAATGACTGGCAGACAGCCCTGGTGCTTGCCTACATGAAAGACGCAGGCATCGAGAAGGTCGGCAGCCTGTTCACCATCCATAACCTAGCCTACCAGGGCCTCTTCGATGCCATACTCTGGTCCATGCTCTTCCTGCCGCACGAGTTATTCCACCCTGATGCCATGGAATATTATGGCAGGATAAACATCATGAAGGCCGGGCTTATATTTGCCGATGCAGTGAATACCGTGAGCCCCACTTATGCCCAGGAGATCCAGACAAGTGAGTTCGGAAGCGGCCTCGATGGGCTCCTCAAAGCCATTTCATATAAGCTCACCGGTATTGCCAACGGCATAGATATCGATACATGGAATCCGGCTGAAGACATCCTCATAGCTTCTCAGTATTCTGCAAGGGATTTAAAGGGCAAGGCCTTGTGCAAAAGGGCTCTACTGGAGATGTTCTCATTGGCCCTTGACGACGCCCCGGTATTCGGGCTCATCAGCCGCCTCGTTGAGCAGAAGGGCATCGATTGCGTACTGGATGCCATCCCGAAGATAGCGGCCATGGGTGCCAAATTAGTCATTCTCGGAAACGGGAACCCTGCCTTTGAGCGCAAACTCGCCGAACTCCATCAGGAATTCGGCGGACAGGTCGGTATCTTCATAGGGTTCGATGAGACAAAGGCCCATGCCATCGAGGCAGGATCTGATTTTTTTCTCATGCCTTCCCGGTTCGAGCCGTGCGGGCTAAACCAGCTGATCAGCATGCGCTATGGTACCATCCCCATCGTTACCGGTGTAGGGGGCTTACGGGATACGGTCACTGCCCTTGGCGAAGGCGATAACCCCACAGGCCTGCGGGTGACCTACCCCAGACACGGAAGCACTGCTGCATGCGGTCTCACAGGCATGCAGAATCTTTAAAGATGAGAGAGACCTGCTTAATGCTATGATAAGCAATGCAATGGAACTCGATGTGAGCTGGGCAAAACCTGCCGGGCAGTATTCACTCATCTATCGTAATCTCAAAGTTTTCAAAGAAAGATCAAGATAATAAGAGCTCATCAGTTTTCTACAAAATGTAGATAAGACTTCCGGAACCAGGTACGACCAGAGTCCTGAACGGGTGCCACCAGATGCCCTGAATGTCGCGATCCGCTATTCATGTTATTAATATTACTATAGTTATTTCCCTTTACACAAAATTAACACGGTCTACCTATAACCGGGGTGTTTCACCTTTGACCTTTTTTTTCACTAGACCCATTATGTCACCCGTTAACTATGAATTTACTCTCTGTGGGGGTTTTTTGTGAATCACTTTGCAATTATTAAAGAATCTATTCTCTCAATGTCGCATGCCGCATCGGACAGGGCGCTCATAGACCAGATCGATATCTGTGAGGAGGATGGCACTGTCTTTGTCCGCTGTCCCAATGTCTTTGCCCAGAGGCATATATCCCGGGTTTATAAAGATCTTATCATCTCATCTGTCAGGTCTCATCTCGGCAGACCGGCAGATGTTGAGTTCTGCGTAAATCCTCTCAGCGAGCATCAGGCACAAAGGCCGGCGCAGGCTGATAGCCTTCCCATTCAGATGAGCCTGCCCTCACATCTTCCAACGCCGGCCTCATCCGGACTCAATGCCCAATTCACCTTTGACGAGTTTGTAGTGGGCAAATGCAATGCCTTTGCCTATGAGGCGGCACTTGCGGTCTCCGAAGGGGATCTGCGCCGGTATAACCCTCTGTACTTTTATTCCGATGTGGGTCTTGGAAAGAGCCACATCTCCCATGCCATAGGGAACAAGCTCGTTTCATTACGCAATGGGACCAGTGTGCGGTACACTACAGCCAGGGACTTTACGCAGGATTATGTCCACTCGGTGAGAAACAATTTTCTCAGTTCCTTCAAAAGCTCATACCGAAGCCAAAACATGGATATCTTTTTTATTGATGATGTCCATCTCTTCAAAAATAAGGAAAAGACCCAGGTTGAATTATGCCATGTGCTTGACGACCTCATCAGTGCGGGCAAGCAGGTGATCCTCTCGGGCTTCCGTCCGCCCACTTCCATACCCCAGATCGACAAGGGACTCAGGTCACGCTTATCTTCTGGGCTCGTTATCGATATCAAGCGCCCTGATAAGACAACGAGGGCCAAGATTGTCCGCCACAAGGCAAAAAAGAACGGGGTAAGCATGCCCGATGAGGTGGTGGAGTTCATGAGCAATACCATCCATACCAGCATCAGGGACTTGGAAAGTGCGGTGATGACCATTTCCGCCATGAGCTCTCTCATGAAGCGTACGATCACCCTGGAGCTTGCCCGGGAACTCCTTGAAGGGACCCTGGAAAAACAGCAGCGGATAAACATCCCGTATATTCTTGATTTCATCTCGAAAAATTTTTCCATACCCAAAGACAAGATTGTCTCACCTTCACGGAAGAAGGACATCGTATATCCACGCCAGGTGGCTATCTTCCTGTGCAGACGTTATACTGAGGAGCCGCTGCAGATCATTGGCGAGGCCTTCTCCCGGAAGCACTCCTCTGTCATCCACTCCCTAGAGACAATCGAGGCCCAGTACACACAGAACCTCAAGGTGAAGCGGGAGATTGATTTCCTCATTGAGAAGCTTGACAGTGAGTCGGCTTGAGGGCTTTTTACCCTCATCAGAACATTTCACAACAAAAGAATCCTTGAGATGCAAACCAAAAATTGGCCCGTTCAAAACATGCATCTTGGTTTCACCAAGATGCATGTTTTGAACGGGTAAGGTTTTTTCCTCTCGCAACAAAATGTCTGGAAGGCTATGCAGGGGTCACTTCAATCGCCTGCTTTAAGGAGAACAGCCTCCCTGCTTGCATCACGAAAATTGTCCACACCGGTAAAGAATTCTCTCATCATGATGACCCAGTAGTATCGCCCACGCTTGGTCAGGCTTATCTGTCCGGGTGTTATGCGAAAAGCCCCGGCCAGAATAAAAAAGAGTATCTCCGGCCCGAGCAGCCTCCACACGGAATGCCCGAAACGTTGTCTGAATAATCCGAGATCAAGCTTGAGTCCGAAAAGGTTCATGAGAAGGCAGTAGCGGGCCATTTCATGGCGCGAGAAGGTCTTGGCATGTTTGATGGGCAGCTTAGAGGATTTTATCGATTTCACATACTCTGGTAGTGAAAAGGTATTCGCATACATTACCCCATTCACCAGACCAAAGGCACCGCTACCGGCTCCTGCGTACTCCTGGCCGCCAACCACGTATTCATCGATCATGGGTGCACCGCCCCGGGAAAAGCACCACGCTGAATTTGGCGTATACACAGATTCAAGCTCTGATGTAATCATGGCATAAAAAAACCTCCCTGTCTCAGGGCTGCCTTTCCCCATGATACCTTCCATCTGAGCACGGGTGGCCTGGGATATCATAAGAGGATAGAAGGTGACCTGGTCCGGGAGAATCTTCAGAAGTGTCCTGAGGTCATGTTCGAGCATAGAGGAGTCCTGAATGGGGAAGTTGTATATCATGTCCACATTCAAGGTTTCCACAATACCCATTGCCTCTGAGACCTTGTGGGCCAGTTCATCTCCGCTGCCGTACTTTTCATATCGCCCGATAGCCTTCAAGATCTCGTCAGAAAAGCTCTGGATGCCCACCGATACCCTTCCCACCCCCGCATTGGCAAGAGAAGCCAGGAGCCCTTTATCAAGACGGTCCGGGTTTGTCTCTACAGAAATCTCTGCCGGAGAGAACAGGGTATTGATGAGCCCGATGGTACAAAAAAGCTCATCCATCAGGACCGTTGGGGTTCCGCCCCCTATATAGACCGATGAGAAACAAAAACCCTTCTGCGCATAGAGCTGCAACTCCTGTCTCAATGCCAGGAAATATTCCCTGGCCACACCCTCTTCAAATTGATAACGGTGGAAAGAGCAGTACGGGCAGAGCTGCACGCAAAATGGAATGTGGATGTAAAGATTAACCGGATGAGAAGGTGCAACCGGATGAAATGCTCTCCCCCCTTCATCAAAGGTAAAGCTGGCCTTTGAGTTCATGCGAACAAACCATGCAATGAAGTTGTCTAAAGACACATCTCTCATCTGAAATGCCTGATAAGGTACAGCACCAGGCTGACTATGATGCTTAAAAATATGGACGTTGTTATGGGGAAATAGAAATTGAAGCCCGGCCTTGTAATCCTCATATCGCCGGGCAACCTTCCCAGCCAGGATAAGCTGCCTCCCATACTAAAAAAGATGCCCAGAAGTATCACTATGATACCGGCAAAGATAAGCGGGGTCCCGAGTTGTCTCATGGCAAGTACATATATACCATAATGCGATCACCTTGCCCCATAGATCTTTTCATGGTATTGCTTCACCCATGATCCCCGTCCGGGACACAAGCGCCCCCAGAGGTTTTGCCCCAGCAACCGCCTGTCTTATAATCTTGAACCTAGCTATGTTCATTCAGGAGATCAGGCTCGGCGAACAGCTATTTCATATGTTTCGCGTAAGCCCTGCTGATATTGCCGGGTACCTCATCGTAGGCAATACAAATTTTTTAAAGGTACATACGGCCATTCTTGCCTCGGGGTTCATCCATTCAGGCTACATCCATCTCATCGGTAATCTCATCTTCTTGTCAGTCTTCGGCCCGCCCTTGGAAAAGAATCTGGGAGTAATTCGCTTTATGCTCTTCTATATCGTTGCAATCTTTGCAGCCTTCTATGCACACACCATAATAAATCCCCAGTCATCCGTCCCTGTGGTGGGCGCCTCAGGTGCCATTGCAGCCGTCATGGGGGCCTATCTTATCCTGAACCCCAAGGGTCGTATTCTTACATTGATCCCATTGATTCTGCTGATTGAGATTATTGAGGTCCCTTCCATTATCTTCATCCTCATCTGGTTCTTCATCCAGGGTGTACATGGGTACCTCAGTATGCACTCTGCAAGTTCGGTGGCGTGGTTTTCCCATATTGGCGGCTTTCTTCTGGGTTTGGGCACAGGGATCCATTACCGGTTCTCAAGATGACCATCACAATGGGAACTATCATTACGACATCGTAACCCGGCAAGCCAAATTCCTATTCCCTCGACAACCTCTGTTACCAATTTGATATTTTCCTAAAGATTCACTTTCCCCTTCCCGATAGATAGGCTATGCATAGGGAAGAACTGATTTTTAATGCGATCCCAATACAAATGGAGTATAGTAAACACAATGACAGTTACGCATTCCTTAACCTTTGGTTTGATCTTGGTTATTGCGTTACTGCTCGTGTTCACTCTTCCAGGCGAGAAGGGGATCATTCGAGGTTATCAACTCCACCGCGAGCTTGCTACTCTGAAAAATCGAACTGCAGCGCTCGAAAAGGAAAATGCTTCGCTGATGCAGGAAGCCACTATGCTCAAAGACAACATGGCATACATCGAGCATGTGATCGTAAAGGAGTTGAACTTGGTGAGATCCGGAGATACCATCGTAGTGTTCAAAAAGAAAAAGTCTTGATCGCGGGGTGGTGTGATGTTTTTTGAAAAAAATCTGCTTGGTTTGGATATCGGCTCACAATCCATCAAGATGGTGGATATAGCCAAGACACGAAGCGGCTACCAGCTTAAGGCCTTAGGGCTTGGCCTGATCCCTGCCGAGTGTATCGTAGACAAGGATATTATGGATTCTGAGACCGTGGTGGATACCATCAAGAACCTCAGGGAAAACCTGAAGGTGAGGTCCCGCGGCGCGGCCACTGCAATATCCGGCCATTCCGTTATTGTGAAAAAGGCCGAACTCCCCCTCCAGAGCGAAGCTGAACTCAGACAGACACTCCCTGTTGAGGCGGAGCAGTATATACCCTTTGATATTAACGATGTCTATTTTGACTCCTTCATCTTAGGCGAGAGCCTGGAGCGAACAGACATGATGGATGTGCTCATCGTAGCCGCCAAGAGGGAATTGGTTGATGATTACTCTTCAGCCGTAAAGAATGCCGGCTTAAAGCCCATGCTCATGGACATCGACGTCTTCTCCCTGGAGAGCATGTATGAAGTCAACTACCCGGATGCTACGGAGTCTATTGTGGCGCTCGTGAACGCCGGAGCCTCCATGATCAACATCAATGTCATTAAAGACGGCATGTCGATCTTTGCACGTGACATCTCCATGGGTGGCAGACAGCTTACAGAGAGGATCCAGCGCGAATTCAGCGTGAGTTACGAACGGGCTGAGAACATTAAGACCGGGGCGAACATCGAGGGCATCGACCTTGAGAAGATCAACTACATCTTTAAGATGGCATCAGAAACCTATGTCCAGGAAATCAGGCGGACACTGGACTTTTTCCTGTCCACCATGGTCAATGAGAATATCGAGAAGATCTACATGAGTGGCGGATCCAGCAAGATACCAGGTCTTGTCAAGCTGCTGGAGAAACAGATGGAGATCCCGGTTGAGGTGGTCAATCCCTTTAATAATATCAAATGGGACGATAGGGTGTTTGACCCGGAATATATGGCCTATATCGCACCACAGATGGCTGTGGCCGTGGGCCTTGCATTAAGGAGGGCCGACTATAAATGGTAAAGATAAATCTATTACCCATCCGGCTGGAACTGAGGAAAAAGGCCCTGGTGGAGCATATAGTCCTTATAGGCCTCTGTGTTGTTCTCACGCTCATCTTTGAATGGTTCGTCCAAGCCTCTATTGTATCACAGAGGGAATCCCTCATAAGGGAAGTTGCAGCCACAAAGATAGAGATCAAGAAGCTCACCGTTGAAGCCGGCGAGATCGAAAAGTTCAAACAACAAAAACAGGAGCTGGAAAAAAAGCTCGATGTAATCCAAGACCTCAATGCCAAGAAAACCGGCCCGGTGGAAGTACTGGATGAATTGAGCACAATAATCCCCGATAAGGCATGGCTCACCTCTCTGAGCAACAAGGGCGACAGCATGGTGATAGAAGGTCAGGCAGTGGACAATACCACCATTGCCACATTCATGAAACAGCTTCAGGCATCCAAGCATTTCGATAATGTGACCCTTGTGCTCTCTCAACAAGAAGGGGGCAAACAGAAGTTTTCCATCACGTGCACGATTAAGTTGTCAGCCTGAGGTAGATTATGAATATAATCGATATACTCTTACGACAGAAAGCGCTTATTAAGGTGCTTGTCCTCGTGGTCATCCTGGCTGCAATCCTCGGTGTCTACTGGCAGGTATTCTACAAACCGGTACTCACCGATATCAGGACCATAGAGCCGGAGTTGAATCAACTCAAGTCCGAGCTTGCAGCCAAAAAGGTGATCGTAAAGGAAAAAGCCAGGTACCTTGCCGAACTTGAACAAACAAGGGCCAAGCTCTACATTGCCCTGAAACAACTCCCTGATAAAAGTGAAATACCGACACTGCTGGAAAATGTCTCCTCGCTGGGGACAGCAGCGGGGTTGCAGTTTAAACTTTTCAAACCCTTGCCCGAGGTTGCCAAGAACTTTTTTGCTGAGATCCCGGTAGATATCCAGGTTGAGGGGAAATACCGCGACATAGTAACCTTCTTTAACAATGTTTCCAGGATGCCCAGGATAGTCAACATCGTGGACATCTCTACAGGCACCCCTAAAAAAGACCCCGCGGGCGGTACGATGGTGGCCACGTCCTGCAAGGCCGTTACCTATAAGTTCATTGAAACGGCAAAGCCCGAACCACCAGTTGCGGATGCAGCTAAAGGAGGGAAGAAATGAAAAGAATTATCTACTCCTTCCTGATCGTGCTTTTGACCGGAGTGCTCTTCGCCTTGCCAGGTTGCAAGCAGCCGTCAACAGGTACAACAGGTCAGCCCCCGCATCCCGCAACCCAGAAAAAGGCTGAAGTGGTTACACCGGTGCTTGTCCAGGAGGAAGAGAAAAAACCGGAATACCAAATAATAGGCATTCGCGACCCTTTCCAGCCCTTCGCGGGTATCAACCCAGGTGAGATAGGCCAGGGTAGCGATAAGGGTCCGGATGCGCTCCAGAGGCTCTCCATTTCACAGGTCTATGTCGTTGGAGTTATCCTCTCCAAACAGAACCGTGCCCTTATCCAGGATTCATCAGGAATGGGATACATTATCACCGAAGGCACACTTATCGGTGATAATAATGGAATTGTCACCAGGGTTGCAAAAGACGGCGTTACCATCAAACAACACTTCAAAGACTACATGGGTCGCATAACCACCCGAGAAGTTGTATTGGCTCTCAAGAAGGAAGAGGGGGTAAAGTAGCATGAAGAGACATACCATCCTAGTACTCATAATCGGCTTGCTGGCCATGCCGCTGACCGCATTCGGATTGACCATCAAGAGTGTGGACTTCATGAATGTGGAGAACAAATCAAGGCTCCAGATCGGCCTTGACGGACAGGCTGCCTACGACGTGAACCGTGAAGGCAACAGCATCGTGCTGAGGGTGAACAAGGCGAAAATACCAAACAGCCTTGCACGGCCGTATATCACCTCCGAGTTTGCAACAGCCATTCAGGAGATCCTTCCCAGACAGGACAAAGAGGATGTGGTCTTTGATATTGCCATGAAGCAGATGACCCCCTACTTTGTGTCCCAGGACAACAAGCTCCTTATCATGGACTTCGATATCCCAGAGGATATCAAGAATAAGGTTCAGCCGTTAAAGACCGTGGCGCTGGGCACAACGACTGCTACCATACAGAACCAGGAAAGCTCTGAATCCAAAACACCATATATCAAAGGTCTGTCCCAAGAACCCCCGTTCCAGAGCAACATCATAAATACGGATGCCGGCCCTAAGTATATAGGTGAAAAGATCACCCTGGATTTCCAGAATGCGGATATCCACAATATCATAAGGATCATCGCCGACGTGAGCGGACTCAATATCGTAACCTCTGATGAGGTCAAAGGGACTATCACCATAAGGCTCAAGGATGTCCCCTGGGACCAGGCCTTGGATGTTGTCCTGGAAAGCAAGGACCTTGATAAGATGGTTATGGGCAATGTGGTGCGCATTGCCCCTGCAGACAAGATAAAACAGGCTCAGGATCGACAGCTGGCCTCAAAGAAAACCAAGGAGCAGCTTGAGCCCCTTGTCACCTCGGTCATCCCGGTAAACTTCGCAAAGGCTTCTGAAATCACCAGCGTGATCAAGGGCAAAGAGGTAGGACTCATGTCCGAGCGGGGCAATATCACTGCGGAAAACAGAACCAACGTCCTGATTGTAAAAGATATCCAGAGGAGTGTCGATGAGATCAGCGCCATGGTAAGAAGGCTTGACAAGCCCACACCACAGGTGCTCATCTCAGCCAGGATAATCCAGGCAGACAGCGACTTCACCAGGGGTCTCGGCGTTCAGTGGGGGGGCTCAACGAGAAACCAGTCAGGCAAATATCTTTTCGGCCTATCGGGTGTCAATACCGGACCAACCGTAAATCCCTTTAACACCACCGTACTCCCCGGCTCCGGTAACACCTGGAGCACCACTTCAGTCCCCAACCCTTCCATGGCGGTGAACTTCCCCACCAACCAGGCTGCGGGATTCGGCGTTTCCGTAGGACGTCTTGGCAGCACTGCAGTCGCTCTTGATCTGCGACTCGATATCGGCGAGACCACGGGAAACGTGAATGTGTTATCAAGGCCCAAGATCGTCACCATGGACAACAAGAAAGCGGTAATCCGTCAGGGTGAAAAATATCCGTATATCGTCAGAAACCAAGAAGGCCAGCTTTCAACCGAATTGAAGGACATTGATCTCGTCCTTGAGGTAACCCCGAGGATAGCCTTTGACGGGAGCGTGAATATGGAGGTTAATGTAAAGAGAAACTCTTTAGGCTCCATCAACAATTCGCTGGGTGACCCTTCCATAGCAGCCCGTGAAGCTGTAACAGAGGTATTGGTGAAAAACGGCGAAACAAGCGTCATCGGCGGCATCATCGAGGAAGAAGATCGAGAGAATATTCAAAAAGTCCCATTTCTGGGTGATCTACCGGTGCTCGGATATCTCTTTAAGGGGACAACAAATTCAAAGAGCAAGAAGGAACTCCTGATATTCATAACACCCCAGATCCTAGAGCCTGTGGCCATGCATTAGTCACTGGGACTAAGAATACCACCGGATTATAACAACGATCCAAGCCCCTGCACGATAAGTGCAGGGGCTTTTTTATCCCCTAATTTTACCGTTGAACACAGATCTTGCATTTGAATGTACCCATAAACACACGAAACACTCCATGAGTGCCTTACACATAAGACTCATGGTGATAAATTGTTTCTTATAGGTTTGCTCAAATCAGTGATCTTGCAGCCCTGAAGGACTGGGAAAATGCGAACTCATCAGAGGCTGCAAGATCACTGATTTGAGCGGATCAAGTTTTACGCATCTTAAACGCAAAAATCCGGGTTTATCTTTATTGCGGATAATACACAATTGACATACACCTGTTAGAGTTACTATATACTTCCTATCTACTCGGAGGTTGAATAGACATGGCACGAATTACACGCAAAGACATACTCAATACACCAGATGAATTCATAACCACGACAAACAGCGTACTTGTATGGATAAAAGAGCATCCGCAGCAATTCATCATCGGTGCGGTTGTCCTTGTTTGTATCCTGGCTGGAGGATATGGGGTTTACTACTGGAAGACCAGTAGGGAACTCAACGGCATGAATGCATACATGAAGGCTTCCAATAATCCCCAGATGTCTCTCCAGGTTGCCCAGGAGTATTCCGATACAAAGGCAGGCAAGCTCGCCAAATTGAGGCTGGCCAGAATGTCTTTCGATCAAGGCAACCAGAAAATGGCCCTGGCATATGCGGATGAGTTCATTAACAAATGGGCCGACAAGGATACATTCCACTGGCAGGCTATCCTCATAACAGCCGGTGCATACTTGCAGCAAAATGAGCCTGCCAAGGCCATACCGATCCTGGATACCTGCATTGAGAACGCATCCAAAGACCTTAAAGATCAGGCCCTGTTCCTTAAGGCCAATGCATTGATTGCCATGGGAAAAGGTAGTGAGGCGAGACAATGTTTGAGCGCTGTTTCTGAAAACTATTCCGAGATGGCCAAAACCTTGCTGGCCTCTCTTGGTTCCTCACCATCAACTACGCCGAACGCAAAACAGTGAGTCCTCTCATGAACTCAAATACGAGCATGATTAAGACCGTGGCGTTGTGGGTGGTCATCGCCCTTATCGGGGTGATGCTCTTCCACCTTTTCAATCAGCCCACAAAACAGACCGCCACCCTATCCTTCAGCGAATTTCTCAAGGTCCTGGATAAAGGCGAATTAAAAGAAGTCACCATCCAGGGCAATGAGATCAAGGGGACGCTGGTAAACGGAAAGCTCTTTGACAGCTATACCCCGGATGATCCAAAACTTGTGGAGCGTCTTACGGCAAAGAATGTCTCAATCATAGCCAAACCAAAGGATGAATCTCCCTGGTACCTCTCTGCGCTCATCTCATGGATTCCAATGCTGCTGCTCATCGGTGTCTGGGTCCTGTTCATGAGGCAGATGCAAACCGGCGGAACCAAGGCCATGAGCTTTGGCAGGAGCAAGGCCAGGCTCATGACCCAGGATAAAATGAAGGTCACCTTTGCTGATGTGGCAGGCGTGGATGAGGCTAAGGAGGAGTTGGAGGAGATCATAGAATTCCTCAAGGAACCCAAGCGATTCACCACGCTGGGCGGCCGGATACCAAAAGGGGTGCTGCTCCTGGGCCCCCCGGGGACAGGAAAGACCCTCCTTGCAAAGGCAGTTGCGGGTGAGGCTGGCGTTCCCTTCTTCAGCATGTCCGGCTCCGACTTCGTGGAGATGTTCGTAGGTGTGGGCGCATCACGTGTGCGGGACCTCTTTGCCCAGGGCAAACAGCATGCCCCATGCATTATCTTTATTGATGAGATCGATGCCGTGGGCAGGCACAGGGGGGCCGGCCTCGGCGGCGGCCATGACGAGCGCGAACAGACCCTGAACCAGCTCCTGGTTGAGATGGATGGCTTCGAATCCAACGAGGGCGTCATCCTCATGGCAGCGACAAATCGACCGGACGTCCTGGACCCGGCCCTTCTCCGTCCGGGCAGGTTCGACCGCCAGGTAATAGTGGCATTCCCTGATGTAAAAGGCAGAGAGGGCATCCTCAAGGTACATACCCGCAATATCCCTATGGCCGATGATGTCAATCTGGCAATACTTGCCAAGGCCACACCCGGTTTTTCAGGGGCTGACCTGTCCAATCTCGTAAATGAGTCTGCGCTTCTTGCCGCCCGTAAAACACGGACAAAGGTAATGATGGAAGACATGGAGCAGGCCAAGGACAAGGTCCTTATGGGTGTGGAGCGCAAGAGCATGGTGATCTCGGATGAGGAGAAGAAGACCACCGCATACCATGAGGCCGGCCATGCCCTGGTGGCCAAGAAGCTTGCCGAATGCAGACCCTGTCTACAAGGTAAGCATCATCCCCAGGGGACGCGCCATGGGCATTACCCAGCAGCTCCCCATCGATGACAGGCACACCTACAGCAAGGAGTTTCTGCTTGCCACCATCTCCGTTCTCATGGGCGGAAGGGCTTCCGAAGAGCTGGTCTTAGGCATTCTTACTACCGGCGCAGGAAATGATATCGAGCGGGCCACCGACATGGCCAGGCATATGGTCACGGAATGGGGCATGAGCTCGCTGGGGCCCTTGAGCTTCGGCAAGGTAGAACAGGAGATCTTTTTAGGTAGAGAGATCTCCAAGCGGGTTGACTACAGTGAACTGACTGCCCAGAAGATCGACGACGAGGTGAAGACGATCGTTATGGACTGCTATAACAAGACGAGGGGTATTGTTGAGGACAACCTCGACATCCTCCACAAGATAGCCCAGACCCTGCTGGAAAAAGAGGTCATCGATGGCGCAGAGATCGACAGGATCGTCCAGGAAGGGGCTGCCGCAAGCTAGGCGGATCTTTGATGCAGACGAGGGCGTTCTACTCTCCTGCGGCGTCGATCCGGCCTCACTGGCCTATCTGGTTCCTAAGCTCAATCATGTAAACCTCCTGGTAAAGGGGGTAAAGCTCTACGCAGCCAATATCATCAAGCAGAGCATGCTGTCCATCGGCGGCGATGTGGCAGTCCATAGGCATGTGGTTTCAGGAAAGGTTGAAACCTCGGACTGCGTGATAATGGGTGACCTCCGGCACTTCAGACTCCTGACAGACAAGCTCATGCTTCAGACGGGCCTGGAACCTCTGGCTCAGAGCATCCGTGAACAGGTATTCTCTGAAAATGGACCCCTAGAGCTCAACCTCTGCGGGAAAAACCTGAAGTGGATGGAATTACCGGTCATCATGGGAATCCTGAATGTGACACCTGATTCCTTTTCCGATGGAGGGAAATACCTTGACCCTGACACAGCACTCCAACATGCCCTGGAGATGGTAAGGCAGGGCGCCGAAATTATCGATGTTGGAGGTGAATCATCAAGGCCGGGATCTCTGAGCGTTGATGCAATTGAGGAAACCTCAAGAATAGCCCCCATTATCAAAGAACTGGCCAGGGCTCTTACCATCCCCATCAGCATCGATACAACCAAGGCCGCAGTGGCCCGGAGCAGCCCTTCATGAAGGCGCCACCATTATCAATGATATCAGTGCGCTCAGAAGTGACCCTGACATGATGAACCTCGCCCGGGAAAGCGGATGCGGGGTTATCCTGATGCACATGCGGGGTACGCCCAAGACCATGCAGGACGATACGATCTATAAAGACATTATCGGCGATATATACACCTTCCTGGACGAGCGCATCGAGGCATGCCTTGCTGCAGGGATCTCTCCTGAGTCCATCATCGCAGACCCGGGGCTTGGTTTCGGCAAAGACCTTCAGGGAAACCTCTCCATCATGCGCCATATATCCGAGTTCAAGTCGCTTCACGTGCCCATTATGGCAGGTCACTCGAAAAAATCCTTTATCGGCACAATCCTTGATTGCGCTATTGATCAACGCGAAGAAGGTACAGACGCAATAACCGCCTGGGCTGCCCTAGATGGCGTGGATCTGGTGCGCGTCCATAACTGTATGCATGCACACAGGGTGCGTTCGGTTATCCGGGCCATCATGGGGGCGTAAATGGTCATTGGCCTTGGTACTGACATCGTCGATATCACTCGCATCAACACCCTATTACAAAAGTATGGCAGGCGTTTCCTTGAGCGGATCTTTTCCTCAGACGAAATAACCTACTGCATGAAGAGATATGATTCCGCCACATGCCTTGCCGGGAGGTTTGCCGTAAAAGAGGCTGCCTATAAGGCGCTTTCTGCCGGAAGATCCTCCGGCGTCCCCTTTAAGGACATCACAGTAGACATGCACGATGGAGCACCTCATCTGACATTGACCGGTAAGGCCCATGAACTCTCACAGAGCTTAGGCGTGGTGAAACTCCATGTGAGCATATCTCATGACAAGGGCTGCGCCGTAGCAGTTGTGATTCTAGAGGGCATATGAGACACGACTTCATCTCCAACTCTCCTGAAGAAACTTTTTCACTCGGGGCACTTATAGGCTCAAGGCTCACAGGCGGAGAGATCCTCCTTCTCAATGGCGAGTTAGGCGCAGGCAAGACGCTGCTCACCAAGGGCATTGTCAAAGGCATGGATCCCGAAACGACCACGACAGTGGTCAGTCCGAGCTTCACCCTGGTGAACCTGTACAATGCAAGGCTTGACATAATCCATGTAGATCTTTATAGGCTAGACTCTGAAGAGATAGGAAATCTCGGGCTTGAAGACTTCATGGACACGGATCATGTCATTATTGTCGAGTGGGCTGAGCGTGCTTGCGGCTTTTTTCAGGGCACAACCGTTGATATCACCATCGATCATGCGGGTGAGAATAAAAGGGAGATCACTATCTCAACACATGATCTCCCGTGGATCATAAGTGACCTTTACCGAGTCATCCAACAGGACACTGGATGTACACAACGATGGGTGAATTGATATGGGTATAATTGTTCAGAAGTATGGCGGAACCTCCGTCGGCTCTCTGGAAAAGATTAAATTCGTTGCAGGCAAGGTTGCCAAGAGGTATCGTGAAGGCAACGATGTAGTAGTGGTTGTTTCCGCCATGTCAGGAGAGACGGACAAGCTCATCAAGCTCGCTAAGGAGCTTTCCCCTTCACCTGACCCCAGGGAAATGGATGTCATCGTTTCCACAGGTGAACAGGTGACCACCGGCCTCTTAGCCATGGCACTCAAGGACTTGGGAATTCCTGCTCGCTCGCTCTTAGGTTTTCAGATCGGAATCAAGACCGATGATGCATTCATGAAGGCGCGTATCCTCGACATAGATGCAACTGCCCTGAAAAAGGCCTTTGAGGCGAAAGAGGTGGCGGTTGTCGCCGGGTTCCAGGGAATCACGGAAAACAGGGATATCACAACACTCGGCAGAGGAGGTTCAGACACGTCGGCCGTTGCACTGGCCGCAGTGCTGGGCGCAGAACTTTGCGAGATCTACACCGATGTGGATGGGGTATACACCTGCGACCCCAACATATGCGACAAGGCGAGGCGGCTCGATAAGATATCCTATGACGAGATGCTCGAGATGGCATCGTTGGGCGCCAAGGTCCTTCAGACCCGTTCAGTGGAATTCGCCAAGAAATACAATATTCCCATACTGGTGAAAAGCACCTTCTCGGATGATGGAGGGACCCTTACCACCCTGGAGGATGATGAGATGGAGAAAGAAGTTGTATCAGGCATTACGTATGACAAGAACGAGGCCAAGATTACCCTCCTGGGCGTTCAGGATAAACCCGGTGTAGCGGCAAAGATCTTCTCCCCCCTGTCGGAAAAGGACATCAATGTGGATATGATCATCCAGAACGTCTCGGCTGACGGAAAGCTTGCAGATATGAGCTTCACGGTCACCAAGACCGACTTTGACAAGGCCCTTGGGATCGTCAGAAAATTGGCCGACGAGATCGGGGTCCGTGATGTTGCGGGTGACCCTTCCATCGCCAAGCTGTCCATTGTAGGCGTAGGCATGAGATCCCATGCAGGTGTCGCTTCCAAGATGTTCAAGGCGCTGTCCGATGTGGGGATCAACATCCAGATGATCTCCACATCCGAGATCAAGGTCTCCTGCGTTATTGATGAGAAATTCATCGAGCTCGGCGTACGCGTTCTTCACGAGGCCTTTGAGCTCGACAAGCCCAGGAGCGCCCTTTGAGCAAGATCGAGATCTATGACACCACGCTGCGAGATGGAGCCCAGTCAGAAGATATAAGCCTCTCGCTGGATGACAAATGCGCCATCATCGTAAAACTTGACCAGCTTGGACTGGACTACATCGAGGCCGGCTGGCCAGGGGCCAATCCCAAAGATGATCGCCTGTTTGGCAAGATCAAGTCGCTCGCAATCACCCATTCGAAGATCATGGCCTTCGGCAGTACCTGCAAACCCGGCAAACTCCCGGAAAACGACAGAATGATAAGGCACCTCATTAATGCGAAACCTGACGGGGTGACCATTTTCGGAAAATCATGGGACACCCATGTCAAGGGAGCCGGCGGCATCGGGTGCTCTCTGGATGAAAACATACGGATGATCCGCGATACCGTGGCTTATCTGAAGGGTTCTTTCAGTTCGGTATTTTTCGATGCAGAGCACTTCTTTGATGGATTTAAGGCAAACAGGGAATATGCCTTATCAACCTTGAAGGCTGCCATTGCAGGCGGGGTTGACAGGATCATCCTGTGCGACACCAACGGCGGCACACTACCCTCTGAGGTGCTTGGCATCATCGGCTTCCTGAAGGGCGAGCTGGGCACCCCGATGGGCATCCATTGCCACAATGACAGCGATCTTGCCGTTGCAAATACCATCTGCGCCGTACAGGCAGGCATTGACCACGTCCATGGTACGATAAACGGTATTGGGGAGAGGTGCGGGAATGCAAACCTGTGCTCCATCATCCCCAACTTGAGCATCAAGCTCGGCTATGAAACCATACCTACCTCCAAAATGATGCTGCTCAGTGACCTTTCGCGGTTCTTTGACGACATTGCCAACCTATCCCACAACAAACACCAGCCCTATGTGGGCGAATCCGCCTTTGCCCATAAAGGCGGTATCCATGTGAGTGCCGTAATCGATGATCCCACAACCTATGAGCACATTTCACCAGAGCTTGTGGGGAATCATCGCAAGGTCCTTGTTTCCGAACAGTCCGGAAAGAGCAATATCCTCTATAAGGCACGTGAGCTGAACATTGACTTATCCAAGGATGATACGGCTGCCAACGATATCGTGAAGATCATAAAAGACCTTGAGGATTGCGGTTTTCAGTTTGAAGGCGCTGACGCCTCTTTAGAGCTCCTTATGAAGAAGTCCCTGGGTGAACACATGCGCTCCTTCAAGCTCAAGGGATTCCGGGTGAATACGGAACGCAGAAGCGATGACACCGATCCCATGTCCGAGGCCACCATCATGATCGAGGTGGATGGTAATATCGAGCATACTGCCGCACTGGGTAACGGACCGGTCAATGCGCTGGACAAAGCACTCAGGAAGGCCCTGCAGAAGTTTTACCCTGGCATCGAAGAAGTCGAGCTTCTGGACTATAAAGTCCGGGTGATCTCATCCAGGACCGGCACCGAGTCAGTGGTCAGGGTTCTCATCGAGTCAGGCGATAAGAAGGACCATTGGTATACCGTAGGGGTATCAAGCAACATACTTGAGGCCTCATGGATGGCCCTGGTAGACAGTATGGACTACAAACTCTACAAAGATTCAAAAAAGGTGAGGCGCCTCAAGTAAAAGCCTTAAGCCTTCTCTCTTCGCTTCCGATAAGTACTATTAGAAAGGAATCAGCTATGAAGAGAGAAGGCCACCATGTATAGGGACAATACAAGATTCGAATTCCAGGGTATAAAGAAATGGTTGAAGCAGGGTGAGTATATCATTTCAACCATCTCTGATGATGGCACTATCTGGACCTATACAAGCAAGGCCTTACCCATTTTCGATTTCGGAAACACCAAAATCTTCCAGGCCCAGGAGTCGGGAGTTGCGGAAGTAAGCGGCGTAGAAAAAGGTGACGAGTTCTTCTTCTCCATCCAGGGGATCAGAGTGTCCAAGGTTTATGACTATACCTACTCCGAAGACATGTGATTAAACCTTTTTTTCGCTTCTAAAACGCCGAATCCAGGTTAGTTCCCTTAACGAAATATCATTCCCCCAAGAAGCGATACCAGGGTGAGACACATGATCATCAGGGCTGTCTTCGAACGGGAAAGGTCTTTTCTAACCATCATACACTCTACAAGACAAAACCCCAGGATAACGCCAAAGACAATTACCCATGAAATGGGCTCAAGGCGTGAGGCATACGAATAGCTCATATAAATGGCAATTGGAATATAGAGTATCACCCAGATCATAGCGTCTAAGTCTATAGCACAACTACCGTCTCACAGAAAACACCATTAACGTATCAAAGGTAATTGCTCTATTCACGGATCATGATGCCTTACAATACAAAGGCTTCCCTGCATCAATCGAAGGCTTTTTATCCTTGATATTTTCCCCCATCCATGACATAGGGGGGTTCGAACTGAGCCAGTAGCTCAGTCGGTAGAGCATCGGACTTTTAATCCGGTGGTCGAGGGTTCGAGTCCCTCCTGGCTCATTGTATGTCCCCATCGTCTAGCCGGGCCTAGGACACCGGCCTTTCACGCCGGCGACAGGGGTTCAAATCCCCTTGGGGACGCCAAAGACCCCCGGGATACTATCACCCCGGGGGTCATTAACAATTTTATAGTAGTCGTTCACAGGTCTTAACATTCAATCCATACCGGCAATCCTTTTTGGAAACCCCTAATTGAGGCTTTCGCCCTGGCTTCCATCCCCTTGCATGATGGAAACAAAGCAGTCCACCAATTCCGGGTCAAGAACATTACCCTTCATGGAAATCAGCATCTCCAATGCCCTTTCGCGGGTATAGGCCATACGGTAGGGACGCTCAGTGGTCAATGCATCATAGATATCCGCCACGCTGACGATTCGTGACTCAAGAATGATCTCTTCACCTGCCAGACCTGACGGATATCCCTTTCCATCGTAACGCTCATGATGGGAAAGAATGACATCCACAATGGTACGGGTCAGATGACCTTTCCTGGCCATATCCGCCCCCCACAGGGGGTGGTTCCTGATAATATGGATTTCCGCCTCATCCAGGGGTCCTTCGTTATTGAGAATGTTCTCAGAGACTCCTATCTTTCCGCAATCATGCAGCCAGCTGCCGTAGCTCAACGAGGTCAATACCTCTTCCGGCAGACCAAGGCGCTCTGCAATCATGAGTGCATAACCGGCTACCCGCTCCGAGTGCCCCCTGGTATAGGGGTCTTTAAGCTCAAGGGCATGGACCAGGGAACGCATCATGTTTTCATCCCCTCTGAGGATGGACTTGACGAGACGATAACGCTCCAGGGCATCTTCTACAATACCTACAAGCTGGGTATTCTCCCATGGTTTGACGATAAACCGGAAAACCTCCACCCTGTTGATGGCATCTAATGCCGTCTCCAGGTCGGCAAATCCTGTCATGAGAATCTTCACCGTATCAGGAGAAAGGACCTTAACCCTGGAGAGGAGATCGATACCCTTCATGCCGGGCATGTGGTTATCAGAGACAAGCACGGCTATCTCATGCTTACTGATTATATCAAGGGCTTCATCGGCGCCCAGGGCAGTAAGGATGGTTATATCCCGTTCAGCAAATATCTGCTGAGCAATATCAAGAATATATTCTTCGTCATCAACGAATAGGATCTCTTCAGCCATCTCTTATCCACCATCGACTTTCCGGTATAAAAAAATAAATAAAAGGATTTATCAAGCCTTCAGAGCCATCAATTCTCCCACCTGTTCATATTATACCTGATTTCCGATTGAACAAAGCTCCATTATCACCATATCTAAAGTAGATATCGTTCCACCCTTTGTGATAGACAGACGCCATGAATTCCATCGGTGATGTTGTCATCATCCATATTGATAATAAACCTTCTGTATATGCAAGGATAGAGGCTATAGAGGCTGATATAAAACCCAAGTGGTATCAGGTTAAACTCCTATTCCTGAGTTTCCCACCCCAAGAGATATCATGGATACTCAAGAGAGAATACCTCGAGGGATCATCATTTACCATGAAAGACATACCCATTCAAATCTTATCTCTTGAAAGATCAGGGCATCAGAAATCACAGACCCTTAGAAAGACCGGCATCCAAGATGCTAAAGTCATCTCCATTAACCAGATCCGGGCAAAAAAGGAAAAAAAAGACGCCTGAAGATAGCATAACGCCTTAATTATTATCATTATACCCTGGTTTTTTGGCTCATGGTGTTAGGATAATTAAACTTTATTCTGACGAGAAAGATTACACCTTTGAATGCTGATTTTACCTTGTTAAAGTCAGCCTCTCCAATTGCCGATAGTCATTAGGAAGGTGATTTATGGCAAATGAGCGTATTGGCGAGCAGTTAGTAAAAAATGCTCTTATTACAAGCGACCAACTCCTTGAGGCACAGAAGGCACAGAAAATCTCGGGAGTCCGGCTGGGATCCCAGCTTGTCAAACTCGGACACCTCAGCGAGGAGCAGCTGGTAGATTTTCTCGGCAAACAATATCGGCTGCCGGCGGTTATCCTTAAGAACCTGAGTCCTGACCCTGAAATTGTAAAGCTCATCCCTATAAATGTTGTCCAGAAATACCATGCCATCCCCTTTGATCGAAACGGTGCCACCCTGAAGGTGGCCATGACCGATCCTGCTAATATTTTCGCAGTTGATGACCTCAAGTTCCTGACAGGTTATTCCATTGAAGTTTTTGTAACCTCGGAGGATTCGCTCAAATGGGCTATAGATCATTTCTATGACCAGAGCGCATCTCTTGATGATGCCCTTAACAGCATGGAGGAGTATGGTGGGGGGGCAGTCGAAATCGCTTCCGAGGGTGACGACCTCGCGGTAGGAGACCTGGAAAGGGAAGCAGACCAGGCCCCTGTCATCAAACTGGTAAACCTGACCCTTGTGGATGCAATTAAAAAAGGGGCGAGCGATATTCATATCGAACCCTATGAAAAATTCTTAAGGATAAGATTCAGGCTGGACGGCATGCTCCATGAGGCCATGAAACCACCGATCCGAATGAAAAACGCGCTGGTCTCGAGACTGAAGATCATGGCAAAGCTTGATATCGCCGAAAGGAGACTGCCCCAGGACGGCAGAATCAAACTTAAGATACAAGGCGGCAAGGAGGTGGAATTCCGGGTTTCGGTGCTGCCCACCCTTTACGGCGAAAAGGTCGTATTGAGAATCCTTGACAAATCGAACCTCCAGCTTGACATGGCCAAGCTCGGTTTTGAAGAAGAGGCCCTTGTACGTTTCAAAGAGGCCATCTACAAGCCATGGGGTATGGTCCTTGTAACCGGCCCCACAGGTTCCGGTAAGACAACAACATTGTATTCAGCGCTTTCAGAGCTCAATAAAATCGACTGCAACATATCCACTGCCGAAGACCCGGTAGAATACAATCTGCCCGGGGTGAATCAGGTCCAGATGCATGAGGAAATCGGCCTGACCTTCGCCACTGCCCTTAGATCCTTCCTCCGGCAGGACCCGGACATCATCCTCGTAGGAGAAATCCGGGATTTCGAAACCGCAGAGATAGGCATCAAGGCTGCTTTGACAGGACATCTCGTACTCTCAACGCTCCATACCAATGATGCCCCTTCAACGATAAACAGGCTGCTCAACATGGGTATAGAACCTTTCCTGGTGGCATCTTCCGTCAACCTGATCGTGGCACAGAGACTTGCACGCAAGATTTGCACCCAATGCAAAACAAGGGATGAAGAAACCTCCCATGAAACACTTATCCAGATGGGCCTGGACCGTGAAACTGCGAACAGTGCCGAGTGTATGATAGGAAGGGGCTGCCCTTCATGCGGAAACACAGGCTACAAGGGAAGGATAGCGCTGTATGAAGTTATGCCCGTAGGAGAGGCCATACGGGAGCTTGTCCTCATGGGTGCATCCGGATCCGAAATTAAGAACCAGGCCATCTCCCAGGGTATGAAGACACTGAGGCAAAGCGGCCTTTCAAAAGTCCTTGATGGGTCTATCTCAGTGGCAGAGATCTTAAGAACAACAATGGCCGATTAATCAGGAGGATTCATTGGAACATTCTATTTATGACTTGCTCAAATCCATGGTTGAAAAAGGCGCTTCAGACTTGCATATCACTACGGGATCACCCCCCCAGATCCGGGTCAGGGGACAGCTCTATCCCCTGGATGTACCGGTAATGGACCCCAAGTCAACCCGCGAACTGCTCTATTCCATTCTCACCGAGGCTCAGAAGCATAAGTTCGAAGAGGAACAGGAGCTGGACCTCTCCTTCGGCATCAAGAGTGTTGCACGATTCAGGGCCAATATCTTTATCCAGAGGGGTGCCCTGGCAGGCGTATTCAGGATGATCCCCTATGAGATCCTGGCACTCGAATCATTGGGCTTACCGCCGGTTGTGCAGAAACTCACCTCGCTTCCCCGGGGCCTGATCCTGGTGACAGGGCCGACTGGATGCGGAAAATCCACGACATTGGCCGCATTCTTAGACAAGATCAATACTGAGCGTCATGATCATATCGTAACCATTGAAGACCCCATAGAGTTCGTTCACAAACACAAAGGCTGCCTGGTTAACCAGCGTGAAATCGGCGCTGATACCAAGAGCTTTGTGACTGCCCTTAAATACATCCTCAGGCAGGACCCTGACGTTGTATTCATCGGAGAGATGAGAGACCTGGAGACCATGCAGGCAGCACTCACGATCTCCGAGACAGGCCACCTCGTGTTCGCCACCTTGCACACAAACTCAGCAGTCCAGACAGTTAACCGCGTCGTAGATGCGTTCCCGTCTCACCAGCAGTCGCAGGTTCGCGCCCAGATGGCCTTTGTACTTGAGGCGGTTATCTCCCAACAGCTCATCCCCAGGCTGGATGGAAAAGGCAGGGTGCTCGGCGCCGAGGTGATGATGATGACACCTGCCATACGGAACCTCATCAGGGAAGACAAGATGCACCAGATCTACTCCCAGATGCAGGTAGGGCAGACAAAGCACGGCATGCAGACCATGAACCAGACTCTTCTGAATCTCTATATGCGTAAACTTATATCCTTGGATGATGCCCTGGGAAGGTCCATGGACCCTGAGGAGCTACGGCAGATGATAGCTTCACCTGCACAGCACAGGAACGTATCCGGAACGGATAGGAGGTAACCCATGTCAGTATTCGTCTGGGAAGGCAAGCTCGCCAACGGTAGTATCAAGAAGGGCGAAATCGAGGCTACCGATAAGGCCGCTGCCGCCTTGATCCTCAAGCGACAGAGGATCGTCCCTACAAAACTGAAAGCTAAGCCCAAGAATATCAGCCTCTTCGAGCAGAAGATCAAGACAAGGGAAATTGTCATTTTCACCAGGCAGTTCTCCACCATGATCAATGCCGGGTTGCCGCTCGTCCAGTGCCTTGACATATTATCATCCCAGCAACCCAATCCGAGTTTCAAGAAAGTGACATCACAAATTAAAGGGGATGTTGAAGGAGGGAGCACCTTTGCAGATGCCCTGAGCAAACACCCGAAAGTCTTTGACAGCCTCTATGTAAACCTCGTCGCAGCAGGTGAAGTGGGCGGTGTGCTCGATACGGTACTGAACCGCCTTGCCGTGTACATGGAGAAGAATGAAGCCCTGAAGAACAAGGTCAAGGGCGCCATGACATACCCCATCATAGTGTTGTGTGTTGCCTTTGGTGTGGTGGCGGTCCTCATGATCTTCGTTATCCCTACCTTCAGTGATATGTTCAAACAGTTCGGCTCCTCATTGCCTGCCCCCACCCAGTTCATAGTGAACTTAAGCGCCTTCTTCCGGAATTTCTGGTGGGCTATGATCGGCTTCATCATCGCATTTATCGTTGGGTTCAAATGGGTGAGGACTCAGGAGAAGGGACGTTTCTACACCGACAAGATGATGTTAAGGCTCCCGGTATTCGGGTCGCTCATAAGGAAAGTAGCTGTGGCAAAGTTCACCCGAACCCTGGGCACCATGATCTCATCGGGTGTTCCCATCATGGACGGCCTTGAGATAACATCAAAAACGGCCGGCAATATGATTATTGAAAACGCCATAAGGACTGTGAGAACGGCCATCAGCGAAGGAAGGACCATGTCCGACCCCCTGGAGCAGACAGGCCTCTTCCCGGGCATGGTAGTGCAGATGATTGCCGTAGGCGAGGCAACAGGCGCTATGGATCAGATGCTGGGAAAGATAGCAGATTTTTATGATGAAGAGGTGGATACGGCGGTAGAGGCCCTGACCTCTGCATTGGAGCCCATGCTCATGGTCTTCCTGGGCGGCATCATCGGCTTTGTCGTGGTGGCCATGTATCTGCCCATCTTCAAAATGGCATCGGCTATGTAAGTCATTTCCTCATGGATAAATATAAAGGCCGGAGGGTTTCTTATAGCCCTCTGGCCTTTATTCATGAAGTGCCTCACCGTTCATCATAGTGCAAGAAATCCGGAATAAAATATTTGAACGATCGTGCTTAGTCTGTCATCTCAGCGTTATCCATGTTACCTATCCTTAGACGCTAAACAGGCAGCGATAAAGGAGGGAAATCTTGCATGAGCATATTCGAGATAACCATGCTTATCTGTTTCGGGTCAGCCTGGCCGGCATCCATCTATAAGTCCATCTCATCCAGGACCGCCAAGGGCAAAAGCATGGCATTCCTCATTATCGTTTTTGTGGGTTACATGGCTGGCATTCTCCACAAGGTATTCTACAACCTTGACTGGGTGGTAACGCTTTATGCCGTAAACGGCCTCATGGTACTGGCAGATATGAGTATAACCTTACGGAACAGGGAACTGGACAAAAAAACATAATCATGAATCAGGTGTCCTTTTCTTGAATAAGATCCCTGAAGCTGACCGGTTTTATACGACTATGCCCCAGGTTGTCGGCCTTTGCCTTTGATTGAAGGATCTCCAACTCTTCCGCTCTCCATGGATCTCCACCAAGGGAAGGGTGTACCACAAGCTCTGTTGCCCCCAAAATGGCATCATGGACTCTCATGGCGCCTTCCAAAAAGTGTGGGCAATACACTATGCCCTTGCGTCTGAGTATATCTTCCATATGTGCAAAGATTTCATTATCATAGGGAATATTTTTGCGCGTGGGAAGGAGGTATCCGTGCCTGCTGAACCTCAGCGCCGGAATACCGTATTCCCGCAAGAGATCGACAAGTATCTGGAAGATGGGAAAGAACCCGTGCACATGATGGTGGGTATCCATGTGTGTGGGTATAAGGCCAAGAGAGAAGAAGGTCTCTATCTGATCCCTGGCCTCATGTGCACACTCCTGAAGAAATCCCTGGTCTTTCATCATACCCATAAGTACTGGCCTTGCTATACGCTCAATGCCGCCCGGTCTCCAGCCAAACACCTCATCAAGGTTAATATGTATACCAACATGTCTGATATCTAATGCCTTGAGCCCTGCCACTGCCTCCTCAGCATAGACAGCCTTTACCAAAAGGGATGCATCACTTACAAAGCCATGCTCAAGACACCATACTATCCCGGCATTGACCTCTCTGCTCAAGCCCAGGTCATCGGCATTGATTATCAGGAGCGTGCTCATAGGTCCTTAGAAATTATTCCCCGGTGAATTCCGGTTTACGCCTCTCCAGGATGGCAGCAATCCCTTCGCCGGCGTCATGAGTCCTGCCGGCCTTCATGATGCCTAAGCGTTCCTGCTCAAGCTGAGACTCCAGTAGTGCGAGCATGGCCCGGTTCAGGTTATCCTTGGCAATGGCATAGGCCGTTAGCGGCCCCCTGGCCATGCGCCCGGCCTTTTCCATGGTCCTGGCCTCGAGCTCCGCATCGTCCACCACCTCGGTTACCAGGCCCATCTCGCAGGCCCTCTTGGCATCTATCATGGGGTCTGTGAAGATAAGCTCACTTGCGTGTCCGAACCCGATGAGCAGCGGTACGTGCAGGCTCCAGGCACCATCGGGAGTGAGGCCCACCGATGTGTAGGCCTGGCGGAACACACACGATGCCGCGCAGATGCGCAGGTCGCAGGCAGCGGCAAGTGACAGGCCGGCACCCATGCAAACCCCGTTGATCATGGCGATGACCGGCTTATGTATTCTTCTGATGCCCGAGATGAGCGGGTCAAAGTCCTTGGTCATCTGCCTAGTGGCGTCACCCATGTCAGCGGCGTCCTTGAAGGCAACGACATCACCACCCGCGCAGAAGGCCTTGCCGCTTCCCGTGATGACGACCACCTTTGTTGCAGCATCGTCCCAGCACACCTCCAATGCCTTGAGGATGTCCTTTGTAAGCCCGAAGTTCAGGGTGTTCATCTCCTTGGGCCGGTTCATCCGGATAGTGGAAATGCCGTTTGATTGATCGAGAATAATGGTTTCAAAGTCCATAGATGCCCCCTGGTTGTCATTATTCAAACCGGGCATATGAGAAAAGGATGCCCGGAATCACTCTCCTAGCATACACCCTCTTCAATGGATCAAACAAGCCTGCTTCCCTCTGAGAGACCATCGCACAGCTTCAATATCTTTTTGAGATTCAGACAAGGATCAGGCCGTTCAGAACAAGTATCTCGTCCTATACCGACATATTAACAGAGTTAGTGCGAGATACGTGTTCTGAATGGGTACTTTTTTTCCCAGTTATGCAGAAGCCTTTTTTCATTGGATGAGTCCTGCCAGACAAGACTCATCCTGCGAGATGAGAGATACTATGATGACCTTCGGTTTTTACGTTCTGATATCTTTTTGTTTTTATTTGGCATTTCATATTATCGCACTTGGTACGGGAATTGTATATATCAACCCCATATCACTATCATTCCCCATGGGCGAGGAGGCTACGTATGCATAAGAAGAATTATAAAAGCAATGTCTCAAAAACAACGCAAGCCGCTACGATGGACCCATTGTTCGACGTTATCGATATCATGGGTGACCATCTTATCCGTGTTTATGAGCATAGGAAAAAAGCAAGAGGGCAGACATGCAGCTTCAACGAGCCCTTCCATGATCGACTGATCGTCGAAGCAATAGCGGGATTCTTCATGACCGGGACATTCCCGTTCAGGTGCCCGATGGATGAACTGAAAAAAATCAGTGTCTGACGATTCGAACTCTCAGGAGGTTTTATGAGCAGGGTTGTCTATCTTGTGGAAGAAGAATGCATCGGATGCGGCGTATGTCAGGATACCTGCCCGGAGGTGTTCAGGCTGAACGAAGAAAAGAATATTGCCGAGGTAATCAAGCCTGAGGGAGGTCCTGAAGACCTTATCCAGGATGCCATCGACTCATGTCCTGTGGAATGCATCCACTGGAAGGGATGATCAAATCCGTAAGCAGGGCTTATGTTTCCGTGATCCGTCGTAGTTCTTTTGAACTCAAAAGCTAAACCCTTCTTTTACTCCCCTATGATCTTCACCAACACCCGCTTCCTGCGCCTGCCGTCGAACTCGCCGTAGAATATCTGCTCCCAGGGGCCGAAATCGAGCACACCTTCGGTAATAGCTACTACCACCTCCCGGCCCATTATCTGCCGCTTCATATGGCCATCCGCGTTGTCCTCTCCAACGTTGTGATGGTACTGGGTGACAGGGCCGTGGGGCGCTAGTCTTTCAAGCCATACCTCGAAGTCATGGTGAAGCCCGCCTTCATCGTCATTGATAAAGATACTGGCCGTTATGTGCATGGCATTTACGAGAACCAGGCCTTCTCTGATCCCGCTTTCTTTGAGGCACTGATTAATTTGTGGTGTAATATTGATGAACTCTACTCGTTTATCCGTATTGAACCAGAGCTCTTTGCGAAAGGACTTCATTGCTTACCTCCATACCTAAATAGGAGAACATTCAAGGCAGGTTTGTCTCATAAATGCGGTTGGATCAAATCCAGGGTAATCAGGCAGGTCACTTCCTCTTTTTAAAGTCCTTGCCCGACCCCCAGGCCTTACCGGTATAGTCTCCCACTGTCCAATAAGAGTTGTCGGGCATGGTGAGCAACAGGGGGTTCATCTTCTTGATGTCAAGCTTGCCATCCTTCAGACAGTGTTCATCGACATAACCGCCTACGATCTCCCCCACAAACCACATGTTGGTGGCGTACTCGTTCTTTTCCACAAGCCGGCACTCCAGACATAAGGGGCACTGCGTAATCATGGGCGCGTTTTTCAGCTCGCCGTAGAACACCTCGAAAAGGCCCGCCTTGTCGGCCTTTTCACCTGATACGATGCCGCAGTAATCCGTGATATCCATCATATCAGCGCTCGGATAGCTGATGCTGAAGGCTTTGGATTCCTCGATCCCCTTGATGGTGTAGTGGTGTTTCCCCACCCCTATGCCCAAAAGCGGAGGGTTGGCATTGACCCTGCTCAACCAGCCGAGCGCCATAAAGTTGGGTTTTCCGCCCACCATGGCACCCAGCAGGGTTACGGGCATGGGATAGACAAAGGTATTTGCGCCGATGCTGACCTTGCTCATGTGCTCCCCCTAACAGGTAATCAATCATGGGCTGGGTTACCAGCTACCGCTTAACCTATCATGGGTGACACGATGTTGTCCATGACAGCTGGCACGATCAGGTAAAGATTATCTGGCCTCCAGCGGCGAGGGCATAAAAGTCCCCCACGGTCAGTATGCTTTGAACCTCGTCGACAAAGTCCTCCTTTTTCAGGTCGAACATGTCTACGCTGGCCTTGCAGGCATAGAGTTTGCCGCCTGCCGCGCTGATCATCTCGATAAATTCGTCGATGGGCGGGATATCGAGGGCGTCCATCTTTTTCTGCATCATCTTGGTGGCAAGGGCGGACATGCCGGGCAGTGCGCCGATAAGCGTCGGTATGCCCATGGCCGGGTTGCCGACGGTGGCGACCTTGATCTTTTTTATCTTCTTCTTGGTGATGGCGTCCATCCCGAAAAAGGTGAAAAAGAGGTTCACCTCGATCCCTTCCATACGGGCTCCGTTGGCCATGATCAGGGCCGGATAGATCCCTTCGAGGGATCCCTTGGAACAGACAATCGATACCTTCTTAATCTTTTCGTCAGCCATGATGTCCTCCCCTTTATACGCAGCTTGTGGGCCTGGCCAGTCCGGCGATGCGGGCGGCCTTCTTGAGCGGTCCATCCGGGAACAGATCATAGAGTTCCTTGGTGGGGATACCGCCGGTCTTGTTTATCCGCCGCATGGATGCCAGTACACCGGTCGCGGCGAAGTCCTTCTTCAAAAAGTCGATCACCTTCCAATGCGCATCCGTGAGGGTAATGCCCTCTTCGGCGGCAATGGCCTGTGCCACCTCCCGCGTCCACTGGGACGGATCAGTGAGATACCCGTCTTCCGTTACATTTAAAGTTTTTCCTGCAATCTCTTTTGTGGCCATGTTCATCTCCTTTGCATGCATCGGTTTCCCGATACCTTATGTTTTTGATGCGGTAACGGACTCCTTAAGGAATTATCTTGCCTGCCCTGCCCATCTTGGAGGTAATTCCGGGCACGGGGATGCCCCTGAGCAGGATGTTCCAATAGACAAATTTCATGGACAGTTTGCCGAGGTGGTTGAGGCGGGTCTCCTTCAGCAGGCTGAAAGGGCCCACTACGGGAAACGGATAGGTGCCTTCCACCGGATCCAGGTCGTAATTGAAATCGAGGAGAAAGGCCTTGCCGTAGCCCGATTCTATGAAGCAGTTGGAATGCCCGTCAAAGCTGGCCTTAAGCTCCTTGCCGCTTGATATAGCTCAGGATGTTCTCGGTGAGGATCTCGGACTGGAAATGGACCACCGAGCCGGCCTTGGAACTGGGCAGGTTGGTGGCGTCGCCCAGGGCGAAGATGTTGTCTTTGGCTGCAGCCTGCAGGGTGTGTTTGTCTGTCGGCACAAAGTTGAGATCGTCTCCCAGACCGGAACGTGCCATGAGTGCATCACCCATGTTGGTCGGTGTAGTGATCAGGAGGTCGTAATCCACGCTGCGGTTATCATAACTGATGAGTTTTCCGGGTTCGACCCGCTCGGTTCCGAAATCGGCCACCATGTTGATCCCGCGCTCACCCAGCATGTGACCCATGACCTTGGCGGTGAGAGGTTTGCTGAAGGCCCCTGCCAGGGGGGTGACGAAATCCATGGCCACGTCCTTGCGGATCCCTCTCTGCGTGAAATACCAGTCGGTCATGAATGCGATTTCCAGGGGCGCCACCGGGCATTTGATGGGCATCTCCGCCACATGTATCGCCACCTTGCCGCCCTTGAAACCGGGCAGTTTCCTGCCCAGGGCCTCGGCGCCGTCAGCGGTGTAGAAATCAAAGATGTTCTCGCGCCAGCCATTTTCCATCATGCCTTGGGTCTCTTCGGGATGGATGGTGGTGCCGGTGGCAATGATCAGGATGTCATAGGCGATCTCGCGGCCGTCTTTCAGTTTGACACGGTTCTGGTCGGCAACGATCTGCTCGGCCTCGGCCAGCAGATATTCGACCCCTGCTGGGATATATTTCGCACCTTTGCGGATCACATCGTGTTTTGTATAGATCCCGAATGGCATGAAGAGATACCCGGGCTGGTAATAATGGTTCTCATCTTTGTCCAGAACCGTGATGGTCCATTCCTTCCGGTCCAGCTTGCGCGACAGGTGAACCGACATCATGGTCCCTGCTGTCCCGGCCCCGATGATCAAGATTTTTTTCATCATCAATCTCCTGTTTTCTCGACTCCGTGTATCTTTCTTCTGCCCAGCTTACCTATTACCCAACACCTTTTAGAAGTACCAGGTGAGCCCGAAGTCGAGGCTGTCCTCGCTCAGCTTGGATTTCAGGGTAACAGGCTGCCCGAAGGGGTCGGTGCCGCTCTCGGAGATGGTCTTTTCAAAGGCGTGCATATAGCCCAGGTTCATGGAGAATCGCTCAGTGAAGCTGTAGCCGACGCCACAGGTCACATGCTTTTCCACCACGGCCGGGAAGCCGATGATCCTAAAGGTCTCGTAGTAGTAGGCAGGGAATATGGTTCCCTGGACATTGACCGCACTGTTGGGCTGTCCTGTTGCCGGGTTGAAGCTGCCGTTGAACCCGTCGTGCTCTTCAACAGGGCTCTTGGCATAGTTGAATCCGGCCCTGAGGGTGAGCTTCTTGACCGGCTCCACCTTCACCCCGATGGCATAGACCCACTGGTTTTTCCAGTCAAAGTCCTTGTAGCCTGCGGCATTCGCCCAGTTCAGCCACTTTATATCGGTCTCCACCAGGAGGTTCATGGCAGACGGTATCTCATAGGAGATGCCTGCTCCAAGCTGATGGGGTGATTCCAGCTTCAATCTCTCCAGGTTGGGGAGGTTGATGTTGTCATGGACGGTTTCCTGGGGGGTGATGTAACTGAATCCCAGGTTGATGAAATCGGTGGGCATGAAGATAAGACCTAACTGCACCCCGGCGGTATAGTCCGGAGAGGTGCCATTTCTGAGATCAAGCATTGCATAGTCGATGTGAACGGCCATGCCTAAGGAGAGCTTATCCGTGAGCAGCACGCCCAGTGCAGGCGCAAACTTCATGACCTGGAGCGAGGTATAATCCCCCTGGATAAGCGGCGCAGTGACCCCTCCCCCGAAATTATAATACGAGGGGTTATCAAGATCCCCGCCCCGGTAATCCACGCCGAGACCCGTAACGCCGTAGGCGGCAATGCCGAACCTCCATACAGGCAGCTTGTCCGTAATAGGCACGGAAATCCCGATAGCCGGAATGGCATAAACGGCACTCTCGCTCGAGTCCTTTACCGTGGAGGTGGCATGCCTTACCTCTGCCTTTACATGGGGCATAAAGAGCGTGCCCGCAAAATCAAACGATGTTGACGGGCAGTAGGGGCCTGTACAGAGGCTTGCAGGGTTGGCAAAGACCGAGCTGATGGCGTCCTGCGGGGCTGCTATGCCGACGCCGCCCATGGCGCGTGCATTGGGCCCGATGCCGATGAGGTTGTCGCCGTTGGTGGCAAGGGCGACTGAGCTTATTCCGATACTGGCCAGAAATGCCATTGCTACAATGATACTACCTCTCTTCATGATTACCTCCTGGAGGGTTTTTTCATTATGAAACATGCTTTCTGGTGGAAATCTTCAAGGGCACATAAAGCGGGCAGTAGCCTGCAATGCTTGTGATGATGAAGATCGCAGCAAAGATACCCAGGATGACAGCTGCAATACCGGTTATAGCGCCCGCCAGATACAGGAGAAGAACAACAATAGCCAGGACTGCCCTGATGACCCGGTCAACGGTCCCCATATTTTTGGTCATAATGCCCTCCTTTTTTTAAGTAATAATGTAATAAGATCGTATCCGGACAATTCAATGGTACGGTCATATAAAAATAAAAAACAAACCGGTTATGGTATTCGTTAGGCCGAAGGCATGCATCGTAGAATTCCGCACAGGTGATGCCTGGCCTGATCTCATCTTTAAACCCTCGGTCCTATTTTCTTATGGTCTGTCTTGTCTGCCGCCCGGCAGGCCGGTCCCGATGCTCAGGTGCGGACACCCAGCTTTGGGAGCAGCCAGGTCTGGATAAAGAACCAGGCACCCAGTGCTATTATGAATATCCAGAAATCGCTCATAGCCGACCTTCCTTTCTCTCTTTGTGGTTTACAGGGTATTACTTTAAGTTCCTGTCTATAAAAGCCGTGAGTTGTGCCTTGGGGAGCGAGCCTATCTGCGTCTCCCGGACCTGTCCCCGGTTTATGAACAATAAGGTGGGGATGCTCCTGACCCCGTATTTTCTCGATGTCTCAGGGCTCTCGTCAACGTTCACCTTCACCACATTCACCCGTCCGTCATATTCCCTGGCTACCTCTTCCAGAACCGGCCCGATAGCCCGGCAGGGTCCGCACCAGGGCGCCCAGAAATCCACCAGGGCCGGGCTTTCAGCCTTTAAGGCAAGGGCATCAAACGTGTTGTCATCGGCATGGGTTACGTATTCTTTATCCGTCATTTTACACTCCTTACAGCTGTGAATTCTTTTGCCCCGGGATTCTTCTTTATGATAACAAGGCCTCATCCCATGATGTTACATATAGGTCGGATCAGTGGTATGGTCATTGATCTAGATCAATGGAATGATTTTTATGGACACGCGCAAACAGATTCAGGACATAGCACTCTTCCAGGGGCTCTCCGATGAAGTACTGGAGGCCCTTTCCCGGCGTGTTCTCATCGGGACATACCAGCCCGGAGAGATGATCATTGCCGAGACAGACCTGGTCAAGGCGTTCTTTGTCGTTGTTTCAGGGCAGGTGAAACTCTCCAAGACCTCCATGGAGGGCAAGGAACAGACCCTGTACCTTTTAGGGCCAGGGGAACCTTTCGGTCTGTGCACCGCCTTTGCCACCCATGACTTTCCCGCAGAGACTGTGGCTCTGAAAAAGTCCGACATCCTCACCATTCCAGGCGCAGCAGTGGAGGAGATCGTCATGAAAGAGCCCGCGCTCCTCCTGAACATCCTGAGGGTGTTATCCCGCCGGCTCAAGGAATCCATGACACTCATCGAGTCCCTGGCGCTCAAGGAGATCCCCCAGCGTTTGGCCTCATTTCTCATCCTCACCCAGGTCCGTGAAAATAAGGGGAACGGGGAAAGGATTGAGCTGCCCATCAGCCATCGTGAGCTGTCCAAGATACTCGGATCAACACCCGAGGCCCTTTCCCGGGCACTCAGAAAGATGCAGAACGATCGCGTACTGGAAGTTCAGGGGAAGATGATCACTATTCTGGACCGCAAGGCACTTGAAGACCTCTCCGAAGGGGAATAGGACCGGCCAGTACTACTGCTTCTGGATCATAATACTCAGGCCAGAGCACGCCTTTACCTTGGCAAATCTCACCCTGGATACTATGCAGAGAATCCCATTTAACGCAAGAATATGAGCTCCTCTTTTTTTGTAAAGCTGAGGGTCGAAGCCTGCAGGGGGGGTAAAGGACCAAAGAAGGGGGAGAAGAAATATGCCACATGCTGTAATCCTATTCCCTGACTCTTTCTCCCCTTTGTTTTCAGGATTACCTCCTTGTTTGCATGACGAATAGCATTTTTTTCATATTGTTCTCAATGACCACCTCGGCCTCCCGCTCCGGAACCACCACTGCTTCGCCGGCACCCGAACCTGAACCGCTGCCAGATCCGGAACCGCCACCGTCCGCTGCCGAAGAGCCACTGCCGGAAGAACCGCTGCCGCCGCCAGAAGCGCCACTTCCACCGGATGAACTCCCTCCACCTGAACCGGCCCCCCTTCGCCTGAAGGTCCACCCTTGCCTCCGGATGCAGGGCCGCCCTGTCCCGTACCCTGGCCGCTGCCTTGTGATCCTCCGCCTTTTCTGGCGCCCTGTCCGGATATCCCCTGAGCCTGATGCGAATCGATCTGGCTTGAATCAACACCGCTCCTGATGGCATGGGAATATCTCATGGCGAGCCCCTGCACGTCCCCGAGGCGGGCGCGCGTCATGAATGAGCTTCTGAGCTTTTCCATATCACGGTATTGCCACGAACGTTCCAGTGCCTGGCACACGACATCCGTCCCTGTTGCCGGGGAGACGCCTTGTCTTGTCATGTCCCTGGCGGTCATGAAGCTCTGTGTGGCGAGCTTGCTGCGCTGGTCCGTAGCCATGGTCCGTGTGCGGTCCTGAAGTCTTTGGGCGATCGCATCCACATCTGCTGAGCGCATTCCGGCTGCCATTCCTTCGGCAATGGCATTACCGAGGGATGAGACCTTCCCCTCATCAGGGGCAATGCTCTTTGCCTTTCCATACGCATACGCATACCGTCCCCGCGTCTGCTCTATGGCCTGTGCAACACGCTCCGGATGAACCTGTTTTGCAATGCCCTCGCGGAGCTTGTTCATGAGAGGCTCGGGCGGCAGGCCTGCAAGCTTTGCTTCCCGGATAGTCTTGTGCACCTGCAGGATCTGACGCTCCTGATACCTGTTCTGGACCATGGTCCGGGTAAGGGAAACGGCATCGTTTTCCGTGATGCCGACCTTAACCATCTCCCTTGTGCTCGATCTTACCTGTGCGGATGTGTTCTGTCCGAGCCCGTCATCTATCGCGTCGGCGAACGCCGCGGAGGTGCCCAGGAACAATATGAATAGAATGGGTATCAGCCTCTTCATGATTCTCTCCTTTTCAATGATGTCTTAGCTATAAACGGATCAGGGGCATGGAGGTTACATCCCGGGGACATACATGCAGTTTCTTGATCCGAAATCATCCAGCTCCGTATATGCGCACTCCGGCGCAAAGACCTTCCCGTCCACCAGGTAGAAATAGCTGAACTCGCTTGCTGAAGGAAGCTTAACTTCCCATGTTGAGTCATCCACCTTGCGGGCCGGGTGCGGCACAAACCCATCGAGGGAGCATGCAAACTGCACGTCATCCGATCGTGGTGCAATGAGGGTAAGGGTGATGGTATCGCCCGCGACCTTGAGGTTATGGTGCGCACACCCCTGAGTGAGTAGAAGTAATGCCCAGAGCAGGATGCACAGGCGTTTCATATGCTGGTCCCTGTCATGAGGATTGAGTTTTCACCCCCGAAATCATCCTTCTCCCGTGTCATGACCGTGGGATCAGGGACCCGTGTTGTGCCGCCGAGGATGAATATATACCGGTGCTCACCCCTGGGGAGGTCCAGGGTAATCTCCCAGTAGCCGCTCGATCCGATGCGCTGCAGCGGCACCTGGCCCCAGCCCGTGAAGTCGCCTGCAATCGCCGCCTCGGCAACATCGGGGCGATAGAGTACAAACCGGTAGGGCTCATTCGGCATGGGAGCCCCCTGACGTACCGGCCAGAACAGAAAGAACAGTAATGCTGCAGCAGCGGCCAGAGAAGCAGCAGCAAGATGCACGGGGCGGAATACCCTTGGTGCGGTCTTTCTCGCAGGGACGCTCACTTCGGGCACCTGCGCAACCACATCGCCCCTTATGTCTTTCTCCATCTGCAGGAATTCGATGGTGCTGGCCTTGAATGCAGCGTCCGTATACACCTGCTCCACAAATTCTATCTTTTCGTCCAGTTCCATCTCGTCATCGATGAACAAACTGATCAGCTCGTCTTTCATGGCTGACCTCCTTGGAGGATCTCTTTTAATTTCTGTCTTGCCCGGTGAATCTTTACCTTCACGTTCGCTTCGGTCAGGTTCATGATGGAGGCGATCTCAGAGTATGGCAGCTCGCTGCTAACGGCAAGCGAGAGCACCTCCCGTTCTTCCTCAGGCAGAATGTTCAATGCATGAAGCATCCTTCTATAACTTTCTTTTATCAGGACATGCTGCTCGGCGTTATTCCCATGATCATGGTGTTGTTCCTCATCCAGCGGGCTATGGGACCGGTTTTTTCTAAAGTGATCGATCAGGGCGTTGCGCGCGATGGTGAACAGCAGTGAGGCGGATGCATCCTGGCTTGAGTAATGCTCCAGGTAGCGCCTGAAGGTATCCTGGAGGATGTCCTGGGAAAGGTCGTAATTTCCGTTCATGCGCATCAGGTAGGAAAAGAGCTTGGACTTGTACTGTTCAAACATGGATGTATGGCTCTGCATTGTTCACCCTATAACGATGGAATAGCCGCAAGGTTACACAAAGGCAAGTTTACCTTTGAGTAAACAGGGGCGGACTCTATCGCCCGCCCCTGTGCCTGTTCCGATTCATGAACCGCTATGGAATGATTCCTTACGATACGCAGGACCCGTCGCGCTTCCGGTCCCGGTCTCCACCCCGTTTCCTGTTCTGCTTGTTGAATGGGCTGTACTCTGTGCCCTGCTCATCCTGATAAGACAGGCAGGATTTGTCACGTTTTCTGTCCCTGTCTCTTGTCCTGTCATACGACAAACAGGATTTATCCTTGTCCCTGTCCCTGTGTCCTGTCCTTGTTGTCAGCTCAGGCTGAACCCTGACTTCTGCTCGTATTGATAGGACAGGCATGACTTGTCACGGTCCCTGTCCCTTGACCTGTCCCTGTCCTGGGCATAGGCGGCGCTGAAGGCGAATATCAGAACCAGGAAAAGTGACCAAACCAGATCTTGCCGATTTTCTCATGTGCTCCTCCTTCTTGTTTTGTTGTACCATGAGAACGCTCAGGTGAGTAAAAGGTTACAAGAAGGAGAAAGACAGGTAGTTTCCTTCAGAAGGAATCAATGACAGGAGTGGTGATCGCACACATCATTCCCCTGGACTTCCTTCAATCCATCCTGCTCATGGATCCGGATGATATCGGCTACGGTGTTTCCGGAACCCACCCGGCAGACCTTTACCCCCATGGTGCGCAACCGCTCGATGGCCCCTGCGCCGATCCCACCTGTGGCCAGGACATCTATGGATCTGCCGGACAATGCGGCAATGGGGCTGCACTGCCCATGGGTGTGGTGCAGGTTGCCGTTGTCTATGACCTCCATTTCCTTGCTCTGGGTGTTATAGATGGCAAAATACGGTGCACTCCCGAAATGACCATACACCACCGAGTTCAATCCTTCGTCTTTTTCTATGGGCATACAAATGTTCATGATGGTTCCTCCTGTGAGTTTTTTCTGCAGCAGCGTTTTCTTCTTGTACAGCCGTTTCCTTTACCAGTTCCACTTGCCTGATCGGAAAGCATCCGGCTGATAGTCTCCCCATTACAGCGCGGACAGACAGACGGGCATTTCGATACCAACGGCAGGCTCCAGGCATGACTGCAATCCATGCATACGAATTCTCTATCCTTCGTCTCCACACGGCCCCCTTCTATCCGCAGGGCCTTGCCCCGTATCAGGCATTCGGCAATCTTATTGCGGGCGGAAGTGAGGATATTCGCAAAGGTCTGCCTGGAGATGCACATGTATCCGGCAGCATCTTCCTGGTACATCCCTTCGAGGTCAGCCAGGCGGATTGATTCAAGCTCGTCCAGGCTCAGCTCCACTTCCTCCAGGTCCCTCATGGGGATGCCTGCGGGTTTGAAGTAGAGTACGTCAGGGACGAATCCAACCCTTCTGCATTTTATGGGGCGGGACACTTATCTGAACTCCATTATTAGCATATGCCAATAATGAGGGAATAATGCCGGCCTGTCAAGCAGGAAAAACGGGATCTATGCAGAAGCGACTTTGATCGCAGCCTCCTTATCGAAATCTCTCTGTTGAGCGCTCATGGCAGTAGTTCTTTATCTTCAGAAAAACCCGGCAAAGATCAGCGCCATGACACACACACCCAACACAATCCGGTAGTACCCGAAGATCTCAAGCCCGTGCCGGTTGAGGTAGGCGACCATCCACTTCACCGCAGCCACGGCGGAGAAGAAGGCGGTAACGATGCCGATTACAGGCGATATCAGCCCAAATTGGAGAAGCATTCCGGGCCCCTCCCTGACGATCTCGTAGCACGTGGCGGCGCCTAAAGTGATGAGACCCAACAGAAAGCTGAACTCCACGGCGGCCTGGACAGATAGCCCCACCAGCACGCCTCCTAAGATGGTGACGAGGCTTCTGCTCACGCCGGGCCACATGGCGATGCACTGGATGAAACCGATGATCAGCGCCATACGCATGCTCAGGTTCTCGATGTGCAGGCCCTCGCCTGCACCTCTGTGGACCCGCTTTGCCACCACAAGGATGGCCAGACCCCCTGCCAGCAGTGCACATGTGACGGGCCAGAGACCGAAGAGATGTGCCTTGATGAGGTCCCCGAAGATGATGCCGATAACGGCTGCAGGCAAAAAGGCAGTGCAGGTGCTCAGGGCCAGGGAGAGCCCTGCCTTGTCGCGCCCCAGGAACCCAAGGGCCATGGAGGAGATCCGTTTCGGGTAGAGCCACGCCACCGCCAGGATGGCCCCGATCTGGATGGCGATCACGTAGGCATCCGTGGCTGCCTTCCCGGCACCCGGGGACCCGAGGCCCATCAATCGGGAGACCAGGTACAAATGACCGGTGGAGCTGACGGGCAGGTACTCGGTGAGCCCCTCGGTGATGCCCAGAATCACTGCCTGGGCGTAGGTCATGCCTTGGGAAGCCTCGGCCCCTAAGGCAGCCGGGCACAGGAAAGCCATACATGCAGTGATCAGCCCTGCAACCTTGAACAGCATGCTCACTATACCTGCCCTCCTCTGGAGATTCTACACGGATACATTCCCTTGTTTCCTACCAGTGCTTTCATCAGGAGTACAGTGGATTTCTTTTGGACCGTGCATGGAGTACACCGCATGAAGGGCCTTTTCAAGGCTGAGGAAAACCCTCGATGTTATAGATGACCCTGAGACCGAGGAGTCGGGACATGGCCCATTTCCATGAGTTGCTCCCACACCCCGTCACGGCGGCGACTCCATGGCGAAGGGTACGGACTGGCCTTTAGAGTCTATCTTCGTTGACATATCCGGTCTACCTGTGTAAAAAACCTATTAAATATCGACCAATGAACAAATACGTTTATGATGACTCATATCTGCTGAGAAAGAAGAGAAGACACTTCCCGCGTCTTCGGCATCTTCTGCTCTTAATCGTCCTGCTGGCAGGGTGGTTCCTCCTGGCTCCGGGCAGCAGGGACAAAGTTGTTGCCAAAGGAGGCGATATTTCTGCAGGCAAGTCTTCAGCAGCCCATATGGCCACGGCAAAGGGTTCCGCACTCGCCAGGCAGACGCCGGTTCAGTCAAAACCTGCAGCCCTGAGGAAAGACGATCTCGTTCATATAAGTGAAGATCTGATCAAAAACCGTAACCTCACCATAGACTGGGAGCTCCAGCAGTTCATCACTGATATGTCAGCCAGGTACAAGCTCTATCAGGGTGCAGTGGTCGTCATGGACTCACGTAGCGGTGACATCCTTGCAGCCTACGGCAAGTCCCCTTCCGGTGAAGACTGCACCCTGGCACTCAATACGGAGATCGCAGCCAGCATTTTCAAGCTGGTCACGGCAGCTGCCGCCATGGAGCAGAAAGGGTTTCAAGGGGACACCAGGTTTTTCTACACCGGCAATGCCCATACCCTTTACAAAAGGCAGCTCACAAACAAGAGGGACAGGTGGAGCGCAGACCTGACCCTTACGGATGCCTTTGCCAAATCGAACAACGTCATATTCGGAAAGCTCGGAACCATATATCTCGGCGAAGCGCCCATTAATCTGACCGCCAGAAAACTGGGGTTCGGGCAATCGCCATTAAGAGTCTTCGAATCTCCTGCATCCGTCACTTTCTCACCCAGGGATGAATATAACCTTGCAGAGCTGGCATGCGGCTTCAACAGGCAGACCCGCATATCACCGCTTCATGCCGCCGAGATGGTGACTTCTGCCCTGAACGGGGGCTACATGGTCAAACCGAGGCTGGTAAAGACCGAAAAAGACGAGAGGGTCCCTGTCATGAGGGCGGGTACGGCAGAGAGCTTACGGGCCATGATGGAGAAGACCGTGAAGTCGGGCACCGTGGCGAAAAGTTTCAGGGGAGTGTCGTCGGACAGGGTGCTCAAACATCTTGCCATGGGCGGGAAGAGCGGAAGCATGGACGGCGACAACCCAAAAGGCAGGCGTAACTGGTTCGTGGGTTTTGCCAGGAACAAAGATACGGGCGAGGCCATTACCATCGGGTGCGCCCTGGTGTTGAGCAAGCGTTTCCACATTCAGGCCGACATGCTCTCCAGGCTCATCATAAGGGAGCACTTCTCAAGGGATCAGGCCGCCATGCAGGCCGCAGCTACCTGCAGCAAAGGGCCGTGCCCGCCACAAGCGGTCCTGACAGGGGCACTATGAAACTCACCACGTTATTCTACGAAAGGGATAAGTTCAATCGACCTGGCCAGTTTGTGCAGCGCAAATTCAAAGACCCCATCCATTTCTTGCACAATCTGGTTGAATTGCTCACCTATACTCCCGACTTGATCCGGGTGTATTTTGGGAGAGCTATTTCTCCGGGCTTTCGCGAGATGATCATGTTGACTGTAGCGAGCACCAACGACTGCAATGCCTGAACCAATGCACATTATCGATTCGGTCGAATCGCAGGTCTCAGAAAAGAAGATATCCAGCTTCTTGGGCTTCTTAGAAAAGAGGATTTCGACGAGCAGGTCTGGATTGCATTGAATTGGGTCCGAACCTATGTCCTCTATGAAGGTGACTTCCCGGATAAAAGCGTGGACGAGACCTTCAGCAGAACCTATCCGCCAGGAGAACAGAAGGCCATATTTGCCACACTGAAACTCATGCAATTCTTTAACATGCTCATGAATGTGTTCAATAAAAAGGGTTCACGTCTATTGAAAATGTAACGATGTCTCAGTGATTACCCAATTTAAGAGGTACAAGATTGACATCTCTTGCCGCACGACGCTTAGACGGCGCGCATGAAGGAGGCATATATGAGGATTCTTGAAGCGGACAAGGTGGAGATCCTGACCCTGCAGGACAACTACATCGACGTCACGGCGCTGGACAACTCGGCAGTCATCCAGCGGGCGAACCCCCTGAAGGACATGCAGATCAAGAACTCCATCCTGGCCGAGCACGGTTTTTCGGCACTGGTGAGCGTCCATGCCCAGGGCAACGTCTCATCCCTGCTCTTCGACTTCGGGTTTCTCCGAGGACGGCGCGGCCAGGAACGCCGCCCTGCTGGGCGCCGACATCGGCTCCGTGAAGGCCATGGTGCTGTCCCACGGGCATTCGGACCACACCGGCGGCTTTTCAATGTTCAGTTCGCTCCTCAAGGGGGAAAAGGACAAGGTCGAATTCGTCTGCCACCCCGGGGTCTTCATGAAGCCCCGGTACCTGAAGTTCGGCGAGGAGATCAAGGTCTACTTTCCCGAGTTCACCAGGGACGCGGTGCTCAAGGAGGGGATCAAACTCATGGAAACCACCGAGCCCTACCCGCTCCTGGACGGACAGTGCCCTGTTCCTCGGCGAGATCCCCCGGCTTACCGAATTCGAGAAGGGTTTCCCCATCGCCCACCGGGTAGAAGGCAGGCAAGGAAAAGTGGGACCCCATCGAAGATGACACGGGTATCGCGGTGAACGTGAAGGGCAAGGGTCTAGTGGTCCTCACCGGATGTTCCCACGCGGGCGTGGTCAACACGGTTCGCCATGCCATGAAGACCACCGGCGTTGAGAAGGTATACGCGGTCATGGGAGGGTTCCACCTGAGCGGCCCCCTCTTCGAGCCCATCATCGAGCGGACCACCGAAGAACTCAAGGCGCTTAACCCGCTCTACGTGGTGCCCACCCACTGCACGGGCCGCAAGGCCATCATGCACATTGAACGCGAGATGCCGGAGCAAGTTCATCCTCAACATGTCGGGGACAAAGCTGACCTTTGCGGCATAGGCTGAATTGGGGGACATGATATCGCCCTTTTTCACTGACTTCACCCTGGCCTGTATAGCGTTACGTGCACCGTACTTCATGAGAGCCTCCTTTGTAAGCGTGGGTCATCCCTCGTTTTGAAAGCAATACTGCAGAGTTCGCTGCTCAATCGGGTCGCCGAATGGTCCCATGCAGAACATCGTTATCGGAACATGTATGACTGTAGCATGCATTTAACAGGTATGCCTCATGCAAAATATGAATGAACGCGGGTGCATCAATAGGATCAATGAATTGGATATGTGCGGCTTATTGGGCTAGATAATATCTCGAACCCGCTGCGCTCACCATCAAGGCCAGGCCCTTGAGATCAGGTGGGTGTTTTGCAATCGAAATCAGGGAAACTTTCCCGGGGACAAAGAAGATGATACATCAGAAAGAGACATCGGACAGGGGTGATTGGTCTTATCCATGCCTTTGTCTGCATGGATCTGGCCCTACCGGGTCGTCCGTGTTGCCCTTGCGGCCCTGTTCATCTACGGCGGGTGGTCAAGCTCTTGGACCCCAAGGCCTTTGCCCGGACCATCTCCGGGTACGACCTGGTGCCCGAGATGCTCCTGCCCGTAGTGGCTGTAGGCCTTCCCATCATCGAGACCGTGGCCGGCATCGGCCTGCTCCTGGACATCCGGGGCAGCCTCGCCGTCATCGCAGGCCTGCTGGGCATGTTCATCTGTGTCCTGGGCTACGGCATATCGCTGAACCTGGACGTGGACTGCGGGTGCTTCGGGGCCGACGACCTGGCAAAGCAGGCAGGCCTGGTGCAGGCCTTCTGGCGGGACCTGGTGCTGGGTGGGATCGTGGTGCCCTACCTGTACCTTTCCAGGTGGGCACGCTCAGGAAAATCCATGGTCATGCCAGAGGCCAGAGCCGCCCCGGATGCTGGCAGATCTGAAGGAACTGAGTAGAAAAATATTCTCAAAGAGGAGAAGAACACTATGAAGACACTGAAGGGAATGATCGGATTCGTCATGGTCGCAGTATTTGTGGCCGCTTTTGCATCCAGCGCGCTGGCTGCCTGGGGCACCAAGGAGCTGGACACCGAGCAGATCGCGGTGACCTTTGCCCGTGAAGTGGCCAGAGGCGGCTATGACATGGTCACGGCCAAGGAGCTCAAGGATATGATTGACCAGAAAAAGGACATGCTCGTCGTAGACACGATGCCTTATGAAGCGAGCTATAAGAAGCAGCATGTCAAGGGCGCGGTCCAGATGGAGTTCCCCATCCCGGAGATGACCTCTCTCGACGACAAGACCACAGGACGCGCTCGTGAAACTCCTCGGCCAGGACAAGGATAAGACCATCGTGTTCTACTGCGGCTTCGTGAAGTGCACCCGCAGCCACAACGGAGCCATGTGGGCCAAGAAGCTCGGGTACAAGAACGTGTACCGCTTCCCGGGCGGCATCAAGGCCTGGGACGAGGCAGACTACCCCCTCGGCAAGGTCGACTAAAAACAGTAGAATGAAATCCAACCCCGCGAAAGCGGTAGTCCAGCAACACACAAAATTACTGGATTCCCGCCTCCGCGGGAATGACACCGTAGATGAGATTTCATATCTTTCTGTAAATCTATCAATTCTCAGAGGCCCCCATAATTTATGAAAGACCGGAAAACCCATGATGCAGCACCCCCTCTGCGGGCAGGTCTCCGGGAGAGCCTGGCCCGGGTGCGGGAGAACTGCACGGACTGCGGGGCCTGCCGCGACGAATGCGCCTTCCTGCAGAAGTACGGTACGCCCGGTGAGATCGCCAGCGGTTATGACCCGGCGAACCCTCAGAGTCTCGCCATGCCCTTCGAATGCAGCCTGTGCAGGCTCTGCACCGCTGTCTGCCCTGTTCATGCGGAACCGGCCCACATGTTCCTGGAGATGCGCAGGGAATCCGTTGATCGCGGCAAGGGGACGTTCCCCGAGCACAAGGGGCTTTGGGGCTATGAACGCACCGGCATGTCCAAGCGCTTCACCTACTACGGCCTGCCCAGGGGGTGTGAGACTGTGCTCTTCCCGGGGTGCGCCTTTCCGGGCACACGGCCGGCCAGGACAAAAGAGATCTTCGAGAGATTAAGGAAGGAAGACCCCAGCCTGGGCATCGTGCTCGACTGCTGCGGCCGCATATCCCAGGGCCTTGGCCGTGATGCCTTTTCAAGGGCCATGATGGATGAAATGGGCGCATATCTCGTGGAACATGGGGTGCGTGAGGTCATCGTGGTCTGCCCCAACTGCTACGACATGTTCAAGGAGTACGGCACCGGGCTCCATGTGCGGATGATCTACGAGGTGCTGCCCATGGCTCAAGATGCCTCCGGCGTGAACAGGGGCGAGGTCGTGCTCCACGACCCGTGCGGCACCCGGTTCCACTCGGACTGCCACGACGCGGTGCGCAGACATCTCGACAGGGCCGGTGTGGTTTTCCATGACATGGACCATGCGAGGGAGCAGACCCTGTGCTGCGGCAGCGGGGCCGGGGTCGATGTTTTGTCTCCCGACCTGGCAGGCCGCTGGATGGAACGCACCGCAGCCGAGGTCAAGGGCAGTATGGTGGCCACCTACTGCGCAGGATGCACCCGGAAGATGGGCTCACATTCAAAAACCGTCCATGTCCTCGATCTACTCTGCGAGCCCGAGATGGCCCTGAACGGCAGGAGTCCAGTGGCCGGGGGGCATATGACCTACCTGTACAGGCTGCGCCTGAAGGGCCATTTCAGAAAGACCATCCATGCATCCGCTTCCCGGGAGAGGACGTACTGGGCCGGGGAGAGACCGAAGGGCGTACTGTGCCGGGCACTGGTTCTCATGGGAATTATCGCTGCCCGCCTGCATTGCGTTCATCGTGTTTTCCAGCTCGCTCCTGAACCTGCTCAAGGGGCACGTGTCCACAAACCTGCTCCTGGGCATCGGCCTCATCGTGCTGGTTTCGCTCATCCCGGCAGTGTACCGGATGTGTCAAAAACGGCACCAGGCCGCAGAGCCCCTGTGAAGTTCTTGAACGGAAAAGGCCTTGCGCGGAACCCTATACCTGGTATGTATGAAGAATCCGCTGATGAAACGAGGGTATGTGTGAACATCAATGACACCATAAAACGATCCAGAGACGGGGTGCTCCCTTCCCGCCAGGAACTCATAGACCTCCTGGGCCTGCGTGAGGACTCACCCGAGACCTACCTCGTCATGGCCGAGGCCAACCGAATATCCAAGGAGCTCACCGGCAACAGGGCCGAGGTGCATGCCCAGATGGCGCTCAACCTGGCGCCCTGCCCGGCCGACTGCAGGTTCTGCTCATTTGCCCGGGTGAACAATGTCTTTAAAGAAGAGACCCGGATCACACCCGGAGCAGGCCGTGGCTTATGCACGGCAGTTTGAACAGGACGGGGCCAATGCGGTATTTGTCATGACCACTGCCAAATACCCCTTCGAGCTGTTCCTGGACATGTCCCGGGAGATCAGGAGAAACCTCAAGGCCGAGACCATCCTCATCGCCAACGTGGGCGACCAGACCGTCGAAGCTGCAAAGCAGATGAAGGATGCCGGGATCGCCGGGGTCTATCACGCCCTGCGCCTGAGGGAGGGCATCGACTCCCGGTTGTCCCCAAAGAAGCGCATGGAGAGCATCCGCAACTTCCAGGAGGCGGGCCTCCTGGTGGGCACCTGCGTGGAGCCCGTGGGCCCCGAGCACACCAACGAAGAGCTCGCGGACCTCATCTGCTACACGGCGTCGGTCAACCCTGCCTACAGCGGGGCGGCCAGGCGCATCCCCATCCCGGGCACCGAGATGGCCAAGCTCGGCACCATCACCGAGCTCCGCATGGCCCAGATCGTGGCCGTCACGAGGCTCGGCATGCCCAGGACGGTGGCCGGAAACTGCACCCACGAGCCCTGCACGCTGGGGGGCTTGGCCGGGGCCAACCTGTTCTGGGCGGAAGTGGGCGCCAACCCGCGCGATGTGATGGAAAAGACCGAGGACGGACGCGGCGAGACCGTGGCGAGCTGCCGGAGGATCTTCACCGAGTGCGGGTGGGGGTGCCTGGAAGGGCCGTCGCGCTACTACGGCGGGCGCGGATAAGACTCTTATCACCTGAGGATGGCCCTCATGGCCATCTTTCTGCACGGCCCCTCCTCAGCGAAATCTCTTCGCCGGTCCGTAACAATACATTCCATTGATCTGAATCAATGAAACTCTTATCAACAATGACTAGATATAATGCATATCCGGATTCGATCCGGGCACTGTTCATGAGGCTCAATCTGCAGATGATATTGATTTTAAAGTGCAGCACAGTATAAGTACTATATATTGGAACACTTTTCTTTTCTGATATACCTCGCATAACAGGAGATATGTACATGAGACACATCCACAAGGATATCGGAAGAAAGCGCTCACAGGGTGCTTACTCCCCAGGCACTGTCTGTTTTCTTGCATGCATGATCATTCTCGGTAGTGTTCTGACAGGATGCGAGGCAAAACACGAAAAGAAAGGAATCGAACGCCCCTCGGTCACAGGGGTCACCATCACTTCCGTGATGCCCAAACAGACCGACGAGATATACGAGACATCGGGCACCATCAGATCGGACCGCACAAGCATCATCTCCAGCCGCGTCATGGGGGCCGTCACCTCCTTTATGGTCCGGGAGGGAGACAGGGTCAAGGCAGGACAGCTGCTGCTCACCATTGATGACCGTGATGCAAGAGAACGCATGAATGCGGCTGCCATGGCCCTGGAGGCTGCCCGCCAGAACAGGGACATGAACGAGATAACCTGGAAGCGCTTTTCCGCCCTCTTTGAGCAGAAGAGCATCTCGACTCAGGAAAAGGACCAGATAGAGGCGAAACGGAACATGGCCTATGCAGATTTCATGCGCGCACAGGCCATGGCGGATGAGGCAAAGACCTTCCTGGCCTTCACCCGTATCGTTGCCCCTGCTGCCGGCGTTGTGACAAAAAAATACCTCGATATAGGCAGCATGGCCTCGCCTGGCATCCCGCTGCTTGTCATTGAGGCACTGGGCGATGCCTATGTGGAGGCGGCCATTGACGAAGGCCTCTCAGGCAAGATCAGGACAGGCATGCCAGTGGAGGTGACGATCGATGCCCTGGGGAGGCGTCTTGATGGTATAGTGAGGGACATCCTTCCGGATATAAGCCCCAGCTCACGGTCCTTCATTGTGAAGATAGGGCTGCCGGATAAAGAACTGAGAAGCGGCCTCTATGTGCGGGTGAAAATACCGGTCGGGAAGAAGGAGGTTCTCCTCGTGCCGGCCGGCGCAATCATCCGGAAAGGGCAGCTTACCGGTGTGTATGTAGTCGACGCAAAGGGCGTCATCACCTACCGGCTGATACAAGAAGGCCGGAAATCAGCGCAGGGCACTGAGGTCCTTTCCGGACTTTCTCCCCATGAACGGATCATCACCTCCGGCATCGAAAAGGTCGTGGACGGTGGCATCATAGAGGCACAGAACGGACAATGAAGATGATCGGCATCTCCGGCAGGATCGCCAAGGCCTTCATCACTTCAAAACTCACCCCGCTGATGGTGTTTGCAGCACTGCTCATGGGTGTCTTTGCCGTCATGGTCACGCCCCGTGAGGAAGAACCCCAGATCGTGGTGCCCATGATCGATGTCATGGTGGCCTTTCCCGGAGCCTCCCCGAAAGAGGTTGAGCAGCTGGTCACTTACCCTATGGAGAAGCTCCTCTGGGAGATCAAGGGGGTGGAATATGTCTATTCCATTGTCAGGCCCGGTTCCAACCTGACCATTGTTCGCTTCTACGTGGGCGAAAACATGGAAGAAAGCCTGGTGAAGCTCTACAACAAGCTCATGTCCAACTATGACATCATCCCGCCGGGCGTATCACAGCCGATGGTAAAGCCCAAGTCCATCGACGACGTCCCCATCCTGGCGCTCACCCTGTGGAGCGACAAACCGCAATACTCCGGCTATGAGCTGCGCCGGGTTGCCATGCAGCTCAGCGAGGAGATCAAAAAGGGCCAGGATGTCTCGGAAAGCTCAGTGACCGGGGGGCAGCGCCGCCAGGTCCTCATCACCCTGGACCCGGCGCGCCTGCAGGCCCACCATGTATCTGCCTTCCAGATCATGAACAAACTCCAGGAGGCAAATGTCATCATCGGCTCGGGCGCCTTTCCGGCAGGAAACCTGGAAACCATCGTGGAGACAGGCCGGTTTCTAACAGACGCCACGGATATCGGCAATATCGTGATCAATGTAGATAATAATAGGCCTGTATACCTGCATGATGTCGCAACCATCACCGACCGTCCGGAAGAGCCTGCAAACTATGTCTTCATGGGCCTTGGTCCGGCCGCATCCCACAAGGGATTAAAGGCCGATCCTGCCGGGCAGTACGAGGCAGTGACCCTGGCGATCTCCAAAAAGAAGGGCGCCAATGCCAGTGTCGTGGCCGAGGACGCCCTGCACAAGGTTGAGGCCCTCAGGGGCACGCTCCTTCCAAGAGACGTGCAGGTGACGGTCACAAGGGATTATGGTGAAACCGCAAAGGAAAAGTCAAACGAACTGCTGTACCATATGCTCATCGCCACCTTTTCGGTCATTGTCCTTATCGCCCTTGCCCTGGGCCGCCGGGAGGCTGTCGTCGTCGCGGTTGCCGTGCCGGTCACCCTGGCACTGACGCTTCTCATCAATTATCTCTACGGGTATACGCTCAACCGGGTCACCCTGTTCGCCCTGATCTTTTCCATCGGCATCCTGGTGGATGACGCCATCGTGGTGGTTGAAAACATCACCCGCCACTTCCGCATGCATGCAATCGAGCCCTTAACAGCGGTCTTTGCCGTAGATGAGGTGGGCAACCCCACCATCCTGGCCACCTTCGCAGTCATCGCAGCCCTGCTGCCCATGGCCTTTGTCTCGGGCCTTATGGGGCCGTACATGAGGCCGATCCCGGTGGGGGCATCCGCTGCCATGCTGTTTTCCCTGCTCGTCGCCTTTATCGTAAGCCCGTGGCTTGCCTACATTGTCCTGAAAAACGTGCGCCATGAACCGGAGAATGAGGAAGGCGGAAAGCTCCAGAGCGCTCTATGAGAAACTTCTTGGCCCGCTCCTTGACGTATCGAAGAAAAGGCGGATGGCCTTTGCGGTGATCTTGGGGCTGCTTGTACTTGCCATGGCCCTCCTTCCCTTGAAGGCCGTCACGGTAAAAATGCTCCCCTTTGACAACAAGAGCGAACTGCAGGTCATCATCGACATGCCCGAGGGCAGGACCCTGGAGGAGACGGCTGCCCTCACGCGGGAGATGGCTGAGTACCTGAAGACCGTACCCGAGGTCACGGACTACCAGGCCTATGTAGGCACTGCATCGCCATACAATTTCAACGGACTGGTGAGGCATTACTACTTGAGAAGCGGCAGCAACGTGGCTGACATCCAGGTTAATTTCGTGGCCAAGTCGGACCGCAAGGCGCAAAGCCATGATATAGCCAAGCGCCTGAGGCCTACACTCAAGAAGATCGGCGACAAATATGCGGCCCGCATCAAGGTGGCCGAGATCCCGCCGGGCCCGCCGGTTCTGAGTACGCTGGTGGCGGAGATCTATGGCCCGGACACGACCAGGCAGGTGGAGATTGCGAAACAAATTCGCGGCATATTTGAGAAGACCGAAGGCGTGGTGGATGTGGACTGGTTTGTGGAGGATGACCAGAAAAAAATCAGTATCGAGGTAGATCAGGAAAAGGCAGAGCAAAGCGGCATAAGCACCCAGTCTATTGCCCAGGTCATCCATATTGCCCTGAGCGGTGCCGGTGCCGGACTGGCGCACATGGAAAGCGAAAAGGAGCCGGTGGAGATCATGCTCCGCATGCCCCTTGATCAAAGGTCCGACCTGAACAGGCTGCTCTCGATCGCTGTACCGAAGCCCTCAGGCGGCTTCGTTCCTTTGGCAGAGCTTGTCATGGCGCATGAAGGCATTGAGGAAAAGACCATTTATCACAAGAACCTCAGGAGGGTCACCTATGTGACGGGCGATGTGGCAGGCAAGGAAGAAAGCCCGGTTTATGCCATCATGAACATGAAGGAGACAATCGAAAAGATGAAGCTGCCCGAAGGGTACGCCATGAAGCAGTATTCCTCGGTCCAGCCCTGGCTGGAAGACAAGTATTCCATGAAGTGGGACGGTGAATGGCACATCACCTACGAGGTCTTCCGGGACCTCGGGGCGGCCTTTGCCGTTGTCCTTGTCATCATTTACATCCTGGTTGTGGCCTGGTTCAGGAGCTTTGTTACACCGCTCGTCATCATGGCGCCCATACCGCTGACCCTGGTGGGGATACTGCCCGGGACACTGGCTCTTCGGAGCCTTTTTCACGGCCACATCCATGATCGGCTTCATTGCACTGGCCGGGATAGTGGTGCGCAACTCCATCCTGCTCGTTGACTTCATCCAGATGGAGTGGAGGGAAAAAGGTGAGCTCCGCCAGGCCGTGATCATGGCAGGGGCGGTACGTTTCCGGCCCATAGTGCTCACCGCGGCTGCGGTAGTTGTGGGGTCGTTTGTCATGCTGTTCGACCCGATCTTTGAGGGGCTTGCCATTGCCATGATGTTCGGGGCCGTGGCCTCGACAATCCTGACCCTTATCATCGTGCCGCTCTTATACTATGTATTCTTCAAGAACAAGCCATGTCCGGGATTGCCGAAAGGGGATGACAAGCAAGAATGAACCGTGGTTTACGCTTATCTGGGCTAGACCCAGGAGATTAAGACCAGGAGGGCGTATACGAACAATACCGAACGCAAATAACTTTCTCATCAACTTCTCCTTCGTGTAAGAGCTTGTATCAAGCTGGCGCCCACATATACCTTTGGTTTTCAAGTTTCAAGAGAAATTTATTCGGATTTGAGGTGAGCACCGGAAATGAACTTCATAGCTGCATGAAACCGGTAACCTGTATTAATTAATCTTCCCCGTGCTTGACTTCGCATGAGCAGGATTATTATAGTTCACTGCATTGAGGGAGGTTTTGAAATGAAGTACGGCAATCTGACCAGAGATGATCTTGCTCTGGAACTGGGTGAAGCCCATAAACTTATTGTAGAACTGAAGAACCAGGTTTCGGCGCTGAAAAAATCGGTGGAGTCCATGCGGATGGACGAGGAGAAATACCAGCTCCTTTTCTCTCTCACCAATGATGTCTTGTTCTCCTATGACCTCAATCTGAAGGTCTTGAGCGTCTCTGACAATGTGGAGAGGCTGATAGGGTACAAACCCGAGGAGATGGTGGGAAAATATTTTTATGATCTCGCCATACTCCACCCGGAAGACTTGAGCGATGCCCTCGACGATTCCCTGAGTGCCCTTACCGGCAAAGGCGTCTATTACAACATCCATCGATTCATCACCAAGGACGGCAAGATAAAATTCGGCGAGCTGAGCCGCATCCCGCGTAAGCGCAGCGGCAAGACAACGGAGCTGATCTGTGTTGCGCGGGATATCAGCGACCGCATAGAACGCGAAAAAATCATCCGTGAAAGCCAGGAAACCGCACGGGTGCTCCTGGATGCCAGCAATGATACCTCGCTGATCCTGGATACTTCAGGCAATGTGATCGCCATCAACAAACCTGCGGCAAAGAGGTTCGGCAAAACCGTGAAAGAACTCCTGGGGGCAAACATATTCAAGGAAATGCCCGAGATGACGGCGGCCCAGGCAAAAGAGGCCATAGACGAGGTCATTGCCACGGGCAAGCCCCTTGAGCTGGTGGCTGTCCCGGCCGGGAGGCCTCTTACAATAAAACTGTACCCCATTCGAGATGCACAGGGCAAGGTTGCCAGGATTGCTGCAAACGCCAGAGACGTAACAGGTAACAGGGAGAAACCTTCTCGAAGCAAATAATGTAAGGTGAGATCGACTGTTCCCTTACACGAAATCTTCGAGTATTTTTACAGCATCTTCCACATATTTAACACATCGGATGGCAAAGATGGCCGTTTCTCTTGCCTCGGCCAATTGCTCAGGCCTGCCCAGGTCGTACCCTATAAGCTCGGTGCAGTTGATTGATCCATGGAGCCTGGTAAACCGTTCGACGAACTCATTGGCTATCTTATAGGTTCCTTCCTTCATCTCAGGACCGCCGCCATGTTTAAGACCGATGGCAATAAGCGCCCCGGTAACAGCCCCGCAGGTGAGACCCAGGTGAGAGATCCCGCCGCCGAATGCACAGGCAACCTTGGCACAGGTAGCTTCGTCAAGTCCCAGGCCTTCACCGAAGGCCATAAGCGTCGCTTGTGCTCAGGAGTATTTGGAGGAAAATATTTCTAATGCATGCTCTGACTTAGTCATGAGTGCCAGTATACACCATTTGCTTTTTGTGATGCTACCACAACATTCCAAGGTATATCTTAATGATTATATTTCGATACCTATGATGGATTGATTAGAGTTGAGACTGACGATTTATCGAAGGAATCTTCAGTCTGAAAAAAGTGAAGATTTTGGACATAATCTCCTATTCTTCCCTCCTATTCTTCCGCTGATAGATATCTTTTAAGTATTTTCTCTTTTCAGGCCAGCATTGGAGCTCACATATATTACAGATAGCATAAGGCAAGCCTCTACTCAGATCATTCTATATCTATACCATGCAGTCAGAACCTTGAGTAAAGATCTTCAGGCGAACCATAAAATACCGTTTAATCGTGGGAGATGATACCCATTATCTACTGAAAAAAGACCAAGGAAATTACACTTCATGCAGAAGAGTTTATTGCCGATAGGGGTACTATCTCTTGACAATACTATCGCTAGTTGTTACTATGGTATGCAGAAATGATCAAGACCTTCAAGTGCAAGGAAACGGAGAAGATATTCACAGGCCGGCACTCACCGCGGTTTCCGAAGAGCATTCACCGTACAGGTATGAGAAAGCTGACAATGTTGCATGGCGCAGCATCTCTAAACTTTCTCCGTGTTCCCCCGGCAAATCGGCTTGAGAAGTTGACGGGTGATAGAGAAGGTCAATGGAGCATCCGTATTAATGATCAATGGCGAATCCTTTTCACCTGGCAGGATGGAGATGCTTACGACGTAGAGATAGTGGATTACCATTGAGAAGGGCAGAAAGGAGAACCATCATGAAGACGACAAAAAGGGCAATGCCCCCTGTTCATCCCGGTGAGATCCTCATAGAGGATTTTTTAAAACCCATGGGTATCACACAGTATAGGCTTGCTAAGTCCATAGGAGTACCTCAAAGACGCATAGGTGAAATCGTAGCGGGGAAGCGCGCCATTACCGCCGATACTGCCTTACGGCTCGCCCGTTTCTTTGGAACAGATGCCCAGAGCTGGATGAACCTGCAGACTCACTATGACCTTGAAATAGCGAATGAAAAACTCAGCGATAAGATCATGAAAGCCGTGCATCCATTTGATGCAGCAGCATGAAAAGCTGGGCGATTGGAAAACAAACTTGGATCTCCTGGATTGTTATGGACACCATTCTTCAGCCGCGTACTTATGATGATTACTGCAATGGATAGGTGATGAAAGGATGTTCCAGAACCAATGATTTACAAAAACACCTACACAAATATCGCTTTTCAGTTATTTCAGAAGCGACCATCTACAATAGGAGTTGTCACATGTGCTGATATTTTATTGAAGGGGAGAGTCTTATAGAACCCTCCCCTTCAAAGTATAGAACACCTGTTTTACAGAGCTACCCTACTTGCAGTCATCCAGACGAATTCCATAGATGCCAGAGCCAACAAAAACCTTCTTACCATCCATTGTAGCTGCTTTCACAAAAGAACACTTTATTTCAAGCCCCTTTGTTTTAGGATTTTCCCACACATAAGATACCCAGCCTTCTCCATACTTCTGTACCTTGGCCTTCATCTCTGCACCGAAGTACTCATTCTTAGCACCTTGCATCACTGTGATGTCTTTGCCCTCAAGCTGTGGGTTTGCTGGTTGGAGTATTATTTTGCCTTCAAGTTCAACCACAAAAACATAGCCTAACCCGTTACAATAACGGTATTTCGTAAGCTCTGGCAGCGCAGCCTTACCCTTCGAATTGATAAGGCCCGCGGTATAATCGACCGCTTTGGCTAAATCAGCCTTAGTGCAGCTTTCTGCATATACGTTTGTTGCAACCAGGAAGACAGCAATAACTCCAATTATAATCAATGTGCGCTTGTCCATATGTTCTCCTTATAGTTTTGTATTTTAATGTGTATTTTAATAATAGCCTGGTTGGATCTATTTTCAAGGGTTAGCCTTTGTTCTGAAGATAAATAACGTGCCGGATGACGCTCTGAAGTTCTGCCACAGTCCACGGATGTTCCAGCCCAAGATCTCAAGTTTCCAGCTATCGTTTAAAAAAAGTGACGCCGTGCTGTCTTGGTAAGACCTCAACAGCACGGCGTGATTTTTTACCAACATTTAATCTCTATATCTGCGGCTCAACCAGGGCAAGTTTTCCATCGACGCGCTTGTAGATGAGATTGAGCTGTTTCGACTCGGTGTTCTGGAAGATAACGAATCGCTCAGGGGCATCTTCCATAACCTCGAGGGCCTCTTCCACGCTCATGGCATTGACGGCGTAGTTCTTCTCATAGATGAGGCGCGGTTTTGCCTTTCTGCTCACGGGAGATGCAGCTGGGGCTCCTGTGGTTTTGCTTTGGGTCTTCTTGGCCTGGAGCTTTTCCTTGTGTTTTTTAATCTGCCTTTCCAGCTTATCCATTACCATGTCGATGGCTGAGTATAAGTCTTCGGTGATCTCTACTGCATTGATCACCGCACCATCGGCGGTCAGCGTTACATCTGCCTTGTGCCGGCGCTTTTCCACAGAAAGGACGACATGCGCTTCAGCGGTGCGGTCAATGTATTTATCCATCTTCGAGAGCCTTTTGAACGCGTAGTCTTTCAGCGCATCGGAAGAGTCAATGTTTTTAAAGGTAATGTCGGTCTGCATAAATCCTCCTCTCGTGGTTAAACGGTTATTTAAAAGTGTTTCTTCCTCTGGTTTGAAGGAAGAATACCAAGCAGTTCACGGTACTTGGCTACGGTCCTGCGTGCGATCCTCACCCCTTTCCCTTTTAGTTTATGTGCAATGGCCTGGTCACTCAGGGGATGTTTGGCATCCTCTGCCTTGATGATATTTTCGATTTCAATCTTGACACTCTGTGATGCAACAAAACTTCCATCACTTTTAGATATGCCGCTATTGAAGAAATACTTAAGCTCGAAAGTGCCCTGGGTTGTATGCACATATTTATTAGAGGTAACCCTGCTGATGGTGGATTCATGCATGCCCACGTCATCGGCAACATCTCTTAAGACCAACGGCTTCAGGTTGGTGATCCCATGGTCGAGAAATAATTTCTGGAATTTTACAATGCTCTCGGTGACCTTGCACAGGGTATTCTGTCTTTGCTGTATGCTCTTGAGCAACCATTGGGCGGACTTGAAGCAGTCGGTGAGATAGTTTTTGGCCATCTTGCCCATGTTGTCGGACTTCATCATGATCTGGTATTCCTTGTTGAGCTTGAGAATGGGCAGATCCTCATCATTGAGCAGGACCACATATTCACCCTCGAGTTTTACTACATACACGTCAGGAACAATGTATTGCGGGGGATCGTCTGAATAGTCCCGGGCCGGCCTGGGTTCCATGTTGACGATGATCTGGGCTGCATGGGCCACATCATCCACGGTTGCTGAAAGTTCCTGGGCTATCTTGTTGTAGTTCTTGGTCTGGAGCTCTTCTAAATGGGAATCAATGATCGTCCACACCAGGGTATTTTCCAGGCCCAGTATTTTTGCCTGGATCTTGAGGCAGTCCCGCAGATCGCGGGCAGCGATCCCGGGCGGGTCAAACCGCTGTACCTTGGCAAGTGCGGATTCAACAACGTCAGGCGTTGCACCGGTCTCCTGGCATATGGCCTGGGTATCAAGGATCATGTAGCCATTGTGGTCAAGGTTTCCGATGATAAAGAAACCGACTTCCTGTTCTTTGGCCGTGAAATCATTGAGCCTCAGTTGCCAGATAAGATGATCAAAAAGTCCTTCAGGTTTGGAGGTGGTGGATTCAAGGGAGGGCCGCTCTTCATCTTCATAATAGGGGACATTGTCCTGGCCGTATGTTTCCAGGTATGCATCCCATCTCTGCTTGATCTGTTCCCTCTCTTTTATGGTATCAGGGGTGTCCTCACGCGCACGTTCGGTTCCCACATCAAGTAAAGGGTTCTGTTCGAGCTCGCTTTCTATGTATTCTTGCAGTTCAAGACGGCTGAGTTGCAGGAGTTTGATAGCCTGCTGGAGCTGTGGCGTCATGATGAGTTGCTGCGCCAGCTTGAGATGTTGCCTAAGCTCCAAGGCCATCCTTAAACCCTCCTAAGAGAGAAAAATCCTTGCCCACATAGATCTGCTTGACCTGATCATTCGCCACTACCTGTTCCGGTGTTCCTTCCTCAATAACAACACCCTGATGGATAATATATGCCCTGTCACATATCTTCAGGGTTTCTTTTACATTATGATCGGTAATAATGACACCAATTCCCAAATTTTTCAAGTTTACTATCATGTCCTGTATGTCATTAACCGTGATGGGGTCAATCCCGGCGAACGGTTCATCCAGGAGCATGAATGCCGGGCTCAGGGCCATGGCCCTGGCGATCTCAACGCGACGCCTCTCCCCGCCGGAGAGCGAGACGCCCTTACTCCTGCGCACCTGATCAAGCCCGAAGCTTGCCACTATCTCATCAAGGTTCTGTTTCAGAGCGTTGCCCTTTAACCCGCGGGCTTCCAAAGGGACAGAGATATTGTCCTCCACACTCAAACCCCTGAATACGGAGGGCTCCTGCGGCAGGTAGCCGATGCCTCTCATGGCCCGGCCTGCGAGATCGATGCCGGTGATATCTTCGGCGCCCAGGAAAACCTTGCCCTTGTCTGCGCGGATGAGCCCGACAACCATATAGAAAGTTGTGGTCTTTCCTGCGCCGTTGGGGCCTAGCAGCCCAATGATCTCTCCAGGGTTGCACGCAATGGTCAGGCCTTTGATGACATGGACCTTTCCAAAGCTCTTTTCAAGGCCTACGGCCTTCAAAATCATTTCCCCCACTGCATGACCCCCTTGCTCTCTCCTGCATTCACCCGGACTTTCACCCTGCTGCCCGCGCCTTCAACAACCTGGGTATCGTTCTTCTTATCCATGGTTACCCTCTGGCCGGATAATCGCTCCTGGCCTCTGGTTATGACAACATTGCCGGTCATTACCATGACTTCATTGGTAAGATTATATATTGCTTTGCTGCACGTGGCATTTTTGTCTTGCCAAAGGATGGTCACGTCACCTTCGGCAGTCAACATGGTAACCTTCCGAGTTTTCTGGTCGTACAACAAGGTAAGGGTATCTCCCTTAATGGTGATATCCGGTTTGGCTGCCTTTACCTTTCCTTTGAATATTGCCGTACCGTTCTTGGTGTCCACGTCCAACCTGTCTGCCTCGATGTCTACTATATCGGTTGCAGCCAGAGGCGTCTTGAGGGCCTCCGCATGAAGTGCATGCGGCGCCAGGACGCTAAGGATTAAGAATATTCTGCATAATCTGCGCATGAACCCTGCCTATAAAAGCGATCCTCGTGAACTTGTCTGAAAACTCCGCCTTATCCGAGGTTATGATCCCCTCTTTTCCCTCGATCCTTACTGGATTTACGGTGTGGCCTGCATCTTTGGCCCTGTTCCAGAAAAGGCCGTTCAATACTGCCTGAGAGCCTCCCGCCCTCTTTATAATCACCTGATTCTTGACCTCAAGTATGGAACCGGTGCGATCATAGATTGCTTCTGTTCCGCTCATGGTCAGCTCACCTGGTTGAGTGAGAAGAAAATCCTTTAGGTGCACGACCTGCCCCCCTGTCTCTTCCACCTCCCGGGCGGACACCTCCATGGTCTTGCCGTTTTGGTGTTTACGCTCGAACATCACCACATTCATGGCCTGGCGTTTTATCTGTCCGCCCTTGTTAAAAGATGGCCCCTGTTCATTTTCCCGGGAAATTGAGACAATGAATGCTAATGCGATGGTAGCAAGCGTGAACCAGATCAGCTTATTCCACATAGCGCTCCATGACCTTATCGAATAGACCCTCGCGCTTCAACAGTATTTCTATGGCCTCTCTTACTGCCCCATGCCCGCCCGGCCTGCTGGTCACCACATCACAGCGATCCTTGACCATATCCATGGCATCGGCCGGGGCAAAGGTCATACCGCACAGGGACATGGGAGGGAGGTCCACAACATCGTCTCCCATATAGGCCATGTTGATGGGGTCTATGCCGAGTTTGCCTGCCGCTTCCAAAAGCACCGGCTTTTTATCTATGGCCCCCTGGAAAACGTGCATGATACCAAGCTCCTTTGCCCGGTACTCCAAGGCCTTCGATGTCCTGCCGGTGATGATGACCACGTCGATCCCGGCCCTCATGAGCATCCTGAGCCCGTGCCCGTCCTTGCTGTTGAAGGCCTTGAGCTGGATCCCTTCATCGGTAAAGTAGATGAGCGAGTCTGTAAGTACACCGTCTACATCGAGCACCAGACAGGATATCCGGTTCATGAGGCCACCTCATGGATCTTTTTCAATTGAATCAGGAGAGGCTCAAGTTTATCTAGTCTCAGGCTGTTGGACCCATCGCTCAGCGCCAGCGCCGGGTTGTCATGCACCTCCAGGAAGACGCCGTCGAGCCCGAAGGCAACCCCTGCACGTGCCAACTGTGGAATATACTCGCTGTTCCCACCTGAAGATGTGCCCTGCCCGCCTGGAAGCTGTAGGCTGTGGGTCACATCCAGGATCACGGGAAAACCAAGCGAGCGCATGATGGCAAGGCTCCTCAAGTCACACACCAGGTTGTTATACCCCAGGCTCACACCGCGCTCGGTGAGGCTGATTTTGCTGTTCCCCGTACTTTGAACCTTTGCCGCAGCATTGGACATGTCCCATGGAGCCATGAACTGCCCTTTCTTTATGTTCACCGGCAGGCCAGTGGCACCGGCTGCAACCAAGAGATCCGTCTGCCGGCACAGGAAGGCCGGGATCTGGAGCATGTCCAGAACCTCTGCGGCAGGACCTGCCTGGGAAGGTTCATGGATGTCCGATATGACCGGGACGGATAATTGTTTCTTGATCTTCTCCAGGATCTTAAGCCCCGTGATGAGACCGGGGCCGCGGTATGAATCAATGGACGAACGGTTCGCCTTATCAAAAGACGCCTTGAAGATATAGGGAACCCCTACGCGAGAGGCGATGTCCCGGATGTTTTGGGCCATGAACAGGGCATGATCTTCTGATTCGATGACGCACGGACCTGCGATCAGAACCAGGCCTCCGTTACCGATAGTTATGTCATGAATCTTTACCTTATGCATAAGCCCCTTCCCAACTGTGTAACCGAGCCGCCATCCATAATCCATAATACTGACCGGCGAACCTGTTAGGAGATTTATCGTATGGCAAGGGGGGTGTCAAGCAATCACAAGAAAAGATCTTGAAACATCCGCTGCTAAAACCTACAATTTATACAGGTTGGGGTGATCCAAACAAATCCCAACAATATTATTTGGCAACAAGGGAGTACAGAAGAGATGGACGTGAACAAATTTACCCAGAAATCGCAAGAAGCGCTTACCAATGCCCAGAATACCGCTGTTCGATTCGGGCATGCCGAGATGGACGTGGAGCACCTGCTGCTGGCGCTCATCGAGCAGGCCGACGGACTCGTGCCCAGGCTCATTGCCAAGATGGACGTCCCGCTGCCCAGCTTCGCCGCCGAGGTGGTCAAGGAGCTCGAGCGCAGGCCAAAGGTGTCCGGCCCCGGGGCGGAGCCCGGTAAGATACTCGTTTCCCAGAGGCTCGGACATGTCCTGGTGAAGGCCAAGGAAGAGGCTGCGCGCCTGAAAGATGAATACGTATCTGTGGAGCACCTGCTCTTTGCCATGATCGAAGAGGGCAAGTCCTCGCCCGCAGCGAAGATCCTTGCCCAGTTCAAGATCACCAGGGAGCGACTGCTGCATGCACTGACCTCCATAAGGGGCAACCAGCGTGTTACCAGCGACAACCCCGAGACCGCCTACGAGGCCCTGGAGAAGTACGGCATCGACCTGGTGGCCCAGGCCCAGCTCGGCAAGCTCGACCCGGTCATCGGGCGCGATGCCGAGATCAGGCGCGTGGTGCGCATCCTTTCCAGAAAGACCAAGAACAACCCGGTGCTCATCGGCGAACCCGGCGTGGGCAAGACGGCTATTGTGGAAGGCCTGGCCCAGAGGATCGTTCGCGGGGATGTACCCGAAGGGCTCAAGGACAAGACCGTGTTCTCCCTGGACATGGGTTCCCTGGTTGCAGGGGCCAAGTACCGGGGTGAATTCGAGGAGCGTCTGAAGGCAGTGCTTGCCGAGATCAAGGCGAGCGAGGGCAGGATACTGCTCTTTATCGACGAGCTGCACAATATCGTTGGCGCCGGGAGGGCCGAGGGCTCCATGGACGCAGGCAACATGCTCAAGCCCATGCTGGCCCGCGGCGAACTCCACTGCATAGGCGCCACCACGCTGGATGAGTACCGCAAGCACGTTGAAAAGGACAAGGCCCTGGAGCGCCGTTTCCAGCCCGTTGTGGTGGAGCCTCCCTCCGTGGAGGACACCATTTCCATTCTGCGGGGACTCAAGGAGCGCTTCGAAGTGCACCACGGGGTGAAGATCCTGGACAACTCGCTCGTTGCTGCATCCATACTGTCCAACCGCTACATCACGGACCGCTTCCTGCCGGACAAGGCCATAGACCTAGTGGATGAGGCGTGTGCCATGATCCGCACCGAGATCGACTCCATGCCGTCTGAGCTCGACACAGTGACACGCAAGATCATGCAGCTGGAAATCGAAGAGGCGGCCCTGAAAAAAGAAAAGGACAAGGCAAGTCACGCCAGGCTCGATGAGCTTCGTAAAGAGCTGGCCGACCTCAAGGAGCATTCCGGAACCATGCGTGCCCAGTGGGAGGGCGAGAAGGAATCCATCCACAAGATCACCAGGGTCAGAGAGGAGATCGAGGAGACCAAGCGCCTCATCGAGCGCGCCGAGCGGGATTATGACCTGAACAAGGCCGCCGAGCTCAGGCACGGCAGGCTCCCCCAGCTGGAGCGGCAGCTTGCCGAGGCTGAAAAGGCCGAAGGCACTTCAGAGACAAGGCTGCTGCGCGAGAGCGTCACCGAAGACGTGATCGCGGACATCGTTTCGCGCTGGACCGGCATCCCGGTCTCAAGGCTCGTGGAAGGGGAAAAGGAGAAGCTGCTTCGGCTCGATGATATCCTGCACAAGCGGATCATAGGCCAGGATGAGGCGGTGCAGGCCGTGGCGGATGCGGTCATCCGGGCGCGTGCAGGCATCAAGGACCCGAAAAGGCCCATCGGCTCGTTCATCTTTTTAGGCCCCACGGGCGTGGGCAAGACCGAGCTCGCCAAGGCCCTGGCCGAGGCCCTGTTCGACACGGAAGAGAACATGATCCGCATCGACATGAGCGAGTACATGGAGAAGCATGCGGTGTCCCGCCTCATCGGCTCACCCCCTGGTTACGTCGGGTATGAAGAGGGCGGCCAGCTTACCGAGGCTGTCAGGCGCAAGCCCTATTCCGTGGTTCTCTTCGACGAGATCGAGAAGGCCCACAGCGATGTGTTCAACGTGCTCCTGCAGATCCTGGATGACGGCAGGGCCACCGACTCCCATGGCCGCACCGTGAACTTCAAGAACACGGTCATCATCATGACCAGCAACATCGGGTCTGCCGATCTTATCGAAGGGGTGAGCAAAGACGGCGAGATCAGCGAGAAGGCGAGAAAGGCCGTGCTTTCTGAGATGCGCATGCACTTCAGACCGGAGTTTCTCAACAGGGTGGACGACATCGTGCTCTTCAAGGCGCTGACCCTGTCCGAGATCAAGCAGATCGTAGTGCTGCTCGCCTCTGAGATCGAAAAGCGCCTTGCCGAGCGCCAGATCAGTTTTTCTCTCAGCGAGGCCGCCAAGGAGTTCATCGCCACGCAGGGGTATGACCCGGTCTATGGGGCCACGGCCCTTGAAGCGGTTCATCCAGCGCGAGCTCGAGACCAAGCTCGGCCGGGCCATCATCGCAGGAGATGTCATGGACGGCTCTGAGGTGGCGGTGGATGTGAAGGGATCCGAACTGGTTTTCAACATGGAAAATCCACAAGGGCAGGACAAGCGGGCCCGGGCCGCCGGATAGAAAACAACTACTTCAGGAATACACCCATCCTCTTCATGACTGCCATGATAGTATCCTGCTTCTTCTTGAACACGGCATTTTCATCCGGCACAAGCTGATACGTGTCGGTGGTTCGCACCTCTGAGCTTCCTGCATTGTATGTCTCTGTTGGCAGCACAATGGTATTTTGGGAATCGATGATCGCACAATCCGACCACCCGGAAACCATTACAGACGCATGTCCTCCGGGCGTGAAGAGGTCCTGGCCCTGGGAATATTTCTCCACAGGGGTTGAATACCCCAGCATCTTGAGGAAGGTCGGCGCCACATCCAGGTGGCTCGTGGGATAGGTGATTTCCTGGTGGGGATAACCCGGTATGTACAGGACACAAGACACCCGAGCCTGGTATTTTGAGAAATCGCTCGTATGGCCCCAGTTACCGGCCTCGAAGAACTCCTCGCCGTGGTCGCCGGTAATGAGGATGATCGTGTCCTTCATAAGGCCGTGCTTCCTGAGGGCGCCTAAGACCTTGCCCGTAAGGAAGTCATCAAAGAAGACCGCATTCCGGTAACTATTGAAAAGCGGCACTGCATCTTTCCTGCCTGCAGTGACATAGTTGGGCGACTTGTTGGATGGTGTGAACCTTTCAAACCGGTCGGGATAGCTATAGGGTCCATGGGGGGCGTCAAAATACAGGAAGGCATAGAAGGGTTTTTTCTTGTCACGTTCATCAAGCCAGGAGATAAAGGCCTTGGCCAGCTCCGGGTCCCTCTCCTGTGCGTTTGTTCCGGGCAGGGTATCATTGATGTACTGCGGCAGCTTCACAAAGGCGGTCTTGCGAAACTCCGGATTGGTGAGCTTGGAGCTGGAAATGATCTTGAAGTCATAGCCCAGCTTCATCAACTCATCGAGCAGGACAGGGCTCTGCTGCTCGGCTAAAAAGGGGTGCCAGTAGGTCCCATATACCCCGTAAATAAGGGTGAAGATACCGAACCTGGTGGCATTGCCGCCGCTGTAATGGTTTTTAAAGACAACGGCCTCTTGTGAAAACCTGTGGATGTTGGGGGCGACATGCTCACTCAGCATATCAAAGCGCCATGCATCTACGACGATATAGATGATGTTCGGTTTTTTTCCGGGCCCGGTTTTCGACAGGGCCTCCAGTGGGTACACAAGCGTTGAATGTCCTTTCTTGAAAGAAATTCCATCCATGCTGTCGGTTTCAAATCCAAAATGCCTGGCCATGAACCTTTTTATGGTTATACCCCGATAGAGCGGAAACACCTTGGTGTACCGGATGACGTCTCTGACATTAAAGAGGTCTGAAACCGCATAGGTGACCTTGTCCGCAAGAATGAACACGAATGACATTATCAGGCTCACCCAAACGATCTTCCTGGTAACGGACATGGGGCTCAGCCTTTTCTGGCTCAGACGTATGAGGAATATCTCAAAGGCGATGACGCCACTTACTATGGCACTGTACGTGAGTACGGTACCAGCCCCTATGTGCAGAGAATCCCGGGCGCCTTCAGTGAAAACGAGAACCAGCACCATGGAGTTGATGTGGTACTTGAATATGCGGAAAATGATGATATCCAGCACGTTGAGCATATGCATGACCGTAACCAGGAGAACCGCAAGACCAAGAAATACATGAGTCCTTTTCTTAACAAAAACCCCTATGCTGAGCAAACCGGCCAATATGAGATAGGCCAGGGCAACATTCGATAAAAGGGCCCCATGGATGAAAAGCCTGCTCAGAAGGCTCTCTGGCCCAGGACTGATAAGGATATAGGAATAATTGACAGCTAATGGAGACAATTGAGTTTATCAGCAAAAACCAGAATATGGTTTTCAGATATGATCGCCCATGTATTCCGTCCACAATACCTCTCTTGTCCTCTCACATGAGCTTGGTAACATTCCATTGTCATCATATGGTAACCTTATATCCCGAAACATGCCACAAAGTGTCCCTTTTCTACCTCCTTCAATTCCGGCCTTTCAAGGTCGCATTCTTTCATGGCCTTGGGACAGGACGGCCTGTATGGGCAACCGGTCCTGCTCTGAATGCCGGCGATTTCTGCAGGCGACTGGAGCGACATCGATCCCTGGGCCCTGGGTAAAGCCTCAGGCACTGCTGCCATAAGGCCCCGGGTATAGGGGTGGAGGGGGTTGTCGAAGATGGCCTGTGAGGGCGCAAGTTCCACGATGCGGCCCTGGTACATGACCGCAATGCGATGAGACAGGTATCCCACAACGGCAAGGTCATGGGAGATGAACAGATAAGACAGCTTGAACTGGGCCTGGAGATCGGTCAGGAGGTTTATGACCTGGGCCTGGATAGATACATCCAATGCGGAAACCGGCTCGTCACAGATGATGAGCTTGGGGTTGATGGCCAGGGCCCGGGCAATACAGATCCTCTGGCGCTGTCCGCCTGAAAACTCGTGGGGATAACGACCCAGCATATCAGTGCTTAAACCGACCATATCGAGCAACAGCAGAACCCTCCGGCTTATCTCGGCCTTGTTCCCGGTCTTGTGGACGATCATGGGCTCTTCAATGATGGAGCGGATCTTCTTTCTCGGATTCAAAGATCCCAACGGGTCCTGGAAGATCACCTGCATGCCCCTGCGGATCTTCTTGAGGGTTTCCCCATTTGCCTGCAAGACATCCATCCCATCAAAGTCGATACTTCCCTTATCCGGGTCCAAGAGCCTCAGGATCAGCCTACCCAGTGTGGTCTTGCCGCATCCCGACTCCCCCACAAGACCCAAGGTCTCGTTAGGCCACAATTCGAGATCCACACCATTCACGGCATGGACAAACCCGGCTGCCCTGCCGAAGGCGCCTGATCGGATGGGAAAGGACTTCTTGAGCCCCTGTACACTAAGGATAGGGTTCATGTCCCTTTGTACCTCCAGCAGCTGACCTCTCGGCCCGCACGAGGGTAAAAGATCGGGGGAAACTCGGCCCTGCATATGTCCATCACCTCAGGGCACCGGGGATTGAATGTGCATCCTAAGGGCATATCCTTGAAGGTGGGGACATTCCCCGGTATGGCATAGAGCCTCTCTCCCTTGAAGGCGCCCCTGAGCCTTGGTACGGACTTCATGAGCCCCTTTGTATAAGGGTGCAGGGGCTCTGAAAAGATCTCATCTGCTTGTGAATATTCCACTACATGGCCTGTATACATGACAGCCACATCCTGGCATACCTGTGCGACAACGCCAAGATCATGGGTCACCAGGATTATGGATGTGCCGATCTCTTCCTTGAGGTCTCTCATGAGACCCAGGATCTGAGCCTGAGTGGTCACATCCAATGCCGTGGTGGGTTCATCGGCAATGAGCAGTGTGGGCCTGCATGCCATGGCCATGGCAATCATAACGCGCTGGCACATGCCCCCGCTGAGTTGGTGTGGATAATCCCTTATCCTCTTGTGGGCTTCGGGTATGCCGACCATGTTCAGCATATCCGCAGCAATCTCCAGGGCCTGTTTTTTTGAGCCCGCAAGCTTCTGCTGGTGTAGAAGGATCACCTCGGCGATCTGTGAGCCGATGGTAAACACGGGGTTAAGCGAGGTCATGGGCTCCTGGAAGATCATGGAAATCTTATTGCCCCTTATGGCACGCATCCTTTCCTCATCCAGGCCCAGCAGGTCAATACCTTCGAATAAGATGCAACCCTGCGTGATCTTACCCGGCGGATCAGGGACCAGCCTGAGGACGGAAAGGGCCAGTACGGTCTTTCCGCATCCGGATTCACCCACAATGCCCAGTGTATGCCCCGCCTTCAGTGTTAAAGTTACACCGTCTACAGCCTTCACCACACCCTCGGGGGTGAAAAAAGCAGTGTGCAGGTCAGTAACCTTGAGGAGGTCTTCTCCCGGTCCTTTTCGGGATATCCTTTCCAGGATTGACATTGCATTCTCTTTTGCCGGAATTGTCATTATTTTTACGTATCACTTTTTTTAGAATCATTGAAATGTATTTCACCTTTGTTATCTCTTGATAATCCGGTTAAAGTTTGTATATCCGTACTCCGATGAACCATATATCATAGCCTGTGACTGTTAGAAGCACTATCCAAGAGAAAGGTTTTGTTAAAAGATGAGCATATTTGACAAGCTCTTCGGGCGAAACAAGGCATCCAAGGAGATCTCTGCCTGTGAAGGTGCCCTGGAAAAACGCCCGAACGACACCATGATCCTCAAGAAGCTGGGAGATCTCTATCTCAAGGCCAACAACCACAAAAGCGCCTCCGAGGTCTATGTACGTTTAGGAGAAATCTACAGTGAAAAAGGTTTCTACCCCAAGGCCATAGCGCTGTACAAGCAGGCGATCAAGATCAACGTATCCTGGGAAGGGCCTTATGAGAAGCTTGCCGAGCTCTATCGGGTTCAGGGGTTCTCCCGGGAGGCCGCAACCCAGTATGTCAAGCTGGCAGAGATGCTCGAAAAGGACGGTAGTAGCGTAGAGGCCACCATGTACATGCAGAAGGCAGCAGAGTTGGACCCGGCCATCAACCAGATGAGTAAGAAGGTCCACGCCTTCAAGGTCAAGGAAAAGGCCATGACAGAGGCCATTCCCAAGACCGCTCCAAAGCCTGAGTTTGAACGAACCGATTTCTATGATCTTACCAAAGAACTCGACAAGCAACTGGAAAAGGAAATGGCTGAGTTCTCTATCGATGAAACCTTTGAAGACAACGAGGATACTACAGGTGTGGAATCCGTATTCAAGGCCATTGAGGAAAACGCCTCAAAAGAAGGCATGGATGATCCGTTGTTCCAATACAATATGGGACTTGCCTATAGGGAAACAGGCCTTCTGGATGAGGCCGTGGAGTCTTTTAATAAGGTTATCGGCACGGGCGAGAAGCTCTATGATGCCTATGTTATGCTTGGGTTGACCTACAGGGAAAAGGGCCTCTTCCATGAGTCTCTTGACGTTCTCGGGAAGGCGGTATCGCTGGAAGAGACATCCACGGAAATGAAGGTGGGGGTCCTCTACGAGATAGCCCAGACATACAAGTCCTTGGGTGATAATCCAGCAGCCTTGTCCATCTTCAGGGAGATTCAGAAAGAGCATAGGGATTTCAAAGATGTTGAGCTTGAAATAATCCGCCTGGCGGGTGGAGGACAATATGGCAGTCATTAATTATTCCAAGAAAGAGATCTCGGCGAAGATCGTCTATTATGGACCTTCCGTGTGCGGGAAAACAACAAACATCCAGTCCATCTATGCCAGCCTCAAGCCGGATCAGAAGGGCAAGCTTGTCTCTCTGGCAACAGAGGCTGACCGGACCTTGTTCTTTGATTTTCTGCCCATTGAAATCGCAAATATCCGCGGATTCAAAACCAGGCTCCACTTCTACACGGTCCCGGGCCAGGTATATTACAATTCCACACGAAGGGCAGTTCTCACAGGGGTGGACGGCCTTGTATTCGTAGCAGACTCTCAGCGGGATAAGATGGAAGAGAACATTGAGAGCCTGAACAATCTGGAAGAGAACCTGAATTACTATGGGAAGAGCATCAAGACCATCCCCATAGTAATCCAGTATAACAAGAGAGACCTTCCAGATGTCACATCCGTCGCTGAGATGGAACAGATGATCAATCCCTATGGTTATCCGTCCTTCGAGTCCGTGGCCACCACCGGGGAAGGCGTTCTTGAGACACTCACCAAGATCACCAAAATGGTTCTCCAGCATATTGAAATGGGGACAAGCGGTAAACAGCCCAGAACACAGGGCGCCCTGGCAGAAAAAACCCCTGCCTCTCCCGGCCTGGCTCATCCAAGTTTGTCCTCTCAAGGTGAGCCACAGCAAGGTTTATTCGACTCCGGCATACCCCGGACCGCCATATCACCTCAGAGCGGCCTTTCTCAACGCGCTCCATCACCAAAGGGACAAGAGCCTTCGCCTGAGCGCCCTATGGAACCTGAGCTGAATTTGACCAGATATGATGAGCCAGAACCCAGCGTAACCGAGACCGGCCTCAAGACCTCAGTAGGCAGGATTCAGATCGTGGGCACGGATAATGCAGAAATTATATCGGCAAATGCAATCAGTGTTCCGATCAGGGTAAAAATTGAGGGCGATATGAAGGTATACAGAATAGACCTGGCCATCAAGCTTGATGGCTTCAAACCAGAGGGTTAAAGGTGTGCAAGCAGCCCCGATGCTTTCAGGAATCCTGCCGATAATCACCCTCAATGGGGTTCCCTTATCCTGGCCGGTCATCAGCACAATCCTGGGCAATAGTTACTTTTTCGTTATTACAGCCACGCTTTTGTTCCTTTTCCTGGTGGGAGTGTGCCTGATCTACAAATATACACCACAGATGCTCAATGACCTCAGGGCTTTTACCAATAATGATCTGCCGGACAAGGGTCTTATCATGTGGATGTTTTTCATTCTGCTGATACCCCTGTTCTTCGATGTAGGCCCCATGATGCTATTGCTCTGGTGGATCTTTTTCTTGTGGGGATATCTGATCCCTGCTGAAAAACGGATAGCATTCTTCTTTGTATTCCTCATCCTCATGTCCAGCTGGCTGGCCCATATAGGGGCGGGCTTCATCACGTATACCGAAAACCAGATCACCAGACAGATCTATGCAACTGAACATAATCTGGCCAATGAAACGGATGCCGCTACAATTTCATCATGGATCTCCACTCACCCGGCTGACGCTGAGCCCATGAACACCATGGCGCTTATCGACATCCGCCGATCAAATTATTCGGAAGCCATCAGGCTCCTCAATCGGAGCATCGATCTGGACCCCGGCAATCCGAGGTTTTACAACCATTTAGGGCTGGCATTTATCGGCTCAGGGAAAAGCAAAGAGGCATTCAAGGCCTTCCAGAACTCCATTGCTCTCATGCCGGATAACGCAATCTACTACTACAACCTGTCCAGGCTCTATCAGTCTTCCTATAACTTCTATGAGGGAGAAAAGGCCATAGCCACGGCAAGCGGTATTGATGCCGATAGGGTACGACGGCTCTTGGATGAAGAAAATGCTGTAGGAAGGACCAGGTATATACAGGAATACTCACCGCTGAGGTTACTGCTTTCACGGCAAATGAAACCTTCCCAGGAGCTTTGGTCCGTTGCTGATGCCCTCTGGACTTTGGCCTTTGGCATGATCCCAAGGAAGGCGTCAATCTTCCTCGCACTCGGATGCTTCCTTGTCTTTCTCATTATGAGCTATGTCCCTGATGACAAATTTACCAAGCGTTGCAGCCGGTGTGGTAAGCTGCACTATTCCGGCGCAAGGACACCAACAGGAAATCCCATGTGCCTCCAGTGCCACTGGATCGATGTAAAGGCAAAGAAGCAGCAAAACAGCATACTCCACCATAAGAGAGAAGAGATCAGGAAATATAAGACCTTCAGCTATCAGAAGCTTCTGAGGCTTGAGCTTATGCTGCCGGGCCTCGGTTCTTTCCTGACCAACCGGACAAGCACCGCGCTCATCCGAATGAGTGTATTAAGCGTGTCGCTTGTGGCCATTATAACCGGGGGGCAATTCATTATCTCCTTCACCCCGGTCACAATTGAGTATACAGGGATTATCCGGATCATCGGTGTAATATCTCTCAGTCTGCTCTTGCTAAGGGCTTATAAGGCCCCTCCCATAAGGTACGGGGTGTAAAGATGTCACTACTCGGGACACTTAAAGGGTTCGGCGTCACAGAGATTTTCCAGCTCATCTCCCAGCAGATGAAGACAGGGGCGCTGATCCTCTCCTCACCCAAGGCCAATGTGACCATTACCTTTGAAAACGGTGTCATCGTGGGCATAACCTCTGATCAATGGGAGAGGGATCCCCGCTCCGACGTTCTCCTCAAGGCAGGCTATGTCAATGAAAAAGACCTTAAGGCAGCCTTTGAAAACGAGAAGAAAAACTCAGAGCGCTGGCATGAGATATTAATCTCTAAAGGCCAGTTGAAAAAAATATTCCTGGAGAGGGCAACCAATGTAGTCATAAAGCAGACCCTGCTTGAGGTGTTCCAGTGGAGGGAGGGCGGTTATAAATTCGATGACTGGAATACCGAATCAACGAGCATGCTCTCCTGCCACATACCCACAGAAGGCGCCATCCTCGACACATTACGCATCATCGACGAATGGCCCACCATCAAGCAGAAGATACCTCCGGTGGATTATTGCCCTGTAACCATCATCCCCATCACCGAGGAGATCGTGGGTCATCATGAACTGAGCGATGTGGATCTGCATATCTATGACCTGATCGACGAAAAAAGGACGGTCGAACGCATAGTAAAGGAATCGCTCGAACCCCCGTTTGAGGCATTGAGCTCTCTGGTCAGGCTTATCGATATCGGTCTCGTAGAGGTATTTCCAGAGGGAGCCAAGGACATACGTGATGTATCCATTGCCCGGAGCCTCTTTCTGAGCAAGGTCAAGCAGGCATCGCTCTATGTTGTGCTCGTCCTTTGTATCTTTGCACTGCTCCTCATAGGCCACCCAAGGATCACTAAGGGGTTCATCCCCAAAGAGATCCAGACGTACCTTAATGACCAGACGACATTACTTGAACAATTCAGCTCGAAGCAGAAAGCGCCTTAATAGACAGATAGAGATAATCATGCCCATTGAGGCGTATCTTTACCGGCGAAAAGGCTACATCAAGGCATCTTCCTTTTTCACAGAATTCAGAGTCAACAGCACACCGCAGCGTATGAAAGACCCTGTTTGAATGCCTCAGTATCAGCTTTGTCTGGCCATCTTCAAAAACCTTTCGTCCCACGATTTCCATGGATGGAATCAGGAAAACCGGCTCAGGATTGCCTTCGCCGAAAGGGGAAAGCAATTCAAGCTCATCTAAAAAACCCTGCGTAAGATCAAAGGGTGAGATCTTGAGATCAACCTTGAACGTCATCTGCCCTTCGTTTTTCTGTAACACCATGGCCTCATTGAGGGCCTGAGAGAACAAGGTGATCCGTTCTTCAGAAATACTCAATCCAACGGCCATCTTGTGCCCCCCGAAACTGCTGAGCAGCCCATTCGTGGTACCAAGAGAGCGGTGCAGATCAATGCCCACCAGCGACCTGCCAGAACCGGTGCCGATGCCATCCATGAATGACACTACTATGGCGGGCCTGGAGTAGATATTCACCAGCCGTGATGCTACAATACCAAGAACACCGATGTGCCAGTCGTTTCCCCATACAACGGTCACATTTTCCAAAGGAGGCTGCTCTTTTAATTGATCAAGGGCCATGGCCAGGACCTTCTGCTCATGGATCTGCCTTTTTCTGTTCAGACCGTCAAGCTCCTGAGCCAGGATATTAGCCCTTGTCTCATCATCCGTGGTAAGCAGATCAAAGGCCTTTCTGGCATCAGATATCCTGCCTGCTGCATTTATCCGAGGTCCCAAAATAAAACCCAGGTCGCGCGAGATGACTTCTTTTTTTATGCCAGCCACCTTTACAAGCGCCTGGATACCTACCCGCAGCGTGGAGTTCATAACGTTCAGCCCCTCTTTGACCAGGATGCGATTTACCCCGGAGAGATTGACCGAATCTGCTACAGTCGCCATGGCAACGATATCGAGCTCATCCTTGAGGTTTGGCAGGTCGCCAAAGCCGCGCTCCCTGAGCAGGGAGCGTAATGCTACAATCAGGTGAAAGACCACCCCTGTACCGCAGAGGTCTTCTCCGAAGAAAAGACAATCGGGCTGCTTAGGATTAATCAGGGCGTATGCATCCGGGACATCGGAATCAATCTCATGGTGGTCCGTGATGATGACATCCATGCCCAAAGAGTTGGCATAGCCCACCTCTTCAACAGCCGTTATCCCGCAGTCGGCTGTGACGAGCAGGCTCACCCCCTTAGTATGCAGTTCTTCAATTCCCCGCCTGTTCAGGCCATATCCATCGGTGATCCTGTCAGGGATGAAGATTACAGGAGGCTCACAGCCGATGAATACAAGAAACCGATGGATGAGCACTGCGCTGCACACACCATCCACATCGTAGTCTGTAAAGACACCTATGGTCTCTTTTTTATCAATGGCCTGCACAATCCGCTCGCAGGCCTTATGAATCCCTAACATGCCCCTGGGATCTTTGAGCTGGCCGAGATTGGGTCTTAGATAATCCAGGACTTGAGCAGGATCCAGCATGCCCCGACTACGCACAAGCGACCGGAAGGCAGGGGTAAACTTCAGGGCGGGCAACGCATTGTCATCAACCTGCCCTTTGAACACCCATTTGGGAGACATGCATACCATGCCTCTCTCTCTAAACCGGTGATGATTGTAAGTCAAGGAAGGCCGTAATTGGGTATGCAGCGTTGAAGGGCTTCGCGCGTAGGCGCCATGTCAGACGGCTTCACCTCCATGGTGATGGTTGAATCGTACCCGCTGCGCACAAGGGATGAGATGATAGTATGGTAATCCACGCTCCCCTGCCCCAGGGCCAGGTGGAGATCGTCCTTCACACTTGTGCCCCCATGGTTGTCATGGACATGTACATGCGCGATTCTCTCAAAACAGTGCTCTATGAAACTAAACGAGGTGTTCTTCTTTGCAAGAAGCTGGGCATGGCCGATATCCAGGGTCATCCTGAGATCTGCAATGGCATCGAATGCAACCTGGAAACTCTCGGCACGCTCACTCAAGTTTTCAATACAGATAACAAGGCCTGACTTAGAGGCATACCCGACAATCTCTTTGAGCAGTTCAAGCTTCATAGTTATCAGCCCTTCAGGGGCCCATCTTATGTCCATCCAGAAATGCATGGTGGCCTTATGGACTGCAAGTTTTTCACGAGAGATCTGTGAGGGCCTTTATCCGTGGTACGAAACGCTCTGAGAGAATGCCTATATCAAAGGGATTATCCTCGTTGGGATAATGGGCAAGATACGTGATGCCATATTTTTCTTTCATCTTGAGGAGTTCAGGTAGAAAGCGCAGTACGGTTTCAGGATCATCCAACGACATTTCCACAAAGGGCAGGCCGAGCCTGCAAACTTCATGGATCTCATCCAGGGTGTGCGCCCTGCCGCCGATAGTGACCATACATCCTCCTAAAAGAGATTATGGCCTTGTCTCGTCAATACTCTGAGATTTTGTTACAATGAGTTCCATACCGGATTGGTCCACAATCTTTACGAAATCCCCAGCCTTCAAGGTTGAAGGACCTTTGGCGTTCCAGTACTCGCCGTGGCAGAAGACCTTGCCGCTGCCGTCTTCATTCCAGGCATACACCTGAGCAATCTCGCCTTTCAGGGCATCTGCGCCAAACCTGGAGGTAGTCCGCTGTGCTTTGGCTACGAGGTATATAGTGGCGGCAAAAAATGCGGCAAAAAACAGGGTAATGGGCAAAATAAGCGCATAGGAAACCTGGGCATAGAGTTCAGGGGTCCTGAAGAGCAAAAGTGAGCCCAGCGTCATGGAGATGATGCCGCCCACAGTGAGCAGGCCATAGCTCGGCACCTTTATCTCGGCGATGAACATGACAACAGCCAGCAAAATGAGTCCGACCCCGGCATAGTTAACGGGCAGGGTCTGGAAGGCGAAAAAGGCAAGGATCAGAGAGATACCCCCGATGACGCCGGGCAGTATGGCCCCTGGGCTCGAAAGCTCAAAATATATGCCTGCGAGGCCGATGAGCATAAGGATATAGGCAATGTTCGGATTCGAAAGCGTGGAGAGCAGCCGGTACCTGAAGCCCATGGGGACATCCACAAGATTGGCCTGCTTTGTATTGAGCACAAAGGTTGTGAGGTTCTTCTTGATTTTCCTTCCATGGAGCTGGTTCAGGAGATCGGGCATATCCTGGGCCACTATATCAATGACCCCCTTGGTCAATGCTTCCTGTGCAGGTGTAGAAATGCTCTTGCGCACGATATCATCCGCCCATTGCTCGCTCCTTTTACGCTCTCGAGCGATGCTCTTGGCATAAGCAACAGCGTCATTGGTTACCTTGTTCACCATGGTGCTGTCTTTACCCTCTTTATCGTCTCCACCACCTATGCTCACAGGATGTGCCGCACCAATGTTCGTCCCCGGGGACATAGCGGCTATATCAGAGGCAAGGGTGATAAGCGCACCGGCTGATGCGGCCCGTGCACCCTTTGGAGAGACATAGACAATGACCGGGATATTGGCATTCATCTCTTTCTGGATGATATCGCGCATAGCAGTGTCCAGGCCTCCCGGGGTATCCAGCCGGATGATGATGGCGGACTTGTTGGTGGCCAGTGCGTTATCGATGTTCTCCATGATATAGGAGGCGATGGGTGGGCTGATGGCGTCCTTGACCTCAATGACAAGAATATCGGATGCACTGACTCGAAGCGGCACGCAGAGCAGCAGGACAACAAAGACGTAGAGAATGCCTATGGTGTTTACCTGATACCGAGCACTTCCATGACCTTCTTGATATCTTCCCATACATCCCTCTTTTTAGATGGGTTCTGCAGCAAATAACTTGGATGATAGGTGGGCATGGTCAGGATTCCACAATAGTCCTTGAATGTACCTCGAAGTTTACTGATTGGGGAGGTATCTTCAAGAATGGTATGGGTTGCTATCCTGCCCAAGGCCACAATGATCTTCGGGTTAACGGCCCTGATCTGCGCATGGAGAAAGCCTATACAGGAGGCCACTTCATCGGGCAACGGGTCTCTGTTGGCAGGAGGCCGGCACTTGAGTACATTGGCTATGAAAACATCCGTCCGATTCAAGCCCATACCTTTTTCAATGATGTCTGTCAGGAGGTTGCCTGCTGGGCCCATGAATGGCATTCCTGTCTCGTCCTCCACCGCACCTGGTGCCTCGCCGATGAACATGACCTGTGACTCGGGATTACCCTGGCCGAATACAATGTTTTTCCTGGTATGGCATAAGCCGCAGGAGGTGCAATCACTAACCATCTTCCGGATGAGTTCCAGCTCATGCGCTGCCCCAAGATGTGCCTGGGGGGCTAAAGGCTTGGTAACCGCTGGCTCCGGCAGCAGGAGAAAAGGACCTGCCCACCTGGCCTCATCACGAAGGAGCTGGATAATCTGTTCCCTCACAGTCTCTCTTTCACCAGGTCCAAGATCTTGTGGGCCAGCACTTCTTTTCCCATGTGCTCGAAATCGTAGATCACGCCTTCCGGAGAGAGGATAACGCCGCTGTTTGTGTCCGAAGCAAAACCGGTGTTTATCTCTCCCACCCGGTTTGCCACAATCATGTCCAGCCCCTTCCTGATCATCTTGTCCTGGGCGTAGCTCTTGAGGTTTTCCGTCTCGGCGGCAAACCCGACAAATATTTTTGACTCCTTTAACGTACGTATTGTTGCAAGGATGTCGGGCGTTGATGCAAGCTCGATATGGGCAGTCTTATCGCCCTTCTTGATCTTGCTCTTGGAGTAGGTATGGGGGGTGTAGTCCGCCACTGCTGCAGCCATGATAAGTACATCCGCATCAGCGAGGTTCTCCTTGACACGCTCAAGCATCTCCTGGGCAGACCTGATATTGATCACCGTTGCCCATGGGGCATACTCCACCATCACAGGTCCGCTGATCACCTTCAACTTTGCTCCGCGTATACAGGCATCTTCAACAATGGCCGCCCCCATCTTGCCTGTGGACCTGTTGGTTATAAAACGAACAGGATCTATGTCTTCGCATGTAGGGCCTGATGTGATAAGAATATTGATGCCTGCCAGGTCGTGCTGTGCAAGCAGCAGCTTAACCTCTTCGATGATCCGAACCGGCTCCGGCAGCCTCCCTGCCCCTTCCCATCCGCACGCAAGTTCACCTGTGGATGGTTCAAGCACATGAATGCCCCTGGCCTTTATGGCATCCAGATTGTCCTGGGTTGCCCTGTTGGCAAGCATATTTACGTTCATGGATGGGCAGACAAGGACAGGTGCCTTTGTTGCCAGCACCGTACAGGTCAGGAGGTCATCCGCAATACCATGGGCGAGTTTTGCAATAAAATTAGCTGTGGCCGGTGCGATGAGAAAAAGATCCGCTTTGTCGGCCAACACGATATGATCAATTTCATAAGAAGCAACGGATACCTCGCCAAACATCTCCGTATTCACGGGTCTGCCCGTGAGCGTCTGGATAACAAGGGGGGTCACGAAGTGCTGCGCAGCCTCGGTCATTACAGCATGTACATCGAGGCCAAGTTGCTTGAGACCGCGTACGATAAGCGGTGCCTTATAGGCCGCTATCCCTCCCGTTATTCCGAATACGACGGTCTTGCCCTCTATATCTTCTCCTGCGGCACCACCCATAGTTCCACCCTTGTAGCAAGAGGATTCTCTTCAATAAGTACTGAAGCAAACCTGTCTTGTTTCTTGAAGAAGAGTTTAATCGACCCCTGGAACTTATACTGGTTTAATGACACCCAGCCTTCAGAGTTCATAGAGGTAATGAAAAACTGGGACAGCGATTCCACCTCCACCCGGCCTGATACCACCAGCTTGCCGAACCCGTTCGTAATATTACATTCTTTGGCCACCCTCTCAAGCTCACCGGGGATCAGGATGTCGGCAAAGTCGAGATACCTTGGTGATGGACGCACCTCCGGTGTGGAAGATCCACCCGAAGTGGCGTTCTTTAACTGGGCGCAACCGGCAAGCATAAAAACCAAAATAAGACTCATCAAAACAGTTTTTCTCATTATTCTCCTCCCTAAAGGAATGGATTATATCTACGCTCGGCCCCTATGGTGGTTGCAGGACCATGTCCGGTCAATACCTTCACATCATCCCCTAAGGGCAACAACTTGGTCTTGATGGAGGCGATCAACGTATTGTAATCTCCACCGGGCAGATCTGTCCTTCCAATGGAACCTGCAAAAAGGGTGTCTCCTGCAAAGCAGATTTTTTTATCCGCGGTGACAAGGGCAATGCCTCCAGGAGAATGCCCGGGTGTCTCCAGGACACTCAGGGATATGCCATTGCCGAAAGAGATTTCATCCCCTTCTATTAAGAAACGGTCAGGATCCGGCGGTTGTTCGATCCGGACCCCGAAGAGCCTGCCCATACGCGAGGCTGCCTGTAACAGCGGCAATTCGTCTTTATGCATCATGATCTGTGCGCCTGTTGCGTCCTTGATCTCCCTGATTGCCCCTATATGGTCCACATGCGCATGGGTATTCACAACTGCAATAACCTTTAAACCCATGGCATCAATCTGTTTCAGGATCTTTTCCGCTTCTCCGCCCGGATCAATGACAACAGCCTGCAACGTCTGTTCATCCCCAAGAATAAAGCAGTTCGTCATGAATTCAGTAACCACTACCGTATTTAACAGCATCAACTTCCCCCGGCCTTTTAAGGCCTGAATTTCTCCTGTTGCTTGACCGCTTCTGTTTGTTTTTATACAATAGTATACCCATACGCTCAGGTCAACTGCCATCACCCTTTCCCTAGTGGAGACTCCTGAATAACTGCCAAGTCCGAGTTCCGACACGAAAAAAGATGAAAATGATGTGACACAAGGCTTGTGAGCAGCTCACATGTGATTCAGTCCATTGTAAAAACCTCAGATATTCAGATGCAAACCAGAAATTGGCCTGTTCGAATCAGACATCTCGGCTTCACCGAGATGTCTGATTTGAACAGGTAAGGTTTTTTATCTCCTCAAGTTTCCATCTCAGTGATTTTCTTAGCTTGTGCAATGGTCCTTTAGTGAATATTTGAGTGTTTATATAAAGAGGTAAAGTTTTCAGCATGCAAATCCGATTACAATACTGTTATGGCACACATCCTTATTGTAGAAGACGATATCAACCTGGGACAGGTCATTTTTCAGGAACTGAAGAGACATAACCACGAGGTTGAACTCGTTGAAAATGCCGAAGCGGCCCTCGTCCGTTTGGGAAAATATATCTATGACCTTATGCTCACCGACTTGAAATTGCCTGGTATTGACGGCATAGAACTCCTCAAGCGGGTCAAGTCCACCAATCCCACCACTATTGTGCTTGTGATGACCGGATATGCCTCGGTAGACACTGCGGTTGTGGCTATGAAAAACGGTGCTCAGGATTTTATCCAGAAGCCCTTCGGCCTTCACGAACTCGTACAGAAAATCGATGACGCCCTGGCTATCAAGCGTATGAAAAACGAAATCGACTACCTCAGGCATGCCCAGGAAGACCTCATCTATCGCACTGCCGACATTGTCGGAGTGAGCACTGCACTCAAGAAAATTCTCAAGCTGGTTGAAAAGGTTGCAAAGGCCGATTCCACCATGCTCGTCACCGGAGAGACAGGTGTAGGAAAAGGACTCATCGCAGGGGCCATTCACCATAACTCAAGCCGGTGCGGAAATAATTTTGTTCAGGTCAACTGCGCAGCTCTCCCTCAGAATATCCTCGAAAGCGAGCTCTTCGGTCACGAAAAGGGCGCCTTCACCGGAGCAATACGGATGAGGGTAGGCAGGGTAGAGCAGGCAAACATGGGGACCATCTTCCTCGACGAGATCGGCGATATGGATCTGGGCCTGCAATCCAAGATATTACGGGTCCTGGAAGAGAGAGAATTTGAGAGGGTCGGTGGAGAAAAAACCATAAAGGTTGATGTCCGGGTAATCACTGCAACCAACCAGGATCTGCACTCCCTTGTTGAACAGGGGAAATTCCGCGAGGATCTGTATTACCGGATCAATGTGGTCAATATCCACATCCCGCCCATCCGCCAACGCAAGGAAGACATAGAGCCTCTGGTAACCTACTTCATCAGAAAATACTGCAGGGAATTCAACAAACCCGAGATGGATATCGATTCGCAGGCGCTGGCTGCCATTACTGAATACGAATGGCCCGGCAATGTCCGTGAGATCAGGAACTGCATCGAACGTGCAGTGCTGCTGGCAGAAGGTGATGCAATCAGGCAGCAGGACATCTCTATCCTGCATCCGGGAACAAGCCAGGCTGCACCTGTACATAACGGCGGAAATGGGGATCATAAAAGCTCCATGTCAACCCTGGCGCTATCGGAACGTGATATGATCCTGGAAGCTCTAAAGAAAAATGACTGGATTCAGAAAGAAGCAGCGAGCGCCCTGGGGATCAGCAAGAGGGTGATCCACTATAAGATCAGAAAATACGGCATTACACACCCCAGGTGGATCAAGAACCGATAAGATCCACGTAAAGGGATGCAACGTCGGGATCCAGCGTCTTGCCCGACATGGCACACAGCTCTTTCAGCGCCTCTTCATGTCTCATCTGCGCCCGGTAAAGCCTTGGAGTAGTCATTGCATTGTATGTATCCACCACCCTCATGGCCCGTGCAGCCAAAGGGATATCCTCCCCTTTGAGTCCCCGCGGAAAACCGCTGCCGTCAAAATTCTCATGGTGATATATCAGCAGGTCCTCATCAATATTGAGGACAGTCACGTCTTTGAGGATACGCGAGGTGATAATGGGGTGGTTGTTAAGCTTCTTTTTATCAAAGGGGTTAAGGTCGCCCTTTATGAACAGGGTTGTCGGTATGCCCAGGTATCCGATATTGGCAGCCAGAGAAGAATTGGCCCACTGGCTCGCGATCCTGTCTCCTACCCCCATCTCTTTGGCAAGGGTAAAGATCTGATCTGCAATCTTCAGAGAGAACCCCATGGGGTACCCTGCACGAAGGTCGCACATGATGGATGCCGTGTTTAAGATACCCATATACCAGTTCTGAATATCCGTATCAAAACCAGTGGCAACAGCCCAGGCAGGGGTAATATATGTGGTGATCCATTCAAAGATGTCCTGCGGCAATCCCTCCTGGTGAAGGTACCCAAGCTCATTGCCCTCCCATGATACAGGTACACCGGGGGCTTCATGCCGAATGGACACCTCGTCTGCCTGGCACTGAATCTTGATAAGGTTCAAGAGCTCATAGAGCGCCTTCAGGGATGGTCCTGACTGGAGGAGCTTCTTCATACGGAGCTCCAGCGAGATATTCACCTGCTTCATGGCCCCGGTCTGTGCAAAGGTGGCTACATGGGTCCCTTTCTTTTTTGCATGGGACAGTGCCTGGTGTGCAACATTAATGATCCCTTTTGCATCCTGGGCTTCATCGGGTAAGGTTGCCACCCCTATGGTCATGGTATCTGCAAGATCCGCCCCGAGGCTTAAGGTGGCTTTATGCAAGGCACTGACTGCATCGGCCGCAGTACACCCGGGCAGGATCACAAAGAAACTGAGCTCTTCGTACCTCAATACCTTGTCATAGCAACGCAGGCCCTCCTGTATCCTCTTGGCTAATATCTTGAGGGTCCTTACGCCTTCGGGAAGATGTTGATACAGACCAAATTTGTCTCTATCTTCTATCTCAATGATCGCAACGCTTAATGGAAAGCTGAGTCTCTTGGAAAGCTCCTCGTACTGATGCAGGACATCCAGGAGGATATGCCTCTGGGGGATATCAATGCGGACATCCAGGGCATCATCGAACTCCTTTTCAGGGGCCATGACTTTCCTAAGCACCTTTTCCGAGCTCAGCAGGAGGTGCTTTGTCAGGACAAGATCATTCATGCAAAAAGGGCTTGCACCTTTCCTGAAAAGCTCTACGCACCCGATGATCTTGGTATCCTTGTAGATAGGAAGCCCTATCATGGATGTACAACTGATGGGAAGCTCCTCGGCGTTGAGCCCGGCCCTGGATATTTCCGGGACGAGAATGGGTCTGGCCATCTCCCGGATGGCAGTGGTAAAGATGTCACCCTTTTCGATATTACCGGGAACCTCCCCCTGTAATCCCCTGCAGAACCAGGTATCCTGAGGTTCCCAAATGTAGACAAAGGCAACATCATAGGGGGTAATATGGCCTATGTAATTGAGGAAAAGGTCCGATATCTTCTCGATCCTTATCTCCACATCGGACAAGAGTGAAACCTGGAAAAGTAACGGGATTATATTTGCATTATTTTTTATGAATTCAGGAGAAAGTTCAAGTGTTTGATCAACAATATATTCATTCAATCTTTCAGGCCACATAGTAGTTCCCGTCTTCTCCCCATATTGTATTAAAACAGTTAGACAAACCCATGGGTTTACATATGCGTCTGTTGAGAATACCAGTATGATTCGAATTCTCGACAGGCCTTCTTCAGCTCACACAAAGTCCTTATGCCCAACCTTCCGAGCTGTTCGAGAATCTCTCTCCTGGTAAGCCACACGATGAAATCCCCCATGCATTTCCTTATATTCCTCATAACAGGTGCAAACATGGTGCCATAGATAATATATCACGCAACCTATTAATGTTATAACTAATAAAGGACTTATGGCCCCCTGAGGATTGATTCACTAATAGAACTTTTCTTACTCTTTATAAGAAATAAATTTCATACACTAACCACATTGCGCTGTCATAAGAAATCAATGTCTGTAAGCGGGCGGATCTGCTCAGGCTGCTTTCTTCCTATCCGGGAATCCCCTCACACCCATAACCCACAGGGAACCAAAATACAGCCCGCCACCCAACACAATAGATAAAAAAAGCAGCAAGCAGGATTTCAAAGTCATACCTGTATTCCATATACTCATGCGGGCAAATGGAACCAGGGCAATGCCCATTATGACTGCGGCTGCCAACATCTTGCCAAACTGTCTCACATGCTCTATCGGGATGTGGATTCCAGCGCCTGTAAGATATTTATGCTGAATAATGACCTGGGCAAAGACCGAAATACTGCCGGCAAGCGCGATCCCGGCATGGTTCATAAAACGCATGAGGATGAGACAGAATATCAAGTTCACCACCATGCTCACCCAAGAAATGTTCACTACCGCCTTGGCCTTTTGCATGGCGTAGAGCGCTTGAGTCTGTATCCGCGTATATCCTACAGCCCAAAGACTTAAGCCATACATCTGCAGGGCATAAGCCGATGCAAGGGCATCGTGATAGGTAAAGGCGCCACGCATAAAGAGGACAGCGAAGATAGGTTTTGCCAGAACAAGCGCGCCCACAGTGGCCGGGATTGTGAAGAGAAGGACAGCCAGAAGCCCCCTACCCATGAGAAAAGAGAACCGCTCTGTATCAAAACGCGCAGAGGCAGAGCTCATGGCGGGCAGCATCACATTGCCCACTGCAAAGGCGAAGACCCCTAAAGGCAGTTCCAGAATCCTGTTTGCGTAATAAAGATAGGAAACGCTTCCCCGGGGAAGCAGCGAGGCAAGCAAGGTCCCTATAAGAACATTGATCTGATATATGGAGGCCCCGATAGCCGCCACGCCAAGGAGGCGGATCACTTGCCTTACCCGCGGGGAATTGAAGCTTGGAAGTGAATCCCAGGGGGACATGTCTTTTCAGCAAAGGGGGTATCTGGATCAGGATCTGGGCAACACCCCCGGTTATCACCCCCCACGCCAACGCATCTGCAGGCGAAGAGAACAGGGGATATGCAACATAACACACCATCGGCACCCCGATCATAAAGAGGTTCATGAGGATCGGCGCAGCAGCAGGTGCTGCAAAATGCCCCAACGAGTTGAGGATCCCCATGAAGAGCACTGACACGCCTATAAGGAGTATGTACGGAAACATGATCCGGGTAAGGTGAACCGTGATGTCGAAGACACCACTTTGCAGAAATCCCGGGGCCATGACTGCAACAAGGGCAGGAGCGGCGAACTCGCCGATGATCACCACAACCACCAGGCCGTAGAACATCAACGTCATGATCTGCTGGGCCATGAGGTAGGCCCGCTCGAGGCCCTCACGCTCCTTGACCTCACTGAACACAGGGACGAAAGCCACACTGACAGCGCCTTCGGCCATGAATCGCCTGAGCAGGTTGGGGATCCTGTTCGCAACGACAAAGGCATCGGCCAGGAGGCCTGCCCCGAGGAGCCAGGCCATTATCATATCACGGATAAAACCGAGGATTCGGCTGACTGCAGTGAGCCCACCGACAGTGGCTACGTTCTTCCTGAAGCCATCCCTCATGTCAGTGGATATTACTGAGAGCGGGAGTGGTCGTACTAATCCCCCACGACCTTTGCCCTGATACGGGCATCCTTGGCCTTGATAGTTTCCTGATCAGTTTCCACATGCAATGTCCCGAAAAAGAAATCCGTAGGCAGACCTGCCTGAAAACGCACCTCCACCGAGATGGATTTGTCAGGATCAAGTTTCACCTTGCCCTGATGGGAAGCCGAGAGCACGGTTGAAGGGTTTGCGGATATGGAGGTTATGGTTAGGGCCTCTTTCCCCTTGTTTGTAATGGTAAACATCTTTTTATTGATAGAACCTGTTTTCACCGTCCCGAAATTGACATCCATAGGTGTTACGGAGAGGATCTCAACAATTTTCGCCTTCATGGTCAACTTGAGAACCGGCATGGACGGATCATTGGTTTCAACCTCGATGTTTTTCGTAAAGTCACCTTTAATATAACGGGTTGCAATGTTCACCACGATTTTCTGGGTCTTGCCAGGTTCAATCTCCTGCCCTCCCGGGGCAGTTACCGTGGCGCCTCAACAGGGTTTGGGTTTGAATATAAGCTTCTGGTCGCCAACGTTTTTCAGAATAAACTCGTGTGACATATCCTTACCCTCGGACAGTGTCCCTGCATCATAGACCGCCTGGTCCACCTGGACCTTGGGTGATGCATGGCATGATGGTACGGAAATCAGGGAAAGGGCGAACACCGCCAGGAACAAGCTCGTAAATTTTAAATAATCAATCATAGAGTCACCTCCAATACCCATGGCTAACATAATTTATTCCTGATTTCTACTGAGTTTTCAAGGCCATCTTGGGTTCGTGTTGACTTTTCATACTCCAGAGAATACATCTAAGCCATGCGCGGAAAATTGGAACACCCAAGAGGGCTTATTGAGCTCATTTCAGTAGAAGTGGAACGAATTGATAACGAATATCGGGAGCTGTGGCTGAGTTTCGAATATACCTGTCCCGGCGGAGAGTATAAATCGGCCATGGTGCTACCTATAACCAACTCCAAAGAGATGGTGAACTTCTTTTTCAAAGAACTTATCAGCGAGGCCAAGCACCTTTCTGAGATTGAAAAAAATGAGGCCTTAAACGTCGGGCTCTTTGTAGCCAACAAGACCGACACCATGCTGCCTATAAAAAACCTGTGCCAGCGGGTGATAGATGTACTCAATATTGAGGAAGATCTTCATGAGAACCGCGAGTTCATTGACCTGTGCACCTCGGGGTTCCACTTCAAGGATGGATCCAGCTCTTTGAGCGCCAAGGATTTTGAGGAGCGCTTCAAAATCTTCATGGGCCGGGCCACGGACAAGATGTCACAAGGATACTATACCATAGCGGCAGATGATCTGGAAAAGGCGAACATCCTGTGCTCCACAAGCCCATTCATAACCAAGCTCATAGGCATCTGCCACCGCGAACTGGGCCATCTGGATCTTGCCCTGGAGATGTTTACAAGGGCCATGGAACTAGGCGATAAGGAGAAGGATACCTACCTTTATCTCTCTGAGATCCACTTCTTCCTCAACGACATGGTGCACGCATATGAAATCCTTGAGAAGATGTTAGAAGAACACCCTGGCGATATAAGGGCCCTTGTGGAACTCGGCAATATTAAATATCAGATGGACGAGGAATACACTTCCTATCTCGACAGGGCGCATGCCATTGATCCGGAGCAGACACAGAAGACAATCCTCCAGACCTTTGTTTTTAAAAAGGTGGGTGGAGGCAAAAAAGCCCGCATGTCCATCATTGAGGCCTCCAGGCTTTTAGACATACCAGAGCACAGCATGAGACAGCTCGCCGGAAGTAACCGGCTGCCGGTAAGGGCATTCCCGGACAATGACGAGTTGGTGCTTGATGAGAATGAGCTCAAATCGTGGGCCTACGTTTACAGGAGATACAAGCTGCTGCAGGATGAAATCGAGAGAGTTAGCACTCACCCGCCAGGGGAGAAAAATCAAGGCATGGCTCTACTTTCCTGAGCCTGCACCGAAAGGCCTGCTGCCAGCGCTTATCTTCTGCCACGGGATACCAGGCTCGAAACCAGACCCCAGTGACAGGGGCTATATTCCCCTCTTTGAAGAATTCACCAGCCACGGTTTTGCATGTGCCACCTTTAATTTTTCAGGCTGTGGGCTGTCCGAGGGAAACATCGACATGTCAAGCTGGCACAATGACCTGGACGCTGTCATCGATAAGGTTTACGACTGCCCCGGTATTGAGCCGAAATCCATCCACTGTATCGGTTTTTCTGCAGGCGGGGCCGTTGCTGCAAGGATCGTTTCATATAATAAGCATGTTGCAAGCCTGCTCCTCATGGCAACACCATGCAACTTTGCCGATATCTTACCCGAGGACCCCTCCCTCCTGAGGGCACACTTCCTTTCCATCGGGACTATTCGTGACGATTCCTTTCCCGAAGATATCATGAAATGGTACAACGATTTTCTCGAAGTTGATCCGGCCCACTGGCTGCCGTTCATATACCCACGGCCGGTAGGGATCGTGCATGGCGACCATGACGAGACCGTTCCTGTAAGCCATGCCAGGAAGCTCTATGATAAGGCATGGCAACCCAAGAAGATAACTATCTTGGAAGGTGCCGGCCACCAGTTGCGAAAAGACCCCCGGATCATACAGATCATCCGGGACTGGATGAAAGAGGTACTGTAGTCCCCAATGGATAATCAGGAAAACATGTACTTTCCGATCTTCGTTGACTTGCGGGACAGGCTCGCAGTGGTTGTGGGAGGGGGTATGGTGGCGGCCCGGAAGGTGGAATCTCTGGTGAAGGCAGGCGCAAGGGTTAAGGTCATAGCGCCACAGGTAGTGAGTGAGATTGCAGAAACCGCCGATGTTGCCATAGATCTCAGGGAATACGAGGAAGACGATCTGGAGGGGGCCTTCCTGGTAATCGCAGCCACGGACAGCGAGAAGATAAACCGTGCTGTGAGTGAAGAGGCCCTCCAACGCCGTATCTTCTGTAATGTAGTGGACAGACCCGAACTCTGCTCGTTCATTGTACCCTCCATAGTGGACCGTGGCCCCATAAAGATCGCCATCTCCACGGGCGGCTTTTCCCCTACCCTTTCCAGGAGATTGCGCATGCTCATCGGCAAGAACATCGGTGACGAGTACGTAGGCCTGGCAGCCATCTTAGGGTTAATCCGTCCCCTTGTCCGTTCTCAGAGAGGCACCTCCGATGATCACAAGAGGATCTTTGAGCTGCTCATCGATTCGGAGCTTATCGATGCCATCCGCTCGGGCGACCGCAGGCTCGCCGAGGATATCCTCTTCCAGGCACTGGGGCAGCACATCGACCTGACGGGGATCATACCATGACCATCTCCCTCGTCCTGGTCCTCTACACCCTGACCGGTCTCGGATTCATTGCCTATCTCTTCTCAAGAAGAAAAAGCCTCCTTGTCCCGTTACGGTTTTTCTACGCAGTATGTATTGCCGCCCATGCGCTCTTTGTCATAACATTATGGCATACATCAGGCCGTCTCCCTGTGGCTACGCCAAGCCAGGCCCTCAATGTCATCATATTTTTCTCATCAATGGCATTCGTGCCTTATGTCATGAAAAGGCGCACATCGGTGCTCGCAGCATTCTTCCTGCCTGTGGCCTCGTGTGTGCTGGCCTTCATCGCCCCATCCCTGCAGGTCCAACCTGAAGTCTTGATGATCTCGTATCAGTATTTCTACCCCCTTCATACCCTGAGCGTTATCGCGGGTGAGGCCTTTTTCGTCGTGGCAGCCATTGTCTCGGTGGTTTACCTCATACACGAGCACAATATCCGCACAGGATCCATCCACACGTCCGTATCCGCCCTGCCGCCGCTCACCATACTGGATACCATACTGTATATATCGCTCTCGTTCGGCTTCATTGCCATCACGCTCGGCATGATCTTAGGAGGCCTGTGGGCATCCTCAGCAGGGCTTCGATTCAGCCATATAGCCCCCAAGGTAATTGCCGGAAGCCTGACATGGCTTGTCTTTGCCCTGAGCCTGCACCAGAGGCTGGCCATCGGATGGAAAGGGAGGCGCACTGCCATTATAACCCTCATGGGCTTTGGGCTCATGGCGCTGTTATTCATCGTTATCAACCTCGCCTTCCCTGACTCCCATGGAATAAGGCTTATCTGATGGAAAGGATCTGCTGCGTCAGTATCAACCACAAAAACGCCCCGGTGGACATCAGGGAACGCATCAGGATCGAGCCTGCGGATCTCCAGTCCATACTCACTCATGACGCCGAGGCTTGCCCCTTGAATACCTGCAACCGCACCGAGGTTTACTTCACCTCCCTGGAAAAGGCATCCCTGCTGAAGCTTCTCGAAGGCCTCTCAGGGGTCGATAGCGCAAGGATCGAAAAGGTTTCCGAGTATCTCAGCGGCGTTGATGCGGTCCGCCACCTCTTCATGGTAGCCTCGGGCCTTGACTCGCTGGTCCTGGGCGAACCCCAGATCCTTGGGCAGTTGAAGGATTCCTACCGGCATGCCCTTGCTGCAAACATCACTGACACCATCCTGAACAAGGCCCTCCACCGGGCGTTCAGGACTGCAAAACGTATCCGCACCGAGACCGGCATAGGGGATTACCCCGTCTCGGTGGCATCAGAGGCAGTCGAGCTGGCCGAGCACATCTTCGGAGATATCAATGAAAGCTCAGTGCTCATCATAGGGGCAGGCGACATGGCGGGTATTGCTGCCAGACGCCTGAAAGACAGGGGTGTAAAACACATGCACATCATCAACCGTACCCTGAGCGCAGCCTGTGACCTTGCGAAAGACCTGGGCGGCAGTGCACTGCCTTTCGAAAGCCTGTCAGATGAGCTTGCTGCAAGCGACATCGTCATCACCTCCACCGGGTCCATGCGCCCCATCATTACCAGGGACATGGTGGCAACGGCCATGAAGGTCAGGAAGAACCGGCCCATTATCATCATCGACATCGCTGTGCCCAGGGACGTAGAGGAGGCCGTGGGCAAGTGCTACAACTGCTATCTCTACGACATCGATGGCTTGAAGGCCATTGTTGATAAGCACTTCGCCCACCGTGAAACAGAAGCGAAAAGGGCCCTCGGAATTATCGACCAGGAGGTTGACAAGTTTGAAAAATGGCTGGATTCACTGTCCGCCCAGTCCACCATCAAAGACCTGTTCAACCTCATGGAATCCCATATCGCAGACCAGCTTGACTCTCTGTCCATCCCTGATGATAAAAAATCCGTTGTGGAAAACTCTTTGCGGGCATCCTATAAAAGACTGCTTCACCGGCCCGTGAGCTTTCTGAAGGAACATCCACAGATTAAATATATCGAGAACGTACGGAGGATATTTCAGCTTGATGAGGACTTTTCGGATCGGCACAAGGGGTAGCGCCCTGGCGCTGGCCCAGACTGAGATGGTGAGATCTGCGCTGGACCGGGCAGTGCCCGGGCTAGTTACCGAGGTCGTCACTATCAGCACAGCCGGCGATATCCTGGCCGACGCCCCGCTGGATGCCATTGGCGGCAAGGGTGTTTTTGTCAAGGACATCGAGCGCCAACTCATGAAGGGACATATCGACATGGCGGTTCACAGCCTGAAGGATATGCAGGCCGTCTTGCCCCGGGGACTTATCATAGGTGCATGCCTTACCCGGGAAGATCCACGGGACATGCTCTTCTCCAAAAGTAACTATGACCTGGATACCCTGCCGGTCGGATCAAGCATCGGCACTTCCAGCATGCGCAGGAGGTGCCAGATCAAAATGGTCCGACCTGATCTTAAGGTCATGGAGATCAGGGGGAATGTGCCTACCCGGTTGAAAAAGGCGGGAGAAAACTTCGATGCGGTCATCCTGGCGGCAGCCGGAGTTATCAGGCTCGGATTACCCCTTGGCATTGCCATTGATCCCCAAAAGATGATACCTTCACCCGGCCAGGGCATCATTGCAGTGGAGTGCAGGGAAAAAGATACCGAGCTCAAAGAGATGCTTGGCAAGCTCGATCATTCCCCTACCAGGGTATGCGCCGAGGCCGAGCGGACTTTCCTGGCAAAGCTCGGAGCGGACTGTAACCTCCCGGCAGGCGCGCTTGCTGTTGTGAATGGCCAAGAAATCTCCATCACGGGCATGCTCGGATCGCCGGACGAGGCAACCATGGCCAAGATGTCCATGAATGGCACGACTACGGAGGTAGGAAGCGCCCTGGCAATGAACCTCATGGAGAAAATACACGGGAACGGTTCGCAATGAAGGTATTTCTTATCGGGGCAGGTCCGGGTGATCCGGAGCTTATTACCATCAAGGCACGGCGCATCCTTGAAGGATGCGATGCCGTGGTCTACGACGACCTTATCCCCGAAGAGGTCTTAGGACTTGCACCCGGGCAGGCCCGGAAGATCTATGTGGGCAAACGCGCCGGCAAGGAATACATGAAACAGCCCCAGATCAACGGGCTGCTTTTGGAACTCGCACAGGAAGGGCTGAACGTGGCCCGCCTCAAAGGCGGCGACCCCTGTATCTTCGGCCGAGGCGGGGAGGAGGCATTATTTTTAAGGGGCCACGGCATCCCTGTTGAGATCATCCCCGGCATCACCTCAGCCATTGCCGGCCCCATAAGCGCAGGCATCCCGCCAACACACAGGGGGTTTGCAGCATCGGTAACCTTTGTCACGGCCCACGAAGACCCAACCAAGGATTCCGGTTTCCTCGACTGGCCTCATCTGGCCAAGGAGCCTGGCACCATCGTATTCCTCATGGGTGCGGGCAGGATCGGAGCCATAGCCAGCAAGCTTATGGAAGAAGGCATGGCCCCAGACACACCTTGCGCAGTGGTACAGGAGGCAACAACCCCCTTTCAACGCCAGATCATCTCCACCTTAAGTTCCATTGGTCATGAGGCAGAGCTTAAGCATATAGCCTCGCCCTGCATCATCGTCGTTGGTAAGGTGGTGAACCTGAGCGAGAAACTCTTCTCCAAGAATGACCTGCCCATGTCCGGCATGTCGGTGCTCATCACAAGGCCTGACCACCTTGCCTTTGAGACGGCCTCTCTCTTTGCGTCCAAGGGCGCCAGGGCGGTGGTCTACCCCCTCATCGAGATCGCTGCACTGCCGTTTGAAATACCTGACCTCAAGACCTGTGACATGCTCATCTTCACCTCCCAGAACGCGGTGAGCCTGTTCTTTGATAAGCTGTTCTCACAAGGTAAAGATGCCAGGACATTCTCATCAACAGAGGTCTTGTGCATCGGACCCAAAACACGCGATGCATTGAAAGGCTATGGGATCGTTGCCGATGGCATGGCGCGTGAATTCAGGGCTGAAGGTATTGTGGAGCTCCTCGGCAACAGGGATCTCACGGGCCGGAAGGTGTGCCTGCCCAGGGCCAGAGGCGCAAGACCCTACCTGGTTGAGGCACTGCAGGCCAGGGGGGCCTTGGTGGACGAGATCATCGTCTACGATACCATCCTTCCAAAAACCGCGAGCCCGGAAACGTTCCTGCAGGCCCTCATTGGCATTGACACCGCCATCTTCACGAGCCCTTCAGGCATCAGGCATGCCCTTGAGCTCCTGGGAGGCGAACCTGCACTTCTTGGCGCCAAAAGACTCGTCGCCATCGGGCCGGTCACGGCGAAGGCCATGGAAGGCTATGGCCTCACCCCTGCCCTCATCGCATCCGAATACACTGATGAGGGCATCATCAAGACATTACTAGGAGAAACACCATGATCGGCATATCAAAGCTCTACTGCGGCACCGTCGAGGCATCAGACCCTTTGCGCTACGGCCGTTCATCCAAGGAACTGCCATCCCACCTGCTCCAGTTCTCTATTGACAAGAAGCCCGTGGTGGTCTGGAACATAACAAGTGCGTGCAACCTCAAGTGCGTGCACTGCTATGCCTCTGCGGGCAAGGCTGAACAGGAGCTCACAACCAAGCAGGGGCTCGAACTCATAGCAACACTTGCAGACTACGGCGCCCCTGTGGTCCTGTTCTCGGGTGGCGAGCCCACCATCCGCAAGGACCTCCCGAGGCTCATCGACGCAGCGGTAAAGTCCGGCATGCGCGCAGTCATCTCCACCAACGGAACGCTCATCTCCCAGGACATGGCCATGCGGTTTGCCGACCTTGGCCTTTCCTACATCGGGGTGAGCCTGGACGGCCTGGAAGAAATAAACGACACCTTCCGGGGGGTCAAAGGCGCTTTCAAGGAGGCCCTGGCCGGGCATCTATAATGCCATGCACCAGAACATCAAGGTGGGGCTCCGCTTCACCATGAACCGGCGTAACGCGGATCAGATACCCGGCATATTCGACCTCATGAGAAAAGAGGGCATACCCAGGATCTGCTTCTATCACCTGGTCTATACCGGCAGGGCCAAGGAGCTCATGGCAGACGACCTCACGCACGAGCAGACCAGGCAGACCCTTGACCTCATCATGGACCGTACAAGGGAGATGATCGATGCCGGCCGGAATGTTGAGGTGCTCACCGTAGACAACCATGCTGACGGCCCGTACGTATACCTGCGCATGATGAAAGAAGGCAATCCGCGAGCAGGAGAGGTTCTGGAACTGATGAAGATGAACGCAGGCAACTCTTCTGGCCTGGGCATCGGCTGCATCAACTGGGACGGCGATGTGTACCCCGACCAGTTCTGGCGCACCAAGGTGCTGGGCAATGTCCTGGAAAAACCTTTCCCCGAGATATGGGACAACACGAAAAACGAGTTCCTCATGCAGATGAAAAACAAGAAGGATTTCGTACAGGGAAGGTGCCGGGGATGCAGGTGGCTCGACGTATGCGCGGGCAACTTCAGGGCTCGGGCCGAGGCGGCCACCGGCGACACCTGGGGCGAGGACCCTGCATGCTACCTGAGTGAGGCTGAGATCTCCTGAGCTTCATAGTCCATGAACTGCAAGACAATAAGGGCTACCTGAAACCACCCTCAATCATTCATCAAGCGATGTCTTGAACTTCTGGACGTCCTCGGCGAGAACTGTCGCCATGGTGCGCAGGTTGTCCAGGGTGCTCGCCAGCTCTTCAACCGTCGAGGCGTTGTGCTGCGTGGACCCGTCTATCTGCGATATGGCCCGGCTCAGCTCACCGATGTTCTGCGTCTGTTCCGTGCTCGACGTGCCGATCACCTCCATCATCCTGAAAAAGAATTCCATGCGGCTCATGAGCTCTTCCAATGAGGACGACGTCTTGGCCATCATCTCATCACCGTTCTTGATCCGGCCCACCGTGCCTTCGATCAGCGCCTTGATCTCGCTTGCCGCTCCGGCGGAGCGCTGGGCAAGCGAACGTACCTCGCCCGCAACCACCGCAAAACCCTTCCCGTGCTCTCCTGCCCTGGCCGCTTCCACCGAGGCATTCAAGGCCAGAAGATTCGTATGGAAGGCCACCTCGTTCACCGTCAGCACGATGTCCCCGATCTTCTTGGAGTCGAGCGAGATCCCCTGGATCGCCTTCATCAGGTCCGCAAACACCTGCTTGCTGTGGCCTATGAGCTTGGTGATGGCATTCGACGTGTCCTGCCCCTCCCGGATCATATCCGCATTGTGCAGCACCGTACTGTTCATCTCCTCGATAGACGCCGAAATCTCCTCCACAGAGGCCGCCTGCTCCTGGGTCGACTGGGACAGGTCCTGCGATCCGACACTCACATCCTTTATCGCTTCATGAAGTTGCAGCGAGGTCTCCCGCACATGTCCCACTATCTGCTCGAGATCCTCCATGAAAACATTAAACCAGAAGGCAAGCCTCCCCACCTCGTTGAGTCCGGTCACGTGCAGGCGCTTGGTCAGGTCTCCTTGACCACGCGCCATGTCCTCGAACATGAGCGACATCTTCCCAACCGAGAGCGACAGACTCTTCATGAGCAGACCGCCGTTGATGAACGTCATGAGGGCTGTCTCTGCAAGGAGGAGCAGGAACCCGAACTGCATGGCGGCCATGTCTAACCCCGTGGCCATGGAGAGGTAGATGATTCCCAGGAGAAGCCCGATCGGGGGGATTGCAATGAGGAGGATGGTCATGAGAAGCTTCTGATTGAGACTCAACCTGAAGATCTTCATGGTGCCGTCCAGTATACCCTTCATGTTGAATCTCTGGTAGAACGGCACCAGACTGTTCTCCGAGGCAAGGTAGAAAAACGGTATGACCAGGAGTCCGGTCATGATGAGGGCGTTGACCCCCGCCCATATTTCGGCGGATTTTACATACCCCTTCAGATACATGGGGAGCACTGCAATGAGGTTCCCTAAGAGGGCAAACCTCAAGAATACGGTAATCGCCTCTACCAGGGGAAGGATGGAGATGGAACGGATAGCTCTCTGCACCTCTTCCGGCTTGGCATTGCCCTTATCCATTACCTCAATGGCGGGCCGGACGAGGAAATACTTGACCATAACCCCTAATAAGAGGCCTAGATTCGCTGCATTCAATCCGCCCATGGCAGCTGCGAGAAAGTGGTTTTTCACCCCTGCCGAAACGTTCAGGAAAAAGACCAGGAGCATGGGGACGACGATAATAGCTGTTATCGACTCCTGGAACAACAATGGCCGGAGGAACAAAACCTTTGTACTTTCTTTCATCGCACCACCCACCTATAGCTTATTCACCAAGTGAGACTTCAAATCATATGTCTGCTTATCGGCCTATTTATTTTGAAAATTTAATTGCAGGCATGCAGATAGCAACGTGGTAGAGGCACAAGAAAATCAAAGCGCTGAAGCAAACCGGGATATACCTACATAAAGAACTTTATCCGTACAAATCCTAAGAGACAACGGGCCTCCTGACCTCGCTGTATCGGAATACGAATATCAGCCCTGCGATGTCTTGAACTTCTGGACGTCCTCGGCAAGAACTGTTGCCACGGTGCGCAGGTTGTCCAGGGTGCTCGCCAGCTCTTCAACCGTCGAAGCGTTGTGCTGCGTGGACCCGTCTATCTGAGATATGGCCCGGCTCAGCTCACCGATGTTCTGCGTCTGTTCCGTGCTCGACGTGCCGATCACCTCCATCATCCTGAAAAAGAATTCCATGCGGCTCATGAGCTCTTCCAATGAGGACGACGTCTTGGCCATCATCTCATCACCGTTCTTGATCCGGCCCACCGTGCCTTCGATGAGCGCCTTGATCTCGCTTGCCGCTCCGGCGGAGCGCTGGGCAAGCGAGCGTACCTCGCCCGCCACCACGGCAAAACCCTTCCCGTGCTCTCCCGCACGGGCCGCCTCCACCGAGGCATTGAGCGCCAGAAGGTTCGTATGGAAGGCCACCTCGTTCACCGTCAGCACGATGTCACCGATCTTCTTGGAGTCGAGCGAGATCCCCTGGATCGCCTTCATCAGGTCCGCAAACACCTGCTTGCTGTGGCCTATGAGCTTGGTGATGGCATTCGACGTGTCCTGCCCCTCCCGGATCAGGTCTGCATTGTGCAGCACTGTCCCGTTCATCTCCTCGATGGATGCCGAGATCTCCTCCACCGAGGCCGCCTGCTCCTGGGTCGCCTGGGACAGGTCCTGAGAACCTACGCTTACCTCTTGGATGGCCTGGTGAAGCTCGAGGGAGGTATCCCTGACATGCCCGACAATCCGTTCGATGTCATCCATGAATTCGTTGAACCAGAAGGCAAGCCTGCCGACCTCGCTTAAGCCTGTCACATGGAGGCGTTTGGTGAGGTCGCCCTCCCCCTGGGCCATATCTTCGAACATGACGGACATCCTCCCCACGGACAATGACAGGCTCTTCATGAGCAGGAAGCTATTCAGGATTGTCATGACAATGGTCTGAATCAAAATAAGGAAGAATCCTAACTGCACGGATTCCAGATGAAGCCCGGAAAAGATTGAAAGATAGATGAGGCCGAGAAGGTTGCCGATGGGAGAAATGGCAATCAGGAGGATGGTAATAAGGAGCTTCTGGTTGAGGCCCAAGCTGAACAGTTTCAGATCTTTATCAAGGATCCCTTTCAGCTTGCAGTTCTGGTAGAAAGGCACAAGGCTGTTCTCAGATGCGAGATAGAAGAATGGCGTAATGGACATGGCTGTCATGATGAGGGCATTACAGCCAAAGATAGCCTGTGTCAGAGTTATATAGCCTTTGAGATAGAACGGGGTTACACATAAGATTATTGCAAGGATGGACCACCTGAAAAAAACAACAATGGCCTCAGCAAGCGGGAGGATTGATACCGACCTTACTGCGCGCTGCAATTCTGCCGGCGTATAAGAGTCCTTGTCCATCAATTCGATGGCCGGACGGACGAGCAGATACTTAACAAAAAAGCCCATAAGAAAGCCCACAGCGCCGGTAGTTGAGGCATAGATTGCCGCTAAAATGAGATGGTCATTGAACTGGGGAATCGATTTCATAAAGAGAATATATACTAAGGGTATGAGGACTATAGCAGTCACTGTTTCCTGGTACATAAACGGCTTGTGAAATAAGATCTTGGAACTTTCTTTCATGGATGCCCCCTACTCGTTTCCCTTATGTAACTTTCCCGGGATGTGAATGTTATGGTCTTGTGATGATTTTTCTATCGGACTTTATCCATCTAAACTTAACGGTATAGTGCATTGCCTGCCAGGCCTTGTCACAGCAGGGCAACTCGTAGTTTTATGAAATCATATCGGTCTATTGAGGGGGCATTGCCTCTGCCGAAACTTATATCCGCAACTTATATCAGTGCTGAGGAATATTTTCTGAGCTCACCACGCAGCCCTCGCGCATCACCAAGAAGCATGTCGAGTCTTTGCCAGAATACGTCACCATGGCCCCGGACTTTGGTATGGAGCAGTTCGTGAATTATCACATAGTCCATAAGCTTACTAGGCAGTCTTGCCAGATTGATATTGAGGCTGATGGTATTCCGTATGCTGCAGCTCCCCCAACGGGTCTTCTGGTTACGTACCGTGACACCTGCATAAGGCAGAAAATACTTTTTTGAAAGCTCATCAAGGCGGGAAATGATCTTACTGCGGGCTGCTGCAGAATCCATGATAGGAGGCAGATTGCAGGCTGTCTCGGAACGGGACCTGGATACTAATTCCATTCGGTTGCAGTGGATCTTGATCCAATCCTTTTTGGAAAGTGCGAATTTCTGGCCGCGTACAAGGGCCACACCCAATGGCACGGCTACTCTCACACTGCCCGGTCTGACTGAGATGCTCACCCTTCGCGCCCTGGTGCTGTGCTCCACGAGCACATCTCCAACCCCATCGAGAGAAAAAACCATAGCCCTCATCATGGAAACCCTCTTATCAGCACATGGGAGACCTTTCCAGGTCATTGTATGCTATAAGGCACTGCATGCCTACGGCAACCCATCACGTATACAATTTTTTCCTGTCTGTGATGACCCATCATCGGCTCTTGTTTATTGCCCTTGGTATCTGCTTGGCTCAGTTTCTCATATTCACGAATCCTGTACAAGCTGGACAGCTTAAGACACTAGACACGAAAGATGCCACTATTTTTTATGAACAACCACTGGCAGGTCCTGCACAAGAGATTGCAGGGTTATTTCCAACAGTAAAAAAAGAGCTCGAGCTGACATTGGGGTTTCCTGTGGATTTCCGCCCTGCAATCATCCTGGTCTCAAACGAGGCTGCATTCGAGCAGATAGTCGGCAACCGGTTGATTGTAGCCTATGCCGTGCCGGATAAGATGCTCATGGTCATTGATTATGCACGCTCCAGCAAAGACCCCTTCAGCATGCGGACCATCCTCAAGCATGAGCTCTGCCACCTTCTGCTCCACCGTCATATACAAAATCTACCCCGCTGGCTGGACGAGGGGGTGTCTCAGTGGGTAAGCGGGGGCTTTGCCGAACTGTTCTCGGAAAAGAGGGAATCTTCCCTGAGGTGGGCCACCATCAGTGGGGGCCTTATGACCCTGAAGGCCATGGATAATGGTTTTCCGCAGGACGAACCTGGCCTTGTCCTGGCCTATGAACAGAGCAGGAGCATCGTTGATTACATCGTCTTCCGGTACGGAAAAAACGGCATCACCAATATCCTCACGGCCCTGAAGAACGGGAAGCCGATACCCGACGCAATCATGATATCACTGGGCACATCCCTACCCGAGCTTGAAAAGGATTGGCGGCAAAGCATCAGGACATGGTCCACCCTGCTGGTATTCATCATGGGCAATATCTATTCCATCATCTTCTTCCTTGCCGCCCTTGCCACTGTGGCTGGTTATGTGCGCTATCGAATCAGGAGAAAAAGATTTATTGAGGAGGAAGAAGAGGTCTATCCGGAAAACCCTTGAAAAACTTAGGCCTGATTCACCTGAAGCGCCCGCTTCCTCGTGGGGAAAGGGATGGTCTGGCCATCTACGGCAACAATAACATCGCTGTGATGAACAGATGCCTCACGAACGAATTCTTGGGTAGAGCTGTATCGCTGGGAATAATGTGAGAGCACGAGTTTCTTCACCCCTGCATCACGGGCTATCAGTGCCGCCTGGGTTGCAGTGAGATGGCCATACTCATGGGCAGCCTGTTCCATATCCGTCAGAAAGGTGGCCTCCATGACACAAAGGTCGGCCCCTTGTGCGAGCCCGTATGCCGCTGCGCACACCCTGGTATCCATCACAAAGGCAAAACACTGACCCGGACGGGCAACACCCACATCCGCAATACAGACCGTCTTCCCGTTGATGTCAAGTGTGCCTGAGGCCTTCAGCCTCCCTGCATCCTTGTCCCTGATGCCTTCGAGTATCAGCCTTTGAGGGTCAAGCGTGAAGGAGTCCTTTTCCTGTATGCGGTAACCGAAGCAATCAACAACATGATCGAGACTTTTCGCCTCGATGGTAACCCTTTCATCCTCAAAGATTACTCCACTGGCAAAAATCGGGTGACCCTGAAGACGGGCGGAATTATGGAAAAGACATGAGTCCCTCAGGTGCTCGTAATAGACCTGCCCCGAAGCGGGATAATAGATATGGACCTCATGCAGGACACGGTCAAGGGATATGCGCTGGATTATTCCAGCCAGCCCCAGGCAGTGATCGCCATGGAAATGGGTGATGAATATCTTCGTGATCTCTGTTACCGAAACACCGGCCAGTATCATCTGCCTCTGGGTGCCCTCCCCGGGTCGAAGAGATACCCCTCATCATCGAAGCGGACAACATAGCCGTTCTGGTTCCTGGTGCGGCCAGGCACCTGGCTTGCAGTCCCTAAGACGATGAGCTTCCTCTCAGACATGCGGATCCGTTTCTCCCTTTATGACATTTACCGGCGTACCCGTTCCTTCATTCTTAAACGGACTTATCCATGCATTCATAGGCTAAATCGCCAGGCATTTCCATATGCAATCTGTGTTAAGAGTTTCCCAGGTCTTCCCTTTCTCGAAGTAATAGTGTATCCATTTTAGTGCTTTTATCGCGCAAAAGATAAACACACTATGGATCATAGTTGTTTGGCATGGCGCCCAACCGCCATTTAAACGGGACAAACAAGGAATGGACCACCCCAAATTCTAAAAAAAGGAAAGGAACTAATCATGTTTGAAAAGTATCAACTTGAAAAACCGGACAATCTCGTAGAGCTCTTTGAGAACAGTGTGAAGAAGTATGCTGACAGAGACCGTATCTCGGGACGAAAAACAAGCAGGGTGAATATGAGTGGGTCACTTACCGGGAGATCGGCCGCCGTGTCGATAACCTGCGGGGTGGACTGGCCAGTCTCGGCGTCAAGCAGGGCGACGCCGTCGGCATCATCTGCAACAACAGCGTCGACTGGGCTGTCGGCCACTTTGCCGTCGCCGGTCTCGGGGCGGTCTATGTTCCCATGTACGAGGCGGAATTGACCCATGTCTGGGAATACATCATCAAGGACAGCGCCGCAAAGATCCTCTTCGTTTCAAAACCGGAGATCTATGAAAAAGTCAAAGATTTCCCGTCACGGATTCCCACCCTGGAGAAAATCTTTCGTCATGCAGGGTGATGGGAAAGCCACCATGGCTGAACTGGAGCGCATCGGCGAAAAGAACCCGTTCAAGGCCATCTATCCGAAACCGGAAGACGTGGCCGTTCTGATCTATACCTCGGGAACGACGGGAGACCCCAAAGGCGTTCTCCTGATGCACGGCAACTGGACGAGCAACCATCATGCGCGGATAGTGGCTTACCCTGAGCTTCAACTCCGATGACCGGTCACCTGTCCCTTCTTCCCTGGGCACATGCTTCGGCCTCGGCGAACTGCATACCTTTACGGCCATTGGCGGCTCCCTGGGTTTCATGGACAGCGTGGCCACCGTCGTGTCAGGATATGGCCAAGGTACGGCCGACCTTCCTGATCGCCGTACCCCGCATTTTCAACAAGGTCTATGATACGATCGTCACGAAGGTGAACGAAGCCGGCGGCGCTAAAAAAAAGCTCTTCGACGCGGGCGTGGAAGCGGCCAAAGAAAAACGCCGTCTTGCCGAGCAGGGAAAATCGAGCTTCCTGGCGAACCTCAAATTCAACCTCATCAACAAAATCGTCTTCCAGAAGATCCGGGACCTCTTCGGCGGCAGGCTGAAAGGCTCCCTGACGGGCAGCGCCGCCATGAATCCCGATATCTCCAGGTTCTTCTACGATATCGGAATCCCCCTCTTCGATGCCTATGGACTGTCGGAAACCACCCCGGGCATCACTATGAACAATTCCAGCAAATTCCGGATCGGCAGCGTCGGGCCCGCCATGGATAAGGTCAAGGTCGTCATCGATCAGTCCGTTGTGGAGCCGGGGGCAAAAGACGGGGAAATCGTCTGCTACGGTCCCAATGTCATGAAGGGCTACCACAATAAGCCCGAGGCGACAAAAGAGATCATGACGCCAGACGGCGGCATCAGGACAGGCGACCGTGGCCGCCTCGACGAGGACGGCTTCCTGTGGATCACAGGCCGCATCAAGGAACAGTTCAAGCTGGAAAACGGCAAGTATGTCTTCCCCGCAGCCCTGGAGGAGGACATCTGCCTCAACCATTACGTCCAGAGCGCACTGATCTACGGCGCCGGAAGGGAATACAATGTCTGCATGATCGTGCCGGACTTCGTCGCCCTTGAGGTCTACGCACAAAAGAACAACCTGCCCACGGATATGAAGACCCTTGTAGCCAGGGAAGATGTACAGAAGATGATTACGGGTGAAATCAACGATAACCTGAAGAAAAAGTACGGCGGCTATGAGATCCCGAGGAAATACCTTTTCCTGTCTGATCCCTTCACCCTGGAAAACGGGATGCTGACCCAGACCATGAAGCTCAAACGCCGGGTTATCATGGAAAAATATAATGACCGGATCGAGGCCCTGTATAAAAAGTAAGCAAACCACCCCATGTGCCTGTCCGTGGTCACTCCTGGCTGCGGACGGGCACATACAAACGGTGTCAGTACCTTCCTAACAAAAGAAGGCTATGTCAGTGAAGAAACGATGCCCTGGAATGGATCCTGCCTATTTCAAGCCGGAGGATATCTGTTCGCAGAAATGTAGTGCCTGCGGGACTGATATTGAGTTCTGGAAAGATGATGTATTCCTTGTCTGCCCTGGCTGTGGAGCCAGAAACACGAATGCCGGAGTTCAGAATACTTGTCTGGCCTGGTGTAAAGAGGCATCTGCCTGTATCGGAAACAAGGATATTGATGAATGGCTGCATATGCATGAATCAAGCTGTAAAAAGAGCTGACAAACTAATACCTGCACGCAGGTGCCAGGCCCCTACATCATGGTTGCCAGCCACAGCAGGCCCATAGCCGGGACAATGACCCACAGACCCATTATGTAGATAGTGTACATCCTGTTGTCAAAGATAGTCTGCTCGGTATAGAAGTCTATGCCCTTGGCCAGGAAGAACAGCGGCGGCAGCAAGCCATATGCCAGGGCTGGGGCGACCTTCAGGGGGAAGCTCAGGAAAAGCAGCAGGGACAGACCCATGATGGTATATTCCAGCAGCATGGTGGCCTTGTCCTCATTGATGTACCTGGCAAGGCTCATACGGCCCATAATGGCGTCCTTCTCCATGTTCTTGAGCCCCAGCAGGACCTCGGCCGTGAGGTAGTGGGTTGCTACATAGGCCGTAAGCAGGGCAATATTGGGCTGGACGGCAGTGCGGGTCAGCGTCAAGGGCACCACGATTGCAATCAGGATAAAAATAACAGCGCCCAATAGGCTCTTGAGGTAATCCTGTACCCCTGCTACATCCACCAGGGGACGCAGCAGCGAGGCGCCGACGATTACAAGGGCGCCTGTTAATTCGTTCGACATAAGGCTGATGGAAATGGCAATGCCCGTGGAAATGGCCCATGTAGGCCACTGCCTCGGCCTCTTTGTGCGTGCAGTTGAAGAGAATGCAAGGAAGAAGACGGCCAAAAGAACATCCCACCGGTATGTCTGGCCACAGAATACAAGTGCAATCATGGCTGTACCGAGGCAACCCAGCGAGGGCATGAGCGGCGACTCGGCAAAGGTGTCCATCAGGGCGTTCTCGATGCCGGATGACGCATGAATGTTCTTGAGCGCATCGATGCATTCCTCGATTACCCAGTGAGGCGTTGACGCACCGGCTATGACTGCGATCTTATTCATCTTGGAGCGGTTGATGTCCTTGAGCTGCTCCGGTGATTCGATCTTGATGACATAACGGTTTTCTTTGGCCGCGATCTCGGCCAGGCGTTTGGTGTTGGCCGATGTCCTGCCGCCTATGACGATGAAGGTGTCATGGTCTTTCGCCAGGTCCATCACCTCGCTCTGGCGGTCAACGGTGGAACGGCAGATTGTGTCCGACACGTCCAGGATTTCAGTCTTGTCCCGCAGGATATCGATGATTTCCTTATACAGTGCTACATCAAAGGTCGTCTGAGCCACGACTGCAAGCCTCTTCACCCGGGGGACCTGCCTCGCGTCTTGGGCGGTCTCGATGATTATCCCCTTGCTGCCTGCCACACCCATATGGGCGTCCATCTCAGGGTGGTCCTTGTCACCCACTATGGCGATGAGGTCTGCAGTCTTGGTGGCCTTCTTGATAACCGTATGCAGCTTGAGCACCATGGGGCATGCTGCATCGATGACCTCCACGCCGCGATCAGTCAGTGCCGCCTTTTTATCGGGTGAGATTCCGTGGGCGCGCACGATGGCGATGTCACCGGGGTGCAGCTTCGGGTCGTTGATGTCGTGGACTATCCCTATTCCCCGCTTGGTAAGTGCCTCGATGACCTGGGGATTGTGGATGATCTGCCCGAGTGTGTATATCTTCTTCCCGGGATCTTTCTGCCTGACCTTGAAGGTGATATCGATGGCCCTGCGGACACCGAAGCAGAAACCTGCATGGCGCGCGATGGTTATCTTCATTGCAAGGCCTTTTTCATTGCATGGATAAGATATTCCTGGTTTCCCTTGGCACCCTTGATCGGTGAGGGGATAACCCCGTCCACTTCCAACGCCAGGTCACAAAGAAAGGAACTGATACCGTTTATTACCGATTCGTGGACAGCAGGATCACGGATCACACCACCCTTGCCCACCTGGTCCCGGCCGGCCTCGAACTGGGGCTTGATGAGTGCGATGAGGTGGGCATTATCCGTCAGCAGGTTCAGCACCGGCGGGACGACAAGCCTTAAAGATATGAATGACACGTCAAAGGTGGCCATGTCGCACGGCTCGGACACGTGCTCGCGGCCGATCGTGCGTGCATTGATGCCCTCCAGGCATATTACCCGGGGATCCTTCCTCAGCCTCCAGTGGAGCTGGCCGTGGCCGACATCTACGGCATATACCCTCTTCGCTCCCCTTTTCAGCATGAGCTCGGTGAAGCCCCCGGTGGACGAGCCTACATCAAGGGCGACCAGGCCCTGAACCTCCACGGAAAATGCATCCAGCGCGGCTTCCAGCTTCAGCGCCCCCCTGCTTACAAAGGCGTTCCCTGCCTTTATTGATATGAGGGAATCGTCCTCGATAGCGCTCCCGGCCTTGGTCACCGGGTGTCCGGCCACCAGTACGTGGCCTGCCATGATAAGGCCAAGGGCCTTGGACCTGGTCTCAACAAGACCTTTATCCACCAGAAGCTTGTCCAGGCGCACCTTCATAGAATATCCTTAAGGGCCTTGCGGATTCCTTGTGCATCGAGGCCCACTATCTTCTTGAGATCGTTCAATGAACCATGCTCGATGAACCTGTCTGGTATTCCCACGAGCCTGAATTTGAGGGGTATTTCAATATCCTGCAGGGCCTCGAGGACTGCCGAGCCAATGCCTCCATGAACACACCCGTCCTCTACCACAACAAACTTGCCTTGTGCGGCGATCACCAGTTCCCTGATGGCTTTGACATCCATGGGTTTTGCGAAAACAAGATCAACCACTGCCACGTCATCCAGGTCGCTGGCAGCCTCGAGCGCCTTGTAGCACAAGGGGCCCACGCAGAATACCACCGCGCTTGCCGCCTTTTTTCAGAATCTCGGGCCTGCCCAGCTTCAATCTTGAAGCCTTTATGGGTGAGGCCACGATCTTATCCCGGGGATACCTGATGGCCACGGGCCTTTGGAGGCTCAGGCCGTACTCGAGCATCTTCTCCAGCATGAGCTGGTCGCGGGGGACCATGATGGCCATGTTCGGGATGCTCCGCAGATAGGCAAGGTCAAAGGTGCCATGATGGGTGGGGCCATCAGCACCTACAAGGCCTGCACGGTCTATGGCAAAGATGACCGGCGCGTTCTGCAGTGCCACATCATGGATGATGGAGTCAAAGCCGCGCTGAAGGAAGGTTGAATAAATAGCCACCACCGGCCTCAGGCCGAACAGGGCCATGGCTGCGGCCATGGTGACGGCATGTCCTTCGGCAATGCCCACATCATAGAACCGATCCGGGTAGCGCAGCGCGAATTCCTTAAGCCCCGTACCCGAGGTCATGGCCGGGCTTAAAGCAATGATCCGGGGATCCCTTTTGGCGAGTCTGATAAGGGTTTCGCCGAAGACATCCGAATAGGTCGGCTCAGGCGAAGCCTTGGGGCCGTCACCGTTTTCCAGGTCGAATTTGCCCACACCATGATAATGCTCCGGGTCCTTTACTGCCGGATGGTATCCGCGGCCTTTCTGTGTAATGATGTGGAGAAAGATGGGCTCATCCATAGTGGCGATATTCTGGAATGCCTCCACGAGATGCGCCATGTTGTGCCCGTCGATGGGGCCCACATATCTGAACCCCATCTCCTCGAAGAGCAGCCCCTCAGTCACTACTCCCTTGAGGTTACCTTCGATGAGCTTGGCTACCCTGTAGATGGTGTTGCCCACAAGAGGGATGCGCTTCAGCGTGTGCTTGATCCCCTCCCTTACGTCCCGGACACGTTTTGAGGTCATGATCCTGCTTAAATAGTCCGCCACCGCGCCGACACGTTTGGAGATGAACATATTGTTGTCGTTCAGGACCACAATGAGGTTCTGTTTCCTCATACCCACAAAGTTCAGACCTTCGAAGGTGAGTCCGTTGGACAGTGATCCATCGCCGATAACCGCTATCACGCGGTTTTTGCTCTCGGCCTTTGTCAGGGTCTCGCAGATGCCGCTGGCAGCAGGCAGGGCATTTCCGGTATGGCCAGAGACAAAGGCATCATAAGGGCTTTCCGCAGGGCTCATGAACGGGCACAGGCCGCCATGCTGGCGCAGGGTGTGAAAGGCATCCCTCCTGCCCGTGATGATCTTATGCGTGTACCCCTGATGACCCACATCCCACAATATCTTGTCCAGAGGCGAGTTGAATACATAGTGCATGGCAAGGGTGAGTTCCACGGTCCCGAGGCTTGATGCCAGGTGTCCCCCTGTTTGGCTCACGCACTCGATGATAAACTCCCTTATCTCATGGGCCAGGGTCTCGAGCCGGCTGATGTCGAGCGCTTTAAGGTCTGCTGGTGATGAAATGGTCTGAAGTATATCCATGGTCACATTACCCGCTTGAGCATCCACAAGGCCAGCCTTCTCAGGTTCTCCATCTTTTCCGGGTGTATACCGTCAAGTGACGCTATGGCCCTGAAGGTGGCTGCTTGTGCCCATAAGCGCGCTTCATCGATACCAAGGGCCTTCACCACGGTAGCCTTGTTCTGGGCCAGGTCTTTACCTGCGCTCTTGCCCAGTGTTTCTCTGTCGGATGTTATATCCAAGATGTCATCAATGGCCTGGAATGCGAGCCCCAGATGTGTGCCGAAACCGGCCAGGGCCCTGATCAGGATGTCGTCGTCGCAGGCAATCCGGGCACCTGCATACATGCACAGTTCGAAAAGGCGCGATGTCTTCTGGATATAGATCTCTTCAATCTTTGAGGGCAACAAGTCCTTGCCCTCGGCCATCACATCCTCATACTCTCCCTGTACAAGCCCAGATGTGCCGCAGATATCGGCAAAAGCAGTGCACAGGTCCACCTTGACCTGCGGCGGATACGTGCTTGTGCAGATAACCGACAGGGCCTGGAAGATAAGGGCATCACCAGCCAGGATGGCCGTGGCCTCTCCGAACTTCTTGTGGCACGTGGGCATGCCCCTTCTCAGATCATCATTGTCAAGGGCCGGCAGGTCATCATGGATGAGACTGAAGGTGTGAATCATCTCAATGGCAAGCCCTACAGGCAAAGCAGCCCTGTCTGGTCCTCCTGCAGCCTCGGACGCGAGCATGGCAAGGATGGGTCTGATCCTCTTTCCGCCTGCCTTGAGGCTGTAGGAGTAGGCCTCGAAAACCCCGGAGCTGCTTTTTTGTTCAAGAAGGTAGCCGTTAAGGTATTCATCAAAGACCGCCTTCTTGGTCGCGATCAATTCGCCAATATCCACGATTATACCCCTTTACAGGCAATACCACGGCCAAAGACAATCTTCAACAGCGTTAAAAGAGAACGAAAAAGCATTTGCCCTCTATGTATTTGAGAGGTCCTCATAGAGCTTCATTATGGTGTTCACATAGACGTCGCTATGGTTGTACAACCATATGGCACCGCGATTCTTTTTTTCATCACCGTTTTCCCTCCAGCCTGATTTTTTCAGGAGATTCGCAATACTCGCAATGGCATCCGGCATGCTGAAGGGATTCCTCACGCCGTCATCGTCGCCATCAGCACCCCATTTCATGAAGGTGGTCGGGATGAATTGCGCCGGACCCATGGCGCCTCCTACGGACCCCTTTATCTCCAGTGGGTCGAGCCCCAGGGTATCGGCAATCAGGATCAGGTTATAGAGTTCGCCCGCAGCCCATCTTCCCCTTGCAAGGGTCTTCTTCATACCTTCGGCGTCATGAAGGGGGATATTGTCCACACCGGTTAAGTCTTTGAGCCTTTCCATGATGGCCGGGTCGGATATGAGGGAAATGTTCGCATAGACATTAAATGCACTGTACTTCATAGGGTAGGTCCCGATCCTTGTTTCAATAATGAGTATCGCCATGATGATCTCGGGGGAAATCTCGTACTTCTGAAGGATTTCATCAAAGAGATTCTGGTTTTCTTCGATGAAGGCCCTGCCCTTTATGACATACTTATTGTCGAATTCCATACGCCCAGGACTTTTTGCAGAGGCCGGGGGTCTGACAAAATTGAGGTTTTTCAGGACAAATTTCTCATCAAAGACCACCCGGGGGTCGTTCATCAAGTCATGTGCACGAACCTTGTCAAGGCCTTTGCTTGCGATGAGATCTTCCACATACCTTTTTGCCTGGGTTTCATTGATCAGATTCAGGCCTGAGGTGGTCATTATTACGGGCTGCACAGCAGACTGGACTTCGGGCGTCAGGGCCGCTTCTCCTGGAGGCATCCTTGTGCGCACATGAGTTCATCAGGCTAAATCCCAATATAAAGATCGTTATGATTATTAATCCATGTACCTTCATGGAGTCGGATGCTATATCCATAAAACATGATTTACAAGCAAATAGAGCTGTTTTTTCTGACCCGATTTTGTAGTTGAATGTACCCATGAATATTCTCTGCGCTCCAGGAAAGCCTTACGCATAAATCCTCGTTTACATGACTATTTATTGAGGAGTTGGGTAACCAGGGATGTATCTCCGTTGCCGGCAAGGAAACTGTCATGGTTGAGCAGCTTGTAGAGCAGTTCTTTGTTCGTGGTGAGGCCGTCGATGACAGTCTCGTCAAGCATCCTGCCCATCCGGCGGAGCGCACCGTTCCTCGTCGTGTGGTGCGCAATGAGCTTTACCAGCAGGGGATCGTAAAAAGGGGTAACGATGCAGCCCGGGAAGAGGTGTGTGTCCACCCTGGTGCCCGGTCCGCTCGGCAGCCGCAGCCTCGCGATGGTCCCGGTGGTGGGCATGAAGTTCTTGGATGTATTTTCCGCGTTGATCCGGCATTCGATGGCATGCCCTGTAGTTATGACCGGGAAAGGTTCAATGCGTGCGCCTGCTGCAACCATGATCTGCTCACGTACCAAGTCAATCCCGGAAATCATCTCCGTGACCGGATGCTCCACCTGGAGCCTGCCGTTTATCTCAAGGAAATAGATGCCCCCTTCCTGATCCATGAGAAATTCCACCGTGCCGAGGCCCTTGAATCCGATGGCCTGGATGATCCCCTTGGACCAATCCCACAGGCTCTGCCTGAGATCCGCATCGATAGAGGGAATCGGTGCCTCCTCGATGATCTTCTGATGGCGCCTCTGGATGGAGCACTCACGGTCCGAGTAGATCCTTATGTTTCCGTATGCATCGGCAAGGACCTGGACCTCAAGATGACGGGGAGCGGTGATATAGTGCTCAATGTAGATCTCGCTGCGACCGAATGCGGCGCTAGCCTCGCTGCTCACGCTGGCGAAATGCTGCCTGAGCTGGTCATCGCTGAAGGCGACCTTCATTCCCCTTCCGCCTCCCCCATACAGCGACTTGAGGATCACAGGGAAACCGAGATCCTGTGCCAGAAGGATTGTCTGGTTGATGTCGGCAACCACCCCGTAGGAGCCCGGTATGGTAGGTATTCCCAGTGACTTGGCCACCTCTTTTGTCCGGGATTTGTTTCCGATGGTCCTTAAGGTCGTGCTCGTGGGGCCGATGAATTCGATGCCGTTCTCCTCGCAGACAAATGCGAATTGGGGATTCTCTGAAAGGAATCCGTAGCCGGGATGGATGGCATTGGCCTTCCAGGCAAGGGCCGCAGAGATGATGGCATCGATGTTGAGGTAACTCTTGGAGGCCTGCTCGGGGCCTATCATCACAGCCTCATCGGCGAAGTTAAGGTATTCCATGTCCTTGTCCGCCTCGGAGTAGACAACGATGGTTTCCAGGCCCAGCTCATGGGCTGTCCTGAGTACCCGGAGTACCACCTCGCCCCTGTTGGCTATGAGGATCCTTTTCATAGAAAATGTTGTATGATGCCGCTACTCACAAGTCAAGATAGGCGTTGGAGACAGAGCCATTTTATGCCCATGCTGGCTCTTCATGGGTGTTAACCCGGATTTTGTTTTCAAGCACCGATGTTACATGTATGAGGTGAAAAAAATTTGATCCGTTTAAATCCTTCATCTTGCAGCCTTTGTGGAACGTTAATTTTATCGGTCCTGGAGGCTGCAAGATGAAGGATTTAAACGGACTTGTTTTAAAAAAATTCTTTTTGGTCACTGGGAATTTTTATGCTTAAGTCTATTCTGCTGCGCCTAGGACATTCCCGGGTATACTCACCTGCAACATCCGGGTTTAAAAGCCTTAGTAATCTCGTCCGCCTTGAACTCCGGCAGAGGCCCGGCTTTCCCATCCCGGTAGAGGATGAGCCCAGGCGATGAAGTCATGGTGCCCGATGAGGGCGCCTTTGATCCCGGCCTCCTCCCAGGCCGAAAGGATGGCCCCGGCATTTTCGGGTTTGCAGCACACGATTAAGGATCCTGATGCCAGGGCGCCCAGAGGGTCAATAGAAAAGACGCTCAGGATCCTATCTGCAAGATCGATAACAGGGATGTTCTCCAGGTGCACCTCCACGCCGCACCCGCTGGCGCCTGCAAGCTCAGAGAGCCCGGTGGCAAGGCCGCCCTCGGTGGGGTCATGCATGGCGGTAACACCGCCTGTCTCCAGCGCGATCCGGGCATCGGCCACCACGCTGATGCCCGGGGTATAGATAAGGTCCTGCGCCTGTTTCAGGGTATCTTCATCGAGGCCCAGCTTATGGGCGAACTCACGCGCCAGGAGCGCAGTTGCCTCAAGGGGTATGCCCTTGCTCAGGAGGATGGCGTCACCAGGTTTTGCACCGGAGGAACGGATGATGCCGTGCCTGGATATGGTACCTATCATGAACCCGACGGCAATAGGCCGCTCGATCCCATGGGTGATCTCGGTATGACCGCCCACAAGGGTGATTCCGCCTGCTTCGCATGCCTCTTTGAGCCGTGAAAAAATGGCTGAAGCGCGTTACTGGCGTCGTTGCGCCCTGGGGCAGGAGGAAGGTTGCAAGGAGGTATTTCGGGATACCGCCCATGCAGGCAATGTCGTTGGCATTGATGGTGACGAGGTACCAGGCGATGTCATCCGCGGCAAAGGTGATGGGGTCGGTCTTGAAGACCAGCTGCTCCTGACCGAAGCGGATAACCGCAGCGTCCATGCCTATGCCCGGCCCCACGATCACATCCGGGTGAGTTTCGGGGAGCCCTTGAAGGAATTGCCGGAGGAGTTCGACGGGGAGCTTGCCCAGGGGCAGAACATCTTCAGCCATGCGTCTGTTCGCTCTCGATATATGCGTATGCGCTATGGTTGTGGATGCTCTCGTAATTCTCCGCCTCCACCGAAAACCAGGAGAACTCGTCCCTGACGCTCAGGATGGATGCCACCTGCCGGACAACGTCTTCCACGAACTTGGGATTCTGGTAGGCATGTTCCGTGACGAATTTCTCATCGGGCCTCTTGAGAACGGGATAAACCGGGCTTGACCCGCAGCCCTCGATGATTCCGATGAGATCCTCCATCCAGAAGAACTTCTCGTAACGCACTACTGCCGTCACGATGCCCCGCTGGTTATGGGCACCGAAATCACTGATCTCCTTGGAGCACGGGCAGAGCGTCTGGATAGGGACCTTCACGCCCACCTTGAACTCCCGCTTTGCAGCCGACCATGCCCATGAGCGAGCACGTGTATTCCATGAGACCTACAGCCCCGGTCACCGGGGCCTCCTTCTCGATGAAATAGGGAAACTCGATCTCCATGTGGGCGCTCTCGGCCTCCAGAGAACGCTTGATCTCATTTAAGATATGCTCGAAGTTCTTGATATGGATCTCTTCCTTATGCTCGTTGAGCACCTCGATGAAACGGCTCATGTGCGTGCCCTTGAATTCCCGGGGCAGATCCACGGAAAGACTGATGGAGGCCACCGTGTGCTGGGAGCCTTTCTTCTTGTCGGATACCACGATGGGGTAGCTGATCCCTTTGACTCCCACCTTCTCGATGTACAAGGGATTGTCCGGCTTCTGTTTCTGCACGTCCTTCATGGCCGGGCCTTCCTACCCTGAATAGGTCACGCAGCAGGAATCGTTCTCCCAGACCGTGACTTCTTTGAGTGATACCGGCGTCTTCATAGCCCCTGAGACAGCGTGATAAATGTGTTTTGCAATGTTCTCGGCCGAAGGATTGATCTGTGTAAAGGGATCGAGATCGTTGAGGTACTGGTGGTCGAGATCTGCGAGCACCTTTTTGAGGATCTGCTTGAGATCGCGAAAGTCCATGATAATGCCTGCGGAGTCAAGCTGCGGCGATTCCACAGCGACCTCCACGCGATAGTTGTGGCCGTGCAGTCTCTCGCAGTCACCCTGGTAGCCCCTGAGGCGGTGCGCAGCGCTGAAACCCTCCATGACCTTTGCTGTGAACATGGTGAGTACATAGTACAACACATGCGGATCTGCAACACAGGAAATGAACTTGTAACACCTCAGGATTTGGTATATGCCTTAAACCATTCAGGGAAAAAAGAGGCCACACACAAATCCATGCCCACAATCGACTTCTCAGACACGTACATATTGCGGCAGCTTGCCGGTGACAATTGTTCCCACCTGAAGATCCTTGAAGAATCTGTCGGGGTCAAATGTGCGCTCAAGGGCAACACCATCGAACTTACAGGCGAAAGCCTTGATGTGGAGCTTGCAGAGCACGCCCTCAAAGACCTCTACAAGCTCATAAAAGGCGGGTTCCCCATCTATCCTGATGATGTCTGGTACGCCGTGCGGATGATCGCCAAGGACCACAACGTGGACCTGGAGGACGTGTTTAAGGACAACATCTATATTTCCTCCACGAAAAAGGTGATCTTCCCCAAGAGCCTGCAACAGAAGCGTTACATCGATGCCATGCGCTTCAAAGACATCCTCTTCGGCATCGGCCCTGCAGGGACAGGCAAGACCTACCTGGCACTTGCCATGGGGGTGCACTATCTGCTGAAGAAGAAGGTGGAGCGCATCGTGCTAACCCGGCCTGCAGTGGAGGCAGGGGAACGGCTCGGCTTTCTGCCCGGCGACCTGCAGGAGAAGGTGAACCCCTACCTGAGGCCCCTGTATGACGCCCTGTACGATATGCTGGAGCGTGACCATGTCCTGAGGCTCATAGCCAGGGACCATATCGAGGTAGCACCGCTGGCATTCATGCGGGGCAGGACCTTGAACGACGCCTTCATCATCCTGGACGAGGCGCAGAACACCACCTCCGAGCAGATGAAGATGTTCCTCACCAGGCTCGGGTTCAACTCCAAGGCCGTCATAACCGGTGATGTCACCCAGATCGACCTGCCCCAGGGCACCATATCAGGCCTGGTGGAGGCGTCACAGATCCTCAAGGACATCGACGAGCTCGGTTTCGTGTATTTCTCAGAGGATGACGTGGTCAGGCACAAGATAGTGGCCAAGATCATCCGTGCCTATGACAAGAGCGGCAGATGAACCTCATCGATATCATCAACGAACAGAAGGTCATTGAGGTCGATGTCGACCTCCTGGGCGAGCTGGCGGTCCGGATCCTTGAAATCCTCGGCAGGCAGGGCGTGGAACTGTGCGTGGTGCTCACCGACAACGCTGATATCCAGGCCTTGAACCGGGAATACCTTGACCGTGACAAGCCCACCAACGTCATCTCCTTTCCCCAGCAGGAAGGTGAAGGCCTGCAAGGCAGCCACCTGGGGGATGTGGTCATCTCAGTGGAAAAGGCTGCTGAAGAAGCTCTCGAGGCAGGTATAGAGACAATGGACCGCATCAGGGCACTGCTGGTCCACGGGATCTGCCACCTGTGCGGATATAACCATGAAGGCGTCTCTGAGGAGATGACCCACGAGATGGAGGCTGTTGAAGAGCATGTGCTGGCCTTGCTTGACGATTACCAGGCATAGAGATCACCCGGTTTGTATCTGAGGCGCCAGACCCTCCTTGTTGTCATGATTTTCTCCTACTTACCTCGCTGCAATGGTATGCATTGGATTTTGAGACGCTTTATTTTTATTGAATTAAATTAATCAGTTGCTTGGCATTTTCCCTGCGGAAAAAGTGCTTGCCATGCCCTAAGACCCTCTGCTATAAGGCTCCACTACGGGGCGTAGCGCAGTTTGGCTAGCGCACCTGCCTTGGGAGCAGGGGGTCGGAGGTTCAAATCCTCTCGCCCCGACCATAGCGGGGCCTAAGTGGGCGCCTGTAGCTCAGTTGGATAGAGCAACGGACTTCTAATCCGTAGGTCAGAGGTTCGAATCCTCTCAGGCGTGCCAGAGCATATGGTGAGTGTAGCTCAGATGGTAGAGCACAGGATTGTGGCTCCTGCGGTCGAGGGTTCGATCCCCTTCACTCACCCCAATTTGAAGGTGAGCGCCCGTAGCTCAGTTGGATAGAGCGTCGGACTTCGAATCCGCAGGTCGGGCGTTCGAGTCGCCCCGGGCGTACCAAAGATAGATATGGGCCATTAGCTCAACTGGTAGAGCAACTGACTCTTAATCAGTAGGTCCCTGGTTCGAGCCCAGGATGGCCCACCACACGGAGAGGGTTTACAGACCCTCTCCTTTTTTTATATGAAAAAATATATGGTAATATCGTTGTAGATTGGCTTCTGTATTGGTTTTATGGTGTACTGTTTTTTAGGCGTACTGATTTATTTTATAAGCTTGAGACTAGGGTTTTAACCTTGAAGTGAGATTTGCGATATTTTCGTTTTAGAGGATTTTTACGGTCTTAATCAATGTCGACCCTCGAGGGACTCTTATTCAACTTGTTGTCCTGCATTTCACACGTTTCATTCAATCCCTTTGAACATTCCATCGAATGAATCATGGTTTTTATATGTTTCTACCGGATCTCAGATGAATGGAAATTCATCTAATAATCAATATTAACAATATGATGAAAGGTATTATGCTCACATGCCACAGAGTTGGCACAATGTATGCCTTATAAATAGTATAAAAAAACAAAGTGGAGGTCAGACAATGAAAAGGACAATCCAGACAATAATCGTAGCAATGTTCGTGGTAATGATCACTGGTACGTTTGCTTTTGCAGCAACAGCAGTTTCCGGCGGCAACAGCTTACCGTACTTCCACCTTGGTTGTCTGATCATGGGCGGGCTCACCATCATTTCTTTGAAGTATCGCTATGAGAAGATTTATATCAGTGAGGCAATCGGATCTTTCGCACTGTATGCCGTGCTCGTGGCCTTGTTCACTGCTCCGGTCCTTGAAGCAGTTAAAGGCATGATCAGCTGAGAAGATTATCAATAAAAAAAGGAGGGGAGGCCATGAAAAGGGTACGAAGAAACAGACTCCAGACCAAGACGCTGAATCAGATCATCCTGCTGAGCGCATGGAGCTTCACCCTGGTTATCTCCTCGTTCCTGTTCCTGTTCGCAGGCCGGTGGATCGATGTGAAGTTCAATACGGAACCGACCTTCATGCTTGGTTTGTTTGTGCTGGGCATGGGATTGTGCTTTGCACGGATGTTCACGGACTACACAAAGGCCAAAGATGAGTTGAACAACCGCAGGGTCAGATACCAGTCCTAGTCGATACTCAAGAAAGCCGGGTTACAATCCGGCAGCCTACATCACGAATGCGGGTCGCCCTCAAGGCGGCCCGTTGCTTCTCGCAGGATAATCAGTTGAATAAAAAAACACGACCCTTTCGGGGCCGTGGTGTGTGATATGGATCGTTCCCGGGGAGGAAGTTCGCTGGAGGCCTGTTCGATTACCGGATCTGCGCTGCCCTGGCAGCATGCCCTGCGCGTTTCACGAACCGTGCAGTCAGGGCCAGGAATGCCGTGAAGCCAACAATTACAAAGATGACTGTCATGGCTATGCCCTCTTTACCTTTCTCTCGATCACGACCTCTTCGATGAACCCCTTGAAGCCCAGTGCTATGCCGGCCACCAGTCCTACCATCGTGAAGTTGGGTGCCATGCCGAGAACCCTGTCCAGATACATGCCGCCGTAGAGTCCGAGGAAGGTCATCATAACGAGCACCAGGCTGTATGCGCTTATCCTGCTGAGCCTGTTGGCCAGTGCCTTTTCGATCTTTTCTTTCTTTGTCTTCATGGCCTTCCTCCTTATCCTTTTTTTCTATCTGAGTCCTGCCTTAGAACAGGCTCATGAGGATCTCACGTGCCGGGCCGGTGTTGATGGTTACCAGGGCGACCACCAGGACGAATACCGCGCTTGCTTCTACCGGGGTGAGTCCCAATACCTTGTAGGTGAACCTGATCCCTATGCCGGTCATGAACAGTGCGCCGATTACGATCCATAATGTCATCATTGTCTTGCCCTCCTGGGGTTTCTTTTTTTCTTTCTACTTCATATAAGGCAAGGGGCGTGCCAGGTTCTGGCAACTTATAACTTATTGATATCATAAAACATTCATGTAATGGCCTTTCCTGGAATTGTCATTTTGGCAAAAAAAGCTCCCTGCAAGGATGTGGGTGGGTACAAAATGACAAAATGACCTCAGGGGCACTGCTAAGATTGTCAGAATGGCAAAGACCGGGATTTGCCAATCAATACCTGTTCCCCCTGCAATTATACAATAAACCCTGTATTGATGAAGCCAACCGGTCAGCTGTACTAGTTTATGGTGGCACCAAACCTTTTAGGTCCGATAAGAGCTGCTTCTTGAGTCAAGATCTATGCTTCACGGGCGCTCAACATCAGGGCATGTGGATGGCATGTTATCTATTGAAATTTCTGGAAAAAGATGGTGAGATATGATAATTTGCTGCAAACAATACAGACTGCGCATGGAGGAAGGTAGATGCTTACCAAGAGCGGAAAAAAACTTGAAGAGATCATTAAGAAAGCCATTGATGACCATGTTATCACGAACTCAGAGTACGAAGAGATCTTTGAGTTGATCCATGCTGACGGTGTGATTGATGCGCATGAACGAGTGCTGATGCAGGAACTGAACGACCTAATTGCTGACAAGTCCGTTAAGCGTATTGCCGGTTAAGGATACGTAAATAAATAGCGTCCCACACCGCCTGGACGGCGCTTTCTCATAGAGTAACTTTTTTGAAGTTACTCAGAAGAGATTGAGAACGTCGCTGGTTTCAAAACACTGGGCTAAAAGGAACGTCATGGATAAACTGATCGGGAAACACTGGCACTACCTGCCAGCCGACGAGGTGGTCGATCTCCTGGAAAGCGATCGTGAGCGGGGCCTTGACCTCTTCGAAATCAACCACCGGCGCGAGCGCTTCGGTTATAATGTCCTGACCACTAAGAAGGGCAAGAGCCCCCTGCTCCGGTTTCTCCTGCAGTTCCACCAGCCCCTGGTCTATATCCTTCTGGCGGCCGGGCTCATCACGGCCCTGCTCCAGGAATGGGTGGACGCCGGGGTCATCTTCGGTGTTGTGATAGTCAATGCGATCATAGGCTTCATCCAGGAGGCCAAGGCGGTCAAGGCCATGGAGGCCCTGGCAAAGACCATGGTCACCGAAGCGACGGTCGTGCGCTCGGGAGCAAAGACGAGGATATCCTCTGCCGAGGTGGTGCCGGGCGACATTGTCCTGCTCCAGTCCGGGAGACAAGGTCCCTGCGGATATGCGCCTGATCGCCTGCCCGGGACCTGCAGGTGGACGAGTCGGCGCTCACCGGGGAGTCCGTGGCCGTTGAGAAGGACACAGCGCAGCTTCCCCACGATACGATCCTGGCCGACCGGAAGAACATGGTCTACGGCTCGGCCCTGGTCACCTACGGACAGGCTTCGGGCGTGGTGGTGGCCATCGGCGACAACACGGAGGTGGGCCGCATCTCGGAGCTTATCTCTTCCACCGAAGAACTCGAGACCCCGCTTCTTCAGAAGATCGCGGAATTCAGCAGGATCCTGCTCTACCTGATCCTGGGGCTTGCCGCTGGCCACCTTTGCGGTGGGTATGCTGAGAGGCCAGAGTGCCTTCGAGATGTTCATGGCAGCCGTGGCCCTTGCCGTGGGCGCCATCCCTGAGGGCCTGCCCGCAGCCATGACCATCACGCTCGCCATCGGCGTGGCGCGCATGGCCAGGAGGCGGGCCATCATCCGCAAGCTGCCGGCCGTGGAGACCCTGGGCAGCACCACGGTCATCTGCTCGGACAAGACAGGCACGCTCACCGAGAACCAGATGACGGTCCAGGAGATCGCTGCCGGCAGTGATGCATATACGGTGAGCGGTACCGGCTATGCGTCTGAGGGCGAGATCGTCCGTGCAGACGCTCAATCAGACGGCCCTCTGTCCGAGGCTCTCATGGAGACACTCAGGTGCGGCCTGCTGTGCAACGACAGCCTGCTCGTGGAAAAGGAGGAGCGCCTCACCGTGCAGGGCGACCCCACCGAGGGGGCCCTCATTGCCGCAGCGGCAAAGGCCGGCCTTTTCATGGAGCAGGAGAGTGCCCGGTTCAGGCGTCTCGACACCATCCCCTTTGAATCGCACCACCAGTACATGGCCACCCTGCATGGCGATCTGCCGGGGAGGACCGCCGTGGCGTTTGTCAAGGGATCGGTCGAGGCGCTGCTGGAGCGCTGCACCTCGGCCCTGGACCCGCAGGGCTCTCCAGTTGATCTGGATACTGCGGCCATCCACGCGGCCGTGGACGCCATGGCCGCCAAAGGGCTCAGGGTGCTTGCCTTTGCCCGGAAGGCCATTGAGGACGGCAGGGAAAAGATCGACCACAAGGATATCGCCTCGGGGCTGACCTTCCTGGGGCTGCAGGGGATGATCGACCCGCCCCGGAACGAGGCCGTCGAAGCGGTGCAGGAACTGCCACAGTGCCGGCATCCACGTGAAGATGATCACCGGCGACCATGCGCTCACCGCCTCGGCCATCGCAGCCAGGATCGGCCTGCACAATGCAGGGAAGGTTGTCACCGGCAGGGAGCTGGCAGCATCAGCGACGCTGAGATCATCGATATCGTGGAGGACGTATCGGTGTTTGCCCGGGTGGCCCCCGAGCAGAAGCTCCGCCTGGTGGAGGCCCTGCAGGCAAGGGGAAACATCGTGGCCATGACCGGCGACGGGGTGAACGACGCGCCCGCCCTGAAGCGGGCCAATATCGGCGTGGCCATGGGCATCACGGGCACGGACGTGGCCAAGGAGGCCTCGGACATGGTGCTCACCGACGACAACTTCGCATCCATCGAGGCGGCGGTGGAGGAAGGCAGGGGAACCTTCGACAACCTCACCAAGTTCATCGTCTGGACCCTGCCCACAAACATCGGCGAGGGTCTGGTGATCCTGGCGGCCATATTCGCGGGGGTGACCCTGCCCATCCTGCCGGTGCAGATCCTGTGGATCAACATGACTACGGCCGTGCTGCTGGGCCTCATGCTGGTGTTCGAACCCAAGGAGCCGGGCATCATGAAGAGGGCGCCGCGCGACCCGAAAGAGCCCATCCTCACCCGCACGCTCATATGGCGGATCGCCATCGTGGGTTTCCTGCTGCTTCTGGGTGCATTCGGGCTCTTCGAGTATGAATTATCCAGCGGTACAGGCATAGCAGAGGCCAGGACCGTGGCGGTGAACGTGTTCGTCATGGGCGAACTCATGTACCTTTTCAACTGCCGGTCTCTCACGAAATCCGTTTTCGAGGTGGGGTTCTTCTCCAATCTCTCGGTGTTCGGCGGGGCTGGTCTAATGTTCATCCTTCAGCTGCTCTTCACCTATGTGCCTGCCATGAACACCGCCTTTCACAGCAGACCCATCGGCCTCGATTCCTGGGTTCGCATTCTTGCCGCGGCTTCCCTGATAATGGTGGTAGTGGGTATTGAGAAGTTCTTTGTCCGCAGGAGGGAAAGAAGGGGCCTGCCGTGATCGTCAAGTTATCACTGGGTGAGATCGAACGGGCGCGCCTGGTTCTGCGAGGCGGGTCCATAGAAGAGGCATGCATGCATGGTTCTGAAGGTGATGCATGTGGTGCACCACATCGAGGCCAGAAAACTCAAATCCCGGCTCACCATATCCGACCGGGAGGGTTCTTATAGTAATTTGAACTCTGCAGCCCCTTTTACGATATTCCCAAATGGGGTAGCCGGGGGTGTTTAGCCCCCGGCATCCACACTATCTTTTAATCAACTTTTTTAAACATCTTTCCTTTAGCCCCGCATACAGGACAAGTCTCCGGCGCCTCCTTCTCTGAAGTATATCCACATACCGGACATACATAATAGCTGTAAGATTCTTTTGCACTTTCCATATTATCAAGCATTTGCTGATAGAGCCGGGCATGAATTTTCTCCACTTCGTTGGCAAAATTAAAAGATCGCTCGGCCTCTTTATTGCCTTCAACCTTCGCCGCTTCAATCATTCCCGGATACATGCTTTTAAACTCGTGAGTTTCTCCGGCTATCGCCTCCTGCAAGTTTTCCTTGGTGGATCGAATTCCTTTTAATGCCCGTAAATGGGCATGGGCGTGAACTGTTTCTGCTTCAGCGGCTGCCCGAAACAATTTTGCCGCCTGCGGAAATCCTTCCTGATCGGCCTTAACCGCAAAAGCCAGATATTTTCGGTTTGCCTGTGATTCTCCGGCAAAAGCTTCTTTCAACGCATCTTCTGATTTGGACATAATTTCCTCCTTCAATTATACTTATCACTTATTTTCCTATACTATTTGTACCACAAGTTAAGTTCGAGATCAGCCATTTTCGTTGATTATCAAGTGAGGATTGTACTGGTCATTATTGACAACAGCCAGAGAGACAGCTGACAGGTTCTCCTTCAGCTTCGGGTATCAGGGCTGCTGTTTATCCTCATCCTTGTGCTTGGCCTTTGAATTCTGTTTTGAAAGGCATTCTTCACAGATGCCATGGCTAGATCTCAGAGCCTGGCTCTTTTGTATATAATCTTCAAAACGTACCCATTTATCATCCATCCATACCTTTCTGCACCATGCACAGACCCTCAAGAATTGCTCGATCCTCCTGGATCTATACTGAATAAAAAAGGTTACGGCGATGACGATTGCCGCAACAATAAGAATTGAGACAGTCTCGATTAAAAACTCCTCTAGCCTGAATGGTTTCGAAGGTGCTCCGAAAAAAAGATGGGGGAGATCAATGAACTCATCAAGCCATAAAACAAAGAGAACGATTGCAAACAAACCGACTTCCCCGCAGATTATCAGCCTATCTCTGGTTTTGGGCCTCATAGTGCTACGTGATCTCCTTCATTACAGAGTGTGGCGGGCATGGGATCGATTAGGATCTCGCCAGGTTAACCCCCTACCCTTATGCCTCCGGTCGCATTGATTCCAGTCTGGCAATACGCTCTTCCATGGGCGGATGTGTGCTGAAGAGCTTCATGAGCCCCCCACCGCTCAGAGGATTCACTATGAACATATGTGCAGTGGCCGGGTTTGCATTCATGGGTATCCGTTGAGAGGCCATGTGCAGTTTACGCAGGGCATTCGCAAGATACATGGGATTACCGGCTATCCTTGCCCCCCCGGCATCGGCGGCGTATTCACGCGAGCGTGAGATGGCCATTTGGATGATCATGGCGGCAATCGGACCGACGATCATCATGACAAGCGAAGACAGAACCGAACCGCCCTCACCTTCGTCATCGCTGCGCCCGCCGAATATCATGGCCCACTGCGCCATCTGTGCCAGGTAGCTGATGGCACCGGCGACAGATGCTGCCACCGTGCCAATGAGGATATCCCGGTGTTTGATGTGCGCCAGTTCATGTGCCAGGACACCTTCAAGCTCCTCGCGTGAAAGGATCCGCATAATGCCCCTAGTCACCGCAACCACGCCATGTTCCGGATTTCTGCCTGTCGCAAAGGCATTGGGCTGGTCACCATCGATCACATAGAGCCGCGGCATGGGAAGTGAGGCCCTTTGTGCAAGCTTTTCGATCATCCGGTATAGTTCCGGGGCTTCGGCCTCGGTCACGGGCTGGGCACCGTACATCTTGAGCACAATCTTGTCACTGAACCAGTACGTGACAAAATTCATGCCGAAAGCCATGATGAGTGCCACGGTCATTCCTGTTTTTCCGCCCATCAAACCGCCAAAGAACACCATCATCAATGTCAGTGCCACCATAAGAACCATCGTTTTCATTATGTTCATGTCTGTGCCTCCTTTCTTAAAAAAAAGACCTTTACCGCGATGTACTCGATCACGGTAAAGGTCTCGCTTGTTAGGTTATTCCCTAACCAGTGGCACCGGGCATCTCTGCCGTGTTGACGATGTCCACTGATTCAGCTACTCCCCTTTACTGCCGCAGCAATAACAGGATATAACTATATGCCATAGCCTCTATGAATCAGTCAAATTACATATGGGGTCGCAAGAGAAAAAAGTCAAGCCTCGGAATTCACTGAAACAGCAGTTTTGATTTTCTCTGTAACTCATTGATATAATTAAATGGTAGCGGGGGGAGGATTTGAACCTCCGACCTTTGGGTTATGAGCCCAACGAGCTACCGGACTGCTCCACCCCGCGTCACACCAGGCCTTCTACAATCAAAGAAGAAGGTTTGTCAAGGTATAAGGTGTCAGGCATATGGGACCAGGTGTAAGGATCTGAGCCTCTACATACCTAGTGAATGCCATGATCCTAAACCCGTATCCCCATGCCTTTCGTCAGGGCAAAAAAAATGCAGGCCGCGTTGGCCTGCAAAATGAGGAGGTTCTATGGGGAATGAATCTTGAAGAACCTATTTAATTGTATCGTCAGGTTCCGGAATCACATAAGGATAAAAAATAAGGTTTTCTCTTTTTCCTTTCATGGACGGTTTTATGCTATATATCCCTTTATGCCGAAACAGCTGCCACCCCTTGCGTTCAGGGTAAGACCATCGAGTGTGGACGACCTCCTGGGACAGGATGATGCCGGAACACTGCTGAAGGACTATTCAAAAGGGAATCTTCGCTCGGCCATGCTCTGGGGTCCGCCAGGCTCCGGAAAGACAAGCGTGGCAAGCATTATCGAGCGCATGTATCCGGATTCCTTCTTCACCATCAGCGCCATTACCGGAGGCGTCCAGGAAATCCGCCGCGTGACCGGTACGGCGGCACAGAGCGAAAAGAAGCCCATCGTCTTCATAGACGAGATCCACCGGTTCACAAGGGTGCAGCAGGATGCGTTGCTGCCCTTTGTGGAAAATGGCAATATCATCCTCATCGGCGCCACCACCGAGAATCCATCGTTCGCCATTACCTCACCGCTCATGTCCAGAACCCAGGTGATCGTGCTCAAGGCCTTGAGTACCGGTGTTATCGAGGAAATCCTCAAACGCGCCGTCAACCAGGACACCCTCATCAAATCCCAGAAGAAGACCCTATCGGCAGAATGCCTGGCCGCCATGGCCAGGGCGGCTGACGGAGATGCCCGTGCCGCATTGAATCTGCTGGAGCTTGTGATTACGAACATCGATAAGGAACAGATAGAACTCGAAGACCTGAAAGGTCTTATGGACCGGCCGCTCTATCATGACCGCTCCGGCGAGAACCATTATGACCTCATAAGCGCCTTCCATAAGAGCGTTCGGGCGAGCGATGTGGACGCAAGCATCTACTGGCTCGGCAGGATGATGGAGGCAGGCGAAGACAGGCTCTTTATCTTGAGACGCATGATCCGTCTCGCCTGTGAAGACATCGGCATGGCAGACCCCAATGCGTTGCGCATCGCCACCAGCGCCAAGGATGCCTTCACCTTTGTTGGCAGCCCGGAAGGGGATATCGCACTCTATGAGGCAGCCATATACCTTGCCTGCGCCCCCAAGAGCAACGCCGTATATATGGCTGAAAAAAGGGTTGCGGACCTGATCCGGAAGACCGGAACGCCGTCGATTCCTCTTTACCTGAGAAACGCCCCTACTCGGCTCATGAAAGAGCTCGGCTATTCAGAAGGGTACATCTATGCGCATGATGACCCCGCCGGTGCGTTGACACTCGACTATATGCCGGAAAATCTGCCCAAGGCAGCGTTTTACACCCCTGGGGACACAGGGGTAGAAAAAAGGATACGGGAGATCTTGGATGCTCGTCAAAAGGCTAAACAGACTGGGCCAGGACCATATCGCAAGTCTACTAAGCAGTAGGGATAATCCCCTCTTGATGGAACGGATCGCAACCGATCTTGAAGGGGTGGATATGGACCTTGTGGAGAGGCTCATCAGGGGCGAGACCCTCTACGAGCCGCCTCAAGGCGAGGTGGAGCCTGCGGATATCATCCCTGCAACCTTCGCCTCATCCGGGGAGGCTTCTGTATACATCCGCCGCGGCCATGAGCTTCTTCGCTCGGGCAAGGTTGCAGCACTTGTTGTTGCAGGCGGCCAGGGGTCCCGCTTGGGCATTGATGCACCAAAGGGCGTTGTAGGGGTAACCCCGGTGAAGGGGAAAAGCCTCTTTATGCTTTTTGCAGAAAAGATCCTTGCGCTTGAGCATAAGTTCCAGGGCAAAATCCCATGGTTCATCATGACCTCCAGGGAAAATGACGGCCCTACTCGAGAATACTTCCGGGATAACGCGTATTTCGGGCTGAACCGGGATCGTGTGTATTTCTTCGTCCAGGGGATGCTGCCGTCCGTAACCGCAGAAGGGAAATTCATCATTGGGCAAGACGGCGGGCTCTTCATGAACCCCGACGGCCATGGGGGCACCTTCAATGCATTGCGCACCAGCGGTTCTTTACGCCTGATGAAGGACCTCGGCATCGAGGAAATATTCTATTTCCAGGTGGATAACCCCCTGGCAAAGGTGTGTGACCCCCTGTTTCTCGGGCTCCACAACCTCTCAGGCGCACAGATGTCCTCCAAGGTGGTCAGAAAGTCAACCTATGAGGAAAAAGTGGGGGTTATCACAAGAATCAACAACAAGACCACCCTGCTGGAATACAGTGATATGAGTGATGAGGTTAGATATGCAAAAGGATCTGATGGTGAAATGCTCCACTGGGCAGGGAACCTCGCCATACACATGATCACCCGGACATTCGCCGAGGAGATCACCGCAGGGGGGACCAAACTGCCGTTCCACCGCGCCCGGAAAATGATCACTGTCCGGGGACCGGAGGGAAGACCCATGGAGACCCCCGGCATCAAGTTCGAGGCCTTTCTCTTCGATGCGCTGCCCCTGGCGGATAAGACCATTACCCTCGAAGTTATGCGCCAAGAGGAGTTCGCCCCGGTCAAAAACCTCACTGGTGCGGATTCCCTTGATAGTTCCCGGCTGCTCCAGAGCGAGCTGCATACCTCCTGGCTGAAACGGCTCGGGGTGGATGTGGACCCTGGCATATCCGTAGAGATCAGCCCCCTGTTTGCCCTCGACTACGAAGACCTGTTGCTCAGGGCCGCAACCCTGCCCCGGCACATCGGGATAAACACCTTTTTGGGGTGATTCCGTATGAGACAAAATACGACAAAGCGGCATACCATAGAACTCAAAGAGACCAAGTGGGATATCCTCATCTGGTTGGGCACCTTTATTGTTCTCGGCTTCGTGATCATGTTCGCCATGTACTCCTACCACGGCGTCGAGAGGGAAATGGCAGCCCAGTTCAACCGCGAGCAGGGTCTGCTGGCCCAGCAGACAGCCATGGGTATCGAGCAGTATATGCACGACATCACCAACAGCCTGAGCCTCACCGCCCACATCAAAGGGGTATCCAACGGCGATCCTGAGGCCATCAGGGTATCGGTTCAGAATGTTTTCAACTCATTGAAGAGCAAGGTGATATTCGTGTTCTGGGAGGACAAAAGCGGCATCATGCGCTACCACTACCCCAGACAACTCCTCCCGGGGCTCGAGGGCAAAGATTTCAGCTTCAGGACCTATTTCCGTGTGGCCAGGGAGCTTAATGTCCCCTATGTCTCGGACATCATCATGGTGGGGGGAGAACAGTATTACGATATACCCGGACGCTTCGAGACCTTTATCATCTCTTTCCCCTTAAAGGGCGATGATGGTAAATTCCATGGTGTAATCGGCTGTGCCATCGACCTGTCGAATATCACTGCCCACTATGTAGCACCCATCAGGCCGTCAAAATCCGGTTATGTCTGGATGCTCGACGAGACAGGCATGATCCTCTACCACCCCAACCCGAAATGGATCGGGCTCAATCTGAATGATGTGATCATCGGGCTCAAGAAGCAGGGCTTAAAGATATCGGGCGTGGATGCCATCCAGGATGCCATGACCCTGAAAAATGACGGCATGCATGAGTTCATCTTCCCCAGCTACCCTGAAAAAGAGCCGGCGAAAAAGCTCCTGGCCTTCTCTTCGGTGCATTTTCTCAATAGAAGATGGGTCACCATCTCTACTTCGCCGTACCGCGAGGTCATCTCGCTCATGTCCGGCACCTTCCGCAACACCCTCATGTTAGGCTCGGTGAGCATAGGCTTCGTGCTGATAGCAACCATCATCATGCTCAGGATCAACAGGGCCCGGGCCGGGGCCTCTGAGAGGAATAAGTGGGCGGACAAGGTCCTTGTAGCCCACAAGCGGATGGAGACCATCTTCAACGGCGTGCCGCATTACCTGGCCATGATCGATGCCGCCTTTACCATCACGGACATCAACCAGCGTCTGTGCGACCTCTATGGCCTGAAGAGGGAAGACGTGATCGACAAGCACTGCTCCCTTGATTTTTCCGAAAACGAGCGCATCTGCAACACCAGGCTCGTGGAAAAGTGCTTTAAAAGCGCAGGAATCGTCACCGAAAGGGACACACGAATGGATATCCTCGGCAAGCCCTACTTCTTCGATATGAGCGCCATCCCCTTGTTCGGATCAAAGGGTGAGGTGGACTATGTTGTCCAGTATGCGGTGGATATCACGGATAAGAAGGCGCTCACAGAGAAGCTCATACAGGCTGAGAAACTCGCAGCCGTAGGCCAGATGTCGGCCCATGTGGCCCACGAGATCCGCAACCCTTTGACCTCCATATTGCTCCATTCCGAACTGCTGGAGGACGAGCTCAAGGAGCACGACAAAAACGAGGAGGGCCTTGAGCTCGTCCGGATTATCAAGGAAGAGATTGACCGTCTCTCCCAGATCACTGACGAGTACCTGTCCTATGCCCGCCTCCCACGCCCGAAAAAACAGCTCGTAAACCCGGAGACCGAGGTGTCCACCGTAGTGTCCATGCTGCTGCCCGAGCTCAAGCGAAGAGCCATCGAAACGGCCATCGTATGCCAGGAAAGGCTGCCGAATATCATGATAGACCGTGGACAATTCAAGCAGCTTTTGATAAACCTCATTAAGAATGCGGAAGATGCAATGCCCTCTGGAGGCAGTTTGGAGATATCCCTCATGGGGATCAAAGACAACTTCCTGCTCCTGGTGAAGGATACCGGATACGGCATCCCCCCTGAGATCTCCAGGAGGATATTCGACCCGTATTTCACCACCAAGGACAATGGCACAGGCCTCGGTCTGTCCCTTGTCCAGTACATTGCAAACGCCCATGACGGGTGGGTCGATGTGGAAAGCCAGAAGGGGACAGGATCGACCTTTATCTTTTCAGTCCCCTTCCATCCGGAAGAAGAAAAGACTCTGGCGGAGGCGTGATATGAGATTACTTTTGACCACCATATGTTTCCTGCTCCTGCTTCCCATCAGCGCCTTTCCGGCCAGGCTTGTTGTAACGGTCCCCCAGGGCATCACCGAGGTTGAGCTCCTCTCGAGCGGAACCCTTGCAGTGCTGGATCATCTCAAGGAAAGGTTGAACTCGGGGCTCAAGGAAGAAAATAATCGCTACCAGATAAGCAGACTCGAGTCCGAATTGAAGGCATCAGCCCTGCAGGTTGTCCAGTCCGACAAGGCCTATAAAGAAAAGATCGACAGCTTGAGAAAGCACTATATCGCCAAGATCCCCATCACGATCCATTCCGCCAATGCACAGATCACCAAGGCATCGGCCCTGGGTGAAATTACCTTCACCTATACGGTGCACAACAACTCGGACAAGGTCATCAGCGACATCATATACAAGCCGCTCATCGGCAATACACCGCTGCCCATCACCACCATGCTCGTGCTCGAATTCATCAACTCCAAGAATCTTATTTCCGGCCTGGCCCCCGGCGAAAGCCTCACGAATCAGGGCGCTGATCTTGAGCACCTTTCTTTCTTCCTCAGCGAACTCACGGACAAGGACATCGACCGCATCAAGACCTCCATGCCGGGTGGTTTATCCTTCGAGGTTACTGATCTCCACTTTGTCTCCCAGAAAGGGTATAAAGGCCAGACCAAGGTCATGGACGTGAAAGAGGCCTTTGCCGATGTCCTGGCGGCATACCAGGGGGCATCTGCCCGGGCACATGATGAGAATAAAGCAAAAACCGAGGCACTTGCAACTGCCAGGGGTCTCTTTGAGCGAGATACCAAGGGTGTCATCAGTGATTTCAAAACCAGATCGAACGAGTTGAAAAAGGCGTCGATGCGCTACAAAGGAGCTGTCGATCCGAAAAAGAACAGGGCAACCATCCAAACAGTAAAGCCCGGCAAATATTATGTGTACGCAACTTCTACCGCAGGAAAGACCATCTTTGAAGAGATCATCATAGAAGAAGGCAGGAATAAAATAAAAATCGAAACCCAAAAAAAGGACCCATTTGAGCCGTGAGCAACCTGACTAAAAAGATCCTGGTAGTTGATGATGAAATAGGCATCCGGCAGTCCCTGAAGAAGATCCTTGAAAAAGAGGGGTTTGACGTGGTGACCGCGTCCAACGGAGATGAGGCATTCAAGCTCATACGCGGCTAGCGATATCGACCTCCTTATCTCGGACATCCGCATGGCCGGCATGGACGGGCTTGAGCTGCTCAAGGTATGCAAGTCCATCTCCCCCTACACCGAGGTCATTATGATTACAGGCTATGCCTCGGTGGACACCGCGGTAGATTCCATGAAGCAGGGCGCTTACGACTATATCACCAAGCCCTTCAAGAAGGCGGATATTTTGAAGGCGGTCCAAAAGGCCATCGAGAAGCAGGTCCTCACCATGGACAACGTCAAGATGAAGGAACGCATCGAGGCCATTGAATCAACCCCCCTTATCGAGACCGCAAGCCCCAAGATGAAGAAACTCGTGGAGATCGTGCATCAGGTGGCCCCGAGCCAGGCCACGATCCTCATCATGGGAGCCTCGGGCACGGGCAAGGAAGTGATTGCCGACATGATCCACAAGTTCTCGCCCAGGGCCGAACGCCCCATGGTCAAGGTCAACTGCGCTGCTATCCCTGAGACGCTCATCGAGTCGGAGCTTTTCGGCTACGAAAAAGGCGCTTTCACCGGCGCTGCGGGCAGAAAGGAAGGCCGCTTTGAGGCTGCGGACAAATCAAGCATCTTCTTGGATGAGATCGGTGAAGTCCCGCCTGCGGTTCAGGTAAAGCTGCTGCGGATCCTCCAGGAGGAAACCTTTGAACGGCTCGGCAGCAACAAGACCGTCAAGGTGGATGTCCGCATCATCACCGCCACCAACAAGGACCTTGCCGCCATGGTGAAGCAGGGCCAGTTCCGCGAAGACCTCTATTGGAGACTTAATGTCATCTCTCTGCAGCTCCCATCCTTAAAGGAACGCAGGGAGGATATCCCTAACCTGGTCCAGCACTTCATCAACCGGTTTTCCCGAAAGAACGGCAAGGAAATGAAAGGGCTCGAATCCAAGGCCATGGAGATCCTCTTAGGCTATGAATGGCCGGGCAATGTCCGGGAGCTGGAAAATGTAATCGAACGCAGCGTAGTACTCGACCGGGACGGCATCATCGGCGCCGATGACCTGCCTGCTGATATCCTCTCGGAGAGCATCCCGGCCATGGAATCCGTAACCATCCCGCTTGGCACGCCCATGGAGGAGGTGGAGCGCATCCTCATGGAAGAGACCCTCAAGCGCACCAAGGGCGACAAGGGCCTGGCATCCAAACTGCTGGGAATATCGACAAGGACCCTGTACCGGAAGATGGATAAGAAAGAGTGATCTTGACCCCCGCCTTCGCAGGCGAGCTGACAGCTTTATATTGAGTTTTTTTTGCAAATGCCTCTTGCGGGTTGTATGAACCCGGGCTTTCACTCAATGCGTAAAATCTTCATTGCCGTTAAAAGCTCGCCTGATGTTCATAGAATTTTGGTCCACCTGCAAAATCTTGGGTTAATAGGTTGATTCTCTAAGGCTGGCGTGCATGCAACCCTTCACATGTTCAAGTGTGCCGGCCAAGAGTCCGACAAAGAGGGGAAGGAACTTTACTATGGAATGCCCACGTTGCTCGAACCAGCTGGTGACCCTTGAGTTTGCCGATATCGAGGTGGATTATTGCTTCACGTGCAGGGGTATCTGGCTTGACAAGGGCGAGATGGAGCACCTTATCAGGATTGCAGGCGGGAAAGACCATCTCATGAAGACCTTAACCAGCGCCACAACCCTGGAGAAAAAAAGAAAATGCCCGGTGTGCCGCAGGCCCATGGAAAAAGAGTTTCTCGGAAAGGCCGAAAAGGTTCTGCTGGACCGATGCAAAGGGCATGGCATGTGGTCCGATGCGGGTGAGCTGAAAAAGATCCTTGCACTCAGCAGCACCGAGAGGCAGTCAAGCCCGCTCATAAGGCTGCTGGATGCTATGTTTACCGCACAAAAGGAGGGGAGTGTATGACAGGAACAATCGTGTTCTGGGTGATCATTGGTATCCTTATCTTTATAGTCCTTTACCTGATAACTGCCTATAATTCACTCATAGGCCTGAGGAACCTGGTAAAGAACTCCTGGTCGCAGATCGATGTCCAGCTCAAGCGCAGGCACGACCTTATCCCCAACCTGGTGGAGACCGCAAAAGGATATATGGGACATGAGCGGGGAACCTTTGAGGCCGTAACCAAGGCTCGATCCGAGGCAACCGGCGCTAAGGGTATACCCCAGATCGCACAGGCCGAGTCCAGGCTCAGCGAGGCCATATCACGGTTCATGGTCATAGTGGAGAATTACCCCGAGCTCAAGGCCAACCAGAATTTCCTTGCCGTACAGGAGGAGCTTGCCTCTACCGAGAACCGCATAGCCTTTGCCCGCCAGGCCTACAACGATGCAGTGCTCTTTCTGAACAATAAAATCGAGATGTTCCCTTCAAGTATCGTTGCAGGCATGTTCACCTTCAGGAAGGAGGTGTCCTTCGAGATAGACCGACACCACGGAACGCACCGTACCCAAGGTCACCTTCCACTGACAGCCATGTTCCTGCAGATCGCCGAGGCGAACAAACGCAAGACCGTGCTCCTGGTCCTCATCATGGGGATGGTCCTTGCCCTGCTCGGATTTTTTGTGGGCGAGCTTGTCAATATCTGGAGCGGTTTCATATCAGCCCCGCAACAGGCAGAAGATACCTTCAAGGCCGGATACATAGGCCTGTGTGTGGCCCTTGCCATCTGGTTGGGGCTTCTCCTGACGGGCCTGTTGGGCTCGGATCAGCTTTTTCTAAGCCTCTCGGGCGCCAAAGAGGTTACCCATGACCTTTACCCGCAGCTCTACAACATCATCGAGGAGATGAAGATTGCATCCTCACTGCCGAAGATGCCTGATATCTACATCATCGACGACCCGGCCCCCAATGCCTTTGCCGTGGGAAAATCACCCGAAGACAGCAGCATCTGCGTGACAGCCGGCCTGCTTGCCATGTGCAGCAGGGATGAGCTTCAGGGGGTGGTCGCCCACGAGATGGGCCATATCATCAACCGCGACGTTCTCTTTATGACGGTCGCAGCGACCATGCTGGGCGCTGTTACCCTCATCGCAGACAGCTTTCTCCACTCTTTGCGGTACGCCCCCGTTGCCCGGTACCGCTCATCGGCATCCAGGGCGGGCAAGGGCCTGATCAATGTATGGCTGATTGTGCTCGGTTTCTTCCTTGTCATCTTCAGCCCCATCCTTTCACGCATCCTCTACTTCACCATATCCCGCAGCCGCGAATACCTGGCCGATGCCACGAGCGCCAGGTTGACAAGGTACCCGGAAGGTCTGGCCTGCGCGCTGGAAAAGATCATGCTGTCCCCGGAAAAACTCACTACCGCCCCCAAGGCAACCGCTCCGTTCTACATAGCAAACCCCTACAAACAGGACCTGGATGACTCTGTGTTTGCCACCCACCCGCCTTTGGGGCAGAGGATAAAGATCCTGCGGCTCATGAGTACAGGGGCCGCGTTCAAAGATTATGTAAAGGCTTATTGGACCGTGACCCATACGCATAAGGAATTGATCGCTGCATCCGACATGAAGCTGGGTGTTGGGATTGCGCATACGCGAGCCTTCCCCGCCAACCGTGCAATCCCAGCCGGGTTCTCGGGTGAATGCCGGGAAGGCCGGAGACATTATCAGGGCCATGAACCAGTTCGTCTTCATTGCCTGCGAATGCGGGATGAAGATGAAGATCCCCCCTGAATTCGCCCGCGGAGAAATCAGATGCCCCCGGTGCAACAGGCCCCACACGGTGAAAGTGGCCGATCAGCAGGCCATGTCCGCCATCCTGGCCGATACGGCTGCCTTTTCAAGACCCGGGCAACCGGAAAAACCGCAGAAGGCAAAGACTGATGCCCTGATTAAGGGGTACCAGGAAGAGACAAGGATCCCCGGGACCTGGCAAAGTTTCACCTGCATCAGTTGCGGCCGGATAGTCCAGGTATCACCTGCATTCAAGCTTCCTCAGTTCAACTGTACCCATTGCGGCCACCTTTTCCGGTTTGAGTGAATGAACAAGGAGTATACACCTCATAATTATATCGAAATAATCAAACTATTTTCCTCTCCCCAGTAAATATATGGACGTCCCTGGCCTGCCCTGTTAGATTGTATTTCTATGAAACGGCATTCCCCCCAGCTTCCCTCCCCAGAGGCGAATCCATATGTCCGCCTGCTCGCCGAGCAGGCCTTCTCAAGGGCTGCAGGGGCCCCACTCATAGCAGGGAACAGCGTTCAAATCCTCAAAGACGCCCATGAAAACTATCCTGCCTGGCTCGATGCCATGGGCTCTGCAAAAAAAAGCATACTTTTCGAGAACTACATCATAACCGAGGACGATATCGGCAACCAGTTCGCCGATGTCCTTGCCTCCAAGGCCAGGGAAGGGATCCGTGTCAGACTTATCTATGACTGGCTGGGCTCTGTGGGAAAGGCCTCTAACCACTTCTGGGAGAGGCTCAAGTCCGCCGGTGTGGAGGTGCGATGCTTCAACCCGCCGCGCTTCGACCATCCAATGAGCTGGCTGAGCCGGGACCACCGCAAGATGATCGTGGTCGACTCCACAGATCGGCTTTGTCACAGGCCTGTGTATAGGCAGCATATGGGTCGGCTATCCGGAGCGCTCCATCGAACCGTGGCGCGACACAGGCATCATGGTAAAGGGTCCTGCGGTGGCGGATATCGAACGCGCCTTTGCCGATGTATGGGCTACCATGGGCGCCCCCCTTCCTGAAGACGAGATGCCGGACATGAGCGCCATTCATCCTGCAGGTGATGTGACGCTGCGGGTGGTGGCAAGTGTTCCGAACACAGCAGGCCTTTATCGCCTGGATCAGATGATTGCGGCAGTGGCCAGAAAGTCTCTGTGGCTGACAGACGCCTACTTTGTAGGCATAGCCCCGTATGTGCAGTCCCTTGGCGCTGCGGCGAAAGACGGGGTGGATGTCAGACTGCTCGTGCCGGGGACCACAGACATCCCGATATTGGGGGCACTGTCAAGGGCAGGATACCAGCCTTTGCTGGAGGCCGGGGTCAGGGTCTTTGAATGGAACGGGTCCATGCTCCATGCCAAGACCGCAGTTGCCGACGGCAGGTGGGCCAGGATCGGGTCCACAAACCTCAACCTTTCAAGCTGGCTCGGAAATTACGAGCTGGATGTGGCAGTGGAAGATGAGGGCTTCGCCCAGTCCATGGAGCGGATGTACCTGGAGGACCTGACGCGTTCCACGGAGATCGTCCTGAGCGCTCGCCACAAGGTTTGCCTGGCCCAGGAACGGCCCAAAAGACCTCCCCGCATGAAAGGGCATGCTCAAGGGAGCATCGGTCGCGCAGGGGTCGGGGTCATCAGGGTCGGCAGTGTGGTCGAGGCAGCCATCAGCAACCGCCGGACGCTGGGCCCTGCGGAGGCGAAGATCACACTCGGAGCAGGCGTACTGCTCCTTGCACTTGCCGTGCTGGCCGTACTCAGGCCGGAATGGATTGCAGTGCCGTTTGCTCTCATCAGTGGATGGTTTGCGATCGCGCTGCTTCTTCGGGCATACAGGCTTCGCCCAAGGCGAGGCAGGGATGCCGATAAATCACCTTGAGGCCTTATTGTTACGTTATCGCACTCCTTAAAATCAGGGGGGTGCAAAACTTGAGTTACTTCTTTAAGATTTTCTTTTGATTGAAAGAATTGAGTAGCTTCGTTTTAGTAAACGTATAGACTTTTAACCGGGGGGCTTTATCTAAAAATCACCTGATACTCCCTGGTCTAAACAGATCACCTGAACAAAATAGATAGGAAGGACATGCCGGCATAGAAAAAGAATAGTGCTTGATATGTATCCTGAGATGATCGATACCCATGCCTATTTACCGACCATCCAGGTTTGATCGGTGTTGATGTAAGGATAATAATTGAGTCTCAGTGATATGCAAGGACAGGGAAGGTTTATATTTTGATATGAAATCGATATAGTAATCATTGACACCTTGTAAGATTTGAGTTCAAAAAGAAGGCTGATGAAAAAAAGATCGGTATTTTACACAATGATGTGCCTTGTCGTAGCAACGACAATGTCAATGGCTTCATGGGTCGCCGCACAGGAAGAAAAACCTAAAACACCTGAGCAGAAAGCATGGGAAGAGGTAGATTCATTTAGTATACAATCTCTTCAAGATTTTCTGAAGAGATTCCCGGAAGGCTCCCTTGCCCAACAAGCCAAGACTGCCATTGAGTTGCAGGACAAACTGGCTGCCTTCAATGAAATAAAGCCTGAAACTAGCGTCACGATCTCCGTCGACATGCTGGGAGAAAGATGGAATGCGTGGCAAAAAAGAATGCCTGGAAAAGGTATTATTGGATACTTCACAAAAAAAGGCGAAGGCATAAATAAAATAGGAAGGTTCACCCCAAAACCATTCAGTGGTGGGAAGACCCCACATCAGGATACCTTCTCATTCGATGAGAGAGGAATCCTCATCAGTCCAACAGGTGACAGATCAATCGTTGCATTTCGCACATACGGTCTGAAATTCGAACTGTTCAAGGGATTCCTCTTTGAGACACCGGGAGACGAACCAATGTATTTTGGTGTTATCGAAGGCAAAGGTCTTGTCTATCTCAAGGGCACTGGTACAGTTACACTACCAGATGGGAAAACGATAAACTTTAGATAATCAAATCAATGAATAGCCGTATGGCCGCGATGGGGCGTCTGCCACCTTATCCAGAGAAAGTTCACTGTAGATTTTGTGCCTTGTGTCGTATTCTGGAATGATACACGTCTTGCCGCATATGTTTCAAACAAAGATCACCGGTTTTGGGGCCCTTGAAAAGTGCCACGTAATCGCAGAGATCTTCAAGCGGCCAGTAGGTGGATAAGCTCCTGAAAAAAGGCCGAGTTATTGTACCCAGCCTTTAACAGCTCAGTTGTGTTATCTAGTACTGATCGCTCTTAAATCCTTTGGTGAAAACGAGATCAGGTCTTATGACTCTAATTTTTCTTTGATATTCATAAGGCCCATTTCAAGATCTCTGTCATTGCGTTTTAATATTAGCTTTTCTGCCAGTTTCCCAAGTACTGGAACAGGGACTGTATAATCAACATCCAGGTCCAAGATTGTCACGTTTTTCTGAGATTCAACCTTGAAATCCCACGTAGCATCAATACCCCCTTTGCTTTTGAGTGCTATTCGTTTGTTTGGAATATATTCAGTGTTCGTGCTTTCTCCTTTAAAGTTTATCCCGGCCATCTTCCAGACCCAGTTGAAGTGTTTACCAACTCCAGACCCTGTTACATCCTTAACTTCGATCATGTTGTTGATCCATTCTGTTGAATTCTTGGGATCATCTAGATAAGAGAAAACCTTCTCTACTGGCGCCTTGATCTCTATGCGTTTATGAATTCTTTCCATTATCCTTTCCTCCCTTGTTCATTTCTCTTCTGAGATTATGCCTAAACCACCAAACCACCACTTCCGGACAATTTATTCAGCGTTCGTTCATAATAATTCTAGATCATCGTGCAAAGGCAGGCACAGAAACTACAACACATACTCTTTTATGCTAATCCGATCATTTTCAAGGCCTCACTAACAGCAAACCAGACTTGGATTGAATAGGTAAAGCCAGGTACACCAAAGAAGGCTGCATACCTAGTCCCAATCAACTCAGACGTATCAGCCAATTTCGATTTATCACACTCATAAATAGTAAGAGTCTGAATACCCACACCTTTTGAGCTGTATATATAAGGCCCTCTCATGGTGATATCAGTTGGTAAAGCTTTCAGGGCCAGAAATCGTTTTCCTATTTCGTTTGCCGCTTCGGTGGGATACGACATCATGCCAATAATAACCATTGGTTACCTCCTTATTTCGCAGGGACTTATTGCTTCAACCTACTGGTAATGACCTAATAAACGTGTATTTAAACCTTTCAGGTGGACATCATCTCCTCTCTTCTGAACAACAATTGATGAGGTGCTATTCCCCGATGTGGTTTGAATTAAAGGGTAAACAATTGACCATATTAAAAAGAACACTGAATTACATATTTAAAAAAATCAAAATGACATTTAATAGACTTAAGAAACAATACTCCTGACTTGAAGAAAGTCAATAGGTGTGGATGCACTATGATAAGGTATCATTGACTTAGTGGCTCCCAACATTATCATTGATCATATTCAAGCAACAGCCACATCCATTGATACTCACCTCAGATAAATTTACTGCTCACGGGACGGTTTAAATTACACAGCGTCAATAGATGAAATGACTATCCAATTAAAAAATGAGGAGGAGCACTATGAAAACAAAGGTAATGCTTCTAATGGTTGTCCTATCACTTTCACTAATGATCCCGTTCTCCATTACCCAGTCAGTTGCAGCTGACAATGATATTGAGTATGGCCGGATGGCAAAATATCTCCCGTCAAATGGAGAAATGTATGGATGGATCAAAGACCTGTGGAAGATCGGAGTGAAAGGTGAATATGGTTACCGTATGCCCGGGACAGTTGCAGACCTTCAGGGGACGGACTATGTCCTGAACAAATTCCAGAAATTTGGTTTGGTGGACACTTTTCTTGAGCCAGTACCTGCCACCTACAGTTTTCCCGACACATGGAATTTGGAGGTCAACGGCAACGACATGCCCTGCTATTTCTTGCGTTATGTGGGATTCACATCTCCTCAGGGCATAACAGCTCCCATGGTGTATGTGGGAAGAGGATCAGATGCGGAGTTTGATGCGGTACCCGGTGGTGTAGCAGGGAAGATAGTGGTGGTGGATATCTACGCTCTACCCACGCCAACATCAGCTTTTCTTCCTGCGACACTCTTTCAGTATGACCCTGACGGTACCTTGGTTGGCGACAATGTAATGGAGAACTGGCCGCCAATCAATTTTAACTCATACGATAAAGCCAGGGATCGAGGTGCTGCCGGCTATGTGGCGATTCTCACATTCACAGTAGATGACAATAATCAGTTCCTTCACTACTATTTCGATGGCTCTATTCCGGGTGTGTCTGTGAGTCCGGTAGAAGGTGCATATCTGAGAAATCTCATAGCATCGGGTCCAGTCGAAGCAAAGCTGACGTTAACGGGGTCAAATGGGTCCGGAGAGGTTTACAACGTGTATGGGACTATACCCGGGAAGAACTATGGAACAGAGGCTGATCGATTCATTGTCGTTGAAACGCATCATGATGGATGGGCATGCAATGAAGGCATCAGGGACATCCGTCGTGCTGGCGATAGCGAAATATTTCTCACAGTTTCCAGCGACGACAAGAAATTATTCGATCGTATTCTGTGCTCTCGGGAGTCATTTCGGCAAGAAGGCTGCTTGGGGTTCTTATGACAGTTATGAATACGAACTTCTCCAACAGTGGCAAGATCAAATGCGCCTTTCCCATCGAAATGATTGCAAAGCAATTCAAGATCATTGATGGGAAATATGTCTCCACCGGGCTGGCCTCACCAAGGGGACTCCTTATGAACGCTTTTTTACCATCAGGTCCATTTCTTATCAATAGAGCCTCCACTGCAATGATGAAATATCAGCTTGATAGGACCTCACTCGTACATTATGCCCATGGAGAAGCATTGAAATGGATGGCATCTGGTATTCCTTTTGTCGGGCATATTGCAGAAAATGCCCCTCAGTTCACGAGTGCTGATACTCCGAATACCGTGCTGGTGGAAACTTTGAGGCCCACAACAGCTGCTTTCGTTGATATAATCAAGGCAGTCGATGCAGGGTTTTGATTATAAGGCAATATAACTGATGAAAAAGGGTGAGGTGATACGATGCCTCACCCTTTCTTTATCTCACGTGGGGATTATCGAGACTGCTGATCACGTGCCATAGGACACGCTTTGTGATTACTGAATATTTCTCATAATCATCATAAGCATACAATCAGAAGAAGCTCCAAATCACTATTATTGAGGTCTGTTTTTTATGTCCGATAAGAGATTATTATCAGACATAATAAAGGGGAGGTATCATGAATCAGGTTGCAGTCATTGAACAAGCAGATGTCACCCACACCTTATCTGATACCTCGGAAAGGGTCCGAGAAAGCCTCAACCAAGGTACTGCAGAGAATAAACGGAAGGCATATCAGAAAGACATTGATGTTATCCATCTCCCCATTGTCGGCAAGTTGTTGGCAGCCAAAAAACAGGGTCATAAATCATGAACATTATAATAAAAAATGGCGGAGGGAGCAGGATTCGAACCCGCGGTACCTTGCGGCACAACGGTTTTCAAGACCGCCGCCTTCAACCACTCGGCCATCCCTCCGCACGGATTTACCTTTAACCGATGGACGCTATGAGGTCAACTCCCATATAGGGTTTGAGTGCGTCTGGTACCCTGACAGTTCCATCTTTGAGCTGATAGTTCTCCAGAATGGCGGCAACGGTCCTTCCCACGGCCAGGCCGCTCCCATTGAGCGTATGGCAGAGCTCTGACTTCTTGCCCTGCTTCGACTTGTAGCGGATCTGGCCCCTGCGCGACTGGAAGTCCACAAAATTGCTGCAGGAAGATATCTCGCGGTACACGCCCTGTGCCGGCATCCACACCTCGATATCATACGTCTTTGCCGAGGAGAAACCCAGGTCCCCGGTGCAGAGCACGACCACCCGGTAGTGGAGCCCGAGCTTCTGGAGGATTTCTTCAGCCTCGACGGTAAGCTCTTCAAGATCGGTGAACGAGTGCTCAGGGTGGGCGAACCTCACCAGCTCCACCTTGTTGAACTGGTGCTGCCGGATGAGCCCGCGGGTGTCTTTTCCGTAAGATCCCGCCTCCCTTCTGAAGCACGGCGTATACGCCACGAGCTTTATGGGCAGGGCCTCCTCGGGCAGGGTCTCATCCCGGTAGAGATTGGTGACAGGCACCTCTGCGGTTGGAACGAGAAAATAATCATCAGTCCGGAACAGCTCCTCTTCGAATTTCGGGCAGCTGGCCGGTTGCGGTCATGCTTTCCCTGTTCGTCATGAACGGTGTCCAGACCTCGGTGCACCCATGCTCCTTTGTATGCACGTCGAGCATGAAACTTATGAGCGAACGTTCCAGGCGTGAGCCAAGCCCCCAGCTCACCGTAAACCTGGCACCGGTAATCTTGGCAGCCCTCTTGAAGTCGAGAATCCCCAGGTTCTCACCCACATCCCAGTGATCCTTGGGGGCAAAATCAAACTCAGGCTTGTCGCCCCAGCTGCGGACTACCTGATTATCGTCCGAGCCCGAGCCCATGGGCACGCTTTCATGGGGGATATTGGGTATCTCCATGGCGAACAGCTCCATGGCGGCCTCTACCTCCCTGATCTGCGTGTCGAGAGACTTGATCTCATCAGAGATCCTTCGCATTTCGGCCTTCTCCTGCTCCAGGTCCCCCCCTTGCCCCTTGGCGCGCGAGATCTTCTGGGAGAACTGGTTGCGGGCGGCCTTGAGCTCCTCGGCCTTGCCGATGAGCGCCCTGCGCTCGTTATCCTTTTCCATAAGGGTATCGAGCCCGAGGGTTGACCCCCTGTTCTTCAAGGCTGTCTTTACTAACTCTATGTTTTGTCTGATATATTTAGCGTCTAACATGCACACAGTGTATCAGTTTAACGGAAATTCGTCAAGGAGTCCGAGGGTACAAAATCTTATGTTCAGGAAAATCGAGCACAAATACTTGCAATTTTAAGGCTCTGTGTTCTAATGAAGGAGAGAATGCTATGAAGAGATCCTTCAAGATCATTGCCGTTGCAGTGCTCGTGGTTATTGTCGTGATGGTGGGTGCTGTTATTTTCTTTACCCGTCTTGCCGCCAGGTCCCCTGAGGCGGTTACATCGGCAGTGCAGAGTCAGCTGCGTCAGCACTTTCCCCTGCCCATTTCCATTGCCAGGGCGCGTTTCGAATGGAAGCAGGGCCCGCGCGTCATCCTCACCAAGGTCACTATTGACTCCCCCGGGGCCATCACGCTGCGCGTCAAAAGCATCACCGTATATCTGACGATCTGGAGACTCATTTATGGAGATGTGAATGTCAACAAGCTCAGGCTTGTGGAGCCTGCGGGAGAGGTCGATGTTGACGGGCTGAGGCGGCTCAAGCTCCACCAGGCCTCGAGCAAAAGGCCTGTTGTAATCATGTGGAAGGGCTCGGTAAAGTTCATCTACCAGGGCATGGATTTCCCCCTTACCGATCTGAGCGGCCGCATCACCAGGGATTGGATCAACCTCAGGGCTCGCACCCTTGGCGGCAGGGTGCTCCTCCAGGCCGACCTTCTCAAGCCCGGCAAGGTGACCTTTGATGCCTATGGTATCCCCCTTGACCAGATCGATGCCGGTTTCAAGGGTACCGCGCACATGAGTTTCACCATAGAGGATATGAAAAACGCAAAGACCGGATCTTTTTCCTTCCAGGCAAAAGACCTGAGTCTTCCCTGTATGCGCGGCACCATGAGCAAGATCCTCGTCACTGCAGCTTTATCCGGTGATCGGGAGCGCATGAACTTTACGGACATCTCCATCAATACCCCGGTCATTACCATATCAGGCAAGGGAGAGGTTATCGGGTTAAAGGATCTGGATACCTGGAAGGATGCAGTGCTCAACCTGGAGGCCGCTTCCAAGGATTTCGATTATGAGAAGGTGGTTGAGGTGCTCCCGGTTCAGCTGTTCCCCGAGTGGCTTGGAACCCTGCTTACAAAGCAGATCAGAGGCGGCCGCTCCCGGTTTTCCCTGGCGAGGTACAACGGCCCTATCAGTGGTTTCCTGTCCGGGGAGAGCCTTATGCAGAACCTCTCTGTGGTCCAGGATCTTAATGCCCAGAGTTTCAGTGCCCTTCATGCGCCTGAGAGAATAACCGGCATAAGGGGCCGGGTAATCTATGGCAACGGTGATATCAGGTTCAGCAACATCTCCGGGGTCGTGGGCGGATCAACCCTGAAGAGGGTTGATATCGTGTTCCCCGGGGCAGTGAAGCCGCTCATGCGTGTAGGGGTGGATGTAGATCTGGATATGCCTGTATCCGATTTCATGCGCGCGTGGCGTGCCGCAATGGTGCCCCCGGACATCTACAAGATATTAAATCCGGTGACCAGGGTGAAGAGCGGCCAGATAAAGGCCCTGGTAAACACCTATTACGATGAAGCTCTCAAAAACCCATTCAGGAGCAAGGGTGATATCAGGCTTACCGGGTGCGCGTACAACTGGGGCACGCATACCATTGCCGATCAGTCAGGCTCTATCCATGCCGAGAGCTTCTCCACTCCACAGCACATCATCTTGAGCGGTTCATTCGACAAGGCCCATATCAGGAGTCTCGATGTAAGCCTGGTTGCACCCTTCGGCGAAAACCTCTCCCGTTATACGCTTGTCGCAGACCACCTGCCGCCACTGGGGAAGATTGCCCTGGAAAACCCTGTTCTCAAGCTCACAGGGTCGGGGAAGGCAACCAGGCTCAAAGGCTCGTTCGAACTGAAGGCCTCGAGCATGGCCTATGCGACCGGCAGCAATTCATTCTCTTCTCAGGGGGCCTCCATAAAAGGTGACTTCAAGGCCGGTCCTGCTGGCTTGAACGCAATCGATGTAAGCAACATGGTCATCCAGACCCCATCGGGCTCGCTGTCCGGCAGCGCCGGTATCAACGCTGATGCAGGTTCTGCAACCCTGTCCGGCCAGCTGCTCCTCAAGGACATATCCCTGAAAAATTCCCGGGGCATCCAGGCTTTAAAGGGCATTGCGGATGGCTCTGTCAAGATCACGTGGGGGAATCTCACCTCGGTTGAAGGAACCCTTAGCTTAAGTGATGCTGCGCTGCCCTATCAAGACGGCCTCGTTACCATAAACGGTCCGCTTGCCATCAGCACGCCCATTATCTCATCCGACTCGGTGCGCATTACCTCAGGTGATACTTCTATAACTTTAAGCGGAAAACTCGAATATGACAGTAAGCCATCTTTCAGGGGAAGCGCTGTCATAAAGGGCATGGTCACAGGAGATGGGGCTGCATCCCTGAAAGGGCTGGAAGGTTTACGGGCGCAGGCAGCGCTCCAGTTTGTCGATTGCATCTTCTCGGGGCTGCCTGTTGAGAACGCAACCGCCCAGGCCGATCTGACAGACGGCAACTTAAGCCTCTCCCAGGTAGTGCTGGAAACCGTCTCAGGTACTGCCAGGGGGGCTATGAATGTTGCGGTGGACGGCACCTCAACCTTTGACATGATGGTCTCCATCAAAGACGCTGATATGCGTAAGCTGCTGCGCGCGACAAATATCAAATCCGTTGTGGATGGCAACCTCGATATCCAGGGGCATATCTTCGGCCAGGAAGACTCTTTAAACGGGACGCTCACCATTGCCGCCAGGGATGGCGAGATACGGAAATATGCGCTTATCTCGCAGATCTTCTCTTTGCTGAATGTATATAAGATCATCCAGAACCGGGACATCGACTTCCTGAGCAATCACTTCACCTATAACCGCATCTCATCGACACTGAATATAAAAGACAATGTGGTGGATTTCAATGATTTCGCACTTGAGAGCAACTCCATACAGATCTCAGCCGTGGGAAAGTATGCCTTAAAGACCAAAAAGATCGATGCCCATATCGGCATCCAACCTTTAGAGAGTGTGGACTGGACGGTCAGCAAGATCCCGCTCGTAGGCTGGGTGCTCACCGGCGATAAGGGGAAGATGATCGTGGTGAGCATGGGCCTTAAGGGAACGATGGATGAACCCAGGGTCAAGCTGGAGCCCATCAATACCCTGTCCAACACGGTTGCGGCATCACTTCTCAGGTCGCTGAAGCTCCCCGGGCGGCTGATCGATGACGCGCTGAGGCTCATCAGGGAAAAGGCCCAGTAGTCAATAGGCCTTTCCATGCACAAAATAGCTCTGCATCCGCTCAATGAGAGGGATGAGGGTCTTTTTATCCAGCGCGGATACGGCTACGCCGTGATAACGCCCGGACAAGGTCTCGGCCAGATCCTGCCCACACTGGTCAGACTTGTTGAACACCTTGAGTCGCGGTTTATCCTGGAGGTTCAACCCTTTCAGGATCTCTTCCACAGCCTGGATTCTGTAGTCGATATGGCCATCGGTGAGGTCTATGACCTCTAGCAGAAGCTCGGCATCCATCAATTCTTCCAGCGTGGCCGCAAAGGCGGCCTTCAGGTCTTTGGGCAGATCGCGGATAAATCCCACCGTGTCGGTGATGATCACCTCGATGTCTTTGGGGAATCTCAGCCGCTTGCTGGAGGGGTCCAGCGTGGCAAAGGGCATGTCTGCCGTGAGTACGCTGCTCTTGGTCAGGGTGTTGAGCAGGGTTGACTTGCCGGTGTTGGTATAGCCGATGATGGATATAACTGGCAATGCCCTCCTGCCCCTGCGCAGCCTGGTGAGCATGCGCTTGCGGCCGATCTGGCGCGCCTGTTTTTCCAGGCGCTCCATGCGTTCCTTGGCACGGCGCCGGTCCACCTCGAGCTTGGCCTCTCCAGGCCCCCTGGTGCCGATGCCACCAGCCAGCCTGCTCAGCGACGGGTTCTTGCCCACGAGCCGGGACATGTTATACCTGAGCTGGGCAAGCTCCACCTGGATCTTGCCTTCCCTTGTCCGGGCCCTGCGGGCAAAGATGTCGAGGATAAGCTGGGTGCGGTCGATGACCCTCATGTCCGCTATCTCTGCAATGGAGCGGGCCTGCGACGGTGTAAGCTCATGATCGAAGATAAGGAGGTTGGCATCCCTGGCTAAAGCCATCATGTAGATGTCAGCCACCTTGCCCTTGCCGACCACATACCTGGGATCGGGCTTGGGCCTTCTCTGCACCACCGTATCCATGACCGTAACCTCGGCCGCCTTTGCCAGTGCCTGGAATTCTGCAATGGTGTCCTTGAGGACATCACCGCCTTTGGTGCCCATAACAACCAGGATGGCCCGGTCTTCATGCGAGCCTGCAACGAGTGCGGTCTGTTTCCTGGTGATCTCGTACTCCAGCTCTGTGATGAAGGCATCAAAGGGTATGTCCATGCGGTAGGTGGGGACCGGGTCCAAGAGTTTCCACAAGGTGGCGGCGTCGCCCGCTGGAACCAGGTGCGCCCCATAAGCCGGCCCCGGCTGACCGTCCTGGCCTACTTCGATGGCATAGATCATGTCCAGGCGCAACTTGGCAAGGTCGGTAAGATCCTCGGAGGTGAGACGGCCATCCTTGAAGTGGGTGTGGATAAACCTCAGGCCCTGAAGCCTTCCCGGGTGAGTCCTCATGCGTTGCAGCGCAGGGATGGTGATGCCGACTGCAGTTCCTGCTATGGCATATTCTATGGCGCCAAGTCTGTTGATGAGCAGCCCGATTTGGATGCCGGCATCATAAGAAATACGGGTCAGCTCTGTGCAGAGTTCATGGGTGACAACTACATTGGAGGGCATGCGCCTCCGGTAGAGCCGCTCTATGGCTTTTGCCTCGGAGGCCTTCAGGGTTTTGGAGTTGCCGAAGATCTTCTGAATGGATCCCTCCTGTGATCTTACGCCTTTTCGATAAGGGAGGAGTGCATGACCACCTTTGCCCTGTTGTTGACCATCTGGATCAGGATCTTTACCCTGCCCTCATCAGAGCCCCACTCCTCGAAGATCCCGTAAAGGTCTTTCATGGGACCCGACTTGATCCGCACCATGTCTCCGGGTGCGAACTCAACAGGCTTTTTGATGATACCGGTATCATTGTCCTGTAGTATCTGCAGAGAGGCGATGAACTCCTCCTCGATGGGAATGGGCTGATAATTGTCGATGAGGATCCTCCGCACACCCCTGCTCCAGCGGATCTTATGGAACTCTTCTTCGGTAGGCTCTATGTTTACAAAGATATAATTGGGAAAGAGAGGGTATTGCTTCAGGGTCTTTTTCCGGGCATGGAACACGAACTTCTCCATGAACGGCTGATAGATGGGGATGTCCTGCTTGGAAAGGACAAGGGAGACAAGGTTCTCTTCCTTGGGATTTGTCTGCACAACGAACCACTGCTTCATGAATGTAAGCCTTTAAGCATCTTCATCTCTCATAAGAATGACCATAGGATCCAATAAAAGAACGTCATCGTTATTCATGCGCCTATCTGCCGTTATCAACAAGCCTTGAGACACGAACCACCTCTATCCCCTTTTCCTTGAGCCGGGGGACCTCTTTAACCAGCGCCTCCACGGTTGCGGGGTGCGGATGACAGATCCCGATAGCCTCGCCACGGTGCCTGGCCGCCACGACCAGCTCATCTAACTGTCCTGCTATATACTGGTATGTCTGATCGTTATCAAGAAATACATCGCGAGCCTGAAAGGGTAGATTCACTTCGGCTGCAACGACGCGGCATACCGAGTTCCCCGTAGTGAGGCTGTCAATGAAGAAGAGTCCATGCTCTTTGATGGTTGAAAACACTGCCTTCATGATGACCTCGTTCTGGGTGACCACAGAGCCCATATGGTTGTTCACCCCAAGGGCCATGGGAACCCTCCCAAGGGAGTCTTCCAGGATCTTCTGGGCCTGGGCAGGGTCGGTATCATGGAAGATTGCCCCGACCCCCGGGTTCTTCCCATTCCCGCCTTCCATGGGCTGGTGGAGCAAAACCTCTTTCCCGTGTTTGTGGAGATACTGCGCAACCTCCTGCGTATACTTTTCCTGGGGAAAGACTGAAAAGGTGATGTCTGCATCAATGGCAGCCAGTTTGCGGGCAACTTCCATATCCATGCCCATATCATCTATGATGATTGCGACCTGTGAGAGCCTTTTTTCAGGCGCCTTTCTCACATGAAAGAAGATATTCCACTGTTTTTCATTGATCATGACCATAAGCCGTGAGGGCTCTTTCAGACTCACCTCCACACCCTCGGCCACACGCAGACCCGAAAACACCTTCTCTATGCGGGTTGCATCCAGCGGCTTCGGGAGTGTGATATCCATAGTCCGGCCCACAATCCGGACACTCTCCTTTGGTATACCGAGGTCGAACAGACACCCCTTGATGAGGAGTTCTTCTCCTGCAATCAGTGATTTGGTGATGGTGATACTACCGGGAGTCTGTGTGTTCTCGGGTGGCTTGTGATGTTTCCTGGCGAGGTAATAGATACCGCTCACAATAAGAATCGCAGCAATCAAGCCACCGATAACGGCAGTAATGAGGATCGTGTTTTGCCTTTTCCTTCTGCTCTTCTTTCTCATGCTGCCTTCTTGATACGGTGGAACACCTCCCATGTCTTAAGCATGTCGAGCCCATACTTGAGCTGATAGTCTTTATCCAGGTTCACAGGCCCCGAAGCACCCTCTGCCGTCTCTGCAGGACCTTCTCCCTCGGGCTCCAGATGCGATTTCAGATCCTTTTCCCGGACAAAGGTCTGGGCCTTGGCGTCTTCCTTCACAAGCGCCTTCTGCTCCACAACCACATCAGGCTCAATGCCTTTCGCCTGGATCGATCTGCCCAGGGGCGTATAGTACCTTGCAATGGTAAGCTTCAGTGCCGACCCGTCGCTCAAGGGCCTTATGGTCTGGACCGATGCCTTACCAAAGCTTCTCACACCCACGATGATCGCACGCTTGTTATCCTGCAATGCACCGGCAACTATCTCTGCAGCACTGGCCGTACCGCCATTTATGAGCACAACGATGGGGAACCCTTCAAAGGTCCCCTCCTTGTGGGCAATGTACTCGGTACGGTCTTCGGGTTTACGGCCATCGGTATAAACGATCTTCCCCTCGGAGAGGAAAAGGTCGCTCACCGCAATGGCCTGATCCAGGAGTCCGCCCGGGTCGTATCTGAGGTCAAGTACCAGTCCCTTGAGCGGCGCCATCTTCTGCATGGCCTTGCGCACGGCCTCGGAGGTATCCACCTGGAAGTTCCTGACCTTGATGTATCCATAACCAGGCTCGATCATCTGAGAAATGCACGCTGTCGATATGGATGATGGCCCTGGTAATGACAAACTCAATGGGTTTCTCCTGGGACTCGCGCAGGATTGTCAGTTTCACCTTCGATCCCTTGGGGCCTCTTAAGAGCTTGACCGCATCTTCGATGGTCATTTCATTGGTGAACGTGCTGTCTATCTTTATGATCCTGTCACCGGGGCGGATACCGGAAATAAAGGCGGGTGTGCCTTCAATGGGAGTAATGATGGTAAGCTGGCCGTTCCGAAGCCCTATCTCGATTCCAAGCCCGCCGAAGGTCCCGGTTGTGCTGATCTGCATCTCCTTGTAATCTTCCTTGGAAAGGTATGCTGAATGCGGGTCAAGGACTGAGACCATTCCTTTGATGGCGCCATCAATGAGGGTACCTGCTTTTACCTCCTCCACATAATACTTCTGAATAAGATCAAGGCAGTCGGTGAACTTCTGGAGATCCGGAAAAATATTTGTGGATTCTGCATTGAGTGTGTCCGTGTGCTGCAGAAGGAAGAAACCCATGAATGCGGCAACAACAAAACCCAACAGTATTCTCTTAGCGTTTCTCATACCCATCCTCTCAAAGCGAATGCTTTGTTATAGAATCGTCATATACCATATCTTTCGTGAGGTTAAAATATCCACTATTTCCGAGAGAGCCACTTGGCCGGGTCCTGGGGTTTATCGTTATAGCGTATTTCAAAATGCAGGGTCGGCCGTAACACATCCCCGCTCTGACCCACCAGCGCCACATCCTCTCGTGTATTCCACGGACTCTCCGGGAGATTTCAAGGATTTCTGGAGATGGCCATAGACGGAATACAGAGAGCCTCCATGGTCGATGATCATGGTATTGCCGAAGTTTGTGACCCAATTATAAAATACGATCTTGCCGGCATGGATTGTTTTCACCGGCGCCCCCTCATCGGCCTCTATGTCCACCCCATGGGATATGAGGGCATATCCCTTCTCCCTTGATATCCCAAATCCCCGCACAATCCTTCCTGCCACAGGCCAGGGCAGATCTCCCATCTTTTTGGCCATGCCCCTGTTGGGAGCATACGTCTTTCGGGCCTGTAATTCTTTCAGGAGACGCTGAATCTCTTCCTGATAGGATTGTTTTTCTTTGCGCAGCGAGGCCAGCAGAACAGACTTTTTCTCCCGCTGGCCATTAAGCGAACCGACCTTTCCCTGGAGCATGTTCAGGTTATCCTTCTGTTCCCTGGAGACATTATCGAGCCGTGCTTTGGCATTAAACAGCTGCTCACGTGTCTTGCGGTAACCCATGAGCTCATCCTTATTCTTGGAGATGATGGCATCTATGTATCCCGAATACTCGCCGTGGGTGTATACAATGTCCGCCATATCGAGATATGCACCCTTGTACAGTGCAACCCACTTCCGTCTCAACATCCCCTGGGACTCGCCCAGGGCCCGCTGGTAATACACAATCTGTGCCCTGAGCTCCCTGATCTTCTCGTTAATGACAACGGCCTCATTCCTGACAGCGGCTATCTCGCCCTGCATGGCAGAGATATTCCTGTCAATATCCTGAACCCTTTGCTCCTCTGAACGGCGTTTGAGATCAATGGCCTGGACCTTTTTGCCAAGCTCCTTCAAGCGGCTCGATTCGTTTTTTGCAGACGCCGGGGTGTACAAGAGCACCAGGATAAGAAGCGCCATGAGGAGCTTCCTAGGCATCAATACTCCTCTTGATGGCTAATAGCGCTCCTAAGATGCTGCAGAAACAGGCAAAAAATACCACCGTGGCCGCCTGGTAGGTGTCCATGGGCCGTAAAAAAGCCTGCAGTGAAGTGAACTGGACCTGCAGATAGGCAATCCCTGCTCCAGTTGTTGCAAGGGCTGCAATGGACCCGAGAAACCCGTACATCCCGGCCTCGATCAGGTAGGGTGCATAGATGAAGATATAGTTGGCGCCGAGCATGCCCATGACCTCTATCTCCTGCTTCCTGGAGATAATTCCCACCCGGATGGAAAGAAAGATCACCAGGGCCAGGCAGATCACCACAATTGCGCCCAGCACGGATGCACCGAATACAATTCGGGAGAAGGATCCGGCAATTGAACCGATGAGGCCCTTGCGGTAGCGGACATCATCCACACCTGCTAATTTGCCCACTGTCTGTGCAATCATGGCAACCTTGTCTGCATACTCGCGCTTGAGGGTAATCTCGAAGGCATCAGGCAATATCCGTGGATCCACGCCTTCCACCAAAGGGTTATCAGGCCCGAGCCACTGTGTCATCTTGTCCAGGCCGGACTGCCTGGGAATGTATTGCACCTTTGAGACCGCACCCATTTTACGAAGCTCCTCCTCCATCTGCGCGATACGTGGCTGTGGGGTGGAGTCTTCCAGGTAAGCAATTATGGAACCCGAGGTGGCGGGCATGGTGCTTATCCTGTCGGCCACATTCACCGTATAAAACACAACCGAGAGCTGGCACAGGGCGAACCAGCAGGATACAAGCGTAAGAAGGCCGCCCCATGGCCGCAGGTGCAGACCCCGCATGATGAGTTTGAGGATGTAATAAAACCGGATCATTTACGTGCCCTCACCCGTGATGCCGCCTCGTTCCATGTGGATGATCTTTGCATAATCCATGAGCGGGTCGCTTCGATGGCTGGCTATAATGATGGTTGTGCCCTTTTTATTGAGCTTCAGGAACACATTCATCATATACCTGGCCATGGATTCATCAAGGTTTCCCACAGGTTCATCCGCCAGGATAATGTCAGGATCATGGATCATTGCACGTACAAGGGCGAGGCGTTGCCTCTCGCCGCCTGAAAGGTCCCTGGCCCGCTCATATACCTTGTGCTGGAGCCCGACCCATTTGAGCATTCTCCACACCCTGCCCCTGACATATACAGCCGGCTTGCCCAGGATCTCCAGGATGATGGCGGCGTTGTTAAAGACAGTCCAGTCTTCGATGAGCCTGAAGTCCTGAAATACAAACCCTGTATGGCGCCTGATGGCCTGAATACTCGAAGCGCTGAGTCCCGCAAGATTCCGGCCGAAGACACCCACAGTGCCCCGTGATGGGGCCTCCATGCCGAACATGAGCTTCAACAGCGTTGTCTTGCCTGCACCGGATGGCCCGACAATGAAGCACAGGTCGCCTTTTTCAATGTTCAGGGATATGTCCCGGACAGCATAGACGGTATCGTGATAGATCTTTGTGACATTATCAAGGATGATCATCTATGCTCTTTATGTGATCTTGCGATAGTTGTCCTGCCTGAAAGAATATCTCGTCTCACTTCCTCAATTACTCCAGGAACCGACCCTTTATCTCAGAGAGCAGCTCAATGTCAAAGGCGACCATGTCCATGCATTTGCCGATGGAGGGATAATCATCAGCGAGTTCAACACTTTCCAGAAGTATGTAGCGGAGTTCTTCGAGCTCTTTGTCAATGAGCCTGACGAGCCTGTTCACATGCACTTCTTCCAGCATGATGTTGTCTTCTGTGGTCACGCTGCCCCGTACGCCTGTGCCCTTCTTTGCGGGATATATGCATGCCATAAGTTCTTCCGGCTTGATCTTGAGAGCTTCAGAGAGCTTGCCCACGACCTTTCTGCTTGGCCGTGCAGGCGGTTCCTGCTCGTACACGGATACGGTTTTTGCCGATACACCACTGAGTTCAGCCAGGCTGCCCATGGTCAATCCCTTTGATTTCCGAAGTTCTTTAAATGTCTTCATCAGAACCATCCCTCCATTCAGGTATGTTTGGAACTGCATAACTCCCACTTATCTAGTGTTTTACACAAATGCAGCCACCCTGTATAGATGAAAACTCTCATAAAACAGGCCAAAACAATACAAAATGAAGTTTGTGTTTTCTGATAGTAACGTTTCGCTGAGTTTCTTTTCATTACAATCCCTTGTCATTTTTTAATTATTTTGTGTTAATAACCTGTTATCATTTTTGGAGATTAACTGATGAGTCGTCCGATCACTGCATCGATGCTCTACAATCTGGCCCAATGCCCGCACCGGTTGTTCCTCGATGTCCATGAGGACCAGGCAAAGAGAGACCCGGAAAGCAGGTTCGTTCAGCTGCTGTGGGAAAAAGGCACTGCCTATGAGAAAGAGGTGATAGACGGTCTCCGGATTCCCTTTTCCGATTTCAGCGTCTTGGAAGATGATGTTCGCGAGCAACTTACCTGTCAGGCCATGACAAGGGGGGACGGCCTGATCTATGGGGGCCGTATACGCTTTTGCGATCTCCTTGGAGAGCCGGACCTTCTGCTGCGAATGGAAACGGGCTATGCGGCGGGCGATATCAAGAGCGGCTCAGGATTAAAGGATGGCTCCGGGGATCAGCCTGGCCGGAGGCCGAAAAAGCACTACGCCCTCCAGCTCAGCCTGTATACCGACATACTGGAAAGGATGGGGGTCTCTGCCGGCAGGCATCCGTTCATATGGGATATCCATGGCCGGAAGATATACTATGACCTGGATATTCAAACAGGCCCTGGAACAGGGGATACCCTCTGGAAGCTGTACCGGGACTCTCTGGAGCAGGCCCGGCGCATAGTGAGCCTGAAGGAAACGACATTGCCGGCATACAGCAGCGGCACCTGCAAGCTCTGCCATTGGAACTCATTGTGCAAGCAGCAGTTGCGCACACTCGATGACCTCACCCTCATCCCGGAGCTGGGGAGAAAAAGGCGCGATGCAATGTATCCACGGATTAAAAGCGTCAGGCAGTTTGCCCTCACAGACCCTGCCACGCTCATGAGCGGCAAAAAGACGGTATTCGAAGGTATCAACGCGAGCACATTGAAAAAATTCCATACAAGGGCATGCCTTATAGCCGATGTACAGGCACGCCCCGTCATAAAGAAACGACCTCATCTTCCGGAGCGCGACAAGGAGCTGTTCTTTGATATCGAGACAGACCCCATGCGTGACATCTGCTACCTCCACGGATTTGTAGAGCGGACCGGGCGGGACAGATCCACCGAGCGGTATATGGCATTCCTTGCAGAAACCCCTGACCAGGATGGAGAGAGGCGGGCCTTTGCATCAGCCTGGGAATATGTGCGCTCGTCATTCCCCTGCACCCTGTTCTTCTATTCAAGGTACGAACATACATGGTGGAGAAGGCTTCAAAAAAGATACCCGGACATAGCAAGCGAACAGCAGATAAAGGAGATGTTTGATCCGAGTATTGCAGTTGATCTGTATTACGGGGTTGTTGTCCCCTGCACGCATTGGCCCACCATGGATCATTCCATAAAGACCCTGGCGACCTTTCTGGGCTTTGGGTGGAGGGACCAGAGCCCTTCCGGGGCGGATTCCATTGAATGGTACCACCGGTGGATTGAGACAGGCGATCCCGCTATCAGGCAGCGCATATTGGAGTACAATGAGGACGACTGCACGGCAACCCGGGTGGTGCTGGACGGGATCAGATCGCTGTGCGAGGAGACTTGAATCATCAGTCGGGATAACCCAGGCTTCAACAAAGGCCTTGCATCTTGTGAATACATCCCTTCAATTTCAACCTTGAATACTAGTCCGCTAATGTGCTCCAATAGATTACCTATCCCGGAAGACGGGCCAAAATAAAATGATCGTGTTCATGAGTGAGATTGCATGAGTAAAACCCGGGCACATGTTCCAGCATGAGTTTACAAGACTCAATAAAGGAGCTTTTTCATGGAAACGGTTCTTCTCTTTATACTGATTGTTTTATCAGTGGGATTTGTTGTCCTGATCTTCATTACAAGAAAATCGGCAACCCAGACAGGTCAGCTTGATCAGGCGCTGCGTGATGAATTTCGTATTGTAAGAGAAGACACGGCTAAGGCTTCACGAGAGCTGCGTGAAGAGATGTCCATGGTTCAGAAGACCTATTCGGAAACGTTGGTGAATACTATTTGTGAAATGGGAAGATCGCAAAATGAAAATCAGGAACTGGTTGCCAAACGGATCAAGGAATTAACAGAGTCGAATGAAGCACGTATGGAGAGTGTCCGCGGCATCATTGAGAACCAGCTTAAAAGTATACAGGAAAGCAATGAAAAAAGGCTTGATCAAATGCGGCAGACCGTTGACGAGAAGCTGCACAACACACTTGAAAAGCGATTGGGTGAGTCGTTCAAGCTGGTGAGCGACCGCCTTGAAGCGGTCCAGCGCGGCCTTGGAGAAATGCAGAACCTTGCAACCGGGGTCGGAGACCTGAAGCGGGTCCTTACCAATGTCAAGGTGCGGGGCACCTGGGCCGAGGTTCAACTCGGCGCGCTGCTTGAGCAGATACTCACCCCTGAACAATACGCAAAAAATGTGCAGGTAAAAGAATACTCCCGTGAAATTATCGAATATGCCATCCGCCTGCCCGGAACAGACGACAGCGCCGAATCCCATGTCTGGCTGCCCATAGACTCAAAGTTTCCCCAGGAGGACTATATACGCCTTGTGGAAGCTGCGGATATTGCCGATACCGAGGCCGTCCAAAAGGCAACAGCCAATTTGCTGAGGGCCGTCCAGGCTTCTGCCAGGGATATAAGCAGCAAGTATATTGATCCGCCCAGGACCACGGATTTCGCCATTATGTTCCTCCCCACTGAAGGCCTTTATGCCGAGGTCCTCCGCCAGCCCGGCCAGGTTGAAGAGATGCAGAGCAAATACCGTGTTGTCATTGCAGGCCCCACTACTTTGGCTGCGATCCTCAGCAGCCTGCGCATGGGTTTCCAGACCCTGGCCCTGGCAAAACGCTCACACGAGGTATGGTCTATACTTGCAGCGGTAAAGACCGAATTCTCTAAATTCGGAGATGTCCTTTCAAAGGTCAAGAAACAGTTGAACACGGCGTCTCAAACCATTGAACTCACCGAGATCCGGACTAAGGCAATGGCGAGGAAACTCCGCGATGTGGAACAGCTGCCGGAGGCTGAGTCCATCACCGTGTTGGGTATCGGTGAAGCAGAAAAAGAAGAGCTGCTGATCGACGAACCTTGAAGCCTGATTCTTCAACGGGAAAAGTTTTTACACTTCTTAAGCGCGAAATCTTTGTTGATATCCCTCAGGTCAGCTCTTGGCACCTGGCCTAGGCCCTGTTGCAGGCTGCTGGATCACCCCGACCGGCTGGCCTGATGGCAGGGAATTCTTTGCAGGAGCCGGCTCTCTGATTTCCTTTCTCTTTATTCCAGCGCCTGCATTATGAGCCCCGGGCTTGGGCTTCGGGATATTCTGCATGGCCACATAGGAGTCGGTGTAGTGATTGCCCGGGCTCCACAGCAGCCATCCCGTACCCCCGGCATCATTGGATGCAATGATCTGGGCCTGGATGTATTTCGGGCCGAACCCCTTTGTCACACGCAGCGGAAATGACTGGAGCCATGGGCGGATTACCACCTCATCGCCTACGAGTTCCTTCATCCTTTTTACCCCGCTGAATATAAAGCGGTAGGGATCATCGGCAGGGTTCTTCACCCCTGCGAAACCGGAGCTGAAATGCGAGGGGTAGAGCATGGGCGAGATGATGTCCACATATGGCTTCATCTTTGTCACATCCTGGCCTACCACAAGCACATCCTCATCCTTCTGCCAGATCACGATCCCGAACATGTCCAGGGATAAAAGAATGCCCTTCGGCTCAGTAACGTCGTGCACTTTCTTCAGGAAACCTGCTATTACATCCGTCCGCTGGACACCTTCCCTGCCCGTCGTGGTCTTTCCATCTGCAAAATAGCGGAAATAATCCAGCTGGATCTCATCCACGCCGCTGCCTGAGAGTTCCTTTACCACGCTCAGGAGATATTCCTGCACCTCCGGGTTTGCAGGGTCAAGCCATTGCTTTTCCTTGTTCATACACCAGCCGGGCTGAACCCGCGACATGATCGGATCTCTGAACATCACCACCCGCGCCACCACATGTACTCCGGCGCGATGCAGGTATTCTATCATCTTGGGCAGCTCTTCGATGTTGGGTGTATACTTCTCTGCGGGGCAATACTTCGCCCGTAAGGAACTGGGAAAGGTGATGGCGCCCAAATCATCCTTGGCGTCGAAAACAAGTGTGTTCCCGCCAAACTTCTTGAGCTTGGCAGCAGAATCAAGGATGATCCGTGTTCCTGCCGAGGACGTATTCATATAGAGGCCCTTGGCTGCGAAGATCTTGGGTTTCGCTATGGTCTTTGGTTTAAGCGGCTGGTCCCAGACAACGGGTATGCTCAGTGTTTGTCCCAGCGAGAGGGAGCCGTCGATCTTGTTGATCTCCTTGATGTTGTTTATAAGCTCCTTCTTCGTATAGGCAGCGGTATACGGCATGTACCTGGCAGCGATCCTGGAGAGGGTATCCCCGCTTTGGACCGTATAGGTAGTCGCTGACTGGCTGATTGCACCTATGAGAAAGAAAGAACACAAGAGGGTCGTAATGAGCTGTTTCTTCATGTTGCGCATCTTAATATAGATCGGTGACCATACTCAAATAGATAACCATGCTTTTTATTATTTCGGCAAGGGGGTGAATGAAGCCGAAGATGTTCTGCCTGCTTTTTAAACACTGATGATATCGAGTATCTCGAATTCCCGCTTGCCGTTCGGGGTGTCTACAATGATCTCGTCTGAAATCCTCTTACCGATAAGGGCCTTGGCCATGGGTGACTCCACGGATATCTTACCCTTGTTGAGGTCGGACTCGTCCACACCCACGATCTGGTAACAGAACTCTTCGTCCGTATCAATATTGCTCAGCATGAACTTGGACCCGAAAACAATACGGTCTGCAGGCAGCTTGGTGGTGTCGATTATCTCTGCATTGCCCAGCTTGTTTTCCAGATCCTGCATCCGGACCTCGATTAAGGCCTGCCGCTCCTTGGCATATTTATATTCTGCATTCTCCGATAGATCCCCATGCCCCCTGGCCTCTTCGATGGCAGCGATGATCTTCGGCCGCTCGTGTTTTTTCAACCGCGCAAGCTCTTCCCTGAGCGCTGCATAGCCTTCTTTCGTTATGGGACTACGTTTCATAGCAGGTCCTTCTTAAAAAATGAAAAATACCGGTAGTGAAACTACCAGTATCATGGAGGAACCATTATGCCCAAAGGAGAATTGATGTCAAGGGGACAATCAGCGTTGCAGGGGTATTAAGAAGGTTTTCTCAAACGGTTTACCCCTGCACATTTTCTGTGCTATGGACTTCCCCATTGACTTAATCCTAGGCTTCCCAGTATAGAGAGTCTCTATTTTAAATAGCGGAGGAGATTGTATGACGGCAAAACAAGAGCTTAACCTTGAAATCAGCGAGCGTGTATTGAGAAAGAAGAAGGTAAGCAAGCTTCGCAGAGAAGGCGTCATACCCGGCATCATTCACGGGAAGGATTTCGAGCCCATTCATGTCCAGGTTGGTGAACGGCCGTTCGAGCAGCTCTACAAAAAGGCCCATGGGACATCGCTGGTAAATCTTCAGCTTGGCGGCAAGACCATCCAGGTGCTCATCCATGCGGTCCATAGGAATAAGCTCAGGGGTGAGGCCCTCCATGTGGAATTTCTGAAGGTCGAGGCCAACAGGCAGGTCACGGTGAATGTACCGCTGGTTTTCGTAGGCGTCTCTCCCGGCGAAAAAGAGGGCAAGGGCAAGATTACCCACGAAGAAACTTCCATCCACCTCAAGTGTTCCCCTGCGGATATCCCATCGGAGATCGTGGTGGATATCTCAGGTATCATTGACAAGCACAATGTCATCCATGCCTCTGACCTGAAGCTTCCCGAGGGCGTGGCCCTTGGACATGGCGTGAGCGAGAAAAAGGTTATTGCGTCACTTGTAACCACCCGCGCCGCAGAGGCCGCTCCTGTAACCGAAGAAGAGGCCGCTGCAGCAGCAACAGCAACAGCAACAGAACCGGCGAAACCAGCCTAAGCCTGATCTACCCCTTGACCAGGGCAAAGGGTTTGAGCCTGGCCACTGCCGTGGCAATGCCGGCCCCGGTAATGGTGTCTACAACGTCCGATACATCCTTGTAGGCCTCCGGGATTTCTTCAGCCAGTGTTGCCCGGGAGGCAGCCATGGCATGGATGTCCTTCCTGAGCAGTTCTTCAAGGATCTGTCTCCCCTTTGAACGCTTTTTCGCCTCATGCCGGGACAGGAGTCTTCCCGCCCCGTGGCAGGCGCTGAAAAATGTCTCGGACGACCCTATCGCCCCTGCAAGGATAAATGACATCCTGCCCATATCGCCGGGCACAAGCACCGGCTGGCCTGTCTTCCTGAAGCGCTGCGGCAGCCTCTTGTCGCCAGGCGGCAACGACCGGGTAGCGCCTTTGCGGTGGATGCATACCTCTGTGGCCGATCCCTTCCACATGACACGCTCCATCTTGGCGATGTTGTGGCAGCAGTCATACAGCAGATGCATGCCCAGCCTTTCAAAGGAGCCCCCAAAGACCTGCTCAAAGGTTCCCCGGATGAGAAAGGTGATGATCGCCCGGTTGGCAAAGGCAAAGTTGGCGGCACAGGCCATTGCCCCGAAATAGGCCCTGCCTTCCTTGCTCATGACCGGGGCGCAGGCAAGCTGTCTGTCCGGCAGGCTGATTCCATGGCGCGAGGATGCTGCAACCATATCATGCACATAATCGTCACAGACCTGGTGACCAAGGCCGCGCGAGCCCGTGTGCACCTGGACAACCACCTGGCCTTCAAAAAGCCCGAAGTGTTTTGCCTTTTCGCTGTCGATGATGAGATCGACCACATCAAGCTCCAGGAAATGATTGCCCGAGCCCAGGGTGCCCATCTGGGGCTGGCCACGTTCCATGGCCCTTCCTGATACGGCATCAGGGTTTGCCCCCTCCATGCAGCCTCCATCCTCGTGGGCATCAAGGTCTTCTTGGGGGACGTAGCCCTTCTTGGCTGCCCAGAGCGCACCCTTTTCGAGCACCTGCCTGAACTCCTTGCTGCCCACGGCCATGCCCTTGTTGCTCGACCCCACACCCGAGGGTACTTTGCTGAACAGTGAGGCCAGCAGCTTTTCCTGCCTGGGTCTCACCTGATCGATCCTCAGGCCGGTGAGCATGCAGCACACACCGCAGTTTATGTCATAGCCAACACCGCCGGGCGAGATGATGCCATCATCTTTTGAGAATGCGGCTACGCCGCCTATGGGGAACCCATAGCCCACATGAATGTCCGGCATGGCCAGCGAAGGCCCGATGATGCCGGGCAGCATGGCTACATTTGCCACCTGCTGCAGCACCTCATCGTGTTCGAGTGTTCGCTCGATGGCGTGGTTCGCATAAACAAGGCCGGTTGTCCGCATGGCCCCTGATCTTTCTATCTCGATACGAAAGGGATCGATGCGTCTTGTTTTCAGGGTGGTCATATACTTGTCCCCCTTTACCTATCGAGAATTATGGTTACGGTGAAGTCATTGTCACTATGGGTGATATCGAGGTTATGATAGGTGACGGCCTTGATCTCGGTTGTGAGCGGACTATCGGTATATGCCCCTTGAATGACACCCCTAGCCAGAGTCCCGGTCAAACTCTGAATGGTTGCAGCCCTGAGCCTGAAACCCTTCACCTCAATGAGATAGAGTATCTCCTGGAGCCACCTCACGAACAGGTCCACCAGGTCGATACCCTGCGACTCCACCATAACCTCTTCCCTGCCTTCATCGCTGCGTCCGCCCATGATGTCGGCAAGGGCATAGGCAGCCTCTTCGAACAGGCCTTCCGTGCTGGGTGCACTCACCCGCAAACCCATATCCGCAGTATGGTCGATGAGCTCGTAGGGCATTGCAAAAGGCCTCCTTTCCGCAGAAGAATACTCATCTTACTACAACATGGAGACATGTGCACGAGGAGACCCGTGTATACCCCCTAATTTTCTTTAAGCCAACCACTTCAGAAAACCATGGAATTGTTTTTTAATCGGACCGTTCAAAACATCAATTCCGCAGCCTAGAAGAACCGATAAAATCAGCACTCCACAAAGGCTGCGAGATTGATGTTTTGAACGGTAAAAGGTTTTCACCCATCATAAACGCAAAATCCGGATAAAAACATAGCCTGTTAAAAACATGCGTCTCGCTCCGGAGAAATTATGCCGGCAGGGCGAGACGCATGTTTTTAACAGGTCAGGTTTTTTTATCAACAGACAAAATGTTCTAAGAAGATACGAAGGCTCACTTTAATGCAGAATGGAATAAAGATAAGCCCCGAAACAGCGCCTCACCTATGCCCTATGAGCCCCTGCTCTTCAAGCTTCTGCTTCAAGGATATGAGGGCCCGGCCCCTGTGGCTGCGCGCATTTTTTTCGTTGTCCGTAAGCTGGGCAAAGCTCTTTCCGGTCTGAAGATCAAAAAATACCGGGTCATAGCCGAACCCGTCCTCACCCATGGGCCCATGTAAAATGACACCGTCGCACCGTCCCGTTGCGGTAATCACCTTGTCATCGGAGATGGCAAGGGCAACAACACACATGAAATGGGCCTTCCTGTCCGTGACCCCTTCCATGAGCTTGAGCAGCAGTTCGTAATTTTCCTGATCGGTGGCGTTATCACCTGCGAACCTGGCTGTATGGACACCGGGCCTGCCGGCAAGGGCATCCACGCACAGGCCCGAATCGTCTGCCAGGGTCGGATATCCGCTTGCTATGCGCCAGGCACGAGCCTTTATGAGTGCATTGGCCTCAAAGGTGTCGCCGTTTTCCTCAACATCAAGACTCAGGCCAGTCTCCTGCGGGGTAAGAATGCTTATGCCCGTGCCGGAAAGGATCTGGGAGATTTCGCTGATCTTTCCCCTGTTGGAGGTGGCCGCCAGGACCTTCATGGAATACCGAGGACTTGGGCCTGCTTCAGTATAAGCTCATCGATCCCCTTCTTGGCGAGATGCATGAGCATCATCATCTGCTCCATCGTGAAAGGGGCCTTTTCGGCTGTTCCCTGCACCTCTATGATCTTGCCGGTCTTGGTCATGACCACGTTCATGTCTACAGCCGCGCTCGAGTCTTCCTCGTAGCACAGATCGAGAAACAGCTGATCGTCGATAATGCCCACCGATATCGCGGCAACCTGTTCCAGCAGCGGGTTCTTTACTATGAGCTGATGGGAGAGCATGGACTTGATGGCTTCATGGAGCGCAACATATGAGCCGGTGATGGCTGCGGTGCGGGTACCTCCGTCTGCCTGGAGCACATCGCAGTCGATCCAGATCGTCCGTTCACCGAGGTCGGTAAGCGATGTCGCGGCCCTGAGCGAGCGCCCGATGAGCCGCTGGATCTCATGGGTCCTTCCTTTGGTCCTCCCCCTTGAGGACTCCCGTATGGTCCTTACATTCGTGGATGCCGGAAGCATCCCGTATTCGGCCGTAACCCAGCCAGACCCGGAATTTTTCAGGTGCGGAGGGACCTTGTTCTCTACACTGGCAGCGCATATCACCTTGGTGTCACCGATCTCGATGAGACACGAACCCATTGCATGTTTGCAATAGCCCCTGGTTATCTTTGCCTGCCTGATCTCGTCGAGAGCCCGGTTATCACTGCGGCGCAATGCCTTGGGCCGGATAATGCCCTTATCTTTCAACAATTCCTCAATAGATGCCATATATAAACCCTTTATGCCCTTTCTGGGGGCCGATTCTACGGTCAGCGCCCTAAGATGTCAACCCTTACAAATAAGTCATCTCCAGTCTTGACACTTTCGAGGTGCATCATGTAATCCCTTTTAGCAAGTGGGAGGCCAAACCCTGTGAAATCACTGAAATCCGCCGCATCTCTTTTCGTCATTCTTGCGGCATGCCTTGCCCTGCTCCTGCCGCTGAGCCTTTTCACACCGCCAAGAGACTCAGAGGTGTGGCTCTTCCAGATCATAAACGAGATGCAGGATCAGCAGCGCCATGTGCCTGTGCTCAACGCCGAATCCCTGCCGGGCCAGAATCCCCTGACCTTGACGGCCATGTCGTTACTTCCCGTCATTGACGTATCCACACCGAGACTGGTGTCCTGCCTGCTGGGCTGTATCATTATATCCGGCGTCTTCCTTTACAGCCTTGCCATCTTCGGCCTTTCATGCGCCTTTGCCTCATGCCTTGTGGCCATGACAAGCCTTGGTTTTTTAGCCCTGTTCGGTACACTGAACCTCATGGCGCTGCCTGTAACCCTTGTTGTATGGGCCTTTGGCCTCTTTTCCCTTGTCTACCTGAAGGGGCTAAATTCCGGACTGTATATCCTGTCATACCTGCTCGCCGGTCTGGCCGCGCTCACCGGGGGCTACTTCATGCTCGTGTTCTTTCTCCTTGGAGCGCTCCTTCTCACCCTGCTCGACCTTTCCCCATCACAGCTCCTTTCCATACACCTTATCCCCGGCCTGGTTATCATAGCATGTGCCATGGCAGCGTATTACACATCATACAGGATCATACTGGGGGAGGGCTTTTCAAGCGGGGCCTTTACACCGGGTGGGCATATCGGCCTGTTTAAAGGGATGTACTCAGTTATCACCTATTCATCCCCCTGGATATTCCTGGTTATACCGGCCTGGGTTTATGGCGGCGGACCCTCAGACCAGGATGCCTGGCGGACCCTGCTGCCTGTCAGAATTGCTATTGTGCTGATCGTCCTCATGCTCTGGAGCTCATCTTCCGGACTGAACCAGTATGCCACCATCCTTGCACTATTTGCTTCACCTTTAATAGGGCGCTGGCTCTCGCAAGCAGTATTCACGGGTGTGCAAAAAGGTCGTCTGGCCTATTGGATGATGATGCTGGCCGGTTTAAGCGTTTTTCTCTGTGCACTCGTTCTTCTGCTGCTTCCCGTGTATTTAGGGTTCGCCATAAACACAAAGCAGCTCATTGGCTGCGCAGGGTTCGTCACAGCTGCCATACTCTTTATGATCTTGACCGTTAAGCGCAAGATGACCGCCCAGTTCATGGTCACCCTGTTCGCCGTTGTCTCCATAGTCTGGTATATGGCCTTTGTGAGCCCGGAAGACCAGTGGGACCAGAAGATGTCCTACATGGGCGACATATCGAAAAATACACCACTGATCGTGTATGAAGATGACCTTGTCATGCGCGGATATATGAGTGCTGCACATGCTGACCCCATGATCGTGACCAGGGACGTCGTGCCACTGAATGACACCGCTTTCCTCGCTGCAAGCACATCTGACCTAGCAGGTCTGCTCGAGGGCCTTAAAGGGCGTATGCACTCCGTGCTGGTGGATTCTTACCGGGCTGAGAGCACCTATGCGCTGGTAATGGTTTCGCCGAAAAGAAAGTTTTAATAACTTACCCCTGAGGCTTTTTTATCCTCTTTTCAAGAGCCCTCAGCAGCATGGAGAGCTTATCCTTTGCATCACCCTGTTCAAGCATGGGATACAGCGCTGAGTACAGCTCATAAGCCTTGTTCATATCCATCATGCTCGTGTAGAGCCCTGCCAGGTCAGCCAGGAGGAACTTGTCCTTTCGCATCCCCGGTTCGGCCATGGCCAGGCTGCGATAGGCCTCGTCCTTCCTGCCGAGTTTCCATGCAGCGTACCCCAACTGATAGTAGGCCTTTGTTATAAAAGCCGGCGAACCCTTTACATTATCCTGAAAAAGCCTGGTATACATCTCATACGCGTTTGCATGATCTTTCTTCTCAGAATATGCATATGCAAGCCCCATTCGGGCTTCCGTAAGATCGGGCTTGAGCTTAAGGGCCTGCTTGTAATTATTGATGGCATTGTCATACTGCTTCATCATCATCTGGGCCAGCGCAAGGTTGCTGATGGCAAGGTAATCATACGGCAGGGCCTTTATGGCGGTAAGACAGAGCTGCTGGACCTCCTCGTAGCGTCCCTGGTGTATGTAGATGGCTGCAAGGTTGACATTTGCCGGGCTTGAAGTGGGATACTTTGCCAGGGTATCTTCCCACAAGGTCTGGCTGTTCCTCCAGATGCCATTCTGGCGGAAGGTCATGAAGGAATAAAAGAGGGTCACAAAGCAGAACAGGCCAATGGCAAGCGCCATAGGGAACCTGGAAGAAAGGGAACCTTGCTTGAGCCTTACATGCCAGAGTTTCGTGGCCAGATAACCGAGCAGCACGCACCAGCTCAGAGATGGCAGGAGTGCATAACGGTCGGTCATGGTCTGGGAGATGGGAAAGATGTGGGATACCGGAATGATAAAGATATAATACCAGGCAACAAAGAAGCTGTAGATGTATCTTTTTTTGATAAAGGCCAATACCGCACTGCCAATGAGCAGCACATTGAGACAGACAAAGAACCAGGGCTGCCAGGTGTGTGGGTCAGAGTACAGAGGTATGGGATAGTCTGCCGAATAATTAACCGTGAAGCCTATGAGCTTGATGTAGCTGATAAAGATCTGGGATACGGCCAGCAGGTTCGTGGCAAAACTTCCGCCGTGGTAGGGCTTGATGCCCCCGGTGGTGTGCATCATGGTAACAAGCCGCACTATCATGGGCGACACCACAACAAGGATGGGGATATACAGGGCCAGGCGCCTCTTCCAGAATGAAGGTTCCTTTAATCTTGCCTGCAGGGCGATATCGAGCATGAACATGATGCCCGGAATGACAAGGGCCGTGGGCTTGGAAAGGATGGCGAGCAGAAGAGAGGTAGCGCTCAGGAGATAATATTTCCAGGATGCGCTCCTGGCCTTGATGAAGGCCCACAGGGACAGAAAGGTGAATATGCCCAGCAGGGGCTCCTTTCGTGCGTAAAGCCATGTCACGCTCTCCACATGTACAGGATGGACGGCAAAGATAACCGTGGTGAGAACAGCCCAGATGTAACGCTCTTCCGTATCATCGTGAAAGGCCTTCAGCAGCTCCCTCATGAAGGCATAACATCCGATCACCATGAGGATATAGAGGATCAGGCTCTGGAGGTGCATGCCGAAAACCACCTTTTCACGACCCCACAGGCTGAAGTCGACCATATAGCTCAAGTCCCTCACAGGCTGGTACGTGGTCCCGCTCTGGTACGAAAGTAATGTCTTTATATTATCCATGGTAGCGCTGTGGAGTAAGGTATTCCTGAAAAGGGCAGGGTCATCCCAGTTGGTCGGGCTGTTTTCGAATATAGTGAAGTACAGGGCAAAGATCATCACAGCCAGCAGTATGTTGATGATCAGCGGTGATTTTATCCTTTCCGTCATAATAAAATATCCTTTCACGCTCTGAAGATCTAGTGCTTGGGCTGATCCGGTCCTAAATCATGCAGGCTCACGATAGCATCACTTCCCATGGCCTACAAGGCACAAAAACATGTATCGCCCCATTGCGGGCAAACGTTGCCAAGCTCTTTTTAAACTGCTTTTTCACCTGTACTTTCAAGCTGATGCTTGTTATCATCTGTCCTTATTTGCCTTACAGGAGGTAGCTATGCCGGCTTCAGCAAAGATGACCCAGTTCATGGAAAAGGCCTCGTGGATCCGGAAGATGTTTGAGGAAGGCGCACGTCTCAAGTCCATCCATGGGCCGGACAATGTCTTTGACTTCAGCCTGGGCAACCCCGATGTGCCGCCGCCCGCCAGGGTCCTTGAACGAATGGCGGCACTGACCGGCACCATGTTCCACGGCTACATGGCCAATGCTGGTTATGAGGATGTACGCTTAAGTATAGCCGCCCATCTAACCGGGATATATGAAGTGCCCCTGACGGCCGATGACATCGTCATGTCATGCGGCGCAGGCGGAGGGCTGAATGTGGCCTTGAAGGCCATTTTGGACCCCGGAGACGAGGTGATTGCGTTAGCACCTTACTTTGTGGAGTACGGTTTCTATGTTGATAACCACGGCGGCAGGCTTGTAGTTGCCGAGTGTGACGAGCAGTTCCTGCCTGATGTGGAAAAGATCGCAGAAAAGATAACAGAACGGACCAAGGCCATCATCATAAACACCCCTAATAACCCCACGGGCAGGGTCTATCCTGAGGGCATACTCGCGGCAATGGGAAAGCTGCTTCAGCAACACCCCCAGGTGGTTGTCATCTCTGACGAACCGTATCGGGCCATTGTGTATGACAACCGCCAGGTGCCCTCGGTGCTCAAGCACATCCCCAATTCCGTTGTTGTCACCTCTGCATCCAAGGAGCTTTCACTGGCAGGGGAGCGTATCGGCTATATCGCAGTAAACCCGGATTTATACCAGAAGAAGGAGATCATCGGCGCCATGATCCTTGCCACCCGCATCCTCGGTTTCGTCAATGCCCCGGCCCTTATGCAGAAAGTCCTGGCCGGGTGCCTGAACGAGCGGGTGGATGTGGAGATCTACCGGAAGCGCCGTGATGTGATGAAGGGGATCTTTGACGATGCAGGCCTGACTTATGCACCGCCTGAAGGGGCCTTCTACCTCTTTGTGAAGTCTCCCATTGAAGACGAGCTGGCCTTGTGCAACTGCCTGGTGAACGAATGCGTCCTTGCTGTCCCGGGCAGGGGATTCGGCCGGAGCGGATATGTGCGGTTTACCTACTGCGTGGACGAGGCGATCATCAAGGCGGCTGCACCGGGAATCAAAAAGGCGGTCAGGAACAGCCTCGGCCTGTAGACAAAGAGAAAGGCCTGAAGACCAGAGACAATCCTTCCCACTCAGGAATTTTTCCCCCTCTCCCACAGCGGGAGAGGGGGATAGAGATCAAAACATACCTATGTTAGAACGGCACGTCATCAAACTCAGGGGAACCCGGTGCGCCATCGCCGGATCCTAGATCCTGACTGTCATCGCTCAAGCCCCTGCCGCCGCTTTCCATGGGCCCGAGTATCTGCATGTTATTGGCAACGATCTCGGTGGTGTAGCGTTTGTTCCCGTCCTTGTCGTCCCACGACCGCGTCTGGATCCTGCCCTCTACGTATACATGCTTGCCCTTGGCCAGAAGCTTGGCGGAGTTTTCAGCCAGCTTTCCCCAGGTGACGATGCGGTGCCACTCGGTGCGTTCCTGCTTTTCCCCGCTCTGGTCCATCCAGTATTCATTCGTTGCCATGGTGAAATTGGTAACAGCCTTGCCGCTCGGGGTAAACCTCATCTCCGGGTCCTTGCCAAGCCTGCCGATCAGGATAACCTTGTTTACAGAACCTGCCATAGAAAACCTCCTCCTTCTTAAGTGGTGCAAAGTACGGGTATCGATTCAAAACGCACCATCAACCTACGGACTGATCATGTTGCCTTATCGATGCTTCTATATGCAATGTTTCTTACCCCAAGGCAACAGGTTCCTCACCGGTTTCCGTGCAGGGCCGTCACCCCTGGCCACAGGGGATCACCGCTGCCCGGCAAGCAGCAGGAACGCCTTCCACTCATCCGCAAGCGCCGAGAAGGGTCCGCCCCTGGCCAGGCAATCGGGCCTGCCTTCAATGTGGGCGCCGGCGCTGCTCCATTCGTAATCCTGCGGGTTCTTCACCAGACGTGCATGAACCGGATTCATCTCGATATAGCGGGCGGTTGCCAGGAGCGATTCGTTGTGCACCACGCCAGACGAGAACCTGCCCTGCCACAGGTGACCCTGCCAGCTGAACCTGGTGTTCACCATGCGGGTGTACCTTCGGTGCGCCTGGCCGAACGCACGGGAAAAGGCATCCTTCGAGCAGGGCACGGCCAGGAGGTGCACATGGTTGGGCATGAGACAGTAACACCACACCTCAACCCCGTAGAATTTGGTCCAGTGGGCCACCAGATCCCGGTATGCCCGGTAGTCGTCATCACAAAAGAACACCTTCTGTCGCCTGTTTCCCCGCTGGGTGATGTGATGGGGACAGCCGGGCACGATGGTGCGTGCCGATGCCGCCATGGGTGCTGCACAGCCTCCTCATTGCATGACATGGACTACAGGCCTTCATAATGCCCCGGATTGCATTCCAATGCCAGAGGTTTTTTGTCCTGTTGGTGACAGGATAATTCCAGGCCTGTATTTCAAAGGAATATTAAGGTGTTGTTCCGGTCTTGCCTTGGCAGGGAAACCCCTCTGGTTCTCCTGGCTTGCCATTCTGTCATTCCGCCCCTATGGCAGGGTATACCGGTTTGACAAATTGTACCCCGACGACCCTTATCCCAAAGCAATAATGACAGAATGACAATACCAGGTTTTTCATAAATTGATAGTAGTTTTGATTTCAATAAGTTATAAACATGCCCGCCCTGGCACGCCCCTTGCCTTATAGAGGTCAGAAAGAAAAAACAAACCCCAGGAGGGCAAGACAATGATGACATTATGGATCGTAATCGGCGCACTGTTCATGGTAGGCATCGGGATCCGGTTCACCTACAAGGTATTGGGACTCATCCCGGTTGAAGCAGCGGCAGTGTTCGTCCTGATGGTCGCCCTGGTGGGCATCAACACCGGCCCGGCCCGTCACATCATCATGAACCTCTTCTAACCAGGATTGATTTAGAACCCCGTCAAAGGAGGAAAGGCCATGAAACGCACGCACAAAGAGACCGTAACACGCGAAGTGAAAAACCGGCTCAGCAGGATCAGCGCATACTGCCTGGTGCTCGTGACCATGACTTTCCTCGGCATGTACGGCGGCATGGAGCTTGACAAGGCCCTGGGCATGGCGCCCAACTTTACGCTGGTTGGACTGGTGGCCGGCATCGTACTGGGCTTCAAGGGGTTCATTGAAGAGGTCGTTATTGAAAGAAAGGCACGGAGGGTATAGCCATGACAGTCTTCTTCATCGCAACCGGCATCGCGGCATTCCTGGCCATTACCCTGCGGTTCACCGGGCACGAGGCACGCCTGGCAAAGAAGGCGGCCCACCGGTAAAAAAAGCACGCGCCTCCCCAAAGGCGTAAAACCCCGAACGATCCATCCATAGACCACGGCCCTGAACAGGCCGTGGTTTTTTTGTGTGAATGAGCGCTTGATTCACTCCCATAATTTTTAAAGGCTTATTGTATGACATCGTGCAGACATCTCCACCAGGTACTCCTGTACCACGACAAAATGCTGCCGGTTAAAGGGTAAACACAGGCTCTGAAGGTTTATCGCGCCAACCCGGGCACTGAAGTTATCATACTCAGGGGGAGTGCCTCGACCTCCTCGGAAAGGGGGTAGGCCTTTTCCCCCGGGTAGACGACGATGAGACGGTCAAGTTCAAGGTCCTTCAGCGCGGTCTTCATAGAGGGGGTGAGACGGGGGGCATCCATACGCTTGCATTCAAGCCCGATCTTCCTGTTCCCAATGATCATCAGGAGGTCGAGCTCAGCCCCGTTATGCGTGGCCCAGAAATAGACCTCCTGCGGCTGCAGGGCCTTAATGGCCTCTTCGATCACATACCCTTCCCATGATGCACCACACTTGGGGTGGGTGAAGAGTTCCTTTTCCGATCGTATGCCGAGCAGGCAGTGCAGGATGCCTGCGTCCCTGAAATATACTTTGGGGGCCTTGACCTGGCGTTTTTTCAAGTTTGCATGCCAGGGCATGAGCTGGCGGACCATATACAACCCGTCCAGGAGATCGAGATATCGCCGCGCGGTGGATTCATTCACGCCGAGTGACCGGGCCGGTTCGGCAGAGTTCCAGACCTGGGCGTGATAATGGCCGAGGATGGACCAGAACCGCATGAGGGTGTTCGGCGATGCACCTATTCCCATCATGGGCAGGTCACGCTCCAGAAAGGTACGGATGAAGGCGCTCCTCCAGGAGAAGCTGTCTTCTTCACTCCCTGCAAGATACGAAAGGGGCAGCCCGCCCCTTAGCCAGTGCCCGGCCTGGTTTTCCAGGCCGACTTCGGACAGGGAGAACCCGGTCAGGGTGATGGTTTCCATTCGCCCGGCAAGTGACTCGGAAGACTGCCGGAGCCACTGCCGTGAGGCACTCCCGAGGATAAGGAACCGTGCGGGCAGGGGTCGCCTGTCCGCGAGCACCCGCAGGACAGGGAAGAGCTCGGGCTGGAGCTGAACCTCATCGATCACCACGAGGCCCTTGAGGTCTTTCAGTGCAGTCATGGGTTCTTCGAGGCGGGCAAGACTTAAACGATCTTCGAGGTCGAAATAATTCAGAGATTCGGGGGGAACGAAAAGACGTGCCATGGTTGTCTTCCCGCACTGGCGGGGACCAAGGAGCGAGACGATGCGGCTCCTGGCAAGGGCTGAATCGATGCGGGATTTTAATGCAGACCGTTCGATCATGCAGGCATCATACCATGAAAATCCTGCATGTAAAGCAGGATTTTCATGGTGCCTGAATAAGTTACAGATCCTCCCTCACCGAGATGCGGCTGAGGGTATCCGTCGGAGAAAAGAATACCAGGCAAATCGCGCCAGGTAAGCGAGAATCTCAAGGGTTGAATAATGTTGAATAATATAGTCCCATGCGCAGGGTTATTCAAGAATAATTGAATAAGGATGCCTTCCAGACTCTCTTATTCAACAATACTTCAATAGGGAAAGATCATTCATTCCCGATAACGGCCTTCACCTCAGCCAGAATGTAGCCGAACTTGGCGGGAGGATGTAAAAGTATCACCAGGCATGGATGGAACTGACAGGGCAATAGACACTGTTAGATTATAACCCCGAATACTCAGCAGTTTGGTTATAAGGGAGTTGAGGCGCCTGATAGTGTTACCTGATGATGTTTCCAGGGATTTGTGGTATATTTACTTTATGAAGAAACGGGCATTGGTTTCAACAAATCCTTACCTGAAAGACAGCCTTTCCAGAAAAGAGGCCCTTATCCGAACCGTGGAGTCGTCTTCCGACATTGAAGGGATCAGGGGCGCCCTTCGTACCGGAGAGTGTGAGTCTAAAAAAAACGCGTCCGGAGATATTACTGCGAGGACTTCAAAGTCTTTGAAACTACGGAAAAGAATATCTTCTTCATAGGGTTATAATCCTTACGCATACCAATACGGACTGCCTGAAAATATTCTTCTCTTGTTCTCCCTCGGATACTGGTGAAATCCAGAAGCGGCAGTCCTGCCTGCAGGGCCATGATGAGATTAGAGAATATGACCGTATACCCCACCACATCCGACATACCCTTGCTATTTTCGAATACATACGATATCGCTAATAGCATCCTGCGCTATTTTCACTGCTGCACATAAGGAGGAACCATGGCAAAACCATTAAAAAGCCCGGGGCGTGCGGTAAAGATCAAGCCCGGCATCACTGCGTTCATGCCCGACCGCTTGCCCCCCGTGCTCACCTGGACTCCTGCCCTGCTCCGCGCCCTTTCCGAGGCGGACCGGCTCATCGGGTGGCTGGCAGGTGAAGGCGGGAGGCTTGCCAACCCGCACCTGCTCATGCGGCCGTTCCTTACCCGCGAGGCGGTGCTGTCGAGCCGCATCGAGGGCACCCAGGCCACCCTGGGTGAGATTCTGGCCTCGGATGCAGGCGCTTTTGTCGACCGCAGCCCCGATGACCTCAAGGAGGTGGCCAACTATGTGGCAGCGCTGGACTACGGCATCGAGCGGCTGAAAACTCTTCCGCTCTCCACCCCGCTCATCTTAGAGATCCACGAGAAGCTCATGCACGACGTGCGGGGGGAGCATGCCACACCGGGCGAATTCCGTAGGACCCAGAACTGGATCGGCGCGCCTGGCTGCACACTGATGGACGCCACCTATGTGCCGCCACCGCCCGACATGCTGGCCGAATGCATGGCAGGTCTTGAGGCCTTTCTCCAGGATGCGACGCTGCCGCCTTTAGTGCAGATAGCCCTGGCCCACTACCAGTTCGAGGCGATCCATCCCTTTCTCGACGGCAACGGCAGGGTGGGACGTCTCCTCATCACGTTGTTCCTGGTGGAGCGGGGCGTGCTGCCTACACCCATGCTCTACCTGAGCGCATTTTTCGAGGCGACTAGGAACCATTACTACGAAATGCTGCGCAGCGTCAGCAGCCAGGGCAACTGGGAGGCATGGCTTGTCTATTTTTTCAACGGCATTGCCCGCCAGGCCGAAGATGCTTTGAACCGGGCGGAGACCATCAACGACCTCATGGCCAAGTGGCGTGCCGAAGTGGCGGTGACAGTCTCCAGGGTGCTGCCCCAGACACTGGACTGCCTTGCTGCGAACCCGTATATCACGGCCAAGAAGCTCTCGGTTGACCTGGGCATTGCCTTCACTACGGCCCAGCGGGCCATTGATAAGCTGGTGAGCTTGGGTATCGTAAAGGAGATCAGGCAGACCAGGCGCGACCGCGTTTACTGCGCACAGGGGATTCTGGATGTGCTTGAGCAGCCAGCACGGCTTGTTGCTTCGAGGTGAAGAAATTTTACCTGTTCAGAATATGTGTCACCCCCGCGAAGGCGGGGGTGCAGAAGGATTTGAAAAACTGGATTCCCGCCTCCGCGGGAATGACACATGCTAATTCATTCGCGGGAATGACGTCCTGCTGGTTCTGCAATTGAGTTATATCCGTACTATCTATGCTTACAGCAGGATCTCCAGGTCGGTTAGGGGGTAGGCCATGCATGGGTGGATGTAGCCGAACTGCCTGTCGGATTTTCTCAGCCTTACCCCTTCGGGCTGGAATACCTTTCCCGTAAGCAACTTTGTCCGGCACAGGCTGCATTCTCCGGATCTGCACAGCGCCGGGATCACGACCCCATTTCTTTCCAGCGAGATCATCAACGGCTCGGATGCCTTTGCAGGGATCGTCTTGCCTCCCTTGATTTTCACGGTGAAGACATGAGCCGGTTTCACATCTGAGGGCCACCCGGGCTGGGTGGTAACATCCCTGGGCGGTCCATAGACCTCGGTGCGGATCTTCCTTCTGGGGATACCGAGTTTTTCCAGCTCGTTCAGACAGAAGGTGTACATGGCGTCTGGCCCGCACAGGTAGAAGGTCTTTCCTGTGACATCGCCCAGGATTTTTTTCATGAGCTCTGCCGTGATGAAGCCGGTCAAACCTTTGTATCCCTTGGGTGGGTTGGATATGACCAGGCTGCAGGAGATATTCCCATGTTTTTCCGTTATGGCCGAAAGCTCGCCTGCGAAGATGATGTCATCGGGGTCCTGGCTTCCGTAGATGAGGTGGATCCGGCGTGACAGGCCCCGGTCAGCAACCTCGCGGATCATGCTCATGAACGGGGTCACACCGCTGCCCCCTGCCAGGAAAACCAGGTCTTCACCATGGAAGAGCGGGTTGTAAATGAAATTACCCGAGGGTGATGTGGCCTCGAACTCGGCGCCCACTGCAACCTCATCGAGGAAAAACCCCGAGACAAAACCGTCTGCCATGTTGCGGATGGTGATGTCATAGTATCCCAGCTGCGTTGGCGCCGAAGACATGCTGTAAGGCCTGCTTGTCCTTATTCCGCCCACATCCACGAAGATGTTGACATACTGGCCTGCCTGGAAGGGCGGCAGATAGCCGCCTTTTGCCGCAAACCTGAAGGTCTTGCTGGAACTCGTCTCTTGGATGACCTCGGAGAGCTTCAGGGTGATCCTCTTGGGGTGGAGCAGCGATATGATGTGCTCCACAACACCCTTACTTGAGCTGTAGTCGGAGCCGTATTTTCTCAGCACCTCTATCTCGCGTGCTATCTCCTGGTAACCTTCCATGTCCTTCAATACATCTTTGAGCGCCATGGCTTAAAACCTCCTCACTTGTTCCTCATTGCCTTCAGGATCGTGCGCGCCGTGGACCTGCCCGAGGTAAGCGTGGGCTGGAACCCGCCGCTGCCCGCCCATGCGCCCGCGTGGTAGAGCCCCTTGATGGCGGATTTGCCCGAGAGGAAATACGCGGAGTCCTTGGCATACTGATCGAACCCGTAGATGGCCCCGCCCGGATGGTTCAGGTAGCGCATATGGGTAAGGGGGGTGGCTGCCTCCAGCTCTTCGATGCGGCCCCGCAGCCCGGGGAAAACCCGCTCGGCAAGATCGAGCATGGCATCTGCATAGCGGTATTTTGCATCTGCATACTGCTGGGGAGAGACCGTGTACCATGGGTCGGCATACTGCAGGGCAACAAGGGCTGCCTGGCAGGTGCCCGGGGGAGAGAAGTCAGGGTCGGACACGTCGTAGCAGGTGAGTAGCGCCCAGCCCTGGGGTTCCATGGTCTTCCAGAGATCAAAGGCCCTGTCCGCGTCGGTGGTTGTGGTGAGGAAGTTCGTGGTCTCGTGTATGCCGATATCGCCGGGTTCACAATCAAGGCCCATATACACCGTGAAGGCGGAAGGGCCGATGGTGGAGCTCCTGAAGGTATCCAGCTGGCTTTTGGGGACTTCACTGCGATCGATAAGGTCGATGTAGGTCTGGATGGAGCTCGCATTGGATACCACATAACCGGTATCCACACGGTCGCCATGCTCGGTGATGACACCCTTTACCGCTCCGTTTTCAACAATGATCTTCTGGGCCGCACAGTTGAAGCGCACCTCGCCTCCGGCCTGAAGGAAAACGTCAAGGAGGGCATTGGACAGGGCCTGGGACCCTCCCTTGAGGTGGTAGGGTTTGAACTCTATGTAGGCCCACAGCATGATGGCCAGGTCGCCGAAGGGCAATTGGCGGGGAGGTACGCCAACATACCCCCAGTAAACGCTCAGGATGGCCTTCAGGAAGGGGTTTTCGAAGTATTCATCCAGGACCTCCTGGGAGTTCTTCAGGGCATACTTGAAATAGAGCGGGTACTTCTCCTTGGAGATGTCGGGGTCGTGGAAGAAAATCCCCTGGACGAGCTGCATGCAGAAATCATAGATCAGATCGAAGAACCTGCGGATGGAATCGGCCTCCTTGGGGAATCGCTTGGCGAGCTCCTTTATGGCCTCTTCCCGGTCCGCTTTGAGCGTCACATCGAAGGTTCCGGGGAACACGACCCGGTAAAGGTTCTCTATCTCCACGAACTCGAGCCTGCTCAAGGACCCCCATCTCGCCGAGAATAGACCTCAAAGGACCGGGCTTTTCTGCTGAGCCCATGCCGCTGAGCTGGTGGAGTGCCACCTCGAACTCGAACCTGCCGCGGATAAAGCTCGTGGCACACCCGCCCGGGATATTGTGCCTTTCGAGAAGAAGTACCTTGCGGCCTGCCTTGGCAAGGGTGAGCGCCGCTGTCATACCGCCGTTGCCTGCGCCGATAACCACCACATCATAGTCGGGCATAAAGAACCCCCTGAAGGGATATGTTAAAGTTTCACTTTAAACTTTATAACCTCCGGGGGGTAAGGGTGTCAAGGGGGATTGTCATATCCCCGACAGAAGCTTCTTCAACCCTCGGGGTGAAAAAGCATCTCATGCGTCATTCCCGCGAAGGCGGGAATCCAGTCTTTATAAGAGCCCCTGGGTCCCCGCCTTCGCGGGGACGACAAAAAAAACACCTTTTTGCAACAACATTTCATGAGGGATTGACACTCTCTTTCATTTCCCTTGCAAATAAAAAATCCATCCTCTATGCCTTTAGCAATGGAATCCGGCTTGCACGGCCCGATCGGCATCATCGCAGACAGCCACGGGGAAAACGAGCTCCTCCTCCAGGCGATCCTCCTGCTCAAAGATAGGGGCGTCCAGACCATCTTCCACCTGGGCGATATCTGCGACTCGCTGGCCCCTCTTGCCCTGGAAGATGCCGTACCCATGTTGATGGAACATGGCGTGCGAACGGTCATGGGCAACAACGAGTATGCCATCATGGTCAACCACCAGGGCAGCCATGCGAACAGCCTTTCCCCGGAGGTCCTCTCCTTCCTTTCCGGGTTGCCCTACACCATCACCATCGATGATATTTGCTTTGCCCACTCGGCCCCCTTTGACTGGCCCGCTGCAACGAGCTGGCCCATTACCGACAGCCATCCCCTCGTAGACCTGGGATCTATTATACCGTACAAGATCCTTTTCAGGGGCCACTCACACACACCATCCATTATGGAAATCGACGGAACCACCATTGAAAAAATCCCTGCCGGAGCAGGGATGAAAAAAAGGCTTTTAAGGGACAGGCGCTATGTGATTACGGTCGGAGCCGTTGAGGAGGCATCACTAGCCCTTTTCCTGCCTGAGGAGTATGAAATACGGTTTCTACAGCTGGGCCGGGGATAATCCCCGGTGGCGTGATCCTTAACCTTAGTCTTTCGAGGCAATTGCAAAACTCAAAAAAGGTGTCACCCCCGCGAAAGCGGGGGTCCAGAAGTTCTTGGAAAGACTGGATTCCAGCTTTCGCAGGAATGACAATCTTAGACTTTTTCAATGGGCTCTATTGAAGCAACGGCCCCAGCACCCCGAACATCTCGGGAAGCTGATCGAAGTACTTCGGGTCTTCAAGGCTCTTGATCTTGTCCCAGGCCTCCATGATCTCTTCAGGCTCAGGGATTCTGTGCCCGTCGGAGAGGAACACGCCGGGTCCGGTCACCATTGCCGAGCGGCTGTAATAGCCCAGCGTGGCATTGATGATCATGCCCGAATCGCTGCAGAGTTCGGAACACATGTAGAGCACTGCCGGGGTGATGAAATCCGGCTTCATCTTTTCAAAGAGCTGGGGCGGCAGGACATCTTCGGTGAGGCGCGATGCGGCCACAGGCACGATCACATTGGTCTTGATGTTGTACTTGGCGCCTTCAAGCTTGAGCACGTTGGTGAGCCCGACGAGACCCATCTTTGCCGATGCGTAGTTGCTCTGCCCGAAGTTGCCGAACAGGCCTGCCCCGGATGTGGTCATGATGATCCGGCCGTAGCCGTTCTCCCTCATATTGACGAAGGCGGGCTTGCTCACGCAGTAGGCGCCGCGCAGATGCACGGCCATGACCGTATCCCAGTTCTCCTCTTCCATCTTGTTGAAGGACTTGTCCCTGAGGATCCCGGCGTTGTTGATGAGTATATCCACCTTGCCGAAGGCATCGATGGCGGTCTTCACGATGTTCTCCCCGCCGGCTGCCGTTGCCACGTTGTCATAGTTCGGGACTGCCTGGCTGCCCAGGGCCTTGATCTCTTCCACCACCTTGTTCGCCGCCGCATCGCTGTGGCCCACGCCGTCACGGCTTCCCCCCAGATCGTTCACCACGATCTTTGCGCCCCTCTTGGCCAGCTCAAGGGCGTACTGCCTTCCCAGGCCGGCGCCGGAGCCCGTTACTATTGCAACCCTTCCGGTAAAATCTATCTTTGCCATATGCTCTCCCTTCCTCTTAGTTACATCAATCACTTAATCAGGACTTTGTGGGAAGGGCCGCGTCGAAACTCCCGGTGACCTTCACATCGAGAGCCTCATCAACGGCAACAACCTCACAGGTTATGAGATTCTCCCCTGCCTGTTTCCTCTTGTCAATAACCTTGCCGGTTATGGTGATGGTGTTGCCCGGCCTGGTCATGCCGGCAAACCTCAAGGCGAAACGCTTGAGATTCTTCTTTGGTATCCAGCTCGTAATGGCCTGCCCCACAAAACCCATGACGAGCATGCCGTGGGTGATCACCCCGTCCTTCATACCCACTGCCCTGGCAAAGTCATCGTCCGTGTGCAGCGGGTTGAAGTCGCCCGATGCACCTGCATAGATGACATGCTGGAGCTTTATAAGGGGCCCCTTGACGAGGGCGGGCATCTGGGTTCCGATTGCGATGTCTTCAAAATAGATCTGATGCGCCATAGAGTCCCTCCTACTTTCTCTCAACGAGCAGCGACGTGGCCTTGGCGACCTTTTCGCCCCTCTGGTTCGTATAGAGGAACTCCAAGGTCACCATGTCCATCTTCCTGCCCGCCTTGTTCGTCTTCTCCTCGATGGCCGCCACCTTGGGCGTAGCGGTTATCACGTCACCGGGATAGATCTCCTGGTAGTACTCGTATTGTTCTTCTCCATGGAGCACCATCATGAAGTTGATGGCCAGGTCCGTGATGACACCAGGCATGGAGGACGACCACATGAGGGGGACCGTGAGAAATGTCGGGGGCGCAGGGCAATCCTTGTACCCCTCCTGAACGGCTGCATCCTTATCCAAATATATGGGGTTGGGGTCGCCGATGGCCTTTGCCATTTCCCTGATCTTGCCACGCTCCACCTCCCAGCTGACCGGGGCATATTCCTTTCCGACCTTGCTTTTGTCTGCCATGAAATGCCTCCTAATTCCCGTATCTGCCCAAAATGGCAATGCTGCAGATGTTCAGCATGGGAAACCCGCCGAGGTTGTGGGTAAGCCCGTACTTCGGATCTTTGAGCTGCCTGTCTCCCGCACGTCCAAGGAACTGGAGGTACATCTCATAGAGCATCCTCAACCCCGATGCACCGATGGGGTGGCCGAAACACTTGAGACCGCCGTCGACCTGGCAGGGGAGTCTTCCACCACGGTCGTAGAAACCATCCATGATGTCTTTCGGTGCCTTGCCCCGTTCGGATATGTGGAGGTCTTCCATGGTGACGAGCTCGGTGATGGAGAAGCAGTCGTGCACCTCCATCATGCTGATCTCCTCCCTTGGGTTCCTGATGCCCGCCTCGTTGTAGGCTGCCGTGCTCGCCTTGGTGGTGGTCAGGAAGTGAGCTCCGTCCCAGTCGTAGGCGATCTCGGTCCCGTTGGAGAGCGCCAGCTGCAGGGCCTTTACCGAGATGATGTCCTTCTTGCCGAAAGACCTGGCGATCTCCGGTGTGGTTACGATGGCACAAGCCGCACCGTCGCTCACACCGCAGCAGTCGAAGAGCCCCAGAGGGAAGGCGATCATGGGTGACATGAGCACCTGCTCCTCGGTGACGGGCTTCCGCAGGTGGGCCTTGGGGTTCAGGGCGCCGTTGGCATGGCTCTTCACCGAGATATGGGCCATGGCCCTCTTCACCTCCTGGATGTCCAGACCATACTTTGCCGCATAACCCGTGGCCAGCATGGCAAAACCGCCTGGCGCAGTCAGGTTGGGAAACCACAGCGAGTTGGAAATACCCATGGCGGAACTGAATTCCGGCAGCCCGCCATAGCCGATATCCTTGAGCTTCTCAACACCGATAGCCAGCGCAATATCACAGGCCCCGGAGGCAACGGCATAGACCGCCCCCCTGAATGACTCCGTGCCGCTGGCACAGAAATTCTCCACCCGCGTCACCGCGATGTTGGGCAGCCTCAGCGTCACAGAGGCCGAAAGCGCGCTCTTGCCCAGGTTGATCTCGTCGAAGCATAAGCCCAGCCATGCTGCCTGGATCTGATTCTTATCAATACCGGCATCGGCGATGCACTCCTGGAAGGCCTCTACCATGAGATCTTCCGCACTGTCGTTCCACCGCTCGCCGAACTTCGAACACCCCATTCCCAAGATGGCTACCTTATCTTTAATTCCGCTTGCCATTGTCTGCCTCCTCAACGTGCAACCTGGGGCACGGCCTTCCAGAAATACCCGGTGAAGCCCCTTACCTGGTCCGACGACCTGCGCCTGAAGGTCATCTTGACGGGCATGCCGACCTTGACCTGGTTCATGTCGCAGTCGGTGAAGTCCACAAAGACCCTGCCGCCGCCGTCGAACGAGACCATGCCGTATACCGCCGGCGGGTCCACCGATGGTGAGAGCAGGTCACCCGTGAACATCTCCACCCTTCCGGGCTTGTCAGCAAATTCATAGTCCACAAACTGCCCTGTGGCATTACAGTCAGGCTTCACGCACATGGGCATGGGCGGAAACTGGGCTGTCCCGCACTTGGTGCACTTGTGGCCCACAAAGCCCATGATCATCTTGCGCTTCCTCCACAGGGTACTTAAGGAGGTATTGGGGTTTGCCTCGCCCCTGATGCCCAGGTCTGCCATGATGAGGTCCCTGAACTTGGCGAATTTCAGATAGTTGGTGAAGTCCACCTTTGCAGCGAGGTGGCCCTTGATGCCTTTATTCGGCCTGAACTTTGTAATTTTGTCCGTGGCCTCGAAGCAGAGCACATCGCAGCCCTGGCCGAAACCGGCAAGCAGCAGCTTGTCACCGGGCTTTGCCTCGGAGAGGGCGGCGGCAAACATGACCAACGGGTGTGCCGTGCCCGTATCCCCGCAGATGCCGTGGAGGTTATCCTGGAGTTTCGCGCCATCTATACCCAGATCTTTGGCAATAGACTTGTGCGTGCCGGTGAAATAACAGGGATAGACGACCTTGGCGATATCGGCCATGGACATCCCGGTCTTCTTGAAGAACCCTCTGATGGCCTCGGGGATGATCTTGCCATAGCCTTCGTCACGAACCCAGCGCTCTTCCCAGTTGTAGTCGAATTCCTTGTCATGGCCTTTGTAGTGGTCAATGAAGTCGCAGCTTATGGAGTAACTGCCCTTGAACTCCGCAATTACATCCTTGCTGCCGAAGAGCAGCGCAGCCGCTCCGTCGCCGTAGAACATCTCCAGCAGGGTGGCCATCTTGGTCCTGCGCTGGTCGGTGGCCACCACGAGGATATTGTCCTTCTCTCCAGCCTGGATTGCATTGACTGCCGCAATGGCTGCAGTGGTGCCGGCCTTGAGGCAGGAGCTGAAGTCCGCGCTTGTTAAGCCGTCCTCCCGGGCATTTAACGCGGCAGCCACGATGCCCGCATTCAACCTGTCGGAAAAGGGCAGCGTCGTGGACGCCAGATAGATGCCGTCCAGCTGCTTCCTGTCCTTACCTGCCATGCAGTCATAGGCGGCATCTACGGCCATGCTGATGGCATCCTCGTCCCAGTTTGCAATGGCCTTTTCACCACCGGCCACCGCCATAATGACAGGGAAATACCACGCCATATTCTGGATGATGAGCATCCTGCTGAGTCTATATCGCGGTATGTACCCCCCATACGCTGTGATACCAACCATAACTGAATCCCCCTTTCATGTTCATTTACACCCCTGAAATGATTCCCTTAGATTTCAAATCCGCTATATCAGCCCCGGAAAGCCCGAGGTCATTCAAAACATCACCGGTATCCTGGCCGAGCGACGGACCTGCCCGGTGGTATTCAGGTTTATAATCTGAAAACCGTACTGGGTATGCAATCTGAGGGATAGGGATTCCATCGGGCCCGGGAACATCCACGATGATCCCCCTGGCCCTGGCATGAGAGCTCATGGCGGCCTCTTTCACCGAGAGCACCGGGTCCACGCAGGCATCGACGTCCCTGAATACGTCTTCCCAGTGGGAGAGTTCGCGGGAGCCGATGACTTCAGTCACCCGCTGCTTCACCTCATCCCCGATACCTTGCTCCATGAGCCTGGGGATATAGGAGGAAAGACCCAGGGCAGTGAGGAACGCGCTTAAGAACTGCGGCTCGAGGCCGCCATAGGAGAGGTATTTATTATCAGATGTTTTATAAAAGCCATACAGCGAGCCGCCATTCAGGATCTCGGTCTCATATCCCGGTTCAGGGCCGCCCACAAGGCAGCCCAGACCGCTCACCACGTGGTAGGGAAACACACCGTCGGTCATGGAGACATCGATGTACTGGCCCTTGCCGGTCTTCATCCGGTGAATGATGGCAGCCATCAGCCCGATGGCGGCATTGTTCGACCCCGATCCCACATCGGCCATCTGGATGCCCATGAGACACGGCCCGCCACCCTTGGACCCGGAATAGCTCATGACACCGGCCAGGGAGAGATAGTTGATGTCGTGGCCGGCCCTGTCGCGAAGAGGCCCGGTCTGGCCGTAGCCCGTGATGGAGCAGTAGATGAGGCCCGGCTTGATTTCCGACAGTGTCTCATAAGAGAGCCCGAGACGCCCCATGGCCCCGGGGCGGAACTGCTCGATCACCACGTCATAGCCCTTTTCCGAAATCAGCCGCTTGATGATGGCGATGCTCTCGTCATACTTGAGGTCGAGCGCAATGGACCTCTTGTTCCGGTTGAGGTAGGCGTGCATGCACGACACCGTGCCTGCCTTGTCCACGTAGGGCGGGGCGAGACGGGCCATGTCGATACGGGTGTGGGACTCCACACGCAGCACCTCGGCCCCCAGATCCGACAGGATCATGGTGGCAAAGGGCCCGGGGAGGAGATAGGTGAAGTCGAGGATCTTGATGCCGGAGAGTAGGGATTCCATTTCTTGTCTTCAGACCTGCCTTTATCGTAGTGTACCTGACCTCTTTTAATACGATCCCCAGGCAAAGCCACGATTCCATGATGGATGATCAATAAAAAAAGAAGCACGCGGCCGATGGGAAAAGTAACAATTATATTCATGGATGTTATTGCATTACACTGCTGATCAACGGAACATATCTTAAGGTATTATCTCACCAGCTGCAAGCTGTTGTCAATATGTTAAGTATGTTTGTCATACAGCATTACTAGAGAGTACCTATCCATAATCCCCTCCTGCATGAAATCGAACTGAGGGGCAGTGCAGAATTGCGCAGGCGTTTCTGCTGAGGAGATCTTAAGCTATCCCCTTGTGCTTACATGACGAAATGGTATAGGACAATCCCAATGAAAGTACTTCTGGTGACCACATCCTATCCCGATTATCCAGGCTCACAGCGGGGCATCTTCATCAGAAAGCTCTGCCTTGAACTGATAAAGAGCGGGCTGGATGTCCTGGTCCTCACCCCGAAGATCCTGAAGCAGAGCCCCTGTTTCGAAGAGGACAGCGGAATTAAGATCTATCGCTTCTGGTTCCCGAGCAGTGAAAAACAGCTGAACCAGATGGATTCGATCCCGGTTATCCCAATGGCCGTCTTCATGGTATCCGGGCTGTATAAAGGCACTCACCTCATCTCAACACATAAACCCGATGTGATACACGGCAACTGGATAGTGCCCACAGGCCTGATAGCTGCTGTTGCCGGCCGCATTCTCCGGGTGCCGGTCCTCAATACGGCACATGGCCTGGACATGCGCATCAGCGAACAACAGCCGATACGGGCCCTCTTTGATCTGGCGGTGAGACTCTCACACAAGACGGTCGTGGTCTCCCCAAGCATGAAGGAAAGGGAATCGCTCCGGAATACCGAGGTGATACCCATGGGTGTCGATGAGGTGTTCTTCAGGATTCACCCGGGGAGACAAACAAAAACCGTCATCTATACCCGGAGCCTTGAACCTGTCTACGATACCGAAACATTGATCCGGAGCGTTCCCTTTATTATTGAAACTATTCCGGATGCGAAAATTGTCATCGCAGGCACGGGTTCACAAGAGGCCCGCCTGAAGAAACTCACGCAGGAGATCGGCGCGACAGAGCATATCCGGTTCCTTGGCCTCATCCCTTCGGATCAGATACCCGCATTGATGGAACAGGCATCCGTCTATGTCTCCCCGGCCATTGCCGACGGCACATCCCCCGCGCTCCTGGAGGCCATCGCCGCACGACTGACACCCGTCGTGACCGATATCGATGCAAACAGGTCCCTGGTGAGTGACGGCAAAGACGGATACCTGTTCAGACCCAGAGATGCCGAAGACCTCGCCGGTAAGATCATCAAAGCGCTCTCAGGGGCTATTCCCATCTCTGTACTTGAAGAGAAAAGTCAGGTAATGAGAAGTTCTATCTCCTGGAGCTCTATTGCCAGGGGATTTATTAGCAGTTACCATCAGCTCATCATGGAAAAGAATGGATGAAGATGCTATGTATGTCATCCAATACATGCAGATAATAAACTGCCACAGGTCACTGCATGAACTGGATTATTCTCTGCCATCCCCGCTGACACCCGGGTAGGCGGAGCTGTATCGAGATAATACGCATGAATACCTTCCCCTCACGGAAACCCCACATCCATATCAAACCCCAGAAGGGTTTCCAGTACGTCGACCTGGGAGAGATCATTCATTACAGGGACCTGCTCTTCTTCATGATCAAAAGGAATATTAAGGTTAAATATAAACAGACGGTTCTCGGGGGGCTTTGGGCTGTTATCCAACCCTTCTTCATGATGGTGGTATTCACACTCTTTTTCGGGAAACTCGCAAAGATCCCATCCGACGGCATCCCGTACCCCATCTTCAACTTCTCGGCAATGGTTGTCTGGGCATATTTTTCCCAAGCGCTGAGCCAATCAGGGAACAGCATTGTCGGGGAGGGCAATCTCATCTCCAAGATTTATTTTCCCCGGATCATCATACCTCTTACCCCCGTGCTTTCAGGGCTGATGGATTTCTGTATTGCGTTTATCGTGTTGATCCTCATGATGTTTTATTTTCATATCTATCCCTCTTCATCCATCGTTTTCCTCCCCTTCCTGGTTCTTCTCCTGATCCTTACCGCCAGTGGCGTCGGCATGATCCTGGCTGCCCTGAATGCAAAGTACCGGGACATCCAATACACCATACCTTTCCTCGTGCAGCTGTGGATGTTTGCCTCTCCCATCGTTTATCCCTCCTCCCTGATACCCGAGAGATATCGTATCTATTACGCCTTGAACCCCATGGTCGGTATCATTGAGGGGTTCCGGTCAGCCCTCCTGAGAACCGATACCTTTCCGACCCCCACAGTCCTGGTCTCGTCCCTGGTGAGCCTTACCCTTTTTCTGGTGGGCCTCGTGTACTTCAAACAGGTTGAGCGGTACTTTGCAGATGTGCTCTAGATAAGGAACGGCCGTGCCTGAACCGATCATTGAAGTCCGAAATATATCAAAACAATATCATATAGGTTCACAGGAGCGGATCAACAAAACCTTCCGGGAGGCCCTTACCGATGCATTCCTTGCACCTGTCCGCAATTTAATGAGACTCAGAAGAATGACCAGGGTCGAGGAAGATCAATCAAAATCAGATATCATCTGGGCATTGAAAGACGTCACCTTCTCCATCCTCCCCGGGGAAGTCGTGGGAATTATCGGCAGGAACGGGGCCGGGAAGAGCACCCTTCTAAAAATCCTGAGCAGGATTACAAGTCCCACATCAGGAGACATCAGACTGAACGGCCGGATATCAAGCCTTCTGGAAGTCGGTACAGGGTTCCACCCTGAGCTGACCGGCCGGGAGAACATCTACCTCAACGGTACGATCCTGGGCATGCGCAAACATGAGATCGATAAAAAATTTGACGAGATCATCGCCTTCAGCGAGATCGAAAAATTCCTCGACACCCCGGTGAAACGCTATTCCAGCGGCATGTATGTGCGTCTGGCCTTTGCCGTGGCGGCACATCTTGAGCCGGAAATCCTGCTTGTCGATGAGGTGCTGGCGGTCGGCGATGCCTCATTCCAGAAGAAATGTCTGGGAAAGATGGGTGACGTGGCAAAGGAAGGAAGGACCATCCTGTTCGTCAGCCATAATCTGGCGGCAGTTATTTCTCTGTGCACGAGGTCGTTTTTATTCGATCACGGTACGCTCATCACCGGCGGAGCCACGGAGGATGTCGTGAATCAATACATGCAGGATACCACGGTAAAAACAAGAGTCCCCCTGGACAAGAGGACCGATCGAAAAGGAGACGGGCGTGTCCGTGTAACATCCTTTTCAATAACAAGCTCAAAAGGCAGCCCCTCGATACAGTCCGGTGATTCAATGCAGATAAAGATAGGATATGCTTCCCAGTATCCCCCATCAGGAGTAAATTTCCTCGTCGGCATCTATGATCAATTGAACAGGCCGATTTTTTTCCTGGACTCCCGCACAACAGGAGGAATACCAAAGGATCTCAAGCCAGATGGCTATGTTTCCTGTATAACCGGGCCCGTCAATCTCTCTCCGGGTCCATGCATCGTCAATGTAGCCATATTGGTGAACGAAGACCTTGTTGACCATATCCCCTACATAACCACCCTTGATATCGAACCTGCCGATTTTTACGGCACAGGAAGGAGCACCACCAGACAGACAGCCTTATGTCTCCTGCAACAAAAATGGGAAGAACTGAAATGAGTCGTGTTCCGACAGATGAAATAATTTTCGAACCTGCATCCATGGTGGATGGAGCCGGGAAGGTATTCTGGTGGAAGGGAGAAGTATTTAGAGCCATAAGAGCAGGTAAAGATAAATTTTACCGCGATCTATTGAGCAGCGAACAACTTGATTGCTTATTTGAAGCTGGTTTGGTTCCGGCTGAGGTGACAGAACATACTCTTGATGACTACCCATTAGTGATGAGACACAAACGAATTCCCCATGTCTCTTACTGCATGGAGTGGAGCTCTGAGATGCTCAAGGATGCAGCCATGATGATCTGCAATCTCAGCAGAAAATTGCTTGGAATGGGTTTGACGATTAAAGATGCCCATCCCTGGAACGTTCTTTTTCATGCTGGCCGGCCCTTCTTTGTCGACTGGGGCTCCATTGTGCCGGCAACCGGCAGCACCAACTGGCCATATACAGAGTTCAGGGCATGGTTTTTATGCCCGTTATACTTGATGTCTGCGGGCAGAAATGACCTTGCACATACGCTGCTGTCTGAAACAATAAATCCGCCTTTGTATGCCGATATCATACGATTACTGTTCATGCGGATACCATTAATTCATGAACTGCACTTTATTCTTTCAGATAGAAAGGCAAGAATAAAAACCAACATCTTAGACCAAGAATTCTTTTATGAGCTAGATAAAATGGTTCAATCAATAACAATCGGGACAAAAAAAACTGAGTGGACGGATTATGAAGGGCCCGACAAATATCCCTTAAGCCCATGCAATGAATGGCCGGCCAGAATAAATACTATCTATACCCTGCTGCAAAAAACAAACCCCGGGACATTACTCGATATAGGATGCAACAGGGGCTGGTATTCAAAACTCGCCATTCAGCAGGGTATCGATGTAATAGCTGTAGACATCGATGAATCAAGCATAAACTCTCTTTATGATTATACCAAGCAGACGAACTGCAGCATACTCCCGCTTATCATGGATTTCTGCAGACCCACCCCTGCGCATGGATTAGCAAACTCGTACCAGGGTGCAATCATGAGGCTCCGGGCAGAAATGGTACTCGCACTGGCTGTAACGCATCATCTTGTATTTAAGAGAAACTTATCATTTGAGGCCATTGCCAAACAGTTATCTGAATTCACGGGAAAATGGCTCATCGTAGAATTTGTGCCTGCAGATGATATCCATGTAAGCAACTGGATAGGCGATCAGCATGCATGGTATACTATTGAAAATTTCATAAAAGCTCTAAAAAAATACTATCACCAGATAGAAATCTCAGAGTCATCCCCTTCTCCAAGAAAACTTTTATTCTGCACAAAATGACAGTCTCCGTATAAATGCGATTCTTCCTAATTTTAAAAACATTATATTATTATCTTGCAACTCCCCGAAACTTATTGGGCCGAGAATTTGATTCTTTTGGAAGGCTCTTGGGCTTAAGATTATTGTTAGATAAAATCATAGCATTACCTTTGATTCTGAACCCTGTCTCCTGTGTCAGGTATTTTGAGTTTGATTATTGTAAAAGGAATCTTGGCCATCATATTGATGCAAAACAGATAATAGATATATCTTCGCCATATTTATTTGGTTTTTATATAGCTCATCGATATAACCTAAAATATACCTACTTAAATCCTGACAAAAGAGAGATCGATCAAACCGAACACATGAAAAAATATATTGATCTAGGATCAAAATACTCTGAAAACATTGCCGATGCCACAAATCTGCCTTTCAGGGATAACTCTGTCGATGATATTATATCTATAAGCGTTATTGAGCATATAAACGGCTCAGGCGACAGTGCCGCCATGGCGGAGATGTGGAGAGCACTTAAGCCCGGAGGGAAACTGGTTCTGACCTTCCCTATAAAAAGGGCGTACACAGAGGAATTCAGGGATGACAATGTATATGGTCTGAATGTCGAGAAGAAAAACGGGAAATTCTTCTTCCAGCGCTACTATGATCAGACGACCATCGACAAACGACTCCTTTCCAAGGTGCCCGGGTATGAGGTTGTAGACACGGAGATATTCGGAGAGCTCGAAGAGGGATTTTTCGAGGAGTATGAGAAGCGATGGATTACCCGGGGCCTCTGGGAGACGGTAAAGGATCCTTACTATATGTCAAAATGTATGAGATATTATGATTCAATCGATGACATCCGGGGGATGGCGGTGCTCGGAATAACCATAAAAAAGCCTATGCAGGATGGCCAATGAAAGCATCCAAGGGGTAATGTTACATGCCGAGAAATAGTTCCCTTAAAAATCTTCTTATATTAGGCGGGGCAGGATTTGCGAGGGAAGTTGCATGGCTTGTTTCCGATATTAATCAAGTGAAAGAACCTGTCTGGAACATCATAGGATTCTGGGAAGGTGATGAGAGAGAATCATCCAGCAGTGCAACCATCAACGGAATACCTCTTCTGAATACAAATAAAATAAAGAAATTTCTACCTGATTTATCAGCCATAGTAGCCATCAGCAATCCGGCAGTCCGGCAAAGAGCGGTCAAGCAGGCAGAGAAACTCGGTTGTGTGTTTGCAACATTGATCCATCCTTCAGTCAGGTATGACCATAAGACAATAACGATAGGTCCCGGATCGATAATTTGTGCAGGCAGCCTTCTGAGCGTTGATGTCTCTATTGGATCTCATGTTGTTGTAAACTGGCACTGTACAATAGGTCATGATTCAATCCTGCACGACTTTGTCACCGTTTCCCCGGGATGCCGCATCTCAGGTCATACTTCAATAAATCCAGGTTCATATATCGGGGCTGGGGCAGTTACTATTGAGAGACACACTATAGGTAAAAACTCCATAATCGGCGCAGGGGCGGTTGTGGCAACGGATATTCCTGACAATGTTACCGCCGTCGGTATTCCTGCGAGGGTCAAGGGATAATGAATAACGAGAGGTTAAAAGTAGCAATATATGCCCAGGTAATACCGGATTCCGGTTCCGGGGGTGTCGAAAGCGTATTAATCGGGTTGGTCAAAGCCTTAAGCAACCTGGATGACGGATCTACAGAATACCTTGTAATCACACACCCTGATAACCCTGACTGGCTTACACCATATATGGGAAGGAACTTCAGGAAGGTATGCGCTCCACAGGTTGCGAATGCCGGGTCAGGTCGCACGAATACATTGTTAAGAATACTGAATTCCTGCAAGATAGGCCCTCTCTACCGATACATGCACAGCCTTCTGATACCACCGGTCCCGGTATGCCAGTGGCCGGAAGTCCCTGTTTCGGACGGTTTCTATGAGAGTCTTGATTGCCATGTGATACACTTCCCTTTCCAGCATTTCGTACTCTGTGCCATCCCTTCAATATTCAACCCGCATGACCTGCAGCATCTCCATTTTCCCAAGTTTTTCACCCCGCAGACCATAGCAATCAGGGAGGTCATATACCCTGCCGGATGCCGCTTCGCCCATACCGTTGCAGTCGGGTCAAACTGGGTCAAGCAGGACGTCATAGACAAGTACCATGTCTCTCCCGGCAAGGTTCAGATCATCCCCTGGGCCCCCCCGACTCAGGCCTATAGGCAACCCTCACCAGAACAACTGGACAGGGTGAAAAAGACCTATTCACTGGATCTTCCCTTTGCCCTGTATCCGGCCGTGACCTGGGAGCATAAGAACCATCTCAGGCTCCTTGAGGCATTAGCAATGGTGCGGGTAAAGGACGGCAGTAAACTATCCCTGGTCTGTACCGGAGGGAAATATCCCGGGTACTGGCCAAAGATAGAATCACGGATCACCGAACTTCGCCTACAGGACTCCGTCCGATTTCTCGGCCAGGTTCCGCCGGAGGACTTGCGGGCACTCTACAGGCTAGCACAATTCGTCATGGTTCCCACCCTGTTCGAAGCAGCGAGCGGACCGGTGTTCGAGGCATGGCAGGAAGGGACACCGGTTGCCTGCTCGAATATCACCTCGCTGCCGGAACAGGCAGGCAATGCCGCACTGCTGTTCGATCCCCTCTCGACAGACAACATCTCTGAAGCCCTCCATCAAATGGCATCCGATTCGAACCTTCGTGAAAGGCTCCAACATAACGGGGCGACAAGGTTGAAGGATTTCGACTGGGAACGGACTGCAAAGGCATATCGCGCTGTCTACCGGAGGGCATCGCGTCATCCCCTTACCGTGGAGGATGAACATCTGTTGAGTTGGGACTGGATGAGAGATCCAAGATCTAAGGAGAGAAAGAGAACATGAAGCGCTCCATTCCTGTCGCCGCCCCGGCCCTGATCGGAAACGAAAGAAAATATGTGCTGGATTGCATGGACACCTCATGGATATCCTCGTGCGGCAAGTACATAGATCTCTTTGAAGAAGAGTTCGCCCGCTTCTGCAATACCGGCCATGCCATCACCTGCAGCAACGGGACTGTTGCCCTCCACCTTGCCCTTAAAGCATTTGATGTGGGCCCCGGCGACGAGGTCATCGTTCCGACGCTGACCTTCGTGGCCACGGCAAACGCCGTAACCTACTGCGGTGCGACACCGGTCTTCGCAGACTCTGAACCTCTCACCTGGAACATGAACACCTCTCTCATCGAGTCCCTCATCACACCGCGCACAAAAGGGATTATCGCAGTCCATCTCTACGGACACCCTGTGGACATGGACCCCATCCTGGAGGTTGCACGCGCCCATTCCCTCTTCGTGATCGAAGATGCCGCCGAGGCACATGGTGCCGATTACAAGGGCCGCCGTGTCGGGTCCCTTGGGGATATTGCCACCTTCAGTTTTTACGGGAACAAGATCCTTACCACAGGCGAGGGTGGGATGGCGGTTACGGGAGACAGCGTTCTGGCGCAAAAGATGCGCCTCCTGAAGGGTCAGGGCATGGACCCCACCCGTCGATACTGGTTTCCCATGGTGGGCTACAACTACCGCATGACGAATATCGCTGCAGCCATAGGGCTGGCACAGCTGGAGAAGGCCGACTGGCATATAACCCGCAGGCGTGAAATAGCACAACTCTATGAGAAGCGCCTGGAGAACCTCCCTGGGATAACGATGCAACCGGAATTATCCTGGGCGCGCTGTGTTTACTGGATGACGAGCATTGTCCTTGATCAGGGCCTGTCCATCTCACGCGATGAGGTCATGCGGCGTCTGGCCGGGGAAGGTATCGAGACAAGGCCGTTTTTTTACCCCATGCACTCTCTTCCCATGTATCGATCAGTTTCCGATAAGAAAACCTATCCCGTAGCCGACCGAGTGTCTGCACAAGGGTTGAACCTCCCTTCATATGCCCAACTCACTCCCGAAGACATAGACTATGTTTGCAATAAATTGACCAGGATTCTTTCACAAGGGTAGAGATATGAGTGCACTCCTGGATATCATCACCATAACCAAGGATGACCTCGACGGTCTCCTGTCGACCATTGAGAGCACCAGGCCCTTGAGGAAATTTCTGGGTGTGAGACAGATCATCATCGACGGAAGCAGCCCCGGAGTAAAGAAACATGTCGAAGAGATTGCAAGGGGCGAGGAGAATGTCAGCTATGCCTGGCACGAGCCCTCGGGGATATCTTCAGCATTCAATCACGGACTTGATCTGTCAACATCCGAATGGGTGTGGTTCCTCAACGGAGGGGATATCTTCCACCCCGGCATGGACTGCAACACCCTTGTCAACATTCTCAAGATCAGTAATGCCGAGGCGATCATATTCCAGATTGAAACGAAACAGTCCCATGCGAGATACCAGCATCCTCCCATGTGGGAAATATGGCCCCCTGTGGGAAGTTGGATACCTCACCCTGCAACAATCGTGAAGAGACGGTTGTTCGAACGCTACGGGTATTTCAGCGAGCAGTACCGGATCGCCATGGACTATGAAATGTGGCTCAGGATCTTTTCCAACTATGTCATCGTCGATCTCATCTCCATGCCCATCGCCCTCTATGATGAGGCTGGTGTATCGAGCACCCGGACAAGGGAATCCATAAAGGAAGTCAAGGCAATCCTCCTGTCGAAGGCCTGGATGATCATGAGAAGGTGGCTGAATACCGTGAGAATAGTCTACAGATACGTAAGAGACTACCATAGAATCAGTAAGCAACCTAATTAAGGGCATGGATAAAACCAGATCCTCGTTGAATTTTTCACCGGAACAAAGGAGGACCGTCTTGCCTGTATCCAGCGTATTGAAGTCTCTTGTCAAGAAGTTACCCATTATTAAAGAGATCATCTCGGAGTTGGAAAAATTGCGCCAGGATTGTGGATTTGTCCCACCCGGACATTTCCACTCCCCAGTCCCTTCCTTGGAGGAGATTAGACGGGATGAAGCAAAGATATTCGGAAACACCGCGCGCAACTTTCCAGGAATTGAAATGCATGAACCGGAGCAACTCAAGCTGATCGAGACTTTCTGTAAATACTATGAAAATATACCATTTCAGCCTCACAAGGTTTTAGGACTACGCTACTACTTCGAGAATCCGGTGTATACGTATTCAGATGCCATCTTTCTGCATTGCATGATCAGGCACCTGAAGCCGAAAAGGATTATCGAAATTGGGTCGGGGTTTTCGTCTTGCGTGACTCTTGATACCAATGAATTGTTCTTGGATAACTCAATAAAGGCCACGTTTATTGAACCATATCCCGAACTGTTACTGTCACTCATCAGTGAAGATGACAGAAACAAGATAAAGATTATTCCACAACGATTGCAAGATGTTCATTTAAACGTGTTTGAAGCGCTCGAAGAAAACGACATTCTGTTTATTGATTCCACGCATGTCAGCAAGATCAACAGCGATGTGAATCGTATCTTCTTCGAGATACTTCCAACGCTTTCTTCTGGAGTTTACATTCACTTTCACGACATCTTTTTTCCGTTCGAGTATCCCAAAGCGTGGGTTTATGAAGGGCGAGCCTGGAACGAAATGTACCTGCTGCGGTCATTCCTTCAATACAACAACGAATTCTCCATCGTGCTTATGAACACCTTCATGGAGCATTTCCACGAGCCATTCTTTCGAGTGAACATGCCTCTTTGTCTGAAGAATACAGGCGGAAGCATATGGATACGCAAAGCTTAGCGAACACTGCGCTGCACCGCTATTACGCGAAGAGACCTCTGCACAGCCTCTTTCATAGAGACATGGGCCTGGAAGGGGTCTATCGTGAACCGTACAATTGGTTGGCAACTCAACACCCTGCATACACCATGATATTCAATGAATAAAATAGCCGTGCTCTCACATAGTGTTCCGCCTGCACCATCAGGACAGGCAACGGTATTATATCGATTATTGCAGGTTCTTCCGCCTGATCGTTATACCCTGTTGACCAAGATGCAAGACAAACTCTATGCTCAGGACAAGATCTCCACAGAGAGACTCTCGGGGGAATATTGTCACCTGAGACCTGTTCTCCATATCCCTGTCCCTAAATTTTCGATCCTGAAAGAATTGATTATCCTTCTCAATGCCTTCCTGGGCATTCTGATGAGATCCTCGGAGATTACAGGGATCCTAAAAAAAGGGAACCATGGTCTTCTTATCGCCTGCTCAGGAGACCCGTACGACCTGCCGGCAGGATATGTTGCAAGCATAAGGACAAGGACACCTTATGTCCCTTATATCTTCGATGATTATATCTACCAGTGGAAGGGGATATATCGTACCTTGGCACGGCATTTCGAACCTTATATCATGAGGCATTCAAGTGGTGTCCTCGTTGCGAATGAGTTCATGCACCGTGAATACTATAACCGTTACGGCATTGAGGGGACGGTAATCCACAACCCTTGTAATCTGCCTTCATTGCAGGAGCTGGATCTAGGAGAACGGATCCTCGACCCCACTCAAAAACATATCGTGTATACCGGTTCGATCTATCATGCCCAGCTTGATTCCTTCCTAGATCTCATAGATGCTGTGGGATTGCTTGGGAGAGATGACATTCGCATCGATATCTTTACCTCCCAATCGGAATCTTCCCTGAGAAAAGAGGGAATAACAGGCCCCATGGTGCGATTTCATACCCATATAAATTCTTCAATGGTCCCATATGTCCTCCGCCAGGCCGATATACTCTTCCTGCCGCTGGCGTTTCACTCCGGAATACCTGAGGTCATAAGAACATCCGCTCCAGGCAAGACAGGAGAGTATCTCTCCGTAGAAAGACCGATTCTTGTCCATGCACCAGGAGATTCATTCATCAGCTGGTTTTTTAGGAAGCATGCCTGCGGATTGGTTGTCGATGAACGTGATCCCCAGGTATTGTGTTCTGCCATAGAGAAACTCCTCACGAACCAGCACCCGGAAATGGCTATGAATGCACGCTCATCAGCCAAACGCGAATTTGACATTACCCTCATACAAAACCGTTTTCATGATTTTCTCAGCAGGTTTGAACAATGATCTCAAGATTTGGCATACTCAAAATATCTTTCCTCAATTATAATCTCGCATCACATCCTAAAAGAAAGGTTTATGCTGACTATCTGTGGTTATATGAGTAAAAAAGTACGTATTCTATTCATCGCCATGTCCAACAGCATCCACACTGCACGATGGATCTCGCAGATCGCGGATGAGGGATGGGACCTGCATCTCTTCCCGAGCGATGACAACGGCCGCGTACACCCCGACCTGAAGAACGTGACGGTACACCATTCCTTCTATTCCCTTGAGCAGAAACGACTGAACCGGAATGTGAGATACAGGGGCATCCCCCTGGTTTCGGACTTTTGCGTCAATGCGGCGCGCAACCTCCTCCGGAAGGCATCCCCGGATTACCGGGAGAACCAACTGCAGCGGCTCATCCTGAAGATCCGCCCGGACATAATCCATTCCATGGAATTCCAGTCAGCGGGATACCTGACGCATGATGTGAAAATGCGGTTTAAGGGACTCTTCCCGGCATGGATCGCCACGAACTGGGGGAGTGACATCTACCTGTTCGGCCGATTGCCCGGGCATCGCGAGCGCATCAAGGCGGTCTTGTCACAGTGTGACTACTACTCCTGCGAATGCCATAGGGATGTCGATCTGGCCAGATCCCTGGGGTTCAAGGAAAAGGTCCTTCCTGTCCTTCCCAACTCAGGAGGGTACAATCTTTCCCGCCTCAAAAGTATCCCCGCCCAGGAACCGGTGTCGGCACGCCGACTGATTCTGCTGAAGGGTTATCAGGGCATGTTCGGCCGCGCCCTTGTTGGTATTCGAGCCATCGGCATGAGTGCCCCCCGGCTCAAGGGATACAGGGTCGCCATCTATTCCGCATGGATGGACGAAAGTATAAAGATCGCCGCGCAGCTTATGAGCCAGGACACGGGGCTTCCCGTGGAGATCGTCCCGCCCTGCACCCATGAGGAGATGATGGCCCTGTTTGGTCAAGCGAGGATCTACCTTGGCTTGAGCATATCCGATGCCATCAGCACCTCGCTGCTCGAAGCCATGATCATGGGAAGCTTCCCTATCCAGTCGAACACCTCAAGCGCCCAGGAGTGGGTCAAGCACGGCATAAGCGGCCTTATCGTTCCCCCGGAAGACCCGGAAACCATCTCGGGGGCCATCGTCAGGGCCGTGTCCGAGGATGCCTTGGTGGATGAAGCTTCCGCAATCAACAGGAAAACCGCAGCAGAACGCCTCGACGTCTCCATCATAAAGCCGCAGGTGATCGCTGCCTACCAGGATATCTTTTCACAGACCCGCAGGAGGGACATGGATTGAAACTACTCGTCCTCGGCGCTGACGGCATGCTCGGGCACAAGGTCTTCCAGAGGCTCCGTGGCCGCTTTGATACCTATGCGGCATTCCGCAGCAACCATGGCCTCTGGACGCGCCACCCGCTATTTTCCCCTGAAGATTCCGGACACGTCCGGGGGGGTGTCGACGCCTGCGAAACGGCAACTGTGGAAAAGGCTATCCGGGAGATCGTCCCCGACGGGGTGATTAACTGCATAGGCATCGTCAAGCAGCGGGACGAGGCCAAGGCCGCCATACCCTCCATCCGGGTGAACGCCCTGTTTCCCCACCTGCTGGCCGAAATGTGCGGGAATATCGGCGCACGGCTCATTCATTTATCCACTGACTGCGTCTTCTCGGGCCACAGGGGAAATTATTCCGAAGCGGACATACCCGATCCTGTGGACCTCTACGGCCGCTCAAAACTGCTGGGCGAGCTTGACAGGCAAGGGTGCCTGACGCTGCGCACCTCCATCATCGGATGGGAGCTGAAGAACCAGGCAAGCCTCCTGGAGTGGTTCGCCCTCCAGCGTGGACGGCATATCAAAGGCTTCCGGCATGCAATCTATACAGGGCTGTCCACTTCCGTATTGTCGGACCTGATGGGATGGCTTCTGGAAACCAGGCCGGACCTTTCAGGCATCTACCAGGTAGCCGGCAGCCCCATAACGAAATACGACCTCTTGCTGCGCATGAGAGATGCCTTACACTGGAACGATATCACCATCGAATCCGATGACGATTTTCGTTGCGACCGCAGTCTTATCGGCGCGCACTTCACGGAAACCACCGGATGGCAACCCCCGGAATGGGAAGCAATGATCGACGGCCTGGCATCAGAATGGCCCACATATGAGCAATGGAGGAAAATTATTCTATGAAAAAGAAACCGTTGGATGGCAAGAGCATCCTTGTCACCGGTGGAACCGGATCACTCGGCCATGTATTAGTCCGCCGACTTTTGACCTCAGAGATGGGCAAACCCAGAAAGATTATCGTGTTCTCCCGGGACGAGGCCAAGCAGCACGCCATGCGCATCGAGTATCTGCACCGCCGTTCACCCACGGATGAGGTTATCTACCACAACTTCGAACAACTCCTGGAGTTCAGAATCGGCGATGTGCGCGACTTTCACAGCATCGCCTCCGTACTGCGTGATGCTGACATCGTATTCAACGCCGCAGCCCTCAAACAGGTCCCTGCCTGCGAGTACTTCCCCTATGAGGCGGTTCGGACCAATATCGAGGGGCCGGAGAACATCGTTCGGGCCATACGCGAGCATCGGTTGCCCATAGAGGCAGTGGTCGGCATTTCCACGGATAAGGCGTGCAAGCCGGTCAATGTCATGGGCATGACCAAGGCTATCCAGGAACGGGTCTTTATACGTGCCAATCTCGAGTGCCCTGACACGCGGTTTATCTGCGTGCGTTATGGAAACGTCCTTGCATCTAGGGGGTCGGTCATTCCGCTTTTCTATGAACAGATCAGGAATAACGGGCCAGTGACAATCACCACAGAGGATATGACACGTTTTCTCCTCAGCCTGAATCAGGCGGTGGATACCATTTTCGAAGCCATAAAGCACGCCCGTAAGGGGGAAACATACATCCCGCGGGCCCCTTCTGCAAAGGTGGTGGATATCGCCGCAGTGCTCATAGACAAGCGCCCCATCAAGACCGTGATCACCGGGATACGACCGGGAGAAAAGGTCCATGAGATCCTGATCTCTGAAGAGGAATGCTACCGCACCGTGGATAGAGGCGATTACTATGCAATTCTCCCCATGCTGCCGGAACTGCGCCCGAAAGAACCGAGCGTTGCCCCTTTACAAGAAGAGTTCAGCTCTGCAAACAACCTTATCAGTAAAACGAACCTGAAGGCATTGCTCAAGAAACAGAGACTGCTCATTGATGACTATGAGGCTGAAGAAGAGGAACTTCTCAGGTGAGGCTTCTCCTCAGCAAAGTCGGCAAGTGGCTGAATCACAGGATTACCGGTCCGATCCTTCTCAGGCTGTGTTCTCCCCTGGCCAAGGCCACAGCCTTATGCATCGGGAAAATACCGGGAAATCCCTACCATGACGTGTTCTCAAGACATGGATATCATCTCCTGCGTAAGCATTTCTACCTGCCGATTCCGGCCGATGAAGACATCCCTTCTGGGTACTGGGGGAAACACTCGGAACTGATCGGCTTAGACTTGAACGAGCAAGGGGCACTGGAGCTTCTGGAAGGTGTATTCCCGCGGTATATGGGTGAATTCCGCGATCGTTTCCCCCTTGAACGTCCCGGAGACCCTCGGTTGTTCTACCTCATCAACGGCGGGTACATGGCCATTGATGCCCATGTCTACTATTCCATGATCCGCCACTATAAACCCAGACGCATCATAGAAATCGGAGCCGGGAATTCTACGCTCCTGGGTGGGGCAGCCTGCCTGGAAAATCAAAGGGAAACAGGTAATGCGGTGGATTATACCGCCATTGACCCATACCCGCAGAGCATCCTTGAAAAGGGCGTCCCCGGGCTTACACGTCTTCTCACCATGAAGGTCCAGGACCTGAATTCGGACCTTTTTACCTCTCTTGAAGCGGGCGACATCCTCTTCATCGACTCAAGCCATGTCTTCAGATCCGGCAATGATGTGGAATATGAATACCTGGAGATTCTCCCTCGCCTGGCCCCGGGTGTTCTCATACATATTCATGATATCAGCTTGCCAAGGCACTATCCCAAGGTCTATTACGACAATCAGCTCTACTGGAACGAGCAGTATCTGCTCCAGGCTTTTTTGGCTTTTAATACCCGCTTCAAGGTCCTGTGGGCCGGCAATTACATGATACTCAAATATCCCGAGCCAGTCTGTGCAGTATTTCCCGAGTATCATGTCATGCGCCGGCATTATCCCATGTCTGAACCTTCAGCATTTTGGATGAGGTCATAATCATGAAAGTTATCACCATACTCGGCACGCGTCCGGAGATCATTCGGTTAAGTCTCGTAATGAAAAAGCTTGACCAGTCATGTCAGCACGTCCTTGTTCACACGGGCCAGAACTTCGATCCGGCCTTGAGCGAACTTTTTTTCAAGCAGCTTGATGTACGGGCCCCTGATCATTTTCTAGGGATTCGCGGCGATACATTGGGAGAGCAGATCGGAAAGATCATCATGGAGAGTGAAAAGGTGCTGCTCTCCGAGAAGCCGGACAAGATGCTCGTGCTGGGAGATACCAACAGTGCCCTGTCGGCTGTCGTCGCCAAGAGGATGGGCATCCCGGTCTACCACATGGAAGCAGGAAACAGATGCTTTGACGACCGTGTCCCGGAAGAGGTCAACCGGCGCATCATAGACCAGGTCAGCGACGTACTCATGCCGTATACCGAGCGATCCAGACAGAATCTGCTGCGTGAGGGCATCCCGGGTGAGCGAATCTATGTAACGGGTAATCCCATTTATGAGGTAATCCGGCACCATGATAAGCATATCAGTCGTTCTGCCATCCTTGAACAGCTGGAACTGGAGGCCGGACAGTATTTCCTCGTCACCATGCACAGGGCGGAAAATGTGGATGTTGAAATTCGCCTGCAAAATCTGGTCAGATCCTTTGATTATTTGCAGAAAGAATACAACCTTCCAATCATCGTCAGCACTCATCCACATACAAGGGCACGCATCAAGGGATTCAAAGTCTGTAACGATAATCCTCAGGTGCATTACCTGGAGCCATTCGGCTTCTTCGATTTCATCACCCTTGAGCGCAATGCCCGCTGTGTCATTACCGATAGCGGCACTGTCCAGGAGGAATGCGCTATCTTCGGGATTCCCAATGTTACGATTCGAGATGTAACAGAACGTCCCGAAACCATCGAGCACGGGTGCAACATTCTCAGCGGCGCAGAAGTCGAATCCATTGTTCAATGCGTGCATACAGTTCTCGCATCCCATGAAAAATGGAGTGTCCCCCCCGAATATATGGCAGAACAGGTCAGCAACACCGTGATCAAGATCATTCTTGGATTTCGTAATCTCAGAGCATGAACCCTTCAGTAAGCGTAGTGATCCCTGTCTTTAATGGGACTAATTACCTGAGCGAGGCAATCAATAGCGTCTTGTCCCAGACATATACGGATTATGAAGTGCTGGTAGTCGATGACGGATCAACCGACGGGACATGGGAGATCATCCAGTCATACAAAGACCGGATACGCGGTTTTCGCAAACCTAATGGTGGTGTTGCGAGTGCACTGAATATGGGTATCAAGGAGATGCGTGGCAGATGGTTTGCCTGGCTCAGCCACGACGATCTCTGGCTGCCTGAAAAACTTGAAGGACAGGTGGCCTTCCTTAGTGCACATCCTCAGTTCAAGGCATGTTATACGGATTTCATCATCATCAATGACAGGGGTGAACAGTTGCATGTGATCGATACCCCTTGGTATCCTCGTGAGCAGGCAATCCGTGAGCTGTTCCGGGGGGTGTATATCAATGGTTCGACCATATTAATTGAGCGATCCTGTTTTGATAAAGTAGGTCTATTCTCGGAAAAATGGCGCTACAATCAAGATACACAGATGTGGTTGCGACTCCTGCGCCACTTCGAAATTGGGCGAGTAGCTGATAAATCAGTTAAACAGAGAGTTCACGGGGCACAAGATAGCCGTAACGTCGAGAGACACAAGGCTGAAACATTGGAAATGTTCAAAGAGGTTTTCAATGAGATGCATCAAAGAGGGCTTTTTCCAGACCTTTCACCGTACGCACATGACCCATCCACACTTGCGGGGATGCACACATGGTTTGGCGAGAGCATGGCCTATTCCCAGAAATTATTTCTTTTCGCTTATCAGCAATATGCATTGGCATTAAGGATATTCCCATCATGGCGAAACCCTGCGTGGCATAAAATCATTATGAACACCTTGTGGATGAGCTATTCCCTCATTCGCAGGACCATTCAACTACTTCTGAAGAAATGAAGAAAAAAATACTTGTCCTGCCTTCCTGGTATCCCAGTGATATTCATCCGATCAACGGTGTTTTTATTCGAGAGCAGGTATTGGCCCTGTCACAAAAGTATCTTGTGGCTGTACTTGTCCCTTGTTTTATCGGGTGGCGTCAGATCCTCAGAGGAACAATAACATTTAAGTCTCAACGGGAAGAACAGGGAGGTATCCATGTTGTTAATGACGGGAGAGCGGCCTGTATACCGAAGATCCCGTGGTTTTCATACTCCATGTATGCACGAGCCGCTCTACAAGGTTTTGAAAAGCTCCTGTCCCAATGGGGCAGGCCGGATATTATACATGCGCATGTAGTTCTACCTGCCGGATGGGCTGCCACAGTCCTGAAAGAAAGGTATGACATCCCTGTGGTTCTGACCGAGCATTCAGGTCCTTTTTCCATGCACCTGAAAACATCGAGCAATCGTCAACTCGTGAAGGACACCCTAACCCGTGCTGATCGAGTAATAACGGTCAGCCCGGCCCTGGCACAGCAGATAAGGGACTTCATCCCCACTATTGATTTACAGCTCCTTGGCAATATCATCAACACGGATTTTTTTACTCCGGGCCAAGGGCAATCAAGGGATACATCACGTTCATCCTGCCGCTTTTTAACGGTTGCAATCATAAAAAAACCAAAAGGGTTGAATTACCTTCTGGAGGCTGCCCACATACTCCTGCAGCGTGGACAAACATCTTTTGAATTGATCATTGGAGGCGGTGGGCCTGAGAGAGGCAGGCTAATGAAAATGGCTCAGCACATGGGGCTTTCTGAAAAATGCCGTTTCCCTGGGAGTCTCGCCCCTTCTGAAGTACGGAACCAGATGCAGCAATGTGATGTCTTTGTATTACCAAGCCTGCAGGAAACCTTTGGCATCGTGCTGGGTGAAGCCATGAGCTGCGGCAAACCGGTTATTGCCACAAGATGTGGAGGACCCGAATATGTAGTCACTCCGGAGACTGGTTTACTGGTGGATGCTGCAGATCCTGTCGCGCTGGCAGATGCCATGGAAAGGTTCATTCTGGGACATGTAAAATATGATCCCAAGATCATCCGGCAGACTGTCAAAGAACGTTTTGGCAAGGAAGCTTATCTGGACAATATCTCCAAGGTGTATGACCAGCTCTTTTAACCTCATCAACTTCTCCCTTCAGATGGTGCATCTTGCGCCCCAAAGTGAGACCATAAAAACGAATGTGCGGCATATCGACGATCATTACTCGTAATCCGGACCCTTCTTATCGGGGAGTCATTGAAAAGATGACAGAGCTTGTTCGTCATCGAGGACCTGACAACCTTGGTACTATGAGCCTCTTGGGAGGAACCGTCCAACTGGGCCATACCAGACTGTCCATCATCGACATCTCTGATGATGCCAATCAGCCGATGGTAATGGAAAAGAGCGGGTTGTGGATCGTATACAATGGAGAAGTATATAATCATATCGAAATAAGGGCTGAACTTGAAAGACACGGATATACCTTCAGGACCAGGTGTGATACCGAGGTGGTCCTTAATGCATACCATGCATGGGGCGTTGAATGTCTGAAAAAATTCAACGGCATGTTTGCCTTTGCCATTGTTGATACAATGCATAGGAAACTCTTTGCAGCACGAGACAGGCTCGGCGTGAAGCCACTGTATTATTATTGCATCCCGGGGAAACTTATCTGTCTTGCCTCAGAGATAAAACAATTTACCGCACTTCCGCTTTTTAAAGCCCGGATTAACTCCCAGAGGTTCTACGACTATCTTGCCCATGGCATGATGGATCATACGAATGAAACCATGTTCCACCAGGTGTATCAACTCCAAGGCGGACAGTATATGGAAGTGAGTCTTGACCCGGATGACACGGCATTCTCTCATCCTCGCATTAAAAACTGGTGGACGCTGCCGGAACATCCTGTAAACCCGTCTATCACTTTGGAAGAGGCAACATTCACGTTCCTGAACCTCCTTGAGGACTCAGTGAGACTAAGGCTCAGATCCGACGTGCCTGTCGGTTCATGCCTGTCGGGAGGGTTGGATTCGTCTTCCATTGTCTGCCTGGTAAACAGGATACTTGGCCAGGAAAAATCCTCTGAAATACAAAAGACCTTTTCCTCCTGTTTTGAGGATCAGCGTTATGATGAAAGGGTCTACATACAAGACGTTGTCGCACATACCCATGTGGATTCGCATTACATCTTCCCGGATGCGGATGAGCTTCTCTCCCTCATTAACACCATCACCTGGCACCAGGATGAACCCTTCGGATCAATGAGCGTCTTTGCCCAATGGAAAGTGTTCCAGCTGGCGCGAAGCAATGGGGTGAAGGTCATGCTCGATGGCCAGGGGGCTGATGAATTGCTTGGCGGATATCACAGCTATTTCTGGGCATTGATGGCCGGCCTGACTCGCAACGGATATCTCACAGGCCTGAAAAGGGAGTTCAGGGGTATTCATGCAAGACATGGCTACCATCTCAAAGAGGCACTCATCAACCTTGGATATATATTTTCACCCAGCCGATTTCGTCCAATCGGCAGGTCAATTATGGGCAGGCCTGACATACCTGGATGGATGCATCAAGATATCTTTAAACATCATGCCATAAATCCAGCAGCGGCTGTCCCTGAGCCCAGTTCATCAATCCAGTCACTTTCGCGCAAGCAACTCCTCCAGACAAACCTTCCGGCGCTGCTTCATTATGAAGACAGGAATTCCATGGCCCACTCAATTGAAGCCAGGGTTCCATTTCTTGATTATAGGCTGATAGAATTCGCATACTCACTCCCGGATGAATACAAAATCAAAGACGGTGAGACAAAGAAGATCCTTCGGCTGGCGATTCAGAACATTGTCCCTGAGAAGATACGGCAACGGCAGGATAAGCTTGGATTTGTAACCCCGGAAGAACAGTGGATGAGAGTTTCACACAATAAACAGTTCCATGCAATGCTCAAAGAAGCAACTGCGCACCTTGGATTATGGATAAGCAAGACCAAGCTGGAAGACTTATTCTTGTCTATGACAAAAGGTACGAGGCAATTTGACTGGTCCATCTGGAGGATCATCAATGCAGGCATATGGGCCAGATTATTCAATATTGATTTCAGGGAAGCTGCATGAACACCAAAATTCTTATGGTAGCCTGTTTTGCAATGGAAAAGCCCGATGCCGAGCTTATTCATTTTTCTGAAGTGGCAAACAGCCTTTTTCGCATGGGATACCATGTGACCATTTACCACCTATCCCTCAACGGACTGCCTGCCATCAGGTCTCTTCTCAATCCGGCTATCGGTTTCCTTGAACCCTTTGTGAATGCACCGAAGACATACGCCATGTTCATAAAGGGAGGCCTCACTGCCCCATACTTCCTGCATCACCTCAAAAAATTCAGCCCTGATATTATCTATTCACGCCTCGGCATTGTCAGCGGTTTATATGTTATTGCAGCAAGGGTCCTTATGGGACGGCATATTAAGATCATCACCGAGCATAATGGATGGATTGGCCCGGAAGCTATCTCCTCAGGTAAGCCTAAACCGATAGCCTTCATGGGGAAAGAGCTGCAGCGATGGTCTGCCCATGCATCGGATCTTGTGATAACCGTATCCAAGGGAATAAAATCCTACCTGATATCGCTTGGGGTAAAAGCAGATAAGATCGCGGTCATCGGAAATGGCACCAACATCCGTCATTTCTCTCCTCTCGATGTAGTTCCCAGTTATGATGTGGGGTTCATAGGTAATTTTGCAAAATGGCAGGGACTGGAGTGGCTCATAGAGGCCTTTGCCATAGTCCTGACAATAAAACCTGAAGCTAAGCTGGCAATAGCAGGATCCGGCCCTGAAGAACCAGCCCTCAGAGAACAGATCAATAAATTGGGCATAGAAAATCAAGTTGAAATGGTGGGGTCTCTTTCTTATCAGGATGCACCCCTTTTCATCAATCAGTGCAGAGTGTGCGCAGCCCCCTTCAGGCCACGAGGGTCATGGTCGGATGATAAGTCACTTTCTCCTCTAAAAATAAGGGACTATGCAGCGTGCGGCAAACCAATCGTTGCAAGTGCAGTCCCCGGACTCGAGGAGATCGAGGATGCCGGATTCGGCCTCCTGGTTCCTCCTGGGGATATCTCAGGTTTGAGTAAGGCCATAATCAGGCTCTTGAAAAATCAGACCCTCTGTGCTGAGATGGGGGAAAAAGCAAGGGAATATGCACAGACGCATTACTCCTGGGACTATATCACTGATCAGATTTCACATCATATTCAAGCAATTGCTCCATCCAAGGATTAGTTCACCATAAAGTCGCTTTACCCTTCCTGTCTTAATCCAATATAATCTCAAATCCCTGATTGCAGAATATCACCATGCATAGGGGAACAACGCCTAAAACCATGCCATATAGCTGACTACGGGAGAACCCCGGGTACATATGGAGGGTTAATGATCTCTCTTGAGTTTGCTTAAAAGTCTGTCACGATACAGGTAGGCAACAAGCACTATGACACAGCAGGCGACAAGGACGATCGCGAGCCCTTCGTATTGCCTGTTGCGTGCAAAACTCCCCATGAGGGACAGCGATCCGGTCCCTAAAAAACGACCTGCTGAGGAGATGACAATGAAGGGCAGCGCCCTCATATGACTCAACCCCAACATGTAGCTGAGTGCATCTTTAGGAAAACCAGGGATGAGAAAAAGGATGAAGATGACAAACCTGCCTTTATGCTCCAGAAAGCTGTCGTATTTCCGGAGTGTCTCCGGTTTGACGATCTTTTCCACAAGAGGCTCTCCAAAGATGTGGGCCAGACAGAAGGCCAGCCATGACCCGAGCGCCAATCCAATGGTAGAATAGAGGGTTCCAAGGATCGGTCCGTACAGATAACCGCCGATAACGCCTGTTGCCTCACCCGGGATGGGGGCCAGGATCACCTGGAGGATCTGGAAAAAGATGAAAACAAGAACAGACCAGGGGCCAAATGACTTGATAAAGGTGATCGCTTTTTCCCTGTCTAAAAAAAACGTGTAGAGATGATAGTGGAAAAAGGCAAAGAGGCAAAGCGCGAGAATGGACAAGAGGATGATCTCCTGATATATCGTTTTTCTACTCATTCCACAATCTATTCCTCTTCTATCGGAGGATGTCTTCATTGGCTGTGACCATATTTCACATGTCAGTGTTAAGTCAAAGTGCTTCTTCACATTATCCCAAGCTGGAATACCCCCTATCCATGATTATTTGCATACAACCGGAATATTCTCATAGAGGATTGAACTTATTGCCGGATGTTTTGTGAATTTTCACCTTTGACTGTCCCTTTTCACTGTGCTAGGGAGAGGCAATCATGGAAAATGACGAAGGCAGTACTAGTCATAGAATTTAGCCCTTGCCCCGGCATGGATCGTCTGTCCTAGGGCAAGGGAGAGATGATCGTGCCGGATCCGTAGCATACACAATCCATACAATATCCGGTCGATCGTGTTCAGAGATACGATTGGGGTGCGGATGTATGCGCAGACTATGCCGACTCTCACATTTACGGGTATCGAAAGAGGTCTTAAAAACCTCTCTATACTCGCATACATTTATAATTATTAAAGGTTTTTGCTATGTACTGGCTTAATAAAACCTTTCACCGCGTAGACCGCTTCCGCAAAAGACTCATTATATTCCTGTCTGTCCTCGGCCCGGGGATAATTGTCATGATTGCCGATAACGATGCCGGGGGTATCTCTACCTATGCCGTTACCGGCTCTAAATATGGGTTTTCTTTGCTGTGGATCTTTCTCATACTCTTCCCCATGGCATACTATGTCCAGGAAATGACCGTCCGCCTGGGCGCGGTGTCGAAACGCGGACATGCCGAGGCTATTTTTGAAGGCTTCGGGCCTTTCTGGGGTTGGTTCTCGTTAGTGGATATGATATTCATCAACTGGCTCACCCTGGTAACGGAATACGTGGGCATGCTGGCAGCCATGAGTCTTTTTGGTGTACCTCCATGGATAACGTTTATCGTTGTTACGGCCATTCTCTTTACCGTTGTACGCACAGGGAAGTACTGGACCTTTGAAAAGATCACCCTTTTATTCTGCTGCTTCAACTTCGTCTACATCCCGGCAGCCATCTGGGCCATGGATACGCCAACAGCCCCTGCCTGGAATGCAGTTTTTCAGGGGTTCTACCATCCGGATATGGGTGGGTTTAACATCGAACTCATCTTCATCATCCTTGCAAACCTCGGTACTACCATTACACCGTGGCAGATCTTTTTCCAGCAGAGCGCAGTGGTGGACAAGGGGCTAGATATCCATGATGTCGGCTTCGGCAAACTGGAGACCCTTGCAGGGGCTTTCCTCACGTGCCTCGTGGCCGCCTTCATCATCATCGCCACTGGGGCCGCCTTCTTCTATCACAACCCACCCATTGTAATCCAGGACGCCAGGCAGACGGCCGAGGCAATTGTGCCCCTCATGCCTGCCGGTTATGGAGACCTCGCACGCAAGCTGTTCGCCATAGGCCTCTTTGATGCCGGGTTCCTTGGGGCGCTTTGTATCTCCCTTGCCACATCCTGGGCCACGGGTGAGGTCTTCGGCTGGGCCCATTCGCTGAACCAGAAGGTGAAGGATGCCCCGTGGTTTTACCTGGTTTACCTGCTCATGCTGGTTACGGCGGGAGCCGTTGTCCTCATCCCCAATGCCCCGCTCGTCACCATAACCATGTTCGTCCAGGTGGTAGCCGTCACCCTGCTGCCGGTGTCGCTGATCTTTCTCCTGCTTCTTCTCAATGACAGGGCCTTTATGGGTGAACACGTGAATACGCCTTGGCAGAACGTCATGAACTGGGGAATCGCAATCTTTGTCATCCTCATGTCCTCGCTGATGGGTATAAGCACCCTTTTCCCGGGATTATTCATATGAGTACCAGGGGGGTAACACTATGATAGCCGACAAGAATTCCAAGTTGAAAGCGATTGACCAGCACCCGGGATTTGAACAGTTCCGATTCCTCTTCTTTTCAGAGCTGCTCAAACTGCCGGTATGCAGAGAACAGATCAAGAACCGCATAGGAAAGCTGAGCGATCTTGTCTTCCTTCACAAAGAGCCTTACCCCGAAGCAGTAGGTATCTATATAGAACACGGCTGGGGAAAACCCACCGAGTTCATCCCCTGGTCTAATGTGATAAAAATCGAAGATGATGCCATTTTTGTCCGGCCGCCGGAAAGCGGCGACGTGTATCCGCCTTTTGTCGATCAGCCGGGTTGGATACTCATGGACAAGCATCTCATGGGTAAGACAGTCCTCGATATCGACGGTAGGCAGGTAGAGGTCGTCAATGATGTGCATTTTCTCGATACGAGAGGTCTGCTCCTGCTTGTCCATGTTGATGTCTCGTTTGGCGGCTTCTTCCGAAGGTGGGGGCTGGGCAACTTTAAACTGGTTAAAAGCAACCTCATCTCATGGAAATATGTCCAGCCGCTTTCTGTTGAGGATGCAGTCTCCACGGATAAAGTGACATTATCCGTGACAAAAAAACAGATGCTGGAGCTCCCCAGCGAAGATCTGGCGGATTTCCTGGAAGAGCTGCCGGGTGATGAGCAGCAGGTGCTCTTCTCAGCCCTTGACAATGAAAAGGCGGCTGAAACCCTGATGGAGGCGGAGCCCAGGGCCCAGCGCCAGATCATCGCCAACCTGAGAGAGGAAAAGGCCCGCAAGATCCTCTCGGAGATGTCGACGCCGCAGCTGGCAGGCCTCTTTACGGTCCTGCCGCACGACGATGTCACCGAGCTTATGGCCTATCTCAGCAAGGATCAGGCCGAACGTGTCCGCAACATTCTTTCCCAACGTGAGATTCAGGCGAGAAATATCATGTCTTCCGATTATGTTGTTGCTCAAAAAACGGACAATGCCGGTGATGTGCTTACCGCCATCAGGGGTTCCGGCAGGGATCCGAAAAGCATCTCCTACATCTATGTGGTCAATGGTGATGGCCAGACGTTGCTGGGTGTTGTTGATCTGCGAGAACTCGTACTTACACCGGATCACCTGACCATGAGCGATGTAATGATCTCGCCGGTCGTTGCGGCAGAAGAAGACGACGTCCAGGATGACCTGGTAGAGATGTTCTTAAAGTATCATTACCACATGATCCCTGTTGTGGACAGGAACGATAGAATCCTTGGTGTTCTCTATCACAATGACATTGATAATCTTATATCTCAATAATTCGTTTACAGGCAAAAGGGGCCTGGGGATAGTTCAAGGGAGATAATTATGCCGCGTGTGCAGATGACAAAAATGAGCAGGTTTGTTTTGTATCTCCTGCAATTCTATCTCATCATCCTGGTTCTTCTGTTGCTGGTGAAATTTTTAAAGGTGATCAGCTGATGTAGTAAATTCAGCATTGTATGGTACTTTTACGGATCAATAATGTTTCCATAGGCTTTGGCGGACCGTTGCTCCTGGATAGTGCCTCACTTCAGATCGAACAAGGAGAAAGGATCGGCCTTCTGGGCCGGAACGGTTCAGGTAAGTCCACCCTCATGAAAATGATCAGCGGTGATATTGCACCCGATCATGGCGATATCATCAGAAACGGCGATATCAGAACCGCCATGCTGCCCCAGGATGTCCCGGATGACTTGGCCGGAACAGTCTATGATGTCGTTGCTTCAGGCGGCAGAGAACATACCCAGCTGCTGAAAGAATACCACGACCTCGCGCTACGGCTTTCACATCAAGATAATGAGATGGGCCTCATGAGAAGGCTGGAAAAGGTCCAGCACCTGCTGGAATCTTCGGACGCATGGAGTTATCACCAAAAGATTGAGACCGTGATCACGAAAACCGACTTGGATGAGAACGCCGAGTTTAAATATCTGTCTGCAGGATTGAAACGCAGGGTTTTTCTTGCCAGGGCACTGGTGAACGACCCGGACATCCTCCTGCTGGATGAGCCAACGAACCATCTGGATATCAGCTCAATCCTCTGGCTTGAGGATTTTCTCCTCAGGTATGATAAGGCCATCATGTTTGTCAGCCATGACCGGGCCTTTCTGAAGAAACTCGCATTACGCATCGTGGAGATCGACCGTGGCCGCTTGTTATCTTTTGCCTGTGATTATGGAACCTACCTCGAACGCCGGCAGGCAATGCTCGATGAGGAGCAGAAACACAAGCTTGATTTTGACAAGAAGCTGGCCAAAGAGGAAGTCTGGGTCAGGAGGGGCCTTGAGGCCCGTCGCACCAGAAACGAGGGCCGGGTTCGAGCCTTGATGCACATGCGCCAAGAACGGGCCCTCAGGCGGGAGCAGGATGGCAGGGCCCGTCTCGTGATCCAGGAGGCGCAAAAAAGCGGCCGGCTGGTAGCTGACGCCAAGGATATCAGCTTTTCCTATGGCGAAAACATCCTCATAAAAGCATTTTCCACCTCGATCATGCGAGGGGACAAGGTGGGTATCATGGGGCCTAACGGGAGCGGAAAGACAACGCTGCTGAAGCTCCTGCTGGGTGAGATCAATCCCCTGGAGGGCAGCGTCCGCCTGGGCACAAAAATTAAAATAGCCTACTTCGACCAGCTCAGGGCCCAACTCGATGAAAACAAGACCCTCAAGGAGAATATCGCTCCCGGCAGCGACCAGATAATCATGGGTGGCATGCCCCGGCATATCGTGGGCTACCTCCAGGATTTCCTCTTCTCTCCTGCACAGATCATGTCGCAAGTCAGGACCCTTTCAGGCGGGGAGCGTAACCGCCTTCTGCTGGCCAGACTGTTCAGCAGCCCAGCCAACGTGCTGGTCCTGGATGAGCCCACCAACGACCTCGATGCCGAAACATTAGAGATGCTTGAAGACCGCCTCGTGGACTTCGGCGGCACGGTACTGATGGTAAGCCATGACAGGGCCTTCCTGAACAATGTTGTAACCTCTACCATCGTATTCGAGGGTGAGGGCCGATCTGCAGGAATATGTGGGCGGCTACGATGACTGGCTCATGCAGCGGCCAATGAAGGCAACTCCATCAGTAGTGGTATTAGCGGATGAGAAGCAGAAAAAAGAAAGGCCCATAAAGGAGAAGAAAAAACTTTCCTTTAAAGAATTGCGAGAGCTTGAAGGTCTGCCACTGAGGATCGAAAGACTGGAAGAGGAGAAGAATCTTCTGTTAGCAACCCTCAATGATCCTGCGTTTCAGGTAGGCACGGATGCCAGGACGATTCATGCTACGAACGATAAGCTGGAAGCTCTGGAAAAAGAACTTGAAGAAGCCTATCTCCGCTGGGATGAACTGGAAGAACTATACGCGAAATTCAATACCTGACCATTAAGATTTTTTCGTGGAATAATACTCATAGGAAAAACACTGGCACCTTTCTCTTAATAATCGTCAGGCGAGGAAATGCCTTATCCCGGTAAAAACGATCTGCGCCGCCAAGGCTGAAAGGATCAGACCTGTTAACTTGCTGAGAACTTTAAGCCCAGTGCGTCCGATGATTCTTTCGATGGAGGTGGCAAGAAAGAGAAGAATGCCCATGGATATTACCGCACTGAAAAGGGCCGCACAACCCACGATCTTCTCCCACACAGTGACAACCTCGGAACCCATAACGAGCAGGGCACCGGTAGTAGCCGGTCCCACGGTGATAGGTATGGCCAATGGAACAACCGTAATGTTTCCCTGGTCTTCTCGTTGCATAGAGGTTTCGCTCCCCCGCACAAGATCAACAGCCGAGAGAAAAAGCAGTGCCCCTGCACCGATGCGAAAGGCATCCAACGTGATCCCGAAGACCGAAAAGATGGCATTGCCGAGAAAATACAGGACGAAACAAATGAGGATAACATCAACGGTAAGCCACAAAGCCACATTGCGGCGTTGGACAGCAGAAAGTTCCTGGGTCAGTGAGAGAAAAACGGACATGACAAAGAATGGTGTCAGCAGGAAGAAAAGCTTGATCCAAATACTTACAAACAGTCGGGTTGATTCTCCCATGCTTGCTCCTTAACCGGACACTTCTTCTCTTTGATCAACTATGTTTATGCAATACACTACACCGCGGGGAAGTCAATCATCTCTACAATAACGATAGGATAGATACGAATGACAGGAGAATACCAGCGAATGATAAAAACCTACCCGTATACGAAGGAAGGGTTTATAATTGAAACTTGAAAAGATGGCCCCACTATCCCCAGAGAAAGGAGTCACACCGTGGATAAAACCGTATTGTTTGAAGTAGAAGGCCAGTATGCGCTGATTACCCTGAACCGACCTGAAAGGCACAATTCCATCTGTCAGGACTTGCTCATAAACCTGTACAATTCTATCGATGAAGTGAAGCGCAATGGCGATATAAAGGTTGCGATCCTTACCGGTAACGGCAAGTCGTTCTGCTCAGGTATCGATCTTAGCGTCATCGGCAAGGATAATCTTCTTGATCCCCGGGGCGACGGGAAAGACATGCCGGATGTCTTTGCTTCCTGTAATAAGCCCATCATAGGGGCTATCAACGGCAATGCTATAACAGGTGGTTTTGAGCTTGCCATGCAGTGCGATTTTCTCATCGCCTCCGAGAATGCCAGGTTCATTGATTCCCATGCAAAGGTAGGCATCCACCCGGGTTGGGGTATGACCCAGTTGCTGCAGCGCTCCATCGGCCAACGCCTCGCCAAGCAGCTGTCGTTCACATGCAAACCCCTGTCCGCCCAGGATGCCCTCAGGTGCGCTCTGGTTAACGAGGTGGTTCCCCATGCGGAATTGGTGCCCCGGGCCAAGCTGATCGCACAGGACATGTGCGCGGTCAATTACGACATCTTGATGCAGATAAAGTCATTGATCGAGAAACAGAACGAGGTGTCCTTTGATGAGGCTTTTAAATGCGAGCGGGAAGGATTTCAGGATTTTGTCAGGAAGGCAAAGTTGTTTTAGGCGTGAAGATTCATACCATGAAATCTGGTTTACTGATGGATTATCTCAAGAAGCCACGTGACACGGAAGATGTATACCAGAAGGTCCCCACCAGTGAGATCCCCTGGAATGTGGAGGATCCTCCCATGGTCCTGGTCGACCTGGTGGAGAAGGGCAGGATCAAACCATGCCGCTGTATTGATCTCGGTTGCGGTACGGGCAATCATTCCATCTATCTAGCCAAGAATGGTTTTGATGTCACAGGGATTGATATATCTCCCTCGGCCATTGCCCTTGCAAAAGAGAATGCCCGGGGAAAAAAGTTGCGGTGCCAATTCATTATGGCAGATGTCCTCCATGCCGGTGAACACATCCAGGACACGTATGACTTTGCCTTTGACTGGGAGGTCCTGCACCATGTGTTTCCTCAAAAAAGGAACCGTTATATTGAAAGTGTTTTCAGGTTATTGAATCCAGGAGGCACCTACCTCTCGGTCTGTTTCAGCGATAAGGACCCGCAGTTCGGCGGGAAAGGCAAGTACAGGCATACCCCGTTAGGGACTTACTTATACTTCTCTTCTGAACATGAGCTGCGTCGTCTTTTCCAGCGGTTTTTCAGGATAGCTGAACTGAGTACCATAGAAATCACGAGCAGGAAATCTTCCCATAGCGCTAACTACTCCCTTATGGAAAAGAGGTAGCACAGAGCATAGCTCTTGAATACATACGTCTTTCTCCAATAAATTGACTCTCCGGTCAGAGTTCGTTATAATTCATCTTCCAAAAAATCACGGGACGGATTGAGCCCTTAATACGAGGAGATGAAGCCATGGGTAACATCATCAACAGGGATACAATCGGCGATATGGCCAGAAGGGCAGCTACCAAATACGGCGATAGGACCGCCATAATCTTCCGCGACTTGAAGCTCTCCTTTTTTGATCTCGAGCGGGAGGCACGCCGCTTTGCTAATCTCATGACAGCGTATGGCGTTAAGAAAGGCGACCGAGTCGCGGTATATGCATACAACTCCCATTATTATCCAATCAGTATGATCGGTTTGGCCAAAATCGGCGCAATCCAGGTCCCCATCAACTATATGCTGAATGCAGAGGAGATAGCTTTTATTATCAACCACTCGGGATCGAAGGTCTTCATAGTCGAAGATGCCCTCTACCCCATCATCGCCCAGTCTCAGGCAAAATTCACCAGTGTGGAAAAGTGGGGCTTCATCCCATTAGGTGATTCCATGGTTCCCGATGGTTTCTTCAACCTGATAAAGGAAATGGAGAACATGTCCTTGGATGAACCCCAGGTCGAAGTCAGCGCAGAAGACATCGTCCAGATCCCTTACACCAGCGGTACGGAATCAAAGCCCAAGGGGGCGATGCTCTCGCACAGGGCACTCATGTCGCAGTACCACAGCTGCATTTTCGACGGCCAGTACGACACCTACGACGTGAGCCTGCATGCCCTGCCCCTTTTCCACTGCGCCCAGCTCCATTGCTTCCTTATGCCGTATCTGTATATCGGTGCCACTAATGTGATCATGCACAAGGCAGACCCCCTTGAGATGATCAGGTTGATCGAAAAATATCAGATTACCCACATGTTTGCACCGCCCACGGTCTGGATCGGAATCCTCAATAACCCGGAATTCAAGAATTATAACCACAACAGCTTGAAAAAGGCTGCCTACGGCGCCAGCATCATGCCGGTTGAGATCATCAAACAGCTTTCCGTCACCTTCCGAGGGCTGAAACTCTGGAACTACTACGGTCAGACCGAAATGGGCCCGGTTGCTACCATCCTGAAGCCCGAGGACCAGCTCCTGAAACCCGGCTCGGCAGGAAAACCGGTGCTCAATGTTGAAACCCGGTTGATGGATGATGACGGGAATTTCGTCCCGTTGGGCTCTGTTGGTGAGATCGTACACCGCTCGGGTCACGTCATGTCGGGATATCTCAACGATTCTGAGAAAACGGAAGATGCCTTCGCCTTTGGTTGGTTCCATAGCGGCGACCTTGGCAGGTTCGATGAGGACGGGTATCTCTATGTAGTGGACCGTAAGAAGGACATGATCAAGACAGGCGGGGAAAACGTCGCGTCAAGGGAGGTCGAAGAGGTCCTGTACCAGTATCCGGGCATAGAAGAGGTAGCAGTAATCGGGCTCCCGGACCCCAAGTGGATCGAGATCGTAGCGGCCGTAGTCATACCGAAAAAGGGTGTATCCCTGAACGAAAAAGAACTTATCGCCTACTGCAAAGAGCACCTGGCAGGGTTCAAATGCCCAAAGAAGATCCTCGTTACCGACAAACTCCCCAAGAATCCCTCGGGTAAAATCTTGAAACGGGAGCTAAAGGAGCAATTAGGGAAGTAGATCCCTTTGATGCCCTCATTACTGATTGGGATCGATCTTCTCGTGAAAGAATAGATGGTTGAATCCGGCCTAATTTTATAGATATGTCCTGCCTGCTTGCATAGGAGGTGGCATTTTAAACTGTTTGACATAACGGCCTTGGTCCGTTATTGTCTTATTATAATACAATAAGCTTCATGCAGTGTTTTGTAAACCCGCCCTCGGGTGCTTTCCTCAGATAGATCAACAAAGGTCGGGTTACATAATCTATGGGGAGGTTTATTATGAAAGACGTATTTATCATTAGCGCTATCAGAACAGCAGTGGGCAGACAGAGAGGTTACTTCCGTGAATACATGGCGCCGGAGCTCCTGGCCTGTGTCCTTGACGAATCTGTTAACAGCATTAAGCTGGACACCGAAGAGGTTGATGATGTCATTACCGGCTGCGTATATCAGCTTGGGGAACAGGGATTTAACCTTGCACGCATGGCAGTCCTGGCATCAAATCTTCCAGAGACCCTTGGCGGCATCACAGTTAACCGCCAGTGCGGCAGCAGTCTTTCGGCAATCCAGATCGCCGCTTCTATGATCGCATCAGGAACCCATGACGTGGTAATAGCCAGCGGCTGCGAGATCATGTCTAAGTACGGTATCGCATCGGATATGAACTGCACACTGGCAAATGGGCAGAATGCCGGGCACCCCATCGGCACATTCTACTTGAACAAATATGGTATCCCCAGCCAGATTGATGCAGCCCAGGCCATTGCACGCAAGTGGAACATCACAAAGGAAGAGTGCCAGGATTTCGCCGTTGCCAGCCACACGAAGGCCCACAGGGCCACAGTGGAGGGCCGCTTCAAGGATGAAATCATGAAAATTTCCGGGCTCGACAAGGACGGCAACAGGATTGAATGCATTAACGATGAGCCGGTACGTCCAGGAACCACACGAGAAGGGTTGGAGTCGCTGAAGGTGCTCCCCGGCACCGACTGGATGACTGCCGGGCTCTCCAGCACCGTCACAGACGGCGCATCAGCCATGGTCCTTATGAGCGGCGAAAAGGTGAATCAGCTTGGCCTTACCCCCCTGGCGCGGGTTGTGGCCAGCGCCGTGGTGGGCTCTGATCCCAAGCTCATGCTCACCGGCCCCATCACTGTGACACCTAAGGTACTTGCCAAAGCAGGCCTCACCATGAATGATATGGACCTCTTCGAGGTCAACGAGGCCTTCGCACCCATACCACTGGCATGGGCAAAGGAACTCAAGGCAGACATGGACAAGCTCAACGTCAACGGCGGGGCGCTTGCTCTGGGGCATCCGGTTGGCAACAGTGGTTGCAGGCTGAGCGTCACCGCAATCCATGAACTGCTGCACCGCAAGGGGAAATATGCCCTGGTTACCCTCTGCACCGGCGGAGGACAGGCACCGGCCACAATTTTTGAACGCATATAATTTTGTGCATGGCATACAGCATGTAATGCCGCCTGCGCATACACCAATAGGTTATATGGAAGGGTCTTTAGAAGGTATGAGGTAGTATGTGCATGTCGAGGTGGAAACGATTACGCCGCGTGTATCACTGACGGCCATATCGAGAATCCATTCCCCCCTGCCTTTTTCCTCAATCGGTTTGAGCTTTTCCAGCGCTTCCCCCCTTTCTATCATAAGCTCGCATGAAATGCCTGTGAAGGCGGGCTTCAGGAAGCGTATATTCATCCCCTTGTTGATGGGCAAGAATCTCTCTATGCCGTAGGTCGCCAGAAACAGGGCAGCACCAGCGACCTCCATGAGCATGAAATGGGTGCCTGCATAGACGATCCCAACATGGTTCATGTGGTTTTTGGCAGGAACGGAAAGCTTCACATGGCCTTCTTCAAAAATCTCCACACAGAGCCCACTCATCTTCACCCACGGGATAGTCTCAGTAATAGCTGTCTTCAATGCCTCAAGGTCCATACCACCTCCCCAAGATAACCGGATTGAATCATGAGCTGAGCTCTTTTATGAACATTTGGCGAGAATCTCCTGGAAAGTTACTGCCCCTTCCCTAAGGCACACAGGCGGCCAAGTCGTGAGATCGATGAGGGTGGAGGGTTTGCCTCCCGGTGTCTCGCCACCATCGAAGATGGCTTCAATGGCAAGTCCCATTCCTACCACCTCATGGGCTGTGCGGGCAGGAGGATCGCCTGATCTGTTGGCGGATGTGGAGGTAATGGGCCCCACCATTTCAACCAGAGAGTTGGCCAGAATATTAGGAGAGATACGCAGCGCCACCTTGCCGCCCGGAGCAAGCAGAGGATCAATTTCCTGTTTCGCCTTCAGAAGAACGCTCACGGGCCCAGGCCAGAGCCTTTCAAGGAGCTTCTCTTGGTCATTTCCGATAACCGCGATGCAAGATGCCATGGTCAAGTCCGATACCAACACGATCATGCCCTTGGCAGCATCCCGGCCCTTGACCGTAATGATCCTGTCCAGACCATCTCTGCTGTCAGTGAGAACCCCTAATCCATAGAAGGTCTCGGTGGGGTAGGCCACAATGCTTCCCGGCTTTGCACGCATAAGCGAGGCGATAGCTGCGGCATCAGAGGTGATCAGCATTGCTTAGCTTCCTCCAAACTGGCCAGGGTTAGGATTAGAACGGCCCCCTCACCCTAACCCTCTCACGCAAGTGGCCAGGGGAATCATCTCTATTGGAACTCTCAAGAATTCTTGATGCTGTCGTCCTCTTCGAGCACGGTCTTGCGCATGTCTGCCCTATACTGGGCAAGTCTCTTCCTTAAGGCCTCGTCGTTCAGTGCGAGGATCTCTACAGCAAGCAGGGCCGCGTTTTTTGCGCCTGCCTTACCGATGCCCATGGTGGCAACCGGCACCCCCGGGGGCATCTGCACCATGGCGAGCAGGGCATCAAGTCCGCCCAGCGATGAAGAGGCAATGGGCACACCTATTACAGGCAGCGTGGTGTGCGCGGCAATAACCCCTGCAAGGTGTGCAGCCATACCAGCGCCTGCGATGATAACGGAAAATCCGTTTGCCTTTGCCTCTTTGCTGAAGGCCAGGACCTCTTCCGGGGTACGGTGCGCGGACATGATGCGCATCTCGCAGTCAAGCCCGAACTGCTTCAGTGTGGCCGCGCTCTCTTCCATGACCGTGAGGTCAGATTTGCTTCCCATGAGAACCGCTACTTTCATGACAACCTCTCCAGGGCCTTGTGCCCGATATCTTTGCGATAATGCATCTTCTCAAATGAAATGAGGGATGCCCCCCGGTATGCCTTGGCTATGGCTTCTTTCAGGTCATTCCCCACAGCCGTGACGCCCAGTACTCTGCCACCGGTGGTGACAAAGGCGTTTCCGTGAATCCTGGTGCCTGCATGAAAGACCTTTACCCCTTCGATCTTGTCTGCCTGATCGATGCCGCTGATCACCATGCCCTTCTCGATAGTACCGGGGTATCCGCCCGAGGCCATGACCACACACACACTGGGGCCGCCTTCCCATTCAAGCTTGTAGTCTTTTATACTCCCGCCCCTTGCCACTTCCAGGAGCAAAGGTACGATGTCGTTCTTACACCGCATAAGCAGAGGCTGGGTTTCAGGGTCGCCCATGCGCACGTTGAATTCGAGCACTGATGGGCCGGATGAATTTATCATGAGGCCAGCATAAAGGACACCCTTGTAGGTGATGCCCTGCTTCTTGAGTCCTGTCACTAAGGGATAAAGGATCTTTTCCATCACAACACTGGTCATGGCATCATCCACTATTGGCGCGGGCGAGTATGCCCCCATGCCGCCCGTGTTGGGCCCCTCGTCATGGTCAAAGACCCGTTTGTGGTCCTGGGACGAGGCAAGCGGCAGAACATTCTCGCCGTCGCAGATGGCTATGAAAGATGCCTCCTCACCTTCGAGCAGTTCCTCGATGACAACGTGGTTCCCGGCATCGCCGAAAGACCTCTTCACCATTACCTCGTCTATGGCTGCATAGGCCTCTTCCTTTGAAGAGGTGACAAGCACTCCCTTGCCTGCTGCCAGGCCGTCGGCCTTAACCACTACATTGAATCCGGCCTCCCGGATATAAACCTTGGCTGTATCTGCATCTGAGAAGACCCCGTATTGGGCCGTGGGGATATTGCAAGCATTCATCACGTCCTTGGCAAAGGCCTTGGATCCTTCGAGAGCTGCTGCAGCCTTGTCCGGGCCGAAGACTGCAAGGCCTTCTGATGAAAAGGCATCCACAATTCCATTGGTCAAAGGTGCCTCGGGGCCGACTATGGTGAGATCAATTCCATTGTATTTGGCGAACCGCAAAAGTCCTGTAATATCATCTGCCCCGATGTCGATACAGATGGCACTTTGCGCAATGCCACCGTTACCCGGGGCGCAGAACACCTCGTCCACCAGGCTGCTCTGTTCGATCTTCCAGCATAGGGTATGCTCTCTTCCGCCCGAACCAACCACCAGCACCCGCATCGATGTACTCCCTAGTGCCTGAAGTGGCGCATGCCGGTAAAGATCATAGCCATGTCATGCTCATTTGCAGCTTGAATGACCTCCTGGTCGCGCACTGATCCGCCCGGTTGCACGACTGCCGTTGCTCCAGCCTTGGCAGCCTCGTCGATGCCGTCACGGAAGGGAAAAAAGGCATCGGAGGCTACAACCGTACCCTTGGTGGACAAACCTGCGTTGGCAGCCTTGATAATGGCCAGTTTCGATGAATCCACCCGGCTCATCTGGCCTGCGCCCACGCCTATAAGCTGGTCGGCAGCGGCATAGATCACCGCGTTGGATTTAACATACTTAACGATGCGCCATGCAAACTTCAACGCCTCCATCTCGTCGGCGGTGGGTTGGCGCGAGGTAACCACCTGGGCCTTGGCCAGGTCAATGTCGCCCAGGTCACGTTCCTGGAGGAGAAGGCCTCCGGTTACCCTGCGCGAGGAGAGCATCTGCTTTTTTGCCTTTATCCCCTGGGCAATATCCGGGACCTGTAGCAAGCGGATATTCTTCTTCGCTTCAAGTAAGGCAAGGGCCGCAGGGGTATAGCCAGGGGCCACTACAACCTCGGTGAAGATCTCACCGATGGCCTTTGCCGTCTCTTCATCCACTATACGATTCAGCCCCACTATACCGCCAAAGGCCGATGTTGTATCCACGGCCAGCGCCTTCCGGTACGCCTCAGTCAACGAGCTTGTCGATTGTGCGGCCCCGCAGGGGTTGGAGTGCTTGAGGATCACGCACGCAGGCTTTTCGAACTCCATGATGAGATCCAGCGCCGCATCGGAGTCCATGATATTGTTGTATGAGAGCTCCTTGCCCCAGAGCTGTTCTGCACCGGAGATGGAAGGTTGGTCCACGTTGGGCTCTGTGTAGAAGGCAGCCTTCTGGTGGGGATTTTCACCATAACGCATGATCTGGGAGCGTTTGTACTGGACTGTGTAGGTGAGCGGGAACTGTCCCTCCTCAACATCAATGCCCTGGAGGTGGTTGGAGATGGCTGCATCATAACGCGCGGTCAGCGAGAAGGCGTCCCTGGCGAGCTCGAAGTTGGTCTTCTCACTCAGTGAGCCGCCGGACTGTTTCATCTCGGCAATGATCTTTGAATACTGGGCTGTGTCGGTCACTACGGACACATACTTGTAGTTCTTGGATGCTGCCCTTACCATGGCAGGCCCCCCAATATCGATATTCTCGATGGCCTCATCCAGCGATGCGCCCTTGGCAATCGTCTCCTCGAAGCGGTAGAGGTTGACCACGAGCATATCAATGGGCTTGATACCGTGCTTTTTCATGGCCTCGACATGCTCGGCATTGTCGCGGATGGCCAGCATACCGCCGTGCACCAGAGGATGCAGGGTCTTGAGCCTGCCATCCATCATCTCAGGAAAGCCTGTGTACTCAGAGATGTCAACCACCTTGATGCCGCTGTCCTTCAGTGTCTTGGCAGTGCCACCTGTTGAGATGATCTCCACGCCGAATGAAGCGAGCTCTTTCATAAAATCTACAATACCTGTCTTGTCAGTTACACTCACAAGGACTCTTGTGATTTTTGCCATGTAAACTCCTTTCCTTGGAATAATGAATGTAAAAGGGAGGCGTAATCCGGGTTAGTTGTTGTGTGCCCCTTTAAAACCTGTCCCTTGAATGTAATACCATGTCACAAGCGGTACAATACGCTCATAGAGTCCGGAATCAAGGAATCCGATGTGCTCCATATGATACCGCACCTCATCACCCGAGATCTCGCCCGACATCATGCCGTTTCGTAGTCTGGTGATCCGGTTGTGGAGGCTTGAGCGTGTTTTCGGATCCCCCACCCGCGCAAGGACATATCGGTTCATTTCAGCGAACAGGCTTTCCATGTCCATGAGGCCGGGTGTGCAGTTGTGCTCGCTCTCGAGTTCGTCTATGAGCGAGATGAGGAATGATCTGGCATCCTCCAGCGCGAGCCGGAAGGTGTCTTCCTCCATGAACTCATCAAAATCGTCGAAGAACGGCGTGCTGAACTCGATCTTCTCGAATTGCCTTACATAGGTATGATCCCTGCCAAGTATTTTCCCTAAGATGATTGCAGCGCGGTCCTTCCACCTGAGCGATGTATCGTGCTCAATATCGTCATCCAGGAGCAAATCCACATCGCTCACCAGATCCCTGATAAGGACAATGTAGTTCTTGATGGCACCTTTGTTTCTCATGTATGGTATCATATACAGCAAGACCTTTGATGGTCAAGCCTGTTCATGGCAAGGTTTTTGTGGTAATATAATCACCCATGCACAGTACCGTAATCAATGAGCTTCTCGGTGATGAGTCGTGGTTGAAAGAATACATTCGAACCATCTTGTCGCAGCACAAGAGGCGGATCATCCCCCGGAAAGACCTCAAAGAGTCTGCAGTCCTACTGCCCCTGTGCTGGAAGGATGGTGAACCCCAGGTGGTTGTAACCATGCGCTCCATGGACGTGGAACACCACAAGGGCGAGATCTGCTTCCCGGGTGGGAGGGCTGAGTCGGACGATAAGGATTTAATCCAGACAGCACTGCGGGAGGCCGAAGAAGAGATAGGGCTCAGCCGGGACGATGTGGAAATCCTGGGCCTGCTGGATGACCATATCTCCATTGTCGGGTATCACATAACACCTGTGGTTGGAACCATACCATATCCATATGATTTCCGGATAAACAGCGAATCCGAGATCCTCCTGCTGGCACCCCTGAGAAAGGCCATGAGCGAATCGTCCTGGATGGCGGAAAGGACAACTTTCCGGGGTAAGGGTATCAATATCTACTTCCTCGAGATTGAGGGTGGCGTGGTATGGGGCGCCACTGCGCGCATATTGAAACATTTGGCAGACCTGATGGCCGGGTACCCGATACCCTTCGGCGAAGTATCGGAGTCTGCCCGGAACTGGGTGAACAACCTCCTGACTACCCAAGGCGGTTACAAGATCTGTTAGATGAGAATCGAGAGATCTCCTTCCTGAAGATCATGCAGTTTTTTTAAGAAACCACCTTAAGGGATTAACATAATTGCCGATAACTTTTTTAGGGAGAACAGCTGGGGTATTCGAAGGAACGGATCCCTAGGCGGGCTAATCAACCATTAAGGTTAAAATGATGAAACTAAAAAAAGTGAGCCGCGCAGACCTGTTGTTCGGTACCCCCGGCATCTCCTCTTTAGAAAGGTAAGACCGCCAGCGTCTTCAGACATAGCATCCTCCTTCCTGAAAAACCGCCGCCTATTAAGGCGGTGGTTTTTTATGTAAATTCTTTCCCGGTCAGCTGCTCATAGGCGGCAATATACTTCTGAGAGGTCTTCCGGATAATGTCCTGGGGCAGGCTCGGCCCAGGCGCGGTCTTGTTCCAATCCAGCGTCTCCAGGTAGTCACGCACGAACTGCTTGTCAAAACTAGGCTGTGCCCCACCGGGTTTATATGCATCCAACGGCCAGAACCTTGAAGAATCAGGCGTGAGGGCCTCGTCGATCCAGATAAGCTCGCCGTCCATAAGTCCAAACTCGAATTTCGTATCCGCTATGATGATCCCTTTTTCCAATGCATGCGCAGCTGCCATGGAGTAGATGGAAAGGGAAACACTCCTTACCTTTTCTATAAGGTCCTGCCCCACGAGGTCACCGGCAGCCTTCATATCAATGTTGAGATCGTGCTGGCCTATTTCAGCCTTGGTCGACGGTGTGAAAATTGGTTCAGGCAGACGGTCTGACTCTTTCAGCGTGGCAGGGAGCTTTATCCCGGACACGGACCCGAGATTAAGGTACTCTTTCCAGCCCGAGCCGGAGATGTATCCCCTAACGATGCATTCTACAGGCAGTGGCCTGGTTTTCTTTACCAGCATGGACCTGCCGTACAGTCGCAGATCCCCCTTAAACGGCTCCGGGTAAGCGTCTACATCGAAGGTTACCACGTGGTTCTTTATGATGGACGATCCCTTTTCAAACCAGAACAGGGAAAGCTGATTTAAGACATGACCTTTTGCCGGGATGGGGTCAGGCAGAACCACGTCAAAGGCTGAGATCCGGTCGGTGGTGACGATAAGAAGATGCTCGTTGCCTGCTGCGAATATCTCCCTGACCTTACCGCTTGCCAACTTCTTTCCTGATGGCACATCAATATTTTTAAGGGCATCCATGTATTCTCTCCCAGATTCAAGAAATAAGCCGCTAAGATGCCAATAAAGTGTTGAAAAAGTCAATAGCCTATTATACACTGTGTGGCCTTCATAGGCTAAAGGCGGCACGGGTTTCCTTGTGTACCCAACCCTCACAGATGCACTCGGGGTGATAGTGCATGAAGAGGTATGGGTTTGCACGGGAACAATGTGCTTGAGTTTTACTGCGATATGAATAATACGAAGATGATACAAAAAGACTTAAGAGGAATTGATGCAGGAAATACCCGAACCATACATGCCTGAGACAAAGGGGGACCTGGTCTATGCATGCATAGGGTGCGGAGCGCGCTATGATATTTATGACTTCATCTACACCTGCCCTTCCTGCAAGTCACTCCTGAGGATCGAGAACACTGCCTTCAACAGCTTAAAGGCAACGCCGCCAGAGACCTGGAAGAAGATCTTCGATGAACGAAGAAGCAGCAATACCCTGGAGATCCAGGGTGTCTTCCGCTTCCATGAGCTGATCCTGCCCATCATACCCCTGCTGGATATCATCTATCTGGGAGAAGGCCAGACCCCCATAGTTAGAGCGAATCCTGAGCTGAGCGACTGGGTAGGCGCGCCATTTTATGTGAAGAATGACGGGCTGAATCCATCGGCCAGCTTCAAAGACAGGGGCATGGCGTCGGCCATATCCTTCCTCAATCATATCATCAGGGTTAAAAACCTTAAGGACGTGCTCGGAATCTGCGCCTCTACCGGTGACACCTCAGCTGCTGCCGCTTTATATCTGAGCTATCTTCCCAAATCCAAGGTAAGGGCTGTAGTACTTCTGCCCAAGGGCAAGGTAACCTGGCAACAGTTGTCCCAGCCGCTCGGTTCCGGGGCACAGGTGATCGAGATGCCGGGCGTATTCGACGACTGCATGCGCGTGGTGGAGGAACTTGCCCAGGAGTATAATGTATTTCTTCTGAACTCAAAGAATCCGGCACGGATTCTTGGGCAGAAGACCTATGCCTATGAGATCGCCCAGCAGCTTGATTGGAACACGGCTGGCCTAACCGTTGTTGTCCCCATCGGGAATGCAGGCAACATCACTGCTGTCATGGAGGGTTTTGCAGACCTCCATGAACTCGGCATCATCTCGGAGCTGCCCACAATCCTTGGTGTACAGAGCCATCATGCCGACCCGGTAGCCCGCTGGCGGGCCACCGGCCAATTCGCTCCCTTGAAGGTAACCCCATCAGTGGCCCAGGCCGCCATGATCGGGGACCCAGTGTCATTCCCCAAGGTCTCTCAGCTTGTTGAGAAACATTTCAATGACAGATTCTTTGTTATCTCGGTCACCGAAAACGAAATCATGGAAGGCATGCTGACCACCAACAGGCATGGACACGTAGTCTGCACCCAGGGCGGTGAGTCTGTTGCAGGACTTAAGAAGGCCCTCCACGATAAACTGATACCTTCTACAGGCAGGTTTGTAGTGGACTCCACTTCACACCAGCTCAAGTTCGCCTCGTTCCAGCAGCTGTATTTTGATGATGCCTTCGGCCCCGAATACGAGATCACGACAAAAGAGGAGCTGAAAAACACACCGGTGACGCTTAAGGGAAGCGCATCAGAGATTGCCGCATACCTCGGACTGACGAGGAAGGGTTAACAGGAAAAGGATTTATCTGCCCAAGACCATGGCTTCTTAAGAAGGAGAACACGCGGATTACAATTCGCAAAAGTCGTCTTACCATGACGCGAATACTTAAAGGAAACAGGAGGATTATTAAAATGGGTGACAGAAACTTCTTATTCTCATCCGAATCAGTAACAGAAGGACATCCCGACAAGGTTGCAGACAACATCTCTGATGCCATCTTGGATGAGATCCTTGCCAATGACAAACAGGCCCATGTGGCATGCGAAACCTTGGTGACCACCGGCCTTGTGATAGTGTCCGGAGAGATTACCACCACGCACTATGTGGATGTGCAGCGCGTAGCGCGGCAGACCGTTAAGGAAATCGGCTATACCGAGGCCGTCATGGGCTTCAGCTGGAACACCTGCGGCGTACTCGTAACCCTTGACAAGCAATCCCCTGACATCAACCAGGGCGTCGCCGAGGGCGACGGGCTCTTCAAGGAGCAGGGTGCCGGAGATCAGGGCATGATGTTCGGTTTTGCCTGCGATGATACCGATGTGCTCATGCCTGCCCCCATCCATTATGCCCACCTGCTGACCAAAGGACTGGCCGATACCAGGAAGAATGGTGTGCTGGAATTCTTAAGGCCTGATGGAAAATCCCAGGTATCGGTGCAGTATGAGAACGGCAAGCCCACACGGATCGACAGTGTCGTCATAGCTGCCCAGCATGACGAGGATGCGAGCTATGAAGACGTCCGCGGCGGCATCATGGAAGAGGTCATTAAAAAGCAGATCCCTGCATCCCTGATGGATAAAAATACCAAGTACTACATCAACGCCACTGGCCGCTTCGTCCTGGGCGGTCCTCATGCCGACACAGGACTCACGGGTCGCAAAATAATCGTAGATACCTATGGCGGATTCGCGAGCCATGGCGGCGGGGCATTCTCCGGCAAAGACCCATCCAAGGTCGACCGTTCCGCAGCATATATGGCACGTTACATTGCAAAGAATATCGTTGCAGCAGGGCTTGCGAAAAGATGCGTGGTTCAGCTGGCTTATGCCATCGGCGTAGCGGATCCCGTATCCGTAATGATCGACACATCGGGTACGGGCAAAATCTCGGATGAAAAGCTTAGCAAACTTGTCAGGGAGATCTTCCCCCTCAAGCCCAAGGCTATCATCAACCATCTCGACCTTCTGCGTCCCATCTATAAGAAGACCGCTGCCTACGGACACTTCGGCAGGAACGAACCTGAATTTACCTGGGAAAAGACCGACATGGTAGCAAAAATCAAAGAAAAGGCGGGTAAGTAATGGGTGAAAAGGTGATAAAGCCGGAACCGATCAGCCTGCCGGATTACTGCGGCATGAGCTGCAAGGTGGCTGATATTTCGCAATCTGACTTTGGCAGGAAGGAGATCGTGATCGCAGAGCACGAGATGCCGGGCCTGATGTCATTGAGAAAAAAATATGCCCCGGGGCAGCCCCTGAAGGGGGCACGTATCTGCGGCTCCTTGCACATGACCATCCAGACGGCCGTGCTCATAGAGACTCTCCAGCAGCTCGGTGCAGATGTCAGATGGGCATCATGCAACATCTTCTCCACCCAGGACCATGCCGCAGCGGCCATAGCCTCATGTGGAATCCCCGTATACGCCTGGAAGGGGGAGAGCCTTGAAGAATACTGGGCCTGCACCCTGGAGGCCCTGACCTTCCCGGGCGGCAAGGGCCCGAACCTTATCGTGGACGACGGCGGAGACGCCACCCTCATGGTGCACCGGGGGTACCTGGCCGAGGAGAACGCCTCTATCCTGGATCAGCCCACGGACAACAAGGAACTCGCCATTATCAATGCCACACTCAAGCGCAGGCTCAAAGATGACCCGACCTTCTGGCACCGCGCCGCCAAAGAGATAAGGGGCGTGTCCGAGGAGACCACCACCGGCGTGCACAGGCTCTATCAGATGCTGGAAAACAAGACACTTCTCTTCCCGGCCATCAATGTTAACGACTCGGTAACCAAGAGCAAGTTCGACAACCTCTATGGATGCCGCGAATCGCTGGCCGACGGCATCAAACGTGCCACGGATGTCATGGTGGCGGGCAAGGTGGTGTGCGTGTGCGGGTATGGCGACGTGGGCAAGGGCTGCGCCCAGTCCATGCGCGGATTCGGCGCCCGGGTGATCGTCACTGAGATCGACCCCATCTGCGCCCTGCAGGCCGCCATGGAAGGATTTGAGGTGGCAACGGTGGAAGACGCACTGGCTGAGGCGAATATCTTTGTCACGGCCACTGGCAACTGCAAGATATCTGCGGATAGAGCACATGGAAAAAATGCTCGACCAGGCCATTGTGTGCAACATCGGCCATTTTGACGATGAGATAGAGGTAGACAAACTCGAGAAATTCCCCGGCATCAAGAGGCTCAACATCAAGCCGCAGGTGGACAAGTATACCTTCCCTGATGGCCACTGCATCTATCTGCTTGCAGAAGGACGTCTCGTGAACCTTGGCTGTGCAACAGGACATCCTTCCTTCGTTATGTCCAACTCCTTTACCAACCAGGTGCTGGCCCAGATGGACCTGTGGGCAAACCCGAGGGAGCTCAGCGTGAAAACCCTGCCGAAGCTCCTTGACGAAGAGGTTGCCAGACTTCACCTCGACAAACTTGGGGTAAAACTCACCCGACTCACCAAGGAACAGGCCGAGTATATTGGTGTGGGAGTTGACGGGCCGTTCAAGTCGGATCACTATAGATATTGATGTCCGGCTTTTATTTATCGTAAGGAAAGGCCCTTTCCGTTCTCAAGGAAAGGGCCTTTTGCTATATCTATATATGGCTGTCCAGCCAGATCCTCAGATCGGCCAGCACTTTTGCCCTGTCTGCGGCCAGTTCGTTGTAGACCTCGTGCCTGAGCCCTTCATAGCGCTTGAATGTCTTGTCCGTGGCCCCGATCATGTCGAAAAGTTCCTTCTGACCGGAGAAGGCCGTGTCCTGTGATCCGAGCTGGATAAGCACCGGCATCTTTATTTTAAAGGCATTTTGAGCGCCGATTACCACGTACCTGTTCATCTCATGGGCGAGCCTCGGGGTTATGACATTGTAGACCAGGGGATCATCCACATATGCCTTCACTACCTCAGCGTCTCTGGATATGAATTCAGGGGGCAGTGGTGACTTCACATGTATTGCAGGCAGAATCTTGGACAGTACCTTAGTGAGGGCAATGAGGATCTTCGGGATATCCGTTCCGGGTTGTGACCCTGTACCGGAGAGCACGAGCGCCTTCAGGGAGTCAGGGTTCTGCTCCGCATAGTTGAGAGCGATGAGGCTCCCCATGGAATGGCCGAGCACAAAATATGGGGTATTGGGAAACTGAGCCTTGATGACCTCAAGTGAAAACTGCCTCTCATCATCAATGAATTCCTGAAAGCTCTTCACATGGCCTCGCCTGCCCTGGCTTTTGCCGTGACCCCGATGGTCATTGCCGAAGACGGCGTACCCTGCCGGAACCAGCTCGTTCACGACGTTACCGTATCGTTCGATGTGCTCCGCATAGCCATGGATGAGATGCACGACTGCCTTGGGGGGGCCTTCCGGAAGCCATGCCTTCCAATATATGGATGTACCGTCTTGAGCCGTAAATGACCCGTTTTCAGTCTTCATACGTCTATTTCCTCCCTTATTCCATTTCATGTAATTCCGTTGAGAAATTATGACATAAAACAGTTTACAAGAACAACATTTTATTGGAAGCACGCAGGTCAGGGGTTCTTAAATGATGGTATACATATGAGAAGATCTGTTGACATGATTTCAGAGAAAGGATATAAGAATGAATGCTCATTCATGGCAAGACGATAAAGAAAATCAAGATAATCCTGTAAGGAGGGTAATTATGGCAAGTCAATGGGTAGACGAGAGGGATCTCAAATTCATACTGCACGAGGTCTTAGAGATTGGCAAGGACATCCTTGGCAAAGGTAAATTTGCAGACCACGACGCCGATATGGTGAACATGGTCCTCGAGCAGGCTGCAAAATTCACCGAGAATGATATCGCACCCACGTATCCCGACGAAGTCCAGAGGAAGCCGGTTGAGGCGGTCTTCAAGGACGGCAAGGTATATGCCCCCGAGTCATACCACAAGTTGTACAAGCTCTACTGCGAAGGCGGGTGGATGAGCGTATCCGACAGCCCCGAGGTCGGCGGTCAGGGATTCCCTGCCACCATCGCTGCTGCTGTGCCCAGATGTTCCTTGCAGGCAACCAGGCATTCCTTATGTATCCCGGCCTTACCCATGGCGCAGCCAGACTTATGGAGGATCACTTCCAGCATCCCTTGAGAGACATCCTCCTTGAGAAAATGTTCACGGCGAGTGGGCCGGCACCATGTGCCTCACCGAGCCAGGCGCAGGCTCCGACGTCGGAGCCCTGAAGTCAACAGCCAAGAGAAATCCTGATGGGACATTCTCCATCACAGGAACCAAGTGCTTCATCTCCGCAGGCGACCATGACCTGACCCCGAACATCATCCACCCGGTACTTGCCAGGATCGAGGGCGATCCGGCAGGAACCAAGGGCATCTCCATCTTCATGGTCCCAAAGGTCATGATCAACCCGGATGGTTCACTGGGTGCACCCAATGACATGAACTGCGGCGGCATCGAGAGCAAGATGGGCATCCACGGCAACGCAACCTGTACGCTCAACTTCGGAGAGAACGGCAAGTGCATCGGCTACCTCATGGGCGAGGAGCGCCAGGGCATGCCGATCATGTTCCAGATGATGAACGAAGAGCGCCAGGGCGTGGGCACCATGGGTGTAGCCCTTTCAACAACGGCATACCTCCATGCCCTTGCTTATGCGAAGGAACGTATGCAGGGCGTGAACATCATGCAGATGAAAGACCCCAACGCTAAACAGTGCCCCATCATCCAGCACCCGGACATCCGCAGGATGCTGCTCAAGATGAAGTCCATCACCGAGGCCATCAAGATCCTGGCCCTGTACTGCTACTACGCCATGGACAGGCTGGCCATCGCAACCGACGATGCCGAGAAGGACAAATGGCAGGGCATGATCGAGATGTTCACCCCCATCGTGAAGTCCTACTGCACCGACATGGGCGATGTGGTCACCAACCTGGCGGTCCAGACCTACGGCGGTTACGGCTTCTGCCGAGAGTATCCGGTTGAGCAGATGCTCCGCGACAACAAGATCAATACCATCTACGAAGGCACCAACGGCATCCAGGCACTCGACCTCTTGGGCAGGAAGCTTGGCATGAAGAAGGGCCTGTACTTCATGAACCTTCTTGGGCGAAACCCAGGCCGAGGTCGCCAAGGCCAAGGCAAACGACAACCTGAAGGCCGAGGCCGAGATCGTTGAGAAGGCACTGAATGCATGCGCCGGAACCGCCATGCAGTTCAGCCAGCTCATCAGAAGCAACCCGTTCATCCCGCTCGTCGCTGCATGCGACTTCCTCAACTGCCTGGCCGAGGCCCTGTGCGGCTGGTTCCACATCTGGATGGCCAACGTTGCTACCGAGAAGCTGGCAGCAAACCCCATCGAGAAGGAAAAGATGTTCTACACCGGCAAGGTAGAAGGCGCGAAGTTCTACATCAACAGGATCACGGGACTGGTCCCTGCCAAGTGCGAGAACCTCACCAAGGACGAGATCAGCTGCATCCGTATCCCTGACGAGGCATTCGCCGTCTAGCTAGCTATTACTTTAACCACCAAGGGAGGGAACCAAAAGTTCCCTCCCTTTTTTATTTATCCCCCCGATATCGCCCCGGGTACTGGGCCGTGGTGAGTGCATCCCCTTCCTTCTTGAAGACCCCGCTGGTTACACGGCCTATGAACAGGGTATGATCGCCAGTATCGATTGCCCGCTCCACCACGCAGTCGATGTAGCCCAGGGCTCCTTTGAGAACAGGATTGCCGCTTGGAGAGAGCTCATACTCAATGCCATCGAATTTGTGTTTCCAGTCCGGAACCTTGAACTTGTTGAGTAAAGGCAGGGCATCCTTAGGCAAAATATTAAACGTAAACCTGCCTGCCTGCATGATCTGGCTCTGGGAGAGCCTGTTCTTCCTGATGGCGAGTGTGATGAGCGGGGGGGTATGGGAGCACTGGGCAGCCCAGGATGCGATCATGCCGTTATAGAGGCCGTCTGCTGCAATAGTGACAAGGTAAATTCCATAATGGAATCGGTCCAGCACATCCTGCCATGACTTTTCCATGGTCATCCCTCCTTGAAAGTTCCTATCCTACCAATAGTGCCGGGATCCAGAAAGGAAAGGCCTCAGCGAAGCCCCAGCTTACCCCTGCCCAACAGGTCGTGGAGGTGGATGACACCGGTCATGCTGTCGGATTCATCGGTTACTACCAGGGAGGTAATCTGAGATTTCTCCATGATATCAAGGGCATCAATGGCGAGCTTGTCACTGCTGATACGCTTAGGTTTGGGCGACATGATGTCTTTAGCACGAAGCCCGGCGAGTTTGTCGCCGTGCTTTAAGAGAACCCTCCTCAGGTCGCCGTCTGTGATCATGCCTTCTACGTTCGGGGCTTTCCCTACCAGGGTGAAGCCCAGCTTCTTCTCTGTCATCTCTACTACTACATCAGGCAACGTGGTTTCAAGGCCAACCATGGGGATGCGTCTCTCCTGTGATCATCATCTGAGAGATGCCGACCATGAGTTGTTTCCCAATTTCCCCTGCAGGGTGAAGGACCCTGAATGAAGCCTTGTCAAAGCCCTTGATCTTGGAGACCACTACGGCAATGGCATCACCGAGGGCAAGCTGTGCCGTTGTGGAGGCGGTAGGGGCGAGCCCCAGGTTGCAGGCCTCCCTGCTCACGCTGCACCTCAGCACCATATCGGATGCCCTGGCAACCGGCGAATCCTTATCCGAGGTGATCGTAATAATTGGGATCTTAAGCGCTTTCAGTGATGGGATGAGGTTGATAACCTCTGTTGTCTTGCCGCTGTTTGTGATGATGATAGCAGCATCTTCTGACATGATTGAGCCGAGATCGCCATGCAGACCGTCCACCGGGTGCATGAAGATGGCAGGTGTCCCTATGCTCATCATGGTGGAGGCAACCTTCCTGGCAATGATACCCGACTTGCCTACGCCCGTGAGCACCACCTTGCCCTTAAGGTCGGAAATAATCCTTACTGACTGCGCAAAGCCCTCGTCTATCTGAGAGGCAAGTCCTTCGAGACCTTCGATCTCGATGCGCACAGCCTCTCTCCCAAGTTCTATGATACGTGCATCGTTCATACGATCCTTCCTATCAGATCATATTCCCATGAACCGGTGATCTCAACATCAATGATGTTCCCTGCATCGGCCCCGCCTTCATTGATAATCACCATACCATCCACCTCCGGGGCCTGAAACGATGCCCTTCCCTTCAGGAGGAGTTCTGTTTCTGGGTGATACCCTTCAATGAGGACCTTTACCTCTTTGCCGATCATCTTGTTAAGCCTTTTTTTCGAAACCTTCTGCTGGAGTGCCATGATCCTACGCTTTCGCTTGGCGGCAATGCGTTTTTCAGGCATGTACTTGAGGTCATAGCTTTTGGTGCCCTGTTCCGGTGAATATGCAAAGACACCGAGGTGATGGACATTACCCTGTGCGACAAAATGCTCGAGTTCGCTGAAGGCATCATCATCTTCGCCGGGGTGGCCCACCATGAGGCTCGTCCTGACCCATATCTCTTTTTTTGACGCATGGATAAGATCGAAGGCCTTCCTCACCGCGCCTGCCCCGCCCCGTCTTCCCATATCCTTGAGAACCTTGCCCGAAACATGCTGGATAGGCAGGTCGATGTACGGACACACCTTTGGATTTACCTCGATCTGCTCGACCAGGGACTTGGTCAGCGAAGCCGGATGTACGTACATGAGGCGTATCCACTCAACGGTTTCGATGGACGAGATCTTCTCCACAAGCCGGACAAGGCCTCGCTTGATGCCCAGATCCTTCCCATAACTTCCAAGGTCCTGAGCCACCAGGACGATCTCTTTGGCCCCGCCTTGGCCAAGCGTCATGCATTCGGCAATAAGGTCTTCCATCGGCTTGCTTACCAGGGAACCCCTGATGGATGGGATAAGGCAGTAATTGCATCGGTTGTCGCATCCCTCACTAACCTTCACATATGCACTGGCAGTGCCGCTGAAGAAGGACCTCTTCACCACTGACCCGAAGCAGGGATCAAGATAGCGTTTTCCCGACTCGTAGGCCTCAACAATTGAATCATAGCTCCCGGGCCCGGCGAACAGGCTTATCTCGGGAATCTCTCTGAGAATATCCTTTTGGTACCTGCTCACCAGGCAGCCTGCGCAGATAACTTCTTTGCCGCTCTTAACAAGTTCCAGCAGGGTATTGACGGATTCTTCTACAGCCGAGGTCAGGAATGAACAGGTGTTCACCACCACGGTGTCGGCATCTTCAGGTTCCTGAACAACAGTGTACCCGGCCTTGATGAAACGCTCGCAGATGTATTCCGAGTCAACGAGATTCTTGGGGCAGCCGAGGCTTACCAGTGCAAGGCGTTTCATGAAGGGTTCAGTCGAACATGGTGTTCTTGGAAACAACTACTATCCCGCCAGGGGACACATCGAACTTTTTCTTGTCATCCTCAGGGTCATAACCGATTACGGTGCGGGGCGGTATCTTGACGGATTTGTCTATGATGGTACGCCTGATCTTACAGTTCCTTCCGATCTCAACACCTTCCATGAGCATGGAATCTTCGATCTCGGTATAACTGTGCACCCTGACGTTAGGCGAGATGATGGACCTCACTACCTTCCCGCCCGAGACGATGGCACCGTCACAGATGATGGAATCCAGTACCATGCCGATTCGCTTGCCGTCTTTCCCCCCGGAAAAAACCATCTTCGCCGGAGGATAAGGGCTGTATACCGTATGCACCGGCCAGTTGGGGTGATAGAGGTTGCACGCAGGCGTGACGGATACCAGGTCCATGTTGGCCTGATAGTAGGCATCCAATGTCCCGATATCACGCCAGTAGCCATTGCCCATGATGCCCTTGAAAGGATATGCTATGACCTTGCTGTGCTTCACCATGCGCGGAATGATGTCTTTACCGAAGTCATGTGCGAGCTCGACTTGATCTTTGCATCCTCCACGAGCTGGCGGATGAGTGTCTTGGTATTGAATACATAGATTCCCATGGAGACCATTACCTTGCCTGGGTCGCCCGGCATGGTGAAAGGAGCCTTTTTGGGTTTTTCCTGGAAACCCTACCACGTTCATACCCTTATCGGCCTTGACCACGCCGAACTGATTGGCCGTTTCGACAGGCATGGGCACCACCCCTATGGTCACATCGGCCTTTCTGCGCACATGGAACTGAATCATCTCCATATAATTCATCTGGTAGATGTGGTCTCCCGAGAGGATCAGGGTATAGCCGGGCATGTCCTGCTGGAGGGAATAGATGTTCTGGAAGACTGCATCGGCCGTGCCCTCATACCAGCTGTTCCCGATGCGCTGCTGTGCCGGTATGTCATAGATGAACTCTCCCATGGGATAGGAAAAGAAAGAGAGCCAGCCCTGCTGGATATGGCGGTTCAGGGAGTGGGATTTGTACTGGGAGAACACATAAATCTTCTTGAGGCCGGAATTCACACAGTTTGACAGGGTAAAGTCTATGATGCGGTACATCCCGGCAAACGGCACCGCCGGCTTTGCGCGGTCTTTGGTCAGTGGATAGAGTCGTTCTCCCTTTCCACCGGCAAGGATAACCACCTCAACATTGTTCGGATTTATAAATGGCATTATTTACCAATCAATTCAAATATTGCATTCTTTAACTTGGTCAAGTCATGTGATTTCACTACAAACGCATCAGCGGCTGTGGCCAGGGCATCATCCTTGTAGCTGGGATATGCCGTGTGGATGATTACCGGTGCCTCATTCTTCATTTTCAGGATGTGCCCCATGGTCTCAATTCCATCCATGGTCGGCATCCTCAGATCAAGGATAATAAGATCCGGCTTCTCTCTGTCCTTGTTCTCTCAAGACAGACAAGGCCTCTTTCCCGTTTCCGGCAATGGTGATGGCATACCCTTCGTCGTTGAGCTCCTGCCGGAGCAGTTCTTGAATATTCTTGTCGTCTTCTATGATGAGGATTCGCTTCATTTCCAATAATATTACTGAGATGATACTACTAAGTCAAACCTTTTGACGTATAATTTTGAAAAACTCTTAATTGCTCAAAGGTTTTGTAGCCAAAGAGATCCTGGTATGTCCGGACGTTCTCAAGACATCCAGTATGCTTATCACCCTCGAGTAAGGGGTCTCTTTAGAAGCAAGGATAACAATATCCCTGTTACGGGGCAATCCTTGAAGGATTCCATCGCTCAATGGCTTTCCGTCCATGACTACTATTCCCGGCAAGACAACTAAGACCATCGAGGCGCCGGAAGGGACTTCCCCTTGCCTGATCAGGGTATCCTGCTTCAATCCGAGAGGTACTCCCGTTGCAAGCAACAAGAAGACCAGCAGCAGAAATATGACATTCACCAGCGGTGTAATGTCAATAAGTGATTTATTCTTGAGTCTTTTATTCCGCCTGAACCTCATTGGTTTCACCTTTTAGGTATTCGAGGATTCTCGCAGAGGTCATTTCCATATCTATGAGCAGATAATCGCTGCGCGCAATGAGGATCCGATAGCAAACATAAACGGGTATGGCTATTGCCAGACCCACTATGGTGGTGATGAGGGCCTCTGAGATGCCCGTGGCGAGCAGCAGGCTGGAGGTGTTTCCCATTGTGCTTATTGCCTTAAACGTGGTGAGTATGCCCGTGGCAGTACCCAGAAATCCAAGAAGGGGAGAGATCGCAGCAATGATACCCAGGATGTCGGTATACCTCTCCATGGTGTAAGCTTGTGTTGCGCCTTCCTCCTCCATGTATTCCTTGATGATCTCACGACGCCTTCCTATGTTCTTAATAGCCGTCATTATTATGGGGCACAGAGGTGATGAACTCCCTTTCAAGAGCTGCTCAATGTCACCAAGCCTGCCCATGCGGATAAGTCGCTCTAACTCCTCAATGAGCTCTTCGGGAATAATTTTGCTCTGCCGCAAGGCGAACAAACGCTCAATGATAATTGCCAGTGCGATAATGGAGCAGGCAAATAAAGGCCACATTACGGGTCCGCCCTTTATAAAAAACTCCCAGAGTGTCATACTCCCCCCCATTAAGGATGCTTTTACCTTGTCCTTTTATCACATAAATATCCGATATGATCAACTTCAGTGAAAGATGCACTTGAAAAATATGACGTATGGTTGCTAACATAGTATTGATGGAAACTATAGAGAAAGCAAAACGACTCGTAAGTGTGAGATTCGATACCATACCGACCCCGTATATCTTCGATGCCCAGGACCTGGAGCTTGACCAGGGGGATATGGTCATCGTGAGTACTGAAGCAGGACAGTGCAGCAGCACGGGTCATCGGATACACAAAAGAGGATGAAGCCTCGGGGCTGGAAGAAATCAAACCGGTTATCCGCAAGATGACCGATGAGGATCTGGCAAAGCTCGAGAGGATCCGCGCCAAGGAAAAAGACTGCTTTGCCTTCTGCCATGAACGGATCAGACCACGGGGTTTGCCCATGAAGCTCATCAAGGTGGAGCAGCTCTTTGACGAGAACAAGATCACCTTTTCCTTTGTTTCAGAAGGAAGGGTTGATTTCAGGGAGCTTCTCAAAGATCTGGTAGAGCGTTACCGGACAAGGATCGAGCTTCGCCAGATAGGGACACGGCAAGAATCCGCCATGCTCGGCGGAATAGGGAGCTGCGGCAGGGAACTCTGCTGCTCCACCTTCCTGACGAACTTCCAGAGGATTTCCGTAAAGATGGCCAAGAACCAGAATATGACACTCAACCCCACCAAGATTTCCGGGCTGTGCGGGAAGCTCAAGTGTTGTCTTGCCTATGAGAAGGAGTCCTATGCCAATCTCATCGAAAACCTCCCCAAGCCGGGCAAAAAGGTCTTTATTGGTGAGGGTGAGGCAATAGTGGTGAGCATCAATGTCATCAACCAGACCTTTGTGGCAAAACTAACGGACAGGCGTTTCATCAAGGCCAATGTCTCAGACATCCTTACACGCCGAAGAATTCCAGAAGCTCGGTGATCAGAAAGTCCCGGCCCAGGAAAAGGAGAGAGAGATCCGTCCTGGAAGAAGAACAGCCAGGAGAAGAACCCCCCATGGTGCCCATGATTGCCTCCAAGCCCAAGACCCAAGAGAAAGAGGTCGAGGCAACCGCAATGCAAGGAAAAAAAGGAGCAATCAGCCATGAAAAAGTACTTCTATGTCACCACACCCATCTATTATGTGAATGCCAAACCCCATCTGGGGCATGTGTATACCACGGTCATCGCTGATGTCCTGGCGCGCTATCACAAGCTCCTTGGAGAAGAGGTCTTTTTCCTCACCGGTACGGACGAGCATGGCGACAAGATCATGGAGACCGCCAAGGGGCTCGGTACGACGGCGAAAGACCTTGCCGACGAAAACAGCCGGCGCTTCAGGGACCTCTGGCCGGAGGTAGAGATGGAAAACAACCGCTTCATCACGACCACCGAACCCGACCACATAAAGACCGTTCAGCGGATCCTCCAGGAGGTGTACGACAAGGGCGACATCTACTTCGGGGAATACGGCGGCCATTACTGCACGGGCTGCGAGCGCTTCATGACCGAGACCGAGATGGTGGACGGCAAGTGCCCCATCCACTTGACACCGCTGACCTATGTCCAGGAGCAGAACTATTTCTTCAAGATGGAAAAATACCGGCCCTGGCTTATTGAGTATATCAAGGACAACCCTGACTTATCCGCCCCGAGCGGTACCGGAACGAGGTTCTCGGGCATGCTCCGGGACCCCTAGACGACCTGTGCATCTCCAGGCCAAAAAAACGGCTTTCCTGGGGTATCGAGCTGCCCTTTGACACAGACTTATGTCTGCTATGTCTGGTTCGATGCCCTCATTAACTACCTCACCGGCATCGGTTACCCCGATGGCGATCATTTCACGGATTTCTGGCAAGAGGCCCAGCACCTGATCGGAAAGGATATCCTGAAGCCCCATGCCGTGTACTGGCCCACCATGCTCAAGTCCATGGGGGTCGAGCCCTATAAGAATCTCAATGTGCACGGATTCTGGAATGTGGATGCCACGAAGATGTCCAAGAGCCTGGGAAATGTGGTCGACCCCCTGGAGATGAAGAACAAGTACGGGGTGGATGCCTTCCGGTACTTCCTGGTCCGGGATATGGTCTTCGGGCTCGATTCGAACTTCTCCGAAGAGGCCCTCGTGGAGCGCTACAATGCGGACCTGGCCAACGACCTGGGCAACCTGGTGAGCAGGAGCACCTATATGGTGGCGAAATATTTGGCGGCATCCTTCCGGCACCCGAGCGGCAGCCTGAGACATTGACCTAGAGCTGAAGGACCTTGCCATGAAGGTAGTCGAGGACTATCCGCCAAGATGGAGGCCATTGGAGATGCATACGGCGCTCATGTCGGTATGGTCGCTCATCTCCGCCCTGAATAAGTACATCGACAAGACGGCCCCCTGGGAGCTTGCCAAAAACAGACATGCCCAGGCTCGCCACGGTCATGTACCATGTCATGGAATCCATACGGTTTGTCGCGGTGCTTATCTTCCCGGTCATGCCTTCCATCTCACGGACGATCCTTGATCTCATGGGCATAAACAGTATTATTTTGCTTAAGATCTGAACTCTTTTGGATATCTGAAGCCCGGCGTTAAGATCTCCGAGGCCCAGGCCCTGTTCCCCAGGGTAGATAAAATGGGCAGACCCAAAGAGGAGGCCCATGCAAGACTGAGTAGAAAGACTGACCATGAACCTGACAATCTTATTGATATCAGTGAATTCGGTCGTGTCGAGATCAAAGCAGGCAGGATCATGGAGGCACGATCGGTGGAGAAATCCGACAAGCTTGTGCTCCTGAAGGTCGATGTGGGCAGGACCATCCAGATCGTGGCCGGTATCGGAAAGGCATATAAGCCGGAAGACCTTGTTGATAAATACATAGCAGTGGTGACCAACCTGAAACCGGCCAAGCTCATGGGCCTTGCAAGCGAAGGGATGCTGCTTGCTACGGACGGCCAAGACGGCAAACTTACTCTGGTCACCTTTGACGGGCCCCCAAAGGTCGGTGCACGGGTTAGGTGAGCACCGTAAGGAGGCTCTCATGCAGAAGGTTCCCATAGAACTGGTAAAGCCAGGTATGGTGCTGGCCAGACCCATAACCAATGATGCAGGCATGGCGCTGTGTGCCGAGGGCACGGAGCTGAGCGAGAACATCATCGAGCGCCTCATGCAGATGAATGTGTCTCATGTCACCCTCAAGGGACACCCCGTGGATTTCGGTGGCGAGACAAAAACCAAGGAACAGAAGGTCAGAGGAGCTCAAGGCAAGGTTCTCCAGGGTTCAGGGGGATCCTCTCATGGAAATGATCCTTTCTGCTGCACAAAGCGCTCTCATGGAACTGGATACGGAGAGGGAGGCTGATAATTCCCAAGAAGGAGGTCATCCATGAGCACAAAGGTCAGCAGTTCAAGGTGCTCGCCCGGAAGATCCAGAGCCTTCCTACGCTTCCCCAGGTGGTGGAGAAGCTCATGACGATGGTGGAAAGCCCTGATGTCTCGCCCAAAGACGTGGGCAAGCTCATCTCCTCGGACCAGGTCCTGGGTGCGCAGGTGCTCAAGCTCGTGAACTCATCCGTTTTATGGGTTCCCGGGCAGGATCTCATCCATCAGCCATGCCATCATCCTGCTGGGGTTCAACGTGATCAAGGGCGTTGTCCTCTCGGCCTCGGTCTTTGACCTGATGGAACGCTCCATGGTAGGTCTCTGGGAGCACTCTCTGGGCTCTGCCATCGCTTCCGGCACCATCAGCAGGACCCTAGGTTTGAACGAGCCGGAGGAGATCTCCACCGCAGCCCTGCTCCATGATATCGGCAAGGTCCTGGTCAGGGTATCCCTGAGCTCGGATTATGACAAGATCGTGGACGTGGTGAATGCAAAGCAGATCTCCTTCAGGGAGGCCGAGCTTGAAATCCTGGAAGTGGATCATGCCGAGATCGGGCTGTGGCTTTCAAAGGAATGGAACCTTCCCGAAAAGCTTGCAGTTCCCATTGCAGGCCACCACGATCCTGACGGGGCGGTTAAATTCAAGGACAGGGTGGCAGTGGTGCACATCGCGGATGCCTTTGTGAGGGCATGCGGCGTGGGAAACGGCGGCGACCCCTGGGTGGGGCAGATCTCGCGTAAGGCCTGGGACAGCATCGGGATGGACAAGGTAGACCTGCCGCGTCTCATGAGAAAGATCATGGAAGATCTCGAGGAAGTGGAGATGTTCCAGCAGGTACCGGCGGGGTGATGATGTGAGGGCCGTCTTTATCGTGGAGAAAAATGCTGATAGTCACTTCAGCGAGCTCATCGGCTCCATGTTTGACTCATTTCAGGTAATGACGTCAAGTCAGGACGTTATCTCAATGATCTACATGGACCCTCCGGATCTCATCCTCATTGACGGCAGTTATCTGTTGGCCAAGGGAGGAGGGATTGTCCGGGAATTCAGGAGTAATACCATATTCGGACACATGCCGATTGTAGCCCTGCTGGAAAAGGGTTCGCTGGAACATGTATCCTGGCAGGATAATCCCATTGATGACTATGTCCTCATCGACGAGATGGACATCGTCATCAGGAGGCGGCTCGAATTCATTGCGAAGCGCTCTGTAAGGGAAATGGATACGAATCCCCTGACCAGGTTGCCGGGGAACGAATCCATCATCAGATATATCCAGGCCATGATCGACAAGGGGAGACTATTGCCATTACCTGGGTAGACATCGATAACTTTAAGCCCTTTAATGACCGCTACGGTTTTTCCGCGGGGATGAGGTCCTTGTGGCCACTGGCAGGATTATCACGAATGCCGTCAAAGAACTCAAGGATGAAAAGACCTTTGTGGGCCACATAGGAGGAGACGATTTTGTTTTCATCTGCCCGGAGAATGCATACGTTCCCTGTGCGAAGAGATAATTTCCCGGTTCGACATGGTCATAAGAAACTTCTATAATGATGAGGACCTTGATCAGGGAGGAATCATATCAACCAGCCGGGACGGCGAGGTGCGGAAATTTCCCATCATGTCCATATCATTCGCTGTGGTGCTGAATGTAGAAGGACAGTACACTCATTACGGCCAGGCCTCCCAGGATGCCACCGATATCAAGAAGTACATCAAAGAGCTCGACGGCAGCAACTATATGATAGACCGGAGGGGGACGAAGAAGTGATACCACGATATACAAGGAAATGGCACAGATCTGGTCCGAGGAGAACCGCTATCAGAAGTGGCTCGATGTGGAACTGGCCGCATGCGAGGCATGGGCGAAACTCGGCAAAATCCCGAAGGAAAGCCTTGCAAACATCAAGACAAAGGCATGTTTCTCCGTGGAGCGTATCGAGGAGATCGAGGCAATAACCCGCCATGACGTCATCGCATTCGTCACCTGTATGGGCGAGTATGTGGGCGAGGACGCGCGGTTCATCCACATGGGGCTCACCTCGTCGGATGTCCTGGACACGGCCTATGCACTGCTGCTCAAAGAGAGCAGCATCGTGATCATAGAAGACATCCGGGCACTCATGGCCTCGCTGAAAAAAAGGGCCTACGAATTCAAAGACACCCCTGCCATGGGCAGGTCCCATGGCATCCATGCAGAGCCCATCACCTTCGGGCTGAAATTTGCGCTCTGGTATGCGGAAATGGAGCGGAACCTCAAGCGGATGCAGGCGGCCCTGGAGATGATCTCCTATGGGAAGATTTCGGGGGCGGTAGGCACCTTTGCGAATGTGCCACCTGAGGTGGAGGCCTCGTGTGTAAAAGCTGGGCCTGAAGCCGGCACCCATCAGCACCCAGATCCTCCAGAGAGACCGGCATGCGCAGTTTTTCGCGACGCTCGCCATCATCGGCGCCACCGCCGAAAAGATCGCTACCGAAATCAGGCACCTGCAGCGGACCGAGGTGCTGGAGGCCGTGGAGCCTTTCGGAAAGGGCCAGAAGGGCTCCTCGGCCATGCCGCACAAGAAGAACCCCATCGGCTCCGAGAATATCACGGGCCTGGCGCGGCTGCTCAGGGGATACTGCATATCCGCCCTGGAGGATGTGGCCCTCTGGCACGAGCGGGACATCAGCCACTCGAGCGTGGAGAGGGTCATCGGGCCGGATGCCACCACGGCGCTGGATTTCATGCTTGTGAGGATGAAAGGCATCATCGACGGACTCGTGGTCTATCCGGAGAACATGGTGAGGAACATGGACCTGACCAGGGGGCTCTGGCATTCCCAGAATGTCCTGCTCGCGCTGGTGGACGAGGGTATGGGCCGGATGAGGCCTATGCATGGGTCCAGCGCAACGCCTTGAAGGTCTGGGACAGCGACGCCGATTTCAAGGATCTCCTCAAGAAGGACCGGGAAATCGGGAACGTGCTCGGGAAAAAGGCCATCGAAAACCTCTTCGACCTCTCCCATCACCTTGCCCATGTGAACACCATCTTTGAAAGGGTCTTTGATGGAGAAGATCGATGAACTCAAAGAACTCGTAAAGCGGGATGCGGTAAGGTACGGCAAGTTCATCCTTGCATCGGGAAAGGAATCCGATTTCTATGTGGACCTGCGGAAGGTCACCCTCCATCCAAAGGGCGCCGCGCTCATCGGAGCACTCATCTTCGACCTCATCAGGGACAGGCAGGTGGATGCCGTGGGCGGGATGTCCATCGGCGCCGACCCCATCGCCACGGCAACGAGCCTGGCGGCCTACCGTCGGGTAAGGAGATCATGGCGTTTCTCGTGAGAAAGGCCCAAGGATCACGGCACGAGGAACCTCGTCGAGGGTCCTGTTATGCCGGGCCAGCGGGTCGTGGTGGTCGAGGATGTCATCACCACGGGCGCCAGCACGCTTACTGCCATCGAGCAGATCAAGGGGGCGGGCTCGCCATCGAGATGGTGGTAGCGATTCTCGACCGGTGCGAAGGGGGCAGGGAGGCCATCGAGGCTCAGGGATTCGAGGTGCACTCCCTCCTGAAGCGTACGGACCTCTGATCTAAAAAGTAAGCGTCCCGATTATCCCTCAACAGGGAAGACGAAGGAGCAGGTTATATCCTTGCGATCGAGACATCCTGCGACGAAACGGCATCGGCCGTGGTGACCGACCGGGGGGAGGTCCTCTCCAGCGTGGTCGCCAGCCAGGTGGCAGATCATGCCGTATTCGGCGGCGTGGTACCGGAGATCGCATCCCGCAGGCACATCGAGCTCATCCGGGCCGTGGTGGGTGAAGCCCTCCAGCAGGCCTCCATCAGCCCGAAAGACCTCGGCGGCATCGCCGTCACCCAGGGGCCCGGCCTCGTCGGTGCCCTGCTCGTGGGGATATCCTTTGCCAAGGCCTTCGCCTATGGGCTCAAAATCCCTGTCTGCGGCATCAACCATCTGGAGGGCCACCTGAGCGCCGCAGGATCGACAGCGAGCTCACCTACCCGCATATCGGCATGGTCGTCTCCGGCGGGCATACCTCGCTCTACCGGGTGGACAGCGAATCTTCTATCGAGGAGATCGGGCGCACCATCGATGATGCCGCAGGCGAGGCGTTCGACAAGGTAGCGAAGCTCCTCTACCTGGGGTATCCCGGCGGGATGGTCATCGAGCGGATCTCCCGGGGGATCGATCCGGCGCCTTCGAGCTGCCCCGGCCTCTCATGAATGATGGCTCCTATGACTTCAGCTTCTCGGGGCTCAAGACCGCGGTGCTCAACGTAGTCATCAGATCCGAGATTTTCGCTGACATGGACTTGAGATTTTCCGGCCTTCCCGAGGC
>CAWAUM010000010.1:0-278520 GCA_963785235.1 uncultured delta proteobacterium | reverse complement strand
ATACTTGTTCCAGAACGAAGTCACGATGAAGATCACGAGCAGCGCGGCGATCACCGCCAAAATCAGCGAAACATAGGGGCGTAGCTTCTCGCTCCAGGTGGTGATTCCGTGGGCGAGGGCGTTGTTTTCGAGCTCGTGTCGTCGTTCGGTATTCATGAATATGGAGAAATGAGTGGGCAGTAGGCGGTGGGCAGTTGGGCGAAGCTCGAGGGCGCGGAACGTGCCTGCCGGGCGAAATGCCAGCCGCTAGAAGCCGCCTCCAAACCCGAAGTGTAAGGCCATCAAACGACTTGCGTCAAGGCTAGCGTCGGGCGGTAGTTCGGGGAGCGTCGATGTGCGGCTCGTACCCAGGAGTACGGGCAAGCGATTTTGATTGAACCGCCAAGGACGCCAAGAGTGCCAAGGAAATGCTGGGCGAATTGAACCACGACGACACAACGGGCACGACGGATATCCATGATGACTTTTATGGAACCGCGAATTCACGCGAATTCTGCGTAATATCGACAGATTGTCCAATTCTTTCTATTCGCGTCGATTCGCGTGATTCGCGGTTAACATCTCCCCGTATTTCCTTGGCGTCTTGGCGTCCTTGGCGGTTATTCTTTTGACCTCGCGGTTCCCCGGGGCTCCCTCGGCGACGCCTGTTCCACCCGTGCGGCGGCGGCTAGACTAACGAGTCGCGCCCGCGATGAAGCGACGCCGGTGCCGCCGCCCGCCTAGTTTTCTCGCCCGCCTGCATGGACGCCCGATGGCTCACGGACTGAATCCCGCCCAACACGCCGCCGTCGAGACGCTCAGCGGCCCGTTGCTCGTGCTGGCGGGCGCCGGGACCGGCAAGACGCGCGTGGTGACGCACCGCATCGCCAATCTCATCCGGCATCGCATCAAGCCCGATCGGATTCTCGCGGTGACGTTCACCCGCAAGGCGGCCGGCGAAATGCAGGAGCGGGCGATGGCGCTCTCGGCAGTACCGGCGGCAAGGGGAAAGGGAAGCCCAAGAAACCGAAGGTCCGGCCGCAGATTTCGACGTTTCACGCCCTCTGCGTGCAGGTGCTGCGGCGGCACATTGTGAAGCTGGGGTATCCGCCGCAGTTTGCCATCTGCGACCGCGGCGACCAGGAGTCGCTCGCCCGCGCGCGTGCTGCGCGAGATTCGCGTGCCGGAAGATTCGCTCCGGCCCGGCGACTTGCTGGCGATCATCAGCGGCTGGAAGACCGCTCGCTGCGGCCCGCTCAAGCGGCGTCGGCGGCGGCCAGCGATCGCGAGCATCTGGCCGCCGCCGGCTATCGGCGCTATCAGAGCAGCCTGAAGGCCCGCGGCATGGTCGACTTCGACGACCTGCTGCTCTGCACCGAAGAACTGTTCGTCAATCACCCCGCGATTCGCCGCGAAGAGGCGGGGCGGTTCGATCATGTGCTGGTCGACGAGTACCAGGACACCAACGGCAGCCAGTACCGCATCGTCAAAGCGCTGGCGATGGGGCATCGCAACTTGTGCGTCGTGGGCGACGACGATCAATCGATCTACGGCTGGCGCGGCGCCGAGGTCGAGCACATTCTGCGGTTCAAGGAAGACTGGCCCGACGCCAAGGTCGTGCGGCTGGAGGAGAACTACCGCTCGGCGGGGGCGATTCTGGAATACGCCAACACGCTGATCGCGTTCAACAAGAAGCGGCACGACAAGGTCTTGCGGCCGGCACGCGGCGCGGGCCAGCGGCCGGCGATCATGCAGCTGCCGGACGAAACGCAAGAAGCGGAGCGGATTGTCGGCGACATCCAGATGCAGCTGACGCAGCCGGGAGTGCAGGCGAACGACTTTGCGATCCTCTGCCGCACGAACGAGCAGCCGCGGGCGTTCGAGACCGAGCTGCGACGGCTGAAGCTGCCGTACATGCTGGTCGGCGGGCAGTCGTTCTTCGATCGCAAGGAAGTCCGCGACCTGCTGGCCTACCTGAAAACGATCGAAAACCCGACCGACGAAACGTCGCTGCTGCGGATCATCAACACGCCGCCGCGGGGCATCGGCAACGCGACGGTGAAGCAGTTGCTGTCGGAAGCGGTCAGCCGCGGCGAACCGATGTGGAACGTGCTGCGCGAGGCGGCGCGGCGGCGGCGGCGCCGACGCGGCAACGGCCATCGGCAAGTTCGTCGAGCTGATCGGCGAGTTGCGAGAGATCGCCGACCGCGGAGCGCCGGTCGACAAGCTGGTCGACGCCGTGGTCGATCGCGTGCAGTATCGCCGCGAACTGGATCGGCTCTATCCCGATCCGATGGAGCGCGAAGCCCGCACGGCGTCGATCGAAGAACTGATCAACGCCGGCGCCGCGCACGACAAGGGACGAAGGCGAAGAAGGACGAAGACGCCGAGCTCGCCGCTGCTGCGCGGCTTCCTCGACGACGTCGCGCTCGGCGGCAGCGACAATCGCGACGACAAGGAAGACCAACTGCAGCGAGAACGCCATCGCGCTGATGACGCTCCACTCGGCGAAGGGGCTGGAGTTTCCGTACGTTTACATGGTGGGCATGGAGGAAGGGATTCTGCCCCACAAGCGGACGCTGGAAATGCCGGACGACTCGCAGATCGACGAAGAGCGGCGGCTCTGCTACGTCGGCGTGACGCGGGCGCAGGAAAAGCTGACGCTGTCGTTCGCGCTGACGCGGCGGAAGTGGGGCAAGCCGCGGGAAACCGTGCCGAGCCGGTTTCTGTACGAGATGACGGGGCAGGCGGAGAATGCCGCGAAGGCGCGGCGTGCGGGGACGGCGGCTGCACGCGCCGCCGAAAAAGCATCCCGCGGCGAAAGGGTCTCGTGGCGCTAAGGGCGAAAATCGAAGAGCCCGCGGCGCTAGGCTACGCCCCCATTTCGCAGCGGCGCCGGGCAACTACGACCGTCCGTCGTTGTTGATTCTCCGCTCAAGTTGACGTTTCAACGGGTTCGCCGCCTAGCTCAGCAGTCCTCGCTTCGAAAAAGCGATTGTGACTTAACCGCCGGCACTTCCCCGTGACCGTCGCGCGTGAACGCCAACGTCGTTGGGCGAAATCAGTCCTGGGCATCGAAAGAATCGCTGCAACTTTGCATTTGCCGTGTAGGTCGTGGTGACAAAAAGGTGATGGCGTCGGCCTATGGTACGACGTGCCGCAGACTTGTCGCGTTGTTTCATGACTCAACGCGATCTGCATCATGTGGCGATCTTCCTTTTATCGTCATTGGGCATGCTGCGAATCGAATGAGCCACGGTTAAGGATTGACCAATTGAAATGGATGCAAGGTTGCATTACTCGCGGATGCATCGCTGCGGAAGAGTAACGTTGCAGCGGTCGACGACGCTCTACTTCGCAGTCTCCACCTCCCGTCTTCTCCATGTGAAGGATCTCTTGATGGCTGCTTTTTCGTCCATGGTTTGTCGTCGCGTTACGACTTCATTGCTAATGCTACTTGTTTTGAGTTTCGCAGCGTCAGCCGGAATGACAGCCAGCGCCGCGGTCCACACCTGGGCCTCTCTCGGCGATGGGACTTACAGCAACGCCTCGAACTGGTTCCCCGCCACCGCTCCCGGCGCCAACGACTTCGTCACCTTCGAGATCGGCTTTGACAATCCTTACTCGGTTCGCTTCCCGGGACGCGTCGTTCGAACCGCCGGGCGACTACTTCGCTAGTCATCTGCGCGTTCGCGACAGCAACCTCACGTTCACCGGCACAACTCAGAACTTCGTCTCCACCTCAACGTACACAATTACCTCTACAGTGCAGGCGGAAGTCAATCGCGGCGTGATCATCGGCCTGAGCGTCGGCGACCGCTCTTCGCTGACGCTCAGGCACGTCGGGAGTCGCGGCAGCATTCTGGCCAGAGTGAATACGATGGCTGCCACGATTGGCGACGGACCTGGCTCGGAGGGGACGCTCAACGTCGCGACCGGCTCCTTTTTCGTCACTGGAACGGAGTTCGGCCAACGCCAGTTCATCGTCGGCAGTCATGGTCGAGGCGTCGTCAATCTCACTGGCGGCAGCGGCAGCGGCGTCAACGTCAGTGGATCGAACAGCACCACGAGTCCGGGCGTACGCCGACGGCGTCGGCGAGGTCAACGTCGGGAATGGCTCGATTTGGACCAATCGAAATCAACTTTGGGTCGGCGAAAACGGGGTCGGCAAGTTCACGGTCAAAGAGGGAGGAGATCTCGTCACGAGCAGTAACGCAGGCAATTCGAACATTATCGGCGTCTTTGTTGGCAGCAGCGGAGATGTGGAGGTCACCGGCGCCGGTTCCTCGTGGCTTTCCAGCAATGCCATCCAGGTTGGCAATGCCGGTAGCGGGCGCCTGACGATCTCTCGAGGCGGGACAGTAGACGGTTCAGTGCCAACCATCAACACGGTCGGCGGCAGCGGTCACGGCGATGTGACCATCACCGATCCAGGTTCGAACTGGGTCGGCGCGGCACGCTGTTCGTTGGCAGCACCGGCACTGGGCGTGTTTCAGTGCTCAACGGCGGATATCTCTTCACCGGGAGTGGCTGGCGTCGGGGGATTGGACGCTGGTTCCGGCGAAGTCGTCGTTGGGGGCAAGTATTGGGATGGGACGTTCTGGGCGGCTCGCTAGAAATCGGCTATGTGGAATCAGGTTTCGGCGTCGCTCCCGGAACAGTGACGATTAATACTGGCGGCGTCGTCTTCGTCCCGCTCGACGTCGATCTTGATTCCAGCGGGACGTTGCGGCTAAACGGCGGCACGCTTGCTACTGGGTCGATTGGTTCTCGCGATCTTGCCTCGCAACGATTTGAAGGTAATTTCGATTGGATTTCCGGAAAGCTCCACGCCAATTTCATCTACGGCAGCGTCGTGAACCAGGGGGGCGTTCTGTCTCCCGGCGTCTTGGCTGGCCCGGGAGTCGTCGCGGGCAGAACGACGATCGACGGCCACGACACGCAGCAAGCGGCTGCGGCGATAGAGATCGAAATCGGCGGCGTTACCCGCGAAGGAGAGTACGACTTCGTTTACGTCGAAGGGGCCGCGACGTTCGCCGGGGAACTGCAGTTGTCGCTGATCAATAACTTCATGCCGACCGCGGATCAGTCCTTCACGATTCTCGACAGCCTCAACAGCATTACCGGCTCCTTTAGCAACGTTCTTAATGGCCAGCGACTTACAATGCCCAATGGCATGGACTCTTTTCAAGTCACTACGGGCCTGGCAGTCTGTTCGATCCGAATCAAATCGTCCTGTCGAACTTCGCGCACGACTTTATCGCCGCCGATTTTGACGAAGATGGCGACGTCGACGATGACGACCTATCGCTCTGCGCGATCACTTCGGCACGGCAAATAATGCAGATCATCGACAGGGTGACGCAGATCACGACCTCGACGTCGATGGCAGCGATTTTTTATTGTGGCAACGGCAATATGGCCTCGGAGTCATTCAGCCCAAAGCGGCTTCGGCGACTTCCGGAACCGACTTCGCTTCTAATCGGCATGGCTGCTGGGCTCGGAATTGTCGTAACCGCTCGACGACCGCAGACACTCAATCGAAAGATGTGGACGCAATTAATCGATTCACCGTTGCTGTAACGAAGCTTCCGACCAATGCCGCTGGGATAGGGCGTGACGAACCACGCCAAGCATTACGAGAGCCGTCCGCCCAATTGAGTTTTTCGCTTGAAACGCAGGTTTTCTGGCCCTGCAAAGTTGCATTCTTAGCCGTCAAAATTTTGCTGCAATTTATTGTCAGCCAAGTTAAGTTGTGTTCATGCGAGTGACGCTGAAAGAAGTCGCCGAACGTGCCAAGCTCTCGATCAGTACGACGAGCCGCGCGTCAATGGCCACCCGGCTATCAGCGAAGAAACCTCAGCAAAAGTCCGCAAAATTGCGGGAGAGTTGCGGTACAACCCCGTTCGTTCGCACCGGCGGCCACCCCCGCCAGCAGTTACCTGGCTGGTCGTGAGATTGCGATCGTTTCGCTGGGACTCGATCGGTCCCTGGTTGCCATGCCGGTGCTGAGCGCGGCATTTCAAGGCGCCGAAGAATCATTGATCGAAGCAGGGGCCAATGTTCGCCTCATTCATATGCCGGACCTGTCTCGGTTGCCGAATGATTTGCGAATCGCGCGGCTGGATGGCTTGATTCTGACCGGGGCGATGGTGAAGCAGTTTGGCGACGCCATCGATACCCCTGCCGTGAAGCAGCTGAAGACGTGCCGTCGGTCTGGATCATCGGACAACCGCCAGGCGCTGGGCGATGCCGTCGTGGCCGACGACTTTGCGGTCGGCGTCGGTGCTGCAGAGCACTTAGTGGCGAACGGTCATCGGCAGTTAGCTTCTTGAATCACGTTCCGAGAACTGTCTCTTTTTCGCCGGGAGGATGGGTTTTATTCCGCGGCCCGTCGTCTGGGAGTTAAATCGCTCGTTTTGTCAGTCGCCGCCGACCGGCTGGCCGCTGCCGCTGCAAGCTCCGACATCGGTCTTTGACACGGTGCAGACGCTTACCGATCAATTGCTGGCTAGCAAGCCGCGTCCGACGGCGATCTTTACGTCGGCCGACAGCGTCGCGGGATTAGTTTACTGTGCCTCGGAAGTGCGCGGGCTTGCCAGTTCGGCGGCGACATCAGCGTGGTCGGCGGCAACAATACGCCAGGCCTGCTTGCAGTCCCCTATCCGCATCTAGCGACGTTCGACATCCACGCCCGCAGTATCGGAGAACTCGCCGCGAGGCAATTAGGAGAGCAGTTTTCCGAACGAAGAATGGGCATTTCCACGATCAAGCGCATTTTGCCCGGCAGATTGTCGTCAGGCCGACTCTCGTGCCGGGTGAATCTGTTTGTAATTTGACGAAATCGCGCGCCGACGTCACGGGATGGCGTTGAGGCGATGCGACTCTTATGTTTGTCTTTTCCGCTTGTGTATTTGAGTGATTTGATCGACCTCCGCGCACACTCTGACGCTCCCCGCGTCAGGGAGTGGGTTTTTCACCTTTTGTCGTTGAGGAGTATTCTGATGAAGCATCGTTTGTTTTCTTTGCGCTGGCGTCTATTGCCAGTTGTGCGTCGCGACTTCCGTCGCAGCCTCGGAGCGCCGCTTTTGAGCAGTCGATTTTCGGAGGTCGAGCTGCCTAATAGTACAATTCAACCCGGATTTGACGGGATGTGTGGGACTGCCGACGCAGTCACCACGTCGACGATCGGTCCGTACACCGTTGAGTTGAGCGCGAACAATACTCAAACGGGAGTTTCCGCCAATCGTGGATTTATCAACAAGATCGCGGGACGAATTGACGACACTGATGCAAGCATTCGCGATTTCTATCGCGGTTACTACTACAATCGCTCGCCGGTCAACGGCGAGGGGATTAGTCTGAGGTTGTCGGGCCTTACGCCGAACCAACCGTATACGCTGACGTGTGGCAAGTTTTATCCTGATGCGTCAGCGAACGTCGCCGCCATCACAATCATCGATTGGAGTCCCGCGGCGGGCAGCGACACGACGGGTACTTCGGCGGCGATAAACTTGATTCGTACGCCGGTGCCGACTTCCGTGTTTGATCCGGCTCTACAGCGGCGCCCTGCAGGTCAGCACTTCGACGGGCGTACTCGACGTCTTTGGGACGGTCAAAGTCGGCTCAGTCGGAGTTCGCGGAGCCGTTTTAAACGGGTTCAAGCTGAACGATGGGACGAACGACGTTCTCTCGGTCGACTTGGGCGAAGGAGCTGTTGCCGGCAACGCGCAGACAGGTTTTGTCGGAGTGGTCGGCGACCCTGGGCTCGTCGTTTCCCATACCGAAGTCGTTGGCGCCTACACGGTGACAGTCGAGGCGGTGGGGCAATACCTTGCAGAAGCCGGCTTCTACAATACGCCGATGAGAGAGCAAGGATGCCGACGTTCTCACCCCGCCCGCGCCACGCATTCTATCGAGACTACTTCGGCACGAATTCCACCATTGCCGGCGACGGTCTGAAGCTGACGATTGACGGCGTCACGCCGGAGCAGGAATACGATTTGAAGATTTGGTCGCACGATCCGGCGACGGCGGCGACTGAAATTCGCTGGAGTCCGACGGACGATCCGACTGGAAATTCAGGCGACGTCACGATGGTTCGCACGCCGGTACCGAGCGACGTCGACGATCCCAGCAAGTACGTATTGCTGCGGGTGAAGGCCTCAGACGCCAGCTTGGATGTTTTCGGAGGGTTCTTGAGCGGGCGGGGAGCGCGGATCAACGGCTTCGAATTGACCGCGGTACCGGCGATCGCAGGCGACTTCAACAATGACGGCGCCGTCAATGGTGACGACCTGGCGATTTGGAAGGAGCATGTCGGAGCTACGGTTGACGCGGCGGCGGGGATGGAGACGCCGACGGCGACCAGGACGTCGATGGCGCGGATTTCCTGGTGTGGCAACGTAACCTGACCAGCGGAGCGGCTGCGGCGATCCCCGAGCCGGCTGCCGGCAGTCTGTTAGTCGTAGCAGGTTCAATTCTGTATTTCGCCAGAAAGCGATCCAAGCAATAGGATTGCCGCACGTCTCCGGTGAACACTGACCAACGTCGCGGGGCAGCGGCGTTGGTCAGTCTCATCGACTGAAGGAGTGAACAAGATGAGGGTCGATCGAACGCTCTCGAAATGCTTGGCGGTAGCCTGGTTCGCCTTGGCAGGGTGTGGCTCCAGCGAGCCGTTTGACTACGTCCCTGTCTCAGGCAAAGTGACGTACGAGGACGGCTCGTTGATTCCGGTTCGCGTGCGGGTAATCTTCACCTCACAGCAGCCTCCTGTCGACGGCAAACGGTTTCCGCGTCCAGCCAGCGCGCTGCCGGATGATCAAGGGTATTTTCCCGTGGTCTCGAGCCTGCGGTACGACGACGGAATCGTTCCTGGAAAGAACAAGGTGTCGATTATTTACGAAGGCAAGCAACCGGAGCGATTCGTTCCGCGCGAATACTCGAATCCTGGCACGACGCCGCTAGAAGTCGATTCGGAGGACTCGCCGTTTGAAATCAAAATCAAGAAGCCCGACAACGTGCCTCAGCAGGCGCCCGCTGAACAAGACGCGCTGAGCTCTGGCTCGGCGCGTAAGTAAAATCGCCCCTGTCCGAGCGTCCGCCCCGCCTTAACGCGCACCACGACTCTCTTTTTTCACGGTGAATACCCATGAAGCGCTCTCGCTACTCGTCTTGCTTATGGCAATCGTCAATTGGCGGCCGTTGTGGTTTCACGCTTGTCGAACTTCTGGTCGTCATCGCCATCATCGGCGTGCTGGTCTCGCTGTTGCTGCCGGCGGTGCAGGCGGCGCGCGAAAGCTCGCGCCGCTCGCAATGCACGAACAACTGCCGCAACGTGGCCATCGCGCTGATTAACTATCACGACGCCAAGCAGCGATTTCCCGCAGCGATCAGTCTTCATCCGAAAGACGACGTCGGCGAGGACAATGGTCGCCCGACGACATTGCAAACGCTGATGCCGAACTGGGCCGTGATGATTCTTCCTTATCTGGAACAGGCCTCGACCTATGCGACGCTCGTCACCAAGAATCCTAGTGATCCTTCGCAGCCGGTCTATCTGAGCGACGATCGCAATCGAGCTGTGCGCAGCGCGGAACTCTCGGTAATGCGTTGCGGGAGCGACTACGTCAACGAGCCTTTCAGCGACGCGACGACCGGCGACGGCTGGGCTCGCGGGAATTACGCGATCAACGGTTTTCAGATGGCGCCCGCCTTCTACAATCACCCTACGATGGGCTGGAACGCGCAGATTCCTGCGCAAGGGGATCGCCGGCATCAATGCGGCGCTGCGTTCAGGCGACGTCACGGACGGATCGTCGAATACAATCATGATTGGCGAGATCCGCGCCGGACTGGCGACGGTCGACTCACGCGGCGCCTGGGCCCTTGGCGCTTGCGGATCGAGCGTCTTGTGTCTGCATGCAAGCCATCTCATCCTGTCGCCGAACAGCTGCACTCCCGGCGATGACGACATTAACAACGCGGAGGCGATCATTGCCGCTGTTGGCGTCCGAGCGCTGAAGATGGAATGCATGTACCCGTACGAGTATGGCGCCAGCAATCAGGCGGGGACTCGTAGCCAGCACCCAGGCGGCGTAAACGTCGCCATGGCAGACGCCAGCGTGCATTTTATCGACAACTACGTGGAAACGGGCGTCACGCCTCCGGTCTTCGAGTATGACTCTGGCTATCCCGATACGTTCGGCGTCTGGCAACGCCTCAACCTGTCGCAGGATGAACTGCCGGTGAGCATGACGAACTAAGCGGCGGATGACCTCTCATGGAAGCAACGTCGCGTCCCGCCGGCGGCCGGAGGCGAGATATTCAACCGCGGCCAAAAGCAAGTTTCCGCGGGTTGGTGAACCGCTGATTTTAGCTGAGACTCGACGAGTTCTAGGAACTGTGTTCATCCGACAACGCTCGCCGCCGTTGAGCCAAAACAATGATTGCTGCGAGCGCCGATAGAGCCGCGGCGCCAGGCTCTGGCGCCGCCGATAGCTGCGACGGTAAGTTGACGATAAGACTGCCCGATTCCGATTGACGCTGCCATCAGAAAGTCGCTGCCATCGGTATCGCCGTCGCCGTCGGCATCTCCGCCGGCTCCGACGCCGTACGATGGCCTCCAGACCGCTAAGTCGTCCCCGTCGACGTCGCCGTCGCGATCGAAGTCGGCCGTGAACGAAGGTCCGGAGACGACCTTCAACTGAACGATCGTCGGCAAGTAATTCAGTTGGAACGATAGTCCAGCGGGCATATCGGTGAGTTGAACGGAACTGAATGTTCCCGAGATGCCGTCGGCTGCCGTCAAGACGTTGAACGTCTGCCCCAGCGTCGGGATAAAACCGCCGTCGACGTCAATATTCAGCCGTCCGCCGAGTAGCCCCCCCAGCGACGGTCAGTCGATCGAATTGATTCAGTCCGATGCCCGCGAGTTCGAGTGTCAGGCTGCCCGTTGCCGACTGCTGGAATTCGCCGAGCGTTACTCTGCCGATCGCCTCGTTTCCTGCGGGCAGAAATGATCCTTGATTATCGACCAGGACATCGACGACGGCGTTCGCATTCACGGAAAGATCGCTGCCGGAAGACGCTTTGAGCGAACCGACTCCCGCAAACGTCGCTCCTGCCTCGACCACCGTTCTGGTTAGCGGCAGCGTCAGTTCGCCGGCTATGTTCGTGATACTTCCCTGCTTGAAAAGTAGTTCGCCGTCCTCGATCGTCACTGCCGATGCGCCGGCGACATTCATATTGCCGCCGAGGCTGGTGGTGTGCGTTGATTGGAAGGTTCCGTTGTCGAGAGCGCGAGCGTCGAACCTGCTCCCAGGCCGAACGCAAAGCCATTGGTAAAGACGCGCCCTCCGTCGCTGGCAGACACGGCGCCGCCGAAGCTGAAGTTCGCGTTGTCGCGCAGCTCCAGAGTGTCGCCTGACGTGGCGATGAGCATCCCGATGTTGGCAGCGCCGTCCCAGTCGTTGTCGTTGGCGGACGTTTCTAAGATTAACGCTCCGCCACGCGCCGCCACTCTCGCGTTGTTGATGATCTTCGCAGAAACCAGACCGAATCCGACAATACCTTCGGCGTTGCCAACGGTGAGCGCGCCGCCGCGAAGTTCGCCGCCTTTGAGGCGACTGAAGTCGAGCGACGTTCGAATTCCACGGATTCGAAATGTTGAGAATACCGTCCTGATCCTCGGTGCCGATCTGGCCGACGTCGAGGATTTGACCATTGATCGTGAGCATGCCGTCGTCGGCGCGGAGGATGGCGGTTTCGTCGAAATCGACTCCCGTGTTGATCGTGCCGAAGCCATACAGAGCCCTATCGGCGTTGGCGCCCAGTAGGCCTACGCCAGAGACGACGCCGCCGGCAATTCTGTTGGGAACGAAGCCTTGGTCGCCGCCATTCAGCTGGAGAGGCTCTCCGGGGGTGCTGACATGAACAGCCCCGGTAACATGAAGGCGGGCGTCGATTTGTATGTCGCCGGAAACATTGAGGTCGCCGTTTAGTACGACGTCGCTCCCCGACAATAGCGTGTTGCGATCCTTGCCGTTGACGAGGTTGAGCTCGCCCTCTTGGTTCAACGTCCAATTGGCTGTTGGGCTGTCAAGATTGATCGTCAGCGCGCCAAAACCGAAATCGTTGTTGACGTCGATGATATTGACGCCGCCCATCGCGTTGGCTCTGCCAAAGTCACTGAATACGGCGGCGTTAATTGTCACCGGCGCCGTGACGGTGATGGTGTTGCCTGTTGCGTCGTCGCCGTCGAGATCGATGGTTCCCCCGATCATGTCGAACGTCACCGGGTCGATGAACGTGGCTGTATGTTGAAATAACAGGGTTCCCGCGCCGCGAAACTGCGAACTACCGGACGGCCCAAATGCGTTAAACAGCACGTGATTTTCAAAAGCGAGCGTAGCGCCCGCCGCCACGCTGACGTCGGCGTCGGCGTGGAAGGTAACGTCGGTCATAAATCGTGACCTGCGTGCCGGTCACAATCACCTTGGCGTCGAGCACTCCTATGTCGTCGCCAATATCGACCGCGTCTCCTTCCCAATCAACGGTCTGCCCGTCTATCGTTGACGTGAGCGCCAGCGTTCCGTTCATGACGAATCGGGGATCGAGCGTATCGACGAATACGTCGCCGTCGGTGACGCTAATGGTCCGGTCGAATCCGTTCGTCGGTTCGAAAAGGTCGTAGTCTCTCACGTTGACAACTTTCAATTGGCCGCCGGCCCGGACGTTCCAGTCGCCGCCGTCGAAATCGAAATTGATGTCCCTGATCGTCGCGGTGCCGAAGACGTCGTTGAGCGCCGCTGGATCGAATACGCCGCTGTTGCCTCCGCTGCCGCCGCCGATGGTCGTGGACCCGTAGGAGGCTTCTCCGATGACGTTCAGTCTCGTTCCCGTGCCGGTCACGATCAATGAGCCATCGCCGAAAGTGACCGGGGCGGTGATGATGACGTCGCCGTCCACGTTCAGTCTATTGCCGACGATCATGCGCGAAGTTCCGCCGATGGTCGACGTGCCGGTGTTCCCGCCAGCCCCGATGCCGGCTGAGAAGATGCCGTTCATCGTCCACTCGGTAGGGCCGTTGACGATAAGTTGTGCTCCGCGGCCGCCGAGAATGATCCGGTCGTCCATGTCGCCGTCGTCGTCGAACGCAGGCGAGTTGATCGTGAACGTCATTGAGTTGCCAACCGTGTGGAGCGAACCGTGCCTGTTCCATCCCAATCGAACGTCGCCACGTCGATGGTCGTGTTCGCGGCCACCGTGGAGCCGGCAGTCATGCGGAGCATGCCGGCGCCGGCGACGGAAGTTGGCGATGTGAGTCGGGAAGCGTCGCCGAGCTCAAGAACGCCGTCGGAGGCGACGTTCACCACGGCACCCGGAGAGAGGATTGTTTTGGGCAATGCCAACGTGCCGTTGCTGACGTTGACCGCACCGCGAAGGTCGAGGGCGTCGCCGGCAATGCTGGATGTCCCTGCAGCCGTCTTGTTGAGGGTTCCAGAGATCGTCCACGTGTCGGAAGTGACGTTGACGATCGCCTTGCCATTGTCGACGAGGTTGAGCGTGCCGCTGAAATCGTTGCTGCTGACGTCGACCTCATCGACGCCGATCGTCAGCGAGCCGTTGCCGCGAATGGTGGTCGTTGCGTTGCCGACTGTGCCGTCCCAGTTGAAATCTCCGGTGTTAGTGATCGTTGCGCTCTCAGTAACAACCAACTCGCTGTTGTTCTGCAAGAGGATCAGGCCCTTGTCGATCCAGATGCTTCCCGCCAAGGTGAGCGACGAGGACTCGCTCACTGTGAAGTTGGAATTGCCGATGAGAATCGGCCCGCCAAGGAACGCGTCGCCGTTAACGGTGAACGTCGAGGCGTCGACGATGCCAGTTTCCGGACCATTGATCAGGCTCGCGACGTGATCGCCGCCGTCGAGTTGGACGGTGGCTCCGGTCAGGAGGAGCCGTTGTTTGAAGTTGACTGTATCGCGGCTGCCAATCTGTAGCGTGCCGCTGAAGCCATCCTCCAGCGGAGCGTCGATAATGAGCGTCAACGTATCGGCGACCAGGTCGTCGACGTTGTTCGAGACGTCGACGAATCCATGTTCGTTGTCGCCATCCAGATCGATGTAGTCGATGCCGTTGGTTTGCAGGGTCAGCGAGTTGTTCTCCGTTCCACCAAGGCCGACGATGATCGCTCCGGAGTTGTCATAAGCATCCTCGAAGATCGTATCGGCGTCGCCGAAAATAATGAGCCCTCCCCCCTGCACCGTCGCGTTGGAGGCGACGTCGATGGTCGGACTGTAGATGACGCCGCCGTTCATCGTCATTTTGGCGTTGTTGCGGATAACAAGGTTAGTCGCCTGAAATGATATGGCGCCTGACGCGGCGTTAGGATCAATGCGAAGCGTGCTGTTGAGACCGTCGACCGTCGCTTGGCCAAGCACGATCAGCCGATTGCCGTTCGTTAGGAAGTCCGCCCCGTTGGACAGTGCGAGCGACGAGACGGTATCGCTCGTCCCGTCGCGGAATGAATGTGACGACGGCGTTCGCCGCCACGGCGCGATTGCCGATGAGAACGTTGTAGTCGAAGCCATCGGCGCCGTTGTCGGGGACGCCGAACGGAAACCAGTTTCCTTGGACGTTCCAATTGCCGTTGCCGGCGTTCCATTCGTTGTTCACGAGTTGCGCAGACGCGACGGGCGCAACAGCGCCGCCGACATGGCAATGGCCCACGATAAGGTGCGATTCATAGGGAGAGTCCTGAGGATTCGACGCGATTAGGCGTCTCGTAGGCAAAGTATTTGTATCACGTCGGGGGCGCGTTTGCCGAACGCCCGACGTATGGCAATGTGTTGGGAATCGAGGCCGCGATCTAACGCCGCAAGAAGCGGGAAGTCGGCGGCAAGAGTGACGGCGATTGACGCGACGCCTAAGCGTTACGAAAGTTCAATCGCAGCGTGCGAGATGGATGCAAAATTGCGTTCCGATGCGGCAAGCCAAGTCATCGACTCTTCTTGCATTACTGGCCGCCTGTTGTTTGCCGCGCCACTAACTTGTCGATTCTTTTTCCAATATTCTCTTCTCGAGGAAAGTCGTGAAACTCTCGCAGCGCCGATCGTGCGACGTCGCCATCTTCAGCGACCACGAGCGGCAATTGTTTCACAACTTATGCGCGGTTAGTCATGGTGATAGCGATGGCAATCGTGCAATGTTGCGTCACCACTTAGAAACCATGACCCCGTCACGCCAGCAGCTCGTCCACAACATGCCCATGCACGTCGGTGAGCCGGAAGCGGCGGCCCTGGTACTTGAAGGCGAGCTGCGTGTGGTCGACGCCCAGCAGGTGCAGGATGGTGGCCTGCAGGTCGTGGACGTGGACGGCGCCGGGCGTGAAGTCGTCTTTCGTGGGTGCGATCGGGTTGGCCTGTCGCGTCGGCGATGTTGTAGCCGTAGTCGTCGGTGCGGCCGTAGGTGATGCCGGGCTTGATGCCGCCGCCGGCCAGCCAGATGGTGAAGCAGCGCGGGTGGTGGTCGCGGCCGTAGTCGGTCGGCGGTGAGCGTGCCCTGCGAGTAGGACGGTGCGGCCGAACTCGCCGCCCCAGATCGACGAGCGTGTCGTCGAGCAGGCCGCGCTGCTTGAGATCGGTGACCAGCGCGGCGGAGGCCTGGTCGGTCTCGCGGCACTGGTTGCGGATGGCGCCGGGCAGGCCGCCGTGGTGGTCCCAGCCCTGGTGGTAGAGCTGGATGAAGCGGACGCCGCGCTCGGCCAGGCGGCGGGCGAGCAGGCAGTTGGCGGCGAAGGTGCCGGGCGTGCGGCTGTCGGGGCCGTAGAGGTCGAAGGTGGCGTCGGTCTCGCTGCGAGAGATCGGTGACGTCGGGCACGCTGGTCTGCATGCGGAACGCCATTTCGTACTGGGCGATGCGCGATTCGATCTCGGGGTCGAGCTCCTGTTCGAACTGCTGGCTGGTTGAGCGCGTTGAGCTTGTCGAGCATCGCGCGGCGGCCGGAGCGGCAGATGCCGTCGGGGTTGCTGAGGTAGAGCACCGGGTCCTTGCCGGGGCGGAACTGCACGCCCTGGTACTTCGAGTCGAGGAAGCCGCTGCCCCAGAGGCGGGCGTAGAGCGGCTGGTCGCCGCCTGCTTCGCGGTGACCAGCACGATGAACGACGGCAGGTCGTCGTTCATCGACCCGAGGCCGTAGGAGAGCCACGCGCCCATCGACGGGCGGCCGGCGATCTGGGAGCCGGTCTGGAAGAACGTGATCGCCGGGTCGTGGTTGATCGCCTCGGTGTACATCGACTTGACGAAGCAGAGGTCGTCGGCGATCTCGCGGTGTGGGGCAGCAGCGTCGCTGAGCCAGGCGCCGGACTGGCCGTGCTGGGCGAACTTGAAGAGCGAGCCGGCGAGCGGGATCGACGCTTGTTGGGCCGACATGCCGGTGAGCCGCTGGCCGCCGCGGACGTCGGGCGGGGAGTTGCTGGCCGTTTTGCTCGTTGAGCAGCGGCTTGTAGTCGAACAGGTCTTGCTGGGCGGGGCCGCCGGATTGGAACAGATAGATGACGCGCTTTGCCTTGGCGGGGAGTGCGGCGTGGCGAGCGGGGTGCGGATTCGGCGAGGCCTTGCTGGGCGAGCGAGCGACGGTGAGCGCGACGCCGCCGAGGCCGGCGGCCGAGGTGCCGAAGAAGTGGCGGCGGGTGAAGCTGCTGAGGATGGTCGATGGGTTGTTAGGCATTCATAGTCGGTTGCCTCAGCTAGTTCGTAGATGGTGGCGTCGAGATTGAGGATCGCCTGGCAGGCGACGGTCAGCGCGGCGAGGTCGGCGGCGGGGAGCGAGTCGTCGAGCGGCGTTTCGCCGATGGCGAGGAACTTGGCGGCGGCTTCTGCTCCGGCTTGTCGTCGAAGATGGCGAGTTGTTCTTGGTAGAGCTCGACCAGCAGCGTCAGCTCTGGCTGCGTCGGGCTGGCGGCCGGCGAGGCGCAGGAAGGCTTCGGTCGATTTGCGTCCGGCGGAGTCGGCGTGCTCGCTTCGCCACGGCGGACGCCAGGGCGCGGGCCGCTTCGACGAACTGGACGTCGTTCAGCAGCACCAGCGCCTGCAGCGGCGTGTTCGTGCGGCCGCGGCCGACCGTGCAGACTTCGCGCGACGGCGGCGTCGAAGGCGAGCATGTTCGGCAGCGGCGCGGTCCGCTTCCAGACGGAGTAGAGCGAGCGGCGGTGGAGGCCTTCGCCGGTCGACTGCGTGTAAGCGGGCGACATCGTGTTCGCTTCGCGCCACAGGTCGCCGCCCGGTTGGTAGGGCGAGACAGGCGGGCCGCCCATGCGTGTTCGATCGAGCAGCCCCGACGCGGCGAGCGCGAGGTCGCGAATCTGTTCGGCGGAGAGGCGGCGGCTGGGGCCGCGGGCGAGCAGCTGGTTCTCGGGGTCGCGCTCGCGGAGTTCCTGGCTGGCAGCGGGAGTCCTGCCGGTAGGTTGCGGAAGCGACGATCTGGCGGCAGAGGCGTTTGATGTCCCAGCCGTGGTCGATGAAGTCGCGGGCGAGCCAGTCGAGCAGTTCGGGATGGCGTGGGCGCCGCGCCTTGGCGGCCGAAGTTCTCGGGCGTGGCGACGAGGCCGCGGCCGAAGAAGTTGGCCCACAGCCGGTTGACGAAGACGCGGGCCGTGAGCGGATGGTCGGGGGCGGTGAGCCAGCGGGCCAGGCCGAGGCGATTGCGCGGGGCGTCTGCGGGGAACGGCGGGAGCATCTTGGCGAACGTGTCGCGGCCGACGCGGTTCGCGTCGCGTCTTCGGGGCGTCGTAGGCCCCGCGCGGGAGGATATAGGTCGGCCGCGGCTCGGGCAGTTCGCCCATCACGCTGCACTTCTTGCATCGCCTCTTCGGCGGCGACGAACTGCTGGCGGGCGACGCGGAGCGCGGCGGCCGCTTCGCGCGCGGGGGCGTCGTATGCGGAGAAGTAGAGTCTCGAACAGCCGATCGGTTTCGTCTGACACGGAGACGGCAACTGTCGCCTCGATTGAAGTGCGTGAAGTTGCTCGATTTCCAGTGGCGTCAGCGCGCGATCGTAGACGCGCAATTCGTCGAACTCGCCTCCTTGAACCCGCGGTCGCGGAACCGCTCGCCGAGAATGAAGTGGCCGCTGCCGTCATTGCGAAGGATGCGCTCTTCTCCACCTTGTCTCGGTCGATGGTCGTCGACGCCTCATGCGCCGTTGACGTAGATGCGGAGGCCGGCAGCGCGGCTGGAGCCGTCGTACGTCACCGCGACATGCTGCCATTCGCCAGGTGCGAGCGGCGCGTCGGCGCGAACGCCGATCGCGTTGCCGGGCCAGACGCGGTAAAGCCTGGATCGAAGACGCCGCCCGCAAGATCAGATCGAAACCGTTGTAGCCGACGTCGGTGCCGAACGTCTGTTGCAAGATGACCGACGGCTGTTCGTTGGCGACGGTGTCGCGCATCCAGAAGTCGACGGTAAACGCGTCCCAGCGATCGACGTTCAGTAATCCCGGAAATTCGATCGCGATGGTCGCCGTCGCAGCGAATCGCCTGCCCCCGTGGCCGTCGACGCTGGGGAGTCCGTTGGCGTTGCCGACAGTTCGCTGCCGGGCGACTTCATTCGCAATCTTGGCGGGATCGCCGTCGAAGGTGAAGCGGGCGACTAGATCGGGAATCTCGCTTTGCTCGATTCCTTCGGTTCCGCTGGAAGAATCCGACTGCGGTGAAGTATTGCTAGTGGGAATCGAATGCTTTTGCAACCATTCGGCAAATCGCGTCGTCGCCGATTCTTGCGCCGCAGCCAATGCTTCTTCAGCCTGCTCCATGGCCTGGCGAGCCGCGACCAGCCGCTGCTCTTGCTCTTCCGTCGGCAAGAGCAACGAAGGCGACGGCACCTTTGCCGGATGGTCGTACATGCCGTTCTCGTCGATCGAATTGAAGAACGCCGATAAGCGAATAGTAGTCGCGAGTGAGAATCGGATCGTACTTGTGATCGTGGCAGCGGGCGCACTCCAGCGTGAGCCCCAACATCGCCGTGCCGAAGGTGTGGACGCGATCGGCCGCATTCTCGGCCAGCCATTCCTCGGCGATCGAGCCCCCTTCGTTCGTCATGCGGTGCAGTCGATTGAACGCCGTCGCCAGGATCTGATCTCGCGTCGGATTCTCCAGCAAGTCGCCGGCTAGTTGCCACGTGAGGAATTGGTCGTACGGCAAGTTCTCGTTGAACGCTCGCACGACCCAGTCGCGGTAGGGCCACTGCGTGTTGAGTTGATCCGATTGGTAGCCGTAGGAGTCGGCGTAGCGGGCGGCGTCGAGCCAGGCGACTGCCAGGTGTTCGCCGAAGGCGGGGCTGGCGAGGAGTCGGTCGAGGCGGCCGCGAGCGCCGCATCAAGATCATTTGCGGCCTCTGCTTCAAAGCGACGCACCTCGTCTACGGTCGGCGGCAATCCCGTCAGGTCGAGCGACAATCGCCGGAGCAATCGCAGCGGCGCCGCCCGATCTGCAGGCGAAAGCTCCTCGGCTTCGAGCCGCGCCAGCACGAAGCGATCAATCTCGCCTTGCGGCCAATCGCCTCGCTTGACTTCGGGTACAGAGATTTCCGCCGGCAGTTGGCGAAACGCCCAATGCTCGGTGTACTTGGCGCCGTCGGCAATCCAATCGCTGAGTAGCTTCTTCTCCTGCTCCGTCAGGGTGAGATTCGATTCGACCGGAGGCATCCGCATCGAATCGTCGTCGCTGGTGATGCGAGCGATCGATTCGCTGGCGTCGGGATCGCCCGGAACGACCGACCGACTCGATCGCACCGCACGGGTATCGAGACGCAATCCAGCTTCGCGGCGTTCGGCGTCGGGGCCGTGGCAGAAGAAGCACTTGTCGGAGAGGATCGGGCGGATGTCGCGATCAAAGTCCGGCGGCGCCGGCGCGGCAAATTGCTACTGAGGCCAGCCATAGCGCTGCGACAGCCGCCGCGCCGCGTAGGAGCCCGTGAAAAGCCGCCCGCTGATCGGCAATCGCAGTCTGCATTGTTTCGCTAGCCATCTGGTCCCGTTCGACATTGATCACGCGAGTTCTTCTCGAACTTTCTCGAGCAACCGCTTCGTGGCTAGAATTCCTTCGGGCTCTGACAGCTGATCTCCCTCGTACTCAATGCCAAGGTAACCATGAAAGCCGGAGTCGAGCACAATCTTGAGCATCTTGCGGTAATCGGTTGCCGTCTCGTTGCCTGCTTCGTCGAAGCGATGGCTCTTGCGCTGACCGCTTTGGCGAACGGCATTAGTTCTGCAACGCCGCGATAGCGATCGTATTGCTTGCCGTCGCTCAGGTGGAAGTTGCTGAAATCAGGGAGCGTGCCGCAATTCGGCAAACCAACTTTCTCTACCACTGTAGCCAGCCAACCGCCGTCGGAGGAGATTCCGCCGTGGTTCTCTACGAGGACCGTCATTCCAATCGAATCGCTGAACTCAGCCAGCCGTCGCACGCCGTCGGCGGCCAGCGTCGCTTGCTCTGCGGGCGGCAACTTGTCGTCGGAGTGGGCGTTGACGCGAACCGATTCGCATCCCAGGAACTTGCCCGCTTCCATCCATTTGCGATGGTTGTCGACGGCCTGCATGCGAACCTTCTCGTCTGGATCGCCAAGATTGCCTTCGTCATCGACCGTGATGAGCAAACTGCGAACGCCGCAGTCATCTGAGCGCTGCCTGAGCTGTTTGAGATATTCCTTGTCGGCCGCTTTGCCTTTGAAAAAATGACCGCTGTATTCGATGACGTCGATGCCAAAATCTTCCTGCGCCGTTTTGGCGAAGTCGAGTTGCGTGCGCTCGCCGGCAAAGAGCGCGGTGAAACGACCATTCCGCCAGCGAGATCTTGAAAAGCGGGCTGGGTTCCTTTGCAAACGCCGTTGATGGTCGTAGGCTCGATATTGCGCATCCTGTCGCCATGGCGGCGGAAGTTTTGAGAAACTCGCGACGGGACTTTTCTTTCGAATACATGTCGTTCTCCACGTCGGGAAAAGGCTATGCAGGGTGACTTGAACTGCGCGATCAACCGATAGCGACCGCAGGCGTCCCCCAAAATTCTTGACGTTTCTGTTTGAGGAACGCGACGCTTTCGCGCAATTGCTCGATCCCGTCGACGCCGTCTTCAATGCTGATCCAGCCGTCGAATCCGACGCCGCGGAGCTTGCCGAAAATCGCATCGTAGTCATTCAGCCCTTTGCCGATGACGCCATGCCGCAGCCGCTTCGCGTAGCCGCGTCGATTCTCCTCGCTTTTCAGGTCTTCGAGCGTCCCTTCGACCAGATATCGATCGCTCGCGTGCATCGTGACGACGCGATGCTTGACTCGCCCAAGCAAGTTCAATCGGATCGTCGCCGGCCAAGTAGCGCGTTGCTGGGGTCGTAGTTGACGCCGAAGTGGGGCGAATCGATTCGCGACACCAGGTCGCAGAACATTTCCGTCATGTTTGGGCGAACTCGGGATGCTCCCAGTAGTTGTCCTTGTAGTGATTCTCGATGATCAGCGTCACGCCATGCGTCCGCCGCCTGCCGGCAGTGCAGGCCGATGATGCATCGGCGGCGTAACGAGAGCCCCTCGTCTTGCGGCTCACTTCCGGCCGCCGCTGACCGCTCAGCACGCGGCAGTATGCTCCGCCAAGTTCGGCGGACATTTCGATCCAATGCTTTCTGCTGATCGATCTGCCGCTGGCGAAACGCCGCATCGGGATGCGTGAAGTCGGGCGAGCAGCAGAGCATCGGGATCGTCAACCCATGATCCGCCGCGATCCTGCGGCGACTCGCTTCCAAACGGCGCGATCCTTGAGTTCCAGAAAACCCGCTGTAAAACTCCAGCCCTCGACGCCGAGCGTCGCCGCAAGCTCGATCCACTCGCGAATCGTCATCGCGCCGTCGACGCACAGCGGATCCATATACGCCTTGGGAAACGCAGCCAGCTTCGGCATCAATCGCCTCGTTTCGTGGGATTGCGGCCGATGATCGGATACTGCTCCAGCTCCACCACGCTGCCGCTGATCGGCCGGCTTTCGTCGCGACAGCCAATAGACCGCCGCCGCGGCGATTTCCTCGGGCTTCATGATCCGCCCCGACGGCGCGAACTGCGGCTCGACCTCGTCAGGCCAATTCTGCCGGCAGGCCATCGTTGATCTTGTCTGTACTCGTTCGGCGTCAGCACCCAACCGACGTTGAAGTGATTGACGCGGACTGTGTCGTAGCAGAGCGCAGTCGGCCAGGTTGCGCGACAGCGTCATCAGCGCCCCTTTCGAGACGCTGTACGCCAGCAGATTCCTTTCGCCGGTGTAGGCGTTGATCGAGCCGATGTTCAGCACGCAGCCGCGCGACTCCTTCAAATGGGGAAGGCCGCCTGGATGAGCAAGATCGGCGCCCGCACGTTGATCGCCATCACCTTGTCGAACAATGCCGCGTCGGTGTTTCAAGGTCGCTCCGGACGACCCAGGCGGCGTTGTTCACGATCCCGTCGAGTCGTCCGAACGCTTCGAGCGCGCTCGCACGAGCAGTCGCGGGGACTGTGGCGTCGCTCAAATCGGCGCGACGAACCTAGCCTGCGGCCCTGAATTCAGCGACAAGCGCATGGCCGCGCTCGTTTCTCGGCCATGGAGCATGACGCTGGCGCCCTCTCGGCAAGCGTAGCGCGCAATCGCTTCGCCGATGCCGGTCGTGCTGCCGGTGACCAAAATGACTTTTCTGCTAGTTGCATGGCGATAGTTGTCTTCGCTGCGTTGGTGCGTCTCTGACGCTAGGCGCGGAGCGTGCATGGGAGGCGCATTGCCAATCGGTTGGGCCTGCTTGGCAGCGTCGGTGCGCAACGTCGACTTCAATCCGGGCTTCAGCACCGCTTTGACGATCTCGCCCGAGTGCATCGTCTCGAACGCCTCTTGCCACTCGGCCAGCGGCCAAACGCCGCCGGTGATCGGCCGCACGTCGAGCTCCCCGGTTGCGATCAACCGAATCACGCGTTCCCAGATCGGCCAGTTGTGGCTGAAGCTGCCTTGCAGCGTGATGTTCTTCTGCACGAGCCGATCGAGCGAGAAGCCGAGCGGCTGCGGTCCCCAGCCGACTTTGCTGATCCAGCCGGCGGGGCGCACGATTTCGAGCGCAGTGGTCAACGCCGCCGAAACGCCGGTCGCGTCGACCACGCCGTCGGCGCCCAGGCCGTCGCGCCTCGAACGCCCAATCGCGTCAAGTCGCCGATGAGCGGTTCGCAACCGTAGTTCGCGCCGACTTGCAAGCCGGTCGCGGTCGCGCTCGAGCCCAGCCAGCGCCACGTCGGCGCCGCATAGCCGCGCCATGCGCGGCGCACAGAATCCCGATCGGACCCGGCCCCAGCACGACGATGCGATCGCCGGGCCGAATCCGCACGTTGCTCACCACCGCGTTGAACGCCACGCAACACGGCTCGGTGAGCGCGGCCTGATCGAACGTCATCCCGTCCGGCATGCGGTGCAGAATTCGCGCCGGCACGGGCACGTACCGCCGCATGGCGCCGTCGATCATCGCGCCGAATCCGCGGCGACCGGGATCGAGGTTGTAGAGACCCTGCCGCGTCAGCGGGCTGTCGGGATCGATCACCGCCGCCGTCTCGCTGACGACGCGGTCGCCTTCGCTCCAGCCGCGAACGTTCTTGCCCACTTCGCAAATGATGCCGCAGAACTCGTGCCCCAGCACCACGGGTAATTCACCGGCCAACTTTGCTGAGCCGTCCACATGTGCAGATCGCTGCCGCACACGCCGACCGACTGCACCTCCAGCAAGACCTGATCGTCATCGATCGTGGCGCGGGGATTTCGCGCAGCTCGACGCTATACGGTTCGGGGGCGTAATTAACGACTGCTAGATCAGTCTTCATATTCAGTTCAGTTCGGGGACCAATTTTAATCAATGTAATTGCGACGCAGCCGAATCTCGGCGTCGCAAGGTTGTCGACTGGCGTAATCTCAGATCTGCGGGCTGGCTCGCGGCGAGTTCGGCTATCCGATCGTCGCTCAGCGCCGCGCGGTAAACCCGTACGTCATACATTTTGCCAGCGAAATATTCAGTTTGACCGAAACCCGAGCCGCAGCGGCTTGCCGGTGTTCAGGTCGTAGTCGGCCGGATCAAAGCTCGACGATTTCGCCGCGAGTTTGCCGTCGACGTAGAGCTTCACGAGCCGCCCGCATCTGCACTGCAGCAAGATGTTTCCAGCCAGGACCAAGTCGTTGTCGGAAGAGGCGACTTTTCCGGCCTCCATGCTAAACACTTTGCCGCGGACATCGAGCGGGGCGTCCTGCGTCGAACTGGTGCAACTGCCGGTGCTGGCGAAAAGCTTGCCGTCGCAGACCGTCAGGCTTGTCACGCGACCCCACTCATTGACTTCCTTTCGGATAGCCGCGGCGGGAATGCCCGGCTCCATCCGTCGGGCGAGTAGAATCGCTTGAGCGAAGTCCACTTCGATCCGCCGTCGTAGCGGCAGACCTCTGAACGCGGCAGCGAGCCGCCGTAAAGCTTCCCGTTGTAGACCACCAGCGAATTGACCTCGGTGCCGTCCTCGCCGACGCGGCCGATCTCTTCCACATTCTCGTCGCCCTTGTAGACGGCGACTTTGGCTTCCGGCCACGTGCCGGCAAGCAGTTCTGCCTTGATGCAGCTCAGCGAGTGAGTTGGAACATCGGATTCGTCTTCGATCGGCAGCGGATTGCCGACGATAGTTCCATTCGTCGCCGTCGAATCGTAGACGCCGGGAAAGGCGACGTACAACTTGTCCGTTGTGGCGGCACATGGCGTGAGGGAAACATCGCTGCGGTCCTTCTTTCGGGAATTCCTTGGAGAGCTTGCCACTTCTTGTCGCGCGTCTGAGCTGAAGACGCCCCAGGTCTCGGGGCCGCCGCCGACGTAAAGCTTGCCCTTGATAGCTGGCGAGCAGAATTGAGCGTGCGGTTGTCGCTGGGCTGGCCGCAATCTTCCCATCCGTGCCGCCCAGGTATCGATAAACGCGTCCGGCTCGTAGTCGCCTCTCGGACGCGAGTCCAATCGTAGGTGCTGGTCACGGCATACAGCTCGCCGTCATGCACGATCAACGGCCCAGACGCCGGTCGTCTTGCCGGTCACCAACGCGCCCGCAATCGGTCCACTTTTGATCGCCATCATAACGATAGACGTGGCACCAATCGTCGACGTCTCGGCCGTCAGTCGTCGCCGCGTAAAGATGCCCGTAAAACGGTTATCGAATTGCTGACATAGTTGCTCGTCGGATTCGGCCGGCCGCAATCGATCCAATCGCCGGTTTGTGCGTTATCGATGCCAAAATGAATCTGGCGATCGGTCCCTTGCGATTGATAGCCGCCGGCACTGGAATTGACGGTGAGGTTAACTCCTCGCCGCGTCTGCGGATCGTACATGCTGACGACGTCGCCGACGACGTCGTCGAGTTCTGGCGGCGTCCAGATCCACGCTGCGAAGGTGAAATCTTCGCTGCCGAGTTGGAGCGAATCGCTGGCGGGGACTTCGATGAATGACGACTTACCGTCGAATTGGCCGCGCTGCAGCTCGACGCCGTGGTTGACGCCGTGGTTGTCGTTGCCGGAATAGTCGCGGCAATCGCCCTGAAGTTTCCAATGGCCTGCCAAACCGGGTTCAGTTTCAGCATACAGCGAAACGCACAGCGAACTCGAGATCGCCAGGGCAAAGAGGCTACTGCACCTGCACCAGATGTTTCTCATGCGAACATTTACCGATTGACGTTGGACTTGGTTGCCTGAAAAAGTCGCGAACAACCGATTTCTAGCCTCGCTCGCAGCCGACCACGTCGCGCAAGTTATTAAATCGCAAGAATGATCTCTCGATGCGGGACTTGTCGAGTGTTATCGCTTCTGTCGAAGCCGGCGGCTGAAGATTGCGATCCCGCTCGCCGTTAGCAGCAACAGAGCGCTGGGCTCAGGCACTGCTGCCACCGGAGCGCCTGACAGATTCCGCTGCCAGATCAGAAAGTCATTCCCGTCGGCGTCGTTGTCACCGTCCGCGTCGCCGGTGGCGACTGACGTTCCGGTTCCATAATTGGCTTTCCAGATGGCCAGATCGGCGCCGTCGACGTCGGCGTCAGCGTCGAAATCGCCGGGAATGGCCACGGCGGCCGCGGTGCCGCCGGTATAGGTCACGTTGGAGAAGACGATGTTGTAGTTGCCGAGTTGCGTGGTGTTGGTGGTCGATCGTTGAATAAACCCAAAGCGATCGAACGTGAATTCGTCGAAGTCGTGCGGCTGAGTTTCGAGCGGTTGAACGGTCTTGAAGAAAGTGCCGACCGTCGCGCTCATCGAGCCGCCTAACGAGCCGGCCGGTCCGGGAATGTAGTCGAAGGTAAAGGGATAACTGCCGTTGGGAATGACTGAGTTGCCGCTTTCTGGGGGCTGATTACCGTCGGTCGACACGTAGTAGAACTTATTGCCCAAGTTGCCCGTCCCGTTGGGATTCGGGTAGCTTGTCGAGGCGTAGCCGAAGTCGACGCGCAGATTATCGGCGATGGCTCCTCCTTGCGACACCGATCGATTGGAAATGCCTAGCCCGATCCGATGAGTCGAATTTTCGCTGTTGTACCAGCCGAACAACAGGTTCGGCTCGGTCGCCTGGGGAGAATTAAAGGTGATGGTCCCGGTCATGTGCAGTTCGCTGCGGAAATCGAGCGTCGGGCCTTCGAGCGTCGGATCGCTGAAGTAGACGAACTCCGTATTGATGGTTTGCCCCAAGTCCGTCGGGAACTGGCCGGCGAAATTCACCTTGCTCTGAATCTGTCCGCCGGCGGACGTCGGCGAGATCAAGCCGTAGTCATTGTCGGGAGCGAACGCCGACGGCGGATCCGTGGGGCGGTTATTGAGGCCTGTCCAATCGACCATCGTGTCGACGGCCAACGCAGGCGATGATGCGGCCAGCGCTAAGATCGCAAACATGCCGTACGCAAAGGCAACTCTGCAGACTGCTTTGTTCATAATGCACCTGTTCATTGGGAGCGAAAAGATATGACAAGAGTGGTTCGTTACAATGCTGAAGAGCGTGGCTTGAATGAGGTGAGTAATCCTTCTCGACGCAATCCCTGGACGGATTCGCCCGGGATAAACGTCGGACTGACGACCAAGTGCGTCGCCACCGACTCGGACATACATGTGGAGCGAAGGTTGAACCTTCTCTCCGAGAACTGAGTCGCCAGTTGTCGCACGGCCAGCGCTCCGAGTTGGTCGGCGTGAATATCGAAAGTCGCCAAGTTGGCGAATGGAGTCGTCATCAGTCCGGGGGTGTTGTTGCCCCCGATAACGCTGACGTCGTGACCGATGCGTAGCCCGCGCACCCCAGCGCAGTAAACCAGCGCGGGCTACGCTATCGGCCGACGCGAAGACCGCCGTCGGGCGCGGTCGACTCTCCAACATTCGATCAATGAGACGCTGCACAACGTCGAAAACCGACGCGGGCGACCTGAGCGGGAGCGGCCAACCAGCTTCTGGCGCTTCGCAGAAGGACTGAACCGACGCCCCGAGCCGACGAGCCGTCGCGTAGAAGCCATCTCCCGCCGCGCGAACAGCAAGTTGTCCGGCATCGGGTTGAGGAACGCTAACTCGCGATGTCCCTGAGCGAATAAATGCTCAGCGGCGCCGCTGCCGATGGCAAAGTCGTCGGCCACTACGGCGTCGCCCCAGGCGCCTGGCGGGTGCCCAATCATCCAAACCGTGGGGATCTTTTTCAACAGGCTGATCGTCGAAGGACACGCTGCTGTGGAAAATTGCTCGACCATGGCGCCTGTCAGGACAAGGCCGTCGAGTTGCGTTGGTTGCAGTTCACTAGCCAACTGATCCAGGTAGGGAATGTGAACGATTTGCACATTCGCCCCCGCATCGCGGAGAACCTCTTCTGCGCCGTGAAACGCATTGCTCACGACCGGCATCGACGCCAACGAGCGATCGAGCCCGAGCGAGGCAATCGCAATATTCCGGCCGGCCAAAAGTCCCGAGACCGGCGTCGGCCGTCGGTGGGAACGGACCGGTTCATAGCGAAGTTCGCCGGCGATTTTCCGTACCTTGACGGTGGTTTCCTGGCTGATGGAAGGATGATTGTTGAGAGCGCGACTCGTCGTGCTGACAGATAATTCGGCGCCTCAGCGATGTCTTTCAAAGTCACACGCATGGACTCACTCTACAACGCGACGCCGAGTATTGCAGCAATATTATCATCTCAATCTATGCAAGTTTGCGTGGCCGGCAGTGCGTTCGCGTTGCATGCCGCGTTACGATGGAACTCGATCAATTCAGCCGCGGCTCGCGAAGCTATTTTGTCGAAATTCGCCCGGCTCTTGGAGTGATGCATTGTGATCGAAGAACAACGATCTGCCGCCGAGTCGGAACATGCGGGATCTTGCATGAAACGCCAAGCCGTTGTCATCGCGTGCCGCGGAATTCTAATGAGCAGTCTCTGCTTGCAATTTGCACTGCTAGTGCATGCTGACGTCGACTTCGCGGCAAAAGTTCAACCAATTCTTGAGATGCATTGCCTCGCGTGCCATTCGGGCAAACATGTCGACGGCGGTATCGACCTCGCGTCGATCGAGAGCGTTCGCCGCGCGGAGGGATTGCTCGTACCCTTCTCGCCGGACGAGAGCTCATTCTTTACCGTCATTGTCGTCGACAAAGACGACCCGCAGCTGATGCCTCCGCTCGATCAAGGCGGCCCGTTGAACGCCGACTCGATTGAAACGCTTCGGCTGTGGATTGCTCAGGGAGCAATCTGGCCGAAGGAGTTACGCTTAAGGTGCGGCCGAAACCCCAGTCGCAAATCCCCTCGCCCGACGACATGCAGTTGGTGCGGCGGATCCATGCCCAGATCGTGGACGAAGGCCCGCGGTGCAAGCCGACGACGCCCTTTGAAGACTACGAGGCGGAGGTTCCGCTCAACCGACGCGCCCTACGAGATGGTCGCCATTGAGGGGGGCGAGTTCCTGATGGGCAGCCCCGCCGCCGAGCCAGGCCGGGCGACGACGAAGGCCCGCAAGTCGAAGTCGCGGTCGCTCCGTTCTGGATCGGCAAGTACGAAGTGACTTGGGACGAGTACGAGCCGTTCATGATCACGCGGCATCGAACGATTCAAGAACGGCATGCGTAAGGATTTCGACCCGGCGGCCATACCGACGTCGATGCGGTGAGCCAGCCGACGACGCCCTATGTCGAAATGAGCTTCGGCATGGGGCAGTACGGCTTCCCGGCGATCAGCATGACGCAGCACGGCGCCAACAAATATTGCCAATGGCTCAGCGCCCAGACGGGCCATTTCTATCGCCTGCCGACCGAGGCGGAATGGGAATACGCCTGCCGGGCCGGAACGACCACCGCCTACTCGTTCGGCGACGATCCGGCAGAGCTCGACGAGTACGCCTGGTATCACAGGCAACAGCGAGGAAAAGTATCAGAAGGTCGGCGAGAAGAAGCCGAACCCGTGGGGGCTTTACGACATGCACGGCAACGTCACGGAGTGGACCGCCGACCAGTTCGTTCCAGATTACTTTTCCAACGGCTTAAAGCGGGCGCCGACCAATCCGTTCGTCCGGCCGACCACGCTCTATCCTCGCAGCGTCCGCGGCGGCGGGTGGGCCGACGAGCCGGAACAGCTGCGCTCGGCCGCTCGGCTGGGCTCGGACGCCGGCTTGGCAGCAGCAAGATCCGCAACTTCCCAAGAGTCATGTGGTATCTTACCGACGCCCCTTGGCTCGGATTTCGCATTGCTCGTCCGCTGGAAATTCCGTCCGTCGAAGAAATGTATTTCTACTGGAATAGTTCTTCGGATAAACACTTAGTTACCGCAGCGCATTCGCGTTCCGAAAACTACGCCTGAACTCACGTAGGAGCACAGCCATGAGCGCCAAGAATTCTCAGGCCGATCGTCGCGAGTTCATCAAGTTTGCCGGCGCCGTGTCGGCGCTCGGCGCCCTGCATGCGCCGCGCGTGTTCGCCCAGGCCGGATCGGACCACAACCTGCAGCTGGCCCTGGTCGGCGCCGGCGGACGCGGCACGGGAGCCGCGGTCGACGCGCTGACCGCTGCCGGCTATCCCATCAAGCTGGTGGCGATGGCCGACGTCTTCCAGCACCGCCTGGACGAAAGCCTACAGCGCGCTCAAGCAGAATTTCAAGGCAAGCCCGATCTGATCGACGTGCCCGAAGAACGCAGTTCGTCGGCTTCGACGCCTACAAGAAAGCGATGGATGCGCTGCGGCCGGGCGACATCGCGATCTTCGCCACGCCGCTGGCGTTTCGCTGGGTTCACTTCCAATACGCCATCGACAAGGGGCTCAATGTCTTCATGGAGAAGCCGCTCGTTGCCGACGGCCCGACCGCCAAGCGGATGCTCGACCTGGCGAAGAAGGCCGACGAAAAGAATCTGAAGGCGGCCGTCGGTCTCATGATCCGCCATTGCCGCGGACGGCAGGAACTGCACAAGCGGATTCAAGACGGCGAGATCGGCGATATCATCGCGCATGCGGGCCTACCGCATGCACGGCCCGGTCGGCACTTGCTTCTCCACCGCCAAGCCGGAGGACCGCGACGAGCTGCAATGGCAGATCGAGCGGTTCCACAGCTTCATCTGGGCCAGCGGCGGATTGTTCAGCGACTTCTACGTCCATCAGATCGACGAAGTCTGCTGGATGAAGAACGCCTGGCCGGTGAAGGCGCAAGCCTTGGGCGGCCGCCACTTCCGCGGCGACTTACGTCGATCAGAACTTCGACACCTACGCGGTCGAGTACACGTTCGACGACGGCATCGAGTTTCTTCTTCGACGGCCGGACGATGATCGGCTGCCGCAACGACATGTCGAGCGTCGTGCATGGCACGAAAGGCTCGGCGATCGTCAGCACCTCGGGCCACATCCCGGCAAGGTGCGGACGTTCAAGCAGCTTCAGGCCAGATCGCGACAACGTGATGTGGGCCTATCCGCAGCCCGAAGAAAGCCCCTACGTGCTGGAATGGAAGGACCTCATCGAGGCGATCGTTCACGACAAGCCGTACAACGAAGTGCCGCGCGGCGTCGAGGCGAGCCTCGTGACGAGCATGGGCCGCATGGCGGCCCACACGGGGCAGGAAATCACTTACGAGCAGATGCTCAACTGCCCGCACGAAATGGCGCCCGGCGTCGCCGACTTCGCAACGACGAAGACCGCGCCGCTGACGCCTGACGATCAGGGGCGGTACCCCCGTGCCGGAACCCGGTAAGAATCGCCGCCAGGAGTATAACGATAAAGCGTAACGCATCGACCGCGATCAGCCTCAGTGCGTCAGCAGTTGTGTGGCGTGGTGTGTGCCGACTTGCGACCGGGCGTGAGCATCGGATTGCTCTAGGAGCTACGAAGTGACGTTGACGAAAGAAGATCGACCTGCCGCTAGCCGCTTACCTTTGTTCGGCGGCATCGAAGCAGGCGGAACAAAGTTTGTCTGCAGGTGGGAACCGGCCCGGGCGAGGGATTGCTGGCTCGAATCGAATTGCCGACTGGCTTAGATTCCGTGCACCAGATGCGGCAGGTCGTGGAGTGGCTGAAGGAGCAGCAGGGGCACTCGGCCGCTTGCAAGCGATCGGCGTGGCAACCTTCGGACCGGTCGATCTCCACCGCGACTCCGCCTCCTTTGGCCGTATTACGAGTACGCCCAAGCCGGGCTGGGCTAACTCCGATTTGCTTGGCCCGCTTCACGCGGCGTTCCCCGACATTCCATTAGCAATTGACACCGATGTGAACGGCAGTGCCTAGGCGAGCATCGCTGGGGCGCGCGAGGTCTCACCGACTTCGTTTATATCACCATGGGGACGGGAATCGGCGGCGGCGGCATGTCTGGCGGGAAGCTATTTACGGCTTAGTTCACCCCGAGATCGGCCACATGCGTCTCCCGCGACTTCCCGGCGACGATTTTGCCGGCGTCTGCCCCTACCATGGCGATTGCTGGGAGGGGCTCTGTTGCGGACCTGCGATCGAAGCGAGAACTCGCTGCGCTGCTCAGCACCTCACCGACCACGTCGTGTGGAGAATCCAAACTCACTACGTTGCCGCCGCACTGGCAAATATTGCCTACGTCTTGTCGCCGCAACGCATTATTCTAGGAGGAAGCGTCAGCAAGGCGGGGCAATTGGGAGGCGATGCCTTCTTGCAACTCGTCGGCAGAGCAACCTTCAACTAACAATGGCGGGCTACATCCAGTCGGCTGCACTGTCTGAAAACGGCATTAGTCGAGTACGTCGTTCCCCCAAGTCTCGGCGAGAATGCGGGAATTTGCAGTCGCTGGCGTGGGCGTGGCGAGTCCAGCTGTCACGCGCCACGCCCCTCACGAAAAGCAATGAAGTAGAAATCCCGCGTCGTTTCCGGCAAACTGACGGCAAGGCCGATCATTCGCTCACGGTCGTATCGTCTCTCCATTTCGCTGCCCTGATGCCTAGCGTTAGACCATAGATGAAATCAACAACCGATCAGTCGCCGCCAAGCGACTCTGGGAAGGCGGTGAGACGAGAAGTCGCTTCCGACCCCGGAGTGTCTCAGCGTTTGATGAGTCTCGACGCCTTGCGCGGCTGCGACATGTTTTCGATCATGGGAGGAAAGGAGATTGCTCTAGCCTCCGCGAACTTAACTGATTGGGCGGCCATTGCATCGGCTTGCCGGGCAACTCGAACATCCAGAATGGCATGGCTTCGCGTTCTACGATTTGATCTTCCCGTTGTTTTTGTTCATTGCGGGCGTTGCTCTCCCTTTTCTCATTTGAGAAGCGAATGGCCGCGGGCGACTCCAAACGCGATTTATACAGACATGTGCTGGTGCGAGGATTTGTACTTGTCGTGTTGGGAATGATCTATAACGGTTTGCTCAAGTTCGATTGGCCGACGATGCGTACCCCAGCGTCCTCGGGCGGATTGGCTTTTGGCGTATATGTTCGCGGCGCTAATTGCGGCCTTGAATGCAGGCGTTAGAGGACGTCTGTTATGGTTCGTTGGATTGCTAGTCGCGTACTGGGCTGCGTTGAAATTCATTCCCGTGCCAGGATTCGGCGCGGCGATTTGCCGGGGCATACGCTTACTGACTTTCTCGACCGACAGTTGCTTCCTGGCCGGCTGTACCGAGGCGACCGCGATCCAGTCGGTTTTTTGGGCACCGTGCCGGCGGTTAGCACGGCGACTGGCAGGCATTCTTACCGGGGACTTTCTGAACAAATCGCGTCTCGGAGGTTATAGGAAAACCTCGTTGATGGCAGCCGGCGGCGCCCTCTGTCTGGCGTTGGCGCTGGTGTGGAATCTTTACTTCCCCATCAATAAAAACCTATGGTCGAGTTCTTTCGTCCTCTACTGTGCGGGGTGGAGTCTCTTGCTCTTAGCGGCTTTTTACTTAGTCATCGACGTGTGGAAAATTCGCAAATGGACCTTCTTCTTTGTGGTGATTGGCAGTAACTCAATTCTCATCTATATGGCGCAGCAGTTCATCGACTTTCAGTTCACGACGCAGTTTTTCTTCGGCGGGGCGTTGGCGCATACTGGCACGCTTCAGCCGCTGTTGTGGGCGATCTGCTTGTTCTTCGTAAAATGGTTGATGCTATTTCTGCTCTATAAGAAGAAGATATTTTTGCGCGTGTGACGGCTCTCGCATCACCTTGCCGTTCGCTGCCAAGTGGTAGAGGACGACCTTTGATTCAACGCCGTGCATGCTCCTCGATGTGGCCGGATCTATCACGGCCAAAGCTCCACATCAGCGTTGCCGGTATGAAATCTCAGCGTCCCACCGATGTTTGTCTCGTTGGCGCCGCCGTCTATTTCCTACCGGTGCGGACGCGAATGCCGCTGAAGTTCGGCGTTCGAGACTCTTACCGAAGTCGATTGCTGTCGCGTGCGGGTCACTGTCCGTGATCGACAGGGACGGACGGCCGACGGTTGGGGGGAAACTCCGCTTTCCGCCCAATGGGCTTGGCCCTCTGAGTTACCCTATGCGACTCGAGCTGCGGCAATGCGTGATTTCGCCGTCGCGTCAGTCCGAGCTTGGATCGAATCAGGCGACTGCGGCCATCCGCTCGATCTCGGCGTTCGCTTTCAGGCGAATGTTCTCCCCAAGCTGGTGCAAGACTCGCCAACGAGCCGTACCACCGAACCGTTGCCATACCTCGCTGCTCTGATCGCTTTAAGCGCCGCCGACGTCGCCGTTCACGACGCTTACGGCAATCTTCAGCAACGCGACGTGTTCGACGTCTACTCCTCGGAATACATGCCCCATGATTTGTCGCACTACTTCGGCTTTGAAGCGGCGGCGGCGTTCTCAGGAAAGTTCCCGTGCGATTATTTAGCGTCACCGAGTCCGCAGATCCTGCCTGTGTGGCATCTAGTGGGCGGGCTCGATCCGTTGACTTCAGGGGAAGTCGATCCGCAGTCATCGCCCCAAGACGGTTACCCGCTGTTGCTTGCCGATTGGATTGAACGAGACGGCTTGCGCTGTCTCAAAGTAAAACTCCGCGGCAACGACGCGGAGTGGGATTTTCAGCGGCTTATCCAAGTCGGGCAGCTAAGCATGCCTCTCGGCGTGGAGCACTTTCACGCCGACTTCAACTGCACCGTCCGCCAACCCGAATACGTCGTCGCTATTCTCGAACGGTTGCGTCGCGAGTCGCCGCCGCTGTTCGAACGATTACTCTACGTCGAACAGCCGTTCCCGTATGACCTGACTAATAATCAAATCGACGTGCGTAGCGTCTCGCAGATCAAACCGTTATACCTCGATGAAAGCGCCCATGATTGGCGTTACGTGAAACTTGGTCGCTCGCTCGGATGGACCGGAGTATGCCTGAAAACGTGCAAGACGCAGACGGGGTCGATTCTGAGCTATTGCTGGGCTCGAGCGCATGGCATGCAGATCATGGTGCAAGACCTCACCAACCCGATGCTTGCGCAAATCCCCCATGTTCGCTTGGCCTCGAAGGTCCACTCGATCATGGGAGTCGAATCGAACGCCATGCAGTTCTATCCTGATGCTTCGCTGCCAGAGGCCCGGGTTCATCCAGGACTGTACCGCCGGAGGAATGGGCAACTCGACTTGAGCACGCTGGGGAAGGTCGGATTTGGATATCGGCTCGCCGAGATTGAGCGGCAACTGCCTGAGCCCACAGCACTGTTTTAAGCAGCGAGCCCTGGCATTTCGCGAAGGACGCGGCGTCTTCCCCTTTCATAACGTCCCGCACTCGTCTAATCGGGCGCCGCTGCGATAAACTTTCGTTGTCTGTCCATTCATGCAGCTGAAAGAGTGACCATGCAAGTTCATGATGACGTTAACGCCGATTCCCGCGGCAAGTGGATGGCGTTGCTGGCGGCGCTCCTCGGCTGGATGTTCGACGGCTTCGAGATCGGCATGTTTCCGCTTGTCGGCCCCAACGCCCTCGATGAGTTGCTTCATGACGAGCTCATCACCAATCCGACCGCCAAGGGCGAATGGTTCGGCGTCATTATGGCGGTATTTCTGATCGGTGCGGCGACTGGAGGCGTTGTTTTCGGTTGGCTGGGCGACCGTATCGGTCGCGTGCGGGCCATGTCGCTCAGTATCTTGACTTACGCGATTTTTACCGGTTTATGCGGCTTCGCCACCGAGGCTTGGCATATCGCGGTGCTACGGTTCATCGCTTCGCTCGGCATGGGGGGCGAATGGTCGCTCGGCGTTGCGCTGGTGACCGAACTCTGGCCGAACAGCTCGCGAGCTTATCTCGCGGGGCTGATCGGAGCCGCCGCCAACGTCGGATTTCTTGCCGTCGGCCTTCTAAGCCTGGTTTTGGTCAGCTTTATCAAGGGATTTGGCGACGCGCTGTTAGGAGTCGGCATACCGCCCGAAACCGTGGCGATGTTGCTGCGAAACGACGGTTGGCGGTTGTTGATGATCGCCGGCGCCTTGCCGGCTCTGCTGGTGTTCTTTATTCGATTATTTGTGCCCGAATCGAAAAAGTGGCAAGCCGCGGCTGGCGAACGTGAAAACTCATTCTGGGCGACCAAGGATTTGCTTGGCGTCGTCGTCGGCGCCGTAGGCGCTTCATTCATGATCCTCCTGTGGTCGCCGGCGTTTGAAAACGTGATGCGGCCTTGGATCGGATTGGAAGCGGTGGCAGAAGGTTTTCCTGGTTGGCTCACAACGCTCCGCATCCTCGCGACCGCGATCGGGTTTTTCATCGCCTTGAAGGGTTACATGTATCCGGTGGTGCGTTATCTCACTCGCGCGGTTGACGCCGGGCAATTGCGGGCCGCCGACCGTCGACTTTACTTGCGGCGGATGTTGCTCGGCGCTTGTCTCGCCGGCATTCCTTTGCTTGGCACCTGGGGCGCGCTGCAGTGGGCTCCGAAGTGGGCGATTGCGCTGTCGGAATTGCTTCCGGCCGACCAGGGACCATTCCATGCCAAAGAGTACACGCAGATCGCGACCTCAATCGGGGCCATCATCGGGACGATTCTGGCCGCCATCGCCGGCGGCGTCATCGGGCGGCGGCCGACCTACGCGTTGTTGTGCGTTGGCTCGTTTGCGTCGCTGGTGTACCTCTACCGGTGGAACGACGCTTACGGCGTTGAGTTCCTGGTCTCGGTCTTCGTCGCCGGCGGCGTGACGGCGGCGTTTTACGGTTGGTTTCCGCTTTATCTTCCCGAACTCTTCCCGACGAGCATTCGCACCACCAGCCAAGGCTTCGCCTACAATTTCGGACGAGTTCTCTCCGCCGTCGGATCACTGCAAACCGCCGTCCTCACCGCTTACTTCGCTCAAAATATTGCGCCGGAACGAGTCGAGGTTGACGCCTTCCCCAGGGCTGGCGCCACCCTGGCGGGAATCTACCTGCTGGGAGTCCTTATCATCTGGATTGGGCCGGAAACGAAAGGCGAGCCACTGCCGGACTGAGCCTGTCGCTGATCATCAGTGGGCAGGGCTGATCGGTGATTCAATCGGACCTGAATCAGTGGGCGAGGCAATTGCGACGGCGCCTAGAGCGCCTTCAGGCTCACGGTTCGTTGGACAACGCGAGGCGGCAAATGTGGTTGCCTTCCGCCATGCGGAGAAGACGAACAACTTGTCGCGTTGCATCAATACGATCCACGTGATGCGGACGATCAACGTCGCTATCGCCCCGGCAAATACCCGCCAAGGTACAAGCGTCACGCCGAATTGATGGACGCCCGCCAGCCCCAATAATCCTGCGGCCAGCAACAGCGTCCAACGGTCGCGCCACGCCATGATCGCAGCCGACGCCCCGATCGAAGTCGAGAATGCAACCAGCAATGTTGCCCAGCAGATCGGACACACGTTTGGCGCCCCCCATCAACTCGGAGTGGTCGCGACATTCAGCGACAACAACCCCCCTGCACTGCCGGCTTCTTCGCCGACGACGGGATGTCGTTTGCCGGGTTCTGCTTGAAGAATCCGGCAGGCTTAAGCAGAAATCCAATGTACGCGGTCGGCATCACGGGATAGTCATCGGGTCGCGGAGTTAAAAGCGACAATTCAGGCATTTCCATAGAAGCGTGCATTTCAAGACGTGCAGGCAGTTTAGCGAGCCCGTCAGATTATCAGCGTGGTCAAGTCGCTTGAGCAAGTGTGCTGTTAGGGCTCGCTCTGCGCTACTTGGCCATCGCCAAAGATCGCGATGACGCGCTGGCGGTGAGCGGGATTATTCATCTTCTTGAGCATTTCGATTTGCTCCAAGGTGAGTGCGATCGTTGATCTGCCGCTTGACTCCAGCGAATCGAGTAACTGCTTCGTGCGGTCGTCGTTCCGCAGGAGTGCGGAAAAAGCGATGCCTCGATTGCCGGCGGTAAACGCGGAAAAATTGTCGAGCAGCGCGCTTGTCGCCCCGGCGTGGTCGATATCTGCCATCGCGCTGATCGCCCCCATCTGCAGTTCGTCGCCGACTCCTGGTTGTAAGTATTTGCTCACGCGATCGTTGGCGCTCTCAAAGCTGTCGGCGCCCAACATCCTGAGTGCATCGTAGCGAACTCCAGAGCTGATCGTATCGTTGTCGGCCACTATCGCCGCGAGTTCCACCGCTTGCTGCCAGCGGGCTGCCAGCGACTTGTCGGCGGCGACAAGCGCCAGCATCCGCTCCCTCGGCCAAGCGCCGCTGCCGCTCATGCCGTTAATGATCCCGCCCCCGACGACGACTGCTTGCCAATCTCGCAGCGGCTCGCCCATTTTCGGCAGCGAGAGTTCCAACAACCGAACCAACTCAGCGTCATTGTTCCGCTTGCCGGCGGCTAGTGCGTGCTCCCAGAGTTGCGGTATTCGCTCTTTCTCGCTGGGCGTCCCGACGACGAGGCCATCGAGCAGCTTGGCGATGTCCGTCGAGGCATCGTGATCCGCCTCCGCGACAGTCTCGGCGGCCAAGACGTCGTCAATTGAAGCTCCAGGGCTGATCAAGTAGAGCCCTCGAATCGCCAACAAAGGAATCGAAGCCATCGGACCGTCGGCGGTGATGAGGATCCAATTTTTGCCCGCGCGAAGTCGTACCTTGCCGATCTTGGCAGGAACGAATTTATCGAACCCGCCGGTATTGCGCGGTGAAGCGAAGAGGGGCCTCGAAGCCGTCGATGGCGACCCCGTTGCCCGTCGTCCGTTCTTCGCCGGCGGCGTCAAGATACAGATCGAATTCTTGATCAGCGGCGGTTGAGACGTTCCACGCGATGTAATCCAACTGGTCGTACCAATCGCCGACGCTGCGAGACGTCGGTGCGTAAAGGATCTGAGTTCCGTAAATCTCAGCGTTCGATGCGAGAAGCATGACGTTTCCGTCGTCGTTGGCGTGGACGATCTCGGGCTTGTTCCCCTCGAACTCACGCGGTCGGCGGGCGTGGACCGTCAGATGAGCCATCAGGTCAGCCACGTCCTGGGGAGTCAGGTCTTTCTCGAAGCCTTCGGGCATCAGGGAAAGGCCAGTGGCTTGCAACGCCTCCAGCGACTCGCGAAGCAACGTCGACTGTTTGCCTTGTTGCTCGACGAGCGTGATGCTTGTCGCGCTTCTCGCTGACCAGGATGCCCGTATGCGCCAGGCCATCGTCGCTGGCAGCGGTGTAGGCGAGGTACTTCTCCTCGACATTGCGGTTAGGGTCGAAGATGCTTTCAATCAAAGCCGACGGGGTGCGACTGGTAATCGCAGCCAGATCGGGGCCGACGGAACTCCCCACGTCGCCGAGTTTATGGCAGCTGGAGCAGTGTTTTTGAAAGAGGGCGGCGCCATGCAGGAATCGCCGTTTAGATTCGTCGCCGATTGGAAATCGTCGATGATCTGTCGTCGGTCGGCGTTGACGGCAGCGCCAAACGCCGATTCCGCTTGTTTTCGGATCTCTGCATCGTTCTGGCGCAGCAGCTGAAGTCGGTGCGTGGCGTCGATATCGGCAGCCCTGAGGTCGCCGGACTTCAACTTTTCAAACAGTAGCGACAGAAACTCCTGACGCGCCACCACAACGTCAAGAACTTGAGACCGCATTGCCGGCGAATACGAACTCCACTGACTCAGCAGTGCTTCGTCGGCCTGCGGCTGGCGGCTCGCCGATAGAAACCTCATGGCAGCGAGCTGTATTTCAGGAGCATGGCGAGGTTCAAGAAGAGACGCGACCAGATCGATCGTCTCTCCATCCGTGGATTTGATGGCGCCAGCAACCGTAAAGCAGCCAATACTTGATCAAGTTGAGACTCTGGCTCGTCCAAGACCGTCTGAGCGGCAGGCGTTAGGCGATCGACAATTGCTTTCACGGAATGGTTAGAGACGACTTCGTTCCGCTGTTCGGCATGGAGCGACTCAACAAGACTGGCGACGCCGCTGACGCGCCACGACGTCCAGTTTTCGGGATGATCGCCGGCGAGAGTTTGAACGGCTTGCGGAAGCATCGTCGGCTTGCCGAACTTCGCCGCAAACATCGAGAGATCGTCGATAATCGGCGAGGTAGGCGTCTTGAGAGGCTGCTTTCGCGGCTAGTCGTTGAAACGCGCCTTCGATGTTACGCTCGTTCAAGCTGCTCCAGGCCGCCGCGAGCAAGTACGGGTCGCTTTGATGCTTCCACGCCAGCTCCGCCAAGGCGTCGGCGGCACGGGCGTCTGTGCATTCGCCTAGGCTGTAGGCCAATTGCAACGTCACCTGCGGGGCGTCGTCGTTGGCGAGCGCGAGCACCGCCGCGACGATGGTCGGCGATTGATCGAAGAAGCGTTCGCTGAGTCGAATGGCGTGAGCGCGCATGGCGTCGTGCGGATCGCGCAGTGCGCCGAGCAGCGACTTCTCATTCAGCGCTTCGAGTTCGGCAAGCGCATTGAGCGCCGCTAACCGCGCCTCGGTTCGCTTGGACGTTGCCAGCATCGCCTCTAGGTATGGCGCCGCCTCCTGCAACTTTCGCTGCAAGATCAACTGCTGAACGAGATCGCGCTGCGGCCCATTCGGAGAATCAAGCGCGGCGACGAGATCGGCGGTACTCAGCTGGCGAAGATCGACAAGCGGCCGCGGCTGGCCATCTTTGGGACGGACGCGAAAGATTCGGGCTTCGGCGTTGCCGGCGGAGGGGTCGAGCGTTTCCATCGCTTCCGCCGAAATCCAGGTGGGATGCTCGATGACCGAGCGATGCATGTCGACCACCCAGAGGCAACCGTCGAGGCCGGTGCGAATCTGGACAGGACGGAACCAAGAGTCGGTGGAGGTAAGGAACTCGCGATCGCGTTCATTGTCCGCCCGCCGTCCTGAAAAGGTCACTCCGTCGGGAGCAATGACGCGACGGTGAACCAGCAGATTCACAGGTTCGGCAGTGAACGAGTTGCCTGCGTACTGCTGTCCCAAAAGATCGTCGCGGTAGATTTCCAACCCGCACGCGGAAGTAGGCCGACCGGGAGGCCCTGAGAGTTTGAGAACCGTGGGATTGCCCGCGGGGAACAGCTCCTCCGAGTCGGCGTACGAATACGTCTGTACTGCCGGCGGCGCTAAATAGGGATTGCAGCCAAATAGTGTTCTGACAGGGGATAGTGGGCAATCATTGTGCCGCTATTGCAGCCGAACCAGTTTCCCGCGGCGTCGCAAACGCGACCCTGCTGCGTCCGGCCGGTAACTGGCTCGATGACGCCGGTGTCTGGATGAAAACGGAAGTCACGGTCGCCGAGTTCCAGCGTTTGGCCGTTAAAACTTTTGATCTGTCCGCCGAAGAGCCCGCATGAGCCATAGAGCCAACCGTCGACGCCCCACCGCAGGCTGTTGACTCTCGCTTGAGCATTGTGATTACCAAAGCCCGTCAGCAGCACCTTGCGCACATCGGCCTGTTGATCGCTGTCGGTATCCTCCAGGTAGATGACGTCCGGAGCGTCGCAGACGATGACGCCGTCGCGCCATACTTTGACGTCGAACGGGAATCGCAAGCCATCTTGGAAGACCGAGACTTCGTCGAAGCGGCCATCGTGGTCACGATCTGTCAGCAGCCGGACGGATCCTCCCTTATCCGGCTCCGCGTTGAGCGGTCGCGTGTAGTCGGGGACGTCGGCCACCCACAGACAACCGTCCCAGCCGAAGTCGATGGCGACCGGATCTTCGATCAGCGGCTCGGCCGCGACGAGGTCGACGGCTAGGTCGTCATGCGTCTTGAGACGCGATAAGGACTCGGTCTGGCGTGAGGCGCGGCTCGCTTCCATGATCGCCGCCCAGCAGATGTTGCGAACAATGAATGAAAACGAGAGCGGCAAACGCCAGCTGCTTGAAGTAGTGAAACGACGTTGAAAACAGAATCATAAGTGCAAATCGCCTCTGATGGTCGCCGCCAATTCCTGGCGTCACTAATCTTCTACCGCTCGCGGTGACGTTGACGCCGTATTACTTCTTCACTCCGACCGTGCATCCGCTCGGTAGCCCTCGGGAGTCAATCGCAGCACCGCGTCGACGATCTTCGCTTCCATGCCTGGCTGAAGCGTATTCAGGAAGCGCGAAGTAAACGTACTCGTCGCCCCCGCCGTAGCCTCCCTCCTTGAGCAGCCGCTCGGAGGGAATGTAGCCGCAGAAATCGTTCGCATAGCCATGCATCCACAGTCGCGACGCATCGAGCTCATTTCTCAAGCGCAACGCGTAGTCGACGCAGACTTCGCCGGCGAGGAAGACCATCTCGAGCGAATCGCCAAAGGACCAGACTTGAACCGGGTAGTCGAGCGCCGTGAGAAGCTGCTCGCCGCGCTCCAGCTTTTCGAGTTGAAACTTGGCGTTGTAGTTGCCGTCGGCGATGGCAACGAGCTCTTCGCGAGTCGGCGGCGTGTTGAGCGGCAGATCGATGTTGGTGAGCGAGGCGACGATCGGTCCGCTCACTGGTTGCAACGACCCTTGCAGCAGCCGTTCGACTTCGTCGGCAATTTCATCGCCTTGTTCGGCCGCGACCGCCGTGTTGCCGTCAGTGACGTCGGAAGTCGGGTTGGCGTCTGATCCGCAACCGATCGACGCCATGCCGATCGGCGCCCGGATGATTGCCGCTCGATCGCTTCCTGCGCGTAGCCGGACCAATCGCCGCTGATCTTGTTATTGCCCAACGTCACGCAGTGGCAGGCGTAAGTGACGTAGATGGCGCGAATCGCATCATCCGCGGTCGATTTGACGACCAGCATCGGCAGCGAGTGGTCGACGGGACCGCCTGGAGTCCGTCGATTCTTCGCGAAGCCGACTTTGCCCACCGCCCAGTGCAGCGTTGACGGTTGTCGGTCAGCCAGCGCCTTGAGGGCTGCAGCTTCCAAGGCATCGGTGAGTTCCGCTGTGTAGCGATCGATGTGTTCCTGAAATTCAGGCGCAATCGGCATGCAGTAAGATGGTGTCGCACGCGCCGTTGACTTTCGGCGTCGTGTGAGAATGGCTGAAGGCGACGGCGATTTGTCGACGTTCGACGCCTGCTTTCGTCTTGAGCCGTTTGGCGACTTCGTTGACCATCGATTCGCGGATGCCCAGGCTATCGAGCGAGATCAAAATGACCGGTTGCGAATCGTCGGAGCTAATGGCTAGCGCCTTCGCCCAGATGCGTTGTGTAATACCCTCCGACTCGGTTTTTCGGCCCGCAAAGCCGTTGAGCAGTATTGGGTAGCTCGGGGTAACGTCGACCGCTGAAACCCCGACCTGGTAGATGCTCGGCGATTCAGTCCCTTCAGCCACGGCCGTGGCGCCAATCGCACCAAGGAATATGGCGACGGCGGTGAGCGAGAGTTGTCGAAACTGTTGAACGTTCATCGTGTACGCGCCTTTTGTATGGTGTCCGCGATTGAATCGTTGCCTGGAAATCGATCCTTAAGCGATAATCTCATCGATCGGAACGCCATGGTCGATCTCGAGTCGTTTGCGACCAGGGATTTCCATTCGTCGGGAATCGAGCCCGAGTTGTTTGAGGATCGTGGCGTGAACGTCAGTGACATAGTGGCGATTTTCGATGGCATGAAAGCCAATCTCGTCAGTCGCCCCATGCACGACGCCCCGTTTGAGTCCGCCCCCTGCCATCCAGACGGAGAAGCCGAAGTTATGGTGGTCGCGTCCGTCGCCATTTTGCGATCCCGGCGTGCCACCGAACTCGGTGGCGAAGACGACGAGCGTTTCGTCCAGCATCCCGCGACGATCCAGATCTTCAATGAGTGCGGCGATCGGTTGGTCGACCGACAGCGCCAACGACGAGTGGTTCGCTTTGACGCCGAAGTGAGCGTCCCAGGCCCCGGCTCCGCCGCCCCCATGCTGGATTTGAACGAATCGCACGCCTCGTTCGACGAGCCGACGGGAGGCCAGCAGTTGTTTGGCAAAGTCGGCGAAGTGAGGAACGTCGACGCCGTACAAAGCCTTGGTTTCAGCCGTCTCTTGCGAGAAGTCCATGACTTCCGGCACCGAGTGCTGCATCCGGAACGCCAACTCACAATAGGCTTTATGTTAAAGCTCAAGTTAAATATCCCCGTGATCATATTTTCAGCATATAGCAGTTATAGAAATGACGCTCTGGCCATGGCTGCAGATGCCTATGTGGTAAAGTCCTCTGATCTATAAGAGCTGAAAGTGAAAATCCATGAGCTGGCATAATTTTCCAGACCATACCTGTGATCGAAACAAAAATGTCGGTTCTTATCATAAAATATCTTTAAAGGAGATATTGCCATGAGTATCAAGAAACAGCCGAAAAAAAAAATGTCCGTATGCAAAGTGACGTTCCAGTTGCATAAGGAAAAAGTTGCTTCAGCAAAAGATATTCATCTTGTCGGAGATTTTAACAGCTGGGACACCAAGGCCACCCCCATGAAAAAGCAGCGGGACGGTTCCTTCAGTGTCATTCTGGATCTCAATCTGGGCCGGGAGTATCAATATAGATATCTCATTGATGGCACTAGCTGGGAGAATGATACAGATGCGGATAAATCTGTCCCTTCTCCATTTGGGGATTCTGAAAACTCTGTCATAATCCTGTGAATCCTGATCATGTAAGGTCATTTTCTGGGTGGGAGGATGTTGGCCGTGTGACTTATGCGGCGTAAAACAGTGCGATTTGAAAGGTCAGTTCGGGATCTGGAGAGAGGGAGTCAGGTCTTTAATCGTGACATTATGAAAGGGTCACGGTGATGTTAAAAATATGACCCTCAGTTGGCTTCATTCTAGAATAAAGGTCTGTCCGTGCTTCAGCTCTATCAGCTTGTCCGACAGCCCCGCCTTGTCCATTTCCCTGTTTATGTCCAGGGGGGGTTGAAAGACCGGCTCGTCGCCGAGTCTGAAGGTACCCCAGTGTACGACCATGAGCCTGTCTGCGTCTAATTCTTTGAATGCCCGGACAGTCTCTTCAGGATTTATATGGGAGTGTTTCATAAACCAGCGGGGCTCATCGGCGCCGAGACTGAAGATAGCCAGGTCTATCTTGTGGTGCTGCCCAATTTCTGCAAACCCATTGAAGTATGCAGTGTCGCCTGAGATATAGATGGTACGGCCTGACGAGGACCTGATGAGATATGACCCCCAGAGTGCTGTATTAGGCCCTGCAATGGGGTTGCGCATGGTCCAGTGGTTGCACGGCAGGAATGTGACATCAAAAGGCCCGACCTTATCTGAATCAAGCCGGTCCAGCTCTTTTACATTCCGGGCCCCGTTATCTCTGACGAGGCTGCCGTAACCAAGGGGGGTTAAGAAGCGTGATTGATTGTTGAAAGCCTTAAGCGAGGGCAGGTCGAGATGGTCGTAATGTCCGTGAGTAATGAGCACTGCATCGATTGTCGGCATCTGCTCAGGTGAGAAGGTGATGGGGCTGAAATCCTTGATGGGCCAGAACATGCCGAACAGCACCGGGTCTACGAGCAGGCTGGTGTTCTCCTCTCTTATGAGCACGCTGGCGTGGTTTATATATGTGACGCTTATGGAATTGTGGGAAATAACGCCGTTCCAGTCTATGTTTACCGGCACTACCTTCTCGTTCTTATAGTCCTGCTTGAGTGGGTTGTCTGTGAAGAGCTTCCATTTTACAACCTCTAACAAGCCCCTGCGGCGCATTTCGAATGAAGTAAATGGGTTGATGAAACGGCCCTGGCTGTGATGTGTCTTCTTCGCTGCCATGTCCCAGAGGCTCATACCCTGGCCTGCGGGCCCCAGTGAGGCATCAGGGCTTGTTCCGGGCATTTTGCCGGCCACAACAATAATGGCAAAAACCATGACCGATATGGCAAGTGCATAGAGCAAGATACCCTTGATCCGAATCTTATCCACACCCAATTTCTAGGGCATCCGGCTATGAAAAACAAGTGAAACGGTGATGGACAGGCCCTTGCTCCCACTGATTCTCATTTTTCCTGTCAGGCAACCCGTTTTACCTTGTCTGCCGGGATTGAAGCGGGGTACTCACTCAGCTCCACGTCCTTGTTGTTCTCCCGAAAATATCTCACGTTCCATTCGTTCGGGAACAGCAGCACCGGCTGGCCGGTACTGTCCCTGGCGATCCTGACGCCGCTGGGAAGCATCGAGCTATCGGTTGCGATGCCTGCAGGTTTGATCCATCTGGCCAGGGTCCACGAAGCCCCCTCGAGGCGTGAAGGCGCATTGTATTCCGTCTCCAGGCGATACTGCACGATCTCGAACTGCAGGGGGCCCACGGCTGCCAGCAGCGGAATGCGCTGTGCCGCGTCGGGCAGCTCGAAGGCATGGACCACTCCTTCTGCCAGCAGCTGGTTCAAGCCCTCGCGGAACCGCTTGTGGTTGGAAGGGACATCGTTGTGGAGAAAGGCGAAACACTCCGGCGGAAAACGCGGGATCTCGTCGAAGAGCACGTCCGGGTCTTCACTGAGCGTGTCGCCGATGGCCAGGAACTTGGCGCCGGCTATGCCCACCACGTCGCCCGGATACGCCTCGTCCACCGTTTCCCGGTCGCGGCCGAAGATCTTGTTGGAGTTGGAGAGGCGGAACTTCTTTCCCGTGGGTACGTGCGTCACCATCATGTCGCGCGTGAACCGGCCGGAAACGACCCGGATGAACACCATCCGGTCGCGGTGGTGCGGGTCCATGTTCGCCTGGATCTTGAACACGAACCCGGAAAATGCATCGGTGTCCGGCTTCACCGGGAACCGCGGCTGATGCGGGGCATGGGCGCGGCAGACTGCTCGATGAAACCCTCCAGCAGCAGCTGGACGCCGAAGTTGTTCAGGGCGCTCCCGAAGAACACCGGGGTCATTCGGCCGGCAAGCACATCTGCGGGATTGTAATCCACTCCTGCCCCGTCGAGCATCTCCAGCTCCTCGCATACGGAGCTGTATGTCGTATCGTCCAGGCGGTCCCGAACGATGGGATCGGACATGCCGAAGGTGGAAACCGGCGACTGGTATATGCCGCCGGGGGTGCGCTCGTAGAAGTGGGCCAGGCTGGTCCGCCGGTCCCAGACCCCCTTGAACTGATCCCCTGTTCCCAGGGGCCAGTTTATGGGGTAAGCCCCGATGCCCAAGACGCTCTCCAGCTCGTCCAGCAGCGCCAGTGGCTCGCGCGTAGGCCTGTCCATCTTGTTCATGAAGGTGAATATGGGTATTCCGCGGAGCCTGCAGACTTCGAAGAGCTTGCGGGTCTGGCTCTCGATCCCCTTTCCGGCGTCGATCACCATGATGGCGGCATCCACGGCAGTGAGCACCCGGTAGGTGTCTTCGGAGAAATCCTTGTGGCCCGGCGTGTCCAGCAGGTTGATCAGGTAACCGCGATAATCGAAGCTCAGCACGGTTGAGCTGATGGAAATGCCCCGCTTGCGCTCGAGCTCCATCCAGTCCGACGTGGTGGCGCGCTGGTTTTTCCGTGCAGTGACCGACCCGGCCAGCTGCACGGCCCCGCCATAGAGCAGCAGTTTTTCCGTCAGTGTCGTCTTGCCCGCATCGGGGTGCGAAACAATTGCCAGAGACCGACGCCTGGAAATTTCATTATTCATGCTCATTTTGTATAACTTCCTTTCTCCTTTTTGCCTTTCCACCGAACTGCACCGTATTCATCGAGGGGCGTTCAAACAACCGTAATCCGCCTGTCGGGCAATTAATCCCAAGGACCGTGTGCACAAGGGGTTGCTCTGCGCAGGACAGGTTATCTTACATCAAAACGGGGTGCATCCGGAGTCAAACCAGTACAGAAAAGATGACGGCAGATAATAATGATATCCATAGAGATTTTCCATGTGCCCCGAAATACCATCTTACCTTTGTTTATTGCAATACAAAACTAGGAACTGTGTATTTCCTCGATTAAGGCAGGCATCCGCATTGACCCTAGAGGTTGTTCACATAGTGATAGATCATCTCGGTAAGCTCATCTATGAGACGGTCCCTGTCCATGGGCGAATCGAGGAATTTTACATAATGGGCAACGTTTTCCACGGCGCTGTGGATTACTTTTGAGACCTCTGTGAGGGCCTGTGGCTTGTTGCGCCTGCAATAGGGTATCAAAAGAGAGCTGATGATGCTGAGCTGCTGTTGTTCCACCTCATCAAAGAGCCGTCTCACGTCAGGGTCCGAGAATTTCAGGACAAGGGCCTCCTTGTGAAAAGAGGGATTGATATCAAAGGTCATGAATCCTTTGTGGATATGTTCCCTGATGAGAGCCCGCAGGGGGATCGAATCGTCCGACTGCAGGGTGTAAACACCTGTTACAAAGTTCTCAAGGTGGTTTTTGAGGATCTCAAGGAACAGGGTCTTCTTGTTCTCAAAGTAGCTGTAGAATGTCCCGATAGAGACCCCGGCCTTGTTCGCAATCTCATTTGAACTTGTTCCGTTTATTCCTTTGCTTGCAAATAAATCCAGGGCTGTTTCCATGATTCTCAATCTTCTTTCCCTGCTGCGATTCTGCTTGGGAATACGAATACGCATTGCAGCCCCCCCTTCTAACCATTCAAACAGATGCATGTTTTATGGATTGAAACCGTTGATACCGTATAATATAATGTCAGGCATCATGCCATGATTATTCACAATTAGTAGCTTCCCCACTATGTGTCAATTAAAATATGAGTTACTGCTCACATTAATCCTTGACAACAGGAATCGATACCCATATTATACTACCGATAATGATGTGATCTTACGGATTACCTCTAAATTAAGGCAGATGTGAGGTCGTGATCAGGCATTTATTGCAGTGGACATCGCCATTATGAATGAAAATAGCTTAGGGGGTGGTGATGAAGGCATTAGTTACAGGGGCAACAGGATTTATCGGTTCGGTCCTCACCCGGGAGCTCTTGAAACAGGGCTTCCAGGTGAGAGCCTTGGTCCTTCCGAGTGAAAACCCGAGTGCACTGAAAAAGCTTGGTGTGGAGGTCTGCCTCGGCGACCTGTCCAGCCGGGGATCACTGCAAGGGATCTGTGATGGCATTGATATGGTGTTTCACCTTGCCGGCCGTGTCACCGATTGGGGTACCAGGGAACAATTCTACAGCGCCATCTATGATGCCACACTGAACCTCATAAAGGAAGCTTCCGGCAAGGCCTCACGGTTTGTGTATATAAGCTCCATTGCAGCCATCGGCTTCGGCCGCCACATGAAGGGTATGAAGGAGACCGATCCGGCCATGAAATCAGGCATCCCGTACAACGATGCCAAGCTCGATGCGGAAAAACTCGTCATGAGCTATCACAAGGATGGCCACGTTGCGTGCACCATCATCCGTCCTGCAAATGTAACCGGTCCGGGAAGTGCGTGGGTGAGAGACATCGTTGAAAAGATGATAGCCATGCCCATGCCGCTGGTTGACAGTGGCCGTCACAGTTCCAGCTTCATCTATGTGGACAACCTTGTGGACGGTATCATCCTTGCCGGAACAAAAGACATTGCAAAGGGGAAGATCTACCAGTTGAGGGATGATTGGGATGTGACGTGGGGGCAGTATATCACCGATCTCGGGGCCTTTGTCGGGAAGAAGCCCATGGGCAGCATCCCCTACTGGCCGGCGCGTTTGCTGGGGAGCCTCTTCGACCTGGTCTTTACACCTCTGAAGATCAGGCCTCCTCTTTCGCGCATGGCAATCGAGATTACCGGCAGGAACAACGATGTAGACAACTCCCTGGCCAAACAGGAGCTCGGCTGGATGACAACGATTCCCTATCCTGAGGCCATGGAGCGGATAGGGGCCTGGGTGAGGCAGACCTACCCGCAAAGATAAGAACAAGGCATCACGCTGCAAAGAAGCGTAAGCTCAGAGCATCTGTTGTAGTGTTTTACCTTGGTTATAACAAATAACTTTTCAAGGGGGTTATCCATGAAACTGTCGTTTCTCCTGTTTGTGTTATACCTGAAGCTAAGAATGGCCGCCAAGACGAACAAGGCCTTCCAAAACTACATAGGCACCCTGCAGCTCAGGTTCCTCATCAAGACCGCTGATGGAAAAAGGGGCAGGCTGTTCATCTTTGACAAGGGCAAGGTATCGTCGCTTGCAGGGTCGAACCACAAGAGCGATGCTGCTCTCGTATGGGCAGATCCCAAAACCGCCTTCAAGGTGATGTTGGCAGGCAGCGATGAGGCATCATTCCTGGCCGCTGCCAATGGCAAGCTCAAGGTCGAGGGGATGGCCTACTATGTCCAGTGGTTTAACGACGCCGTGAAGATCATCATGTAGACGCCTGCATGCGTCGCACATCCGACAAGGCCTAAAACAGTTGTTTCGTAAAGGATATGGACACTATTAAAAACAATGTGGGGGAAAACCTATGGCAATGATACTTGGTGGTCACCTGGTTGGAAAATATCTGAAGGAAGTGGAAAATGTCGATACGGTCTTCTGTCTGTCAGGAGGCCATATAGAAGCAATCCTGGACAGCTTTACCGAGTATAAGATACGCGCCGTCGATGTGCGCCATGAGCAGGCCGCAGCCATGATGGCCGAGGCATGGTCCATCTACAGCGGCAAGCCGGGCGTGTGCCTGGTGACCGCAGGGCCGGGTTTCACCAATGCATTGACCGGCATTGCAAATGCCTTCCTGGATAATGCGCCACTGGTCGTGCTGTGCGGCAAGCACCCCTTGAGGGACGATCTCAAAGGCGCGCTGCAGGAAGTAAACCAGATGGACATGGTCAAACCCATCACCAAATGGGCGGCGACCTGTTATGACACCAAACGGATCCCTGAATATCTGTCACTGGCCTTCAGGCATGCCGTGGTGGGAAGGCCTGGTCCGGTCTTCCTTGAGTTGCCGCCTGATATCCTGAATGTCAAAGTCCCTGAAGAAAAGGCGCCCATGCCCGCACACAAGACCCACAAGTACACGGTCCACCCGGATGATTGGGACCTGAGACAGGCCGCAGAGATTATAAACGCTGCAAAGAAACCCCTGTTTCTGGGCGGCAGCGGAGTGGGATTCAGCTGCTGCAGCAGTGCGCTCAGCCAGTTCATCGACAGGGCAGGGGTCCCCTTTATACTCATGAACTTCGGCAGGGGTGAACTCCCTGACAATCACCCCCATTCCCTGTGGGACATTGGAAATGTGGGGATACAGCTGGGTATAACCCAAGCCGATGTGATCATTGCCGTGGGCCTGCGCTTCAACTGGCTCCTGCAATCAGGCGCCATCATCCCCGACGCCGCCAAGGTCATCCGCATCGACATCGACCCGCACGAGATCGACCGGAACAGGGTTGCCGATGTGGGGCTGGTGGGTGATACGACATCGGTACTCAACCAGTTGCTCCCGCTCCTCAAAAGGGGTGACCACAGCGCCTGGATCAAGACGCTGCGCGCTGCAAGCAATGCCTTTATCGCCCCTGAACTCAAGCTGAGGGAGAGAACGTCCAGCCCTATCCACCCCATCCGCCTGGTGGCGCAGATCCAGAAGGCCGTTGGCGATGATGCCATATATGTCATTGACGGGGGGGATACACAGTATTTCGGCCTCGTAGGGTTGACATCTAAGGAAAGGGCAGGGGTAATAGCCGCTGCTGCCGGACTGCTCGGATGCCTGGGCACCGGAATCCCCTTTGCCATGGCCGCCAAGCTGGCGCGGCCGGACAAGAAGGTTGTGCTCCTGCAGGGCGACGGCTCTTTCGGATTCAACGCCATGGAGTTTGACACCATGGTCCGCCACAACATCCCGGTGGTATGCGTGGTGAACAATGACACCGCCTGGGGCATGATCAAGCACAGCCAGGAGCTCTCCATAGGGTGCGACCGCCTCCAGTGCTCAGAGCTGGGTGAGCGTCATTATGAGAAGATGGTGGAAGGCCTGGGTGGTTACGGCGAATTCGTTACCAAGGACGAAGACATCATCCCTGCCATCAAAAGGGCCTTTGATTCGGGAAAACCTTCCTGCATCAATGTCATGACCGATCCCACAGCTACAAGTCCGGCGACCCCGCTGTTCTATCAGTCGCTCAAGATGGATTGATGTCATGAAGGCCCTCCAGTTCAACATTACCATACCCAACTACCTGGTCCTCCAGCTCCTGGGTCGGCTTAACAAGAAGTTCTACTACGACGGGCCCTTCACCACGGTGAAGCTTGTCGAGGTCCCGGAGCCAAGGCTGCAGAGCCAGGATTGGGTAAAGATAAAGATTCGGCTCTGCGGGTTCTGCGGGAGCGACCTGAACCTCCTCATGGTGAAGGATTCCCCCATGGCATCGCCTTTTACCTCTTTCCCCTGCATTTTCGGCCATGAACTCAGCGGAGACGTGGTGGAGACAGGGAGCTTGGTGGGCAATTGCAGGGTTGGTGACCTGGTGACAATAAACCCTGTCCTGAGCTGCGAACCCAGGGGAATCTCTCCGGTGTGCCCTGTCTGTGCCGCCGGCAGGCCGGGCAACTGCGAAAGGGTTGCAGAAGGGGGATTTTCACCCGGTATGTTCACCGGGATCTGCAGGGATATCAACGGCGGGTTCGCTGAGTATATGGTGGTGCACAAGAGCCAGGTATACCGCGTTCCCTCAGGCGTGAGCGCGGAATCGGCCGCCCTTACTGAACCTCTGGCGGTAGGCCTTCAGGCGGTGCTGGACAACAGGCCCTCTGAGGCGGACAGGGTCCTGGTCATCGGCGGCGGCGTGATCGGAGCCATGATCGTCAAGGCCATCCGGGGGCTCGACATCGGCTGCACAATTACCGTGGTCGAGCCGTCTGCCTTCAACGCAGACTATATCAAGAGATCAGGGGCGAATCATGTCATCGCAGGCGGGATCATCGAGGCCGCCGAAAGGATCCCCGGCGCCAAGGCCTACAAACCCATGCTGGGTGAGCGCATTGTACAGGGGGGGTTCGACAGGGTCTTTGATACCGTGGGCCATTCGCCCACCCTGCAGATGGCCCTCATCGCAACAGCAGGCTGCGGGACCGTGAGCCTTGTGGGCATCGGCAACAAGGTGACCTTTGACCCCACGCCGTTATGGCTCAAGCTCCAGACCCTGAAAGGATGCTACGCCTATGGCTACAATGATACTCCGATGGGCAGAAAGCACGCCTTCGAGATTGCGCTCGACCTCATGGAAAATAAAAAGATCCACGTGGAGGATATGCTCACCCACACCTTTGGTATCGAACAGTACCAGGAACTCATCAGGGTCAACATGAGCAAGGGTGCTCACCAGGCCATCAAGACGGCTGTCAGGTTCTAAGATCTTCAATCCCCGGTTCAACACGAAAAGAAGTTGCCGGAGGCTGAAAACATACCAGTCTCCGGCAACTGTTTTATGCAGGATTTTATTATTGAGGGGAGCCATACGAGATGACCATTGCACAACCATAAAATATTCTGAGAGATATAAAACAAAAATCAGCCTGTTCAAAACATGCATCTCGGTGAAACCGAGATGCATGTTTTGAACAGGTCAAGTTTTTCTCCTGCAACAAAGTGTTAGGGGAAATTTACAGACAAATAATCTGAATTACAAACCCACTTGCAAGGTATAAACATTTTCTATATGACCAAAAGGGGAACACAAAAAGAGAAACAGGTTTTTTCTGCAATGGTGTATCCTGCTCATGTATTGAGCAAAAAGGGGATGTTTTGGGTTTCATGAGCGATACCATAGTTGCCTTCTTCAAAAGCTTCCGGGTCCAGGACTTCTTCGATATCCTTATCATTTCCTCATTGATCTATATGACCCTTATCTGGTTCAGGAACACCGCATCACGCCTTGTTCTGGTGGGTATAAGCCTTCTGGGTGGTGTCTATATCCTGGCCCGGATCTTTAACCTCTATCTTACGACCCTTGTTCTCCAGGGCTTCTTTACCATTCTCATCTTCGCCCTTGTGGTGATTTTTCAGGAGGACATCAGGAGGTTTTTTGAACGTCTTGCCACCTTGAGAAACATGGGCAAATCCAGCAGAAAAGCCGATGGAGCTTATGAGAAAACCGTAGAGGCCATTTCAGAGAGCGTAGCGGAATTCACCTCGAAAAAGACCGGTTCCCTTATTGTCATCCAGGGGGAAGACCCGCTCGACAGGCATATCAAGGGCGGTTACCTGATAAAGGGTGATATTTCCAGGCCGTTGTTGGAAAGCATCTTTGATGTCCATTCCCATGGTCATGACGGGGCAGTCATTATTCATAACAATAAGATTATAAAATTCGGGTGTCACCTCCCGCTCTCGCCGAGTTCGGAAAGATTCGGAGATTTCGGCTTGCGCCATACAGCCGCCCTCGGGCTCAGCGAACTTACGGATGCCCTGTGCATTGTAGTCTCGGAAGAGCGGGGAACGATCATGGTAGCCCAGGATGGTAAGACCACTTATCTGAAGAATGCCGTTGAGCTCAGGGCCCTCATGGATAGATATTTCGAGATAAAAATCGATGCACGCTCGAAGATCCTCACCAAGAAGAGGTTCAGGCAGAACAGCCTGGAAAAGGCCATTGCTGTTGTTCTTGCGCTGGGTCTCTGGTTCGTATTCGGGCACCAGAAAGAGTCGGTGCAGCGGGATTATATCGTCCCCATCGAATACCGCAAGGTCTCCCAGGATTGGGAAATTGAGGAATCGAGGGCAACGCAGGCGACAGTCACCCTGATGGGATCATCCCAGGCCTTCAGCCTCTTTGACCCCAATTCCATCAAGGCATCCATCGATCTTTCATCAATCGTTGAAGGCAGACAGACGATTATGCTTTCTTCGGATATGGTGAACATCCCTTCAAACATAACCGTTGTTAAATTCAAGCCTGACAGGATTCTCATCTCTGCCCATAAACTTTATCCCCGCGAGGTGAGGGTCTTCATTGATACATCCGGCCATTTGCCTACCGGGTATGATATCCAGAAGATTACCATCGAGCCGGAGACCCTTGTTGTTCTTGCGCCTTTCGCCATTACCGGCAACAGGATCTACATCACCACAGAGCCCATAGACCTTACAGGAATTACTGCATCCCAGACATTGAATATGAGGCTCGTGTATCCCAACAGGATACGGTTCAAGAATAACCAGGCACCCATGGTAAAGGTGACGCTGGAGGTAGAGAAGGCGAAAGGTAATCAGCGTGCAGGTTCAAGGAACTAAAGCCTGAGTATGCAGTTCGATGCACCCATAACTTCCGGGGATGCAACCCCATTGAGAACCAGATTGATTTAGCCGGCAATAAGATAGACGTCGTCGCCGACTCTGGTCTTGTCCTTCACCTTGATACCGATGAGATCTCCTGCCTTGGCCTCTATTACTGACTTGTTGTCGATCTGCATGGAATCGATGTTCTCTTCAAAGTTCGTGGTTGCCCCGACGATAGAGATCTTTTCCCCGACCTTGAGTGTGTCACTGAGCTGGATGCCGGCGACATTGATCTTGCTGAAAAAGTGGGTCACTTTCCCGATGAGCTTCTTTTCATCAGCCATATGCGCACCTCCTCATATATGCTTGTTATTATACGGCCGTTTGACCTGCAATCTCAAGGGGAAAATCACCTGTGATCACAATCAGATCAGAGCCTTAGGGTGGTTGCTGTCCATCTGCGGACCACTTAATGCGCTTTGGTACACAACGATATTCGCAATTGCAATTTATCAAAGTTTGAATACAATGCACCTACGGCTTTATGGACTGTGCTCTTTCATGGAAGAGGGCTTGTCCCGTTGCATGTGCAATGGAGGTGTTCATTCGCTCAACGGGGATGTAATAGAATGCTTTCCAGCCATGATCTATCCGGTCTGAAAGTCAATGCAATTCTTCAGAAAAAATCTTGCATGGGGGATCTATGTCATACCGGGATGATACACTTTGCGGGCTGTTTCACAACCAGGCATTGAAGCTTGGTGAAGACCATGTCTTCCTCATGGGAAAATTCGACGAATACGGCAAACCCATCACCACCTTCAGAAAGACAACATGGAGGCAGGCCAGGAGGCAGGCCTTGGACCTGGCCAGGGGGCTTGCCTTGCTGGGCCTGAACAAGGGTGACCACTGCGTTATCTTTGCAGAGAGCAGGCCCGAATGGATCATTGCAGACCAGGCCATCCAGGCGTGCGGAGCGACCGGGGTCCCCCTCTATCCCACCCTGAGCAGGGATGACCTCTTGTTCATGGTCATAGACAGCGAATCAAAGATGGCTATCGTATCCAACCGTACCAAGGCCGATGAGTTCCTCAGTCTCAGGGATGCCCATGAAGCCCTCAAGTCCATGCCGGTAATCTCCATGGAGGAATGTGTCGGGGCCCCGCAGGAAAATCTCTACAGCTTCATGGACATCATGAAACTGGGCAGGGAAAAGGTGGCGGAAGAAGAGATAGAATCACGCATAAAATCCGTCACACCCGAGACGATTGCCGCCATCATCTATACCTCGGGCACCACCGGCAGATCCAAAGGGGTCGTGCTTACCCATTCGAATTTCGTTTCCAACATCCATCAGGCATCCGGGTCCGAGCTTATGGTGCGCATGAAGAAAAAGGATGTCCATCTTACGGCCTTGGTGCATCTGCCTTTATGCCACGTCATGGGCCGCTCGAGTGATTACCATTTGACAGGGCTCTACCTGGGGGGCACCCTGGCCTTTGCAGAGGGTTATCAGGCAATAGCCCAGAACCTGCTGGAGGTGAGGCCGAATATCATCTCGTCCATCCCCATGTTTTATGAGAAGACCTATGAGACCATCAACGCAATCATAGCCAAGCAGAAACCGGTCTATCGGAAAATTTTCAGATGGGCACTGGGTAAGGGTGAGATATACACCGATGCCATGGCAAGCGGGAAAAGGATATCCCAGGTGGACCTCATGGGCTTTGGGATCGCCAACATGCTTGTGTTTGATAGGATGAAAAAGATGATGGGCATGGACAGGCTTGTCGTTGCGATTTCAGGAGGGGGCAAGCTCTCGAAAGAGGTGTGTGTATTCTTCCGGTCCCTGAACATCCAGCTCAATGAGGGGTACGGGCTCACCGAGACAAGCCCGGTGATCAATTTCAACGAACCCGAGATCATGGACTCTGTCCAGCATGGAAAGCTCTATCAGTGGTTCTTTGATAAGATCATGGATATGGTGCTGGACCTCCTGGTGGTCAAGCAATCTCAAGGAATTTCTCCCTATGCAAATCCTGTATCTGCAGCCAAGCTCGGGGTCTGCTACTCCACAATTGTTTACAAGCTCAGGGTGAAGCCGGGCACCGTGGGAAGGCCGGTGGCCTTGACCGAGGAAAAGATCGCTGGCGACGGCGAGATCCTGGTAAAGGGGCCCCAGGTGTTCAGGGAATACTGGAAGATGCCTGAGGCCACCAAGGCAGCCTTCACCGAAGACGGCTTCTTCATGACCGGTGACATCGGACACTTTGACAGCGAAGGATTCCTGCTCATTACGGACCGCAAAAAGGACCTGTTCGTGAGTTCGGGAGGCAAGAATATCGCACCTCACCCCATCGAGGTAGCGCTCCAGGCAAGGTCGTTCATCGAACAGGCCTGCCTTGTGGGTGACGGCAGGAAATACCTCACGGCGCTCATCGTGCCCGATTTCAAGAGCCTGTCGAGCTATGCCAGGAAAACGGGCATCGCCTTTGCCGACAACACCGCCCTGGTGAGCAGTCCGGAGATACAATCCCTCATCAGGGCCGAGGTGGATGCGGTGAACAAGACCCTGGCCCACTACCAGCAGGTCAAGTATTTCGAGGTGCTGGATGCCACTTTCAGCGAGGCAACAGGTGAACTGACGCCCACCATGAAGGTGAAGCGCAAGGTGGTGCTGGACAAATACAAGGACAGGATCGAGAAGATGTACCAGAAGTGATGCACTGTTAGTTGCTATCTTCTCGGTATGGGAGTTAGGTAGGAGTCTTTTACTAAGACCGTTCAAATCGATGAGTTCCGGTGGAACTCATCGATTTGAACGGTTCAATTTAACCCGGATTTAGCGGTTAAGAGGTGTAGAAACCTGATCCGTTCAAAACATGCATCTTGCAGCCTTTGCTCTATGCTTATTCTGTCGGACCTGAAAGCTGCAAGATGCATGTTTTTAACGGACCTATTTAAAGAACAGTTCCATGCTTACTATGAGTGCTGTGCTTAAGGCCATAGAGGCATGAAGAAATTATGGGTACATCCAAACGCGAAATCCGGATTTAAACAATCTGATCAGGTGCAAGAGAATCAGATCTTCGATTTGCCCCGGTCCATTTCATAGATGAGCAGGTGCGCAAAGGCCGCTACCACAAGGCCATGCGTGATTTTCTGTCCCTGGATCATCTTGTAGATATCTTCCTTTTTATTCAGTTCCACCTGGATGGCTTCCGTGGGATCCAGCATCTGGCCTGATGCAAGGTAACAGTTCCTGGCCAGGTATGAAAAGCACCGGTTGGTCTGCAGCGCCGGATTCGGTTCCACCGTACCGATGTGCACCACATCGGTACTGATGTACCCGGTCTCTTCGGTCATCTCGCGCACCGCAGCCTCCATGGGGCTCGAATCAGTTTCGGAAATGAGGCCGCCCGGTATCTCCAGGGTGTCTCTCCTGACCCCGTGGCGATACTGCCGGATCGTCACCACGTAACCGTCATCGGTGATGGGGATGATGTTCACCCAGTCTTCCAGCTCGAAGACAGTGAAGTCCTTGATGATGTCATTGGGCAGGAAGTGGTATTTGTCCTGGCGGACGTTCACAAGCCGGTTCTTGAACACGGTCTTGGAATAGAGATAGTTCCAGTCCTTCTTCATGGCTGTTCCTGTGAGACCACGAGTACACTACCACGGAACACACTGTTTTTCCAGAAGCTGTTTAACATCATGAATCCGTTTCCATGTTCATGATGGATTCAATCTCTTCCCAATTATTTACGGTCAGGAAAGGGTGGGGATGACGGTTCCATGGCTGGTTGTAGACGATGGGCGTGATACCTGCCTCCTGGAGTATATGGCAGGTGTCCAGGCGGTCGTCGATGAAATATCTGATATTATTTTTCTGAAGGACCTCGAGCTTTGCAGTACTCGCGCCCGTCGCCTCTATACGCAGGCACCCGGGTAAGACCGTGGGTATATGCCTGGCAAACCAGAGTTCTACAGGTTCGGCATAGGGTCTTGCGGTAACAACGAGCAGGGGGGCAACGGCAGTGAAACGCCCCAGCACAACACCGGCACCTTCATTGGGCCGGATGTCGATTTCATGGAGATCATTGGTGAGGATGTCAATGATCTCCATGGCGTGCTTTTTGTCCATGGCCACGGAGTTCAGGAAAAGGTAATCCGTGATGTCGTCATAGTTGATGTCATAATGGTAGCTTTCCCTGGCAAGCTTAATAAAGAACCTGAAGGTGTCGGCCACTACGCCGTCAAAGTCAAAGGCGATCTCGGATGGGGTGATATTCATAGTCACAAGCCTTTCGCATTTCTTCAATGTCCGCCATGTCTATCATATGATGATGGGGGAAGCAAACCCGTGGACCACAAGGATATACTCTGCTTGAGATAATCATAGGTAACAGGGCAGTTGAAGAACATTCCAATCACAGGCCATAAGAGCCCTGGCAGGCCATTTTCATGGTGAAAAACAGTTGACAAGCAGCAGAGATACAGGATATCGAGAACACCTGACACAGGCACGTAGCTCAGGGGGAGAGCACCACCTTGACACGGTGGGGGTCCGCGGTTCAAATCCGCGCGTGCCTACCATTTTCACAAGAGCAAGCCCGGAATTCCTTCCTCCATATCCAAAGGAGTTATTGAAAGTATTGACGTACGTCCCGGTTAGCCTTAAATCATGATTCAATGTGGAATGAATCGGGGGGATACCTTGGGTATTTACAGGAGGGAAACGGATGAGTGGGAATAGGGATCTGACTGCAGCGATGTTCATCGGCGTTCGGGGCGAGGGAATCATCTCGTTCGGTTCGGGCCAGCCTGACCTGCCGCCGCCGCAAGAGGTGTACGATATCCTGCCGGATTACAACGGCTTCAAGTATGGACTCATCCAGGGCCAGGAAAACCTGAGGGATGCCCTGGCAAAGCAGTATCCGCGCTCCACGGCAGACAGCTTCGTCATTACCAACGGCGCCTCCGAAGCCCTTGATCTGGCGCTGAGGGCCATTGCATGGATCCAGAAGAAGAAGGGGGGCGGCAAGCCGAAATGCCTGCTGTGCCGTCCCTATTATTATTCCTACCTGCCCCTGGTGGAATATGCAGGGTTCGAACCTGTTTTCACTGACCTCAAGGATGGCAGGGTCGTGTACGAGGACTTCGAGAGGAAGATCAAGGACTGCAAGGCCGTGCTCATCAACTCGCCGTCGAACCCCACAGGCAGGGTCGAGGCCATCGAGACCCTCAAGAAGATCGAAAAGATCGCGGAGGAATACGGCGTCTATGTCCTGTCCGACGAGGTCTACAAGGACCTGATCTATGTGCGGGAAAACTATCTGATCAAGGGCCCCCATGTGGTCACCATCAATTCATTTTCAAAGACCTTTGCCATGACGGGCCTACGGGTGGGGTATCTCTGGTCCCTTGACCAGGAGCTGGTGAAGATGGTCATCGAGATGAAGTCCCATACCTCCATGAACACGAGCATCATTGCCCAGGAAATGGCCTATACCGCCACCACGGTGCCCAAAAGCTATGTCGACGATCAGCTCAGGATTTGGGAATCGCGCAGAGACATGATCTACAAGGGCATGGTCGAGCTCGGGCTCGATCTCTGGAAGCCGGAAGGGGCCTTTTACGTACTCCCCAAGATCGATAATCCTAAGGACTTCGTATGGGATATGTTCCATGACCACAAGGTCATCACCTATCTCGGCGAGTGGTTCGGCGCGCCCGACCGTGTGCGCTTCTCCTATGCACTCGATGTGGACAAGATCGAGGAAGGCCTGAACCGGGTGGGGGAATACCTGAAGGCAAGGAAGGCATAGCAGCCCACTGCCGGCATGGCATTTTTCAGGGTGTCCCCTTGGGTTCTTTTTGGCAGGGACATTTGGCAAAGTACGCCTGATCAAGGCTTCCTTGGTTTGACCCGTTCCCGTGTTTCCTGCAATACATTCCGTAGATCAGTTTAGTGGAAGTATCCGTACCTGTCTGCCGAGCGGGGCGGTCTTGATCGCAAAGGATGATTTATCAGACGTGGCGCAGAACTCTGCAAATTGTCCAGTATACAGGAATGACAATCCCTCTTCCAGAGGTTTGAAGAAATCATCAAAGTGGATAGGGATCACTACCCGGGACTTGACCTTGAGTGGAACCTCCGATAGGTAGGCTTGGGTATCACCTCGTCCGGCGATGCCCAGGAGTACTACATCCGCCTTTATCCCCGCATACATGCCCGGAAGGAATCCGGCACTCCCGTGGTGCAGGATAGTGCCGCACGGGTGTTTGATCAGGATTGCATAGGTGATGCCCAGCTTATAGTCACGGGCAGGCCGCGGGGGGGTTAGCGGATGGTCTATTGTCCCAGGGTATGGCACCCGTCCGAACAGGGCCGGCCCATGCCTGCTTTCAATAACGTTGAGGGAAAAATTGCCCACGCTGATAACCCGGCCTGGCTGAACTACCATGAGTTGTGTTTCCGGCAGACCTGCCCCCCTCCCTATATTGAGCGTGCTCTCCGATCCCAGAAGCGGTGCGCCTGTTTCCATGGCGAAATAAGGCGCATCGAGGGAGTGGTCGAAGTGGGAATGGCTGACTATCACGGCATTTATATTGGCAGCCCCCAAGCGCTTGACCCACTGCCGGATCAGGTCCTGGTCCGGACGCAATGCCGCGCCCAGGACCACCTTGGATAAACTGAACCGACTGACATAGGGGTCGATCAGAATGCCTGTCTGTCCGTCCGATATCAGCACCCCGGCAGTGCCAAGCCAGGTTATGGATACGCCCGAATTGTATGAACCCTCTTGAAAGAGCAGGTGGGAGCGATATAGATCCACGGGCGCACAACCTCCAAAGGACATGGCAAGCATTATCAATAGCGTACAAATCAGAGATTTACCCACATGATTATCCTCATCAAGACTGGATAGTCCCAGAATAAAAATATATCGTGCGAAAATCAAGGAAAGACTACTAACCAGGCCACATCTAAAGAAATTTTAACAGTTTATATTTTTATAAGAGTATAGACTTAGCTCCAGGCAACAAACTGAGTTGGGATCTTCAAAACAATAAATAATGTGCCATGCTTGACACTCAGAGCTAGCCTTGTTTAATCACAGATGATATTTTATAATCATCGGATATCTAGCATTTAAAAAGAATTCATTTATCGCAGAGATCTTCAATCTCCACAATGCACACTTACAATGATTCTCCTGTTTATCACTGATACAGACATTGAGGAGGTCGCTATATTGATGGCGATATTTTCTTGAATAATAACGGTGAAGCCTTTAATACTTGTAGTACATAGGTTATAGTCACTGCCAACCTAGCAACAGGTTGGAGATTTAACCATAGGGAAGGTAATGCTACTGGCACAAAGGAATGTTGCGATTATCCTTGTTTCATGCCTAGTTCCTTGTCGTGCCGGAAAAACGAAAGGGAGGGGAAATCATATTATCCTGGTCACGAAGTTTTCTCGTCTACGTCGCAGTGCCTTTCAGCATCTGCGGTGGGTTGATCCTGTTGTTCTTCTCAGGAAACAGCATAGTTCAGGGTTTTGTGGCACCCTCGTTCAACCGGGAATTCGGTGCTCTTGAAAATCTCCAGAACGTCCTACTCATCGGGATGTTCGTGATCTCAGCCAGGACAGCTTTCCGCAAGCCTTCGCGTGTCGATCGGACCGCCTTCGTGATCATCGCCGTGATGGCCTTATTCGTCTTCCTTGAGGAAATCGACTACGGGTTACATCTCTGGGAGATCCTTAATGGAATTCCAACGGAAAACCAGGCACAGGTCCGCAATATCCACAACATCGGAAGAAACAATAAACTAATCAAGCTTGGCGTGGACCTCGGGTTGGTTCTTCTTTTCCTTGTGATGCCCATCGCCGCTATCCGCATGCGCAACTCCTACCTTCGGTACCTAGCGCCAAGCTGCTGGGCGATCGCCACCCTCGTTATAATGGTTGTCCTATCGAAATTGGCCGTCTACCTCAACCACTCCGGCTTCAACACCTCAGGGGTACTCCGATCAAACATCTCCGAGTTTCGGGAGCTTATCATTTACTACCTCTCTCTCGTGTATCTTGCGGATGTCGCCCGTCGCCCCTCCCCATTTGGAGAGAAACATTCCGACCATGACGCCCGATTTACCTAGACACAGATAGACTTCTTGATGAGCTTCTCGAACCAGACAATGTGGTGAACCTCTTTGTCAGTCGAAGATTCCATACCATTCATTATGATTAGCCCAGATAGAAGATAGTAGAGTTCTGGGCACATAAGGGATCCAATAAAAATATTGAACGAAGGAACTGAAATTCTATAGTTCGATGGCCTTGCCCCGAATGTATCTGTGGGATTAGACCTGTGGAAAATGAATATGCGGGCCATCTATTCTTATTAACAACCTTTCCCTTTACATCCATTCCCATATTTGTTATTCCTCCTAGCTGACGTCTTACAGCCATTGTATGGGAGTAACTCGTTGAAAATAATAAGGTAGAACGCAAATTTCCTATCCATATGCGTCTACCATTCTTTCATGGGAGTCGATATGCCCGAAATCACCGTTACCGTTGACGGCAAGGCCAGAACGAGCGAGGCATCAGTTGTCCGGGAGCTTATCAAAGACAAGCGCGTGATTGCAGCGCGTGTGGACGGGGTCCTGGTGGATCTCGCCACCGGTTTGAAAGATGGTCAGACAATAGAGACCGTCCTTGCGGAATCAAAAGAAGGTGTAGGGATTGTGCGTCATTCCACGGCCCATGTCATGGCAGAGGCGGTGAAACTCCTTTTCCCTGATGCCAGGCCCACCATCGGCCCGTCCACGGAAGAAGGTTTCTATTACGATTTCGACCGCAGCGACGCCCTTCTCATCCGAAGACCTTGCAAAGATCGAAGAGAAGATGGCAGAGCTCGTGAAGCAGGACACCCCTTTCCTCCGCAGGGAACTGCCCAAAAAGGAGGCGAAGGCCTTCTTCGAAGAAAAGGGCGAGCCCTATAAGGTGGAGATCATCGATGATCTGGGCGATGACGTGAGCATGGTCTCGCTCTACGAGCAGGGCACCTTTACGGATCTTTGCAGGGGCCCGCATGTGCCGTCGGCCGGTTTCCTCAAGGCCTTCAAGCTGCTGTCCGTTGCAGGCGCCTACTGGCGCGGCGACGAGAAGAACAAGATGCTCCAGCGGATCTACGGTACTGCCTTCGCCTCCGAGAAGGAGCTCAAAGAGTACCTGAACTTTCTGGAAGAGGCCAAGAAGCGCGACCACCGCAAGCTCGGCAAGGAGCTCGAGCTGTTCATGTTCTCGGACGACGTGGGCCCGGGCATGGTCATCTATATGCCCAAGGGCGGCAGGCTCAGGAGCCTGCTCGAGAGATTTCGAAAAGAAGATCCATTTCAGGAAGGGCTACGACATCGTCTACGGCCCGGCCATCCTGCGGGGCAAGATGTGGGAAACCTCAGGCCACATGGACAATTATAAAGAGAATATGTATTTCACCGAGGTGGACGGCCAGCTCTACGGCATCAAGCCCATGAACTGCCTGTCCCACATCATGATCTATAAATCCAAGGTGAGGAGCTACCGCGACCTGCCTCTGCGCTATTTCGAGCTGGGCAATGTCACCAGGCATGAGAAGTCCGGCGTCATCCACGGCCTGCTCCGCACGCGCCAGTTCACCCAGGACGATGCGCACATCTTCTGCCGGCCTGACCAGCTCATCGATGAGATCACCTCGATCATGGACATGGTCGAAGAGGTGATGGCCGTTTTCGGTTTCGAATACACCATGGAGATCAGCACCAAGCCTGAGAAATCAATGGGCAGCGACGAAATGTGGGAGATGGCCACAAAGGCGCTCATCGATTCGCTGAACAAGAAGGGCCTTGCGTACGACATCAATGAAGGGGACGGGGCGTTCTACGGCCCCAAGATCGATGTGAAGATCAAGGACGCCATCGGCCGCCAATGGCAGTGCGCCACCATCCAGTGCGACTTCAACCTGCCCGAGCGTTTCGACACGCACTATATCGGCTCGGACGGCGAGAAGCACCGGCCCGTCATGCTCCACCGGGTTATCCTGGGCTCCATCGAGCGGTTCATCGGCGTGCTCATCGAGCACTTTGCAGGCGCTTTCCCGGTGTGGCTGTCGCCTGTGCAGGCCGTTGTCATGAACATCACCGATGCACAGGCCGACTATGCCGCTGGAATCGCCGATATCCTGAAGAATAAGGATATCAGGACAGAGCTTGATCTCCGCAACGAGAAGATCGGCTTCAAGATACGCGAGGCGCGCCTCCAGAAGGTCCCCTACATGGTCATCGTGGGCGACCGCGAAGTGGCTGATGGCACCGTAAACATCCGGGACCGCTCCGGCGAGCAGAAGACAATTACCCTCGATGAGTTCATCTCTTTGGTAAAGTCCTTTGACCCTGTTATCTAAACGTATTGACAACAAATACATGCTAGGTTAGAAAAGCGCTTAAACTAAATTTTCTGGAGGGTCGCATAGCTAGGAACGGCTTTTTCAGACCGAACGAGAAGGACAGGATAAGGGTTAACGAGCGAATCGTTGCTGATAGTGTCAGGATTATCTCTGCTGATGGACAGCAACTGGGAATCATGACCGTACCTGCGGCCCTTCAAGCTGCTCAGGAACAGGGCATGGATCTCGTTGAGGTGGCACCCACTGCAACGCCCCCTGTTTGCCGTATCATGGAATACGGCAAATTTAAGTACGAGCAGTCGAAACGTGAGGCTGTTGCCAGGAAGAAGCAGACGGTCATCGTTATCAAGGAGATAAAGTTCCGGCCCAAGACCGACGAGCATGACTACCTGTTTAAGGTAAAGCATATCCTGCGGTTCCTGGAGGAAAAGAATAAGGTAAAAGTGGTGATGCGGTTCAGGGGCAGAGAGATCATACACATGGACAAAGGACTCGAGATGCTTATCAGGGTGCGGGACGATCTGGCGGATAAGGCCATTGTCGAGACGCGAGCCGCGCTCGGAAGGCCGGACCATGGTGATGATGCTGGCCCCGAAGTAGATATGAGGAGTGGAAGATGAAACTGAAAACAAATCGGAGTGCAGCAAAGCGGTTCTCAGTGACCGGCACAGGGAAGATAAAGAGGAACAAGGCCTATAAAAGGCACCTCCTTTCCTGTAAGTCAACCAAGCAGAAGAGGAATCTCCGGAAGTCCGGACTTGTGCATTCTGCGAATGTGGCCGGCGTGAGGCAGCAGCTGCCGTATCTGTAAGAGGTGTAAGGGACATGCGAGTAAAACGTGGTGTTGTAGGAAAGAGAAAGAGAGTCAGGGTTCACAAGCTCACCAAGGGCTACTTCGGTGGGAGAAGAAACCTTGTCAGGGTAGCCCAGGAATCGGCCAACAAAGGACTTGCATATGCGTACCGTGACAGGCGCCAACGCAAGAGGGAATTCAGACGCCTGTGGATTGCACGAATCAGCGCAGCCGTCAGGGCGCGCGGATTTACGTATTCCAGGTTCATCAATGCCCTGAAGAAGGCCAGTGTAGAGCTTGACAGGAAGGTTCTAGCGGATCTTGCCATCACCGATCCCAAGGGATTCACCCGTATCCTGGAATCTGTTTCTCAGGTCATAGATGGAAACACAGCTCGAAGAACTTCAAAAGGCGTTCTTAGAGGACCTGGGACACATCAGTAAGCCCGATGAGATCGAGCCGTTACGGATCCAGTATCTGGGCCGGAAGGGCAGACTCACGGGCATTCTGCGTCAAATGGGTTCTCTTGGGCCTGATGAGCGACCCCGCATGGGCGCCCTTTCAAACCAGCTCAAGGTCTTCATGGAGCAGGCCCTTGATGATAAGGCATTGAGCTTTGCCACAGATAAGCCGGTCGAAGGCATCGATGTAACGCTGCCGGGCCGGATCTTCAAGCGGGGCTCCATACACGTCATCAACCAGGTCATGGGCGAGCTCGAGGAAATCTTCCGGAACCTCGGATTTACCATCGCATCCGGCCCCGAGGTGGAGGACGACTACCACAACTTCGAGGCGCTCAATATCCCTGAAAATCACCCTGCCCGCGACATGCAGGACACCTTCTATTTCAACAAGGGCGTGCTGCTGCGCACCCATACCTCTCCCGTTCAGATCAGGGTGATGGAGTCACAGGGCCTGCCGGTGCGCATAATCGCACCGGGGAAGGTCTACCGGTGCGATTTCGACGTCAGCCACAGCCCCATGTTCCACCAGGTGGAGGGTCTCTGGGTGGAAGAGGGCATCACCTTCGCGCACTTAAAGGGCGTGCTTTACGAGTTCATCCACACCCTGTTCGGGCCGGATATCCCACTACGCTTCCGGGCATCGTTCTTCCCCTTCACCGAGCCGTCCGCAGAGGTGGACATGGGCTGCATCATCTGCAAGGGCAAGGGGTGCAGGGTGTGCAAAAATACCGGATGGCTCGAGATATTGGGCTGCGGCATGGTGGACCCGGAGGTGTACCGTTTCGTGGGTATCGACCCGGAAAAGGTCACGGGATTCGCCTTCGGCCTGGGTGTAGAGCGTGTTGCCATGCTCAAGTACAGCATTGACGATATCAGGCTCTTCTATGACTCTGATCTGAGGTTTTTAAGCCAGTTCGCTTAAAGGGCATGTCATGAAGATCAGCTACAACTGGATCAAGGAATTCGTCGACATCGATGTGGATGCATATACGGCTGCCTCGGCACTCACCATGAGCGGCACCGAGGTGGAGGACATCACCCATCAGAGCGTCCCGAAGGAGGTCATCTGCGCCCGTGTCGTTGAGGCCAGGAAACACCCGGATGCCGACAAGCTCTTTGTCTGCACAGTGGATACCGGCAGGGAAAGCCTTCAGGTGGTATGCGGAGCCCCGAACACGAGGGCGGGCATGATGAGCGCCTTCGCGCCGGTGGGATGCGACCTGGGCCCGGGCATGCTCGTGAAAAAGGCCAAGATCCGCGGCGTTGAGTCGTTCGGCGTACTGCTCTCCGAGCGGGAGCTCGGGCTTACCGACGACCATACCGGCATCATGGAATTTGATGTGGATACCAAGCCGGGTGACGTGCTTGTTGATGCCTTAAACCTTGAGGACTGGGTGCTTGAGGTGAACGTCACGCCCAACAGGGGCGACTGCCTTTCGGTCGTGGGCGTTGCCCGCGAGCTTGCAGCGCTCTTCGGCCGGAAGCTCAAGAAGCCGGAATTCACCATCAAGGAAGAAGATGCGCCCGTGGAATCGGTCCTGACCGTGGACATCCTTTCACCCGAAGGGTGCCCGCGCTACTCGGCACGTTTCATGAACGGCATTGTCATAAAGAAGAGCCCCTTTACCATGCGCAACCGCCTGTTCACCTCAGGGGTTCGGGCCATCAGCAATGTGGTGGATATCACCAACTATGTCATGCTGGAATACGGCCAGCCTCTCCACGCCTTTGATTCCACCCTGGTTGCCGGTAACGGAATTGTGGTTCGCAAGGCAAAAGAAGGCGAGGTCTTCGTCACCCTGGACTCGGTTGAAAGGACACTGCGCGCCGAAGACCTCCTCATCTGCGACAGACAAAAGCCTGTGGCACTTGCAGGCATTATGGGCGGGGAGAATTCCGAGGTCCTGTCCACCACGAGCAGTGTTGTTTTGGAGAGCGCCTTTTTCGACCCGAAAGGCATTCAGCGAACCTCCAAGGGATTAGGCCTTTCCACCGAGGCATCCTACCGGTTCGAGCGGGGCATTGACCCTTCCATCCAGGTTGAGGCCGCTGACCGCGCTGCATGGCTCATGCCGCAGTTTGCAGATGCCAAGGTGTTTAAGGGCGTCATGGACGTGAATTATTTCAATTATGAAAAGAAAGAAGTGAAACTCAGAAAGTCATATCTGGAAAAGGTTCTCGGGATCACCGGCATCAATGCTGCGGATGTGGAGCGCATTTTCACAGGGCTTGGCTGTGAGGTCAGGGGCGACGAAGCAGGCTGGATAATATCAGTGCCTGTTTTCAGGCATGACCTTGGCCGGGAGATCGACCTGGTGGAAGAGTTCATAAGGGTCTACGGCATGGACAAGGTGGAGCCGGAACTCCCCTCGTACAGACCCGACAAGGCGGCATCAGGGGTCAATGGCATTTACAATCTCAGGCTGGGCCTTGCCGCCACCGGATTAACCGAGGTGGTAACCTATTCCTTTATTGCGCCCCGCTGGAAGGTAATATTCGCAGCAGATACCCTTGATCTTTTAAACCCCATATCCGATGAGATGAAGGTAATGCGCATGTCTCTCCTGCCCGGGCTTGCAGGCGCCATCGAACGCAACAGGAAGCTCTCAGTGCGTGACATTGCAATCTTTGAGATCGGCAAGTGCTTCCTCCCCAATGTCTCTCAAAAGCTGCCGGATGAATATCTGAGGCTCGGCATTGCCATGACGGGCCAGCGTTTTGATAGCCACTGGTCGGAAAAGGGCAGGGCAGTGGATTTCTACGACATCAAGGGGCTCGCAGAGAAGCTGCTTGGCGCTATAGAGCTGAAGCCTTCGAACCATCCCTTCTACAAGGCCGGGTACCAGGCGGATGTGTTCAAGGATTTTCAGGCCATGGGCACCATGGGCTGCCTGCATGGCGATATCCTCACCATGCTCGACATTGAGGGCGATATCTATGCCCTGGAATTGTCCATGGAAGCCATACTCGAGAAGAAGTGGCCGGGACTCAGGGAGATCCCGAAGTTTCCATCCACCTGGAGAGACCTCTCCATGGTTGTGGATGATAGGATTGCATACACGGATATCGTAAAGGCCATACAGGCAAAAGGGATCGGCGAGATCCGGCAGGTTGCCGCAGTGGACCTGTACACCGGCGAGAAGCTGCCCGCAGGCAAGAAGGGCATTACTATCCGCATCACCTACCAGTCGGATGTCCGCACCTTGGAAGATGCCATGATCAATGAATGGCAGGGCGGAATCATAAAATCGCTCCAGACGGATCTCGGCATAGAACTGCGGCAGTAATTACCTCAAGACAGGCCCTGCTGTGGCTCCTTCACCGGACTTGACTTTTACCTTGCGTAGAGGATGATTGTTCCCTTGAAGAGTAATGGATGCTCCCTCAACCTGATTGTAACAATCCTTTTGATCTGGCTTATCATGCCCGCAGCTGCCAAGGCCGAATACCGCATTACCTACAAAGACAAGACCATACAGACATCATGCTACTGGATCGAGAAATCAAGAGTCCATCTGTGTGAGGGGGGAGAACCCCTTTTGCTGTCCGATGTGAGTTCCATAACGGAAGGGCAATTTTCCCCTCTTGAGTCGGAGATGCACCATGATGCCCTGAGGCGCTTCTGGACATACGTCAGCTGGCTGCTGGACAGTGAGGAAGACCTCCTGGCTGAAGACAATGCATATGAAGAAGAATTCAATGAGTTTGAACTGGTAAGGGCGTATACCCGGGAAAAAGGATGAACTGAAAGGCCTGAGGAAAAAATATTCTGAAAGAAGCCCGCACCTCCATGGAAGTGGTACGCTATCTGTATCGGGCCTGGTGGGGTATGCGCACACCGGAGCGCTCCCTTGTCCATCTCTGTGAGATCAAGACCCTGCAGATGATCACCTGGTTAGAGTCCCTTCAGGAAAGACAGAGGTATTTCAAAACCGGTGACCCCACCTACCGGGACTATGCCCTGGAGCACATGGAGCAGGCGGGTGATTTTCAGGAAAGTTTCACGAGAACACTCAGGAAAGTGACCGGTGATGCAGGTTGGGCTGAGCAAAGCGAACCTGAATAGCTCAAGACTTAGGGAACTTGTCTCAATTTTTTCGGACCATCTCTGCTTCTCCAGCTTGTAATCTAAGTACTGTGAATTATTCTATACAGTAAAAGCCAATTGCAAAAGCCCAAGATTGTCATTCCCGCGAAAGCGGGAATCCAGTCTTTTTAAGAAATTTGGGCACATGCTTTCGAGGGGTTGACCATTTTTTTGAGTTTTGCAATTGGCTCAGAAAAGATGTTTTAAATTCTGTGAAAGTAGGGGGTTTTTGATGCAGAGCAGGGTGGAATCGTTTTACGGATGGAAGATTGCCGCGGCAACCTTCGTAGTTCTGTTTGTCGGTCTGTGTTCGGGTTTTTACACGGTTTCAGTCTTTCTCGAGCCCATCCAGCAGGCAACAGGCTGGAGCAGAACGCAGATCTCACTGGGCTTCACCATTGCCGCACTCCTGGTGGGGCTCTTGAGCCCGGTAGTCGGCATGGCAGTGGCACGCCTGGGCGTCAAGAAGGTACAGCTATTCGGGGCCCTGGTGACAGGTACCGGGCTGATCCTGGCGAGCTTCATTCAGGCCTTGTGGCAGTATTACGCCATCTACATCATCATGGCTGTAGGGCTGGCAAGCGTCGGGCTGGTACCGAGCCAGACGATCATCTCGCACTGGTTCGACAGGCGCAGGGGCACTGCCATGGGAATGATCATGACCGGCATCGGGCTTGGCGGAATGGCCATGGTCTTTATTGCCAGCGTAGCGAATGAAGCCTATGGATGGCGCTGGACATACCGCCTGCTGGGAGGGCTCGTCCTGGGAATAGTGGTGCCCGTGATCCTTATCGTGATCAGGAACAGGCCCGAAGAGCTCGGTTTGGTGCCGGACGGCATAGCCGCTTCGGTTTCTGAGATATCCGTATCGCAGAAACATAAGGGTTTCACAGTGAAAGAGGCCTTCAGGACGCTGCCCTTTAAACTGGCATGCCTGATCATGGCCCTTTTCAGCATTATCCTAGGGGGGCTGACCATGCATGCCATTGCCCTGTTCAGGAGCTATGGGGTCGACCAGGCAAACATGATGTGGAGTTTAACCCTGGGGGTAAGTGTGCTGGGAAGGATAGTGTTCGGATATCTCTCAGACAAGGTTTCCAAGAAGCACCTCCTGCTAGTGAGCTGGCTGCTGCACATCATGGGTTTAGGGTCTGTCATGATGATTGCCGGTATGAGCTGGTTTGTGTGGGGTTTCGTGATGTTCTATGGCCTTGCCCTGGGCTCGTTCGTCACCCTGATGCCCCTTTTCATAGGAGAAAAGTTCGGGGTGGAGCACTTCAGCAAGCTCATCGGGATCATCGGCCTTTTTCAGGTTATCGGGCTGGCCGTTGGTTCTGTGCTGCTGGGAAAGATATACGACGCAACAGCCTCGTATGCGAATGCAGTGACGCTCCTTTTTGCCATTTCCATAGGGGCGCTCATGGTGACTGCGTTTATCGGACAGCCGCGGCAACTATCGGTCGGCGTACCTGAAGAGTAAAAAATCGTAAAAAATCGCGATGAAAAAATCGCGAAAAAATCGGGAAAAATTGGGAAAAATTGGGGGAAAAATTGGGGACGGGTTCATATTAAACTTTCAGGGTGATTGAATAATCCTTGCTCATTTTTTGTATAAGTAGAGAAGGGTGGGGCGGTGTGGTCTTTCCATAAGACTCCCACCACACCTTAGGAAACAATAGGGGGCGGGTGCACAATAAACTAATCCCAAACTTATCAAATATGAACCCGTCCCTTATAACAGTCCCTTATAACATTTATCTGCGCAAAGATGATCGAAACTCCGGAAAATAATCAGGTCGTTAAATGGCATGATGAAGCTTTCATGTAGTATTACCGGTACCTTACGGATCGTTGATTATTCAACGTTGGTACACAACTGATTCAGTTTGTTTTTTTAAAATTTGTTCTTATTATATAGTTCTGAAACATATGTTCTCAAGAGATCCATTGCATATAACTTGGGGATACACTAAGACCGGGAATGTATAGGCACTACAACCCTGAGAGATGGTGATGGCTAAAAAAGATTCACTAGGGCAGCGTTCAGCTGATCTTCGTAAACAAGCAGAGAAACGATTGCAGAAACAATCTAACGATCAGGGCGACATCTCGCCAGAACTAGCGAGGCAGCTGCTCCATGAGTTGCAGGTGCATCAGATAGAGCTGGAGATGCAGAACGAGGAACTCTTGCAGGCACGTGCAGAGATCGAGGCGAGTCTGGAAAAGTACTCCGATCTTTATGACTTTGCCCCTGCGGGCTATTATACCCTTACAGACGAAGGTATTATCAGGGAAGTCAACCTCACAGGCGCGGCCCTTCTGGGGGAGAACCGTTCGAGTTTAATCAACCGGCAGTTCGATCTTTTCGTTTCTGACAAAACTGACTTCTTCTTGTTTCTCAGAAAAGTATACGAGAGCAACACCAATGAAACTTGCGAGGTCCTGCTATCCCGCAAGAAAGACAATCCAAGGTATATCCATATGGAAGGGTCGGTCATGGATGCCGGTGAAAGTATGGGCCGGTATTGCCGGATGTCTGCTCTGGACATAACGGATCGTAAGCGGGCGGAGGATTCGCTGCGGGTCTCTCTGGCTGAAAAAGAAGTCCTCCTGAGGGAGGTACACCTCCGGGTCAAGAATAACTTTGCTTCCATCATCGCATTGCTAAGACTTCACCGTCAAGAGATAGGCGATACTGCAACCAAAACTATTCTGACCGAGTTGGGTGGCAAAATTGAGTCAATGGCGCTCATCCATGAGAAGCTTTACCAATCTGAGAATCTTTCCCGTATTGACTTTCAGAATTATCTCAAGACATTGATCACCCATCTTCGATTGTCCTATAACGGTCCGGGGACTCTCCGCTACACCGTGGCAGCACAGGGTGTTGAGCTGGAGCTTGATGCTGCCATCGCCTGCGGTCTGATTGTAAACGAGTTGGTTACCAATGTCCTCAAATATGCTTTCCCCGGAAATAATCCTCGCCCTGGTTCAGACTCTTGCGAGCTTTCTGTTTCAATGGAATGGAACGGGTCTGTCTATAGCCTTATCGTGGCTGACAACGGTATCGGATTACCCACAAACTTGGACCTGGCAAAGACAAAGACAATAGGGCTGATGCTCGTAAGAATGCTCGGCGAGAACCAGCTTGGGGGCACGTTCAATGTTGACCGCACAGGTGGGACACGCTTTGCCCTCACATTCAGCCCCAGACGAACCAGGTAAATTATGGCAGAGGCCGTTCAAAAAGCTCTAAGGTGGACGCAGTCTTGTATGCTGCTTGTATAGGAGCCACCCTGCAGATGAAAGACGCCCATTTGCTTGTATTGTCTGCTTGCCTTGTCGTTGAGGATTCAGTTCACTTAAGAACTATTGCACACGCAAGGAGCTTCTCCGCCTCTGAGAGCGTTGATTTGAGGTACTTGCTTGCATCAGTATGTCCCATTGCCTTCATGTCCATGACCTGGGTGATGCCCAGCAGCAGCCCCCAGATGATGTCTGAAAGGGCATAGGGACTGATCTTTTTTATCAGGCCCAGGGCAATTCCCTTTTCCAGGATACCCCTGGCAAGCTCAAAGTCATATTTGCCTCTTCTGCTGATTTCAACTCTGGTGTCCTGGCCAAGTGCATTTATGAGGTCGGCGTGCTGAAAAAAGGTGTTGGCTACCCGAAGTGAATCGGGGGCGGCTTCATAGCTTTTGAGAAAGGCCTTGAAGATATCCTTTACAATGGACTTGCCGGTTGTATAGCGCCTTGCATCGAGCTTTTTCACGATCTTTTCAAAATGGGAGCCGAACTCCTCCAGGAAAGGGAGCATGAGTGCCGAGTAGAGCTCGTCTTTTGTCCTGAAGTACTGGTAGATGGTGGGTTTGCTGATCTCGGCCTCAAAGGCTATTTCATCCATGGTAGTTCTCTGGTAGCCTTTGGAGAAGAAGACCTTTTTGGCTGCGAAAAGAATACTCTGGATGCGCTGGTCCTTTTCTCTCTTTTTCCTATCCTTTATGACCTCTTGATGTTTATGCATCAGTTCCCTCTTTCTCAATCATCGTGGTGCAGTATTATAATGAACCAAAGGTAATATTGCTACTATGAGTAAAATATACCACATCAGGGAAAAGGATTGTCAAGGAAAATAGAGGATATCCGTATGATAGAACTTTATTGCAGGCAATATTAAATGTATTGATCTTGACAACTATATTAACCGATGGTTAATATACTACTCATAGTAGTAAATAAACTTCAAGTAATACTGCACATGAAAAACATGCAGACGTTCAGCGGGCGGTTTTGATTGATTGCGCGGTTTCCTTGAAAAGCATCTTATGAAAACCCGTGCTTCAAGAGTTCTCTTAAACAGGTATCGCCGCATGCATTCATGAGATGTCCCTGCTGATCCAAAGGGGGGTTGTCAATGGATTTTTATCTTACCGACGAACAGAAGATGTTCCGGGATTCCGTCTATCGCTATGGAAAGGGCGAAATTGCCCCCCTATGCGAAGAGGCCGACCTCAGGGGCGAGTTCAGCTTCGAGATCTGGAGAAAACTGGCCTCTTTCGGCATTTTGGGGCTGGCCATTCCTGAGGATCTGGGTGGGTCCGGGGCCGACATCGTCACCTGCTGCCTGGCAGGTGAGGCCCTGGGACATGCGGGTGTTGACGGCGGTAGCCTGCTCGCGTGGGGGGCTCACACCTATCTGTGCGCCCATAATATCCTGGATTTCGGAACCCATGAGCAGAAAAGAAAATATGTACCGAAGCTCGTAAGCGGCGAGTGGATCGGGTGCATGGGCCTCACCGAGCCTGGTTCCGGGTCGGACGCCGCATCCATATCCACTACGGCAATGAAAAAGCACGACAGATATGTGATCAACGGCTCCAAGACCTTCATCACCAATGCCCCGGTGGCGGATGTCTTTGTGGTGTTTGCCAATGTGGACCGGTCGAAGAAACACGAAGGCATCACGGCCTTTATCGTGGAGAAGGGCACCCCGGGATTATCTACGAGCAAGCCCTTCCACAAAATGGGATGCAAGTGCTCTTCAACCTCCGAGGTGTTTTTCGAAGATTGTGAGGTCCCTGAAGAGAATGTGCTGGGAGGAGAAGGGAAGGGCTGGATCATTGCGCTGTCCGGTGTAGAGTGGGACCGCTGTACGCTGTTGTCTCCCATGCTGGGCGCTGCACTCAATAATCTTGATTCATGTGCCCGCTATGCCAACCAGCGTCACCAGTTCGGCCGCCCTATCAGGAACTTCCAGGCCATCTCACACCGGATAGCAGATATGAAGGTCTTCATCGAGGCGGCAAGGCTCGCCATTTACCGGGTCGCCTCAGCCAAGGACAAAGGCCAGATGCTCAACCCCTTGCAGGCGGCTGTAAGCAAAGTTTATGCAGGCGATCGCGGCTTCGAGATGGCATCGGAAGCAGTCCAGGTCTTCGGTGGCTACGGCTTCATGCACGAGTACCCGGTGGAGAGGAATTTCCGCGATTCGAAACTGGCGGCCATCGGCGGGGGAACATCGGATATCATGCGCATGATCGTGTCCCGTATCATGATGATGTAAAAGGACAGGGGGTGAACGAATGGATTACCAGCTTTCTCCACAGGAAGTGAAACTGCAGCAGGACATCTCCGTGTTCTGCCGGAATGAAATTTCGCCCAGGGCGAAGATGCTCGATTGTTCCTCCCGAAGGGACGCATGCACGTATATGAAGGAGAACCTGAAACTGCTCGCCAATGGGGGCGTTCTGGAGGCAGGGCACACCGGAGACTGCCTGGACCTTATCGCACTCTATCTTGCGGGTGAAGAGATGGCAAAGGCCTGCCCGGCCACGTACCTGAGCGCACGTGCAAGCGCCTTTTTGTGTGCCGGAGCATTGAAGTTGTTCGGAACATCCGAGCAGAAACTTCGGTATCTCCCAGCTCTTTTGAACGCTGAAATAGTGGGCGCCTTTGCGCACTCTGAAGAACAGGCCGGTTCGGACACAGAGGGTATCGCTGCAGTCGCACGCAAGGTCGATGACAAGTGGGTTATCAACGGCAAAAAGGATATCGTGGTGAACGCGCCCATAGCCGATGTCCTGCTTGTGCTTGCATATCACGATAAAGATGCCGGCGCCGAGCGTGGCATGGGTATCTTTATTGTTGAAAAAGATTCTGTTGGCTTAATGATCGGGGAGCCCATCGAGACTATGGGTTTGCGGGGCGCTCCTATTGCTGCCGTTGCCATGAGTGATTGTACTGCATCAGGGGTCTTGGGGAGTGAACCGGGAAAAGGCCGTGAACAACTTGATCGCATACTGACCATGGGAACGGTGGGGATCGCGGCACTGTGTGTTGGAATTGGTATGGCCTGCATGGAGATTTCAACTGCCCATGCAAAGGCAAGGACAGCCTTTGGCAGGCGCATCGGCATGTACCAGGATGTGGGTTTCAAGCTTGCGGACATGTTCGCCTACAACGACCTGGGGAGAATGCTTGCAATGAGGGCCGCCTGGGCGTTCAACACCTCGGAACACGGGGCACAGGTGCTGGCGGCGAGTGCAAAGCTTTTTGCCAGCGAGGCCGCAACCAAGATAGCAAACTGGGGCATGCAGATCTTTGCCGGGCATGGGTACCTTGCAGGTAGCGATATGGAACGGATCTACCGGGATGCCAAGTTCGGAGAGATCTGTGAAGGCACCTCCGAGATGCAGAGGGCATTGATTGCAAAGGCGGAACTGGACAGGTTTGTCGAGGCGTAGAGCAGGTCGTAACGGGAGAGAAAATATAACCATTCAAATTCATCATCTGCCACCTGGCAGATGATGAATTTGAATGGTCCGATTAAAAAACAGATATGTCATATGAGCGGTCAGGATCAGTAGAATAATAGCTACCAATCAAAGACATAAGGACGAGATTATGGATGTTATAGAGACCAGAATCGATACCAACTCTGAGGAATACAAGAAGAACTACGAGGCCATGGATGCACTGGTGGCGGACCTCAAGGCCGAGCTGAAAAAGGCCAGGGAGGAGCGTCCAGCCAAGGATATCGACCGTCTGGCTGCCCAGGGCAAAATGCCGGTGCGCAAAAAGCTCGACCTTCTCCTTGACAGGAACACCCCGTTTCTGGAGATTGCGCCAATGGCCGCCAGGGGCATGTACGACGGCCGGGTCCATGCTGCCGGGCTTGTGACAGGCATAGGCATAGTGGAAGGCCATGAGGTGCTGGTGGTCGCAAGTGACGCCATGATCAAGGGCGGGGCGGTCTACCCCATGGGGGTCAAGAAGAACCTGCGCTGCCAGTCCATCTGCATGGAGAACCGTTTGCCCATGGTCAACCTGCTCGATTCTGCCGGGGCATACCTGCCCATGCAGTCGGAGATCTTTCCGGACATCGATGACGGCGGCAGGATTTTCTATAATCAGGCAGTCATCTCCAAGATGGGTATCCCTCAGATCACCGCAGTCATGGGGTTGTGTACGGCAGGGGGCGCGTATGTGCCCGCCATGTCCGACGAGGTGGTGCACGTGAAGGGCACGGGCGCCATATTCCTGGGAGGTCCGCCGCTTGTCAAGGCTGCCACGGGAGAAGAGGTGACCGCAGATCAGCTCGGCGGCGCCGAGGTGCACTGCATCGAGTCGGGTGTTTCGGACTATTTTGCCCAGGACGACGCCCATGCCGTTTCCATTGTGCGCAAGATTGTAAAGAATCTGCCCAAGAACGAGAAGGCCAGGCTCACCATGCGCGATCCCAAACCGCCGGTCTATGATGCAAAAGAGATCTACGGGATCGTGAGCAGGGACCTGAAGAGTGCCTTACGATTGCAGGGAGATCATTGCACGCATGGTGGATGCCAGCGAGTTCCTGGAGTTCAAGGAGCTCTACGGGCCAACGCTCGTGTGCGGGTTCGCCTCTATCCACGGATACCCGGTGGGGATACTCGGGAATAACGGCATATTGTTTTCGGACAGCGCACTCAAGGCCACCCAGTTTATCCAGCTCTGCGACCGCAGGGGGATACCGCTGGTGTTCCTGCAGAACATAAACGGCTACATCATCGGCAGGCAGTATGAGCGGCAGGGCATCACCAAGGACGGGCACAAGATGGTGAATGCCGTTTCCACCTGCACGGTCCCCAAGTTTACGGTCATTGTTGGGGCATCATTCGGTGCCGGCAACTACGGGATGTGCGGCAGGGCCTATTCGCCGCGGTTCCTGTGGATGTGGCCAAATGCACAGATCGGGGTCATGGGTGGCGAGCAGGCAGCCGGGGTGCTCATCACCCTGAAGAACGACCAGAACGTCAAGGCAGGGCTTCCTCCCATGACATCAGAAGAAGAGGACGCCATCCGGAAGCCCATTGTGGAGGCTGCCAAGATGCAGGGTGACGCGTACTACAGCACGTCGAACCTGTGGGACGACGGAATCCTCGACCCGGCAGACACGCGCAATGTCCTCGGGCTTGCCATCTCTGCCGCATTGAATGCCCCGATCCGGGATGATGTGACGGGCTTCGGGATTTTCAGGATGTGAGCGGTGATGAAGGCAGGGGTTTTTTTAAGGGTAGAACGCACAGGCCTCTGAAACACTTAGGCATTGTATTTCATAGAAAGAGGCACTTTTAAGAAGTCTATTATACCCCTGTGTATTTTGAATGACTTCCATCTTTTCGGAAGTCATTCAAAATACACAGGCAAAATGGAGAACAATGATTGCAGTCGGTCTGTATATTTGGAGGCAGTACAACGATGGCAGAAAACTGTTCCTGTGTGTTTTCATCAACTTCGCGAAAAGACGAAGTTGATGAAAACGCACAGGCCAATAAAAGAAAGAACACTAACACAGGGGAAAACGCAGATGTTTGACAAGATACTCATCGCAAACCGGGGCGAGATAGCTGTACGAATCATAGCCACATGCCGAGAGATGGGCATTCAGACCGTGGCCGTCCATTCCGAAGTGGACCGTGATGCACTTCATGTCCTTGAGGCCGACCAGGCTCGTCAGCCTGGGTTCTTCGGAGCCGACCGAGAGTTACCTCAATATGGACAAGATCATTGCTGCAGCCAAGCAGACAGGGGCACAGGCCATCCACCCGGGCTACGGGTTCCTGGCTGAGAACGCCCAATTTGCTCTGCGATGCTCACAGGAGGGGCTCGTTTTCATCGGGCCTCCTGCAAAGGCCATCAGGGATCTTGGCGACAAAACTGTGGCACGCAGGACCATGATGAACAGCGGTGTACCTGTCATTCCCGGCATGATGCAGCCGGAGGCCGATGTCGATGTGCTTGCCCGAGAGGCCCGCAATATCGGCTACCCGGTCCTTATCAAGGCTGCAGCAGGCGGCGGCGGCAAGGGCATGAGGGTAGTTGGGACTCAATCCGAGTTCAAGGATGCCTGTATATCAGCATCAAGGGAGGCCAGGAGCGCCTTCGGAAACGGTGATATCTACCTGGAGAAGTATCTTGAGAGGCCACGGCACGTGGAATTCCAGGTATTGGCCGATACCCATGGGAATGTGATCCATCTGCTTGAGCGGGAATGCTCCATCCAGCGCCGCCACCAGAAGATCATCGAGGAGACGCCGTCTCCTGCCATGACGCCTGAGCTCAGGGACGAAATGGGCAAGGCTGCCGTGGCTGCAGCAAAGGCTGCGGGCTATGTGAATGCCGGGACCGTGGAGTTCCTGCTTGACCAGGACAACCGCTTCTATTTCCTCGAGGTCAACACCCGCCTCCAGGTGGAGCACCCCATCACCGAGATGATCACGGGCATCGACCTGGTGCGTGCGCAGATCGAGATCGCGGCAGGCAACTTTTTAAGGCTCTCCCAGTCGGATATCAGAGGGCAAGGCCATGCCATTGAGTGCCGCATCTATGCGGAAGACCCCTTGAACGCCTTCATGCCTTCTTCGGGAAAGATCCAGTTTGTCAAGGAGCCGCACGGGCCTGGCATCAGGAATGACTCAGGCATATATTCGGGTTACACGGTGCCCATGGAGTATGACCCCATCCTTTCCAAGCTGATCGTTCATGCGGGCAACAGACAAGATTGCATATGCCGCATGATCAGGGCCTTGAAGGACTATGTGATCTTGGGTGTATTGACCCCCATCCCGTTCCTCGTGGACATCCTGTCATCGGATGCATTCGCCAGGGGTGAGACCTACACCGATTTTATCCAGACCCATTTTGAGAACTGGCTGCCATCCATCAAAGGCACTGACCTGGTGGCCCTGGCATACCTGGTGGATGAGATGGCGAACCGCAGGAGGCCTTCAACTGTTGCTCATGCAGATACCGATACCTTTTCGCCATGGATGACCCTTGGTAATTACCGGCCCTAGGTGCAAGCAAGGACTCAGAACGGAGACATGACATGAACTATACCTTACGAATTGCCGGGCAGGACTTCCCATCAATGCCGACCTTACCGATAACATCATCAAAGCCACGATCAATGGCAGGGATGTCATGGTGGGGTTCCGCATCATATCAGCAAACCAGATCCATCTCGAAGTTGATGGCATCGGGATCAACGCCTATCTTACAGATAATCAGGAGGGCAAGCTCATCAATGTGTGCGGCATCACCTATCTGGTCCAGGACGCCGATGCCCTGGCCCAAATCGGCCTGAAAAGGTCGTCGCTGAAGGAACTGCCCCAGGTGGTCACCCCACCCATGCCATCGGTGGTGGTGCGCATCATGACAACTGAAGGCGATGAAGTGAAAAAGGGCCAGGGTATCGTGGTTGTTTCTGCCATGAAGATGGAGACGACACTCCAGGCTCCATTTACCGGTAAGGTGATGAAGGTAAATGTCGCCGAGGGTGAAAAGGTCATGCCCGGACAGGTCCTTGTTGATATTGAAAAGGCCGTAGAAGAAAGAACGGAAGTAGAATAGAGGGTAGAAAAAAATTGGCCTGAACAATATCATCATCTCACTCGTGAGATGATGATATTGTTCAGAAAGGGTTTTTAAATAAGTGAGACCCGTCAGAGGGAGGACGTGCACATGCCGGATGAACACCTTCTCTATAGTGTAGAAAACAATGTAGCCCGTATCACGATAAACCGCGAGCAGCAACGGAACGCCATTACCCCGGAGGCCATACATCTTTTTCTTGAATATCTGGACAGGGCAGACAAAGATGCGGATGTCCGTGCCCTCCTGGTCACCGGTGCCGGGGACAAGGCCTTCTGCACAGGGGCCCAGTTGGGAGACAGCTTATCCACAGAAGGCAAGAAGGTGTTTGCCGGTTATGCGCAGCTGCTGAAACGACTCACCTCCTTTCCCAAGCCTACTGTTGCCCGCGTAAAGGGTTTTTGCCTGGCAGGGGGAATGGGTTTCATGCTCGCCTGCGACATGGTGATCGCAAGCGACGACTCCCAGTTCGGCACGCCCGAGGTCAATGTCGGCCTGTGGCCCATGATGATAGGTGCCCTTATATTCCGGAACATTCCGAGGAAAAAGGCCATGGAGATGATCCTGCTGGCAGAGAGGATCAAGGCTGTCGATGCACTTGCCATGGGCCTGATCACAAGGGTCGTACCTGCAGGGGAACTGGACAGTGCAGTTGACGCAGTCTTGAAAAGCCTCACAGCCAAGAGCCCCATCGGCATGAAGATCGGTAAGGAGGCCTTCCATGCAGCTGAAAACATGGAGCTGGAAGATGCCCTGGACTACCTATCGGGAAAGATTGCCGAGGTGGCCTCCACCGAGGACGCCCTGGAAGGCATTACGGCGTTTATCGAGAAGCGGCAGCCGGTTTTTAAAGGGAAATGAAGGAGGATGTCCATGGGTGTGAATGATTTCAATAAAAGGGACAAGGTCATAATAGCCAATTGCAGCGGATTCTTCGGCGACCGATTGAGTGCTGCCAGAGAGATGGTGCAGGGCGGGCCCATTGATTTTCTCACGGGTGATTACCTTGCAGAGCTGACCATGGCTATCCTCTTCAGGACCAAGATGAAGGATCCGAATGCCGGCTATGCCTCGACCTTTTTAAGGCAGATGGAACAGATCATGGGTGAATGCCTTGATAAGAAAATCCGTGTGGTATCGAATGCAGGCGGACTGAATCCCAAGGGGCTGGCCGCCGAATTGATGCGCATCGCAGGCGAACTGGGCCTGCACCCGAAAATAGCCTATATCGAGGGGGATGATCTCATGTCCCGCCTCGCTGAACTCCAGGCATCCGGTGAGGATTTAACCCACCTGGACAAGGGCATCGCGCTGAAAGACTCCAAGGCCATCGTCATATCCGCAAATGCCTACCTGGGGTGCTGGGGAATCGTAAAGGCCCTTGAAGAGGGTGCAGACATAGTGGTTGGTGGTCGCATTGCCGATGCCTCGCTTGTTGTCGGCCCCGCGGCCTGGTGGCACGGCTGGAAGCCCGATGAATGGGACAGGCTTGCCGGCGCAACAACTGCCGGGCACATCATCGAGTGCGGGGCCCAGGCCACCGGCGGCAACTATTCCTTTATCGATGAGGTCCCGAGCTTCAAGAAGGTGGGCTTCCCCATTGCCGAGATCCATGATGACGGTTCGTTCGTCATCACCAAGCATCCGGGAACCGGCGGGCTCGTTTCGGTGGATACGGTCAAGGCTCAGCTCCTCTATGAGATCAGCGATCCACGCTATCTGACCCCTGACATGGTGGCCCGCTTCGACACCATAAGATCTCCCAGGCAAGGTCCTGACCGCGTTCAGGTGGAGGGCGTCAAGGGGGAACCGCCAACCACTACCTCCAAGGTCTGCATCAACACCTTGGGCGGCTATCGTAACTCCATGACCGTGATCCTTACCGGACTGGACATCGATAAGAAGGCCCGCATCCTTGAAGAGGCACTTTTCGATGCCATCGGGGGAAAAGGGCAGTTTCTGAAGGCCGAGATCCAGCTTATCCGGTCCAACAAGGATAACCCTGATACAAATGAGGAGGCCTTCGCATATCTGCGTATCACTGTCCTCGACCCGGACCAGAAAAAGGTGGACAAGATCTCGTCCAAGATCGTGGAGCTTGCCCTTGCCAATATCCCGGGCTTTACCGGTACGGCGCCGCCTGCCAAGGGGACGCCCGGCAATAGTGTACTGGCCGGCACTTGTTTCCAACAGCCGGATTCACCAGAAGGTAGTAGTGGAGAACAAGGAATTCACCGTGGAGTGCGTGAAGCCTGTTCAAGGGTTCTTGGCACCCAAGCCCCTCGCAATGGATGTCCCTGCAGCACCCGGTGGCAAGACTAGCCGTGTACCATTCGGACGGGTGTTTGCAACCCGCTCGGGCGACAAGGGGGGCAATGCCAACCTTGGGGTGTGGGCAAAAACACCCGAAGCCTATGCCTTTCTTAAGAAGTTTCTGACCACGAACAACTAAAGGAACTGCTCAGAGACCTGAAGGACTATGAAATCGACCGTTACGAACTGCCCAATCTGCTGGCAGTGAACTTCTATATCAAGGGTATCCTGGGGGAGGGCGCCGCAGCTTCTTTCCGCATGGACCCCCAGGCAAAGACCCTGGGCGAATATCTGCGGGCTCGCCTTGTGGAGATGCCTGAATCCATAGTGCCTGCCTGATAGGTGCAGCAATCTGTAAGGGATTGATGTCCCAGAGAGATTGAAGGCTATACTCATGCTACCTCAGGGGTATCCTGGGCGAAGGCGCGGCGGCATCCCTGCGCATGGATGCCCAAGCAAAGACCCTTGGCGAGTACCTGAGGGCACGAATTATTGAGCTGCCCGAATCGATAATCCGTTCCTGAAAAAGGAGGGCACCATGTATTTCAACGAGACGCATGAGAGCGTTCCGGGAGATCCGATCAAGCGATTCATCGACAAGGAGATTAATCCCCATCATCGACGAATGGGAGGAAAAGACCGTCCCGCTCCATGATCTCTTCAAGAAGATGGGAGATCTCGGATTCCTGGGCATCCGGTATGATACCCGAAGTACGGAGGCCAGGGGCTTGATTACTGGTACGAGACCGTCCTGCTCGAGGAGATCGGGCATATCAAGGGCATGGGGGTTTTCACCGCCATCGCCGTCCAGACAAACATGGCTACACCGGCCATTGCCGCCTTCGGGAGCGAGTACCTGAAAGAAACATACCTGAAGGCGAGCCATCGCGGGCGACCTGGTGATCGGCCATTGCGGTCACCGAGCCCGATGCCGGCTCCGATGTCTCTGCCCTCAGGACGCGGGCGGTCAAGAAAGGCGACAGCGTATATCCTCAACGGCTCCAAGACATTCATCACCAACGGGACCCAGGCGGATTTCCTCACCCTCCTGGCGCGTACCGGGGATGAGCCGGGGTATCATTCCTTCAGTCTCTTCGTGGTGCCCACCGATCTCCCCGGGTTTTCCGTGAGCAAGAAGCTCGACAAGGTGGGCCTGCAGGAGCAGCGATACGGCAGAGCTCTTCTTCGACAACGTCCAGGTGCCGGCGGAAAACCTCATCGGCACTGAGGGAGAGGGATTCATCTACCAGATGAAGCAGTTCCAGCACGAACGGTTCGCCGTGCTGCCCGGCACCTACGTGAGCGTGCAGGACATGATCGACATGACGGTGGACTACCTCAGGCAGCGCATCGTGTTCGGTAAACCCCTCATCACCAAGCAGGTGCTGCGGCACCGCCTGGCTGGGCTGGCTCACCAGGAATGAAAGCCTGAAACAGCTGACCTACCATATCGTACGCATGAAGATGCAAGGCCTCGATGTCACCCGGGAAATATCCATGGGGAAACTCCTGTGCCGGCCAGCTGATCTCCGAGGTCGCCAGTCGGATGCCTGCAGATGTTCGGGGGTATGGGCTTCATGAACGAGACACTCATCTCGCGGTATTTCAGGGATTCCCGCATCATGTCCATCGGCGCAGGTGCGGATGAGGTCATGTGCGAGATAATCGCCCGCATGGAAGGATTCTAATAACGTCGGGTCAATTCCGAAGCAGCTTGTTGTGGATGGCCTATTCAAAACTGCAAGGTCTTAAATACCTTGCTGCCTGCAGCGGTGATTCTTTATTGCATTATTTTAGTTTTTGGTTCGAACGGTAAGGTATGTCGTTTCATGCTGTGATAGGCCACTGCCTTTTAAGAGATCATCCACGGAAAGGGGCTCATCGTCCAGGGAAATACCCTTGCAGGCCATCCAGAAAGATTCCGGTTGATTAGAGAGGAAGCCTGCAAGATCTGAAGAAGATAAATAGATACCTTTCATGAGAAACAGGGCGCCCAGTTCTTTCATGAGAAGGTTATAGAGCTTTATCTGGACAGTGCCTTCATGAACCATATCCGGTCCCCCTTTTTCCTTGTAGGTTATGGATGACCTCAGCGCACCGTAGAAGCCTCCCCGCCTCATGGCCGCCCCAACAAGTCCCGGCATGGCCGAAGACAGTGCCAGGGATGAACCGTCCTTGACGATGGCAGAGTCCAGGTCATCCACCGGTTGACCGTCGAGAAAGATGGTTTGTATTTTGTCTTCGATAAACTCCGGGCTTAGTCCGATCTCCTCCATGAGGAATGTCTTCAGGGAGCAGCCCACCTGTATCTTCAGGAAGAACCCGGACTGCAGGATAAGAAAAAGATTGTGCAACTGGTTTTCATCAATAACGAGGCACAGTCGGGTTTCTCCGGAAATATTCATTGCGGGTTAACCTCAAGACGTTATCATAATACAGTACGGTATGCATGTAAACGGAGAAGAGGCATCAGGGTTTATAATACCTGATGTGGAAAAAACGAGAGGAAGTCACTTCACGATGCAGATATTTGTTCTTTTACGAAAACAGTATCAAGATTTTTTTTGATCTTTTTCTTGGCATTCTCTTCAGCTGATACAGTCATAATCTCAAACAATTCTTTTATTGCATTACTTATCACTGTCTCTGACCTATAGTTCATTCAGATTCTCCTATGATGTGCTCACATAGTGTATCGTCCAAATGATGTATTCCATAACACCCTGGTTCAAAAAAATATGCTTCACCTTGAAGAGCATCCGCCATCTCAACGGTGTTTTATGGAATCAAGGGTGATGATATCAACCACTCCGGCTGTATTTTTACACGATTTTGCCTTAAGGCACAGATCGCATCTGTTATCGCTGCACCACTGGCAGAAGTAGCAGTCTTGGCATGGGTGCTTTTTCAAGCCCCCATCATCCTGCGGGACATAGACTAACCCTTCCACACCTTTCATCCGTATGAACGCCATGAGAATCCTTATATATATATTCAAACCGGAAATTCAATCTATCAAACAGCACATGAACAACGTATAATGTCTTATATCATTTTTTGCAGTTTGACCTATAGTCTATGGCGGATAGCAGGCAGGGCAGGGTGAAATATGGGTATGATTTCTTTAGATTATCAGGACACAGTAGCAATAGTCAGGTTGAATCGGGACATCAAAAATGCCCTGGATCTGAAGCTTGTGGGTGAGCTGGATGAAATCCTGAAGAGAACAAGGCAGGACCCGCATGTACTTGGACTTGTGCTTGGCAGCAGCAGTGACAAGTTCTTTTCCATAGGCTTTGACATCCAGAAGATGTTTGATTATCCAAGGGAGGATTTCGAGTTATTCTACAAGGCGTTCAACAGGGTATGCCTCAGCCTGTACACATTTCCCAAGCCCACGGTTGCCGCCATTACAGGGCATGCCGTGGCAGGCGGCTGTATCCTTGTGCTGTGCTGCGATTATCGATTTATGGGGGACCACAGAAGATTGATGGGTCTCAATGAAATCAAGCTTCGGGTCCCTGTCCCATATCTTGCCGACTGCGTGCTGAGGGATATCGTAGGGGCACGTATCGCAAAGGAGATAACTGATACCGGGGAGTTCTACGGTCCTATGGAGTCCCTTCAGATGGGCCTGGTTGACAAGGTTTTACCGACCGGTGAAGTGGAAGAGCATGCCCTCAGGAAGGCAAAGGGCATAGGTTCTTGTCCTCTCAATGCATTTGCATTAATAAAACAGAATCGGACAGAAGAAGTCGAAAAGCGTTTTCTCATATCAGGAGAGAAGAAGGCAAAGGCGTTCATCGATTGCTGGTATTCTGATGAAGCACGCAAGCTCCTGAAAGATGCTCTAAAAAAATTCTGACATGTCGTTGCACCGGGAGGCTCAGCGAGTATGACTAAAACCGAAAATACAATTCCTTGCATATGTCGTGAAAAATCCTCCCTAAGAATATGAGAAGGCCCTTTGTCCCTGTCATAATAGGCGCAGCCCAGTACACTCAGCGCAAGGGAACGGAAAAGCCCCTTGACCCGCTGGGCCTCATGGCAAAGACAAGCCATGATGCCCTGTGCGATGCGGATGAACCAAGGCTGAAAGACCTTATCGATTGTGTGTATGTGATTAATCTCTTCCAGTGGCCTTACCGGGATGCACCCGGCATGCTTTCGGCAAGGCTTGGCATCAATCCGGCTCAGGCATTTTATCTCCCTGTGGGAGGCAACACACCGCAGCTTATGGTGAACAAGGCAGCAAGGGACCTGGCCTCAGGCAGATGCAAGGCAGTGCTTATGACCGGGGCCGAAGCCATCTATTCCATACGGAGCGCCATGAAGGGGGATATCGTGCTTGACTGGCCACAGAGCGCTCCGCCGGAGAGGATCGACGGAGAGAATACAAACGGATATCGATGAGATAGAGGAGTTATATGACCTCATCCTCCCGTCATTCATGTACCCGTTGTTTGAAACATCGTTGAGGGCATCAGATGGCAGGTCGCCCGAAGAACACCTGAGGTATATGGGCAAGTCCTTTGAGCGGCTTTCCCGCATTGCATCCCAAAATCAGTTTGCATGGTCAAGAAGGTTGTTGACTGCGGCGGAGATCGCCACGCCCACGCCGGATAACCGGTATATCGGATATCCGTATACCAAGTGCATGAATGCCAATATCAATGTGGACCAGTCTGCAGCGCTCATCCTGACCACTGAAGATTCTGCGCGGTCCCTTGGTATCAGCGAGGATAAATGGGTCTATCCCACTGGCGGTGCGGACCTCAATGACATCTGGCATGTCACCCGCAGGCCGTGCCTGCACGAGTCGCCGGCCATACGCAATGCATCACGCATCGCTCTTGAACAGGCAGATATAACCCTTGAGGAAATCGGTGTGTTCGACATCTATAGCTGCTTTCCAGCTGCTTTTGATATCGCCAGGAGAGAGGTAGGCATTCTGGAGGGTGACCCAAGGGACTTGAGCGTTACTGGGGGTATGTCCTTCTTCGGCGGTCCTGGGAATAACTATTCCATGCATGCCATCGCAACGGTGGTAGATCTGATCAGAAAAGACCGTTCGCTCAAGGCCATGGTTACTGCGAATGGTTGGTATTTGACAAAACACTCTGTCGGCATCTACGCAGGATCGCCTTCTGCGCATCCATGGGAGGACCGGGATGATTCGCCCATGCAGCGCTTTATCGATGCACAGGCCATGCCTAAGCCCATTGAAAGGGCATCAGGTTCTCTGGTGGTTGAGGCCTATGTCATCAGGCATGACAGTGCCGGTAAGGCGCTCTCAGGGACTGTGGTCGGGAGGCTTGGAGATGGCAGCAGGACCCTGGCATATATTGATGCTGGGCCGGAAGAACTTCTGCACATGGAGAAGTTCGAACTGGTCGGTAGTACAGGTGATGTCCGGCATGATGAGTTAACCCGAAGGAATATAGTCCGGTTCAATTGCCCTATGTGACACCTAAGTGGATCCTGGAACCTGAATCCATGTTTGTAGATTCATCAGAGATTAACATCTTGATACTTCGAAACCAAATTGCAATGTTAAACCAAGATTTTAAAACAATTTCATGATCACTTCGGGTACGTTCAAGTGCAAAATCCGGGTTAACGTATTGTACCCGTTTATCTAATTTATACTTTTACGCATAAATATTACCGCATCGCTGAAGCCGGGATCATTCAATAGTTGGGAAGGGCGGACATAAGGGGAACTGGATGTAGTATCTTTTTGCTCCTGCAATATAAAAGACCTGATCCATCTTTTCGCTCTTACAGTATGCGACAACACTGATCTGCTGAACTTTCCGGGTGATACCCGTATCCGTATCAATGATGCTGAGATTCCTTGGAAACACCCTTATGCGTTCAACTATGTCTCCAGGCTGCAAGATCAGAGGGATCTCTCTGTCGTTGGATCAAAGCGGCAAACAAGTAGTCACGTAAATCATCAGGTGAGACGGTCTGGCCATCATCGTTTATGAGCATGAATGAGGTGGGTTTTCTCGCAAAACATTTCTCAGGGATAATGGCGAAATCTATATGTGAATATTTTGTTCGAAATTGACAGAAGCTCATCTCACAATGAAACCAGGAAAAACTATCAACCTGCTCAAAAGACAGACAATGTATACCGAGTGACTTCGCCCTGCAAAGGGCTGTTCTGGTGAAACCGCATGATGAGACGATGGCTGATTTGTCTATGGATGTTGCGGCGCACTTTCGAGCGAATGCCGCAAGCTGAGATAATCCAACCGGCCGGTTCCGCTCCCGGCATTCAATTGCAACCAGAGACGTATGATATCCGGATGTGACTGTCAGAACGACATCATGCCTTCGCATGCGACCGGTTGAATTGTCACGCAGGTGTTTGGGTGACTCGATGAGCACAGAGCCACTATCAACAAGCTGTCCATGGAGGTGCGCAACCAGTTTTTCGAGTGATCTGCTTGATCTCATTGACTCATCTGCCTATTATATACCTGTTCGGGTCAACTTCTTCTCTCAATATGCCTAAGCTCTGATTTATGCGGAGGATCAGTCTCCGTGATGTCATCCGCCCACAGCAGTTCAAAACCGCAGTTGTCCTGAACATCCTTTCTCGTATATCCGGGGTTTATGGACAGGACCTTCATCCTCTTGGTCTCATCATCAAATCCCATGATCGCCATATGGGTGATTATCCTGTAAGGCCCTGTTCCCTTCGGGAGTCCGGCATCATAGCGCGAGTTACCGCCCTGGAGATATCCCGGAGATGTGATGAAATCGATATCATTCGTAAAACGCTTTGCATCCTGCACAGTCATCATCATGGTGCGCCAGCAGAGCGAGGCAAGGTCATTCGCCCCTCCTGATCCCGGGAATCTTACCTTGGGCCTGGAATGGTCCTTGCCAATCATCGTGGAATTGATGTTCCCGTACATGTCGATCTGGGCACCGCCCAGAAATGTGTAATCGACCATCCCGCGCTGGCAGGTTTCCATGATTTCGGGCATTGAACTCGCCATGATAGCCCTATGGAACGTACGGGAGTCCCCAACCGAATCGGCATGGCTGGAAGGATCGGCGCTACACCTCCTGCCTCAAACAGTATGCAGATGTTCGGCGAGTGGGTCTTCTGGCGAGCATTGCAGCAGCGCATGGGGCCCCTGTGCCGACAACAACCGTAGAACCGTCCTCCAGATTTCTTGCTGCGACACAGATCATGAGTTCAATCTGATTATAATCAGCCATCTTGGCACCCCTACTTTTTATCTATTAAGAGCTCTATGGCCCGGAGCTTCTTCATCTTTTCTATGCCGCCATTGAGATCGAGGTATTCATAAAAATTCTTGGTGCCGAATATCTGCTTATCAATGAACTTCTTGAATTCATCCGGGTTCTTTTCAACAGTGAGCCACTCTCTCAGGTGCTCCTCATCCGAGAAGTACTCATACGGCATGTTGCCCGGATAGCTTCCATAGGGAATCTCAATGACGGCATCGACACACCAGAAGGGAATAAAGGTCGCTTCCGGATTTTGACGGATCTTTTCAGTCGGGATGATCTTCTCCGTAGTGAGTACAACGCGCTTTGAGGCCTTTGCCAGATCCTGATCCGAGACAGAGGCCCCATATACGTGTGCGTTGCCGTAGATATCGCTCTCGTGCACATGGATGGCTGCAAAGTCCGGATACAGCGCCGGATGCGCAACGTACTTTTGTCCGGTGAACGGGCAGAGTATCTCTTTGGCTGCGCTGTACTTGAACGTATCCGTCCCCATCAGGTTTCTCGCCGGCAGAAAGGAAAGCCCCATGGCGGCTGCTTTTATGCGCCAGGAAAGCGTAGCGTTGGTCCATTCGGTGATCTTCACCTTGCCGCTTTCGATATACCGCCTTGCATTGGGAGACAGTCCCCGTGCCTCAAGGCCTATTACATATGCGATATCACACCGGTCAAAACATTCACCCGCAGCCAGGATCTGGAAGTCATGTGTGGAGGTATGACCCGCAAGACCCAGATGTTTTTCCCCTGCCTTACAATCTCATGAAGAATTGCCGTGGGTATCCTGTTGGCGCCGAACCCGCCTATGCCGATATAATCGCCGTCATGGACCATTGTCCTCACGACTTCTTCCACGGTTGAGAGCTTCGGCTTCAAGCGCCCGTGATTTCGTCCTGAAAAATTCCCTGGCAGCATCCGAGTCAGGATTGGTGAATAATTCATTCTGCCCTGACTTTAATTCAATATCTTTTCCCTCTATCTTTACCTTGCGCATAGTTGACACCCGAGTACTCCCTTGGTCTCTTCTGAAGATGCCGGTTTCTCAATGGTGCAGGCCTGACTTATAACGATAATTTCATGGTCCTTATAATCAAGTCCTCCAAGCTTATGAGTATCGCATTATTCATGAGTAGCAGCCGATCTCCCTTGAGATGACGATACGCTGGATCTCCGATGTTCCTTCACCGATGGTGAGCAGCTTGTAATCCCGGTAAGAAGCGCTCAATGTTGTATTCCTTCATGAGGCCGTAGCCGCCGTGTATCTGGACGGCCTCGTCCACCACCCTGCCCATCATCTCGGAGCAGTAGAGCTTCGCCATGGCGGCAAGCTTGCGGAAGGGCAGCCCAGCGTCTTTCAGTCTGCAGGCCTTGTAGAGCAGGTCCCTGCGCGGCCTCGATCTGGGTGTCCATATCGGCAAGCTTGAAGGCGTTCACCTGGAAGGTAGATATGGGCTTGCCGAACTGCTCGCGCGTCTTTGCATACTTGAGCGCCAGCTCAAATGCCCCCTGAGCCCCGCCCAGGCCCATGGCCGCGATGGCGAGCCTTCCGTTGTCCAGCGTTGAAAGCATCTGGTGAAAGCCGTCGCCCTGTTTGCCCAGCAGGTTCTCCTCTGGGACGCGGCAGTCATCGAAGTACAGCTCCCCTGTGTCCGAGGATCTCCACATCATCTTTCCCGGTCATCTTCTTTGCTGTGAATCCCGGTGTCCCGTTGGGCACCAGTATGCAGGAAACCTCCTTCTTGCCGTCGGGCTTTTTGCCGGTGATGGCCTGGACCGTACAGATCCCTGCCAGGTGCCGACGTTGAATTTGTTATGAAGATCTTGCTGCCGTTTACCACCCACTGGCCGTTCTCGAGTCTGGCCGTCGTCTTGCTCGCCCCGGCATCGGAGCCGGCTTCGGCTTCCGTGAGGCCGAAGGACGCCAGAATCTCACCCTTGCACAGCCTGGGCAGCCATTCCTGCTTCTGCTTCTCGTTCCGAAGTAGTATATGGGCCCGATGCCCAGCGAATTTGCGGCGCAACCGTGCGCCTGGGAGCCGTCGATGCGGGCTATCTCCTCTACGGCGATTATGTATGACAGATAATCCATTTCGGCTCCGCCGTACTCCTCGGGAACCACGATCCGAAAAGCCCCATGCCGGCCATCTTCTTGGTAAGTCGATTGAAAATGTTTCCGTCTCGTCAAGCTGCTGGCCACCGGCGCTATTTCATTCTCGGCAAACTCCCTGATGTTTTGACGGAGAAGCTTTTGTTCATCTGTTAAACCAAAGTCATACATAGCTTCCTCCAAGTCATGAGAGAAATTAGTCAAACTCATCATCATCCGCATATAGTGAATCGTCTTAAAATGAAAATCCTTGCGGCAGAGCGTCCGCCTTCGTACCTTCGGGCACCCAGGCAAGATCCAGGATCGTGTAGGTCGGGTTCGATCTTCTTGAATATGGGCACCACCTTCATCCCTATCTTCGGTTCGCCCATTGACAAGATAGCTCATCAGAATCGTGCATACGCCGTCGAATTCGATGTTGATGAATTTGATAGGCTTATCGAGCAGGTTGAAGGCCCCTGATCTCTCGCACACCATGAATGTGTGGATCTTCGCCGTCTTCTTGCGCGATGTCGGTCATATCTATGACCGTCTTCTTTCCCAGACAATCGGGGCAGTGATCCTGAAAGGCTGATAAATCGAGCCCTTGGACTCGCATTTCGGGTTGTCGCATCTCGTGGCCATCAGTTTTCCCTGGGAGAGCGATTCAAAGAATATCGCCTCACCGCCGTATGAATGGATGTAGGTCATATCCCTGGGATTCGTCACCCCCATGAGCTTCCAGCCGTCGTCGGCATTCCTTATAGGCATATTGGGCGTCAGGTGGTGGAAATTACCCTTTATCTTATATTGATTTTTCTTTACATAAACCTGTCCGAACATGCTCATAGATCTTCTCCTTTATGCGTCTTTTTTCAATAAGATGATCCGGATCCATCAGTATCGTTGCCGTCACATGCGAACCCACACCGGCATGGCTTATGGCCAGGGCCCTCTTGGCGCCTTTCACCTGCAGGTCGGTCCAGTCCGAAGGCTTCTTCCTGTCGAATTTTTTCCAGAGCTTTTCATCGCCATGCATCTCGGCCCAGCGGTTCCAGAGATGGTGGCGATCTCGAAGTCTGCATGATCCCCGTGGCTCCCACGGCGTGCATGCATCCGAGAAGTCCTCCGGATAGGTTCGACGGAAGCTTGCCCGGTTTACCTGTCTTCGGGTTGGTATGATAGCAGTCACCGGACTCGACGTAGTCACGCCCATCACCATAGGGTCTTATACCGATATCCTCATAGGTCTGCACGTCGCTGATGGTGAATGCATCATGAAGCTCGATCACATCCAGATCCTCCGTGGGATCCTTGATGCCTGTCATGCGGTATGCGTACCATGCCGCCATTCGGGCCGCCAGGAATCCCGTGAAACCGGGATATCGCTCACCACCGGGAAATTCTTTTCCCGATATCCTTGTACTGGTCCGCCGTCTCGTTGGGCAGCAGCGGTATCTCCATATCGCGCCTGTCGCAGGACGCAGGGTATGCGAACCCGCCGTCACCCAGATTCGCAGAGGTTTGTGCTTCGAATTCTTCGTCAGCTTCATCGCCGTATCTTCGTCGCAGATGATCGCACATGCCGCGCCAACGCTCATGACGCAGGCGTCCAGAGCCCGCAAGGGTATGCCACCACCGGGGATTTCAGCACATCATCAACCGTTATCTTCATAGGAGCCATGGGCAAAGGGATTGAAGCGTGCATAGCCGTGGTGCTTCACCGCTATCTCAGCCAGGGTCCTTCGGAAGGAATCCTCCGCCTTGCCGAAAACCTGCCAGTATTTCTGGGCCATAACGGCATAGTAACCGGTATAGATGTGCCCCAGAGGAGATTCCCAGTCCTTGTCAGCAGCGCAGGATATCAGGAAGTTGCCCTCATCCGTGGGGACCTCGTCCATCCTCTCCCAGCCCATGGCCAGTACGCAGTCCGAATATCCTGAAGCCACGGCCTTCATTGCCTCCCAGAGGTGGAACCGCCTGTTGCACCGCCGGTCTTCACGCCGATATTGCCCAGCGGATCCAGGCCCAGCCTGTCGTGTATGACCGCCTCGCCCAGCAGCTGGTCGCCGAAATGGTCGGCAAAATGACCGTAGTAGCAGGTGTGGATATATCTTTTCAGTTCAGCCGGCGACATATTCAGGAGATCGCCGCCATGGTCAATGCATCCACACAAAGCTCCTCGGTCCGCTTGTCAGGCATTGCCCTGTCGAATTTCGACTGCCCCGCCGTCACCAGGTAGACCGGCCTCATCAGCTTAGGCACCTTTAACTGTTGCTCGCTGAATTTGATCATAGGAATCCCCCCTGTCTCATGGAATTATAGGTATATCCGCACTGCTTATTACTTTATGAAACCTATCCCATCAATGGATGTTTCTTCAGACAAGAAACCATCCGATTCAAAAAAACGCTCAAATAAATAAAAGGTGCTAAGAATAATAAAACTATATCATATTGTTCCAACCCAAAAGACGACGGAGAGACCTTTGCTTTTGTTGTGATCATCTCCTTCTCAGGGGTGGAATAGTAATGTATGGAATCACCCTCGGATAGTGTTACGGTCTGGTCAGTATGCACAAGTTCCACCATGCCCTTCAACACGCAGAGCACCTCTTGGCCGTTCTTGATATTTTTCCTTGCAGGGATGCTCTTTCCGGTTCCAAAACCAATACGGCGCTGTCGATGACATTCCTGTTCTCGGGGGGGAAAAATCTCTGGGTAATAAATCCAGTGTGCGGCAGCTCAACATCTTTCCACTCTGATTTGCGGATTACTATCAACCTTTCCATCTGCTTGGCCTGGTTGAGTAAATCACCCGCCTCAATGCCTATGGCATTGCAGATCTTGACAAGTGTATATACCGATGGTGAATTAACCTCATTCTCCACCTGGCTTAAAAAGCCCTCTGATATGCCGGCCTTTTCCGCCACAGTCTTCAAGATGAGTTTTCGTTCTTTTCTCTTCTGCCGTAGTATTGATCCAATATTCATAATATCAAATATTCAATATAGTTAATATTAACTAATAATAAATATTTGAAACGTCATTTGTCAACCACTTATTATCCGAAGCAATAATGTGTAAAACATCTTTAGAATTAACTGAAAAAACATCATATTATGATATGCACTCAGGAAAATGTTGCCAAGTTCGGCAGAAGTGATAGTATTTCAAACAATAAAACTCACATGAGGAAAACCATGGCAACGAAGAAATACAAATCTGGACATTCTGCATTGATATCGCTTGCCCCCACCACAAGGTGCTGGAACCGCTTGATAATGAGGCCTATCTGGCGAAAAAGAAGGTCCACTGCCGTGATTGTTATGCATGGCAGTTTCTCATCTGGCTTGAGAAACACAATTACAGGGTCATCTTGCCACTTTCAGAAATATCCGCCAAAGAGCTTTCTGCAAGGTTAAAGGGGATCGACCCGCTCCAGGTGGAAGACCTCACCATCGACGAAATTCTTACCTTGTGAGATCAACTATCCCTCGATTGAACGAGAGATCGATTATCAGATAATCCTTGAACTTGATTTCTATCCTCATGCTAATTGCTGAAACCACGTTCTTCCTTGACTCTCCCATGACTGCAATTACTATTGGACCTTAAAGGGATTTTGTTGATTATCAGTCATTGTGTCACCTTATCAGGGTGCCAGTAAGCAGTTTTGTTGAAATATCCCGCAAGAGTTCAAAAAAAACCAAGGAGGTAGGCCATGCCTGAGAGCATCTATAATGTCATCGAACTCATAGGGACAAGTGAAAAATCGTGGGAGGATGCAGCAAAGAATGCTGTGGAAACCGCCTGTAAGAGTCTCAAAAACTTGAGGATTGCCGAGGTTGATAAGCTTGACCTCAAGGTGGAGAATGGAAAGGTGATTGCCTTCCGGGCTAGGCTCAAGCTGTCATTTAAATTCGATGCGACCGTCCAGAAGAACTGGTGGGAGTTCTGATCTTAAACCTGTCAGCCGGATGAAGATAGTAGCCCTCCTTCAGGCGGCTGTCTCCCTTGTGTGTCGGATACTCGAGGCGCTCACGCCGAGCCTGCCTGTATCGAGGCTTAATCCGGGTATTGCGCGAAGCATTTCATCGCGGGTCAGTGATTTCATCCAGTAGCCATAGGCTGCTTCCATCATGGATTTAGCCAAGGTGCGTGCATTGGAAAAGAGCTCGTTGATAGTGGTAGTCCATTGGCGGCCATCAATAAGGTCGGCAACTTCTAAGATAGATGGTAATTGCTCATCGTGTCCCGCATCGCCATAGAAGAGACCCAGTTGCGAGACGTCCTTAAAAAGGCCGCTCTTTGAGGCCAGCCTGGCAAGGTGGTAGATTGCATTGATGGTAAAGAGCACATTGAAAATAATCTGTCTCCTCAGGGAATGCCTCAGGCTTATTACCGGCACCTTGAATGTTTGAGAGATAATCTCTTCAAAGACAAGTCCCTCAAGGTATTTTACCCTGATGAGTCTGTGCAGGCGCATGGAATTTTTGATATCCAGGTCGAGGCAGGTCTCCAGGTGGCGGTGCAGGTATACGGCCCGGGCCCTTTTCTGGGGGGATTCATCATAGTAGTTGCCGGAAAGATAGTAGATAACCGGGTGAAAGGTGATGTCCAGGGCGCAGTGGGAGATAAATCCCAGTATGAACGAAATATCTTTCTTGTCCCGTGCACTGTCAAGCACCTGCACAATGGTTTTGTTGGTCGGGTTGCCGTCTTTGCCGTGGAAGGATTCCGAGATGCGCCTGAGGGATGCACTGCTCCCATAATAGAACGTATCCGGGGTGATGGAGCCCAGGAGATAGTGCCGGATATTCTCAGAGACATCTTTGAGAATATCGTGGCCCTGGAATTCCTCAAGGAGCCCATAGGCAAAGTTGAGATGGGTATTTTCTTTGGGCATAGTCCCCTGCCATTCACTTTGATTTGCCTCCAAGTATAATGTTGCCGGACCGACCTGTAAAGGGGTTGTGCTACAATCCTGTCTGCATTGACAAAACTGAAGGAAACAGAAAGAATGAGATCAACTTATTTTTACTAATCATCATGTTCAGAACGAGGGGTAACCATGGAGAGCATAATTGAGCAAACCCGCAACGACGATGTGTTTGATCGTATCTTCCATCCCGCAAATATCGCCATCATAGGTGTCTCCCCAAAGGGAGCCGGTTTCGGCAGCGGCATCATGAGCGCACTTACCGCCATAGGATTTGCCGGCGGGATCTTTCCGGTAAACCCCAATGGCGGCCGGATCAATGGCAGAGAGCTGTACAGGAGCCTTGATGAAATCCCGTACCCGGTTGATTTTGCCATCATCGCCGTTCCTGCGGAGCATGTACCGCAAACCCTGGAAAAATGCAGGACTTTTGGTATTGCAGGCGCCGAGATCCTCTCTGCCGGGTTTTCCGAGTCCGGAACAACCGTGGGCGAGGCACTGGAAGATGAGGTCCGCACTATCGCAGCAAAAGGGATACGCGTGATCGGTCCCAACTGCTTCGGCATCTACTGCCCGGCAAGCGGGCTTACCCTGCTGCCCGGCCCGGACCTCTCCCGGGAGAGCGGAAATGTAGCCTTTATCTCCCAGAGCGGGGGCATGTCCATAGATTTCGCACACATCGGCAAGTGGATGGGGGTGAAATTCTCCAAGGTCATCAGTTTCGGCAATGGTGCCGACCTGCGGGAGACCGAGCTCCTGGAGTACCTGGGCCGCGACCCGGAGACCAAGGTTATTGCCATGTATATGGAAGGGGTAAAGGACGGACGCGAGTTCTTCAGGGTCCTCAGGCAGGTAACGGCCCGAAAACCCGTGATCATCAATAAGGGCGGCCTGTCAGAGGCAGGGGGCAGGGCCGTTGCCAGTCACACGGCCTCCATGGGCGGGAGCAAGGTGATCTGGGAGTCTGCGCTGCGTCAGGCAGGCGCCATTCAGGTGGGTGACCTGTGGGAGCTTGCCCAGACCTGCCTTGCCTTTTCCATGCTGCCCATAATGAATTACCATGGCGTCAGCGTGGCAGGCGGCGGCGGGGCACTGGGCGTGAGTGCCGGTGATCTGGCTGAACGCTATGGGATCGACATGCCCAGATTTGATGATGCCTTGAGCGAGAAAATTCTTGAATCACTCCCCAGGCCGGGGTCCAGTGCCAGAAACCCCATTGATGCCGCCAATCCCTTTGTGGGCCCTGATGCATACCGGCAGGTGTTCAAGCTGGCCGGCAGTGACCCCCGCATTGATGTCCAGGTGCTCATCCAGCTCCTGCATCATTTCAAGGCTGTTGCCATGGGGCTGGGTGTTGACTCGGTCAAGGAGATTGCCCCGTACAGGGAGCTCAGCACTGCCATGAGGGATGCGATGGATCTCGACCGGCAAGCCTATCATCCTTGTAATGCCCGAGTTCAAACAGGGCAACGATTCTCTTGATATAACAGATCTTATCAGGGAGACCCGGCAGGTCTTTCTCGAAAGGGACATACCGGTGTTCAGCGATCTGGGTAATGCCTTGAGGGCGCTGAGCCACGTCTCTCAATATGCGCAGTTTGTAAGATCCCTGGCCACAAAATAAAAAGGGGGAAGGGGGCCGATTTATGGAAAGGATGAGACGCCAATTTGCCAGCGATAATTACTCGGGTATCTGTCCTGAGGCCTTTGAAGCCCTTTCCCGTGCGAATGCAGCCCACAGCATCCCTTATGGCGAAGACGAATACACGAGCAGGGCCTGCAACATGATGAGGGACTTCTTCGAGACGGATTGCGACGTGTTCTTCGTCTTCAATGGCACTGCCGCAAATTCACTTGCTTTGGCATCTTTGTGCCAATCATACCATAGCATCATTTGCCAGCGGCTTGCGCACATCGAGACCGATGAGTGCGGCGCGCCCGAGTTCTTTTCCAATGGGACCAAGATCCTCCTGGCAGGCGGCCCCGGCGGCAAGCTTTCACTCAAAGAGCTGGAAGAGGTTGCACTGAAGAGGACGGATATTCACTATCCCAAGCCAAAAGTTATCAGCATCACCCAGGCTACCGAGGTGGGTACGGTCTATAGCGTAGATGAGCTTCGTGCCCTGGGCGAGTTGGCGAAGCGCCTGGGATTGCGCCTCCATATGGATGGGGCCCGGCTTGCCAATGCCCTGGCAACTCTGAAGGTAGCCCCCAAGGACCTCACCTGGAAGGCAGGGGTGGATGTGCTCTGCTTCGGTGGGGTGAAAAACGGCATTGCAGCAGGGGAGGCGGTTGTTTTTTTCGACAGGCAGCTGGCTGCTGAGTTCGATTACCGCTGCAAGCAGGCAGGCCAGCTTGCCAGCAAGATGCGATTTCTTTCAGCCCCATGGATAGGGCTCTTGAGTGATGGGGTGTGGCTGAAAAATGCCGAACATGCAAACCGATGCGCCCGGATCCTGCATGATGAGATCAGGAAGATCAGAGGAATGAGTATCATGTTCCCGGTGGAGGCCAACTCTGTCTTTGTGGAGATGCCTTTGACCATGATCAACGGGCTCCATGACATGGGCTGGCGGTTCTATACCTTCATAGGGGAAGGCGGGGTGAGGCTCATGTGCTCCTGGGACACCACGGAGGAAGACATTCGGATGTTTGTTGAAGATGTAAGCTCGATAGCACAGGGGCACGGCTGATGTAATAACCGGTATATAATCAAACAACATTGAATGCGCATTGAATTTGATCTGACACGATAGGTTATGTTTAGTAAAGCCCGCAGGGTGCTGCAAATTGATGTCTTTCTTTCATTGTGCTTTCTCCTTCAGACACAGATCTGACTTGCCTAATCTCAGTATTACGTATAAACATGCATTGTGCCAAAATCATTTATATATTCAGATGAATGGGAAGCGGGTGATTTCAGGAATGGCTTTAAATTGGTCATTCGAAAACCTTACCTGGACATGATATCCCCTTGCTCAGATACCTCAGTGCTGTATGACTATTTAGTGGAAAAGCAAGGAATGTCAATCAAGAATGAAAAACGTACACAGATACGTCTGTGGAACACCCTGAATGAAGATTTCTTTTTCAAACATTATTTATACCCCGGTCTGTCCAGAATTAGGACAATAGGTATTATGCCCAAGGCAAAACGGGAATACCTCACCTTTAGTTATTTAGAGCAGCAGAATATCCCTTGCATAAAGGCTGCAGGATGGGGTGTTCGATGGGACAGGGTGGGTGGAGTTAAAAGCTGTTTTATCATTACGGCCAAGGCAAAGGATACAAATGACCTTCGTTTCTGGCTGGTAAAAACATCTGCTGAAGCACATTTCGATGAATCGGTGGCCCAAATTTTGAAGAAGCTGGGTTACTACTTCAGACAGATGCATTCAAATAAATTCTTTCTGCTACGACCCAATACAAGAAATATTCTTATTCATGAGCCAGACCTTTGCAATCCCAGCATTCTCTTTCTTGACCAGCCATACGCAAGATTTCTGTCCGGGCCTCTAGCAAACTGGGGCCAATTGAAGGATTTGTCTACAGTGCTTGGTGGTTTCATTCACCTCAGAGATCAATCTGCCATTGATCTCTTTTTCAAAACATATCTCCCGGACCCGCTGGGTAAATACTCTGAAGACCTGCGACAGCGATTGATATATTTCATGAGAGCTAGTGATAAACTAGGCTGGTTCTCTAAGGTTGCCAGTTATTCAACTGCGTTGGTTACTTATTTATTTGATAAAAAAAAATAGGATGGTAGTGTTGCATTATGGATAAAGAGATACTCAACCATTACAACAGTGAGAATGGAGCCAGAAGCTACACAACAAAATTCGAGAGGAAATGGACCGAACGTGTAGGTAACTGGAATGAAACCCGAGTTGCACAAAAATTGATCACAGAGATTGCATCGAAGACACATATAAGCACGGCTCTTGATCTTCCCTGTGGTTACGGCAGGCTCATGCCTATATTGAGGAAACATGCCCCACGGGTTTTTGAAGCTGATTGGAGCTTTCCTTTATTAAAGATTGCCCAGGAGAACCAGCGTGCAAATCCCTCTCTAAAGGAGGCAGATGCATATATACGTACAAATGCACTTTATATGCCTTTTGCTGATCAGTCATTTGACCTCGTTCTCTCGATCCGTCTCTGCCATCACATCCGGGAATATTCTGAACGTCTCACCTATGTGCATGAACTCCTGCGGATCAGCAGACAATGGGTTATTTTCACCTATTTTGATTACTATTCCATTAAGAATATCTGGCGTGAGATACGCAGGGTATTCAATGGGAAAAGATCCAAATGGACGCTGAAAGAATCTGAAATAAATCAAATAGCGCAGGAAATGGGATTTGAAGTATTCCGCTCAATACCACTCTCCAGATTTTTCTCCGGGCACCGTTATGTCGTGTTGCACAAAAAAGTCTTGTAATACAAACACTATCCACAAGAAGAGGAGGTGAGTTCATATTTTCACCTCAGCTTTTTTATTTCACCGATAACATTGGCTGGTTTGAATCCAAGAAGTGTCAGGACAGACAACCTCATATTTTTCTAATAACTTGACAAGGGACACCAGGAGAACTACCTAAGGATCAAGAAACACAACAGCTGACCTGAGGTAGAGATATGCCCATATATGAGTATGAATGCAAAAAATGCGGTAAAGATTTCGAGGTTCTTGTGCCTATGAGTGCAAAGGATAATCCTGCGTGCCCCACATGTAAAAGCGTTAAGGTAAGAAAGAAGATGTCAATAACCGCATCCGGCAAAGGGGGCTGCGGTACATGCGCAACCACATCGTCGTGTTCTTCGAAAGGTCATTCCTGAGGGTAAGAGCCTAAAGGCCCGGTCAGGGCTTTTCGAAGATATTTTTCAGGACAATGGTTTCCTCACGTTTTGGTCCCACCGATACGATGGCTGCCTTAACTCCGAGTTTGTCTTCCATATATCCCACGTAGGCCTTGCAGTTTTTCGGAAGGTCTTCGAAGGATTTGATAGTGCTCAATGGTTCATCCCACCCGGGCAGTTCATCAAAGACAAGTTCAAGGTCTGAATACATATCAAGATTTGCAGGCATGTTCTCCAGGATGGTGCCCTTTGACTTATATGCGACTGCCACCTTTATGGTTTCGAAACCCGAGAGTACGTCGAGCTTGGTAATGGCAAGATAAGAGATGGAACTCAACCGTATGGAATGCCGCAGGGCCACAAGGTCAAGCCAGCCGCAGCGGCGTGGTCTGCCGGTTGTTGCGCCGTATTCGCCGCCAAAGGCACGAAGACGCTCGCCTATCTCATCACTCAGCTCGGTGGGTAAGGGTCCTCCTCCGACCCGTGTTGTGTATGCCTTGCAGATACCAAGGACGGAGGTAATCTTTGTGGGGCCTATGCCGGTGCCGACACATGCCTGTCCGGCAACGGTATTTGACGATGTGACATAGGGATATGTACCGTGATCCATGTCCAGATTTGCGCCCTGCGCCCCTTCGAAGAGGAGGTGTTTACCCTGTCTCATCTTGGAGTCAAGCAGTACCGGGACATCAGTCACAAAGGGTTTGATTTGGGCTCCCATCTGGGCAAGCTTGTCAAACATGCTGTTTTTATCCAGAGCCTTGAGCTTGAGGATCTTGGTGATGTACTCCTGTTTTTCTTCAAAGGCGGCATCGAGCTTCTGTTTTAGATAGGGTTCGTTAACAAGGTCTATGATCCTGATACCAAGACGCCTGGCCTTGTCCTCATATGCAGGTCCGATTCCCCTTCCTGTGGTGCCAATGCCCTGGGTGCAGTCCCGGGCGGTATCAATGATCCTGTGGTATGGCATGATTACATGGGCCCTGTCACTGATGGCAACGGTAGCAGGTGAGACATCATACCCTTTTTTTATCAGTGCGCTTATCTCTTCCAGGAGGGTTTCCGGATCCAGGACAACACCTGAACCGATGACGCAGAGCTTGCCGGGATGGAGGATTCCTGATGGGATCAGGTGAAGAACAACCTTCTTATCGCCTACTACAAGGGTATGACCCGCATTATTGCCGCCTTGAAATCTTATGATAAGGTCGGACTTCTCGGTGAGCAGATCAACGATCTTACCCTTTCCCTCATCACCCCACTGGGTGCCTACCACCACGATGTTAGCCATGTGTAAGGATCCTCCTTGGAGATAGGCCTATATGAAGACCTCTTGAGGGGAAAAGGCATTCCCCACCTTTCTGATCTTCTCAATGACCTTCTTCGGTACTTCGGCACCAACCCTAATAATAGTAGTGGCGGTGCCTTCCTGGCGGTCCCTGCCCAGGAACAACCGCGCGATGTTAATGCCAGCCTCACCGAGTGTCATGCCTGCGGTTCCCATGAGCCCTTTGGGGTTCAAGCCGGTCTTCACATCAACCGTACAACCACCGTTCTTAAGGATTTCAACTCCCCTATCAGATAGCTTATCGCTTATCAATATCTTCAAGGTCCCTCCTTAGCCGGAATTATAGGTTCGGAGCACTTTTAACAAATGGTTCTTGAGGTGTCAACCACAAGAGAGGAAAGAAGGGTGATGAGCAATATAGATTCTCTGAGCCAATCTCAAAAGCAGAGTGTCCGGCTGATCTACACCGGGCACTCTTGCTTAAACGTAAAAATTTTTAAGGTGCTTTTTTTAAAGTACCCTGACCCCGATTACGCCTTCGACGGATCCGATTTTTTTTATCAGATCGTCGTTAATATCGGTATCGATATCAATAATATTATAGGCAATATTACCTTTGCTTTTGTTGAGCATGTCGGCGATGTTGATCTTGTTATCGGCGAACAGGTGTGTGATTTTCTCAATCATGCCCGGCGAGTTCTGGTTGGAGATGGTGAATCTCTGATTGCTCGACCTGTCGAGAAAACACTCCGGGAAGTTGACGGAATTCTTGATATTCCCATTCTCCAGGAAATCCATGAGCTGCAGAGCCGCCATAATAGCGCAGTTTTCTTCAGACTCTTCGGTCGACGCCCCCAGATGAGGGATGGCTATGCACTTATCCATTTTTATAAGTTCTTCATCGGGGAAATCTGTCACGTAGCAGCTCACGATACCATCGGTAATGGCTTTCTGTAAATCAGTTGAATTCACCAGTTCCCTTCGGGAGAAGTTCAAGAGCTTTGCCCCGTTGTTCATGACCGCAAATTTTTCGGCATTCATGAATCCCCTCGTGTCCTTGTTAAGAGGGACATGCAGCGAAATGTAATCACACTCAGCCAACAAGCGGTCCAGGCTTGCCGACCTCTTTATATTGCGAGACAGTCTCCATGCGGCGTCAATGGACAGATACGGATCATATCCGCACACTTCCATGCCGAGCGATTCGGCGGCGTTAGCCACCATGATGCCAATCGCGCCCAGTCCGACTACCCCCATCTTCTTGCCCAGTATTTCCGTTCCACCGAACTTGGATTTTCCCTTTTCGATAAGTTCAGGCACCTTGTCGCCTTCACCCACCAGCCCTCTGGCCCAGGAGATTCCTTCCGTCACTTTCCGTGAGGACAGTAACAGGCCTAAGATGACCAGTTCCTTTACCCCATTTGCGTTTGCACCCGGGGTATTAAAAACGACTATGCCTTTTTCCGAACATTTGTCGATGGGGATATTGTTGACCCCGGCACCGGCCCGGGCAATGGCTTTAACGCTGCCGGGCAAGCTCATGTCTTTCATTTCCTTGCTCCGTACCAGGATACCGTCCGGTTCAGAAATATCGGCGCGGCACTCATATTTTTCCGTGAACAGACTTAAGCCCTTTTCTGAGATGTTATTGAGCAGATCTATTTTATACATAAAACCCTCCTGTGTCTTACGTAAGATATTACAGAATATATTTTTCTTGCCAAGTCAAAAAAGCTGTATCGAGGTGTAGACAGGGTTCTTAAAACAGTAATTGACGAGCAACAGGTTAAAAAAAACAAGAACTGTTCACTTCCCCGCCAATTGCCTCAACAGCGCCAGCAGATAATGCCAGAATCGTTCCACGCTATCAATATTCACACGTTCATTGGGTGAGTGAGGCTGCTCGATGGTGGGGCCGAACGATATCATATCGAGTCCTTTAATCCGTTCACCGATTACTGCACACTCTAATCCGGCGTGGATTATTTTCACCATGGGCTCCTTGTGTAAGAGCTCATGATAGAGACCTGTGCACTTCTTTAGAAGGGGAGAAGAAAGGTCCGGCTTCCATGCAGGGTAGGAATTGCCTTTATTGACACGGCAGCCTGCCAACTCGCCCACAGAGGCCACTTGCGAGGCCATGTCGTGCAGCGCGCTCTGGGTGATGCTCCTCTGGCTGGTGGTAACCACGAAATTGTCGAGTTTGAATGAACAGACCGCTAAATTTGTTGAAGTGACCACGGTGTTGTCCAGCTTCGGGTCGATCTTTAAGGGCCCATGGGGAATGGCCTGGAGGAGGTTTAGTATCTTTGCCGTATCCTCGGGTTCGATTACTCTGTGGGTGCTTTGGTCCAACTCCTCAAGCGTGAGTGTAACCCCATCATCAATAAGACTGAACTCGGATCTGAAGATATTGTTCCAATGAACCGCTTCCCTCTTCAGTGCGTCAATGTCGGGTCTTGAAATATGAATTACCGCTTCGGCCTCGCGAGGGATGGCGTTATGCTTGTTGCCCCCCCTGATGGATACAAGGTGAAATCCATATGCTTCATAGGTGGCATGGAGGAAGCGGTTGAGCAGCTTAATTGCATTTGCCAGCCCCTGGTGAATATCAACGCCTGAATGACCGCCCCTGAGTCCGGTTATCTTTACCCCCACAGGGACGGTATTTTCAGGAACTGTCGTGAAATCAGGTTCAAGGATGAGCTCCGTATCCATGCCTCCGGCGCACCCGATGTAGAAGGTTCCCTCCTCCTCTGAATCAAGATTGATGAGGGCAGGGGCGGAAAATGATCCTCGGGAAAGATTGTATGCCCCGGTGAGGCCGGTTTCTTCCTCTGCGGTGAAGAGAAGATCAAGATGGGGGTGGATCAGCGCCGGGTCTTCCATAATCGCAAGCATGGCTGCCACCCCGATGCCGTTGTCTGCCCCTAGCGTAGTGTGGCCGGCCCTGATCCAGGATCCATCGCGCACGAGAAGAATCGGATCGTTGTTGAAATCATGCTCGGTATCCCGGTCTTTTTCGCATACCATATCCGTATGCGCTTGTAAGGCGATAGGGGTGAAGCCCGTGATGCCTGGTTTTCTCACAATGACATTGTGGGTCTCATCTAACCGGCAGTCCATCCCCAGGGTCTTGGCCTTGCAGAGGATATATTCAGACACCTTAGATTCGTTGCCTGATTCGCGGGGTATCTGAGAGATCTCCCAGAAGTTGCGCCAGAGACTCTGCGGATGTAAACCTTGAATAACCTTCATCATGAGCACCTCGCCCTAAAAGGACTACAAGGTTTTTTAATGTACGCTGAAATATCATTGAACCGGGGCAGGAGAGACCTGCCCCGGTAAGAAGATTACAGCCTCATTACGTTTGATGCTTGCGGACCTTTGGGTCCGTCGGTTACTTCGAAGGTAACCTTATCTCCCTCGGAAAGCGTCTTAAAACCATCTCCCTTGATTGCTGAATAGTGGACAAAAACATCGCTGCCGCTATCTTGTGTGATGAAACCAAAACCCTTTTTCTCATTGAACCACTTCACTGTTCCTGTAGCCATTCAATCCTCCGTTCTTTTGGGCCTGCTCCCCGGGAAAGAGGGTTTAAGCCACTGGTGTTAATGTCTGGAAAAGGGGTATTATCAAAATCCGGGGAAAACTTTTGGCGGGTTTTACCACGGTTAAATATGATAATGACCATTGTCCAGGCAGTCTTAGTGTAATGATTATCGATGTGTCTGTCAAGAAGCATCAATAAAAATTAAAGATCATAAAATGATCAGCCCAAAGTGTCTGCGAGAGAATTCTCCCATTGACTGAATGCCAGGAATGCCCTTTCGCTCCTTGCCTCGGATCGTCTGTTTTTTGGTACATCAGGTATGGCCATGATTCCGAAATTGATGTTCATAGGTTGGAAAACCTTTATCCGGCAATCGGTTATATAGTGCAACAGTGCCCCCATGGCCGTCTCGGTACCCGGGGGGTGGAATGGTTTACCCTTGATTCTTCCGAGCAGGGAGATGCCGGCCAGGATACCCGTGGCTGCTGATTCCATATATCCTTCTACCCCCATGATCTGGCCCGCAAGATAGGTGTTTGGTAGGCCCAACAGCCGTAAATCTGATCCGAGAACCCGAGGCGAGTCCAGATAGGTGTTCCTGTGGATGCTCCCATACCGCAGGTATCTGGCGGATGAAAGCGCCGGGATCAGGCCGATGATCCTCTTCTGCTCCGGGTAGGTAAGGCGGGTCTGAAAACCCACCATGGTGTAGGCATTGCCCGGGAGATTTTCCTTGCGCAGCTGAACTACGGCATAGGGCCTTTTCAGGGTTGAGGGGTCTTTCAGGCCCACCGGACGCATAGGTCCGAAACGCAAGGCATCCGTGCCTCTTGAAGCGAGCACTTCTATGGGCAGGCATGCCTCGAAGAACCTGGCATCCTCAAATTCATGGGAGCCCACCTTGTCCGCCTTCAGGAGCTCTTCCATAAACAGCCGGTACTGATCCTCATCAAGGGGGCAGTTGAGGTAGTCCCTATTGTCATCAGACCACCTGGCCCCGAAAAATGCATGGCCCATGTCTATGCTCTCGGCCTCAATAATGGGAGAGATGGCATCATAGAAGAATAACCGGCTGCTGTCTGTCAGACAGGCAAGGTCCCGGGCCAACGCATCAGAGGTCAGCGGCCCGGTGGCAATGATGGTGGGGCAATCTCTTTCAATGGTTTTTACTTCTTCACGCCTAAGGGTAATCAGGCTTTGAGCAGTAATATATTCGGTAATCTGCGAGGCGAAGGCTGTGCGGTCAACGGCCAGTGCCTTTCCTGCAGGGACGCATGTCTTGCCGGCAATAGTAAGGATGATGGAGCCCAGTGATTGCATTTCACGCTTTAAAATGCCGTGGGCGGTCATGGGGTCAATACCCTTGAATGAATTGCTGCACACGAGCTCAGCCAGCAAGTCTGTCTTATGGGCAGGGGTCGCCCTGGCCGGGCGCATCTCGAACAGGTCTACGTGCACCCCTGCCTTGGCGAGAATATGTGCCGCTTCAACCCCGGCCAGCCCACCTCCGATGACACGGGCCCTAGGAAAGGACATCTTCGCTGTACGTGCACTCAGGGTTCGGGCAGATCAGCTTGGTCCCTTTCTTTACGAGGAAGCCTGCACTGCAGCCTGAGCATTCCTTGATTACGGGTTTGGTCCAGCTGATGAATTTGCATTCCTTTTCGGAGCAGGAATAGAACGACTTTCCCTTCTTTGAGCGTTGTTGGACAATCTCTCCCTTGCATCCGGGCATGGCGCACTTGACGCCCAGGGGGTAGGGCATGATGTTTTTACATGTGGGATATGAGCCACACGCCAGGAAAGGACCGAAACGGCCATGGCGTATAACCATCTGTGACCCGCACTTGTCGCATATACGATCGGTGGGTTCAGGCGCCAAGGTGATGCGCTTGGTGTTCTTGCATTCCGGGTAGTTGCTGCAGGCCATGAACGGTCCGAACCTGCCGCGTTTCATTACCATGGGAGAGCCGCATTTCTCGCAGACTTCCCCTGTCTCTTCGGCCTTTATTGCCTCAGCGGCACGGATATTTCCTGATTCGTCGCGGGTGTACTCCTGGGTGCTGGTACAGTCCGGGTAGCCTGCGCAACCGAGAAAATAACCGTTTTTACCGAGCTTTATGAGCATCTCCTTACCACAGACCTGGCACATCAAACCCGACGGCCGCAGCTCTGCCTTGAGGTTTTCCATGTTCACCAGCGCGCTTTCATGCTCGGTATTATAGGTTTTGTAGAAGTCGGACATTACCTTTGCATAAGCCTCCTGGCCATCCTCAATGAGGTCCAGGGAGTCTTCCATCTTTGCAGTAAAGCCGATATCGAGGATATGGGGATAATGTTTTACCAGCAGGGTGTTCACATCCCTTCCAAGTTCCGTGGGTATAAAGGAACGTGCCTCCATTCTTACATAACCCCTGTCAACGATGGTGGAGATGGTGGGGGCATAGGTGCTCGGCCTGCCGATACCCTTGTCTTCAAGCTCCTTTATGAGGCCGGCTTCGGTATAGCGTGGGGGAGGCTGAGTGAAATGCTGCGCCTTATCCACCTTCTGTAGCCTGAGGGTGTCTCCTTCCTTGAAGGAATCGGGAAGCCTGCTTTCATCTTCATCGCCGTTGGTATCATAGATTTTCAGGAAGCCGTCAAAGGTCATGATCGAGCCAGTTGACCTCAGGCCCACATCGCCCGCAGAGATATCCACACTTGTCTGATCAAAGGTGGCGCTGTTCATCTGGGATGCAATGAAGCGCTTCCAGATAAGGTCATAGATGGCGAACTGGTCGTCATTCAGGTATGGCCGTAAGGATTCCGGTGTGTTTGCAAGGCTCGTGGGCCTGATGGCCTCGTGGGCCTCCTGGGCGGACTTCTTTGCCTTGTAACGCCTGGGCTTTTCCGGCAGATAAGGATTCCCGAAGGTCTGGGGAATGAATTGCCTCACCTCGCCTATAGCCTCTTCCGAGATGACCGGGGAATCTGTTCGCATATAGGTGATGAGACCTGTTATTTCGTCTCCTCCAATGGGCAGACCCTCATAGAGCTGCTGTGAGAGCATCATGGTCTTTTTGGCTGAATACCTCAGGCGCGACGATGCCGCCTGCTGAAGGGTCGATGTGATAAACGGTGGGAGCGGATTCTTTGTACGCACCTGCCGTGTTATCTTTTGGATGGTGATGGCAGGGGCGGAATTGATCTTTTCAAGAACCTCAAGTGCGCTCCGGTCATCCGGCATCTCCTTGGGTATGACTACCTTGGCAATAAAGGTATCGCCTGCAGGTGTCATGAGCAGTGCCTCCACGGTCCAATACTCCCTTGCAACAAAGGACTCGATCTCCTCCTGGCGCATGCATATGAGCCGAAGCGCTACGGATTGCACCCTGCCTCCGGAAAGGCCCCGCTTGACATTCTTCCACAACAACGGGCTCATGGTGTATCCCACGATCCGGTCCATGGACCTTCTGGCCATCTGGGCATCATAGAGCTGGTGGTTCAGCTCCTTGGGGCTTTTCAGGGCTTCATCAATGGCCTTTTTGGTAATTTCATGGAAGGTGATGCGATAAACAGCCGAATCGGGCTTCTTGATCTCTTCTGCAACATGCCATGCAATAGCCTCGCCCTCGCGGTCAGGGTCGGATGCGAGATAGACGTTATCGGCCTTATCCGCCAGGCTTTTTATCTTCTTCACTACATCACGCTTGGCCGGTATCACCTTGTATGCCGGCAGAAAGCCGTTCTCCATGTCTATGTTGATCTTGTTTTTGGGCAGGTCCTTGATGTGACCCATGGTGGCCTCCACCTCGAAGCCTTTTCCAAGGTATCGCTTGATGGTCCTTGCCTTAGCGGGTGATTCTACAATTACCAGAGATTTAGCCATTCATGCTCCTTAATGCGTATCTATTTCCTTCAATCCGTTCTACAGCCCCGGTGAGTTCGAGCATACTGACCCTTCGGCTTGCTTCCATAATATCTATATTGAGTTGAATAGCGATATCATCGATACTCAATGGTGATGCAGCCACCAGGGTAAGAATAACATCGGTTCCTGTCAAGGACGGTTTACATTTATCGAGTAGGCCCGTAATCTGGGGTGCAATCTCAGCCAGCACGTCATCTGCGTCCCGGATAAGGACCGCGCCCTGGCGGATTAGTTGGTGCGTGCCCTGTGAGCGTGGATTCGTAACGTTGCCCGGGACAGCCATGATGAGTTTGCCCTGTTCAAGGGCATATCGCGACGTGATCATGGCCCCGGACCTCAGGGTCGCCTCTACAACAATCACACCCTGGCACAGGCCTGAAATAATACGGTTCCGCCTGGGAAAATTCTTGGCGTCAGGGCTGGTTCCCGGAGGGAGTTCCGTAATGACGGCGCCTTTGGCTGTTATGCTCTCGAATAGTTTAGCGTGTTCAGGGGGGTAGATAACATCAATGCCACAGCCCAGCACGGCAACAGTCTGGGCAATACCATCCAACGCACCAAGGTGCGCCTGCCCATCTATGCCGCGGGCAAGCCCCGATATAATGGAGATGCCCTGGACACTCAAGCTCTGCGCAAGTCTGAAGGCCATATCCTTTCCATAATGGGAAGGATATCGTGTGCCCACAATGGCTACAGCGGGTTGTAAATCATCAAGGCTGCCCTTGATATAGAGCACGCTCGGAGGATCATCGATCTCTTTCAGTAGTGGCGGATAGGCAGGGTCATCCATGCAAACGGCATAGGCTCCTAGGGAATCGAGTTTGCACAGCACCTCCTTCACCCGCTTATAATCAGGACCGTTTGCAAGGGAATCGAGCTGTGCCTTATTCAGGAGACTCAAGTTTTTGAGTTCAGAGACCGGCTTGGCCAGGATGGTTTCAGGTTTCCCATAGATCTGAATGAGCCTCTGCGCTGTTCTTGGGCCAATGGCCGGCAAGAGGTCTAATGCGATCCATGCCTCAATCATGCTCATACGGATCAATCCTTCTCCAGGATTTGGGAGGCTATAAGAACTCGACTGTTCATGTCAAGGATCATTATAAATGGATAAAAGAGGTAGTAAATGAGATCCTGCTGAAAAATTCCAATTATTTGTCTCATGAAAGGGAAAACTATTGCCACTATTCAGCGGTGAACTTCCCATGATTAATTCATAACACTATAATAGTATGATCAATATTGTGGGGCATGTTTTTTGCTCTACTAATAGAAAATGATCACTTTATTTTGATAGTCCATTTTATTACCCAATGAGATTTCAGGGGAACGATTTTGACGGCCACATACACATAAGAGGAAGCTAGTTATGAAGAGAGTGTTGATTATTTTGGCTGCCGTGACATCTCTGTGGATACCTGAATACCTGTGGGCAATGGATGGTGTCTCTGATGCCGTTCTCTTGTCTTGTCCTCATCAGGTTAGTGTAAACATGAACATCGATAGTACATTGGGCTATCCTGGTTATTATTTTCAGACAAGGTAATCGTTATTAATCGAGTACAGATCCTTTAGAATCCTGCTTACATCAATCACCGGACTTTCCAGGGAAATAATGGCCCGGGCAGGCTGATAGGGTTTGAGTATCTACAGTTTCCCGTTCTATCGGGTTATTTTTCCTGCTCGTCCATGTACCGGTCGTTCTCCCAGGCATGATCGTTGAGTGCCGGGTTCGCGTTGCGGTCATCGGCCAGGAGCTGCTCCTGCAGGCGGATCTGCTCACGGGCGTTGAATATGTATGACTTTTCATCATGGCGGTGCGGGGCCAGTTTTGTCAGAGCTGCCTCGTCGTTCTTTAAGAAGTTCTGGCCTGCCCGGGTTGCGCTGTACCTTCTGTGTCCAAGCTTTATGAGTACATCCACTCCGAGTCTTACCGATGTGTCGAGTGATTCACGATACACATCACCCAGTCCAAGGTCGATCAAATCATAGGCCTCGGCCCTGTCCTTTACCCTGACCATGAGCTTTAAATCCGGAAAGTGCTTCTGCAGCCGGTCAATGAGCTCATGGTGAGTGGACGGATCCGAGATTGCTGCAATGAGTATCTTTGCTTCTTCAGCGCCTGCTGATTTGAGGATATCGAACCTGGTGGCATCACCGTAAAAAACCTTGAACCCCATTTTTCTCAGCAGGTCTACCCGGTCGGAATCGTTATCCAGGATCGTTGCCTCGATGCCGTTCGCCCTTAAGAAACGGCCGATGGTGCTGCCGAAATCGCCGAACCCGGCAATGATGACCGGATGCTGGACATCGATGGCATCTGCTGCTTGTATCTTCTGGACCTCCAGGGTACCGAAATGACGGAGGATGAAGTGCTCATTGATGAAGAGCAGAAAAGGGGTAACGGTCATGCTGAGTGCGGTTACAGCCATCATAATGTCTGTCCAGTGAGGAGACAGGATGCCCAGTTGGTGTATGAAGGCAAAGAGCACAAAGGCGAATTCTCCCACCTGGGACAACCCGAGGGCAAAGATGAGGTTCTGGTCAAAGGAGAGCTTGAAGAACCTGCCGGTTGCCATGAGTATGATGGTCTTCAAGGCAATGATGAGGAAGACCAGGGACAGGATCTGAAACGGCGAATCCACAATGAGCCTGAAATTGATGGACGCGCCGACTGCTATGAAAAAAAGTCCCAGGAGAAGGCCCTTGAAAGGCTCGATGTCGCTTTCAAGTTCGTGTCTGAACTCGCTGTTGGCAAGGACTACCCCTGCCAGGAAGGTGCCAAGGGCCGGGCTCAGGCCCACCAGCTGCATGAGGCCGGCCGTGGCGATAATGATGAGCAGGGCACCAGCAGTAAGAAGCTCCCTGAGGTTGGTGAGAGCCATGAGTCTCAGGAAAGGAACGATGATAAAGCGTCCGGCAAGGACCACGAACGAGACTGCCCCCAGGACCGCCGCTGCCTGGAGCCAGCCCGGCAACCCTTCGAGCATCTGCAGGGAGTGACCTGTATCGCTGTGTATGGTAGTGGTTGCAAGCAGCGGAAGAAAAGCCAGTACAGGTATCACGGTGATGTCCTGAAACAGGAGAACGGAAAAAGAGCTCTTTCCTGCATTGGTGTCTCCCAGGCCCTTTTCCTTCATGGACTGGAGAACGATGGCTGTTGAAGACATTGCTATGGCAAGGCCTGAGGCAAGGGCTGCCTGCCATGAAAAGCCCAGAAGCATAAGTCCTGCAGCTGCCGGCAGTGTCGTGGCAGAGACCTGCACGGTGCCCATGCCCAGGATGCGGCTTCGCATGGGCCAGAAGTGGGAGGGTTCAAGCTCAAGGCCGATGAGAAAGAGCATCATGACTACCCCGAACTCGGCAAAGTGCATGATGTCCTGGCCTTCGGCGCCTACGAACCCGAGAAAATACGGCCCTATGAGCATGCCTGCCAGGAGATACCCCAGGACCGACCCCATGCCGAGACGCTTGGTAACCGGTACGCAGATAATGGCAGCCGTCAGGTAGACCAGTGCCTGGGGAAGAAAGCCGGCGGTCATGGTCCCTTTTTCTCCTGTTTTTCCAGGAACCAGTCATTGAGGTAGGGGTGTAAATGCATGTCTTCGGAAAAATCACAATGGGAGAGGAACGTAAGCATGGCTTTATACAATGCTGCGTACCCCGAGAGCTCTGCATTGCTTAGGCGGTATGTCCCCTGTACCGCAAAGGGGGGCAGGTAATGCATCTTGCAGAGCCTGGCGGTCTGTTCAAAGGGATAGAGGAACTCTTGCATGGTATAGCGGTTGAATCCGACCCTGTCATATGATTCCCTTGTGCCGCCTGCGGTGATGGTATTGAAGGCGATCTTGCCCTTGAGATTGTCAACCCCTGCCCCATGCGCCCATCCGAATTCAAGTACCATGTCGATCCACTGCTTGATGATGGCCGGTGCGCTGTACATGTAGAAAGGGTGCTGCCAGATGATGATGTCATGTTCCAGCAGCAGGCTTTTCTCGCGCTCCACATCAATATTGAAATCCGGATACAGCTCATACAAGTCATGGGTGGTGATACCCTCTGACCCTGCGAGTTGTGCCAGCAGGGACCGGTTGATCCGGGACTTCTCATAACGTGGATGTGCAAAGAGAATCAGTATCCTGTTCATGCATTAATCATATAGGGGATGCTTTCAAAGGAATCCATCATTAATATGGGTTGTTGAAAAATGGGTTGTTGAAAAATCTCAGGTATCGTTTCCGGCACAGGAAGGGAACCTAGGGCCAGAGAAAAATATTTAATACATACAATAGATCTCGATAAATGAACGTTTTTGAGTTCCTCAATTCGCAGAGCTTGCCGGCTGCTTCCATGCCTTTGCCATTTCCTGCGCCTGCGCAATCTGGGCGGGCGTCATCTGTTGTGCCATGGTTTCGAGATAGGTGTTTGCAGTCTCAATACCTTGTTCAGCTGCGAGTTTGAAACATAAATAGGCCTGCATATAATCCTTTGGTACCCCGTTGCCGTTGCTGTACAGAAGCCCTAAGTTGTACAAAGCCTTGTCGTAACCTTGCTCTGCAGACTTCTGAAACCACTTGGCAGCCTCTTCGTAGTTTTGCTGGACGCCCTTGCCGCTCGAGTACAGGAGGCCGAGGTTGAACTGAATGACGGCATCACCCTGTTCGGCTGCCATGAGATACCACTTGGCTGCCTCAGTATAGTCCTGAGGCACGCCCAGGCCGTGGTCATAGAAATAACCGACATAACCCTGTGAAAGGTTATTACCCTGCTCTGCAGCCATGCGGAAGTAGTAGGCGGCATCGGAAAAATTTTGATGCACGCCCTCGCCGTTGAGATAAATAAACCCAAGGCTGCTCTGGGAATGGGTATTCCCCTGTATGGCAGCCAGGGAGTACCACTTGATGGCCTCTGCATAGTTTTTTGCTACACCCGCTCCGTTACTGTAGATGTCTCCGAGAATGCTCTGTGATTCAACATTGCCTTGATCCGCGGCCTTGCGGTACCAACGAGCAGCCTCTTTCAGATCCTGGGCTATATCCTTTCCATGATAATAGATATTTCCCAGGCGCCTTTGGGCCTCCACATCACCTTGATTTGCAGCCTTGCGGTACCACTTTTCAGCCTTTCCATAGTCCTGCTTGACGCCCAGACCCCTGTAATACATGAATCCGAGATTGCTCTGCGCCTTTACATAACCCTGTTCCGAGGCCTCGGTGAACCATTTGGCAGCTTCGGCATAGTTGCGTGTAACTCCCATGCCTTTATAATACATGATTCCCAGATTGAACTGGGCATCCACGTTACCGTTTTCCGCTGCCTTCTGGAACCATCTGGCTGACTTGAGAAAATCCTGAGACACCCCCCATGCATTGATATACATGAGTCCAAGGTTATACTGGGCTTGGGCATTTCCCTGCTCGGCAATGGGAAGTATCTCCATGAGGGCATGCTGATAGTCTTTATTCTGTATAAGGGAAACAGAGTTATTGCTCGTGCTGCAGGCACTGACAAAAAGGGCCATTAATAAAATCAGGCATGATGCTTTTTTCATTGGGTATCCCTCCCGTCATCACATTAAAATGATACTGTATAGAGCATCCGATCGTGTCATCTTCCATGCTGTTTTAATCGGAATACTATCATTTAGCATAATTCTGCTTGAAATGCAAGCCCATAGTGAGTTGCATCTTCATAAAATGCAGTAAAATCACATTGCCGGGATAAGATAAAAAGGGGCCAACGAGATAAATTTCCCCTCAATGGCTATGCCTTGTTTACCAGGACATGACACTTGGCGGCTCTAACTTTAAAAAACAATTCCATGGCCATGGTGATTTCTTTACTCAAGCCTTTTGATCAGTCTTGAAAAACCTCTTGACAGAGAGCCCCTGTACGTGGAAATACAAAGCGATGTTCGAAAAGACAGCAACCCGGGCTTATTATTACGGCTTTTACTTTAGGAAGGGCGTTTGCCCATAGGCCTGGTTGCCGGTAAGCTAACAGACAAGGCCATGGGCAAAACCCATGGCCTTTTTTTATTTTGAGCCAGGAGAGGGATGACCTATGAAGAAGATCCTCAGCGGCAATGAGGCGGTGGCACGGGGTGCGTATGAGGCAGGTATTTCTTTTGCCGCAGCATATCCCGGCACACCCAGCACCGAGATCCTTGAAACAATGGCAAAAGAATACAAAGACATCCATTCCGAATGGGCGCCCAACGAGAAGGTTGCCCTGGAAGTGGCTGTGGGTGCATCGTACACAGGCGCACGGGCATTGGCAGTCATGAAGCATGTAGGGGTGAATGTGGCGGCAGACCCGCTCATGACATTGCCATATACCCTTATACGAGGTGGTATAGTGCTCATCAGCGCGGATGACCCCGAGTTGTTCTCCTCCCAGAATGAGCAGGACAACCGGCATTATGCCAGGTTTGCCAAGATCGCCATGCTTGAGCCTTCAAGTTCGCAGGAGGCAAAGGATTTCACAAGGGAGGCCTTTGCCATCAGCGAGGAATTCGGCACTCCCGTCATGGTGCGCACCACCACACGGATCGCACACTCCATGGGTATTGTGGAGCTGTCCGAGCCCTTGGCACAAAAAATCCCCAGCCTGGAACGGCACCCGGCCGAGTGGGTCATGCTGCCTGCAAATGCCAGGCGTCGTCACCCTGTCATTGAAGAGCGCATCCTTGCCCTGAAGAAACTGTCCAACACCTCTGACATGAACCGTATGGAGATTGCCGACACAGGGCTGGGAATCATCTCATCAGGGGTGGCGTATCAATATGCAAAAGAGGCCTTCCCCAAGGCCTCCTATCTGAAGCTCGGCATGCCGTACCCCTTCCCGGATGAGATGGTTAAGGATTTCGCTTCCAAGGTGAAAGAGTTGTGGGTCGTGGAAGAGCTGGATCCTTTTATGGAAGATCAGGTAAAGGCCTTAGGTCTTTCCTGTCATGGCAAAGACCGTATATCCATGTGCGGGGAGCTGAACCCGGACATCATCAAGGCCGCCATCTCAGGCGAGCCTGTGGTGAAGCCCGCCCAACCAGCGCTGCCCGGAAGGCCGCCTTCCATGTGCCCGGGTTGCCCTCACCGCAGCATGTTATGGGCACTGCGGCGGAATAAAACATTCATCGCCGGTGATATCGGCTGCTACACCCTGGGCTTTTTACCGCCGCTGGATGCCATTGACACGTGCCTGTGCATGGGCGCAGGCATCAACCACGCCCACGGCATGTCAAAGGTGTTCGGACCGGGCAAGGAAAAGCTCACTGCGGTCATAGGCGATTCCACCTTCTACCATTCCGGCATCACGGGTCTATTAAACCTCGCGTATAACCGGGGCGCGGCATTGATCGTGATCCTGGACAACCGGACCACGGCCATGACCGGGGCACAGAACCACCCGGGTACAGGCGTCACCATTGAGGGGCAGAAAAACACCACGATAGACCTTGAAGGCCTGGTGAAGGCGCTCGGTATCGAGTGGGTAAAGACCATCAACCCCTACGATGTCAAAGGGGCGAGGCAGACCGTAAAAGAGGCCCTGGCCTCCGAGCGGTCCCTCGGTCATCATCTCAAAGGCCCCGTGTGTCCTGCTCAAGGCAAAGGGGGTTCCGGGCATACCTTTATACGTGGATGCCGGCAAGTGCACGGGCTGCAAGGTGTGCATTACGCTGGGTTGTCCGGCTCTTGAATTCAAAGACGAGAAGGCGCATATTAACGAGGCTTGTGTGGGTTGTAATGTATGCGCAGACCTCTGCAGCGTAAGTGCCATCGGAGGTGGAAAATGAATGTGCTCATGACCGGAGTCGGAGGACAGGGCATCATCCTTGCCTCTGATGTACTGACCGAAGTGATGATGCGCCATGGCCTGGATGTGAAGAAGTCCGAGATACACGGCATGGCCCAGCGAGGCGGGAGCGTCATGTCTCATGTGCGATTTGCCAAGCATGTTGCATCGCCCCTTATCCCCTATGGCAGCTGCGACATCCTGCTGTCATTTGAGGAGCTGGAGACAGCACGATATATGACCGTATATCAAATCTGATACCACCGTGATCATCAACAGGTTCCGGCTCTCTCCGCCTACGGTCATTGTTGGAAAGGAGCCATATCCGGACATCACCCCGATCCTGAAAGAAAAGGCTCGTGATATCCGTATCGTTGAAGGCAGCGCCCTGGCGGCTGAGCTGGGCAACGCCAGAGGTGTGAACGTTATCCTGCTGGGTGTGCTTTCAACGTTACTCGAGCCTGCTGAGTCGCTCTGGATAGAAACCCTGACCGATATGCTCCCCGAGAAGATCAGGCTTAAGAATATAGAAGGCTTCAAGCAGGGAAGGCTATTGAAAGTCCAGTGAATTATCTTCTTACCAGGAGGTTTTAAGGAATGATCTACAATGAGGAATTCGAGACATTGCCCCGGGAGGTGCTGGACTCTTTGCAGTTGAAACGCCTCAAGAACGTGGTGGAGCGCGTCTACCACACCGTGGGATTTTACCGCAGGAAGTTCGATGAGGCGGGCGTCACCCCGGAAGACATCAGGACCCTCGACCGACCTGAACCGCCTGCCGTTCTCCAATAAGCAGGACCTGCGCGATAACTATCCCTTCGGGCTCTTCAGCGTGCCCATGACCAACATCGTGAGGCTGCATGCCTCATCCGGCACCACGGGAAAGCCTACTGTCGTCGCCTACACCAAGCGCGACATCGAGACCTGGGCCGAGCTCATGGCCCGTTCCTTTGCAGCGGCAGGTCTCACGAAAAACGACATCATCCATAATGCCTATGGCTACGGACTGTTCACCGGCGGCCTTGGGGCGCACTACGGCGCCGAGAAGCTAGGCGCCAGCGTCATTCCCATGTCGGGCGGCAACACCAAGAAGCAGATCATGATCCTGCAGGACTTCGGCCCCACTGCCATATGCTGCACGCCATCGTACCTTCTGTTCCTTGCCGAGACCGGCGAGGAGATGGGCGTGGACATGAAGTCGCTGCGGCTCCGGGTGGGGGTCCTTGGCGCAGAGCCCTGGAGCGAGCGCATGCGCGGCGAGATAGAGGGCAGGCTCGACATCACGGCGCTCGACATCTACGGCCTGTCCGAGATCATGGGTCCGGGCGTTGCCATGGAGTGTATCGAAGGCCGCAACGGTCTGCATATCTTTGAGGATAACTTCATTGTGGAGGTCATCGACCCGTCAACCGGTGAGGTCCTTCCCTATGGCCAGAAAGGCGAGATCGTGTTCACCACGCTTACCAAAGAGGCCTTCCCGTTAATCAGGTACCGGACCAAGGACATCTCAAGGCTCATGCCCGAGGTATGCCGCTGCGGAAGGACCTTTGTGCGCATGGAGCGGGTATCGGGCCGGAGCGACGACATGTTCATCATCCGGGGGGTGAATGTTTTCCCGTCCCAGATCGAGAGTGTAATCATGGAGATAGAAGGTCTGGAGCCTCACTATCAGCTCATCCTGGACAGGGAAGGGTCGCTGGACACCCTGGAGATCCAGGTTGAGGTGAGCGAAAAGATCTTTTCGGATGAGATAAGGCAGCTGCAGAATCTTGAGCGGCGCATCGCGAAGGACATCAAGGATTATATCGGTATCTCGGCCAAGGTAAAGCTTGTGGAGCCGAAATCTCTGCAGCGGTTCGAAGGCAAGGCCCAGCGGGTGATTGACAAGAGAACCATGTAAGGGGAGGTCTCGTCATGAAGGTGGAACAGATATCGATCTTTTTGGAGAATAAACCCGGCGGGCTCTCGGGCGTAACGAAGGTGCTCAAGGACGCGGGCATCAATATCCGGGCGCTCTCCCTGGCGGACACGAGCGACTTCGGGATCTTGAGGCTCATCGTGGACGATGTGAACAAGGCCAAGAAGGTGCTCAACGAGAACGGTTTCGCCGTGGGCCGGACCCATGTGATCGCCGTAGAGGTGCCGGACAAGCCGGGCGGGCTTCACAGCATCCTCGACCTTCTCACCAGGGAGGGCATCAATGTTGAATACATGTATGCCTTTGTCGAGCGCAGCGGCGAGAATGCGGTAATCATCTTCCGGTTCGACAACATCGACCAGGCCATCGAGGCCCTGCTGAAGGCAGGGTTCACCGTGTTGAAGGGCGAGCAGGTCTACAACCTTTAATACATAAGAACACCCATGAATTATTTATTGGGTTCTTACGGATAACTTTGCTAGTTAAAAGAAGGAGGAAGAAGATGAAGAAGTTTTTGTTGGTGTGGGCATTGTGCATGTGTGTTCTGTGCATGGGTATCTCTGAGGCAGAGGCAGAGGACATCAAGATCGGGGCCATCCTGCGGCTTTCCATCGGCGCATCCGACGGCCTACCGGCAAAGCGCGGCATCGAGATCGCCGTCAAAGAGATCAATGCTGCAGGCGGCATCAAGGGCAAGCCCCTGATAGTCATCTATGAAGACAGCAAGGATTCCCCCCAGGCCTCGGTGAGCGCATTCCAGAAGCTCATCTCCATGGACAAGGTCCAGGTGGTCATCGGCCCCATGATGAGCGGCGAGGTCCTGGCCGTGGCGCCCATTGCCGCAGCGAGACAAGATCGTTGTCATCACGCCCAACGGCACATCGCCGAAGATCTCCGATGCGGGCGATATTCTACCGCGGCTGCACCAGGATCGACAAGCAGGCCGAGGCCTTGACCAAATATGCCAAAGACGTACATGAAGACAACAAAGGTTGCCATCCTGTACAGCAATGAGCCCTACGGCAAGGGCTGCAACGATCTGTTCACCAAGTTCTTCGGCGATCTGGGCATCCCTGTTGTCATTGCCGAGAGCTTCATGGTCGGCGACCGCGATTTTTCCGCCCAGCTCACCAAGATCAAGCAGAACCAGTTTGACCTCATCTTCATCCCCGGCTATCTCCAGGAGACCGCGCCTGCCATTTCCCAGGCCCGCAAGATGGGCATCAATGCCGTTTCCATGGGCGTGTACGGCGACATGGCCCCCAAATATATCGAGCTCGCAGGCAAGGCTGCAGAAGGCCATGTGAATGCCAGCGAATACAACGAGGACTACAACACCCCTACCAACAAGAAGTTCAAGGCCGAATACTACAAGATCGTAAAGGCCAACCGCCAAGAGACCAACAACATCATGTTTGCCGCCATCACCTATGACATGACCAGGATGGTGGCCAAGGCCATTGCCGAGAAAGGGCAATACCCTGACGGCATCAAGGGCTATCTGGACACGCGTGAAGGACTTTGACGGCGTTACCGGAAAGCTCAGCTTCGACAAGAACGGCGATGTGGTCAAGCAGGGCGTGTATCTCTTCAAGGTGGTGAACGGGAAATACGTAAAGGTCCAGTAATGTGCTGATTCAGCAGCTTGTAAACGGCCTTGTGGCGGGCAGCGTGTATGCGCTGGTCGCCCTGGGCTACACCATGATTTTCGGCATCCTGGGCATCATCAATTTTGCCCAGGGTGAGATCTACATGTTCGGCGCCTTCGGCGCCGTACTCACTCTTGCTGCAACCGGAGACCTGGGCCTGGCGATGCTGGCGGGCATCGGCACGGCATGCCTGGTGGGGTTTCTCCTGGAGCGGATCGCGTTCAGGCCGCTGCGCGGCATGCACCCCCTGATACCGCTCATCAGCGCCATCGGCGCATCCATATTTTGAGCTCGCTGGCCCGGCTCCTCTTCGGTCCCGATGACCGGTCCTTTCCCCATGAATTCAATCCGGCAAGCTACACCATTTTCGGCGCTGCCGAGATTACCGGATCTGCAGCTCATCATCATCGGGCGTCTCCTTCGGTCTCATGGTGATGCTGTCGCTCTTCGTCAACATGACCAAACACGGCAAGGCCATCATGGCCGTTGCCATGGACAGCGATGCGGCAAGGCTTTCCGGCATCAATGTGAACAGTGCCTATGTGATCACCTTTCTCCTCGGCTCGGCCTTGAGCGGGGTGGCGGGCATCCTCATGGCGGTCTACTACAATGCCACCTCGCCCAGCATGGGGCTGCTGCCCGGGCTGAAGGCCTTTTCCGCGGCGATCCTGGGCGGGGTCGGGTCCATCCCCGGGGCCATCATCGGCGGCCTCGTGCTGGGCATTGCCGAGAACCTCGGGGCTGCATACATCTCGTCGAACTTCAAGGATGCCTTTGCCTTTATCGCGCTCGTGCTCGTGCTCATCATCCGGCCGCGGGGCATCATGGGGTCGCGCAAATGAGCATCTACATCCTTCATGTGCTCATCATGGTGGCCATCTACGCGATCCTGGCCTTGAGCCTGAATATCATCGTAGGCTTTGCCGGGCTTGTGTCGCTGGGGCATGCGGCATTCTTCGGCATCGGCGCATATGTAAGCGGCCTTCTCATGATAAAGGGGCTCGGCTTTGTGAGCGCGTTTTTTCTCGCAGGCATCATTACTTCCGTTCTGGGTCTTTGCCTTGCCCTGCCTGCGCTGCGGGTAAAGGACGACTACCTGGCCATTGTCACCCTCGGGTTCGGCATCATCATCAGCCTGGTCTTCATGAACCTCGATATCACCGGCGGGCCCGACGGCCTGGTGGGGATACCGCCGGTGACCTTGTGGGGCAAGCCGGTCTACTCCAAGTCGGCGTTCCTGGGCCTTACAACGGCTATCCTTGTTGTGATGATCCTGTCAGCATTACACGCTCAAACAGTCCAAGATCGGCAGGGCCTGGGCCGCCATCCGGGATAACGATGTCGTGGCCATGTTCATGGGCATCAATATCTCTTATTACAAGGCGCTGGCCTTCATCACCAGCTCCTTCTGGGCGGGCCTTGCAGGAAGCCTGTATGCCCATTACACGGCCTATATAAACCCGCAGACGTTCGGCATGCATACCTCCATCATGATCCTTTCCATGGTGGTCCTGGGCGGCATCGGGAGCATCACCGGATCGCTTCTGGGGGCTACGCTGCTTATTCTGCTGCCTGAAATCTTAGGCCCCTGGCCGATTACCAGGACATCTTCTACGGGGCGCTGCTCGTGGTCATGATGGTCTTCAGGCCCCAGGGCATCATGGGCAGGGTCAAGATCACCGAGATGTTCGGGAGGAAGAAATAGTGCTCCAGCTCAGGAACCTGCACACCTACTATGGACACATCCACGCGGTAAAGGGCGTGTCGCTGCATGTGATGCCAGGTGAGATCGTGGCGCTCATAGGCGGCAACGGCGCGGGCAAGAGCACCATCCTGCGGGCCGTTTCAGGGATCGTGAAGGCAGCAATCCGGCGATATCCTCCTCGAAGGGGAGCAGATCACATCGTTGAGCCCGGAGCGCATCCTGAAAAACGGTATCGGGCATGTGCCCGAGGGCAGGAGGCTTTTCAGGGGCCTGAGCGTGCGGGACAACATGATGCTGGGCGCATACACCCGCAGGGACAAGGCAAAGATAAAAAGCGACATCGAGGATATGGAACGCCTGTTCCCCATCCTCGGGCAGAGGAGAAGGCCAGCTCGCAGGGACACTCTCGGGCGGCGAACAGCAGATGCTGGCCATTGCCAGGGCGCTCATGGCCAGGCCCAAGGTGCTGCTCCTGGATGAGCCTTCCATGGGGCTCGCCCCCATTGTCACGAGCCAGATCTATGAACAGATCAGGCATTTGAACACCAAGGAAGGCATGAGCATCCTGCTTGTGGAGCAGAACGCCAGGCTGGCACTGAACCTGGCTCACCGCGGATATGTCATTGAGACCGGCCGTATCGTCATGGAAGGTCAATCCGACGAACTGGGCCAGAGCAATGAGATCCAGAGGGCATACCTCGGCAAGGGCTACCAGGAGGTATGGGAATGATCCTCAAGGCGGTCTCGCTCTCCAAGAGCTTCATGGGCATCCATGCCTTGAGCGATGTGTCCATTGATGTGGTCAAGGGCGAGATCCTCGGTGTCATCGGTCCCAACGGGGCGGGCAAGACCACCCTGTTCAACGTGCTCACCGGGCTGTTTGATGCGGATACCGGGCGCATAGAGTTCAGCGGCCATGCCATCACAAGGCTCATGCCTCACCGCAGGGTCAGGCTCGGCATGGCCAGGACCTTTCAGAACCTTGAGATATTCCGTGACATGAGCGTGCTGGAAAATGTCATGGTGGGGGGGCACAGCACACTCAAGGCAGGCTACTGGCGCAGCATGCTCTGCACATGGGGAAAGCGGAAAGAAGAGAAGACGCTCATGGAAGAATCGCTCGCACTGCTTGACCGGCTCGGCATAGCGGATCTGGCCCATGAAGCCGCAGTGAGCCTGTCCTACGGCAATCAGCGCAGGGTGGAGATTGCCAGGGCCCTGGCCGCCAGGCCCGCCATCATATTCCTGGATGAACCTGCGGCCGGCATGAACCCCAAGGAGACCCAGGAAATCTCCGAGCTCATCGTGAGGCTTAAAGGTGAGCTGGACCTGACTGTTGTAATCATCGAGCATGACATGAACCTCATCATGGACATCTGCGACCGCATTGTGGTCATGACTGAAGGCCGGGTGCTCTGCTCGGGTGCTTCCGGGCGAGATCCGGAAAGACCCCAGGGTCTTGGAAGCCTATCTGGGAGGGGAGATAGTATGATGCATGAAACGCTCTACGAGACTATGCCGCGCAGCGAGCTGGAGGTCTTTCAGCTCGAACGACTCCAGTCCACGCTGAACAGGGCATATCTGAATGTCGCCCACTACCGCAGGGCCCTTGATGCTGCAGGCATCCTGCCTGATGCCGTGAAGTCGCTTTCCGACATCAAGAACCTGCCCTTTACCACCAGGGCCGATATCGAGAAGGGCTATCCCTATGATATGTTCGCCGTGCCGCTGCGCGAGGTAGTGCGCATCCATACCTCTTCCGGCCAGGCGCGCAAGCCCATCGTCACCGGCTATACGGCAGGCGACCTGAGGGCATGGGCCAGGCTCATGGCCAGGTTCCTGGTGGGGGCGGGCATCTCAAAGGACGACGTGATCCAGATCGCCTTCCGCTACGGCCTCATGACCGGCGGGTTCGGCTTCCACGCCGCAGCCGAGCTTATCGGCGCATCCGTCATCCCCGCCGACATCGGCAATACCGCAGAGCAGGTCATGATCATGCACGACTATCTCACCACCGTCATAGCCTGTACCCCGGGTTATGCGCTTATCCTGCTGGACAGGATCAACCAGATGAACATCAACCCCAAGACACTCCGCCTCAGGCGGGCCATCCTGGGCGCTGACCGGTTGAGCCCGGCGGTGAGGGCCAAGATCGAGCAGGGCCTTGGCGTGGAGGTGTTCAACAGCTATGGGTCCAGCGTGGTCATGGGGCCGGGCATAGCAGGTGAGTGCAGCGCGCATGACGGGCATGCACGTGTATGAGGACTTCTTCATTGCCGAGGTCGTAGACCCGGATACCGGCGAGGTGCTGGGCCCGGACAAAAAAGGCGAGCTCGTGATAACAACCCTCATGCGCGAGGCCTTCCCCCTGATCCGCTACCGCACCGGCGACATCACCATGATAAAACAAGGGGTGTGCCCCTGCGGCAGAACCCATATGAGGCTCGAGGACTTTTACGGCAGGCTGGATGACACCATCAAGATCAAGGGTGTCAGCGTATCTCCCGGGCGGATCCTCCAGATCCTCAAGGCCGAAGGGGTGGAGACCAGGAGCCAGGTCCGCATATACCGGGAAGGCCCTTTTGAGCGGGCCGATGTCCTGCTTGAGGTGGGAGAGAAGCTGTTCTTCGATGAAATGAGGGCGCAGAAGGCCTTTATGGAGAATCTCGAAAAGGCGCTCCATACGGGCACCAGCGTGCGTATAGGCGTGAGGATCGTCCCTTCTTCGGCATTCAAAGGCAGCTCCATGGTGGTGGATGAGCGGGAGTAGCATCTGTCTTTAACGTACTGCGGACAGTCCTAAGAGGTGAGAAATATGAGTCCTGAAGATAATACCGTTTCCAATGAAGCCCCTGTCCCAAAGGCCAGGATCCTCCGGCAGGAATATAAAGACATACAGGGCAAAGAGGCCGGCTTGAGCGTGTTATCCCGCCTGTGCCTTGTGTCCGGCATTGTCGGTGTCCTGGCGTGCATCATCGCGGGCCTTGCCATTGGCAAGCTCTCCCTGCTGGCAGTCGGCATAGCCATTTTAATGGCCGGCCTCATCCTCTTTGTCATCTTTGGCGCCCTGTCCGAGATCATCAGACTCCTGAAGGCCGCTAACGGTCTTCCCTATACCGGGACCATTTCCGGCAGCGGCACCGGAACCATCTATGTCTGCTCGGACTGTGGAAGCCTCAACTACCCTGACATAGCCAAGTGCAGGAAGTGCGGGGCAGAGTTTGAAAAGCAAGAATCAGAAAGACAAACATCTTAACCTCAGACTTGTGATTGGATCTTTATCAGCAAAGCTATTGACCGAGCTGATGTCGTGATTATGATGGTAGTATAGTTTTCAATAAGTTGGCATATGGAGGTTTTGATGAGTTCGAATGAAGAAATGCAAAGAAAATGAAAACGCTGTTTATTACTTCAAGTGCGAGAAATGCAAGAGCGATATCTTCTGGTCGGACATACGCCCCTCCGTGCACAGGGCAGCAAGGGTATTCAAATGGGTAAGGGCAGGCTGCCCCAACGAGGACTGCGATCATTATCTGACATTGAGTGACCCGGGAAAGATCTATGAAAGGCTTGAGGCCCAGGGGATTTTTAATGAAATGATTGCCAAGGGAGTAAAGGCATATTGGGTCTAAGACATACCCTGTTTATTTCGAAAGCCTGCCCGAACAAAGGTGATAGTCTCCCTCAATAAACGTCATGAGGAGATGAACAATTACGGCCTGGTAGAGTATATCCCGGTAATATAAACCGTTATCTTGCCGTTAGGCTTATGAAAAATTACTTCATCATCAAGCTTTTTGTGCAACAGCGCCTGGCCAATAGGTGAATCGATACTGATCCTGCCGATGCTGACATCTATCTCCTCAGGGCCGACCAGTTGATAACAGCGTTCATCTCCTGTCTCCTCTGTGTACGTGACCCAACATCCGAATGAAACCATTGTTGGTTTTGAAGGAGGAACGGCCACTTTCAGCACCTTGAGGCGAGAACCCAGGTGTCTCAATTTGCGGTCAATCTCGTGCAGCCTCTTTTTACCATAGATGTATTCTGCATTCTCCGAACGGTCACCCTCAGCAGCGGCGTCAGCAACCCCCTGCACAACCTTAGGGCGTTCCACTTTCCAGAGGTGGTTATATTCATTTTGCAGTTTTATCAAGCCTTCAGCAGAGATCAGATTCGTCATTGACCAACTCCAAAAAGTCTTGAAAAAAGCCGCCCGAGCCTGCAGACTATCAGATAGTAACGCGATATGAGCAGTGATTACTTTGCGACGTCGAGCAGTTCAACATCAAACAGCAGGGTGGCATTCGGGGGAATAACTCCGCCTGCTCCCTGTGCGCCATAGCCGAGATTGGGAGGGATAATCAGCTTGCGCTTGCCGCCGACTTTCATAGACATGACACCCTCATCCCATCCTGGGATAACCTGGCCGATACCGATTACGAACGAGAACGGCTCTTTGCGGTCAACAGAACTGTCAAACTTTTTACCGTTTTCAAGTGTCCCGGTGTAATGTACCTTGACCTGCTTACCGGTAGTTGGTGAGGCACCCTTGCCAATAACGACATCGACATATTTGAGACCGGATGCGGTAGTCACTGTCTTCTTTGCATCTTGTGCGGCAAAGGCAGGGGCAGCAAGAAACACAACCAAAACAATTAACGCTACAATTTTGCCGGATAGCTTCATTCTTGTAAACCTCCTGATCTGTTTAGTTGCAGTTGCCGGTAAAGTTAACGTGCTTTGAACCCGGTGGCAACAGAGATTTTATGCAAAAACAATACTGCCTTGTCGAGACTGGGAGATATATGGGGATGTAAGCACAAATCCTTTTTCGCTTCAAAGAGTAGTAAATGCGTCATACTGAGGACTTAGATATATGAGAGGACACCTCGAGATACTCTTTATGATTAATTTCAGTGTCAATACATGAGCAAATTATTTATCCGAGGCAGGAGAGTTCTGGGCGCCTGCCATAATCTCGGATACCAGTATGGAGTCTTGTTTCTTTGCACCCGAAGCAAGAAGGATATTCTTAAACCACTTGTCCTTGATCTTTGCCTCAATGCCGTTGTCTTTCAATGCCTTAAGACCTTTATTGATAAGGCCGAGAGTTTGAGAATCCCCCTTTCTGACAGCAATTCCATACTCCTCATTGGTTGATTTTTTAGCAAGGGCACATGCATCGCCTTTCAGGACAAGTTTACCGTTGTACTTGGCAGCATAGTTGTAGGCAACCGGCGAGTCGCAGAGAACACCGTCGACAAATCCTCTGGACAAGTCCTTGAATGCCTGATCTGTTTCTTCAACCGTATAATATGTGATGTTACAGCCCTGGGTACTCCTGACTGCTTCTGCACCTGTGGTCAGTTTGAATACCGCCATAGTTTTGCCTGCAAGCTGCGCATTAGCCTTCGCTTTCGGAACCAGGAGGATTTGTTCGGCAGTAAAATAGGGTTTGGAGAAGTCGAAGTTCTCTTTTCTGGCATCAGTCATGCTCACGGATGCCATGACCGCATCGTACTTTCCTGCCTTAAGACCATTGAAAATGTTTCTCCAGGGAACAATCACCATCTTGACATTAAAGCCGGCTTCTTCAGCAATGGCCTTCAACAGGTCAACCTCATAGCCGTTGATATTCCCTTTGCTGTCTTTCATCTGCATGGGCGGCCAGTTTGCATTGACTGCAATTACAAGGTTTTTGTCTGCGAATGCCAAACTGCTCATAAATAAGCACATCAGGATGATAGGCATAAAGCATGACAATAATTTCTTCATGAATTCTAACTCCTTCGCGGATCAATGCTTTTGCTTTATTAATGATAGGAACCCTTTAATCCATGTCTTATGAGTCCGGAATACCTCAATCCCGGTTAAAATTTAATTCAGGGTGGATATGGTCCAGGGAGGAGATATTGTGCTGAATTTAGTCTGGAAGTATTGATTATGCTGCAAGCCGTATCATGAAGCGGATCACATTTTGCCAGAAGAATTTTGAGCAGTTTGACCATAGCCAAACAACTTACAACCTCTATGCCAGTAAATATGACAATGTATTATCAGTATGTTATGAGGTTTACTAGTCAGGGAACTGGTAATAATTGTAATCATGTGTACGAAAAGTGCTGGTTAACCAATGGATTGAGCATATAGATTAGGTCCATGACAACTTTAGCATGAGATGTAGTGTTATTCTTTCAAATGTCTGTCGGGAAAAATTATATCTTATCGCATCCATTCAATTGAAAAGTATGATTGGTCTGTTGATCAACATTTCATTTGACTTGCAAAAAGTAGATATGCATAGAATATTCAAATATATTGTTCCAAAGTTTGAAGGATCCCATGAGCCTTTCCAAGGATGAAAAGAGGAAAACTCTGTTGCAGGCGGCATCCGATGTGCTGCTTGAACTCGGCCCACACAAGACAAACCTTGACGACATTGCCCGCAGGGCAGGCATGGCAAAATCATCCCTGTATTACTACTTCAAGGATAAGAATGAAATTATCCGGGAGATCATTAGAAATGATCGTGAACAGCTCCTTGATATCCTAAGGCATGCAATAGATGCTGTTGATACGGCTGAAGAAAAGATGTTTGCGCTTTCAGAGGCCAGGTACCGGTTTATTTCAAGCAGGGCATTGCGGGCCAACAAAGAAATAATAAATGAGTTCAGGTCCCTGGCAGGTGTTTTTGAAACGGAAAGAGAGAGCTACCTGCAGTCCCAAAAGGAGCTTATCGAGAGGATCCTCAGGGAGGGCATAGAAAAGGGTGAGATCAAGCCTCTTGATGACATAGAGCTTGTTTCCCTCATTATGGTTGCCTCAATGTTCGGATGCGACCAGACCTTTGCCTTTTACGACCAGCGCGAACGTATTCTGGATGGGATCAAGAGCATGGTGAGGATCTTTTTTGCAGGGTTGAGGGTGAAACAGTAATTAATTATCACGTAATCAGGCATGGGTATTGCGAAAGGGGGAGTTGAGTGAATATGGCAAGAAAAGCATCAGAGGGGGCAACTCCTGTACAGAGCCCTAAGGGGTCATGGTTAGGCCTGCTCCTGATCGTTATTATTTTTTGTTGCACCACCTTGCTGGGCTCAGGATGCACGAAGAAAAAAGAAGAGGCCAAGGCTGAGAAGATTATCAACATCAAGGTGATCACCACACAGAAGAAGACTGTACGGCCATATATCGAAGCCATAGGCAACCTTCAACCCTGGGATGAGGCTATTATAAGCCCCGAGGTGGACGGGATTCTCCAGGAGATTCCCGTAGAGGAGGGTTTCCCCGTAACAAAGGGGATGATGCTCGCAAAGATCAATGACATCGATTACCGTCTCGCCGTACTGACAGCCGAGGCGGCACTGGGGCAGGCTCAGGCAAACTTAAGCAATGCAAAGGTCATGTTCGACCGCATGGATGCCCTATTTAAACAATCAGGGGTGTCAAAGCAGGAATTCGACAACGCCTCTACGCGTCTTGATCTGGCCACCCAGGATGCCCAGCGTGCCAGGGCAGGTCTTGGGCTAGCCAAGGAACGGCTCAGCAGGGTCACCATCCGTTCACCGCTGAACGGCTGGGTCAAGTTGAAGGGCGTTACCACGGGCATGTTTGCCAAGACCGGCAGCCCCATCATGAGCCTCATCCAGATCGACCCGCTGTTCTGCACCTTCAGTGTGACGGATAAGGACATTGGTTCGCTGAAGGCGGGCCAGGATGTAGTGTTTTTTGTTGATGCCTTTCCGGGCAGGGAGTTCAAGGGAAAGGTGGATATCATCTATCCGAACGTCGATGAACACAGCCGCATGCTCAAGGTCGAGGCCCTCATACCCAACAAGTCCCAGGAGCTCAAACCCGGCCTTTTTGCCAGGGTAACGGTATATACAGGGGCGCCCAAAGAGGCGCTTCTCATCCCCATCACATCGCTTCTGTATGAGGGCACCAAGACCAGGGTCTTCCTGAGTGAAGATAACAAGGCCCGCGAGCGGTATCTGAAACTCGGCAAGAAGTACGGCGAGATGATGGAAATAGTGGAAGGCCTACAGGCAGGCGAGCAGCTGGTTGTAATCGGGCAGAACACCCTGACCGACGGGGTCAATGTACGTGTGGTGAAATAACGGATTTAAAAGTGAATGATTTTTTATGTACTGAAAGGATGAAGAGGCATGTGGATTTCTGATACCTCCATCAAGCGGCCTGTCTTTGCGACCATGGTAATCATGGCACTGGTTGTCTTTGGTATAGTTAGCTATCCGGAAATCGGCGTCGATCTGTTTCCCAAGGTGGACTTCCCCATTGTGAGCGTCTCCACGGTCCTGAAGGGCGCCAGCCCTGAGGTCGTTGACATAGACGTAACCGACCGCATCGAAGAGGCGGTCAACACCATCAATGGAGTCAAGACCATCACCTCCACAAGCTCGGAAGGGTTCTCCAACATCATTGTGGAGTTCAAGCTGGAGCGTGACATAGACCTGGCAATCCAGGATGTAAGGGAACAGATCGCCGCGGTACGCAGAAACCTGCCCAAAGACATCGACGAACCGGTGATCCAGAAGGTGAACCCGGATTCCGTGCCCGTCATGTGGCTGAATCTCACCGGTGAAAAGTCCATTCCGGAGCTTTCCACCTATGTGGATGAAATCCTCAAGGAGCAGCTCCAGCGCATCGATGGTGTAGGTTCGCTCTCCCTTGGCGGCATGCAGAAAAGGCAGATACGCATCTGGCTCGACCTGGCCAAGCTCAGGGCCTACAGTATCGGCCCGGGTGAGGTTGCTGCAGTCCTTGGTATGGAGAACATCGAGTTACCGGGCGGCCGGATTGAGAGTGAGACAAAAGAATATTCAGTCAAGGTGAAGGGCAATCTCAAAAGCGCCTCAGAGTTTAATGACCTTGTGGTAACTTCTTTTCAGGGTAACCCGGTGAGGATCAGAGACATCGGCCGCGCGGAAGACGGGGTTGAAGAGCTTCGCACCTACACCCAGTTCAATGGACTGCCTTCGGTGGGCATCGGTATCCGCAAACAGACCGGTACCAATACGGTGGAGGTCATCAACCGGGTAAAGAAGGAACTTGACCGCATCAACAAGACCCTGCCGCCGGGCATGAAGATCAATACGGCATTCGATCAGTCCGTATTCATCCAGGATTCCATGAGGCAGGTGCAGCATCACCTCATCATGGGCTCCATTCTTGCCGTTATAGCGGTCTTCATATTCTTGCGAAATATACGCACCACCCTCATCAGTGCCGTGGCATTACCCGTATCCATCATAGCAACCTTCGCCCTGATCAGGGCCTTCAATTTCACCTTCAACAACCTGACCATGCTGGCACTCACCCTGTCCGTCGGCATACTCATCGATGACGCCATCATAGTCATCGAGAATATCTATCGCCACATCGAAGATGGCATGGCGCCACGGGAGGCCGCATCGTTCGCCACAGCGGAGATCGGCCTGGCCGTTATGGCTACGACACTTGCCATTGCAGTCATCTTTCTGCCCGTGGCCTTCATGAAAGGCATCATCGGCAGGTTCTTCATGCAGTTCGCCCTGACAGTCGTTTTCGCCGTAGGGGTGTCCCTGCTGGTATCACTCACCCTGACACCCATGCTCGCCTCCATCTTCCTCAAGCCGAAACATGAGCATGAGAAAAACACGAACGGGATTCTGAAACGGATAGGTGATGCCCTTGAGCGGTGGTATAAAAAGATAGAGTCGGCTTATCGGCCTATACTGGCCTATTCCATCGATCATAGGGGGCTGGTGCTTATCGGGACACTGATCCTGTTCATCTTCAGCATGTACATGGTCAAGTTCATCGGCAAGGAATTCGTGCCGCCCGAGGACCAGGCACAGTTTATCGTAAGGCTGGAAGCACCCATTGATTATTCCTTCAGCCAGGCCAATGCCATGTTCATGCAGGCTGATAAAATCGTCCGTGAAAGACCTGAAGTAATAGGGGCCTTTTTTGCGCAAGGGCTTGGACAGGGCGGATCAGGCCAGGTCAACAAGGCCATAGTCTTTACCCGGCTGGTGCCCAGGAACCAAAGGGACAAGAAACAGCATGCGATTATGGCCGAGCTGCGTAAGAGCCTGGTTGTCATCCCCGGTCTGAAGGCGACTACCGAGATGGTCTCCATGTTGGGCGGCGGGCTCAGGGAAGTGCCCATCCAGTATACCATCAGCAGCGGGGACTTTGAAAATCTGCAGAAGTATACGAAACAGGTCATGAAAGAGCTTGCCAAGATACCGGGTATTGTGGACGTGGACACATCCTTTGAATCGGGCAAGCCCGAATTGAAGGTGTACATCGATCGCGACAAGGCGGCAGATATGGGCGTGAGCGTAACCACAATAGCCGAGGCAGTGAACCTTCTCATAAGCGGAGAAGTGGAGATTACCAAATTCAAGGACGAGACCAGATCGCGCCGCTATGACGTAAGGATGCGGTTGAATCCCGGGGACCGGAAAAACCCTGAAGACCTCGGCCGGATTTATGTGCGTGCAAAGGATGGCAAGATGGTGGAGCTCTCCACAATCGTGCGCATCGTTGAAGGGGGAGGGCCAACCAGTATCAGCCGCTATAACCGTCAGCGTTCCATCTGGGTATTTGCAAACCTGGAGAACAAGCCCCTGGCCGAGGCCATGGGGACTCTGGACACCATCTCGGCCAAGATCCTGCCTCCTGGTTACAATACTGCCTATGTCGGTCAGGCCGAGACCATGGCGGAATCCTTCAAATACCTCGTGATCGCCCTCATACTGGGCATCATTCTGGCCTACATGGTCCTGGCATCTCAGTTTGAGAGCTTCCTGCATCCCATCACGGTTCTGCTGGCCATGCCGCTGTCGTTCATAGGGGCTTTCGGCGCACTGCTCATTACCGGGAAGACTATCAGCATTGTAAGCTTTATCGGTCTCATCCTGCTCATGGGCATGGTCAAGAAAAATTCCATTCTGCTGGTGGACTACACGAACACCCTTCGAGAGAGAGGCCTGTCTCGGCGCGAGGCCATCCTCCAGGCAGGACCGGTAAGGCTCCGCCCCATCCTCATGACAACCTTTGCCATGATCTTCGGCATGCTGCCGGTTGCGCTGGGTATCGGCGAGGGCTCGGATATCAGATCCCCCATGGGGGTAATCGTGATCGGAGGTCTCCTGACCTCTTTGTTCCTGACATTGGCCGTGGTGCCTGCGGCCTATGACCTGTTTGATGACTGGAAGCAGAGGCTGAAACGCAAGATCTGGAAGGAAGCAGCATAACCCACAGAAGGACTTTAAGAGGGTTATGAAAGGGGAGAAACACTATGAAAATGGTATTTATCGTGTACTCTCAGGCAGCGGATTATGATGTGATTGCTGCGATCAAACAGGCAGGTGTCAAGGGCTATACCAAGATGGAGAATGCCAGCGGCGAGGGTGTAGAGACCGAGCCCAAGCTCCATACCCACATCTGGCCCGGCGAGAACTGTGTGCTCTTCCTGGCCCTGGAAGAAGATGAACTGCCCGCCATTGTAGAGCTCATCAGGGAACTCAAGCTGGATCACCCCCGTGCGGGCGTGAAGGCATTCATTATGCCCATGGAGGAGATCATATAAGCATGATCAAAGATATCCTTTATGAAAAGGCCGAGCAGAGACTTATCGAAAAGGAGCTGAACCCGGACAAAGCCACCAAGCTGGCCCAGTGGAACAGTGCAGATTATATGGGCAGCATGAGGAACGACTCAGAGACACTTTTCATTAATGAAAATGGGGAATACTTCATTATCTACGAGGGCGGCCTGAACTCAGGGTTCCATGAACTGCCGGGTGTGGAGGCATGGTTCGGCGGATCATATATCAGGTCTATTACCATTGAGGATGCCTATTCCTGGTGTGAAGAGACCGGCAACTCGGACATAATCAATGAGCACTTGCCGTTTTTCATGATATCCATAAGCAGGAAGGCAGTTGAAAAAAAATAGTCACATGAGGGGGGTAACCTGCAGGTTTGCCCCCCTCATGTAATCATGTTATCATCAAGTCGAGTTATCTTGTCTATCCGAATGATAGAACCGATCAGAAGCCCACACGAAAGAGCAATGTCATGAGGTCTGTGTCAATATCGTCATTGAATATGAGGTGGTACTTGAAATCAATGCCGAGCTTGATGTTATTCTGCAAGGGGAACTCCATGCCTCCTCCAAGATACATTCCCGATTCGGTTTCCGAGTCATCATAGGGGCCCCACTCGTAATCAAGGAAATAGATCCCTAGCCCCACACCTCCATATACATTCATATTCGGGTTGATCTGCCCGGTCAGGCGCGGCCCGAAGAGCAGTGAGGTGACATTGAGCTCGGAATTGTGGCCACCGTCATGGCTCGCCGTGGTGAGGTTGGCCTCAAGGGCCAACTGCCTGTCAAAACGGTAGCCCCCATACACACCGAATGCAAAGGCATCATCCAGGTTGTTGTCGTCATTGTCCGTCAGGAACTCCTGCCCCAGCTGAATACCTGCATAGAAGTTGTTCGCAGCGGCATGGACAGGTGCCTGCAGGGTAAAAGAGAAAAGGATAACTACGCCAAGAATAATCGATTGTTTCATAATACTCCTCCCTACGGTTATCATTCGGACTTAGTTAATAAGGACAAAAAAGTCAAAGTCAAGTATCACTTGATTGACGGGGGAGGGCGGACCCAGGCAGGGCCCGCCCTTAAATAATCTTAATTGGCTGACATCATGGCCGCTACGTCCTGCTCGGGTGCAGCAGTGGGTTTGATATTGAATTTCTCCACCAGCACCTTCACTACGTTAGGCGAAAGGAATCCGGGGAGCGTAGGTCCAAGCCGGATACCCTTTACCCCGAGCGAGAGCAATGCAAGGAGAACGGCTACGGCCTTCTGTTCGTACCATGCAATGTCGAAGGATATGGGGAGCTTGTTGATATCGTCCAGGCCGAAAACCTCTTTGAGCTTCAGCGCTATGACTGCCAGGGAGTAGGAGTCGTTGCACTGGCCTGCATCGAGAACCCTGGGGATGCCTCCGATATCGCCCAATGCAAGTTTGTTGTAGCGGTATTTGGCGCAGCCGGCGGTAAGGATCACCGCATCCTTGGGCAGGTTTTCAGCCACCTTGGTGAAATAATCCCGTTCCTTGTGACGCCCGTCACAGCCTGCCATGACAACAAAACGTTTGATGGCGCCGGACTTGACTGCATCCACTACCTTGTCTGCCAGTGCCAATACCTGATTATGGGCAAATCCGCCAACTATCTCTCCGGTCTCGATCTGCTTGGGTGCCGGGCTTGTCTTGGCGAGTTTGATGATTTCTGAAAAGTCCTTGGCCTTGGAGTTTGTGCGGTCAGCTATGTGCTTCACGCCGGGGAAACCTGCTGTGCCGGTGGTGAAGATTCGGTCCTGGTAGGTTTCCTTGACCGATACGATGCAGTTTGTGGTCATGAGGATGGGGCCGCCAAATGCCTCGAACTCCTCACGCTGGTGCCACCAAGAGCCGCCGTAGTTGCCAACAAGGTTGTCATACTTCTTGAAGAACGGATAGGAATGGGCCGGCAGCATCTCTCCGTGCGTATACACATCCACACCGGAACCCTTGGTCTGTTCCATGAGCTCTTCTAGGTCTTTCAGGTCGTGCCCGGAGATAAGAATGCCCGGATTACCCTTGACGCCTAGATTAACCTTGGTGATCTCGGGTGAACCATAGACGCTTGTATTGGCCTTGTCCAGAAGGGCCATGGTCTTGACCGCGATCTCTCCGGCCTTCATGACCAGGCCGACGAGTTCGTCGGCGCTCTTGTCCTTGGTCGTGGCAGCCAGCGCCTCTACGATGAACAGGTAGATGTCCTCATCCTCGAAGCCCAGCACCAGGGCATGGTGGGCATAGGCTGCAATGCCTTTTAGCCCGTAGATCAGCAGTTCGCGCAGAGACCTGACATCCTCATTCGTTGTCGAGAGCACACCCACGTCCTTGGCCTTGGCCTGGAACTCGCTGTCACTTCGGCCATGCCACAGTGCGCTGTCATGCTTGATGTCCTTGGCGGCATCCCCGGCCTTGGCCTTCAGATCATCCCTGATTTTAAGCGCTTCACGGATAAGGGCTGATATCCGTGCGGGATCGAAGTTGGTATTGGTGAGCGTAATAAAGAGGGCATCCAGGAGGAACCTGCCGGTGGTAAGATCCAACGACCCTTTGGCTGCAGCCTTTTCACCATACAGCGAAATCCCCTTGAGCACATGGATAAGCAGGTCCATGAGATTCGCAGTTTCTTCGGTTTTTCCACATACACCCCTTACGGTGCATCCCTGATTTTTAGCCGTTTCCTGGCACTGAAAACAGAACATTGAGTTCATCCTCCTTGGTTTTTATGATGACCTTGCAGATAACAGTGATATAAGTAGTTTGTACTTGACTAGAGTCAAGTCTGCACTAATTTCAATAAATCAAAGCGCCTGTAAGGAAAGTGTTCAGCTACATAGAAAATCCTGCAAACGATTCGGACTGGATGCCCAGCATGATAGAGGTGAAAGATATACATGGTTCAGGTGCAGGAACAAATTTCAAACGACCCCCCTTTTTGTCCGGGACATCAGCTTGTCATGAGCCCGCATCGATAGAGCATTCCATAGATCTTTTTCACCTCTTTTGTGTATTTCCTGCTCCCACCGCTATATTTTTTCAGGGCCTCATCAAAGGTTCGTGATGACTTCAGGCAGTCATGCAATATTTCCGAGCCGATATCATAGTTGTTCCTTAAGAAATACAGGTCACGCCAGGTAATTCCCCTCCTTTTCAATTTGTCCTGGTGAGCCCTCGGATTCACCTGCATTGCGCCTATGCAGCCTACGGAACTTTGCGCATCGGGCCTGAACTTCGATTCCTGGTGGGTTATGCTGATCACCTTCAGCCGGTCCACCTTCCATTTGCTTGCAAATTTATCAATGTACTTTGCATGGATAGCGGCAATTTCCGGGTCAAGATTCGGCTGCAGGTAGATGATCAGCTCTGCTGTGCTGGCTGACCTCATCAAGGGTCTGGAATAGACAATCTGAGTCTGGGCTGTCATGAGTATTGCCAAAGCTAGGGACAGGCATACTGTTCTCATCTTTTGTCCTCCTCAGGTTGGGTCTTGGTCTCAGGAGCAGTTTCAAGGAATTATATTTTGGGATTCTTTATTAATAATGCGATATATGCAAAAAGCAACTTCGGTGTCATTTATTTAAAGAGCATTGCCAGGTGTGGCTTGCAAAAGGAGACATCCACTTTATAAGATATACGGGATACAGGAGGGGTAAATGACGTATGAGGAACTGAAGCCACTTGTCGCAGGTGTAACGGTGCAGTCTCTTAAGGAAAGGGAAGTAGCCCTCGAGTCACTGTGGGAGGAGAGGCGCATCGTGCTTGCCTTCCTCCGCCATTTCGGCTGAATGTTTGCACGGCAGCAGGCTGCTGCCCTCATGGGTATCAAGGGAAAACTGGAGGGGGCCGGAATAGCATTGGTAGCCATCGGGAGCGGCAGTCCCGGTGGTGCGGTGCATTTCGTCAAAAAGCTCCATTTTACCGGCGAGATGTATGTGAACCAGGACCTCAGTGCGTACAGGGCCTTCAGGCTTCAACGCGGTCTCTTGAAAACACTGGGCCCTGCATCCTTGATCCAAGGCATCCGGGCCATGAAAAATGGTTTCCGACAGGGACGCACGGACGGCGATCTCTGGCAGCAGGGAGGAGTCTTTGTCCTGGGCCCCGGCAATGAACTCATTTTCCAGCACCGCAACATGTTTGCAGGTGATCATGCGGATCTGGAAGCATTACTGGCAGCTTCTCTAGATTGAACCAAGAAAGGATGAAACGACATGGAAGAACAGGGTGTGAAGAAAGAGCTCCTGGCAAAGGCCATGAACCTGAAAGACCTTGCCGCATACCAGGTCCAATCCATTGTGAGCAGGGAGATCATCAAGAAAGCTGCGGGCACGGTGACGGTCTTTGCCTTTGACGAGGGTGAAGGCCTCAGTGAGCATACTGCACCCTTCGACGCCCTGGTTCATGTCCTGGAAGGCACGGCCGAGGTCGCTATTGAAGGCACACCGCATACAGTCCAGGCAGGAGAGATGATAATCATGCCGGCCCATAAGCCGCATGCACTGAAGGCCGTATCCAGGTTCAAGATGCTGCTCGTGATGGTGAAATAACAGGAACTACAAAAAAGAATGCCTGCATGAGACCACCGAAGAGGTTGTTCAGTCCGAAAAGGGTGCAGATTGGATTTCTACACGAAGAAGATGTCCCCTTTCACCCTTGAGCTATATGAGCAGTAGCCGGTTCAATCTCTCGGGCTCCACATGGGAAAATGCCATAGCCATGCCATTGCCTGCAGCTCTCACCACACGGCCCTGTACCCACAGGGGTTTCTCTGCCTTCCCGGTATGCAGGTTCGCATTCACATACATGCCTTCTTCCAGGGGTGCGACAGTATCCAGGTATATCCCGCCTTGGCAGATATTCATGGTATATCCGAGCTCATAGTACTGGGCATTACCGCTGCAGGGGATGCTCGCATCGACCACCAGGTTCATCTCTGTCCTCCTGCCTGTGCGGTGTTCCACTCCCTTCGTGTGTTTCCATTTCTGAGTGTAGCCCGATACGGCCTTTTTTACCCTGTCCGCCGGTCTTGCGTGAGGTATTGCGATTGGCAGGGGTCTTTCGGACATGGTAACGAGGACCTGATCCAGCCATTCAGCGCAGTACTCGGCGATCTCGATCCAGCCTGGTTCGTCATGAACCCAGTGGGCATGGTGTGTAAATTCCTTGAGCGTGGATACTGTCCGGTATTTGTGTGCCATGCTCCGGACAACCGAAGGTGGGGTAATCTTGTCGAGTTTCCCTGAGATTATCAGACAGGGGCAGGTGACTCTGGACTCATTGACCTCAGTGGCGCGATTTCCATCCAGCAGCCAGAACCCGATCTCAAAGCCTGCCCGGCCTGATTCCGGAACGAATTTATCGTACAGTGCTTTACGATCTTCACCAGGCATCATCTGCAGCATGGAGTAGACCGCCTCATCAAAGGTCTGCAGCATGGGCTTTTTCCAGAAGCCCGGTTTTGTGAGGGTGCTCCAGAAGCTCCTGATCACGGATAGCTTCAGGGCCATGATCCCTCTCGGTGATGCAGGCGTCAGGAGCACAAGGGCCTTTGCCAGGCCGCGGCTCCCGAGTATCTGGGCGAGAAGGCCGCCCATGGAGTGCCCCATGAGTATTGGTTTCTCATGGAGCTGACATATCTCATGCTCAAGGTCTTTGGCATAATCCAGCAGGCTCGTTTCACCCAATTGGTCATACGAGAAATCCGTTGATTCCTTATCATGGAACCGCAGTGCGGGCGTGAGGCAGCGATACCCTTTTGACTCGAAGAATTGTTTGTAGTTGTTCCATACCCATGGTCCTCCCCACATCCCGTGGATCATCATTATCTGTTCGCCCATGGTAAATCCCCTTTCCCCGGCGTACCACTGTGGATTGCATGCCGGGACCGGACCACCTTTCTCTGAGGCCGTCACACAGGTGTGACCTTGGTGAAAAGCGAAGGGAGGCCCTTCTCGCCAGCCCAAAAAATATCAAACGATAACGTGTGAAATTGAATTACACGGGAATCCAAGAGAAACATTAAATACACAGCATAAAATAATCGGATATTGAGGAAAGTCAATGCGCAGGGGCATTTCTCAAGGGAGATTTCGGTTCAGATTTTGTTGCATTCTTTATGTATCGATGGGCAAAAGTTGGATCAGGTCGCAATCTGCCCTAACATCTTGATCCCATTTTTAGCCCTCTTCCTTGCGCTTTTTGAGGTTCAGCGCTGCCTTCAGGCCCTTTTCCCGGATCACCTTGAACTTGAGGCCGGTTTCGGTAAGCTTGAAAAAGCGCCGGCCGTATTTCTTCAGGAGCCTCTCATTGATCTCAAAGCCGAGTCCCGGCCTGGTAAAGGGCTGCAGCCGGCCCTCCTTGTCCGGGATGATGGGCTCGATGATCCCCTCCCGGAACTCCGGGATCCATGAAGGCTCTTCGAGCGGGTATTCCAGGGGTAGCGCATTCTCTCTGTCCGCAAGCACCATGTTCCAGTTTATGTAAAAACCGATGCCGTTGGTCCAGGTATGGGGGCTGAAGAGACGATCTTTCAGCTTGCACGCGTCGAGGACCTTCTTCACCTGCGCAATTCCTCCGGCAAAGGTGGCGTCAGGCTGGTACACGTGAAAGCAGTCCTTCTCCAACATGATCTTGATCTCGTCCCACCCGTAGTTGATCTCGGCACCCGAGATCTTCACCTTCGACATCTTTTTGAGCGCGGCATTGCCGTCGTAGTCGCGGGAATCAAGGGGCTCTTCGAGCCATTCGATGCCGCAGTCTGCGCATGCATCGGCGAAATTTTTGGCGCGTGCAAGGTCCCATGCAGGGATTTTGTCCACGATGGTGACGAGCCAGCCCTGGTTCGCATCCACCCCGAGCTTCATGGCGCCCGAGAGGCCTTTGCTCACGAGCTCGATGTGCCTGATGTCCTCATGGAGGCTCACATTCTTCACCCTGAGCTTGGCGGTCTTGAATCCACGGTCCTTCATGGCCAGGAGTTCATCAACCCTTCTGTGAGGGTCGTGCATCTCTCCGGTGGAAAGGTAGACATCTATGGCTCGCGCCCTCCCGCCCAACAGCTCATAGACGGGCTTACCCTGACTCTTTCCCATGATGTCCCAGCATGCGGGCTCGATCCAGAAGTTTCTCCAGCCAAGGAAGCCTGCCTGTTTGAGCAGCCCCTGGACACGGTCAATATCCGTGGGGTCTGCGCCCATGAGGTAGCTGCCGATGAGGTCGCCCAGGCCTTCGCGCTCATGGCCCATGGCCGTACCGGCAGAATAACCGGTGATGCCGTCGTCCGTGGTTAACTTGATCAGGGTAAAGCGGTTGTGCGTCTGCGGATAGCCCGGTATCCATGTGGGCCAGAAGGTTTCTTTCAGCGGGATGGAAACATGAAACATTTCTATGGTTTTTATCTTCATGACGCCCCCCTTAAGTAGGATCTTCTCCATGAAAAGACATTGCGTTTAAGCCTGCACAAGATTGTAGCCCTTTGTCTTGAACTGTGCAAGCACCCCCTCATCCCCTTTGCATATACCATGCACCCACATGAAGTTCCTTGGAGAGGTATTGCGATTCCTCTCCGAAAGGGGCAACCATCCATGTCCAGGAGTCGTCCGGTTCCGGCAGGTCCAGGCCGTATAGTGTCGATCCTCTTTCTGCGATGTGCCCTTGCCTGTCATATTTGGCAAATGCATGATCAGCAATGAGGCATACATCACCCGGCAGCGATGCCATGGCTGCATAATGCAATGCCGTAATCCGTCCGCACCAGTCGGAGAGGTATTTTTCATGGAGCAAGGGCATATGTTTGAGAGCAAATCTGCCTGGTATCACACAGAGCTGGGAGAGGAGGTTCAGCGAAACGACCAACCCCGTGCCGGCTTCGACCGCAGGAAGTACGGGCGCGGTATCTGAAGGGAGGGCCTGTCGGCCGCATTGTACGTTTTGAAAAAGCAGTTCCGCAATACCCGTCACATCGCATTGCTGGAGTTTGACATTGCCATAGCTGTTTATAAGCCTGCGTATTTCCGGTAAGAACACGATGTCTGCAAGGACGACCTCGCGGAACATCGATGCAAGCTCATTGAGCGGTACATCCAGTAAAAGGCCCGCCCCGAGGACAACGGCCCTTTCCCTGTTCCGGCAACTGCGAGCCACGGAAAGGACGCATCGCCTGGTGCTGGCAATGTGCTGCTGCCAGTCCGCACGGCGGCGCCGATGCCTTTCGCGCATGGCGATGGCCTCATAGAGATAACCCATACGGCGGACATACCGCGGACAGGGCGTCGTGAAATAAGTGAGGAGCTCAGAGAGCATGTGGGTCCACAGTTGAGCAGTTATCCATGGTATCAAAGATATGGGTTTCGGGTACCTCTTTCTGCGATGTGCCCTTGCCTGTCATATTTGGCAAATGCATGATCAGCAATGAGGCATACATCACCCGGCAGCGATGCCATGGCTGCATAATGCAATGCCATAATCCGTCCGCACCAGTCGGAGAGGTATTTTTCATGGAGCAAGGGCATATGTTTGAGAGCAAATCTGCCTGGTATCACACAGAGCTGGGAGAGGAGGTTCAGCGAAACGACCAACCCCGTGCCGGCTTCGACCGCAGGAAGTACGGGCGCGGTATCTGAAGGGAGGGCCTGTCGGCCGCATTGTACGTTTTGAAAAAGCAGTTCCGCAATACCCGTCACATCGCATTGCTGGAGTTTGACATTGCCATAGCTGTTTATAAGCCTGCGTATTTCCGGTAAGAACACGATGTCTGCAAGGACGACCTCGCGGAACATCGATGCAAGCTCATTGAGCGGTACATCCAGTAAAAGGCCCGCCCCGAGGACAACGGCCCTTTCCCTGTTCCGGCAACTGCGAGCCACGGAAAGGACGCATCGCCTGGTGCTGGCAATGTGCTGCTGCCAGTCGGCACGGCGGCGCCGATGCCTTTCGCGCATGGCGATGGCCTCATAGAGATAACCCATACGGCGGACATACCGCGGACAGGGCGTCGTGAAATAAGTGAGGAGCTCAGAGAGCATGTGGGTCCACAGTTGAGCAGTTATCCATGGTATCAAAGATATGGGTTTCGGGTCTTGTGTCAATGTATAAAAAAAGGGTCGGGGTCGATTTATTATAATCGGCTCCGATCCCGGTTTCCCTTCGCCTGTTGCTACCCCTTATTCTTGAGAAGCTCCTCTTCATAGCCCATGGTTACAAAGTAAATCACCCTGTCAAAGAAAAGGACGACCTTGTTATTGAGTTCAAGGGCCTGGCTGAACTCATAAGTGGTTTCAAAGAACTGCTTCTCCTGCATGAAGACCCAGAGATGCCTTTTAATAAGCATGAATGCCAGGACCACTTCATTAAGAGGAAGGCCCTCACGGTACCGCTTTCTTCCAAGCTCGGTATATACCTTCCTGATCTCGCCGGTGGTGTGATCATCCGTGCCTAACCAGGAACTGAGCTTGTTGTACACATCGAAGACACGTTCATACATGACCTCATAGGAGAACTTGCGGTATCCTTTGGTCTCCTCCATGCTGAGTATGTCTTTGCACAAGCGCCTCGTCAACTCATTCGCATTGTCTTTTATTAGATCCAGCAGTTGAAAATAGAACATCGGTCCTCCTTCAAAGTCTGTTTATGCGCCAATAAAATTGGCAAATCGAGCATGATGAAATAATAACGGCCAGAAGGCTCGGTTCAAGAGGGGACTCAACATTGTCCTGATTCTTTGCTACTGTCCCCCAGGACTCCGTTCCCCCAATTACCAGGATATGAACTCTGTTTCACCCTCTTACCTCATAAATGAACACTTGCTTCACCGCGGTTAATTCTTTAAAGGCTTGTCGTATGACAACGTGCAGACATCTCCATCTGGTCCTTCTACCCCCACAGAAAAACAGGTTGCGCTGTCGGCATTGCCATCTGACCATTACCGCCGATGAGCTGCAGGGAAGGTATTGCCCGGAATGTTTTGAAGTACACGGCATTAAGCGTGATGACTTTGAGGAAGTCCTGGCTGCAGATCATGAAAAGACCCGCTATCAATGTGAGGAATGTGGCGTTATTATTGAAACCGAATAGATGGCAGGGCAAAGGTCTAATTCCATGCCGAAGGCCCGGAAAAGATAGAAGCAGATAGAGGCATAGTATATGAAAAAGCCGAAAAAAACTGTCCTTTTTCTGTTAAAGAGTTGGGACAAGAATATGTGATGATATTGATTTAGAAGTGAAACAGCTTATAGTATTATGAACGCACTGGTGTGCAACCCTCAACCATCATGATGGTCTTCCCTTGAGAGAAAAAAGAGAAGACCTGCAACCTTTAGAGATAATTACTTCGATATAGTTGAGACTCAGATACATTCCTATGAGGCTCGTTAACGGTTTGGGAAGAACACAGTGCAGGAACACAAAAAGTAGTCTGCGATAAGGGGGAGAACAGGTAAAACAGTGAAAGGGGGTGTAAACATGGCGCGCTATATTCTGGAAGATGATAAGTACAGCAAAGGCCCGGTAGTTTTTGATTCATACAAGGAAATGATCGATCAGATCCGGGAAATGAGCAAAAAAAAGGGCAAGGAATTTAATGAGAAAAATGAAAAAGCCCTGAAATTCAAGGTTGAAACATTGCTTGAATAATGAAGAGAGGTTCCAGGGGTAAACCCCTTGGAGGAAATTGGGGACGGGCACACCACAAACTTATCCCCAAACTCTTGAAATATGAACCCGTCCCCAATTTTCACAATTTTCATTCGCCTAAAGGGGGAGGAAGAAGACAATGGAATGCACAGGACAACATGTTGTTATCATCGGCGGCGGGTTCGGCGGCCTGTCGGCAGTGCGTACCCTGGGTAATTTGCCTGGGAGAATAACCATCATCGACAAGCAGAATTACCATCTTTTCCAACCCCTTCTCTACCAGGTTGCAACAGGGCTGCTCTGTCCGTCGGAGATCACGGCTCCATTACGGCATATTCTCAGGAAGCAGAAGAATACCCAGGTCCTCCTGGGTGAGGTTGTGGACTTTGATCCAGAAGGCAAACGGGTCATCCTGGCAGATGGTGCCATGGAGTATGACACCCTGATTGTAGCCGCCGGCATGGAAAACCACTATTTCGGAAATGATGAATGGGCCCAGTTTGCCCCTGGGCTGAAGACTATTGAAGACACTGCCGAGATCCGTAACAGGATCTTCTATGCCTTCGAGGTCGCAGAGCGTGAAACAGACCCTGATCTACGCAAAGAGTGGCTCACCTTTGTTGTCATAGGAGGTGGAGCCACCGGCATTGAGCTTTCAGGGATGATTGCCGAGATTGCACAGAATACCCTCAAGGATGAATTCCGCTCCATCCATCCGGAAGAGTCGCAGATAATCATCCTCGATTCCGCTGATCGGATACTGCCGGGCTATCCGGCAGATCTCTCCAGAAAGGCTGAAGAATCCCTCATCAGTATAGGTGTAAAACCCATGACCGGCGCCAGGGTTGTGGATATGGATGAAAAAGGGATCACCTTGAACAGAAAGGGCAGCACCCGGCGTCTACCTGCCAGGACCTTGTTGTGGGCAACAGGGGTGAAGGCCTCCCCCCTTGGCCGGAACCTGGCGGAAAAGACAGGGGCTACGCTAGATCCTTCGGGTCGTGTCATGGTGGCCCCTGACCTGAGCGTGCCCGCTCATCCGGAGATCTTTGTCATAGGAGACCTGGCGCATTGCACAGGTAAAAGCGGCACGCCGCTGCCGGGCCTTGCCCCGGTGGCGACCCAGCAAGGACGATATGTGGCCGGGATCATCATCGGCCGTCTTGCTGGGAAGATCGGGCACAGGCCGTTTCGATATTTTGACAAGGGCACCCTTGCAGTCATAGGGCGCAACTCTGCCGTTGCAGCTATCGGCAGATGGCATTTTGGAGGATATTTCGCATGGCTTCTCTGGTTATTTATCCACCTTCTCCTGCTCATCAATTTTGAGAACAGGCTTATTATCCTCATCCGTTGGGCCTTCCAGTACATCAGCTACCGGCATGGCGCAAGGCAGCTCTCTCTGAAGGGAAGGCTCAAACTCCCGGTGACCAAGACTGAAAAATAAACCTGCCACCTTTTTGTCGGAGAAGAGAACCTGACCATTTCATGTCCATGCATTGATGCACATCTGATCTGGTGATACTATGTGCATGCATGTTCCTTTAGAGCATATATGTGCAGACAGGATTGTTCCAGTTCCTGTGAACGGGGGGTTGTTATGCATGACACGATTCAAAGCCTTTTTTCTCCGGAATCCATAGCGCTCTACGGCATCCCCCGGGGACTCAAAGCGGGCAAGGTCTTCTTCCTGGGGCTTCTCGACCAGGGCTTCAGTCGGGCCCATATACCTTATCCACCCGAGTGCAACCGAGATCGACGGCTACAAGGCATACCCCAACCTCCATGAGGTGCCAGGTGCGGTGGACCTGGTCATCATCATGTCGCCGAAAGAGACGGTCTTTGATGTGCTGGCACAATGCGCAAGAAAACAGGTCAAGGCCGTGATCCTCTACACCTCGGGGTTTTCCGAGCTGGGAGACGACTGCGGGTCGCGACGACGAGGCGCGCATGAGGCGCATTGCGCACGAGGGGGGGTTTTGCATCCTGGGGCCCAACTGCATGGGCATATACTCTCCCGGTTCGCGGATCGCCCCTTTTCCGGGCATGCCCAGGACTGTGGGGAAGCTGGGGTTTATCAGCCAGAGCGGTTCACTGGTGAACCTGTTCGTGAATTACTGTTCGGCCAAAGGGCTCTTCTTCAGCCACGTTGCAAGCAGCGGCAACGGTGCGGACATCGAACTGGCAGACCTGCTGGCATGGATGGGCAAAGATGAGCAGACCGCTGTCATCTGCACCTACTGCGAGGGCGTGCGCGAGATGGGCAGGCTGCTTGATGCCTTGAAGGCGAACGACACCTGAAAAGCCCGTGATCATGTGGAAGGTGGGGCTCACAAAAGCCGGTTCGAAGGCTGCCGCATCCCATACCGGGGCGCTGACCGGACAGGGCGAGTTGTGGAGGAGCCTTTTCAGGCAGTTTCACATCCTGGATGTGTGCGACATCGAGGAGATGTGCGACCTTGCCATGGCCTTCTATCATATGGGCCCAGGCGGAGAGGGCAGGGTGGCCATCGTCTCCGGACCGGGCGGTCCTGCGGTGTCCGCAGCCGATGCTGTGGAGAGGAACGGCCTTGTTATGGCGGACCTTTGCAACGAGAGCATCCACAGGCTCAAAGCTCTGCTCCCGCCCACCGGGACATCATGGGCAAACCCCATCGACGTGGGGCTGAGCGCATCGTTCGACCTCAGGCTCTATCAGGAGGCACTTGAAATTATCCTGGCTGACCCGGGGGTGGATGCCGTGGTCATGCTCGGAGGCGGGGCATCAACCGACATGAGCGCAGACTATATACAAGGGCTCATCCGGGCAAAGGGGCAAACGGAGAAACATATCATGGCCATTGCCTATCCCGGGTTCGTCCAGATCGACCAGGCCGAGCTGCTGAAGCCCCTGCACGAACACGGAATCCCTGTATACCCGACGCCGGAGAGGGCACTGCGGGCGTATGCGAGGATGATGGAGTACTATCGATACCGGGCGCTAGCAGGAAGGTGAACGGAAGATAGGGTTATGGAGATGAATGCGCCCCCGGTGTCGGCGTATGTGAAAACCTCTCTGATTCCTTTTGGTCTGAAATCAAGAGGGGGTCTTTCTGTACGAGGTTCCAAGGGGCTTTCCTGGTTCAAATGACTTGATATTCTTATGGAAATATGGTCTGAATAGATTCCTGCATAGAAGGAATAAAAATGATCAGACTGAAATCCTCAAAAGGTGATGGTTCACTGTTTCAGGTTTATAATGATAACAGGTTCATTGGTCATATCCGCAAGGTGAAAGGTTTGGCAAGCATTAGATATAAGGCATCGATTGCAAAGGATGGACAAGAAGAGATCAATGGAAAGGAATTTGATACCCCTGATGAGGCCCTCTACTGGATAGAATTGCATCAATAGTCTTTTGGCATTGTGAAAAATAATTCTGTCCTCTTATTGTTCATCCCTTTCTAGTCCTGATCCCCAAACCCCTGCCGGATATCCATGATCCCGTTCTGGATTTCCGGAGAGCTTCAAAAAATCTTGGAAAAAAAGACCAGGAATTTGGATATCGGTTGACAGGAGGGATAATTTGAATTAATTGACTAATTGAGTCAATTAGTCAATTAATTGAAGGTGCCCATGGACAAGCACCAAAAGCAAAATGAGATCTTTCAAGCCTCACTGAGGCTGTTCGCCCGCTTCGGGTACCAGAAGACCACCATGGATGATGTGGCTGCAGAAGTGGGTATGACCAAGGGGAATATCTACTTCTACGTGTCCGGCAAGCGTGACCTCTACGAAAAGGCCGTGAGCCTAGCCCTGCAGCAATGGCGCGAAACGGTAGCCGAAGCCGTTGCCGGTGTGGACGATGTGGTCGGGAAGTTCTCGGTCATGGCGAAGCTGTCATTCGAATACCTCGTGGACCATGAGGACCTGCGCGCCGTATTGATAAAAGACCCCAGCATCTTCACCCTGACCCCCCGGGAAGACCGCTTTTACGAAATCAACCTCGGAGCCATGCAGCTCATCAAGAACATCATTGCCCAGGGCATCGCCGAGGGCCGCTTCCTGCCTGTTGATGTGGACCACACCTCTGAACTTTTCTTCTCCATCTACATCATGTTTCTCATCAAGCGGTATGTGAAGTCGGAGGGGATCTCCGCTGCGCGCATGTACGAGGAGGGAATGAAGATAGTCCTGCGGGGTATATGCAGGACACCCCAGGATCTTCCGGTATGACTGCCATTGATGGCATGAAATAAAAACACAAAGAGGGGGTATATCCATGACCGAGGCTACACTGCAGGCACTTAACGGACTCAGGGACCTTACCATGATCAAGTGGTACATCATTCCGCTTCTGGCCATCGTTATCTACATCTACACCAAGGAGATCAAACTGGCCAAGGAGAACGGAAACTGGAATGCGGTATTTTCCGGTGCCGCCATCTTCGGGGTGGATTTCTTCAACGAGAGCTGGAACGGCTGGGTGCTGCACTTCACCCAGCGCAGCGCATTCTGGACCACACCGGGTGATACGGCCCTGCGCACCATGGTGGGCTGGAACATCGAGATCATGTTCATGTTCGCCATCGTGGGCATCATCTTCTACCACACCCTCACCGAGAACAAGAAGGTGAAGATCCTGGGTATCCCGGAGATGTGGTTCTGGGCCATCGGCTATTCGGTATTCTGCGTCTTCGTGGAGTGCCTGCTGAACATGGGCGGCCACCTGGTGTGGGAGTATCCCTACTGGTATCTCTCGCTCAAGGGCATCCCCCTGATCTTCCTCATCGGGTACTTCCACTTCTTCTGTGCAGCCATATGGGTGATCACGAGAAAGACCATGAAGGCCAAGATCGGCCTCCTGGTCTTTTTCTATTCAGTGCCCATCATAATGAACCTGATCGCCTTTGCCGCCGGTTGGACCTACTGAGCTGCTAAGACATGTATGGACATGAGGGCGGGGGAATCCTCAATGGGATCTTCCCGCTCCTGTCCATCAGCACGGTACTGTCTCCAACCCCGCATACATAGAAGCGGTCGGGGTTCATTGTATGAAGGAGGGATGATGAACTTACGAACAGTTGCGTCATTGATAAATGGCGGAAGATTGCTGCTGTTGCTCCGGTTCAAGATGCTGTTTACCTCTTTTTACCGTCTGTGTTTCTTTGCTTCATTGGCAGACAGCGTCATTCTTGGAAAGTTATCCCGTGGTCCTGTTCCGCTTGGCAGCCTCACCGGTGCATTCGCGAAAGACCCATCTCTCTGCAATGCAACCGAGGCCTGGCTCGGACTGGGTGTCCGCCTGGGTGTGCTGAAAAAGGATGATGCGGGATACTCTCTGCGGGGTTTTCTGGCAAAAAAACTGGCCGCCCCTGAAAACGATGCGATACGCGCCCTGGTTCGTGAAGTTGCGGGCCTTCATCATCTCTATATTCTGCAAACACCTGGAAAACTGGAACAGGGGCTCGTCTGGGACCCTGCCTATCAGCACAGCGAATACGGTGATCTCATCGCCCGGTCAAGTCGAACCCTTGAGCCCTTTGTGTTTGAACTGATCGATCGCAGTTTTCCCATATCAGGACATACTCGATTGCTTGAAGTGGGTTGCGGGCATGCGGGTTATGTTATGTATGCAGCGGACAAGAACAACAGGCTCAATGCGCTCGGATTGGAGCTTGATTCGCAGGTTGCAGAAATAGCCCGCAGCAATGTTCAAACAAAAGGTTTGGAAGACCGCGTGAAAATAGTGGTTGAAGATGTGAGAAATTTCCGTGACCCTGGGTTGTTCGATATAGTTACCTTGTACAACAATATATACTATTTTCCGGTCGAAGAGCGCATTGAGCTGTTCAGACATCTGCGGGAACTTCTCAAGCCCAATGGCCGAATCCTTCTGACCACCGGATGCAGGAACGGCAGTATCGAGTTTGAGCTTGTGAATCTGATTCATGCAGCGACCAAGGGCTGGGGGAGGCTTCCAGATAAGGATGAGATGCTGAAGCAGTTGTCAGAAGCTGGCTTTGAACGCAATTGCGCGACAGATCTTATACCGGGCAACAAATATTATGCATTTACCGGGTATCGGCCGGCTTGAGAGAGGCAAGGGGGCCAGTCCTTGACAGGGGGGGGACAATTAGAACAGATCAAACCATTGCCCAATCGAGAAAAATCAATCTGTCCCCTTTTTGTCGTTAAACTCGCAATGTAAAGCCAATGTAGTTATAAATGATGTATGAATGCATTACGAATTGAGTGGGATGAAAACAAGAACAGGGCGAACAGACACAAGCATGGTATCGGGTACATCAAGAGGTGGAGAATATGAGAAAGGAATATGACTTTTCAAATGCCAAGCGGAATCCGTATGCCAAACGATTGAAAAAGCAGGTGACTATACGGCTGGATGAAATGACGATCCAGTATTTCAAGGATCTGTCCGATGAATCCGGCATCCCCTACCAGACCCTGATCAACCTGTACCTGAGGGACTGTGCAGCAAGCGGACGCAGGCTGAGTTTCAACTGGAAGCCGGCGGCATAGCAAGAGAATCCAGAGAAAAGGGGTAGAGTATTGTCTTTGAAAAAAATACCTGACCCTTTATTGATCCTGGCGCCCAAGGCTGGGATGCGCATTACCCTGAATTGTGCTGCATCGGTTTCAGAAATACTGAAATAGTATTTCTCAGGAGGATTGTGATGATGTCAGAAATCAGACTCCTCGCATCTACTGTATCAGAGTATCGGACGATCTTCGGACCGGATCGGAATGAATAGACCCCGTATTCATTCCTCATGGCCCCGGGCAGTCCAAGAGGTCCGGCCATATGCGCATGACATCGTCATCGACCGGCACAATAACACCGGCCCTGTCCAGCAGCACGCTCGTCACCTCGGCATCGGTAACGAGCGTGTCGGTCTCTCCCAGGAAGATCCGCTGGCTCATGGTATAGCTCCGTTCGCCCCTTTGGGATACGCTGGTAACGATCAGGAGGGAGTCTCCCGGCACGGCGCTCCTCCTGTAGTTGACGGTTATACTCACCGTGGCGTGGAATAGTTGCTTCGCCGAGAAGAGGCGCTCAATGATGCCGTTCTCTTCACAGTACGACCACCTGGCCTCTTCGAGGAACTCCAGGTACCGCGCATGGTTCACATGCCCGAAGGCGTCGGCGTGGTACCCGCGCACCTTGATCGTGATCCTGGTCTGCATAGCCTTATCCTTTTCCTGTCTGCACTGAATCATGCCGCCTTCATCATCTCCCCGGTCTCGCAGTAGTGCTTGAGTGCCGCCGAGAGAAACGCCACGATGGTCATGAGGCGCGTCCTGATTTCTTCATCGCCCAGGCCGCCGATCCTTTCGTCCATGGCACTGATCTCGAAGTTCATCTCCACGCGTGTCAGGCTGCTTTTCTTCTCGATGAGTGCAACATCGTACCTGACCACTGCCAGGTCGGTAATAAAGATGACGAACCATATCCGGTGGTTCTCCACGTCATAGCGGTTGGTGACCCAAGTTGAGGTCGCGGCCGAACCTGCGAGTACGGGCCCCATGATTTCCTCAGTGAAGATAGAGCCTTCCTCGTTCACTCCGCTTCCGGTATACACGAGCCTGCAGTCCCAGCCGTCGATCCAGTCGTACTCCGCCACCGGGCAGAGCAGCGGGAAGATCTTCTCCGCAGGCGCCTCGATCTCTATGGTGTGGTTGCAGTGCACTCTCCTGTTCACTGGTATGTTCCGTTCGCTCATGGTTTTCTCCTTTCGTGTCACTGGTATGGAAATATCTAGAAGGCGTTATAGCCGGTCTGGAACCGAGTATTCTTGTCTTTTGACGAAAATTAATTGATAATCCACGAAATTATGCAGGCCCAGGAAAGAACCGCCACCATATCAAGCACCTTGCTCAGGATGCTGTCCGCCTATGCATCCGGCAAGGGCATCGACGCGCAGGCCGTCTTCGCTGCGGCCGGGCTGGATGTATCCCTGCCGGACGTTCACGTGGCGAGGGTAAGGGGGGATGTATTCAACAGGGTATGGAACGAGGTCGCCTCCCTGTCAGGGGACAAGGACTTCGGCCTGCACTTTGCCGAAGAGCTGCAGTACGTCACGACAAGCCAGATCCTCTTCGTGGTGGTGATGAACTGCCCCACCGTGGGCAGCGCGCTGGATGCGCTGGCCAGGTACCACAACCTCATGAACGACGCTTTGCGCCCGAGGATCGTGTCGGGGCAGGGCCAAGCACTGCTGGGATGGGAGATCACACAGAAGGACGTGCGGTTCGGCCGTCATGCCGATGAGGCGCTCTTGTGCGTCCTGAATTCCGTGTTCGTACGCCTCACGGAAGATTCGTGCAGGCCCGTGGAGGTGCGTTTCGGGTATGGACGGCCCGATGACGTGTCCGAGCATGCGCGGATCTTCCGGGCGCCGCTCAGGTTCAGCCAGAAGGAGAGCGCCCTGGTCCTTGCCGTGGAGGACCTAGCCCGGCCCGTGCGTGCGGCCGACCCCGGGCTGCTGAAGACGCTGGAGGGGTATGCGCAGGGCCTGATCCATGACATGTACCTCCCGGACACCTGGTCGGATAGGGTGATGAAGACGCTCTCAAAGATGAACGGCCGGCGCCCCACCATCGATGCCGTGGCAAAGGAGCTGGCCGTGGGCGTGAGGAGTTTGCAGAAGAAGCTGAAGGAAGAGGGCACGACCTTCACAGAGCTGCTCGACCGGGCGAGGAAGGATTTGGTGCACGCACTCCTGGAGGACCCGGAAGTGTCGTTCATCGACATGGCTTTCCTGCTGGGCTTTTCCGAGCAGAGCGCGTTCAATCATGCGTTCAGACGCTGGACCGGATCGACACCCAGGGCTTACCGGAGGGGCAGGGCCATCATCAAGGTCTTCCCTCCGAATCTCCTCAAAGATGCTTCGGATGAATATGTGACGACCGATCCTCTTGTGGAAGAACTCGTACAACCGGATGGAAACACCTCGACATAATTTGTGGAAATGTGAACCCGTCCCCAGTTAAACCCCAGTTAAACCCAGTTAACTCCCAGTTAACTCCAAGGAATTATCCACAACATTTTCCCACTCCCGACAACCCCCATCCATGCTATACTACTCACACTATAATTCTATGGTGGGAGGCGTCTGTTGTCAGGCCTGAGACTCATTGAGAGCAACCGGCTCGAGGTCCTTTCACAGGCCCTTGCTGCGTCTCTATCCGAGCCGCTCTCCTCACCTCTGGCCCCCGAGGTCATCGTGGTGCAGAGCCGCGGCATGCAGCGCTGGCTCTCCATGGAGTTGGCGCGCAGCAGTGGCGTGTGCGCGAACGTCAAATGGCCGTTTCCCAATGCCTTTGTGCTGGACATGTTCTCGCGCATCCTGCCGGGGTTCACACAGCCCGCCCTGTTCGAAAAGGATGCCATGACGCTGCGCATCATGGACTGTCTGCCCGGGCTCCTGGGCTTGGGCGGCTTCAGCCGGATCAGGGACTACCTCCAGGGCGACACCGCGGGCATGAAGCTCTACCAGTTCAGCGCCATGATGGCGAACATCTATGACCAGTATGTCATATTCAGGCCCGAGCTCGTGCTGGGGTGGGAAGAGGGCGGCGGTGCGCCTGCGGGCTACCCGGAGAACTGGCAGGCCGTGCTCTGGAACAAGATTGTTGAAGGGGATGCGGCGAACCACCGTGCCCGGCTCAAGCAGCTCTTCAGCCGCGGGCTTGCGCAGGCCGGATGTGTCGAAGCTGCCCGAGCGGGTGTCCATCTTCGGCATCTCGTATCTGCCTGCATTCCATCTGGAGGTGCTCAAGGGGCTTTCCGCTTTGATGGATGTCAGCCTCTACTGCCTGAACCCCTGCAGGGAATACTGGGCGGACATCATGCCGGAAAGGCGCATCACCAGGATCGCGGCCAGGGTGCCGGAGGCGGATCTGCACATGGAATCGCGCAACGACCTCCTGGCCAGCATGGGCAGGCTTGGCAGGAACTTCCTGGACATGGTCATCGATCTGGAGCCTGAGGAGACGGATCTGTTTGTGGGGGGCGGGCGTTCCACCATGCTGGAAAGGGTCCAGGACGACATCCTGAATCTGAGGACTACCGGCGATGAGGGGACTGAAGAGGTGGAGGCGTGGTGACTGCTCCATTCAGGTGCACTCCTGTCACAGCCCTATGCGGGAGGTGGAGGTGCTGCTGGATACCTTGCTGGGGCTCTTCGAGAGTTCCCCCTCTCCTCTGTCCTCCGAGTCTTTATCCGTCATTCCCGCGGAAGCGGGAATCCAGGTTTTATCAGAATCCCTGGGTCCCCGCCTTCGCGGGGACGACAGGAAGGGCATGATGGCAATTGAGGGGCTGGAGCCTCGGGACGTGCTGGTTATGGCGCCTGATATCGAGGCCTATGCGCCCTTTATCCGGGCTGTGTTCGACATGGACAGGGGGATTCGCGCCGCATCCCCTACAGCATCTCGGACCGGTCGTTCAGGCGGAGCTCCCAGCTGGCGGATGCGCTCATGGCTGTGCTCGATCTGCCCGGACAGCGCTTTGAGGCATCGCTGGTCATGGACCTGCTGGACAAGGCGCCGGTGCGGGCCCGGTTCGGCATGGACGAGGAGGATGTGCGCAAGGTCCATGCCTGGGTTACAGGCGCGAATATCAGGTGGGGCAGGGACGGTCGTGATAAAGAAGCAGATGGGCCTGCCCGGGTTCGAGGAGAACACCTGGGGCTTCGGCCTGAAGAGGCTCCTGCTGGGCTATGCCATGGCCGGGGGAGATGAGCTGTTCGAGGGCATCGCGCCCTTGCCGGCATGGACCCTGCCTCGGCAGAACTCCTGGGCAGCTTCGTGGACTTCGTGGAGAGGCTCTTTGCGGCAGTGGACGAGCTCAGGCAGGAGCGGGGGTTTGGCGAGTGGTCACAGGTGCTCCTCAAGATCATCGACGACCTGTTTGCTGCGGATGAGGAGACCCTTCGTGAGTTTCTGCGGCTGAAATCCGCGGTGCGGGACCTGGAGAAGATCGCGCGGGATGCCGGGTTCACCGGCGCGGTGAGCTGTCGACGTGGTGCGGCACCATCTGGGCAACGCCTTCGGCAGTGCTGCGGAAGGGGCCGGGTTCCTGGAGCGCGGGGTCACCTTCTGCTCCATGCTGCCCATGCGGAGCATCCCGTTCAAGGTGATCTGCCTCATGGGCATGAACCATGAATCCTTCCCCCGCAGGGACTACGCAAGCGGGCTCGACCTCATGGCCATGCAGGCGCGCAAGGGCGACCGGTCCAGGCGCGAAGACGACCTCTACCTCTTCCTCGAGGCCCTGCTCTCGGCCCGGAACGTGCTCTCATCAGCCATGTGGGCCAGGGCATCCAGGACAATGCCGCTATCCCGCCTTCGGTGGTGGTGAGCAGCCTGCTGGAGTACCTGGACAGGGCCTTTACGTGCCCGGAGGGCCCGGTGAGCACAGTGCGTGGTGAAGCGCCACTGCCTCCAGGCCTTCAACCCCAAATACTTCACAGCAGGCACGGGCCTGTTCAGCTATTCCAGGGACAATGCGGACGCTGCCAGGGCGCTGCGCACGGGATCACAGGCAGGGCCGGGGAAGGCGGTAAGGCATCTCCGAACCCGAGGAAGAATTGCGGAGCGTGGACATGGAGCGTCTCCTGGAGTTCTTCCGGAACCCGGCCCGGTTCTTCCTGCGGCACCGCCTGGGCGCAGTGCTGCCCCGGGAGGAAGATGCACTCCTCGACCGGGAGCCCTTTGCCATAACGGGCCTCGATCAATACGGCCTGCAGCAGCGGATCCTGGCTGAGAGGCTGGCAGGCAAGGGAGTTGAGACGGACGTGGCGCGGCTCAGGGCCGAAGGGGTGCTGCCCCACGGCGTGCCCGGAGAGCTGGCGCTTGCAGGCATTGCCAGTGAGATCGATGCCTTCCTCCCGCTCATCAGGCGGGCCATGGCGGGCTATGAGATGGTCAGGAAAGAGGTGAGCGTGGCCGTGGACGCCTTCACCATCACCGGGGCCGTGGACTGTCTTGGCCGCGGCGGGTTCCTCTCGTTCCGCTATGCGGACCTGAAACCGGGCGACCTCATGCGGGCCTGGGTCAGCGTGCTCCTGCTCAAGGCCGTGAGCCCGGGTGCGCAGGTGGCGGGCATGCACATCCACAAGGCAGGGCAGGCCTGCATCAGCTCCGGGGAGGAGCCTTCTGCCGTGCTGAAGGGGCTCCTGGACGTGTACTGGCAGGGCCTGTGCCGGCCGCTGCCTTTCTTCCCCAAAAGCTCGTATGCCTATGCAGAGCACATGAAGAAGACCGGCAATGTGGAGCGGGCCATGCAGGCGGCGGGTAAGGAATGGACCGGAGGCTGGAACAATAGCGGCGAAGGCGAGGATGCGGCCATGCGGATCTGCTTTGCAGGCGCTGACCCCTTCGATGACGATTTTCGTGAGCTGGCCATGATTGTGTACGGCCCGCTCCTGGAAAGGCTGGAGAACGGAAAATGGTAGAGCCCCTGGACCTCACCGGCTTAGGCCTTTCCGGCACGCACCTCATCGAGGCGAGCGCGGGCACGGGCAAGACCTACACCATTGCATCGCTCTTCCTGCGGCTCCTCCTGGAGCAGCACATGCCCGTGGAGTCGATCCTCGTGGTCACCTACACCGTCCCGGCCACCGACGAGCTCAAGACCCGCATCAGGGACAAGGTGCGCCAGGCCCGTGATGCGTTTGCGCGCGGTGCCTCCGACGATCCCTTCATAGCCTGGCTCCTGGAGAAGGTGGAAAACCGGGCACAGGCGCTCGGCATCCTGGACGACGCCCTGGCAAGGTTCGACGAGACCGCCATCTCCACCATCCACGGCTTCTGCCAGCGCATGCTCAAGGAACTGGCCTTCGAGACGCTCAGCCCCTTCGAGACCGAGCTGGTCACGGACCAGGCAGACATGATTGCCTGTGTGGCGGACGACTTCTACCGCATGCGCATCACGGCAGCGGCCGTGCCTGAGTTCATCGCCTTTTGCCGCGGCCGCAAGGTGAGCCCGGAATGGTTCATGGGCCTGGCGCGCCAGAGGAACCTGGCATCACAGATCATTCCCACACGTGATGGACCCGACGGTCAGGGTGCGCTGGATCCGCTGCTGGCTGAGTACCGGCAGGCCTTTGCCGCACTTGCCGCAGCATGGCCTACCGCGCTGGGCGAGGTGGAGCGGCTCATGTGCGATACGGACACCATCAACCAGAGCACCCACAAGGTCACCAAAAGTCCCGGGATACCTGGCGGACATGGAGCGCTACCTGGCCATGGGGTGCGTGGCGCTGCCCGCGGCCTCGTGCCTGGCAAAGTTCACGCCGACCGCCATTAAGAAGGCCACGAAAAAGGGCGCCACCATGCCGGAACACCCGGTCTTTGCCCTGTGCGGGGCTTTGCAGGAGGCAGGCGATACATTGAGCGCTGCCTTTGAGGACGAGATCACCTCGCTGAAGGTCGAGTTCTTCGCATATCCTGGATACGGCGCTGGCGCGGCGCAAGGAGAAGCTGGGGCTCGTGCACTACGACGACCTGCTCCTGAGGATGCACCAGGCCCTGCGGTCCCGGGGTGGTGGCGCGCTGGCCGGAGCGGTAGCGGGAAGGTTCAAGGCGGCCCTGATCGACGAGTTCCAGGACACGGACCCCTTGCAGTACGAGATCTTCACGCGGTGTTTTGCCGGATCATGCCTGTTCTTCATCGGCGACCCCAAGCAGGCCGTCTACAGCTTCCGGGGCGCGGACGTGTTCACCTATGCCCGGGCCGCCCACAGCGTGGTTGAGGCACACAAGCACACCCTGATCCACAACTGGCGGAGCGATCCCGGCCTGATAGAAGCGGTGAACGCGGTGTTCGCACAGGCGGAGTATCCCTTTGTCTTCGACTGGATCCGCTTCGATGCGGCCGAGCCCGCGCCAAAGACCGACCGGAAGACGCTCACCGGGCTCGATGAAGGGCCGCTGCAGGTCTGGTACCTGGACGCAGGCGAGGCACGCGAGCTCACGGTGGAGCAGGCGGGCAGGGCCGTGTGCAGGGCCGTAGCTTTCGAGATCTCCCGGCTCCTGAACCTCTCAAGCAATGGCGCTGTGAAGCTCGGTAACGATGGACTCAAGCCCTCGGACATGGCTGTGCTCGTACGCACCAACACCCAGGCGCGCATGGTCCGCGACAGCCTGCACGCAGCAGGCATCCCTTGCGTGCTCTACAGCGACGAGAACGTGTTTCTCTCGAGCGAGGCCTTCGAGATGGAGGTGCTCCTTGCAGCCCTGGCCGAGCCGTATCGCGAGGGGCTCGTGCGCACCGCACTCATGACCCGCATCTTTGCCCTGAACCCTGCGGCCGTGGATGCGCTCAGTATTGACGAAGCGGCATGGGAGAACTGGATCGAGCAGTTCCGGGACTGGCACGAGCTCTGGGCCCGCTCCGGCTTCACGCCCATGATCAAGAGGCTCCTGGACGGCCAGGGGGTGCGCTCGCGCCTGCTGAGCATGGTCTGCGGGCGAGCGGGCGCTCACCAATATTCTCCACATCGCCGAGCTCCTGGGCAAGGCGGAGGCGGCCTGAGAAGCTGGGCATGCAGGGCCTGAGGAAATGGCTTGCCGAGCGCAGGGACCCGGGCATGCCCGGCAGCGACGAGTACCAGCTCAGGCTCGAGAGCGACGACGACGCGGTTAGGGTCATGACCGTGCACAAGAGCAAGGGCCTCGAATTCCCGGTGGTGTTCTGCCCCTTTGCCTGGGGCGCTGCAAAGCCGGACAAGGGGGAGGGGGTGCTGTTCCACGATGATGCCCATACTGCTGTGCTGGACATGGGCTCACCAGAGCAGGAAAGCCATCGGGGGAAGGCCCTGGAAGAGACCCTGGCCGAGAACGTGAGGCTCTTCTATGTGGCTCTCACCCGGGCAAAGAACCGGTGCTATGTGGCCTGGGGCAGGGTGAAGGGGGCCGAGAGATCGGCCATGGCCCATCTCATGAAGGGCGCGGATGCAGCAGACCTGCGGCGTAGCCTGGAGGAATTCCTTGGCGCAAGAACGGGTCATGCCCGGGTCCTGGACATCCCCCATGGCCGGCCCGAACCTGCGGCGCGGCCTGCCTTATCTTCGGAAGAACCTGCAGCACGGGTCTTCCCAGGAGCCATTGACCGCACCTGGGGAATCGCCAGCTACACCGCGTTCATCCACGGCCTGCACAAAGGCAGTGAAGCAGCTGACCGGGACACCCTGTGGCAGGGTATGAAAAATGGGTCAGGAGAAAAAGGGGAGAGGGTTAAAGACATCTTCTCCTTCCCCAAAGGGGCCCGGGCAGGCACGCTTCTTCACGAGGTCTTCGAGAAGATCGAATTCACTGCGGACAATGAAGCGATCCGGGCCGTGGTGGAGGAAATGCTCGCACAGCCATGGTTTCGAAAGGACCTGGGCCGGGACCGTGACCGGTATGGTGCGTAGGTTCTCACCGTCGACCTGGGGGTGACAAGTCTCAACCTGGTTACTAAGGCAGAACGGCTCACCGAGCTGGAGTTCCTGTTCCCTTTGAATCAGCTCACACCCGGTATCCTGGAGCAAGCCATTACTCACTGCATGCCCTCAATGAAGGTCCCCTCTCCCCTTGCGGGAGAGGGACAGGGAGAGGGGGCTCTGGATGCCGGCAAATACCCCCCGCTTCACCTTTGAACCGGTTAAAGGTTTCCTTCGGGGCTTCATGGACCTGGTCTTCATGCACGAGGGGAAGTACTATCTCATCGACTGGAAGTCCAACCATCTGGGTGACACAGTGGAGGACTACAGCCAGGATGCACTCCTGAAATCCATGATCAGGGACAACTACATCCTCCAGTATCACCTCTACTGCGTGGCGCTGGATCAATACCTGAAACAGCGGCTGCAGGGATATAACTATGACGAGCACTTCGGAGGGGTCTTCTACGTGTACCTGCGGGGTGTTGATCCTGGCAGGGGGCCGGAGTACGGCATCTTCCGCGCCCGTCCGGATGAAGAGAACCTGGTAAAGTTGAGCGAAGTGCTGATGAACAAGGACAAGTAGAGGGTAAAAAACGAATGGCGCATGATGCCGTTGATTCCAGGAAAAGTGTTGAACAGGGTCTGATGCCAGCAGAAGATTATTTCGAGCCCATTGATATGCATTTCGCCCGGTTCATGGTGCAGCTCTCAGAATCCGGCAGCAAGGAGCTCATCCTTGCTGCCGCCCTTGTGAGCAGGCTCAGCAGGGAAGGGCACACCTGCCTGAATCTGAACGATATCAGGGCAGGGCTGATGGGCAAAGAGTTCGGGGCCGCTGTACTGGAACTGCCTTCACCTGAGGCCTGGATATCTGCCCTGAAGACCTGTACGGTCGTGGGCGGCCCGGGCGATTACCGCCCCCTCATCCTTGACGAGGCGGGCAGGCTTTATCTCCACCGCTCCTGTGAGAACGAGCGGAGATTGGCCGAGGTTCTGCTGCGTTTGAACGCACGGGTCATGCCTTTTGACGAGACCCTATTCACCAGGGGCCTCTCGCGAATGTTTCCCCCGGACGGGACCGACGGGCATGACCTGCACAAAGCCGCGGCTGCGGCTGCCGTTTCAAGAGGTCTATGCGTGATCACGGGCGGGCCGGGCACGGGCAAGACCACGCTTGTCTGCAGGATAATGGCCCTGCTCCTTGAGCAGGAGCCTCACCTGAAGATCGCCCTGGCGGCCCCCACCGGCAAGGCGGCCCGGAGGATCGAAGAGTCCATCCGGCGCAGTCTTGAACTCATGGACTGCGCACCTGAGGTAAAGGCCATGATCCCGTGCGAGGCCACCACCATCCACAGGCTCCTGGGCTTCTCTCCCGGGTCAACTCAGCCGAGGCACGGCGCAGCAAATCCGTTGAGTGCCGATGTTATCGCCATAGACGAGGCGTCAATGGCAGACCTGGCCCTCATGTCAAACCTGGTCCGTGCCCTCAAGGACACGGCCCGCCTTATCCTGCTTGGCGACAAGAACCAGCTCGCTTCCGTTCAGGCAGGCTACGTGCTCGGGGATATCTGCGATGTGGGCGCCTCCCATGCCTATTCGCCTGACTTTGCCGGACTTGTGAAAAGGACAGCAGGGTGCACGGTGCCCTCAGGCGGCGAAGGCGGCATGCAGGATTCGCTTGTGGAACTCACCCGGACCTTCCGTTTCAGTAAAGACAGCGCCATCTTCGCCCTGGGCGAGGCAGTCAATTCGGGAGATATCGGCCGGTCCCTTGAGATCCTCCACTCAGACCACAGAGCAGAGCTTTGCTGGCAGGACCTGCCTTTACCGGGAGAATTGAACAGGGCGCTGAAAGAGATTGTTACCAGGGGGTATGGAGGTTTTCTCGCCTCAGAGGATATTTATGAACGCTTCCGCCTCTTCGATACGTTGCGCATCCTGAGCCCTGTCCGCGAGGGTCCTTATGGTGTAGCGGCCCTGAACCGCAAGGTGGAAGAGATCCTGCAGGGCGCGGGCCTCATTGAACCCGGCAGGCTGCACTACCACGGCAGGCCCGTGCTTGTCACGGAAAACGACTATACCCTGAGGCTCATGAACGGCGACATCGGGCTCATCGTGAGCGAGGGGGATGACCTGCGCGCCTGCTTTATGGACAAAGACGGGTCTGTCAGGAAGATTTCGCCCTTAAGGCTGCCCGCACACGAAACGGCCTTTGCCATGACAATCCACAAGAGCCAGGGGTCCGAGTTCGACCGGGTTCTGCTCATACTACCGGAGCGCGACTCTCCTGTGCTCACCAGGGAGCTCGTCTATACGGGCATAACCAGGGCCAGGGACGCTATCGAGATCTGGGCCCTCGAAGACATCTTCTCTTCTTCGATCGCCAGGCGAACCCAGCGCAGTTCGGGACTAAACAGTCTCCTGTGGAATAAATGATTTTACCATAAGCTGCCCTTAAAAAACCCCGGACTCTGCGTTTGATGCAAGCTTACATGCTCTATCAGAGTACGGAGGCCTTAAGCATAAAACTCATAGTCCGTGAAATTGGTGCCGTGAAATTGTTTTTTATAGGTCCGTTAAAAACCTCAATCTTGCAGCCATGAAAGTCCGATATAATCAGCGTTCCACAAAGGCTGCAAGATTGAGGTTTTTAACGGATCAGGTTTTTACACCGCTTACATGCAACATCCGGAATAATAATATCGCAAAATCATCATGTGACGCTAAGTTTCCCCAGGGTAGAATGCCGATAAAGTATCTGCATGAGATACCCGTATATCTTGCGTAACAAGGCACAGGAAAAGATGCCGCTCTATCCTCCGGGAGGAGAAGCTGATGTTTGAGAAACCCAGCTATGAGGACTTGGAAAAGAGGCTCAAGGACCTTGAGCAGGAACACAGCCTGGCAATAGAGGCTGCCAGGGAGAGTGAAGAGCGCTACAAGGCCCTGTTTGAGCGATCTTTTGACGTGGTCTATATCCTCGACTTTGAAGGCAGGTTTCTTGATGCCAGTAATGCCGGGTTCAATCTGCTCGGATACTCCAGAGAAGAGCTGAAAAATATCACATTGACTACGCTTCTTGCAGACGAGCAGATCCCCAAGGTGTTCAGAACCATACAGGAATTGAAGGAGACAGGGACACAGAGGGAATCCGAAGAATATATGGTCAGACACAAAGACGGGAGTTTTGTCTGGCTGGAGTCAAGGGCCTCTGTCATTTATCGTTCAGGAGAGCCCTATGCCATCCAGGGAATCGCCCGTGACATAACTGCATGGAAGAAAGCCCAGGAACAGTTGAAAAAAAGCTCAGAGCGCTATCGCACCATCTTCGAGAATACGGGTAACGCATCCATCTGTATCGGAGAAGATACAACGATCCTCCTTGCGAACTCGAATTTTGAAAGGCTCTCGGGATATTCCAAGGAAGAGCTGGAAGGAAAGATGAGCTGGACTGTCTTCATCGCAGATGAAGACATTGAGAAGATGAGGCGCTACCATGCACAGCGCAGGGAAAACCCTGAATCGGCACCTGGTTCTTATGAGTTCCGTTTTAAGAATCGCTACGGAGAACTCCGTTACATCTTCCTGACCATAGCCATGATACCCGGCACCAACGAGAGTGTGGCGTCATGCATGGATATCAATGATCGTAGACAGGCGGAAGAGGCTTTGCGCCTGAGTGAAGAAAGGTACAGGGGAATCCTTGAAAATATCGAAGAAGGGTATTTCGAACTCGATCTCAAGGGCAACTTCACGTTCAATAACGAGGCCAGCTGCAGAGGACTGGGATATTCTCAGGATGAAATCCATGGATTGAATTACCGCAAGTACATGACCCCTGAGACGGCAAAACAGATGCTTGAAGTATACAGCCGGATTTATAAAACCAGAAACCCTGAATATACGGTTGATTATGAAGTAATTCAAAAGGATGGGTCTGTCCGGGTTCATGAGATGACTGCCGCTCTCTTGCTGGACCCTTCAGGGCAGCCAAAGGGTTTTCGCGGCGTGGAAAGGGATGTGACCGAGCGGAAAATGGTTGAAGATGCCCTGAAAAAGAGTGAGGGGCGCTACCGGGCCATATTCGAGAATACGGGCAACGCCGCCATCATCATAGGAGAGGACAAGACAATCCTGCTTGCGAACTCCAATTTCGAAGGGCTTTCGGGCTACTCCCGCCACGAGATCGAGGGCAAGATGACCTGGGAATCCTTTATTTCCGAGGATGACCTTGAACGGCTGAAAAACTATCACAGAATGCGACGGGAAAAGCCGGGCTCTGCGCCGGAATCTTACGAGTTCAGGTTTATCACCCGGACAGGAGAGGTCAGGGATATCCTTGCCCTGGTTACCCTCATACCCGGGACCAATGAAAGTATTTCCAATCATATCGATATCACCGAGCGCAAACAGGCCGAGGAGGCCTTGCGTATCAGCGAGGACAAGTACAGAAGAATCCTGGAAAGCATGGAGGAATCATATTTCGAGGTGGATTTTGCCGGTAACTTCACCTTCTTCAACAATGCAGCCGTCAGGATGTCCGGATACAGCCCGGAAGAACTGCTCGGGATGAATTATCGCACATACGCCCCGCCTGAAACAGCCAAGCTCATGTTCGAGTCCTTTAACAGGGTTTTCAAGACAGGGAAACCCGAGTTGCTGGTGGACTACCAGGTCAACCACAAGGACGGCTCTCTTCATGACAATGAGTTGTCTGTCTGGCTCATGAGAGATGCATCGGGGCAGCCCATAGGGTTCAATACGCTGGTGCGTGATGTTACCGTGCGCAAACGGTCCGAGAAGGCCCTTCGGGAAAGCGAGGAGCGTTATCGAAGCATCCTCGACAACATGGAAGAGGCATACTATGAGGTGGACCTCAAGGGCAACTTCACTTTTTTCAATCCCAGGCCTGCACAACGGCTTGGCTATGCACATGATGAGCTCATGGGGGTTAACTATCGCCAGTATATCGATGATAAGAATACCAAGAAGGTTTTCAATGCATTCCATAAGGTCTTTCTCGATGGGGAGCCTATCAGCAGCGTCGAATGGGAATTAAATGAAAAGAATGGCCACAAGATTTACGTCGACGCTTCTGTATCCTTGAGGCGGGATGCCAATGGAGCACCGATCGGGTTCAGTGGCGTTGTAAGGGATATCACCAGCCGTAAACAGGCTGAGGATGCGCTGCGTGTAAGTGAGGAGAAGTACCGATCTATCCTCGAGAGCATGGAAGAGGCATACCTCGAATCAGACCTCAGTGGCAACTTCACCTTTTTCAATGATTCCTTAAGCAAAGTTCTCGGCTATACCCGTGAAGAACTCTGCGGTATGAACTACAGGTCCATTTCCACTTCAGAGACCTCAACGAAGTTATTCCAGGTCTTCAACGATGTTTATAGAATAGGCAAACCAAAAACCCTGGTCGATCATGAGCTCATCAGGAAGGATGGATCAAAAAGGGTCATCGAGATGTCAGTATCGCTGATTCGAGACACATCGGGTGAGCCTGCCGGGTTCAGGGGCGTAGGGAGAGACATCACGGAAAGGATCCAGGCCGAGCAGGCCCTCAAGGAGAGCGAGAGCCGTTACCGGCTGCTCGCCGAGAACCTGCGGGATGTTATCTGGGTTCTCGACACCGACTTGCACTATGTCTATGTGAGCCCTTCTGTTATGGAGCTCAGGGGATATACCCCTGAAGAAGTCATGAAGCATTCCATAGATCAATCCCTCACGCCCGAATCCTACCAGAGAATAGCCGATCTCTTTGCTCGGGAACGTTTGCTGGAACTCGGCGGGCAGATGCACGGCAAAGCGTGGACGAAAAACATCGAACTCGAGATGATCCGCAAAGATGGATCCACGGTATGGACAGAGGTGAAGATTAATATCCTGTATGATGAAGCCGGTAATCCCACGGGTATTCTGGGTATCACCCGGGACATCACAGAGCGCAGGAAGGCCGATGAGGTCATACGGAAAAGCGAAGAGCTCTACCGGACAACCTTCGAGAGCACTGCAACGGCGAACATCATCATAGCCGAAGATACCACGATCCTCCTTGCCAACTCAAATTTTGAGAAGATGTCGGGATACTCGGGAGAAGAACTGGAAGGTAAGATGAGCTGGACCGGTTTCGTTGTGGCCGAAGACCTGGAGAGGATGAAGAGATACCACGTGATGCGCCGCAATGATCCGGGCTCGGCAGCGAACTCCTATGAGTTCCGTTTTAAGGACCGCAAAGGAGAGATAAGGGATCTTTTCATGAGTGTCGCCTTGATCCCGGGCACAAAAGAGAGTGTATCATCCATGATTGACATTACGGAGCGCAACCGGTCCGAGAAGGCACTCCGGGAGAGCGAAGCGAGGTGGCAATTCGCCCTGGAGGGTGCAGGCGATGGTGTATGGGACTATGATCTGATAAATAAAAAGGTGTACCGTTCCAGACGCTGGAAGGAGATGCTCGGTTACACGGACAACGAAATCGACGACAGTCCTAAGGCCTGGTCGAGGTTGATCCATCCCGAGGACAGGCAGCAGTCGGACAATATTCTGGAGCGTCATCTGCGCGGAGAGCTGCCGGTCTATACCAGTGAGCACCGGGTGAAATGCAAGGACGGGAGTTACAAGTGGGTCCTTGACCGGGGCAAGGTCTTCCAATGGTCTGAAGACGGCAACCCTGCCCGCATCATCGGGACGCAGACCGACATCACCGAGAGGAAACAGATCGAGGAGGCAATCAGGGATAGCGAGGAGCAGTACCGCACCATCTTTGAGAACACTGGGAATGCCTCAATGCTGCTCGGGGAGGACAGGACGGTCCTGCTGGTAAACTCCAATTTCGAAAAGCTCTCGGGCTACTTGCGCCAAGAGGTCGAGGGCAAGATGAGCTGGACTACGTTCGTTTCTCCTGAAGACCTGGAGAGGATGAAGCGTTACCATGAAGAGCGCCGGGAGGGGATCGAATCCGTCCCCAGATCCTATGAATTCAGATTCTTAAACCGTTCAGGTGAGTCAAGGGACATCTTTCTGAGCATAGCCCTCATACCAGGCAGCAAGGTAAGTGTCGCCTCACTCATGGACATCACTGACCGGAAGAATGCCGAAAAGGCTTTGCGCGAGAGCGAGGAGCGATTCCGTGATCTGGCCAGCCTCATGCCCGAGACGGTGTTTGAAACGAATGAAAAAGGTTTCTTAACCTTTGTGAACCAGAGTTCCTTCGAACGGTTCGGGTTCACCACCGAAGAGATGAACCAGGGCATAAGTGTCCTGGATGTGGTGGCCCCGGAAGACCATGAACGGATGATGGAGAACTATAAGAGGGTCATGCGAGGGGAGAAGATTGGTCTGAATGAATATGTGGCCCGGAGAAAGGACGGGACAACCTTCCCTGCACTGGTGCATACCACCTGTGTCTACCATGACGACAAGCCTGCCGGATTGAGGGGCTTTCTCATCGACATGACCGAGAAGAAGAACCTTGAGCAGCAGCTGACCCGTGCACAGAAGATGGAGGCAGTGGGAACGCTTGCAGGCGGTATTGCCCATGACTTCAACAATTTGCTCATGGGTATCCTGGGCAATGTATCCCTCATACTCATGCACTTTGATGAGTCGCATCCATTCTTTGATCGCCTCAAGAGTGTTGAGGAATATGTACAGCGTGGCTCCGACCTTACAAAGCAGCTGCTCGGATTTGCGAGGGGGGGAAAGTATGAGGTTAAACCTACCCATCTTGGAGAATTCATTCAGAAGAGTTCCGAGATGTTCGGCCGGACTAAGAAAGAGATCCGGATCCATAACAAGATCGCCCAGGGACTCTGGGCCGTTGATGTGGACCGGGGGCAGATGGAACAGGTAATGCTCAATCTGTTCGTGAATGCCTGGCAGGCCATGCCGGGCGGCGGTGACCTGTTCATCTCGGTAGAAAATATCAATCTGGATGAGGTTGAGGTGAGTCCTTATGAAATCATGCCCGGCAGATTTGTAAAGGTGACTGTTACGGATACAGGTATCGGAATGGACGAGTCTGTAAAAATAAGGATCTTCGAGCCGTTTTTCACCACCAAGGAGCGTGGCCGCGGAACCGGCCTGGGTTTGGCATCTGTGTATGGTATCATCAAGAATCACGGCGGATTCGTTAATGTAGAGAGCGAAAAGGACCTCGGCACATCCTTCATGATCTATCTCCCGGCCTCGGATAAAGATGTTTCAGGCGAGCAAAAGACAAATGGCGAGATCATGAGAGGTCGTGAGACGATACTCCTCATTGACGATGAAGAGATGATCCTGGATATCGGTTCAAAAATGCTCGAAGGTCTCGGCTATAAGGTGTTGAGCGCATCAGGAGGAAGACAAGGTCTACTGATTTATGAACAGGCCCGGGGTAAGATTGATCTTGTGATCCTTGACATTATCATGCCCGATTTCGGCGGGAAAGAAACCTTCGACACCCTGCGCCGCGTCAACCCCGATGTAAAGGTGCTGCTTTCAAGCGGCTACAGTCTTGATGGTCAGGCAAAGGAAATCATGAAAAACGGATGCAAAGGCTTTATCCAGAAACCATTCAGCATGGCCGAATTCTCCAAGAAGATCAGGGATATTTTAGATCAGCAATAAGCAATCAGAAGTTGATCTTCCCGGGGACATTCATATCAGCGTACGACCCATTCCCGAGCTGGCCTGCCCAATTAGCGCCCCAGGTCCAGATGGAACCGTCTGTTTTATAGGCTATGGTATGGTGGTAGAAGGATCGTGCCATCACCCAGTCATTGTCGGACCCCACCTGGGTAGGTATTCTTTTGTCAACGTTTGTTCCATCTCCGAGCTGACCATAATAGTTATTTCCCCATGCCCAGAGGGTTCCATCGTTTTTAACGGCAAGGCTGTAGTCAGCAGAGGCACATACCGCAACCCATGTGCCGGGGGTGATAACCAGGGCGGGGGTATCTCTTGAGATGTAGCTACTGTATCCGAGCTGGCCGAATTCATTGTTGCCCCATGACCAGAGGGATCCGTCGGACTTGATGGCAAGCGTATGATCCCCGCTGGTACTCACCCCAAGCCAATCCGGATCGGTTCCTACCTGAACCGGTACGGTATCGTATAACCATTGGTAGTAACCGGCGGGAGGGTTATATTTACTTCCCCATTCCCAGAGTGTACCGTCGGATTTGAGCGCGGCACTGTGATCCATACCTGCACTCACGGAAGTCCAATTTTTGTCGGTCCCGATCGGTGCTGGGATCCATTCACTTTTCTGTGATCCATCACCGAGCTGACCGGAAGAATTATTTCCCCATGCCCAGAGAGACCCGTCGGTCTTGAGAGCCAGCGAAAAGCCGCCTCCCGCACTCATGGCAACCCAGTCCGTCGTGGAAGCGATCTGCATTGGGATATTGCTGTCACCAAAGGATCCAGTTCCGATAGCTGCACTGCTTCCCCATGCCCAGAGTGTCCCATCCGACTTGAGCGCAAGCGAGAAACCATCACCGGCGCTTACCGCAACCCAGTCTTGGTCGTTTCCTACCTTGATGGGCGAAGTTCTATTTGTCCAGGTTCCATCACCGAGTTGGCCATGAAAATTAAATCCCCATGACCAGAGTGTCCCGTCAGGTTTGATCGCAAGGGAATGATTCGTGCTGGCGCTTACGAGGAGCAGATTCTTTGCCCCGGGGGAACGCACGCTTACAACCCTTGTTTCACTCGCTGTGGCTTTTTTTGAATCTTTGACGACCAAGGTGATCGTATAGGTCCCGCGCATAGTAAAGGTGACTAATCCGGGGTTCTGCTCTATTGAATCCGATGCACCTCCGTCAAAGGTCCATTGATAGGTGTAAGGCCCTGTGCCGTTGACTGCAGTCCCTTCAAAGTTAACCGGCTGTCCTTCAGTAACGGTCACATTATCCGCTGGTGCGATGATATGTGCGGAAAAGGCCTCTTCGGCAGACACTTTGTGGCCTGTATGGTGCTTGCTGCATGCGCCTGATAAAAAGAGGCAAAACAGCAAGGGAAAGATGCCTATCGAGAGCCATTTACTTCTCATGAACGTTTCCCCTTCCTCCAGATGCATTGCAGGGAGTACATTGAAAGACTAATTATCAGCTCCTTATCATTGTATACAAACACCGTGTGCGAGGACATGAATTTATGGCATCCCCTGTTTTTTGTGAACTATGCCATACAGTCTTGTGAATAACCTTTAAGCAATAAGTATGCAATAACCGGCTATGAGAATAATCAATAGGTTATCAGTTACAATACAGAGAACATGCTGAAAATATGAGAAAAAACTTTCCACGAAACGGAAGGGGATTACAGTTTTTAACCCGATTCACTTATTCTCCATCCCGGTACATCTCCTCGATGACGTCCTTGTACTGCTTGGCAATCGACGCACGTTTGACCTTCATGGTCGGCGTCACCTCGCCGTCCTCAGTGTAGAGCTTCTTGTCCAGCAGCCGGAATTTGCGGATGTTCTCCACCCGGGCGATCTGCTTGTTCACCTTGGTTATCTCGTCCTCGATGAGCTTCAACACCTCCTCGGTCCTGGTGAGGCTGGCAAAGGTGGTGTACTGCACCTTGTGGTCCTGGGCATATTTCACCACGTTCTCCTCGTCGATGACGATGAGCGCGCTGATGAACTTGCGCCGGTCGCCGATGACCACGGCGTCGTTGATGTAGGGCGAGAACTTGAGCAGGTTTTCGATATACTGGGGCGCCACGTTCTTGCCTCCCGCAGTGATGATGAGGTCCTTCTTGCGGTCCGTGATCTTGAGGTAGCCTTCCGAATCGATCACACCCACGTCACCCGTGTGGAACCAGCCGCCTTCCAGGGCCATGGCAGTGGTCTCCTCATCCTTGAAGTAGCCCTTGAACACCCCGCCGTGGCGGATGAGTATCTCTCCGTCATCCGCTATCATCACCTCGGAGCCCGGCAGTGCCCTGCCAACGGTACCCAGCTTGAAATGCTCCTCATCGGAGATGTGGGTGATGCCTGTTGTCTCGGTGAGACCGTAGCCCTCGCGGATGGGGATACCGATGGACTGGAAGAACTTGAGGATCTCGTGCGAGATGGGCGCCGCACCGGAAAAGCCCAGGCGCACCCGGTCAAAGCCCAGGCGCTCTTTCAGTTTCCAGAACACGCAGAAGTAGGCCAGGCCATAGGCAATGTTCAGGTAAAAGGGGACCGGTTTCTTGGCGAGCTTGTAGGCATTGTAGGCAGAGCCTGTCTTGAAGGCGATATAAAAAACGCTCCTTTTCAGCCAGGTTGCATCGGCCATCTTGAGCACGATGCTGGAGTGGTATTTCTCCCAGATCCTGGGCACGGCGTGGAACAAAGTGGGGGAGACGTCCCTGAGGTCGTTCATGACCGTGTCCGTGTTCTCGGTGAAGTTCACGATGTGGCCGACATTCAGGTGCATCATGAGGTCAAAGATCTGTTCGTATACGTGGTTCAGAGGAAGGAACGAGATGGTCTCGTCATCCACGCTCATCCTGGTGATCTTCACGTTCGCCTGTGCTATCCATAAGTAGTTTTCGTGGGCTATCATGGCACCTTTTGGCGGGCCGGTGGTACCCGAGGTGTATATGATTGAGGCGATCTCCTTGGTATCGCCATCGTCTATTAAGAGCTCGAACAGGTCGGGGTTTTCCTTATCCGTCATGGCGCCCAGCTCTAACAGATCGTCAAAGCTCATGAGCATGGGGTCTTTGAAGTGCCTGAGCCCTTCCATGTCCCACACAACCGCCTTGCGGAGCTTGGGCGTTCTGGGACGGCACTCAAGCGCCTTGTCGAACTGCTCTTCGTCTTCGCAGAAGAAGACCACGGATTCGGAATGTCCGACAACATACTCGCATTCAGCGGTGGGATTGGTGGTATAGACCCCAACGAAGGTGGCTCCCAGGGACATGACCCCAAGGGCCGAGAAGAGCCACTCGGGCTTGTTCTCGCCCACGATGGCCACGTGGTCGCCCCGCTTCACGCCCAGGGCGTGCAGGCCCATGGCCACCTTCTTCACGTTGGCGTAGTATTGCTCCCAGGTGATGTCGTGCCAGATGCCATAGTCCTTCATCCGCATGGCGATGCGGCCGGGCTGACGCTTCACGATATCCCTCAAGGCCTGGGGCAGGGTTCTGATCTCATTCATGTTCAGCTCCTCACGCACTCTGCTGCTCTTGATCTACCTGAACCTCACCTTCCTGCGGTATCGCTTGTAACCCTTCACCGACTGATCGGTGGCAATGCCCAGATAGAACTCTTTCACGTCCTCATCCTCCCTGAGCACCTCCGGCTTGTCTGCTCGAACAATGCGTCCGTTCTCCATGAGGAAGGCGAAGGTCGAATACTTCAGCGCCATGTTCACGTTCTGCTCCACGAGCAAGATCGTAACGCCCTGCTTGTTGATGTTCTGGATAATGGTGAAGATCTCCTTGGTGAGCAGGGGGGACAGCCCCAGCGAAGGCTCGTCGAGCATGAGGAGCTTGGGGCGGCTCATGAGCGCTCGGGCGATGGCGAGCATCTGCTGTTCGCCGCCACTCAGGTGGCCTGCCTGCTGGTTCCTGCGCTGGCTCAGGATAGGGAACAGCTTGAGCATGGCATCGATGTCTTCTGAGACGCCCCTGCGGTCTTTACGGGTATAGGCACCCATAAGGATGTTCTCCATGACCGTGAGCTCCGGGAACACCTCGCGTCCCTCGGGGACATAGCTGATGCCCAGGCGCACGATCTCCTCGGTGTCCATGCGGTCGATGCGTTTGCCCATGAACTCGATGGAGCCTTTTTCCGGCTGGTCGTCGTCTAAGAGGCGCATAATGGTTTTCAGTGTTGTGCTCTTTCCCGCGCCGTTGCTGCCCAGAAGGGCTACGATAGAGCCCTGCTGGATCTCGAAGGAGATGCCGTGAAGGGCCCGAATCAGGTCGTACCATGTCTCGATGTTCTTGACCGCGAGCATCATTCCTCCTCGCCCAGGTAGGCTGCAATGACGTCCGGGTGCTTCTGGACTTCGGAGGGGATGCCCTCGGTGATCTTTACCCCTTGGCTGATGGCCAGGATCCGATCCGAGATCCCCATGACCATGTTCATGTCATGCTCGATGAGCAGGATGGTCACCTGGTAATCCTCCTGGATGTCCTTGATCCAGATTCTAAGATCGTCTTTCTCCTCGGTGTTCATGCCTGCAGAAGGCTCATCCAGGAGCAGCACCTTGGGCTCCAGCGCCAGTGCGCGGCCCAGCTCTATGAGCTTTCGCTTGCCGTAGGGCAGGGCGTTTACGAACTGGTTCCGTACGGACTGGAGCTCAAGGAAATCGATGATACGCTCCACGATCTCCCGGTTCTTCACTTCCTCTTTGGCGGTTCTGGAGTGCCTGCCCCACATGAAGGCCCCGCTTATGATACCTGTTTTCATATGGATGTGTCTGCCCAGCATGATGTTGTCCATAACGGATGCATTGCCGAAGAGCTGGATGTTCTGGAAGGTCCTGGCGATGCCCCTGCGGGCTATCTTGTCGGGTCTGTGCCCTACCATGTCTTCATCATCAAGGATGACGTGTCCGGAGTCGGGCTTGTAGATCCCGCTGATCATGTTGAAAATGGTGGTCTTCCCACTGCCGTTGGGCCCGATGATGGAGAAGATGGAGTTCTTTTCCACCTCGAAGCTCGCAGAGTCCACGGCCCTGATACCGCCGAAACTGATGCCCAGATTCTCTACCTTGAAGTGCGTCATGTTCAAGCACCTTTTCCTCGTGTCCGGGACGATATGTACCTGCTCCCGGCCGGTTCCTTCTAAGAGGGTGTCTGCAGGGGCGGAATTCTTCCCGCCCCTGCTGTTCACGCTACTTTTTTTTCCACGTTGCCAGGTCGTTGGGCGTCCAGTCCTGGAGCAGGATGTACGAACCGCCCGGTCCGCATTTCTGGATCTGGACGGAGTCTGTGCCCTGGTGGATCTGCGGCGACCAGTTGACCTTGGGACCGATGGTCTGATAGTCCTTGATGGAGTTCAGCGCCTTCACACAGGCCTCCGTACTCAGCTTCGGTCCAACGCGCTTGAGTGCCTCCACAAGGGGGTCGGCAAAGACGATGCCTGCGAGATAGAAAGTACCCCACCGCTCTTCAGGTGAATACTTCTTTCCCGCCTCACGATACATGTTCATGAGGGGGTGGTCAGCTGTGGGCGTCATGCCGAAGGCGCCGGTGATGACACCCTCCCAGAGACCGCCCGTGATCTTGAGCATGAGCCCGTAGTCCGACAGGGTGTTGGAGGATACCCACTGGGGCTTGAAGTCGACGGTGGCGCAGGTCTTCAGGGCAATTGTGGCCACCGTTGGGTTGACAAACATCATGACCACTTCCGCACCGGAGTTTTTGAACTTCAGCATCTGGGAGGAGAGGTCTTTCTCGCCGGGCTCCACGGGGATTTCCTCCACGAAGCTCATCTTGTATGTAGCGAGCCTCTTCTTGGCACCGTCAAGCCCATCCTTGCCATAGGCATCGTTCTGGTAGAAGAACCCTATCTTCTTGGCCTTGAGCTTTTCAACAACGTATTTTGCAAGGATGCTCCCCTCGTCTTCATACAGCGGATACACGGCAAACACGTAAGGCTTCACCGGGAAGACGAATTCGGTAATGGCAGCCGACGGACCAACCCAGATAACCTTTTTTTCATTGAGATAGTCCATGACCGCCAGGCCGCAGGCACCTCCCACGCCTCCCACGAAGGCGAAGACGCCTTCACGCTCCACGAGTTCCTTGACCACGCCCTTGGTCTGGGCCGGGTTGTACTGGTCATCCCGGATGAAGTACTTGATCTTCCTGCCGTGTATGCCGCCCTGCTCGTTGATCACATTGAACAGCAGGCCGCTGCCCCTGGCCACGGATCCCCATGGTGCTGCAGGACCTGTCTGAGGTCCCCACTGCCCGATCCTGATCTCCTTGTCGTCAAAACCTGGTCGTGCTGCGCTTCCCGTTACAGGCAGGAGAAGCATGATAAGAAAGCATATTCCGGTAATAAACATGTGCCTCTTGATCATCATATCCTCCTTTAAATCCCGGGATATCAGACCCGGGTGTGTGTTTCCTGTCAGTTATCAAGAAGGGGCGGGGTTTCCGCCCCCAAGTTCCATGTTATTTCTTCTTCCACTTGGCCAGGTCGTTGACCATCCAGTCCTGGAGGATGATATAGCTGGAGTTCGGTCCGCACTGCTGGATAAAGACCGAGTCGGACCCCTGATGCACCTGGGGCGACCATGTGATCTTGGGTCCGATGCCCTGGAAATTCTTTATGGAGTTGAGCTGCTTCAGGCAGGCCTCGGTGCTCAGCTTGGGCCCGGTCTTCTTGAGTGCCTCGATGAGCGGTTCGGCCCACAGGACGCCCGCCAGGTAGAAGGTGCCGAAGCGTTCCTCGGGAGCATACTTTTTGGCAGCCTCACGGTATTTGACGATGCGCGTGTCATCGGAGGTCGGGCGGTATGCCGAAGCCGCCGGTGATGACACCCTCCCAGAGGCCGCCGCTGATCTTCTGCATAAGTGGGAAGTCGGACAGGGTGTTGGAAGATACCCATTTGGGCTTGTATCCGATGGTCTGACAGGTCTTGAGCGCAATGACGGCGCTGGTGGGATTCACCCACAGATGACCACCTCGGCGCCGGAGTTCTTGAGCCTGAGCATCTGGGACGAGAGGTCCTTCTCTCCCGGCTCAACCGAGATCTCCTCCACAAGCTTCATCTTCAGGGCATCCATGCGGGTCTTGCACCCGTCGAGCCCGGTCTTGCCATAGGCGTCGTTCTGGTAGAAGAAAGCAATCTTCGTGGCCTTCATCTTTTCCACCACATACTTGGTGAGGATGCTTGCCTCGTCGTCATAGAGAGGGTACACGGCAAAGAGGTACGGATTCACCGGGAACACATATTCGCTCGATGGCCGTGGACGGCCCTACCCAGATGACCTTGTTCTGGGCCAGATAGTCTTTTACTGCCATGCCACAGGCCGCACCCACACCGCCCACAAAGGCGAAGATGCCCTCGCGCTCCACGAGTTCCTTGACTACCCCCTTGGTCTGGGCCGGGTTGTACTGGTCGTCACGGATGAAGTACTTGATCTTCCGGCCGTGGATGCCTCCTTCATCATTGACCATCTTGAATATCAGGTCGCTTCCCCTGGCCACCGACCCCCACGGCGCAGCCGGCCCGGTCTGAGGACCCCACTGGGCGATGCGGATCTCCTTGGCGTCGAACCCGGGTCTGGCTGCATCAGCAGAGCCTGCCAGCAGGAAAACGACACAGATTATGAATATACCAGACAACATTTTTCTCATGGAACCTCCTTTTGCTCTCTGTTGTTTTCTGACCGGATCCTATTTTCCGGCGGCCTCTTTCATTTTAGAATACCCCTATCCTTTGTACCAGCGGTCTCCCTCTTTCAGAAAGGTGAAGCAGTAGTTACACGTGCTCGTGGTGCCGGTGTCGGCAAAGCCCACATCCACATCCACCTCCACCTGGACGAAGCGTTTGACCGCAGGGTAGGTGGCCGGGTCGTGGTTGCCCCGGAGCCGGTAGATGTCCACGATGTGATAGGTCCTGATGCCCACCGGCGAGCCTGACACATCCTTGAGGAACTGCTCGTAGGTATGCGTGCGTCGGTAGGTGGAAGAAGGCGCCAGGTATGCATAAAGTTTTTTGTAGTCCCGTGCCATCTCGGCCTTGAAGTACGCCCGCGCAACCTGTTCGATATTATCCCTTTCGAGGGCCAGCTCGAGCCGGTACCTCGGCCCGTCCCACAGGGCAAGGGCTGCAATGCCGGCTGCGACTATAACCGCTGCTGTGATCAGTATGGTCTTTTTCATCTTTTGTCTGTCCTGTCCCTACACCTTCTTGATGTAATGTTTTGCAAAGAGTCCGCTCGGCCTGACCGTAATGATGATGATAATCACCACAAAGGCCACGATGGGTTTCCACTCGGGCCAGGCATAGCCGAAGAAGTTTTCAATGATCCCCAGCAGGAGGCCCCCCACCACCACGCCCGGGATGCTCGTGAGCCCTCCCAGCACGGCAGCGGCAAAGGCCCGCATGAAGGGTTCCATCATGAAGTTCGGATCGAGTACGGACCGAGCAGCAAAGAACATGGCCGCTATGGCGCCGATGGTAGAGCTCATGGCCCATGTAATGGAAAACACCCGCTCCACCTTGATGCCCATGATCTTTGCTGCGTTTACATTCTGCTGGGTCGCCCGCATGGCGATGCCCAACCTTGAATACCTGAAGAAGAGGAACAGGAGCACCATGATCACCGCCGTAAGAACGAAGACTCCGATGGACCATTCGTTCAAGGAGAGTCCGGGGATGATCTCATGGGACTTCTGCACCGAGAGCAGGAAGGGGAAGTCCTTCTGCTCTGCCCCCCACTTCCAGCCGGCCATGCCCATGAGCAGCATCTCCACACCGAGAGTAATGATGATGAGGCCCAGCACGGTGGGATCCTTGGCCGGCCGCAGGAAGCAGATCTCGATGAGCATGCCGAGCAGCATGGCAAAGACCATGGTGATGATGAAGGCGAGCCAGAAGGGGAGATGGTATAGGGTGAGGACATGAAATGCCACGAAGGTGGCTATCATGCCCATCTCGCCCTGGGCGAAGTTCACTACCTCGGAGGTCTTGTAGATGATGGCCACGGCAACGCCGAACAGTCCGTAGCATGCCCCGATGGCCAGTCCTTCGATGATGAGCTGCTCGATCATATCAGATCCATCCCCTCTTGGCCTAAAAGGGCCAGGTCTTCCAGTACTTCTTGATCCTGATCCAGATCCCGAACATGCCGAGCGGCTCGAAGATCACGATGCCGAGCATGATGAGACCCATCGCTATACTGCCGAAATTTGCAAGTCCGATCACGGTGAACCACTTCTTGGATATGAGGACGAGGAGATTGCCCAGGTAAGGCAGCTCTTCCACGTTTTTCAAAAGATCGTACTGCAGGTAGGTGATAAGCGCGGCCCCCATGACGGCGCCCAGGATCGATCCGAGCCCGCCCACCACTACCATGACCAGGAAGATGATGGACAGGATGAGATTGAAGGTGAAGGGATCGAAAAAGCTTACCACAAAGCCGTACAGGCCGCCTGCCACGCCTGCATAGAAGGCGCTCACCGCAAAGGACATGGTCTTGAAGATGGTGAGGTTCACGCCCATGACCTCGGCAGCGATGTCGTCGTCGCGTATGGCAACGAAGGCCCTGCCGACGCGCGTCTTCATGAGGTTGCGGGCGCCGACAACCATGAGCACCGTGATGGTCAGGATGAGGTAGTAGATCTTCACATCACCCTCGATGACCAGGCTGTATGCGGACCCCGGAAGACCCAGGTCCAACGGCGGCGTGCTGATGCCCATGCGGCCGCCGAAGATCTCCCACCTGCCGATGATGTGCATGATGGTGAGCCCGAAGCCTAAGCGTGGCGATGGCGAGGTACGGCCCTTCCAGCCGCAGTGCCGGCAGGCCTATGATGAAGCCGAAGAAGGCGGCGAGGAGCCCGGCGAGGATCAGCGCCACAAGGAAGGGTAGATGAAGGTGCATCATGAGGAGCGCCGTACCGTAGGCACCGATGGCGAAGAACCCGGCATGGCCTAAAGAGATCTGGCCGGTGTATCCCACCAGGATGTTCAACCCCACGGCAAGGATAACGTGGACCATGATGATATTGAACAGATAGATGTTATAAGAAGGTATGTACAGGGGAAGGGTAAAGAGGAAAATCAGGAATACCCCGGACCAGAAGAGCACGGTACCGCTGCTGAAGAGCTCAATATCCTCAAAGTAGTCGCGTTTCATGTCCATTTGGATACCTCGCTTATCCTCAAGACTCGTTTACGTATTTTGCTGCTGTTAAAGATGCGGCAAGACTACTTCCCTGAGAAGTGCAGATCCAAAGATGCAATACAATCTGGGTTGATACTGCATTGAAATATCTCACACTAACAATAGTAAGTCAATATAACGCATAGTCAAGAAAGCGGTTTTTATTTATTTTCAGCATTCACTGCATTGTCCGAGGTGCCTGATGGGGGAAATGTTTATCCCGAGGATGATTATGTGTTATCTTATAAGACGACATGTACCAGGTAATCCCACATTTCATGGCATTTCTGAGATACTCCATGGTTGCGCTGTTATTCCTCGCCGGGTGCGGGGGCGGATCTGTGGTCACGGACAGTGACCCCCTCCCGGAGTCGCAATGGACCCTTATGGTCTTCATGGCCGGCGACTCGGACATTTCCCAGGCTGCTTTCCGCAACATCAACGATATGGAAGAGGTCGGCTCCACCAATGATGTCCAGGTTGTGGTGCAGGTGGAGTTCAGCCCCGAGTTCTCCTCGTCACTGCCCAGGAACACTCTCAGGGGCAGGATCGTAAAGGACACCGATAACACCGTGATCACAAGCACACTCGAAGATATGGGAAACCTCGACATGACCGATCCTGCCACGCTCACCGAGTTCATTGAATGGGCAACGACACAATACCCTGCCAGACACTATGCAATTATCCTGTGGAGCCATGGCCTTGGGTGGAAAGGGTCGAACAAGGGGATGATAAAGGATGTAACCTCTGCCGGTGATAATTACATAATGTCACTACCAAATCTTGCCCAGGCAGTGAAGGACAGCGGGGTAAAATTAGACATTATCGATTTTGATGCCTGCCTCATGGGCATGTATGAGGTTGCATATGAATTGAAGGGACTCTCTGACTACATCACCTTTTCTGAGGCTCTCTTCCCTATCTATGGCAATCCTTATACGGGAATCTTAGGTGAACTGATCTCCCGGCCTGATAGTAACGGGGAAGAACTGGCGCGTATAATCACCTCAGCTTGCAAGGATTACTATAAAGACCTTGGCTTTAGTTTCACCAAATCGGCAATAAATTCCTCTGAGCTGGAAAAGGTGTATCTCGGGGTGAATGAACTTGCGAACATCCTCATCAATACTATGGCAAGCGAGGGTGAACATATCCGGACTGCCATAGGAAATACGGAAGAGTACTATTCCTATATCTACCGGGATCTGGGAGATTTTCTTGATCAGCTGAAAATGCAGACTACGAATGAACAGCTCCTGAGTTCAATCACAGCGCTTGATGGTATTCTCAATAATCTGGTCATTGATGACCAGAGCTTTTGTCCCAACACAGACAGCCCAGTTGCCCGGTCCCACGGTATGGCAATCTACTTGCCTGCGCCGGGATTGAACATCTCACGGGATCTTCTGAAGTATTCTACCCTTTCCTGCAATCAGGGTTATTCAGTGACATGGGTGGATTTTGTCACCATGCTCAGTGCTTATTGATAGGCTGAAAAGCGTTGACATACATTTTGTAAAAAAAAAGCCAAGCTATCGAGGCCTGGCAGTTATGAAGAGAGTTTTGACTCTTTCTGGCTAGTAACTCTATCGACACGGTCATGAGATTACTTAACAGGAGAAATGAAAATAATTTTATCCAGGTGTCATAGTCGCAGGGCAACAGGTCTAGATAAGATCTCCCGTTCCCCAGGGCATGATGTCAGGCTTTCTTAATTAGCCTTAACAAGATGGTCATCTCGCCATGGCGAGATGACCATCTTGTAAAGGACAGTTTTTTCATGCAAAAGATAGGATTAACCTGTCAGAGAATTACCGGTAAGGCATAATCTCCTGCCAGCACCCCCTTCCTGTCCAGCACCATTGTGTGAGGGAGATAATTGAGGATGTCCTGGGCCGTGATGCCGTCTTCACCTATTTCTTGTGCTGCCAGGTCGCCCGAGGCCCCGTGTATGAAGACCCCTTTACGCACCGCATCCTCAAGGGAAAGGCCAAGTCCATACATGGCGGCAATGGTCCCGGTGAGTACATCGCCTGAGCCTGCAGTGGCCATACCCGGGTTGCCGCTCATGTTCACGAATACCCTCCCATCAGGACACCCGATGAGAGTATGGGCGCCCTTGATCACGATGATGGCGCCGAGTTGACCTGCGGTTTTCCTGAGAGTCCCGATCCTGTCATGGTCAATATCCTTGACCGGTATACCTGTTATCCTGGCCATCTCGCCCAGGTGCGGGGTGAGGATGGTGGGTGCCTTCCTTTTTTTAATGCAGGTGAGGTCTTTACTGATGGCGGTTATGCCGTCACCGTCAATGAGCAGGGGCTTTTTTATCCTGAGTGCCAGTTCGCGGCATGAGCGTGGAGGTCTCCTCATTGAGTGAAAGTCCAGGGCCCAAAACCACGAAGTCCATCTTGTCGGAGATTTCAAGAAGCCTGGCTTTGTTCGTAAGGGAGATGCTCCCTGATGCGGTTTCCTCCTGGGGAAGGAAGACGATCTCGCTGCCCATGGATGCGATGAAGGGCGTTATGGATTCCGGTGTAGCGAGACGCGAATACCCGCCGCCTGCCTTCATGAAGGACAGGGCTGCAAAATGCGGTGCGCCATAGTATCCCTTTGCCCCTGCAATGAAGAGCGCCTCTCCGAAGTCACCCTTGTGGCCGGCAGGATCCCTTGGCGGGAGAGGAAGGGGGGTCATTGAGTGCGATCTTGAGTTTATCGGAGTCGTACAGGCTTGGCGGAAAGGAGATATGGGAGATAAAGAGCCTTCCGCAGTGATGAAATCCAGGCATAAGGAGGTTTCCGATCTTGGGCAGCCCGAAGGTCACGGTATAGTCGGCCCGCACGGCACAGCCCATTACCTGGCCTGTGTCACCGTTTATGCCTGAAGGGATATCCAGGCTGACAATGATCTTCTTGCTCGAATTTACTGATTCGATGATTTTCTTGTGGAGCCCCTCAACTTCTCGGGCCAGTCCGGTGCCGAAGATGGCATCGATAATCACGTCGCAGCCTGCAATATCCCTTCTGAGTGTCCTTGCTGTGGAGACTTCGATAATCTCCATGGGCATCTTCCGGATAATCTCAAGGTTGATCAGGGCAGGGCCTGTGTATTTTTCTGCATCACCCAGGATGAAGACCTTTACGCTGCCGCCTCCGGAAAGTATCTTGCGCGCCACCACAAACCCGTCACCACCGTTGTTTCCCATGCCGGCCAGGACGACAAAGGACTTGCCCGCAATACCGCACCGGCTCATCAGGACGTCGTAGGAGGCAAGGCCGGCATTCTCCATGAGCAACACCTCCGGGATGCCGAACTGAACAAGAGCAGCCTTGTCAAAAGCCCTCATCTCGGAAACGGTACTGACCTTCATCAAGTGCCTCCTCGTATAACCATCTCTGCAAGACATTCTTTCATAACCTTATCGTAGGTATTCATCCCAGAGTTTAAAGAACATCCGATAATTTTACCCTGATATCCTGCATATCTTCCTTTCACCACTCATTATACCCCTGCCATACCCTGGATCAGGGCAAGGACATTATGTCCGAGGACCCGGTGATTATAACCACCTTCGAGTATGGCGAAGTATCCCGCACCGATGCGTCTGGCCGTCTCCCTGACAAGCCTGCCCATCTGCAGGTAATCATCCGTGCTCAAAACCCCGCCCCAGTCCTCCTCATGGTTGTCGAATCCTGCCGAGATGCCTATGATATCGGCCTTGACATGCTCAAGCTCACCGGCAACCTCTTTGAGGTATGAGACACGTTCGGCGGAGTTGGGATTGTGGATCTTCACATAACCCTTCTTGCCCAGGATGTTTACCGTGCCGTCACCGTAGTGGAGATCGAAGTCAAGCACATAGGCGTTCTCAATGGCCCCGGTTCGCTTCATGTGCTCAATGGCGATAGCCATGTTGCTGTAGAAGCAGAAACCCCAGGCAGAGTCTGAAGAGGCATGGTGTCCAGGCGGCCGGATGAGGGCGAAGCATGGCTCCTTCATGCCTATTTCTGCAGCCTGGATGGCACCGCCTGCTGCCAGGGATGCTATCTCATGGAGGCCCATGTTTTTCACCCGTTCCATATGTGCCGGTGTGTGCACTGCTTCGATGTCTTCAAGAAGGGCATTCTGGGCCGTGATAAGCTCAATCTTGCCGCTGATCACCTCCATGACCGCCTCAATTCTTCCTTCCTCAGCTGCCGGGTCGGAGGTGTACTCCTTGTAGAAGTCCTCATGGAATATGACTTTCATATGTCCCTCCTTTTATCATATTGTATCCGAAGTATGTGCCTTCATGCAAACACACACCAAAGATACTCATTTTTTAAACGTATCTTGCCGAGGTGTATTTGAGGATTATAATGGTGAAAAGGCCGTTCGTGAAGAGAACAGTTTTGGACTGAGAACAGGAGGGAAGGGTAAAATGAGAATAGCTGTCCTGACAGGTGGAGGAGATTGTCCCGGATTGAATGGTGCGGTTAAATGGGTAACCAAGACAGCGCTCGACCCCCTTCTTGAAGAGAAGAGATCCATCAAGTTTGATGTGCTCGGCATCAGGGATGGGTGGAAAGGCCTCGTGGAGGTGGACCCGGATAATCCCGAAAGCATGGCCCAGCATATCATGAACCTCGATGAGGAGGTTGTCAGGACCTGGGACCGCTATGGGGGGACAAACCTCGGCACGTCGCGTACCAACCCATTCAACCCGAAGAAGAACCGCTCAGAGAAGGTCATTGAAAATATCAATAAGCTCGGGATCGATGTCATCGTTGCCGTAGGCGGCGAGGACACGCTAGGCGTGGCCTACAAGCTCTACAAGCAAGGCCTCAAGACCATCGGGATCCCCAAGACCATCGATGGCGACCTCATCGGGACCGAGTATTCTTTGGGTTTCGACTCAGCCGTGAACATCATCATGGAGGAGATTGACCGCCTTCGTACCACCGCCGGGTCCCACAACAGGATCTTCGTGGTGGAGACCATGGGCAGGCATGCCGGATGGCTGGCGCTTCACGGCGGTGAATGCAGCGGGGCTTATATCATCCTGATCCCCGAGTACCCCTTCAGCATCGAACGGATCTGTGAGCTCCTCCAGGGACGCAGGGGCCGTGAAATACAGTACAGCATCATTGTCGTGTCTGAAGGCGCCAAGCTGGGCGGCGACAAGGAGTTCTACAAGGACGACAAGCTTGACGAGTTCGGCCACAGGTCACTGGGAGGAATTTCGGCTTATATTGCTGAGGAGATTCAGAAGAGAACAGGTTTTGAGGCCCGCTATGTCACGCTGAGCCACCTCCAGAGGGGTGGATCGCCTTCCGCCCGGGACAGGCTCATGGCCAGATGGTTCGGGATCGCGGCCATAGACATGATATTGAACGAGGATTATGGGAGGATGGTGAGTTACCTCCACGGCGAGATCACCTCGGTGCCCATGAAAGAGGTAATCGACAGGCTCAGGATAGTGGATGTGGACAAGTACTACGATACGGATCGTTATAACGGGAAGAGGACGATACTGTAATACAAATGTTTCAGATGCTAGGCTTTAATCTTACGAGGAGAGATTGGTCAGGATTTCCTTCTCCCTGAGACATCCACCTGGCACGTAACGTTTTAAACTTAAAGATTGTTCGCTATTCCCCGTACACCACGGTAGTGAACTTGGTATATATCCCTAAGAAATAACTGTTTATTTCTGTGTCCATATGGTGAACCTTGGATATGCTGCCGTTTTGCATGGCTGCTTGGACACTGCAGTCTCCTAATGCTACAATCCACACATAGGAAGCACAGGAGGCCTTTCCAACATGGGTGGTTCCCTGGGCGTCAGTGTTCAGGCCTAGCGAAGGCATTGGCGTCTTGATGTCGGTATAGAGGGCGGCACATCCTGAAAAAAACAAGGAAACCAAAAGTATAATAAAAAGGTTAAACGGTTTATGTCGCATGGTTCGCCTCCGGTGCATTGAGTATGTTTTCAGCTCTGAGTCCCGATCCGTGTAATATCATACGAATCAGCGTGTTTTAATATCCACCCAACTGTTCGGTTGAATGGTGGACCTTGTCTGGTTGATAAAGGTGTCCCGCATTTCAATATTGCCGGATGTTATCGTGTATGTGCCAGAGGTGTTTGAGTTATTTATGGCACCATGGGGATATTCTATGGAGTACGTGTTCCCGGCTTGAGGTGAACGCACATTAATGTAGATAACTTCATCATAGTCCGTTGCAGTGATATCTTTTAATGTGATTGGATCAATTAGGAAGTTTTTAATGATGATCTGACTATCATTGTTATCCCATAGTGCAAAGAAGAGCGGAGTATCCATTTCTTGTGTTTCCCAAATTCTATTATTGTCTTCATGTGTATCGGGATTGAAAACGATCCCACGTTTGATCGTGTTGAACAAGAATTTGCTTATACCGCTATAATCTAAAGCTTCAAGATAGGTAGTGTCGGATTCCATTATCTGATCAGGATTGATGCTCAGGCTCAGCGGGTTGCTTACATCTGAAAGATCAGAATCTGAGAGCGTACTCATGGCGAATAGAGCCAATGGCAATAATAGTATTGTTATGAGTAATGCTGACAACCTCTTCATTCTTTCCCCATAAATTTCCCATGAGCAATCTAAAACTATATGCAAAAATTATGCAAAAATCAAGTATTACAATAAATGATGAAAAACAGGTAGTTATAACCCAGTTTGATGGAAGATATTTACGGTGTGGGAAATGAATTTCCTCAAATGTCACATACTAGGGGAAAATACCCATCAGCCGACAAAAAAGTTTTAGAATAATTGTGATACGTCCTTTGCTTCCTGCTTTCCTTTCTCTTCATCAACGAACAGGAGCACCATACCACCTGCAATGAAGAGGATTGCAATGGATGAGATACTGATACGAGGTGAGAGATCGGGGCTTGCACCCAGTGATCGGGCCAGCATGACTGTTGTCCCTACGAGTAGGGGGCCGATTATGGCCGCGAACTTGCCGAGCATGTTGTAGAACCCGAAGTATTGAGCAGTCTTGTCCTGTGGGATTATCTTTGCGAAAAATGAGCGTGACAGGGCCTGGACCCCGCCCTGGACCAAACCGATGAGCACGGCCATGATATAGAATTCGGTGCGGTTCTGGATTAAGGCGCCCCAGACGGTCACGAACAGATAGACGCAAATACCAAGCAGGATTGATGGCTTTGTGCCAATGCGGTCTGCAATGCGGCCGAAGGCAATGGCACAGGGGAAGCCTACAAACTGGACCAGCAGCAGCGCCAGGATCAGATCCTCCTGTCGAAAGCCTAAAGAGAGTCCATAGTCCACTGCCATCACGATAATGGTATCCACACCATCGATATAAAGCCAGTAGGCTATGAGGAACAAGGAGATGGTCTTCAGTTTCCGGACCTCTGAAAATGTCTGGCAAAGCTGATGAAATCCTTTGCTCACCAACTGTGCGGATCGTTCATTATCCCCGGTTCGTGCCTCATGTACAAAGATTGCAAGGGGTATGGCAAAGACGGCCCACCAGATACCCACGGTAATGAACGACAGCCTCACTGCCTGGGATGCATGCCCCATACCGAACACAGAAGGTCTGAGCACCATGAACACATTGAGCGCAAAGAGCAGCCCACCGCCCAGGTAGCCCAAGGCATAGCCAAGGGTTGAGACGCTGTCCATCCTCGGTTCATCCGATACGGTCTTTATCAGGGAGTCATAGAAGACATTGCCGCATGAGAAGCCCATCAGGGCAAAGACATAGAGCATTGTCGCCACCAGCCACTGCCCCTTGGCAACAAAAAAGAGGCTCATCGTTGCCGTAATCCCCATTGCAGCAAAGGTAAAAAGGAAGGTTTTCTTGGCAGCGCTCTGGTCTGCAATGGCACCAAGGAAGGGTGCGGCAAGGGCTACGGTAATCCCTGCCACAGAGTTGGCAAGGCCCAGCCTTGCCGTGCTCAGGGCAGTGTCTGTCCCGGCACTCCAGAACTGTTTGAAGAATATGGGGAAAAAACCAGCCATTACCGTTGTGGCAAAGGCCGAGTTTGCCCAGTCATACATAGCCCAGGCAAGGACCGCTTTTTTGGAACCCTGTCCCATTGTTTCTTTCCTCAATCCTTGATGTTCGTTCTTAAGACGAAAGAGGCCCTGACCCCTTTTGCCAAAGTAGGGACAGAGCCTTTGGTCGTCTAGAGAAAGAACGTGGTGTTATTGGGCAGCGTCTTTCTTCTCTGTGAAGCGGTATGCCTTTTTAATTACTACCTGCTTGGCCGGCACATCCTGAAAGAAGCCCTTGGATGTCGTGGGCGTCTTTTCAATGGCTTCAACAATATCCAGGCCTTTTGTCACCTTACCAAACACACAGTACCCGTATCCTTCAATGGACTTGCTCTTGAAGTTCAGGAACGTGTTGTCCTTTGCATTGATGAAGAACTGGGAGCTGGCGGAATTCGGGTCATTCGTGCGGGCCATGGCGATGGTGCCGCGGTCATTCTTCAAGCCGTTGTCAGCCTCGTTTTTAATCGGGCTGTGGGTGGATTTTTCATTCATGTCAGCGGTCATGCCTCCGCCCTGGATCATGAAGCCGCTGATGACCCTGTGGAAGATGGTGCCATCATAGAATTTCTCATCCACATAGGTAAGGAAGTTCTTGACCGTTGCAGGCGCTTTGTCAGGGTAAAGCTCAAGGGTGATGTCCCCCATGCTTGTCTCAAGGACTACCTTCGGGTTTTTGGCGGCTTCCACTGTTGTACTGAGCAAACTGAACAAGATCATCATAATAATAAACATTCTCCTTTCCATAGTTAACTCCTTGGTTATTGATAAAATATCTTGTGCAGCATGAGCTGCATTTTTAGATTTACGTATTTCTCCCCTCAAGCCAGTCTTTCACCGCATAACCGGTGCCGAATGGCCATGGCTTGAGGCGTTCCGGGCTCACATACCTGACCTCTGCAATTTCTTCTCCCAGGGTCACCGTACCGTGTGCGCCCACATGATAGGCGATTATGAGCTGGTTTTGTTCCAAGAAGCTGTAGATGCCAATGAAGTCGGCAACAGTCCCTGTGAGCCCGAGTTCCTCCTTCACCTCGCGCAGTACTGCCGACGCCGGTGTCTCTCCCTTTTCAAGGAACCCTGTCACCAGGCCGAACATCTTTTCGGGCCAGAGCTTGTTCCGCGCCAGGATAACACTGCCATCCAGTTCCACAATGGCTGCCACTACAGGTGTGGGGTTGTCCCAGAACACGTAGGTGCATGAGGATGATGGGCACGCAAGCCGGTCTTTCCCCTCGACCTGTTTTTTCATAAGCCCCTGTCCGCAATGTGGGCAGAACTTCATGGTCGGCTCTCCTTGTCTAAGAACAATGCGGATTATAATGTTCGATTTTTGTATACAATGGGTTTTGTCATGCTGCAATGAAATCATTTCATACAGATTCCGATTCTATGAAAACACTGCTCGTGTTATGGGTTGAGACCGGCCATGTGTGATGACACGTGCCTGATCGGGAAAGACGGATGCTGCAAAGAGACTTTATTGTCCCCATAGTGTGTCTGCTTGGTGCCATGGTGCTCTGGGCGAGCTCGTTTATTGCCCTGAAACTTGCCTTCATGGCCTATGACCCCATGGTTGTCATCTTTGGCAGGATGGCCACGGCGAGCATCTGTTTCATCCCTTTTTCAGGAGTTCTGAAAAAGAACCGTCTCATGGGCAAAGACATCCCAACGCTTATCTTTATGCTCGCCTGCGAGCCGTGCCTCTACTTTCTGTTCGAGGCGGCGGCACTGAAGAACACCACGGCCTCACAGGCAGGCATGATCACGGCCATACTCCCTCTCATGGTAGCCATCTCGGCAGGCTTTTACCTCAAGGAATCAATAAGCATAAAAACCGTCCTTGGGTTTCTCCTTGCTATTCTAGGTGTATGCCTGTTGAGTCTGGCTGCACTGTCCAATGATTCGGCCCCTAACCCGGAACTTGGTAATTTCTACGAATTCCTGGCAATGGTGTGCGCAACGGGCTACACGATCTCTCTCAAACGTCTGTCTGCAATGTACACCCCGTTGTTTCTCACTGCACTTCAGGCCTTTGCCGGGAGCATCTTTTTCCTGCCCTTTCTCTTTCTGCAAAGGACTACCCTGCCGGTCAGGTTCGAGGCGCTCCCTGCATTCAGTATTGTCTACCTCGGGATCTTTGTCACCATGGGTGCCTATGGTCTGTATAACTATGCGGTAAGCAAGGTGCCTGCAAGCAAGGCATCGGCATTTGTAAATCTCATCCCTGTTCTCACGGTCCTTTTCAGCTGGATTATTCTGGGTGAACGCTTCACGGCTATGCAGTATGTGGCGTCAGCAGTGGTTATAGTCGGTGTGGTTATGAGCCAGGAGATCAATAATAATGAGGTAAAAAGCAGCTGATAACGCTACAGTCAAAGCTTGGTGTATCAATCACCAGCCACAAATAACCGGTTAATTCCCCTGCAAGCTGTTCCTGCGCTTGCAGCAGAGCTTAAGGCCTGCTTGTCATTATGGATTCACTGTGATAAATACTGGTTACCGAGAAGGTTTCAAGCGAGAAAGGGGAGGATCGTGTATGTCCGGTCACAATAAATGGTCTACTATCAAGCATAAGAAGGGCGCTGCAGACGCCAAGCGGGGAAAGGTTTTCTCCAAGATCATCAAGGAGATCACAGTCGCAGCACGCATGGGAGGCGGTGATATCGAAGGCAATGCAAGGCTGAGGGCTGCGATAAGCTCGGCTAAGGCCTCCAATATGCCCAAGGACAATATCGATCGTGCCATTAAGAAAGGATCAGGAGGGCTCGACGGGGTTTCCTTCGAGGAAATCACCTATGAGGGCTATGGTCCGGGCGGTGTGGCAGTGCTCGTCAAGGTGCTTACGGACAATAAGAACCGTGCAGTGGCTGATATCCGGCACCTGTTTTCAAAGTATAACGGCAACCTCGGCGAGACGGGCTGCGTGAACTGGATGTTCGATAAGAAAGGCTATGCATCAATCGATAAGCAAACCGTTGACGAGGAGACCCTTTACGACGTGGCCTTAAGTGCAGGTGCGGATGACGTAACGGATGCAGGGGAGAGCTTTGAGATCCTTACGGTCCCCGAAGACCTTGAAGCATTACGTACAGCCCTGGAAACCAAGGGCATCAAGTACAACTCGCTGGAAGTCCAGATGATCCCCCAGACCAATGTAAGGCTTACCGGAAAGCCTGCCCAACAGGCCTTGAAGCTGCTGGATGCCCTGGAAGACCTTGACGACGTCCAGGCGGTATCCTCGAACTTCGATATCGACGATGAGGAGATGGCCCAGCTCCAGGGATAATGATAATCTGTGGAATAGATCCGGGAAACAAGGCCACGGGATACGGCATCCTTGACATGAATTCATCGTCTTCGAGCCTGGTCCATGTGGCGCATGGGACAATCAAACCCATCTCCGATGACACGGCAGGACGGCTCAAAGAGATCTTTGACGGATTAACGGACATATTCCGCCAGTTTAACCCCGAAGAGGTGGCGGTGGAGAGTTCCTTTCATGCCTTGAATTCCCAGACAGCCCTCAAGCTCGGACAGGCGAGGGGGGCCATCCTGCTCGCCGCCGCCATGCTCGAGATACCGGTGTTTGAATATACACCCACCGAGGTCAAGAAGGCCACCTGCGGTTACGGCCATGCCGGCAAGGTCCAGATACATGCCATGGTGAGCACTATTCTCCACCTCCCAAAGACAACGGTCACCTCTCTGGATGCTTCGGATGCGCTGGCCATAGGTGTGTGTCATTCTTCCACGCGGCGTATGAGGAGGCTCATGCAATGATCAGCATGCTGAAAGGGCAGGTGGCCCAGTTCTCGGGCAACCAGGCGGTCCTCATGGTAGGAGGTGTGGGTTACCTGGTAAACGTCCCTGCCGGGACACAGTTATCACATGGAGACAACCACGATGTGACCCTGTTTACCATGCTCATCGTTCGCCAGGACTCCATGGATCTGTATGGTTTCCTCGACCAGCGACAGCGCGAGATCTTCGCACTCCTGCTCGGCGTATCCGGGATAGGCCCCAAGACGGCCATGAACATCGTCTCGTCTGTGGATCCCAACAGGTTCCTCGAGGAGGTTGTGAGCGAGAACATATCCTATCTCATGGGGCTGCCGGGCATCGGCAACAAGGGCGCCCAGCGCATTGTCCTCGAGCTCAAGGAGCGCATTGCCAGGAATTATAAGACCATTGCCCGGGGAACTTCAAGGGACATGGGCGAGGATGCAGTTTCCGCCCTTGTCACGCTGGGGTATTCTGAGAACCAGGCCCGGAAGTCCGTGGGTTCGGTCAAGGCAGATACGGTGGAGGATCTGGTGAGGAAGGCATTAAAGGAACTGCTATGAGAGACGATCTTGCAGGCACCGCGCTTGGCGGCCAGGAATGTGAGCTTGAGGCCCGCATCCGTCCCGAAAGCCTCAAGGAATATGTTGGGCAGGATGCCCTCAAGGATAACCTGGAGATCTTCATCAAGGCGGCAAAGGGGAGGGGGGAGGCGCTCGATCACTGCCTTTTCTACGGCCCTCCAGGCCTGGGCAAGACCACGCTGGCCCACATCATCGCCCATGAACTGCAGGTGGGATTGCGGGTAACAAGCGGGCCGGCCATCGAGAAATCCGGTGACCTGGCTGCAATACTGACAAACCTTGAGCCCCGGGATGTGCTCTTCATCGACGAGATCCACAGGCTGGGCAGCGCCATTGAAGAGATCCTGTACCCTGCCATGGAGGAGTTCAAGCTTGACATCATTATCGGCCAGGGGCCGTCTGCGCGTTCCATCCGTATTGACCTTAACCCCTTCACCCTGGTGGGCGCCACCACACGGGCAGGGATGATCACCTCGCCTCTGCGCGACCGTTTCGGCATTATCGGCCATCTCGAATTCTATTCCACCGACGAGCTTGCCACGATAATCAGGCGCTCGGCACGCATCCTGGGCATCGGCGCGGATGAAGAGGGCCTTTACGAGATAGCACGAAGGTCCAGGGGCACCCCCAGGATTGCAAACAGGCTGCTGAGACGGGTGAGGGATTTTGCGGATGTCCTGGGTGACGGCACGATCAAACATGGTATTGCCGATTCGGCCCTTACCCGGCTTGACATCGACAAGACAGGTCTTGACCGGATGGATCGGAAGATCATCGAGATCATGGTGAACTCCTTTTCCGGAGGGCCTGTGGGTATTGAATCGCTGGCTGCATCCTTGGGCGAGGACAAAGACACCATTGAGGATGTCTATGAGCCCTTTCTCATCCAGAAGGGTTATGTCAGGCGCACCCCACGGGGGCGTCAGGTATGCACCATGGGATACAAAGCCGTCAACCTGGAGCCCCAGGGCAAGCAGATGGATATATATGATGAGGAGTAACTGCATTCCCTTGCTTGGTCAGGCATATTCGGAGTGCGGTTATTAAGGTGTGTCAGTGGTGAAGACAATCCTGCTCGATGTGGATGACACGCTCTACCCCAAGGGCACAGGGCCCTTTGCCCATGTCAACCACAGGATCGACAGGTATGTGATGACGCTGTGCAATATCGACCAGGACAACGCCCGCAGCCTCAGGAAGACCTATATCAAGGAATTTGGGTCAACGCTGCAGGGGCTCATGCGTGATTATGGCATCGACCCCGGCCACTATTTGAAGGATGTCCATGATGTGCCGGTGGAAGAGATTCTTCAGCGTGATATAAGACTTCATGATGCCCTTTTCGCGCTCAAGTGCAAACTGGTGGTCTTCACCAACGGCTCATATGAGTATGCCTGCCGCATCTTGCGTGTTCTGGGGATCGATGACATGGTGTCTGACCTGTTTACCATCGAATACATGGACTTTGTCCCCAAGCCATTGCCCTGGCCATACTACAAGGTTATCCAGCAGTATGGCGGGGTGGCACAGGATTACCTCGTGGTGGATGACAGCATTGCCAATGTCCGCACAGCCCTGAATGTTGGTATGGCGGCCGTGCTTGTCAGCGCCTCGGATCCTGAAGGGTTATGTTTGAGCATACCGGACATTTATGATATGCCCCGGCTCTTGGCCGGTGAATTCTGATGGTGTGGTAACAGGAGGAAAGTCAATGAAGGTATTTGTAACCGGGGTTGCAGGATTTATCGGTTTTCACCTTGCCAGGCGGCTGCTCGACAGATGGGGCAAGCGTATTCGGCATAGACAACCTGAATCCGTATTACGACCCTACGCTCAAGCACGACAGATTGGCCATTCTCGAGCCCAATCAAGGCTTCAGGTTTGAGAAAATGGATCTTACGAACCGGTCCGGCATGGAGAAGGTTTTTCAGGACGAACAATTTGATGTTGTGGTACACCTGGCGGCCCAGGCAGGTGTGCGTCACAGCATTGAAAACCCTCATGTCTATGTGGATTCCAATCTGGTGGGCTTTCTTCACATCCTGGAAGGATGCAGGCATGCCGCTGTTCCTCACCTCATCTATGCATCTTCTTCATCGGTCTATGGGGCCAACTCGAAGATGCCCTTTTCAGTGCACGACAATGTGGATCACCCCATATCACTCTATGCTGCAACAAAAAAGGCCAATGAGCTCATGGCCCACACGTATGCGGGCCTGTATGGTCTTGCCTGTACAGGACTCAGGTTCTTTACGGTCTACGGACCCTGGGGCAGGCCCGACATGGCGCTGTTCAAGTTCACCAAGGCCATCTTGGAAGATGATGCCAATCGATATCTACAATTTTGGGGAAATGAGACGCGACTTCACGTATGTAGATGACATTATAGAAGGTATTGTGAGGGTGATAAGCGTGATCCCGAAACCCAATGAGGGGTGGGATGGCCGGCACCCGGACCCGGGCAGTAGTTTTGCCCCTTATAAGGTCTATAATATTGGAGGTTCACAGCCAGTTGAGCTTATGCACTTCATAGGCCTGTTGGAGAATGAGTTGGGCAAAAAGGCAAAGAAGAATATGCTCCCTCTCCAGAAGGGGGACGTGAAGGACACTGTTGCCGATGCATTGGATCTCGAGGCGGCGGTACATTTCAGGCCGCAGATCACGGTGGAGACAGGGAATCAAACGGTTTGTTCAGTGGTACCGGGAATATTACCGGGTGTGATTCGCCTGCTTCAGGATGACCTCTGAAGGCAGATCCGCTTCCAGGATGAACTTCAGGATATTGTCCTGGTAATGGTCCGTACCACCCAGGAATTCGATACCGACCTGTGTCTTGTCAAGCAGACCCTCACATCCTGACCGACCGCACAACGCCCATGGTCTTCACCGGCCCTTTGGGAAGATCGATCCAGATGGTGGACAGGTTCATGCCCTCAATAAGCGGGGTCTTGTCGTTCAATATCTCCACCCCCATTCCTTCTATGCTGATATCCCAGATGAGGACCTTGATCTTTTCAGCATTTAAGGGATGGATGATAGTGGCGGTGATCGGTTCCTGACCGGTTACGAAGTATCTGAGAACGCTGCGCCTGCTGATGTACCTCAGGGTATCGGGCCACGTTGTCTCCATGATATTCTTGATGATATCCTGGACCTTGGCAGTGAACAGCATGACATCCACGCCCTTGAAGATATAGAATGGGTAAACCATATCCACCTGGGGTTCATAGGGGAGCTTGAGTTCCGAAACCCTTACAATGCGCAACACCATGTTTTCCTGCTCGGGCCTTAGATAGAAGAATTCTGCAGGGATTGCCTTGTGGCGATGGATCATGAGCATATCGCCGAAGCCCCGGGAGAAGGTCTTGATATTCTCGAAGATATGCAGAATCTTGTCCTTGTCGGTTATAATCCTTCCCGTATCCGGGACGGCTTCGTTCAGTTGCGCAAATGCCTCGATAGGGGTATCGGCCGGGGAAAAATCAATTCCCACGCGTGATGGTACACCCATGCCCAGGTATGCGACACGACCGGAAATTTTTGTGGCGATGGTTGTGCCCTTTTTCTCAAGGGATTCGATCTCGATGCGGGTGCCCACATGAAGCAGCGAATACCCGTCGGCCACGAGTAACCCGATACCACCGATGGAGATATCAACCACCGGGAACAGAAAGGATTGATCTCCTATCCTTGTTTTGGCATGGAGTTCTTCCCAGTTCATGGGTTCTTTTTCTTTTGCTCTCTCTCTTTTCCATCTAAAGTTCTCATCGGATATCCTAGATGATAAACTTTAGGGTTTGTACTCAACTGACTACGACATTTGTGGAGTTAAAATCATACTGATAACAATCAGTTACTAAGTACGGTTTTGAAATTCATCAGCTTGATGCCTGATATCCTTACAGATCATTAATAAAAAGAAGAACCCCCGGCTGAGGTTCGGGGGTTCTTGCGTGTCACTATGAGAGGCGTTTTATAGGGAAAAATAATTTATATGATTATTTCCCCTTGTATACCGGGGGTCTCTTTTCCATGAATGCAGTCATTGTCTCTGCCATATCCTCGGAAGGGAGAATCATGGCGCTTCGTGCTGCCACATACTCGAGTCCATCCGCCATGCCCTTGCCTCGGCAGAAATTCAGTACCTCTTTGGCCCCCTGCACGGCAAGCGGGGCCTGCTGGGCTATCTCAAGGGCAAGTGACTGCGCGCCCTTTAGAAGCGCTTCCTTATCAGGATATACTTCATTGACCAGGTTCACTTCCCTGGCACGTTTTGAATCCATGAACTTTGCCGTAAAGGCCATCTCACGGGTGATGCCCTGGCCCACGATGTGCGGCAGGCGCTGGAGTACTCCCACATCGGCGATGAAAGACACCGCGGCCTCGCGCAGAGAGATCTTGGCATCGACGGCTGCAAGGCGGATATCGCAGGCGCTTCCCAGATCAAGGGCCGCACCTATACAGTACCCGTGGAAGCAGCATATGACGGGTTTCGAGCATTTCTCCACGCAGGTCATGGCCTCCTGCAGCGGGAAGATGTCATGAAACAGCTTTACCTTTCCCTTGGCGCTCATGTCCCAGTTCTTCATGGTAGGAATCATGGGGGCCATTCCCATGATGTCGATTCCTGTGCTGAAGTCTTTGCCCTCGCCTGCGATGATGGCCACCCGGATGTCATCATCGGAATCGATGTCTGCAAAGATGGGGATGATCTCTTTCCATGCGTCCGGTCCCATGGCGTTTTTCTTTTCAGGCCTGTTCAGGAAGACCCATGCGATGGTGTCTTTCTTCTCCACTTTATAAAACTTATAGCTGGTTGTCATGGCTTGCATCCTCCTTGGTCCCCAAAGGTTAGATGGTTCTCGTGCTCTTGTCAAAGGTTAAATTCAACCTTTAAGGTTGAGAGTATCCGCTGTGGTGCGAGGTGTATGAAAAGGTTCCGGAGTTCTGAGAAGAATCTTTAGCTGTTGGGAGCTCTCTTGCCGGGAGTGCTCCTATAACCTGAACACATCCGTAATATTCGCCTTGGTACCGTGCAGGTGCGCCTCCAGGAGCAGGGCCAGGGATTTGAGCGGGTTGATGGGCACGAACCGTAATGGAGGGATCTTCATCAGCTTTCCCAGGCCATCGATGGTTTTTGCCAGGTTGTTGCACCCGGGCGAAACCGTGACCTTGCGCGTGCCGAGTCTGCCTTTCAGCTCCTGATAGCACTCTGCCATGGCGCAGTCGCCTGCAATGTGCACCGCTCCGGTTATGCCTGCAGCTTCCGCCTTGTCAATCCCCTTGCCCATGAGGATAGTGAATCCTCCCTTGCCGGCATAGTCCTGCCCGAACACCTCGAGGACCGCTTCTGTGTTCCGCTTGCATCCTTCCCTGCAGCACATGGTCTTGCCGCGGATAATCCTAACCCCTTCCGGGAACTTTTCCAGGAGGTCCCAGGAGAAATGCTGTTTGCGGGTCTCGAAGATGTCACGGTTTTCGATGGTTATCTTCTCAAAGTTCGACTCGCCGAATCCGTATTCGGCAGCGAGCTTCAGATGCTGAACCTCTTCTAAGCTGAAACCGATGAATTTAGCAGCTGCGACATCCACGGCCATGGGATCGTCACCCCCGATAAGTACATTCAGCGGAATTACGCAAATTCCCTCCTGTTTCAGGGGCGGATAGTGCCCGTAGTTGGTTGCCTCAATGCCATCGATGAGGGTGAAGTCGGGCCTGATGTTGGCGTAGATGTCTGCGATCTTCTGGTGAAGCTTGAAGTTGTGGTCGGCAATGCGGCTCTTCTGGTGGACAAGCCCGAACTGGTTCTTGATGCCGAGCGTTACTGTGGTCATGGAATGACTTTTGAGCTTGGGTATGGATATATAGAGGTTTTCCGCCCTTTTCCTGATGAGGTTCTCATGGATGAAGTCCGGAATATTGATGAAGGTCTGTAACTTTTCCAGGTAGAGCGGCATCTCAGCCGTTTCGTCAAGGTAGATGGGCGTGGCCCCTGTTTCTTCACACATCCGTTTCATGCCTGTTATCTCGTAGACGAGCCTGGTGAAGTTGCCCTGTGTGCTGTTTTCCATTACATAGACGTTCCGGGCGCCATGAGCCCTGAAGTAGCTCACCGCTGCTGCAACCACCTGGGGGGAGGTGTACACGTGCGGTTTGAAGTCGATGCCGTTTACCTTGAGATAGACATCTCTGGAGGGCTTCAACAGTCTGTTTGCCCCCCCGAAGGCATCAAAGAGAAGAGCGACCGCTTTATCCAATCCTTGAGCAGTGTCTTCGAACAGTACACGCGCCATGGCTGATCTCCTTGCGAATTGTTTTATTGGTTGTGCCCCAATTCCCCAGGTGAGTCAAGATTATGGATAGGCAAATTGTTGTACATTGAGGTATGAAGCTTTAAATATATCCTTGTTCTATCCCAGGGTCACCCGGTTTTTACCTGATGCCTTGCTCTCATACATCAACCGGTCGGCCCGCTGGATAATGGATGAGGGGGTATCTTCGAGCAAGGCCATGGTGGCCCCGATGGAGGCTGTTATGTTAAGCCTCTTACCGCCGGAGACGAGATAGCCGCTTTCGATGAATGCCCTCATCCTCTCTGAGACTTCCTGTAAGATCCCAACATCGATATGCGGCAGGATGACTACGAATTCCTCTCCTCCCCAGCGGGAGATGGAGTCCATCCTCCGAAGGATGTTGGTGATGGTCCTGCCCGTCATGATAAGCATTTCATCGCCTGTAACATGTCCATGAACATCATTGCATTGCTTGAAGTTATCCAGATCCAGGAAGATGATACCCAAGGGAATTCCGAAGTTCTTCAGCTCAAATATCCTTGTCTGGAGGGTCATTTCGCAGAATCTTCGGTTTCCAACGTTTGTGAGTTCATCAACATAGGCCTCTTTTTTGAGACGCTCCATATCGCGCAGGATCTGGAGGAGGTTCGAATTGTCTGAAAATATCTCAACACCGCCTATGACCATACCATCTTCATCCCTGACCGGGGACGTTCTGACAGAAACCGGTACACGGTGCCCCTGTTTGTGGTGAAGATAGACATGGGCCTCCCGAATGCCGCTGTCCTGAATTGTTGCAGCAAGGGGGCAACCTGCAAGACAGAGTTCATGACCCTTCTCGTCAACATGACGCAAAAGGTTGTCCGAGCAGCGCGACCCGATGACCTCTTCCTTGCTGTAGCCCGTTATCCTCTCGGCTGCCTTGTTCCAGAAGGTGATTCTCTTGTCCGGGTCAACGAAATAAACGCCATCGAACAGGCTGTCTAAAAGAATCTCGTGGGAAACCTTATCCATGGTAGCTCCTTACATGGCGTATCGGAATAAGCTGCATCGGTCCAAAACAAACTTTATTCATCTGTATGATAAAGGTGGTATTTCTTGTGATATGCCTTATACCCACCCCAGCCTTTTAATGGCACCGTACACCAGGTATATCCCCATGCCCATGATAAAGAGCCCAAAGGTAAGCCTCAGCAATGGCGCAGAGAGACGGTTCGCCATGAGCGCCCCAAGCCAGGCACCGATGATGGCGGCAGCGGCTATGATCAGGGCGGCGGGTATGTCCACATTCTGGTGGCGGTAATATTCCAGGAATGCGGCAATGCCTATGGGCGGGAGGAGAACTGCCAGACTTGTCCCTGTGGCCTTATGCTCGGAAAAGCCCAGTACAAGGATCAGCGCAGGCACTATGATGACACCGCCTCCGACACCGAAGAGACCGGCCAGGATACCGGCAGCTGATCCTATGGTGAGCAGTATGATGATCGTAGGGATGTCCACTGTTGGATTTCTCCTTTCAAATTTTTCAAGAAAGAACGGGAAAGGGTCTGTTTGCAAGCACTACGGATGTCTCCACCTGCCGCTCGGGTATGGACCAGTATTGCCGGAGCAACCTGTTCTTCTCTTCAATGCTCACCAGGCAGTAGCCGTTTTTCTGGTAGAATTGCACAGCCCAGTCCGCTGCAGCCCAGGTGCCTATGAGTATCGGTTTGTCGCTCATGGGTTCCAGGTGCTTCAAGAGCCTGGTGCCAATGCCCTTATTCCTCAAGGCCGTTCTCACGTATGCATGCCGCAAAAGAGTTACCTCACCCTTGTCCTGGATGCCCATAACCCCGGCAAGCTCATTATCATTATCAAGACCCCAGAACCTGACCCCGGCATCTATTTCATGGCGAAGCTGATCCTGGCTCATGTATGGGTCGTGCCACCGGTCCGGCGGGATAACACCTTTATATGCGGATGCTGCGTCGTTGATGATCTCGAAGATTGCATGAAGATCCATATCAGTACACCTGCGGATTATTTCTGCCATAATCCCTCAACAGCTCTTTTTTTATAATGATCCGTCTAGGTCGTCGGCAACTTGAGATTTGCATTCACGGCAACGCTGCGCCCCCCTGAAGAGGGGCTTTTTGCACGTAGGGCAATGGTAGCGCTCACAAACCGAACGGGACCATTCCACACTGCCTTCCTCGTCGCCAAGCAGGGCAACCTTTTCGCGCCAGATGGGGATGGTTTTCATCATCACCCGTTTACCCGTTTCAAGTCCGAAGCCGGATATTCGGGAGCATGGCCAGTCCGTGCACTGGTGGCATGAGTAGAAACCTTTGGATCTGACACAATCCCGGATAGTGCACATGGAGCAATAGCCATAGAGCTTCCTGGGCGGATCAGGCTGCATGCACCCCAGACACTGTGTCTCTTCGGGCTTGGTCCCATAGAGGTTCCCCATGACGGTCTTGAACTTTTCATTGTTATCGCGTGTGGCGATATATACACCGCAGACACCGCAATAGAGGCCGCAGGGGGCCATGAGATTCTTGTCTCTGATCTCTTTATCAGTCCATCCTTCCATGACCGCACCATCCTTTTTTGACATGGGGACATGATCACTTAAAGATGTGAGCTTTGTAAAGAGCCAAGATAAAAACATATCCTGAATTTGCTTTATTCTCACAGGCCGCCATTTACCGGGCAGGGAGTCCTGTTTCTTGCTGGATGATCCTTGGTGGTCTGGATCCTGGCCAGGGCCTTTGCGGATATTTACTGCAGACCGGGTGGTGAATCGGGGAGCTTTGGTTTCTTCATGCTTTCGGCCGGGGTGGGCTGTTTTGTTGATGTCTTGTAATCGACTACGATGCTTATGCGGCGGTTCTTAGGATCTGCCGGGTTATTTTTAATGAATGGTTTGCTGTCGGCATAACCGGCCACCATCTCTATCTGCTTTTGAGGTATCCCATTCCTTTCAAGCTCAACACGGGCAGATGAGGCCCGCTGAGTGGAAAGCTCCCAGTTGGTAAAGGCCTTTCCCGTATATCCGAGAGAGTCGGTATGCCCCTCGATGATGATCTTCTTATCAAAGGTTTTCAGCACCGGAGCCAGCCCCTTGATGAGAGTCTTTCCGCTCTCGGAGAGGTCGGTTCCGCCGACATTGAAGAACGATGTTCCTCCGGTGTCGATGATCTCGATGCGTAGATTGCCGTTATCGTCAAAGGCAAGCACCCGGTCCTGATATTCTGTCAGCTTTTCTTGAACCTGCTTCTTGACCTTATCAGCAAGCTCGCTTGCCTTGATGGTAGTTTGAGGCGCGGGTTTGACGACCTTTCCCATATCAAGCATGCCTTTGCCGGGCATGTCCTGTTGTGTGGCTACGGCGCTGCCACCGCCCTTTTCAAAGATGGAGTAGTTCTGGAAGTATTGGGAGAGCTGGATCTTTTTCTGTGCAGAGGTCATGTTCAGGAGCCACATGAGCAGGAAGAAGGCCATCATGGCAGTGACGAAGTCCGCATAGGCGACCTTCCACGAACCGCCATGGGCAGCAGCCCCCTTTTTTTTATTTTTTTTAATGATGACTGGCTGTTCTTTGCCGTCAGACATTACTTGCCTTTGCCCTTCATGATCTTCTCGAGTTCACTGAATCCGGGCCTCACGCTCTCGGGTATGGCCCTGCGGGCGAATTCTATAGCTATCTGCGGGATGGAGCGTGCCACATATGATACTATGGCAATGCGGATTACCTGATAATATGCTTCCTCCTCTTTGATGTGGTGCTCTATAAGTGTTGCCATAGGTCCTACAATACCATAGCACAGCAGAACACCGAGGAAGGTCCCTACAAGCGCAGCGCCGACGCTCTCACCAAGGACCTCGGGTGGCTCGCTCATTTTACCCATGGTGAGCACAACCCCGAGTACGGCAGCTACGATACCGAGTCCCGGGAGTGCATCGGCCATCTTCTCAATACGGTGAAGAGGGTGGCTTTTTTCTTCGGTGTTGGCCTCGATGTCCACTTCCAGGAGGTTGTCGAACTCATGCGGCGGTATGTCTATGGAGAGAAGGATCTTGAGGCTGTCGCAGATAAAGTCAACAGTACGCTGATTCTTCAGGATTGCAGGATATCGTTTGAAGATTTCGCTTTTTTTCGGTTCTTCCACATGGGCCTCTATGGCGATAATGCCTTCTTTGCGCATCTTGTTGAAGATCTCAAAGAGGAGCGAGAGCACCTCAATGAATTTTTTCGAATCGTAATGCGTTGGGGCAAACATGCCCTTAAAGCAGACGGCTACCTCTTTGAGAAGCTTGATGGGAGAGGATATAATCATAGCGCCGAAAGCTGCGCCGAAGATAATAAGGAGTTCAACGGGCTGGAAAAGTGTATGTAAATTACCATGTTCCAGCATGAATCCGCCGAAAACACACCCAAGAACTGTAATTATTCCTATGATTACGTTCATACTTATTCTTCCATCGACCTTTTACAGAAAAAAATTAAGTGAGTGCGTCTGGAAGAAGAAAGGACTCAGGTATTTCTCAACCTCATCAGGATCAGATATTCAAGAAAATCGTTCGAAGGGTCTTCTAAAAAGGCATTATGGTGCCTGGTAGATCTTCTCCTGGATCGAAGCGATATCCTCGTAGATCTCTATTGAAGGATCACCATCGAGCAAGGGTCCGATCTTCCCGAAGAGCTCTGCGAAGTAGGGGGTGGAGCCATGGGTAGTAAGGGCAGCCTTGTCGCGGTATTTCTCGTAAAAGAGAAACGTTCCCGGTTCTCTTTTTGCCCGGTGGAGGATATACTGCAAGGTGCCTTCCTCGGATTCCACCTGTGGGATAATCCATCTCAGGGCTTCTTCCATCTCCTGTTCTCTCCCTTGTTTGGCCTTCATTTTTGCAACGACAACGAGCATAGAACCCCCACCTTGTGTATTCTTTACATGATATGGTATCACTCATTAGGAACATTTGTCTTGAAAATAATGACCTGTGAAGGCTTGGTGAATACCTTTTCATCTCTTCAGCAGGTCTTTGTAGAGCGCTCTGATGCCGGCATCACCGTGTGCCTGGTTGATCCCGAAATGGAAGCTCATCTGTGAAGGGCCCTGGTCCACCACCTCGATATTGATGCCCTGCCGATAAAGGGCATCGGCGGCCTTGGCCAGCACGCCGGGGGTATCCTTCATGCCCGAGCCCACAGGTGAAAGGAGGCTCAAGTTCGACTGTATATCAATAAAATCCGGATTGAGCTGCTGTTTGATCAGTGCAGTAATGTCATCGATCTTGCCGACAAGGTCAACCTGGTCCACAATAACCGCTATATCGTCCATGTCTGATGGATAGTGGTGGGTATTGATGTTGAAGTCCTTGAAGATATCGAGCAGTTCCATGGTGAATCCTATGGTCTCGCCGATCATGTCTTTTTCCAGATAGACATAGGCGAGGCCGTCCATGCGGGCGATTCCCACCACCGTTTCTTCAGGGATGCGGGAACCAACAATCATGGTGCCCGGTGCGCCTGGATTATTTGTGTTGCGGATATTGATAGGGATGTTCTTGTGCTTGCAGTTTATCATGGCATCAAAGTGGAAGACATTGAACCCGCGGGAAGACAGAAGGCGTATCTCTTTATACGTCAGTTCAGGGATCACCCTTGCCTCAGGTATGATGCGCGGGTCCACCTGAAAGACGCCATCGGTGTCTGTCCAGTTCTCATAGAGGGCTGCATCCACTGCATAGGCTATATCTCCGCCGGTAAGGTCGGAACCGCCCCGGGAAAAGACTGCAATATCACCTTTCAAGGTGATGCCGTAATAACCTGGAATAATCGCTATACAATCATCTGTAAGGTTTTCCTTCAGGTTGATATGGGTGGCGGAAAGCACCTTTGCGTTTCCGAAACGGTCTGATACAAGAAAACCTATATCTTCAGGCAGTTTCACCACGGTAGGCATGCCCTTGCTTCTGAAGTAACGGTCAATGACCTTGGCGCTGTAGTGCTCGCCCCGAGAGGCGAAGAAGTCGATACGCTTGCGTCCTTTAATGGTGCTGTTCAAGTCGGCCTCAAGGTCTTCTATGATGTCATTGCCCTCAATTGCCAGATCACCGATGAGGCTTTTATACTTACCCACTACCCTGTCATGGCTTTCTTTTGAACTGATGCCCTTGCCCCGCACCTTGAAGTGCTCACCTTCTGTGGCGATATTAAACAGGTGATCCGTGATCTTTTCCGGGTCGCCGGCATCCTTGCCCGGGGCAGAGACAACGATGATGCGCCTTTCCTTATCCGCTAAGACGATCTGCCTGACCTTTTCAATCTGTTTCGCATTTGCAACGGAGCTGCCTCCGAATTTGCTTACAATAATTCTGCCCATGGTTACTATTCCTCTCAGTCAATAAAATGAAATAATGTCGAACGCAGGGACTATAAACTAACTTTGTTATCAGGAAAAGTAGGTGTTTAACTTTGGCGCTAATCTTTCACCCAATTGGGTTTACTGTCCGTGGGCCACCTATCGAGTTTCGTTTTCATGGGATTCATAACACGTGCCTCGCCTGTACCGTTACGGTTGATAACAAAGAGCTCTGAAGCTTCAAAGGCCGAATCATGGGTGTATGCTTCATAGCAGACCTGTTTCTCATCGCTGAATCCTCTCTTAGTCATTTAATATCAAAAGAAAAATACCATATATTCTATCATACTAGAAGTATGTTTCAATTGCAGTAAAGAACCGGTGTTTCTGGAAGCGTTCCTCAAGTCCCATGTCGCCGTCGAACACAATGGTCTTGAAGCCTTCGCCGAATTCCTCCTTCAATGATTTGGCTATCTGGCCCTGCAGTCGTGAGAACGTGTGGCAGCTCCGGTTGTTGTGGAAGAGCACGCCTTGGGCCTGATAATCACGCACCATCTGTTTCCATAATGCAATACGTTCATTAAGGGTGAGGTTGGTGTACATGACGCAATATGCCTGGGCCATGCTGGTGAGCAGGGCATCAAAGCTCGATGTGTCCAGCGCCTTTTTCCAGACATCAAGATAGGTCGAGCCTACCACTGCCACACCCCGACCGCCCAGAGTGCGTTTAAGCTCGCCGAAATTGAACCACGTGGCCAGGTTGTCCCACAGCACCCGGTGACGCTCGGGGTTAACAGCAGCTTCGTTTGCATCCACGCGGGCCTTTGTCTCTTCCACTAATCCCTGGTAGTAGTCAATGGCCTCTTGTGTGCCCCGCTCGGATACGATCAGCGCCATGTGGAAGAAGCCGTCAAAGGCAGTCATGGGCGAGGGTTTCAACTTCCCGAAATCAAGATATTTCTTCCACAGGCCTACAGCCTGGTTTGCCCTATGGGCTGTCTCCAGCAGCAGGTCCCGGTCAAGGGTGGTTCCCGTCTGTTCCTCCAGCAGGGAGATGACATCCAGCAGCTGCTCCCTCACATAATGAACACGCAAGGTGTCTATTGTGCCGTCATAGCGGTTGCCCACATTGATTACCCCCAAGGGTACACTGCCGAACAGGCCGCTCAGGTTTTGGTACCACTCGGCCACTACATCGCACTGGTTGTTGCATGCCAGCAGGACATCCGGCTCCGGCAGGCCAGGCAGTGCCCTGATTGCATCGGATACCCCCGAAGACCCTGAGTTCTGCATAGCCAGAAGATAGCCTGTATTGGCAAGTTCATACGAGCAGCCAAAAGTATCCAGGTGCCCTCTGGCTACAGCTAGGGATGACAGTTCCTCGGCCAGGCCGGCCACAATGATGTTTACTGCATGGTTTTCCGGATAAACTATGGCTACATGGGGCTCAAAGGCCCTGACGATCTCCACCGGGAACGTGGCGGTTACATACACCACTTTTTTACCTTGCTGTCTTGCATGAAGGGCATTGTTGTAATGCCGCGTCATCAGTTGTTTCTGGAGTAGGCTCGTTGGGCTCTTGGTTGCCATGGATCTGGTCTCCTTTTGTATCAGAACAGGTCTGAGCGCTTGGTAAAAGCCTGGAGCGTATCCTGGTTGGTGGAATCCGTGAACAATGACATCTCTGCAAGGTAGTCTGCACGAAAAGAACCGGCGCGGGCGTTTGCCTTCTATGAGGTAGATGATGTCGTCATCAAGACCGTCGGTGTCGGGTGCGCGGTAGTAGAACTCGTCCTTGAGAACGGATTTTTTGAGTTTCATGGTCTCGGTCAAAGGCACGCTCTTCACAATACGAATAAAGCGCGGCTGCATGTAGTGGGGCAGGCGTTCCTTGCAGAAGGACAGAAATGGCTTCATCTCGAAGGCGCAAGGATCTTGAACCTCGATGATGTACATGGGGTCGTCCTCACGTCCCTTGGACTGAGGCACGCCGATAATGCCTGCATTGGTGATGCCCTCGTACTTGCTGATGACCTTCTCTGCATCAACAGGCGTCCAGTTTTCGCCCTTGAAGCGGATCCAGTCCCCGGTGCGGCCGAGAAATACGAGATATTTCACCCCATCACGCTCCACAATGGCCCCAAGATCGCCCATGCGGTAAAATTCATCGCCACCTATGGATATGATCTTCTTGGCGCTCTCTTCTGCCAGACGGTAGTAGCCGGAGAAGGCAGATGCCCCTAAAGAATGCTGGCTCACTACGATCTCGCCTGCAGAGGCTTCAAGGTTCAGGATTTTGCCGCTGTCATCCACCCGTGCCGGGTCGCATTCCATGCCCGAGCGCTCGCTGATGATGCGGATATCCTTCAGGAGCCTGCCCACTGAGTATTCCGGCGTACCTGCATCAACGGCCGTGATGGCCCCTGCCTCGGTGGATCCGTACACCTCGGTGAAAATGTCCAGGCCGAACATCTTGGTGAAGAGGGCACGATTCAAGGCATTGGTGCCGGTGCTGATGACCGTACGCAAAGGGAGTCCGGAAAAGTCAGCATGGATCCCTATGGTGCTGTGAACGTGATTGATGACATACTGCACCGGGTCGCCTACACAGTTCCATACCGTGGCGCCGGAATCTTCGATGTCCTTGACAAAATTGCGCACGGAAAATCGCCTGCGGAGCATAATCTTTGAGCCGTTCAGCAAGGCAGGCATGATGTTGAGGTAGAGCGAATTGGAGTGGTTGACGGGCATGCACACGTAGCCGACGTCGTCCTTTGTATAGCTCAGGATCGTGGTCCCGGTAACCCCCGTATCGTAGAGCTTCTGCCAGGTTACCTCTATGCCCTTGGGTGAACCCGTGGTGCCTGAGGTGAATATGATCACTGCGGCCCGGGAAGAATCAAGGCTGACAGGGGTGAATGCTGCAAGCGAATGTGCGGATTCATGCAATCTCTGTGAGATTGTTTTGATGGAACCGGGTATATTTCCTTGGGGGTTTTCAGTCACAAAGATGAAGTCCTCGGTCAAACTTGTGAAACCGAAATCTCCTTTGGCTTTGAGTACCGTGTCCAGGAAGGTGCCTTCTGTTCCGGGCTGCCGGGCATGGTCTACAAAGAGCACGTGCATATCGATGTTATTGATGTCGAATGAGAGCTTTTCTCCCACCTGGGCGTTGTTCACACCTACTAAGGTGGAATTGGTAAAGGCACACCCACCGAGGAGGAAGAAGAATTCAGGGATGTTCTGCATGAACACGCCCACATGGAAACGTTCATAGCCGCTGATCCGCAAGGACTGCTTCATGTCGGAAAGCATGTTGCCGTAGGCAAGGGAGCGCTTATAGAAATCGGAATAGGTTATGGCCTGGAGCACCTCTGAATCATCCCTGAACTGGATGAAGACATGATCCTTAAAAGCTGGGTCTGTCCCGTTATGTACAATGATGTCCGCTACATTCATCCCTTGGCCTCCACAATGCTGCAAATGAAAAAGATGATTATATACCACCTTGGGTTATGAGATTCAGCTTCTCATTGAGATAAGACGCAAGCTGATCTTCTTCCCCGAACCAGAAGTGGTCCGCGTGACGCACTATCTCAATGCGGTCCTTTTCCAGCAGGCCTTCCAGGGTTGGTATGCTGCAGAACTGGTCCGCCTGGCCGGTGATTGTCCAGATTCTGTCCTGTTTCATGTCGGGAAATGTGAACATGCCGGTAGGCGGTGAGATGAAGATGCAGGGTAGGGGTGTATCGAGTTGTTTCAAATAGTTAGCGGCAACCCATGCGCCAAAGGAATACCCGATAATGATAACAGGCTTATGAACATAACTGATGACAGATGCCAGGTCGTTCATCTCGCCGTTGCCATTGTCGAAAGAACCGCTGCTTCTGCCCACGCCCCGGAAGTTGAAGCGCACTGCTGACAGGCCTTTTTCCAGTGATGCCCTCCAGGCAGCCATGACTACATTGTTGTGCATGTTACCGCCCATGAGCGAGTGCGGGTGGGTGATAACAACGCACATGTCAGATCCCTTGTCTTCAAAGACTGCTTCAAGACTGGGATTGTCACCAATGAATAAGGCGCTCATGGGCTCTATTGTACCGGGATTAAAAGGGAAAGGCAATGTGAAGTGACAAGAGAACAGTGATTATTGTTTTAACGGATCAGTGTTTTCAGGACATCTTCTTTCCCCACTATGCCCACCAGGGAGCCGTTAGAATCTATGACAGGGAGCGTGTGGATCTTTTTGTCGACCATAAGGCTTGCAACTACCTCGATATCGGTTTCGGGTGTAACGGTGATGGGCTTTGTCGTCATGGCATGTTCCACGTTTGTGGCTGCGATCTTGTCCATCTCCTTTTCAATGTGCATTGGAGAGATAAGTGGGATAATACCGTCGAGTACCACGAAATAAGAGGGCAGGGGCAATTTTTTCTGCTGAGATATGAGGTCATCGCGACACAGGATACCCACAAGCTTACCCTCTTTGTCCAGAACAGGGGCACCGTTGATATGGTTTTCCATGAGGATTTTTGCAGCTTCAACAATTCCCATTTCCGGGGTTAATATGATCACTTTCATTGTCATGATGTCTTTGGCTTTCATAGCATTACTACCCCCATGTAAGAATCAGTACTCATTAACATGGTACGTCTGATTCCAGCAGAGTCAAGGGGTTAGAAAGATATTGAGGATTCAGGTATAGTTTTTTTAAATTCAAAATTATAGGAGTTATTTTTTTATTATGGCTACCGGAGAGGGAAGTCTGTATTGTTTTAAATATGAAGACATCTATAAACAATATCAAACCCTTCATCACAAAAGACGGTTCTCGAATTCGTGAGCTCATTCATCCCACATGCCAGGAAGGGGCATTGATGAGTCTTGCAGAGGCAATTGTCAGGCAAGGAAGTACAACCTTATTGCATATCCATATGAAAAGTCAGGAAATTTATCACATAATACAAGGAAAAGGCATGATGGCCCTCGGCGTTGAGAGGTTTGAGGTTAAGCCGGGTGATAGCGTTCTCATCATGCCGGGCATGCAGCATTGCATTGAGAACATCGGCACGCGACCCTTGAAGATACTCTGCTGTTGTCATCCTCCCTATGATCATCAAGACACCCAGGTCCTTAAATGATTTCGAGAATCAGAGATCATAGGTTTATATCAAAAGAGTTGTACGCGTTAGGCATGTGCATGTTTATGAAAAATGCCTCTAAAGAATGGGAATGGTTATGACGAAGAGCACGGTAATGAATTTATTTCATGTCAAGGTGAATACATGAAACTGAAAGATAAAAGACGTTATACCAGAAAGCCATTGAAGATCGAGGCCAGGTATCAGGACAATAAAGGAAAGGTCCTGAAGGGCACAGTAAGAAATATCAGCATCGGTGGGGTCTTCATCGAAACCCCCCATCCCCTGGATCGTGGCGAGTCCTTCCATATGACCCTGGACGCCGTTGATGTGGGGAGGGTTATTGATATTGAAGGCAAGGTTGTCCGTTGTGAGCCTGAAAAAGGTATGGGCGTAGAGTTTATAGATCAGGACAACCGCGAGGTAAAGAAGCTTATCAGCACCATGAGGAAGCTCGATCAGGCTTGCATGCTCGCCCTGAGCAGGTCAGCCTTTGATACTGATTATTGATTTTTATTGATCAACCAAACCGACAAATAAAGAAATGGCGCTCTAACGGAAAGTGAGAGCGCCATTTCTCGTATATTAGGAAAGGTTACATTTCAGCAAGGAGCCGCTTTGCCCAGTCTGCCCAGTACTTGTCGCTGGCGGTTTCTGCCTTCTGGAGGAGGACCTTTGCCTCATCCTTGCCGCCCGTTTTCATGAGGGTCTCGGCAAGGAATACCTGGCCCTCAGCATCATTAGGGAATAACTTACTGAATTCCTTTAGATATTTCAGGGATAAATCCTTGTCCTGGAGAGGCCAGGGAAGGACGAACCAGAAACGGCCCAAGGCCTTGATTGGTCCACCATCCATATACATCTTATTGCTCTTGTAGGACAATTCGAAGCTGCTCTGGGTTTTGCCCTTGAGTCCTTCCTTCAAAGCTGTGAGGATGCTGACTCCGTCTGAGTAATTGCCTACCGAGCACCCATACCAGAAATTTCCTTCTACACCATTCGGATTCAGGGCCATGGCCTTTTCCCCATATTTCATTCCAAGTTTCCCATAGTCCTTACAGGTGGTCTTCCAATTTGGGGCGTTCTTCTTTTTTGATTGATCAGCAAATTCTCGGTATGAGCGTGCTGCCTTCCAGGCTGCTTCATAATTGTTCGGAGTTGCATCAAGGGCCTTTACGAACATATCTCCCGATGTTTTGTAGCTTTCATAACTGGTCGCCTTGCCCTTGTCGTACAGGGCATTTCCCTGGGTCATGAAATCCTCTGCGAGCAGGGCCAGGGGTAGCACGAAAAATACACAAAGGCATAAAATCTGCTTAAGAAATCTCCTCATATCAATTCCTCCTTCAGGGTGGGTTATACATAATCGTAACACCTTAGGCGCATCTGTGTCCAATAGGAATTCTCAATGTTAGATTTGCTCTTGCAAAACCGTTTCATGGAGCTTATATAAAAGGATGATGCCGTATGAGAATGACTTCTCTCGATATCCCAGCGTGAAAGGGATTGCGGTTGAACTCCCCTTCGTTAAGTTCAAGTATGTCAAGGTAGACGGGGGGGATACTGCAAGGTCCAAATCCGCCAGGACAATCGATCTCACTGTTCCGAGCGAAGAAAGAACTCCCACAACCACTTCCCGGGTGATCGTAACAAGGCAAGCCGAGATCACCACATTAGGCATAGACCCCATGGTTTCTCAATGCATCTGTTATTCACGAGTTGGCCTATGGCCGTATTGAAGATCAACAGGTCTACACGCAGCTGACATCGTCATATCCTGCCGTATTTGAACCCTCACCTCATTCACTCGATATCTTCATCTAAGAACTCTATGATAGGAGTTGTATCCGACCCACTTTTCATGAACCATGACACAGGGGGCTATCACCCTGAGACCCCTATGAGAGTGCATTATATCCATACTCTTTTTTCCCGAGAAGACCCGGATATTAAAATTATCGATCCTGTTCCTGCCGACATTGAAGATATTATGCTCAACCACGAGCGCTTCCATATCGATCGAGTAAAGCGCTCTTGTATTGCAAATAAGTATGTTGATCTTGATCCTGACACGGTATGCTCCGAAGAATCCTACGAGGTTGCACTCCGTGCAGCCGGATCGCTCATAAAGCTCGTTGATTTGGCGCTTAAAGGCGAGATCGATTCCGGTTTTGCCAGCGTCCGACCGCCGGGTCACCATGCAACACCTTCTGAGTCCATGGGTTTCTGCCTATTCAACAACGTGGCTATTGCAGCAAGGAAGGCTATCAAGGCATTCGGGATTCAAAGGGTTATGATAATCGACTTCGACGTACACCATGGCAACGGTACACAGGACAGTTTTTATCAGAGCAAAGATGTCCTGTATTTTTCCTCTCATCAGTATCCCTTCTATCCCGGCACGGGCAGAATCAATGAGGCAGGGGCCAAAGGCGCACAGGGTTATACTATAAATTGCCCATTAAGGGGCGGCACGACAGACTCTGAGATGATTGCCCTGTACAGGTGTGTAATGGTGCCGATGATCCAGGCTTTCAATCCCGGGCTTATCCTTGTATCCGCGGGGTTTGACGCCCATGCTATGGACCCTATAGGCGGTATGGAGATCAGTTCGGCGGGGTTCGGTGGACTTGCAGGGTTGATCCATGATGCGGCTGCAAAGATCAATGCACCTGTTGTCTATTCATTGGAGGGCGGGTATAATTTAGACGCATTGCGCGATTCCGTCAAGGCCGTGATCCATGTCATGAAGGGCGCATCTGCACCAAAGATTGAGGAGAGATCTACTCCTGAGATCGATGAGATTATAAAGACGCATTCACGGTTCTGGTCATTGTAGTTTATGTAATTTGTTAAGTTTGCCCACATTCATACCGAAAGGGCTCATATGCTGGATTCAAGTCCCATTGAATCTGTTGAGGTCCGGGAATACAGGCCGGGCGAGAGCGTGGTGCGCGAAGGCGATCCATGCCGGTATTTCTATGCCATCCTGCAAGGAGAGGTTCAGATCTACCAGCTCGATAAACCTATCCGCATCTTGACAGAAAGAGACGTCTTCGGTCTGGAAAATTTCTACAGGGGCATCCCATACACCACTACTGCCAAGGCCACCAAGACATCCCGGATTGCCACATACGAAGCGGAGCTTATTGATGAGATCGCTTACTCCAAACCGGCGCTGGCCACCATGGTTATGCGGTCGGCTTTCCTGCAGCTTGAACAGACCACCTCCATTGCAGAGGCGAATATTCCTTATAGCGAAACCATAAATCTTGATCTGAAGGAATACAATGACGGCCAGATAATCATCGAAGAGGGTACGGATGGCACCGAGATCTACAAGCTGTTGCAGACTGAAAGCGGGCTCGAGGTGCTGAAGAAGGATGTCCGTATAGGTGTGATTACCAAGCCTGGTGAATATTTCGGGGAGATGAGCTTCATCCTTAATGAGCCCAGAAGTGCCACCATCAGATCAATAGGCAAGAGCGTAGTCGAAGTCATCCCTGTCCAGGAAGGCGGGCTGGAACGCATCATCAATGATAACCCTGATGTGGCCAACAAGATCATAACCGCGCTGGCCCAAAGACTCAAACAAGCTAACTTGCTTATCGTGAAGTAGACTTTCTTTTAGCATCGATCATCCTGCGAAGTTCAGGGATTGCATTCTCAGCCTTAATTCTCCCTTCCCCTATGGCCGATTCTCCCTTGGTGAACTCCAAGGCACCAATGTCTATTACATCCGGTTCGATAAGGATGTCAGGGGGTTCATACCTGAGCATAAGCCGGTTTTTCTGGTACTGCTGAATATTGGTGGCGCTCAACAGTATTTCGATGATGTTAAGCCTCTGCTGAGCTCCCATAGCCGAAAACGGCCTTGATATAATTTCATAGAGCTTCTGCCTGCTTGCAATGAGATGGTCTTTAATCGTCTGACCAAGATCTATTTCAGGGAACTTTTTCGATCGAGATTCGCTCATTTTTTTAAGTATGGAGGCAGCCATAGGTTTTAAACTTTCAAACATCGCCTGGGAACTCATAAGTCCGGCGACCCGTTCGATTATACCTGATGCAAGGTCTTCTTCCCTGGCTGATGCCTTTTGCTCAGCCTTGATGATATCCTGCCTCTTGCTCGATGAGAATCGCCTGGGCATACGCGGATGGAGATTGCAGGCAATTGTTATATCCGGGTTGTGAGTCATAAGGATATCCAGCGGCAATGGGTCTGAAACACCGCCATCGGCGAGCAGACGGCCCATATGGACCACGGGTCTGAATATCCCGGGTATGGCCATGCTGGCCATTACCGCATCCGCCAAAGGGCCCTTATCTATGGCAACCGTCTCTCCGGTAAGCAGGTCTGTAGCCACTGCGATAAAGGTGATTGAGAGGTCCTCAATAAGCACATCGCCCACCAGGGATCGGATGAAGTTATGTGCCCGGATGCCTGCGAGCAGGCCGGATGTAGGAAAAACCGGATCAACGTAGTAACTCAAGGAGTGGACGAAGGAGAGGTCTGTTATGAGTTTTTTAAAATCCTGAAGCTTTCCTGCAGCGAAAAAGGCGCCTACTGCCGCCCCTGCGCTGGAGCCGACGATAATATCAAGCGGGATTGAGTTCTCGGCAAGCACTTCCAGCACTCCGATATGGGCCCCACCCATGGCCCCGCCACTATCGAGAGCAATACCTACATGGGGTCTTTTTGATGCCATGGAGTTTTTGTACCCGAAACTAGTGGTATAAGCAATATTCCCTATAATTAGTAAAGAAATCAGGTCATTTTCCCGAATGAGTGCCTATGGATGTATACTGGATGGGTACAATAAATCCACCAAAGGGGGTCGTTCTCAAGCATGTTCATTCCCTCGAAGAGACCGAGGACAGTTGTCTTCTTTTTATCGATAACCCAAAGGCATTGAAGGGGAGAGACATCGGGCTCCCGCCGCATCTACCTGGTGCATGAAGGCATGGCCCCTAAAAGGACGCCTTCTTCAGTCATGGGGGTTATCCCGAAGGATGGGGCGGTTATTAATGCCATGGCCATGCTGTACAACGAGATGAGGGAATCTTTCGAGGTAGGAGACATGCTCATCAGGTCATTGGGCGAAAAGGATCTTACCATAAAGGAAAAGCAGAGGGTGATCCTGCGCGACAGCAGACGGCACAAAGCCATCATCAAGAACGCCAATGATCTCATCTTTATCCTAGGTCCTTCCGGCAAGATCATGTTCTGCAATGATACGTTCAAGAATTACCTTGAAGAAAAGGAAACTTCTATCCTTGGCAGATCATTTGTTGAATTCGTTGTTGAGGAGGATCGCTCAAACCTTGATGCCATGCTTGACAAGGGATTTAACAAAGGGGTGCCTATTCGAGCTGAGGTGAGAATGTCCCTCCTGGGCGGGAGGATCGGCATCTTTTCGCTCTTGAGCACGCCCCTGGAAGAAGAAGGCCGCATCTATTCACTTTCCATCATCGGCAGGGATATCACCGATATCAGGGCCATGCAGCGAAGGCTTACCATCCAGGCCAATGATCTGAGCCAGATGATCAACGGGCTGTCCCATGAACTGCGAAATCCTCTTACCATCATCGGTGCCTATATCAGGAGATTGGAACGCGAAAAGGGTGAAAAGACTAGAAAGTGGGAACAGGCGCTGTCAGGCATCTATTCTTCCATTAAACGAATAGAAGACATGATTACCCGCATTGAGCGCTATGAGATGCTCATGAAGATGGAGCCTTCATGCTCCCAGGTAGAGGTATGCGGGCTCATTCGCCAATGTGTGTCCATGTTTGAGCCGCTTATCCCTGTACGGGTGAATGCCCCGAAGAACATCAATGCCTTCTGTGACCCCGAACATGTGCGAGTGGCCTTCAACAGGATATTGGAGAACGCCATCGAGACCGGCACTCCCGAGGTAATAATCGATATATCACGTGATATAAATTACGCAATGATCTCAATACGTGATTTTGGCCCGGGTATCAAAGACAAGGTTCAGACCATCTATGCCCCTTTCTATTCAACAGACCCCATGAAGACCGGACTTGGCCTGACCGAGGCCCGTATAGCCATGGTGAAGATCCATGGCGAGATCGATGTGGTGCGCCAGGCCGATCCGGGAGCCATCTTCACCCTTAAAGTCCTTCTCGACCGCAGGTTAAAATCAAGGTAGTAAACTCTATGTTACCCCTTATTAGGGAGGTAAGATATGGGTGAATATGAAGTCATTGTAGAGGGCATCTATCAGGTAGGCGGTTCAGATCTCTCCGACCCCTATGATGCTTCCGTGTTTGTCATTACCTGCGGGCAGGACCTTGTGATGATAGACTGCGGTGCAGGCAAGGACCCTGATGCCATAGTTGAGAATATCGTAGATGCGGGCCTTGACCCCCAAAGGATTACCACGCTGGTTCTGACCCACTGTCATGTGGACCATATCGGTTCCGTGTCATATTTCAAGGAAAAATATAACTGTACTGTTGTTGCCCATGAGCTTGATGCGGATGCCATTGAGTCGGGCGACCCCATGCTCACGGCTGCTCACTGGTACAACACCAGGCTGCCAAAGACATCAGTGGATAGGCGGTTAAAGGGGGATCAGGAGATCATTGCCTGCGGAGCAGATGTTCTCCACTGCATTCACACCCCGGGGCATACACCGGGGTCCATATCGGTTTACATGGACAGACAGGGAAGCAGAGTACTCTTCGGGCAGGATATCCACGGCCCCTTCACACGGGAATTCAAGTCGGACATCAGCCAATGGAGGGAATCCATGAATAAGCTTTTAGAACTCAGGGCCGACATACTCTGTGAGGGCCATTTCGGCATCTACAAACCAAAAGAGCGGGTGGAACGCTATATCAAGGGATATCTCAGCCAGCATTTGTCTGATTATCCCTAAAAGTTGTTTTACACCTCTTACATATAGAATCTGGGCTTAAACGCAAAATCCGGATTAATGTGAATTTCTTAACACCTCGATTCGCTTTTCAAGGGGCGGATGTGTTGAAAACAATGCAAGAAATCCGCTTTTGCCTGAAATCTTGAGAGTATCCAGAGAAGCGGCCCTCCTGTCGATAGGCTCAAAGTTCCGCTGAAGGTTTTCAAGCGCTGCAATCATCTTATCCTTGCCTGCAATCGTGGCAGCGCCCATATCCGCCTTGAATTCCCTTGATCTGGAGAAGAAGGCAACGACAATAGACCCAAGGATGCTGAAGAGAATATCCAGTGCAATTGTCAGGGCGAACCTCACGATGTATGCCATATCCTCCTTGACACTCAGACTGACGAAGTAACTGACGATCCTTGACAGGAACATGGCAAAGGAGTTGACCACGCCGGCAATCAACGTCATGGTGATCATGTCTCCATTGGCAATGTGGCTTATTTCATGGGCAAGTACGCCTTCAATCTCGTTTTTGCTCATTTTGTTGAGCAGGCCTGATGAAACGGCTATGAGGCTTCTCTTTTTCGTTGGTCCGGTGGCGAATGCATTCATTTCGGGCGAGTCATAGATCCCGACCTCAGGCATTGGGAGTCCTGCCCTCTGGCGTAAAAGATCAACCATCATCACGAGCGGATGGTTGGGGTTTGAATCGATTATCTGAACGCCCATGGCCTTTTTTGCAATAAACCGAGACAATGCCAATGATATAAAGGCCCCAGTCATGCCCCAGATGCCGCAGAAGGCAGCAAGGGCCACCCAGTTTATTCCATAGGGTGTCAGGTAATGACCCAAGCCCAGCACGTTGATGATCAGCGAGACGGTTACCATTACGAGGACATTCGTCATAATGAAGAGTAAAATTCTTTTGGTCATTTTCTGCTCCTTGTATATTAATCTTCCGCTTTTATTCTTACCCTTTTCTTTTGCCAGACTATGTACACTGCCAATACAATCGCCATTATAACAACAAGACCCATGACAGCCTGCTTATAGTACGATTTCACCAGGTCCATGTTGTTGCCCACGATGTAACCAATATAGGCAAGTATGGAAACCCAGATAAAGGACCCCACAAGGGTGAAAATGATAAAACGTTTGAGGTCCATTCTTGAAAGGCCTGCAGGCAACGAAATGAGGTGACGTACAACAATGATGAGCCTGCCGGTGAAGGTGCTTATCTCGCCATGCTTCAGGAAGAATGTTTCCACCTTGGCAAATTTCTCGGCAGGGATCAGGAAGTATTTGCCATACCTGAGTATCCACGGCCTGCCGAGATAATAGGCAATGGCATAATTGAACAGGGCGCCAATAAGGCTGCCGAGTGTAGAAAAGAAGATGACCAGCCAGATATTCATCTGTCCCTGTGAAGCAAGATATCCTGCAGGAGGGACGACTAACTCACTCGGCACCGGGAACAGGGAGCTTTCCATGGCCATGAGCAGGAGAATGCCCACATATCCCATGTCCCCGATTACCTTTACAAGCCAAAGGATTATCTCTTCCATTTACCTATTCCATCTCTTCAAAATGAATTTCTTACCTACTCTGTAGTATTGGGCATTGTTCAAGACAAGACAAAAAGATGATTCCCCATGAGAGGATCTATCCATTACCTTTCCAGAGTTTTTCTGCATACGGCAATACACTATCTACAATACTCTTGATACCGTTTGCCTCCACATACCCGACTGCCTGGATTATAAGTGGGAATAAAGCCCAGAGCAGGGCGATCCCTGCGATAATCATTATGATACCAATAATGAGAGCTCCTGCCAACAGTGCCTTTTTATGCGGGAGAGAGTTTAAAATCGAGCGGATTAGCTCTAGTTTGTGATGACCTTTATGATGTCCTCCATGATAATACCGCTATGATCATCGTGATGATCATAGCGGTCATGATGGCCTTCATAGTGGTTTTCATCATGATCGTGGTGAGAAGACTTGCGGTGATATTTTTGCTTGATAAGGTCATCTAAACCCATGTGAACCTCCTGTATTTAAAATATCTCCTGTATGCCTAGAGATTGATGAAGCTGGGTACATAAGTGCCTTTGACCGATTCATTTTATCACTAATGCGCGTCATGCTGTTCCTGCCTCAGGTTCCACATGCACTACGATATCCATATTAGGGAATTCAGACTTAATCTGAAGTTCAACTTCATCAGCAGTTTTATGACTTTCCTCAATGCTTATATTTTTCTCCATGGTTACGGTAATGTCAGCAAAGAGTTCCGGGCCACTGCTTCTCACCCGCACCCTTTTTACCGCAAGGATTCCTGGTATATTCAATGTGGCTGATTCGATCTTCTCTTGTAAGCCCGGGGTTACGCCGTCAAGGAGGACATTAATGGATTTCATGCCCAGCCTGAAGCAAACCCCGACTACGATAACAGCGACACCCAGGGCAGCAATGGAATCCGCTTTTTCAAGCCAGGGCAAACCCAGTTTGTAGGACAGCCACACACATCCAAGCCCCAACAGAACTACACAAGAAGACCAGATGTCGGTTGAAAAATGCACGGCATCTGCTTCAAGGGCCTGGCTGTTATGTTTCTTTGCTGCACGCATAAGCGCACGAGAACGCCCGAAATCTACAATGATGGAGAGAATCATGACCAGGAATGTCCAGATGGTTGCATCTACATGGATCTGCTTGGATCCAAGAATCCTTTCTCCTGCCTCATAAAATATCCAAGCGCAGGTCACAAGCAGAAGCAGGGTTTCAAAAAAGGCTGAAAGATTTTCGATCTTCCCGTGGCCATAGGTGTGCTTGCGGTCAGCCTCCTTGCCAGATACCCTCACAGATAGATATGTCATGCCGGCAGCCAAAAGGTCCAGGCCGGAATGGGCCGCCTCGGAGAGAATACCAAGGCTACCACTGAGTATGCCGACGATCAGCTTGGACCCGGTCAATAAAACCGCTGCCAAGACGGATGTCAGGGCCACCCTTTTTTTCTCAGTGGTTGCCTGGGTTTTTGTCATCTCCATGGTGTTCAATTGCATGTTGTTCTGCTTGTACTATTCTCGGTCAAGAGACACGGTTAATTAATCAAATATTTCAGACAGCCAATGTTTTTTCCTGTGATGGCCGCCTTCGTGCCCATGCTTATCGCCATGTGAATAATCTCTATGGTGGCTATCGTGGCGTTCATGGTGACCAATGTTTTCCTTCTCCCTGCCATATCCCATAGTATTTATTTCCTGCTCCTGATCGACCCTGGCCATGAGCCTTTCAAGCTCTCCGCGGTCGAGCCAGATCCCTCGGCACACCTGGCAAACATCTATGGTGATACCATCGCGGTCCTTTTCTTCCAGAGTTGGTTTGTTGCATCGTGGGCAAATCATGTGGACTCCTTTTTTATTTAATTCTCCGGGCATCAGCGAGTGATGCCCGGAGTGGGGGAGGGTTGAGAGTATTGTCCGGTCTCTTTCCCTAACAAAAGAGTGTATCCAATAAAGCATGTTTCCACAATAATGTAATTCGGTATTGATAGTTCCAATAAAACGAAGTAACAATAAGTTTATGGAATGGCTGAACTACCATCATCTCCTTTATTTCTGGACCGTTGCCCGTGAAGGAAGCCTTGCGCGAGCCAGTACGGAACTGAGCCTGTCTCCATCGGCAATCAGCGGACAGATCAGGGTTCTTGAAAACTCGCTTGGGGAAAAGCTGTTTGTAAAAAGCGGGAGAAGGCTCATGCTCTCCGAGACAGGACGCATGGTCTATCGCTATGCTGATGAAATCTTCAGGTTAGGGAAAGAGCTCCAGGACACACTGAATGACAGACCCATAGGAAGGCCCTTGAGGGTGACTGTCGGTGTGGCGGATATCATACCCAAACTCATTGCCCGGGAACTGCTTGAACCCGCACTTCGTCTTTCCGGCTCCGTGCAGTTAGTCTGCAGGGAGGACAAACCTGAGCGACTTCTTGCTGAATTGGCCTTGCATGAGCTTGATGTGATCCTGATGGATGCCCCGGCAAGTTCTCATATAAAGGTGAAGGCATTCAACCACCTGCTTGGCGAAAGCGATATCTCCTTTCTTGCCAAAAAGAAATTCGTCTCAAGGTATCACAGTAAGTTCCCATCTTCATTGAATGGTGCTCCCATGCTCCTGCCAAGTGAAAACACAGCTCTCAGGAGGGCACTCGATCACTGGTTTGAAGAAAATGACATCCGTCCGCAGATCATGGGTGAGTTCGATGACAATGCCCTTTTAAATGCCTTTGGTCAGATGGGAATCGGGCTTTTCCCTGCGCCTTCCATTATTGTGGAGGAGGTAAAACGCCAGTTCATGGTGGAGACTGTAGGCCGACTTCCGGATGTGAGACAACGCTTCTATGCCGTAACAGTAGAAAGGCGGGTCATGAATCCGGCTGCTGCAGCAATCTGCCATGAAGCTCAAAAGTTTTTATCGCGGGGGGCAGAGACATAAGGCATAACCTGATAATGCCGCTGTTCATTCTGAAGATCCGGTGGTATGTTTTAAGGTTCACTCCAGGACTGGGGGGAATGATTATGCACTATCTCATCATCGCATATGACGGATCTGATGAGAAAGCTCTGGAACGAAGACTTGCTGCCCGTGAGCGGCATCTCGGATCCATCACGAAGCTCAAGGAAGAGGGAAAGGCGCTGTATGGCGCCGCGCTCATTGATGATAATGGTATCATGAAGGGTTCCATGCTTATCATGAATTTTGAATCCCAGGATGAGCTGGAACATTACCTTGCAACAGAGCCGTATATAACCGGTAAGGTCTGGCAGACTGTCGATGTTAAACCGTGCAGGGTGCCTGAGTTATTCTTGGAGTGACGAGTTATTAGATGATCGTGTGATCATATATAATGATAGGTATTTTTCTTTATGAGTGAGGCTTACGGGGGCATGCCTTGAGGGGACGTATACTGAAGGCCTTAGGGGCATCCATCGGGCTCATTCTCTTCGGTGCAGCCTTATGGGTCCTTCATAAGGAGCTTGAAAGATACCGGCTTCACGAAATCCTCCAATACCTCCACGGGATACCCTCCAAGCAGGTCTTGATAGCCGTTACACTTACCATATTCAGTTATCTGATCATGACCGGCTATGATTTTCTTGCTTTACGGTTTATAAACAAGCCGCTGGGTTTCAGAAAGATAGCCACTGCCTCCTTTATCGGGTATGCCTTCAGTAACAATATCGGCTTTTCCATGGTTGCCGGGGCCTCCATAAGATACCGGCTCTATTCCTCCTGGGGTCTGTCAGCCCTCGAGATCACCAAGGTTATCTTTTTTAACACCATAAGTATCTGGATGGGTTTTTTAACCCTTGGTGCAGGGGTATTCCTGACAGAGCCTCTCGTTATACCCAAGGCACTCCATATGCCCTTCGCAACCGATCGACCGCTGGGATTTCTCTTTCTTTTCCCAATACTCATTTATGCCGCAATGGTTATGACAAAGAAGAGGGCGCTCAGATTCCGTGAGATTGAGATCGCTATCCCGCCGGCCAGACTGTTCCTCCCCCAGGTAGCAATAGCAACGCTCGATTGGGCTCTGGCCGGTAGTATCCTGTATGTACTTTTACCCCCAGGTCTTCCATTGCCGAGCTTTATCGGAATATACCTGATCGGGCAGTTCGCAGGGTTGGTTAGTCAGATCCCCGGCGGGCTGGGGATATTCGAGGCTGTAATCCTGGTTTTTCTCTCACCTATTATGCCTGCTTCTTCGATCATCGGCTCACTGGTTATTTACCGGCTGACCTATTATATCTTTCCGTTGCTGTTTGCCGCCATAATCCTTGGGATAGAAGAAGTTTTTCAGCGCAAGCAGATCCTGCAGTGGGGCGCACAGGCAATTACGCGGTGGCTTCCTTATATGGTCCCTCCGGTCCTTACCGTTATTGCCTTCCTGGGCGGTGTTATCCTGCTCTTCTCCGGCGCTACCCCGGATATCAGCGACAGGCTTGCTCAAATGAGTTCATATGTGCCTCTGCCCGTGATCGAGGTTTCACACTTTCTCGGAAGCATTTTCGGTGTAGGGCTTCTTATCCTTGCCCGGGGACTTCAGAGAAGACTCGATACTGCTTATTACCTGAGCGTTGCACTTGTTATCGGCGGCATTGTCCTCTCCCTTTTGAGGGGGCTTGAATATGAGCAGGCATCTGTCCTGCTCATCTTGCTCCTGATCCTGATACCATCAAGACCCAGTTTCTACAGGAAAGGTTCCCTTCTGGGCGGAAGGTTCACCGCGGGTTGGCTTTTTGTTATGGGGATCGTGTTTATCTCAACTGCATGGCTCACCTATTTTTCCTACAAGCATGTGGAATATTCAACGGATCTGTGGTGGGTGTTTGCGTTCCAGGCCGATGCGCCACGGTCTTTAAGGGCAGCTGTAGGTGCGCTTGTTGCAGCCCTTACGTATGCATTTGCAAAGATCCTTCATCCTTACTCCAGGCCACCCATAGCAGGAACCGGAAACGATCTTGAAAGGGCCTTGCCGATAATAAGGGAATCACTTGATTCTCATGCAAATCTTGCACTGCTTAATGACAAGACTCTTCTGTTCAGCGAAAACGGCAAGGCCTTCATTATGTACACGGTCAGCGGCAGAAGCTGGATTGCCATGGGTGATCCCATAGGTCCGAAATCCCAGTGGCAGGAACTGGCCTGGCAATTTTGTGAACTATGTGACCGTTTCGGCGGCTGGCCTGTTTTCTATGAGGTTGGATCAGAAAACCTTCATGTGTATATCGACCTCGGTATGACACTGGTTAAGCTTGGGGAAGAAGGCAGGGTTGAACTGGAATCCTTCAGCCTGGAAGGAGGCCCCAGAAAAGAGCTGAGGCATACATACAACAAGCTGAGCAAAGAGGGATATACCTTTGAGGTGGTTCAGCGTGGCGGCGTATCTCAGATCATGGGTGACCTTCGAAGGATATCGGATGCCTGGCTAGAAGAAAAGAATACCAGGGAGAAGGGCTTTTCTCTCGGGTATTTCAGGGAGGACTACATTGCACAATTCCCCATTGGGCTGATTCGCAAAGGGGATGAAATCCTGGCCTTTGCAAATATCTGGTCTTCGGGAAGGGTGGAAGAGATGTCGGTTGATCTTATGAGATATACCCCTGATGCACCAAGTGGAACTATGGATTACCTGTTCATACATCTCATGCTGTGGGGCAAAGCCAATGGGTATCATTGGTTTAATTTCGGCATGGCCCCACTGGCAGGTCTTTCCGACAAGTCGCTTGCATCCCTGTGGAACCGCATTGGCGGGTTTCTCTTCAAGCATGTGGAGAATTTTTACAATTTCCAGGGTCTTCGTCAGTACAAGGAAAAATTCCAGCCCCAGTGGCGGCCACGTTACCTGGCCTCTCCCACGACCTTGTCCCTTCCTGTGGTTCTTACCAATATCGCCACCCTTACATCCGGGGGTGTGAAGGGCATTGTTGCCAAGTAAAACAATTAATTTTACACAAAAAAGCACTATCGAAAAAAATTTAAACGAAATTGTGTTATTTGCCAAACAATCTTCAATGAACGCTGCGCATGCACAGGTGCACTTTTACTGGTAATTGGAGGCATATAAATAATTTGGCTCCGTGCTTGCAAAAGGATAAGACCGTAGAGCAATATTTCTGGTTGCCCTTGTTCTCCTGAAAGATGGATGATAAGAACCAGCCATCCTCTGAAGGTAACTGTGGTTGAAGGCATATTACAACAGGCATTGGTACTGCAAGGCTGGAAATACATGAACGATATGAATCAGCTTGACGATCACTGGCACGAAGAATGCGGCATAGCAGGGATCTATGGTGATGAAAAGGCCGCAGAGAAGATATATCTCGGCCTCTACGCACTGCAACATCGAGGACAGGAGAGTGCAGGCATCGCATCAACCGATGGCTGCGACATAGCCCTTCACAAGGGATTGGGACTTGTGTGGGCGGTGTTCTCCGACCCTGCTGCAATGCCCAAGCTTACAGGACATGCGGCAATCGGCCACAACCGTTATTCCACCAGAGGTACCACAAACATCATTAATGCCCAGCCCATTGTAATTGAGTGCAAATCAGGCCGGATTGCAGTGGGGCACAACGGCACAATCACCAATGCTTCACAGCTGCGCAAAGGCATGCAGGAAAGCGGATCTATTTTTCAGACCACATCCGACAGTGAGATTGTGCTGCATCTCATAGCCCGATCCAGTCAAACCGATATTGTCGATGCAATAACAGATGCCTTGAAAAATCTTATAGGCGCCTACTGCTTTGTATTTCTGACGCCGGATAAACTGATTGCCGCGCGGGACCCGTATGGCTTCAGGCCCTTGAGCCTGGGAACGATTAATGGGGTATATATGGTGGCTTCAGAGACCTGTGCCTTTGACATCGTAGGCGCCGAGTATATCAGGTCCCTGGAGCCGGGTGAAATAGTGGTTATTGATAATGCCGGTATCAGGTGCAGCCGTTTGCCTGAGGCGCCTCGCAGAAGCTACTGCATATTTGAGCATATCTATTTTGCGCGCCCGGACAGTCTTATCTTCGGTGAGAAGGTGGACAAGATCCGCAGGAGCCTGGGAAAAAGACTGGCACAAGAGGCCCCGGCTGATGCGGATATCGTGATCGCCGTACCTGACTCGGGAAACACCGCTGCCTTGGGCTATGCACGGGTATCGGGGCTTCGCTATGAGATCGGCCTCATCAGGAACCACTATGTTGGAAGGACCTTTATAGCACCGCACCAGGACAAGCGGAACCTCGATGTAAAGGTCAAGCTCAACCCGGTCACGGGTGTTCTCAAGGACAGACGCGTCGTATTGGTGGATGATTCCATCGTGAGGGGAACCACCATGCGCCAGATCGTGAGGATGCTCCGGGACAAAGGCGCAAAAGAAATACATGTGAGGATCAGTTCGCCTCCCATAATGAACCCTTGCTATTACGGCATTGATATATCGAGGCATTCCGAGCTCATTGCCAGTGAAAAGACCATAGAGCAGATCAGGTGCTATCTCGAGGCCGACTCTCTCGCCTATCTTTCTATCCCAGGCATGCTCAGTGCTGTGGAATGCAGTTCTCATTACTGTACCGCCTGCTTTGACGGAAGTTATCCCACGCCCATACCAGATGAGTTTGATAAATTCTGTTTTTAAAGGTGTTAATTCACAAGAGGCCCTTTAGGGCCAATATATATCTACAAGGAGGATTATAAGATGGCGTTTATTGGTGAAGATCTATTTCATTTTCAGGCTATGCTCAATGAATCAGGATCCACTTTTGAAGATTTCGTTCGTGAGAACTATGTAAATAAGTGGGTGAACGATGACATCTTCAACGCTATGAGCATCCGCACCACCTTTGTGACCGCCATCAATAATTTTCTCGTGAATGAAGGCCTTCTTAATCTTGAGCGTGTGGAGATGAGCCCTGTGACTGACCCGTTGGCCCATGACGTGGAGCACGTCCCGACCATACATTACAAGGGTATGCCCTATGTGGTCACACACTCCATGATCTATATGAAGTTCCTTGCATGCTTCAACCCGAAGCTGAAAGGCATATTTATCGACTCGCCCAACATCCGCCTGGAGATCGAAAGCCCTCAGAGAAAACAGAGGGGGAAATATCTCATCGACTTCTCCCAGATTGATATAGAGCTCAGGAGAAACAGGGGTATTGATTTCGACCAGTACAAAAACCAGCCCGAAAAGGTGAAGAAGATCCTGAAGGAAGATATGGAAAGGATCATGGATTTCTTCGAGAGGATGATCATTACCGCCATATCCGCCATTGTAGACAAGAATGAAGACAACCTCAAGGCCTTGGGAGTTGCCCTTGAAGTGCCCAAGCAGCCATTCCCCAGGGTCAGACACGACCATGCGTTAAAGAAGCATGGAAAGGTGGATCTCGATGCAAAGGCAGGCGAGGATATCAAAGGCCAGTTCTTCTGGGTTACCGGGCTCATGAGGGAAAACTATGATCTTATCTATCCGTATCTGCTCTCAGATGGGAGCAAGTCACCGCTGTCTTCTTTTACATCGGACATGATCTACAACTACGATATCTGCGCAAAGTCCATCATCAGAAAGACCAATAAGACCACGCCGGCACTGGAAATACTCTCAGGCGCCATCAGAGAATGGCTGTATGAGCCGATTATCAAGAGGCTTCTCGATAACCGGATTATCCCTGAAGAGCCGGTTTTTGAAGACGGGGTGCTGAGGAATATTGCTGTCCTTGACGGGTATGGACCCTTCCTCACCGCAGTCCATATGCTCAATAAAAAGGGTCAGCCGTATTTCCCTGATACCATGGGTGCAGGCATAGGTGTGGAAAGGTCGCTCTATGCGATGCTCAAGGGCGCCAACATCGAAAAGATCGACGACATCACCTGCTTCGGAAAGAACCCTGACACGTACCCCATATTCCTTTTCTAGAGTCATAGTAAGATTTCTAATAAAAGAGCCCTTTCGTTCATAAAGCGAAGGGCTCTTTTCATTGTGATCAGTGATCAGAAATAGTGAATAGCGATTGGTGCCTGGGATTAAAATGTGAACAGGAATCCGTCCCCCGGTTATTCGGAGTCACCCGTTGTCTGTCCAGCTAGTGCATGTTATATAACCTCCAGGTGTGGGGATGTTCGCAGTTGTTCTCACAAAGGAGGTTTTTTACATGAAAAAGTTTGCAATCGGCGTTGCTGCTGTTGTTGGATTGATTGTTGTAATCCTTGCCATATTGCCTTTTGCCATAGACCTGAACAAGCACAAGGACACTATCCTTGCCCAGATCAAGACCTACACGAACAGGCAGGTGGATTTCAGGGAAATCAAGCTCACGATCCTGACTGGTCTGGGTGCTGAGATAAAAGACCTGCGCATCTTTGATGACGCGGCATTCTCAAAGGACGACTTCCTTACCCTCAAGGCGGCAAAGGTCAGGGTTGCCATTCTGCCCCTGCTGGCAAGGCAGATAAAGATCAACACAGTTGTACTCAAGGAGCCGCAGATTCATATTGTGAAGAATGCTCAAGGCGTGTTCAACTTCGCAACCCTGGTCACGCCTAAGCCGGGTGAGAAACCGAAGAAACCAAAGCCCGGGGCTTTTGCCTCATTGCTGGTGAGCAACGTGGTGATAAAGCAGGGTATGATAACCTACAGGGATGAAAAACTGGGGCCTGAGGCCAAGCCCTTTGCCATCAGCGATATCGAACTGGAATCTCAGGACATCTCCATGTTCAAACCCGTTTCATTCTCTCTGTCTGCATCGGTAATGAGCCCTGAAGGACAGAATTTTGCCCTGGCAGGCACGGTAGGGCCGATGCCGGAAACGGGCGGTTTTACAGGGATGCCGGTAGACGTGCATCTTGTTCTGGATTCGCTGCCCCTTACCGCACTCCCGGTGAAGATGCCCATTCAGGCAGGTGCCATGAAGATCGACATCACCGCGAAAGGGATCCTGAAAGACAAGATCGCCTCCAAGGTGGCCCTGGACCTGGAAGGGCTTGTATTGCGCAGCGCTGACATCAAACAACCTGCAAAAGGTCTCAAGGGCATTTCATGCAAAATTACCAACGATCTCATCCTGGAGTTTGACAAGCAGCAGCTCATGATCAGCAACGGCACCTTTACACTGGGGCAGGACCGCGGTTCTTTCCAGGGAGCACTCCAAAATTTCAGGACAGCTCCGGCCTGGAACATGTCCTTCAAGTCGGATCGCCTAACCCCGGGTCCCATTCTTGAACAGCTGCCCATGTTTGCCGGGCTCATACCCGCCAAGATAACCCTTGCCGGACCTGCCGGATTCAGCCTGATCACCACGGGCACCAAAGAGGCGTTCCAGGTGAATACGGCTGTTGACATGAAACCCATGGCAATCACCTTTGGCAAGATCTTAAGCAAGCCTGCAGGCAGCCCCATGACTTTTTCCAGCAGGTTAACCTTGAAACCCGAGATAACCCAGATCAACGTCCTTGATCTCAACCTCGGGGCCATAACAGCACAAGGTTCAGGCGAGGCACGAAAGGCTTCCGGCAAATCAAGCTACCAGATCAGCATACAGACCAGACCTGTCTCGCTGCAGGCTGCCCAGGCTATCATCCCCATGCTGCAGGCATTCAAGCCTACAGGGAATGTAGTGGTGAAGACCATTCTGAGCGGTGGGACCGGCAGACCCATGGCCATTAATGTACAGGCCGCATCCGAGCGCATGGGCCTTGTACTCACCAAGCCCAAGGAAGGTGAGCAGCCCAAGGCCAAGGTCCTGGCAGGCCCCATGAAGGCCGATATGAATGCCGTTACCTTTGCGGTGGATGCCCTGAAAAAGGATAAGGCGCTCACGGCCAGGGGTTCCATGAAGTCCCAGGGAGGCGTTTTCATGGAAGTGCCATATTCAACCCTTGTCAGCACCTTTACCTTGGAAAATGACCAGTTCAAGGTGAGCTCATTCGACCTGAACGCGCTCAAGGGTTCCATCAGGGGATCTGCATCGTACAACCTCAAGACCAAGGCATGGGCTGCAGCCCCTGTGTTCAACAATGTGCAGGCAGGCAGTATCCTGGACGTGCTCACGAATTTCAAGGGGGTGTTTACCGGGGCCATCTCGGGCGACCTCAAGGCCACCGGTGTGGCCGGTTCACCTGCACTGAACAACCTTGGCGCCAAGGGTAATCTGACCATCAGCAAGGGTGAGTGGAAGAATTTCGACCTGGCAGGCACAGCCCTGAGCTCCATTCTGGGAGTGCCCGGGGCATCGGAGATCTTCGGCTTTGCCCCGGCAGAGGTACAGAAATACAATGCAACCCGCTTTGAATCGCTGAATACGAGTATCGACCTTGCCAAGAAGGTCATCAATGTCGACTCCATGAAGCTCCTGAATATTTCGAGCGGCAAGGATGTGGATACCGAGTCCAACCTGAAGGGCACCATCAGCATGGAGACCAATGAGGTGCATCTCAAGGGAAACGTAGTGCTGCCCAAGCGGTTCTCCCAGCGCATGGGCGCCAGGGCCGACGCATTTTCGGCCATCATGAACGACCAGAAACGGCTCGTGCTGCCCATCACCATTACCGGCTCGGTCAAGAAGCCTCTTCCCATGGTGGAGGTAAAATCTTTGAGCAGTGCCTTCACCAGGTACTACGCCAACAAGGCCTTGGATCAGGGCCTGAAGAAGCTCCAGGACAAAGGCACGCTGCCGTCCGGTACGGATGGAACCCGCAAATCCCTTGATAATATGATGGAGGGGTTATTTAAAAAGAAGAAGAAATAACTCTACTTTATAATAAAAGAGGAAACTGATTGAAGACCACATCATTTCCAGTGCAGGCAGGAATTACGAGACTGAACCTTTTTCTCGCACTTTCCCGCACGCCCCATTTACTATTGGATCTGGCAACCCCCGGGTTGGCGGCCCTGCTTTGTTTGGGTGCCTTTCCCCCTGCAAGTGTCATTGTCCTGGGTCTGATCACCGCCTTCTCGGGTTATACGGCTGTTTATGCACTGAACGATATCATAGATTACCGTGTTGACAAGGAACTCATTCACTCAAACAAAGCCCATGAATCGAAACCGGACCTGGACAGCGTATTAGTACGCCACCCCCTTGCGCAGGGGATGTTGAGATACAGGGATGCCCTGTTGTGGGCCTCTGCCTGGGCGGTTCTGGCGCTGACAGGGGCCTTTTTTCTCAATCCCATATGCATTGTCATTTTCCTTGGTGCCTGTATGTTTGAAGTCATCTACTGCTATCTCTTAAAGATCACCCACCTCCGCAGTATCATCAGCGGGATAGTCAAAACCTCGGGCCCCATTGCGGCTGTATTTGCAGTAACGCCTCAACCTTCCATGCCATTCTTGATAATACTCTTTCTCTGGCTCTTCTTCTGGGAGATCGGAGGGCAGAATGTCCCGAACGATCTGTCCGATCTGGATACCGATCAGCAGATAAAGGCCCGGACAATCCCTGTACGCTTCGGTGCACAGGTGTCTATAAAGATCATCTATGCTTCGCTGGCCTTTGCCGTTGCCATGAGTGTGGCCATGTTCTGGATAGTGCCAAACCACATAAGCCCTGTCTATCTCCTGGGGGCGATGTTTTCGGGATTGTATTTTATCCTGATACCTGCTTACCATTTGTATAAGACCAGGGGGGCCGCGGAGGCATTTCAACTGTTTAACAGGTGCAGCTACTATCCTTTGTTCATGCTCCTGACAACAGTGTTGAGCTTGACGTTTTTTTAATAGTATTATGGGTTATCCTGTGCCCTATCAAGGAAGGACACTATGAAGGAATTCGATCCGGAATCTCTGGCGGAATTCAGCGGAAAGGATGGAAAACCCGCATATGTGGCCCACAAGGGCAGGGTGTTTGACCTAAGCGAAAGCAGGCTGTGGAAGACCGGGCTCCACATGAAGCGTCACCCAGCAGGCCAGGACCTCACCACCGATATCGGTGCGGCCCCGCACGGACCCGAGGTCCTGGATAAATATCCCCAAGTGGGCGTGTTGAAGAAAAAGGGAGATGCAGGCTCACTGCCCAACCCGCTCGAGATGCTGCTGAAGCGCTTCCCGTTTTTCCGGCGCCACCCGCACCCCATGCTCGTACACTTCCCCATCGCCTTTTCCATCACCCCGGCCCTGTTCTGCATCCTGTTCCTCATCACGGATGTGAAATCCTTTGAGACAACCGCGTTCCACTGCCTGGGCGCAGGCATCCTCTTTTCGGTCCCGGCCATCCTGAGCGGCTTCTTCACCTGGTGGCTCAACTACGGAGCCCGGCCCATGACGCCCATCAGGATCAAGATATACCTGTCTCTTATCCTTTTCTGTGTGGCACTGATCACGTTTCTCTGGCGGGCCATGTTTCCGGACGTGTTCACCTCGCTCGGCACGGAGGGGCTTATCTATCTCCTGCTGGTCATATCCCTCGTGCCCATGGTGAGCGTCATCGGCTGGTTCGGGGCGGGGCTGACCTTTCCCATGGAGAAGGAGTAATATGATAACACCAATCTGCATTTATTTGTAATTAATTTAAACTGAGTATTTGACTAAATTCAGTAAGTTGGATGTTCATGAATAGAGGGATATAATACTTTGATAGTTGTATATATTTTCTCTGTAAACCTCTCCCTCCTATGACGAACTTCCCCTATTCACTGGAAGGATCACTCTGATGATGACTGTAAAAAGTTGGTTAGCTAAATATTTAGGCCCGTTATTACCGATATTCGGCTTTTTTCTTGTGACACTTGTTTTTCTGGGCTTGGCCCGACTATGCTTCATTGCTTGGAAATGGGACAGGGTCACAGCCATCGAAGGACTGTGGCCAGTCTTAGGGTATGGCATCCGCATGGATGTTTTGTTGTTATCGATCGCCGTTGCCCTGCCTACCCTCATAAGCCTTCTTCTCCCCTCCAGTAACAAGATTCACCGCATCTGGCATCGCGTTTTGCAAGTATGGCTGACAGGGTATGCCGTGTTTATTGTATTTATGGAGGTGGCAACGCCATCATTTATAGACCAGTTCGACATCCGTCCGAACCGTCTCTTCTTCGAATATCTCGATCATCCACAGGAGGTCTTTTCAACCTTATGGTCCGCTTACAAAGTCCCCCTGATCCTGGCTGGGGTCCTGATTGTCCTGACGGTCTTGGGGAGCTGGAAATTGATTCATAGGCTGACCCTTGCATCTCAGCCATGGGGGGTAAAGCGGAGACTGGTTGTTCTGCCCTTGGTTCTGCTTCTTCTTTTTGCCGGCGCCCGATCCAGTTTCAGCAGCCGCCCCGCCAACCTGAATACGGCAGCTTTTTGCAACGATCCCCTGGTCAACCAGTTGGGGGTCAGTTCCGCCTATTCTCTTTGCTATGCAATTTACGGAATTTATAATGAGTCGTATTCGATGCGATCTTACGGTAAAATGGACACTGATGAGGTCATCCGGCGCGTGCACAAGGCGATGGGCTTTCCCGAGGCTGCATTCACCAACCCGGATATCCCGACGCTACACAGGCAAATTCCGAAGCAGAAACGGGACCGGCCACTCAATCTTGTCATTATTCTCGAGGAAAGCCTGGGTGGTATGTTTGTTCAATCCTTGGGCGGTCTTCCTCTGACTCCGGAGCTGGAAAAGCTTTCGCAGAAAGGTCTATGGTTCAGCCAGCTGTATGCCACTGGGACACGTTCGTCCGGAGGGGTCGAGGCTGTTGTGACAGGCTTTCCCCCGACACCGTTGCGCAGTATCGTTAAACTGGGTCTGTCACAGCATAACTTTTTTACCATCGGCCGCCTCTTGAAAAAGCAGGGGTACACCACCGAGTTTTTCTATGGAGGGGACAGCAAATTCGACAACATGCAGGGCTTTCTCCTTGGAAACGGTTTCGATCGTGTGGTCGATGAAAAGTACTTTACCGAATCGGTTTTTCATGGCACCTGGGGGGTCTCCGACGAGGATATTTTCAACCTTACCCACCAAAAGCTTCTAGCCCATGGGAATAAGTCTTTTTTCACCTTTGTATTCACCGTATCCAACCACGCTCCCTTCAAATACCCCGATGGGCGCATAGAACTCTATGAGAAGCCCAAAAATACCTGCAATAACGCTGTAAAATACTCTGATTATGCCCTTGGAAAGTTCTTTGAGCGTGCTCAAAAGGCCCCTTACTGGGATAATACGCTGTTCTTGGTTGTGGCTGACCATGAAGAAAAGGTTTTCGGCGACGAACTGGTACCCGTCAAGAGTTTTCATATTCCGGCACTGATTATAGGGGCTGATGTCAAGCCAGGCCGCTACGACAAAGTGGCCAGCCAGATTGATCTAGCACCGACTCTTCTGTCTATCATGGGGATCGAATCGAGTCATCCCATGCAAGGTCATGACCTTTTGCAAACGCCTAAAAATTATCCTGGCCGGGCTGTTATGCAGTTCCACAACAACCAGGCCTACATGGTGGGAGACCAGGTGGTAATCCATACCCCCAATAAGCCTGCAACCGCGTATATTCTCCGGCAAGGCAAGCTGGAGCCGGTCGAAAAGGATCCGGAACTCATCAGGGACGCCTTGGCACAGGCCATCTGGCCGACTATTTCCTATAGAGAGAAACGGTACCGGCTTGACGATGATAAATAAGTTTTGAAGGGCGGTAGTCTTTGATAGGCTGAAACTCATTATTTACTCGATAAGACAATGTATTTTTTTAACCTTGCTACGTCAAAGAGTAGCTTATTCCGATAAATTGCTGTCCATACTCAACGGTTCCACAAGTGCGGAGAAACTGATGAGTTCGTGCTATGTGTTATACTCAGATCTGGCCTGATTCATCATAGATTATATTTGAGATCATCGGTTTTGTATAATGACATCTGATGGACTGTGCCAGTGAAAAGCGGTTAAATGACGTGAGGATCTAAGAAGTATTGTGCCTTAAGGAGATGCTATGACATTGCCACGGTTGAGGAGAAGCAGGGGGTCGAATACACATTTTGTTGCCAGGACCTGTTCTGCTGCCTGGGCACCATAACATTTCAGGAAATCGCCTCGTTTCCTCTTACCCGTGCCGTGCTCGCCCGAGTAGACACCTCCCAGGGTTGAGGACTTTTCTATGATTCTGTCGTACACATCCACCCCACGGCGTAGCTGGTCTTTTTCCGGGAGGATCATGAAATGGAGATGACAGTCGCCCAGGTGACCGAAGACGAGGTAATCGAACCCTTCCGAAAGGATGAGGGCATGGGTGTATTCAAGGAACTCTGCAAACCCCGCCAACGGGACAACCGTATCGGTCATGATAGTATGGGTGCCGCGCCTTGTTACTACTTCAAGCGAACGTGCCGGCAAGGAGTGGCGGGCTTCGAAAAAGATCGCCCTGTCACGATCCGTCAGAAGAATCATGATGGCATCCTCCTGGATCCGGCATGGGGCATCCTGGAGGATCCCAAGCCATTTCGCCGCTGATTGCTCCAGTGGCTCATTGTGCAAGGGGACCTGTATATAGACACCAACAGCATGGTCGGTCCTAAAAAGCCGGTGTTCGTGGTCCATATATCTCCTGCAATTCGGACCGAAATATTCAAAAGCACTGAGCAATGAAAACTCCTCCGGCAGCCTTCCGGAGAGATAAACCAGAAGATTCAGGGCATCAGACTCATCGGGCAGAGAGAGGAACAGATCGAGATATTCACGCGGATGATCGGACAATGCCAGAGTGCATTCGGTCACCAGTGCAAATATCCCTTCGCTGCCAATTATCAGATCGACAAGGTCGACACTGCCGTTCGAGTTGGAATACGGACCGCTTGCATTTTTTATCGATGGCCTTGAGTACCTGGGAACGGGAACAGCAAGCTCCTGTGATCCATGAGTGAATAGAAACATCCCATCCTCGGAGACATATTGACCGCGCCTGGCGGTAATGCCCATGCCGTTCATAAGGAGGATCCGGAGAGATCGAACCCAGGAACGCATGGCACCGGTCTCTCCCGGTGTGAACCCGGAGGCATTGCATGCAATGGCGCCACCGACCATGGCATCACAACGGCTCGTCGGGTCTATGGGAAAGAAGAGTTTCCCTTCACTTTGTTCAAGCACGGACTTCCTCATGTCTTCGAAAATAATTCCTACAGGGCTGACAACCGATTTTGCGATATTGTTGACCTGTATTCCAGGAGTTTTCATCTCTGAGAGGGAGACAATCATCCCATCTGGTGGGGTGGCGCTACCCGTGAGGTTCGAGCGGCCGGCGGATAGAGTGACTGGCATTCGGGACGACTGGCACATGCGAAGGATAATAGCGCATTCACGTTCATCAGATGGCCTTGCGAGGGCTGAAGCATTCCCGGTCAGGTTGGAACTGTCGGTCTTGTAGCTGTCAATGATGTCAGGGTCGACATCGATCCTCATTGAAAAGTTCATCCTGAGGAATTCAACTATGCCGGGTAAGACATCCTCACCTTGATTACCGGATGCGTAGGCATCAATAATCCGGCATTCATCGGGAGAAAGGATCTCATCAAGCGGCACCCTGTTCGAGGACATATGCCCTCCTTAAACGGTATCTTATCACAGGGCTCGATTTTCTAATACTATTGATCTCTTCGATAATATTCAATGATAAACATGAACAAAGCAGAAAAGAGCTAGTTTTTCTGAGCTACTCCGAATATCTCTATAAGCCGTATCTCAAAATATTTTCCAAGCACAAGACCTGATCGTTTCATCGTCTTCTTCAGCTCATGGCTCTTGAAACGGTTCTCCTTTGGGTGTAGGAGGATGTGCTTTGTTATGAAGTTCTGGTAGAGCGTTGGAAAGAGCTCTTCGAAAAAGTATATGCCGCCCGGCTTCAGGACCCTGACCACCTCACTGAGTGCAGACTGCCAGTCAGGGACATGGTGCAGAACCCCGAAACCGAACACCGCGTCCATGGAGCGCTCAGGGAAGGGGAGCATGGCGGCATCGGCAACACAGAAGTCGATGCCGGTGCGGTCTTCAGGGCTAAGGTAGGTATGTGCCATCCGGATCATCTCCACATCCAGGTCTGTGGCATGGATGTGGGATGGATGGAATATGTTTCTTATGAGACGCGCACCGGCCCCTCTTCCGCACCCGATTTCCAGAATGCGCAAACCGGGCTTCAGCGGTATGTGCCTTTTCAGCAGCGTGAGCTCCAGGCGCTGCTGCAGTGGTCGAAGGGGGTTGTTCACCGCCATGCGCTCCGCCCAGTTGAGTTTCATTGTTTAACCCCGATATAGATAACCGCAATACCATTGGTAAGCCTTCGGAAGGTCACCCGGGTAAAACCCGGTATCCGTCATCTTGGCTGCGAAAGCATCCGGTGCAGGGAACTTCCGTATGGACTCGGGAAGATAGAGATAGGCCTCGCTGTTTCCCGCCAGGAGTTTGCCCGCCAGGGGCATGAGTTGAAAAGAATAGAAATCATAGAGGAACCGGAACCACAAAGAGGTGGGTATGGAGAATTCCAGGCACATCATCTTCCCCCCCGGCTTGAGGACCCGGTACATCTCTTGAAGGCCTTTGTCCATGTCTGTGAGGTTTCGAACACCAAAGCCCACCATGGCTGCATCAAAAGAACCTTCGGGGAAAGACATGAACTCAGCATCTCCCTGGACAAAGTGGATTCGCTCTGTAAGCGATGCCTTTGCTACCTTTGGCTTGCCGCCTTCCATCATGGCGCGGTTGATGTCATAGAGAGTCACCCGTCCATGAGGACCAATGGCCTTTGCCGCCAGTATCGAAAGATCCCCTGTACCCCCGCACACGTCGATTACCCGGTCGCCGGTTTTCAACCCCAAGGCCTTTACGGATAGCCGTTTCCAGAGGTAGTGGAGTCCGAGGCTGAGGATGGTATTCATGAAATCATACTTGTTGGCTATGGTGGTGAAGTGCCTGAGAACGTATCGGGCCTTATCCTGGAGAGGTAACCGTGCGCGAACCGGAACAGGCCGTTCTTTTATCAGGTTCATTTCCAGATAGTTTTGAATCATTGTTGAGAGGGTTTGAAATTTTCAAGGCTACGATTCTCCTGTTCTTCATGTTTGATGCCTTTCTCTGCGCATGGCCATAAGGTCAAACCCCGCTTCCTGAAAGAGGGGAAGGAGAAAGCTCAGGCTCTCCTGGCCGGCCTCCACTGGCATGTCCGCATAGGTGTAGAGTTCCAGGCTGATATCACCCTTATAGCCTGATTTGAGGATGACCTTGAGGATGTTGTGAAAATCAATGGCCCCGAGGCCCGGGATAAGGTGGTAATGACGGCGGTTATGGGCAATATCTTCAATATGGACATGCCCCGTCCAGGGCAAAAGTTCGTGAAAGGCCCGGCATACGTCTTCACCGGCGCAGAAGAAATGACCGATATCGAAATTGAGCCCGAGATACTTCGATGCTGTTTCCTGAATGAATTCCTTGAACTGCCGGGTATTTTCCAGAAGCAGGTCAGGCTCCGGTTCCACAAGGATCTTTACCTGAAGCTGTTCTGCCAGGGGTATAACCCTTTCCATGCCGTCATGGAAAAGGGTCATGGCCTCCTTGCGGGACATGCCGGTCAAAGGGCCTCCTGGAGGAACGGAGATATTGCTGCACCCCAGATAAGATGCCAGCTTCAGGCATTCAAGGGTGTGTTGGATCCTGATCTCCCTTCTCTCTTTCATGGGCTCTATCCAGGAGGGAAGGTAGGTGTCGCCCACGGCGAACAGGGTGAAGCTGTTCAGGTTGGTAATCCGGAGTCTTTTTTCATGAATCAGATTTTTGAGCCGTTTGAGGCCTTCCGGCTCCCAGTCCTGGGGGTAGAGATGGGGGCGGTCCGCCATGATTTCTACCCCGCCGAAACCCAGCTTGGCGATCATGTCGATTGCATCGAATAATGAATAATTTATGAATGCGTTCGTGCTGTATCCGAGTTTCAATGGATTATCTCCCGGCAATCATTTTCCAGGCTCTGAAGCGCAGCGAGCTGATCCTGAAAGGTAACTGGCGGATTAGCACCTGTGGGTTTCTTGAAATAGAATCCCAGCTCCGGCACCAGGCCGGGCCGTTTGGCCATATGCACGACCACCATCCACCATGCCAGGTCAATGATCATGGGCCCTGCCAGAATAGAGTCGCGGGCCTGCAGATTCAACCTGAGGCTCATGGGCATGCCGAACAGCCCGGTAAAGTCAATGACATCCCAGGCCTCTTTGCAGTCCCCACGGGGGGGATAATAATCGATTGTAACCTTATGGGAGGGCGCACCATATTGATGACCAACCCGGTATCCCAGAATATCTTCGAGCAGCTCTGTTTTATTGGAGATCTTGCCTGCCGCCTTATCGGGGTCAGCAAGGTTCCTGCCGTCTTCATTACCAAGGATATTCAGACTGTACCATCCATCCACCTGCAGGCCACGTGCCTTCAGTGCCGAGGCGAGCACCACCTTCAGATAGGTCTGGCCGGTCTTCCCGTCGCGGCCGCACAAGGGAACCCCTGCATTAAGAGCCTCCTGGGCAATCAGTGGCAACTCGATGCAATTTGATGTGAAGTTCACGACAGGCGTGCCTGTAGATATGGCAGCAAGGACATAGGCCAGATCAGGGAAGTTCAGCACATCGGCCTGAGAATAGATTTCATCGATGGCTTTGAATTCCTGAAGGTCCATTACGCTGCTTGCCGGAAGCAGATTGACAAGAACAGGGTGGGTATCCGGGAAGAGGCCCTTGAAATCTTGGATATCCCTTATGAGGTGCTCCACCTGTTTATGAAGAGGTAAATCATTGCCCGGTGCGCGGCGTATGGGAAACTTGCCAAGATGTTCCAGGCAGGAAAGATATTTCTCAGGGGGGAGAACCCCATGGTACTCGATTGCCTGCCCAAGGGTTCGAGGGGTTACATCCCATCCGGCAAGTTCCATGCCTCTCAGGAGGTCCCGGTCCTTAAACCAGTGGCTCGTAGTCAGCCAGGGCAGCATTTTATCAGGGTCTTCCTTCATTGCTGCAATGGCGGCGGCAACGGTAGAGCCTGTAGCACCTCCGGCCCCGGCTATAAGAAGAAGAGGCGGGTTCGCTTGCAAGTTAAACCTTTCCCCGCATTATCCAGTAAACCATGCCGGTGTAGAATAAGATAACAGGGAAGAGCACTATCCCTGCCCCATAGAAGAGGAATCGAAGCGACTCTATAGGGGCCGCTGCCGTTTCAATCGTAACGGTGAATGGAATCAGATAAGGCCAGAAGCTGGCCTCCAGGGCCAGGAATGCGGCAAAGAAGATGACAACGGCCATCCCGTATGGGACCCAATCAAGCCTTCTCTTTACCCCTGTCCACAGGCTGATGGATGAAAGGACTATGATCAGCGGGAATATCATAAGCCACATGTCTTCAAAAAAGCGATCCCGCACACGAGGATGGATGGCAAGGGTGTAGGCAAAGACGACCACAAGAACCAGAAGGACCCCTGCAAGAAGCCAACCCAACTGGTCATAGGCCCAATCGCGTATATCGCCTTGTGTCTTGAAGACCAGCCAGGCCGCACCAAGTAGCGTATATCCGATTACCAGACCCACACCGCAGAACAAAGAAAATGGAGTCAGCCAGTCGAATGCACCCCCTGCATATTGCCCGTTAACAACGCTGATCCCCTGGACCATCCTTCCCATGGCTATCCCTTGAACAAGGCTTACCATGAAGGAGCCGAAACAGAACCCCCAGTCCCAGAAACGTCTGTAGCGCCCTGCATGATAACGGAATTCGAATGAGATACCTCGGAAGATCAGCCCAATAAGCATAAGGGCCATGGGCAGGTAGAAGGCGGGAAGAAAAATTGCATAGACCATGGGAAAGACTGCAAAGAGACCGGCCCCGATGAGGACTAACCAGACTTCGTTTCCGTTCCAGAATGGGGCGATGGCGCTCATCATGGTATCCTTGAAATCCTCATCCCGGGTAGTGCCCGACAGGATGCCGATTCCAAGGTCATAACCGTCAAGAATGACATAAAAGAGCATGGCAAAGGCAATCAGAGATGCCCAGAAGACAGGAAGCCAGGTTGCGCCCATCACATTACTCCTTTGCCTTAGTGGTGCCGGCTGTTACTGCGTCAGCCGTGATATGAGCTTCAGCTCCAGTTGGTCCTTGGAGAAGCAGGCCATAAACAGAGAAGGCCCCAGGGAAAAAGATCATGGAGTATACAATCGCATAGCCAATGAGGGTGGTGAGAACGTTTGCCCCGGTCAGTGTCGGGGTCAGCGTGTCGGATGTGCGCAGAAGGCCGTATACCACCCAGGGCTGGCGCCCTATTTCTGTGGTGAACCAGCCCAGGAGAACGGCCAGAAATCCGGACGGGAAGGCCAGGCACGAGGCCCAGAGGAACCAGCGCGAGGTTTCAAGCCCCCCCCTGGCGAGCAGGAACAGGCCCAACAGGCTGATGCCAAGCATGAAAAGGCCGATGCCCACCATGGCACGGAAGGCAAAAAACACGATGAGCACCGGGGGGTGGTCCTGCTTGGGAAAATCGCTGAGCCCGGATACAGGTGCGCTCCAGCTTCCTGTGGCGAACCAGCTTCCGAGGTAAGGTGTGGTGATCTCGAAGAGGTTCCTTTCGTTCTTTTCGTCAGGGATGGCGAACCACAGTTGCCTGCCCGGGTGTTCCGGCTGCCAGCGGGCCTCAACGGCCGCGAATTTGGCCGGCTGGTAGGTGTACATGTGCTTGCCGTTGATGTCTCCGATGATGATCTGGGTGACGATGAGGATGGCGGTAACAGCCAGTCCCCATTTCATCATGAACCGGGCCTCCTGGCGGTGAACACCCCGGAGAAGGTAGAACGCCCCGGCAGCGATGATGCACATGGTGGTGGTCAGCAATGAGGCCAGGAGCATGTGAATCCAGCGGGCAATGAAGGTGGGCCCAAAGACGATTGCCTTCCAGTCGGTGGGCACGATTTTGCCTGTCAATGATTTCATAACCTACCGGCACCTGCATCCAGCTGTTGTTGCACAGTATCCAGAAGGACGACAGGACTGCCCCAAAGGCCAGCATGCAGCACGAAAAGAAATAGAACCACGGCGCCACGCGGTTGCGGCCGTAGAGGACAACACCGAGGAAAGTCGCCTCGAGCAAGAATGCCGTGAAGGTCTCATACCCGAGCAGGGGCCCCATGACGGATCCTGCCTTTGACGACATCACGCTCCAGTTGGTGCCGAACTGGAATGCCATGACTATGCCGGTGACAACACCCATGGCGAACAGGATCGCAAAGATCTTCAGCCAGAAATCGAAGAGCCTCTGGTAGAGAGAGTTGCCGGTCGACAGATGCAGCCCTTCAAGCAGCGCCAGCCATATGGATAATCCGATGGTTATGGAAGGAAAGATTATATGAAAGGAGACGGTAAAGGCGAATTGGATGCGGGAGAGGATTAACGGATCTAGGTTCACGGTTCATGCCTCCATCCATCTCGTTAAAGTCATACTTACCTTGATAGCCTATCCGGGTTCTTCCATCAAGGGGTCTATGGCCACGTATTTATCCGAGGTGTCTTTGAGGATCTTCGGGGGAAAGAGCTTGATGCAGGCAGGCAGGAAGGTAAGGGCAGACAGGGCGATGGTCAGCATATCCACGGCCACGAGGATGCCCATCTGGGAGATGACCGAAAATTGAGAAGGCACCAGGACCAGGAACCCTGCAGAGATGGCCAGGGCATTGTAAATGATGGCCCTGCCTGCACTGTTCATGGTGAAATCTATGGCCTCATCCACTGACCGGCCGAGCTTTATCTCATGACGGTATCTGGAAAGGAAATGGATGCAGTAGTCGATCCCCAGGCCGATATCGATGCTCGCTACCGTCGCGGTTGCGGCATTGAGCTTTATGCCTGTAGACCCCATGAGCCCGAAATCAAGGGTAATGGGGATGAGGAGCGGCACCATGCTGTAGATACCCAGCCTGAATGAGCGGAAGATCCCCACGGTTACGAAGAAGCACAGGGTGAAGGAGAAGATGAAGCTCTGGATCTGGCTCGTAACAACAACCTTGTTGAACTCTTTTGCGAGCATTGCAAGGCCTGTAGTAATGATCCCTGACACCTGGGGGATCCCCTTGCTCCTTGTCTTCGAATCTCTTGACCGTATCAACTACATCCTGTGTCAGATAGCTGCTCTGGGACTTCATCTGGAGCAGGATCTGCCCATCCTTGAAATCGTAGGTGACAAAGGTGTCCAGTTCATCGCCGCCGCCGGAAAAGGAATAGAGGAGCAGGTACTGGGCCACAAGGTCCTTGGAGTCGGGTATGGTATAAAAGGCAGGGTCGCCGCCATTCATGGACTGGTTCATCCGCTTGATGAAATCCACAACGGATACAACCTTGCCGACCCCGTCGATCCCCTTCAGCTCGTTCTGGAGTTTGTCCATGGCCCTCAGCACCGCAGGGTCCTTGATATCGTCTGCCTGCTTCCCCTTGAAGACCACGTTGTACTGAGATGTGCCCCCGAAATTGTCGTTCAGGATCTTGTCCGCGTATCTGATGGGGCTGCGTTCCTTGAAGTTTTCCGCCAGGTTCATGTCGCTCCTCACGTGCCTGCCCATCATGAAGGATGCAATGAAGACCACCAGGGAGATCGCGAAGACCCACCCCTTCTTGTGGAGGCTTATGTAGGAGAGACGCTTCAGGATCGGGCCAACAATGTCGGTCCTGGTGTGGTGGTGGGCGGTATATATCTTGTCTTCGCGGTCGGTCAGCGACAGGATCAGCGGGGATAAAGGTGAGCACGAGCACCATGGCGCAGGTGAACCCGAAGGCGGATGACATGCCGAACTGGGTCAGGGGTACAACCCACCACGAGCACAGGGACAGGAAGCTGGTGAGCTCGGTGAGGCCGGCGATGACGACCGGGATGGCTATCCTCATGAGGGTGATCTTCATCTCGGACTTGCCCTTTTTCCCTGCGGACGAGTCGGCAAAGACATTCTCCACCACATGGACTCCATACCCCACACCCACTGCCATGAGCGCCACGGGCATGGCAGTGGAGATCATGGTCAGCGGGATCTTCGCCAGGGCCATCATGCCGAAGGTCCACAGGCAGGCGATACCCACCGAGAGCAGGGGCAGGAGCATGCCGCTGAAATTCCTGAAAAAGAAGAAGAGGCATATGAGGAGGACTACGGTCACCAGGGGGGGCAGGAAGATGAGGTCCTTGATCATGTAGTGGCTCTGGAGCGCCTCCAGGACCTTGGTGCCCGATATGAAGAATTTCTCCGGGCCTTCGTATTTTTTCAGGATACCTGCCATGGTAAAGTACATGGGGATGATCTGGATCGTCTCGATGTTGTTGTCGAGCACGATGGATATGGCTGTCCCTTTGTTGTCCTTTGTAACGAGCGCACCCTTGTATACGTCCCACGAGTCGACCTTGGCCTTCAACGCGGCAATCTCTTCAGGTGTTTGGGGAACAGAGCCTTCCTTGACAAGGGGTGACACATTCAGGCCCGATTCGCTGCCCTGGATGTACTTCGCATTCAAGAGGCACGTGACCTTCTTTATACCCTTTATCTGCCTTATCTCCTGGGTCACCTTGTGGAGCTTTTCCAGGGAGCTTGGATTATAGATATCGGTGTGCAGCATGCCCACAACGATATTCGAATACTGGTCAAAGGATTCCTTGTTCTCGATGAACACCTTGACTGCGGGGTGATTATGCCTGAGCATGACCTCGACGCGCGAATCCATCTTGATCTTCGGTATCTGGAGGGCAAAGAAGAGGGTGATGACCGCTAGTATCCCCAGGACCCAATATGGGTGATCAATACAGAAATGGACGATCTTTTTCATGGATGCCCTTTCAATTGCAATCGTTCCCTTATATCAATTCTTGCAATTTAATGAAAGGTCATTACTTCTATTAAGAAAATAATACTTCTAAAACATGGATGGGCATGCTAGAGGCAACAGTTCTTCGTAAAACCTGCCTGAAGCTATACCTGGGCTTCATCCAGGGTAAAAACATACAGGGCCTGAAGAAAGGAATGAATATGAAGAAAGAAGAGACAATACTTTTCAGCGGCGGGATCAAAGGCGCCGAGGCAGAGTTTGGTGCCAACGCAGAGCGTTATGGAATAGAAGAAGTGAACTTCACCTTTGAAGGACACAGCATAGTCCGCGGCAGGGGACTGCGCGTCCTGAATCATGAAGAGATGAAAAATGGCGATGTGAGCCTGGAATATATCTCGCGATTGATGAATCGCAGGTTCACGACAAACCAGACTATCCGAAAGGTCTTGCAGAGCATCTGGTATCAGGTGAACAGCGGACAGGAGATTTATGTGATCGGAGAGATCCTGGATGACAAGACCGTAAAGGGCGGCACAGGATGGGGCGCGGAGCTTGCCAAGCTCTGCAACAAGCCTTTATTCGTGTTCGATCAGAAACGCAATTCATGGTTTTACTGGAACCAGGTGGACTGGGTTGAACTTGAGAAAGGATACGAGCCGGTCATCAGCCACATCCATTTCACAGGCACGGGGACACGCTTTCTCGAAGAGAACGGCAAGAAGGCAATCACTGAATTGTTCGAGAGATCATTCGGGGGATAACATTCTTTAGTCTTTTACGGAATCCAGCTTCACGCCCAGGTCATAGTATGCTGACATGCGGGACTGAAAACTGTTTTTGAGCATGCCGTTCGTATCGAGATAATCGAAGATCAGTGCATCCTGTTTGCCTTTGGTCACGCGCAGGATGCGGCCGATGTACTGCTTGACCCTGCCGGTGAATTTGACCGGCGTGGCCATGAAGATAGATGAGAGCTGTTTGAGGTCGAACCCTTCACCGATGAGCTGCGCCGTAGCCACCAGGACCTTTGCCTGGTTGCAGTTGAGCTCCTCCACAATCCTGGCACGTTCCCTGGCATGCACCGAACCGGTGAGCAGGCATGCCTTGACGCCTCGGTGGGAGATGGCATTGAAGAGCTCTTTGCAGTGAGAGACGCGGTCCGAGATGACAAGGGCAATCCCGCTTTCCGGTGTGCAGGCCCGCTTTACCACATCTTCCACGATGAGCTTGTTCCTTTTTGCATCGTTGACCAGGGCCGAGATCATGTACTGGTATTCGTCCGCATCGAAGAAGTAGGCGCAATTGGTGTGGCGGACAATGAGCTTGGCCCTCATGATCTTGTCAAGGGCCTGGAGCTCATGGGAATTGATCTGGTGTGCCCGGTCACCCAGGTAGAAGTAGATGATCTTGGTCAGTTTGTCCCTTCGGTAGGGCGTGGCCGAAAGCCCCAGCATGAAGGCGCTGTCGAATACGCTCACCGCTTCGGTAAAGGTGCGTGACGGTGTGTGGTGGCACTCGTCCACCACAAGGTGGCCGATTGCAGGCTTGACGTCATCAATCACCTTATAGAGCGAGTTGATGATGGCAATGGTGAGCTTGTCGCCCATACGGTTGTTTCCATCGCCCATGAGGCCTATGGAGTCTTCCGGAATATCAAGGAATTCGCATGAGCGTTTGTGCCACTGGTACATGAGCTCTTTGGTGTGTACGATCACCAGGGCCCTCTGACGGCGCTGGGCAATAACGGCAAGGGCCATAACGGTCTTGCCTGCACCGGGTGGCGCCTCCAGAACCCCGAACCTCCTGCCCATGACGTCTTTTACCGCCGAGACCTGGTAGGGGTGCAGTGTTGGTTTGAATGTGAAAGAAACAGGGGGCAACAAGCGGGTCTTGTCCACGATGGTGTAGGCGACTTCTTTCAACCGGAGGCGGAGTGTGTGGATGTAACCCCTGGGCATGATGAGCACACCGCTCTTTCTTTTAAAAAACCTGATGAATTCGGGTTGGAAGTTTCTCCTGCGGCTGCGGCTGTAGGTTTCCACCTGCTCCCATTTGGGATTGGGCAGTGTCAGATCAGCCTCTATGGCCTGCACGGCCTGCTCTGGCAGGTCTGCCTCAAAGATCCTGATGGCATTGTCCATATGGATCAGAACGTTCATGTGCAGGGCCTTATTCAAGCGTCTGTTTCAATTCATCGAGGAGATGCCTGGCCTCATCCCTGTCTAAAGATATGTTAACCGTTCCCCCGCCGGGATGGGCGAATTTGAGTGCAATACCTTTTTCTGTCTTATCAAGCTTCAAGGGTGTGTTGCCGGGCATTCTGACCGATGGCGCAAGCCAGTCGTCTGCATTGAATTCGGCGATCTGGAGAAGGACGCCAAAGGCATATCGTGGGTGGATGAAGAGTTCTTTCCATACAGAACCATAATCATTGAATCCAAAGTAGGGTATGTTGTTTTTCTCAAGGGCCTCTTTTGCCCTCTGGATGCTCTGAGTCTGCAGGGTTACATGGTGTACGCCACCTTGTTTATCCTTCAGAAAGCTGTCCAGGAAACTGCCGGTCCCAGTAGGGGTGATAAGTTCGAGCCTGCTGAGGTCCCCCAGGCAGAGGTTCTCCCAGTAGTACTTCATACCAGGGTCCTTCCCGGATGATCCGGGTACGGCACCTAAGACCTTGGCAAAGAAGCTTAAAGCCTTGTCGTAATCCTTTACTGCAATGGCTACATGATCAACACGAGATATCATGACACCCCCTGAGAAGATACTTTCGATCGAGACTAAGCGAAGCAGGGTTGCTGCGTCAAATGAAATTCATTTGTGTTGCAGAAAATTATTTCTTGAAAACACATAAGGGGGGAGGTCTCAAAAGAGGCCTCCCCCCTTGGAGTTCGGAAGAAAGCTCCAGGATGGGGAAAAGGGGTACTACTTCACGCGGGAAGCTTCAGGCTGTTTTACGCTCACTTTTGATGCAAAGCGGGCAGCTATGGCAATGAAAGAAACAGCGCCGATACCTATGAATATGAATGTCATGATTCTTTTCTCCTTTCCACCAATACCTCTTCGATAAAACCTTTAAAGCCAATAGCTATTCCAATTATCAGTCCGAGCATCGTAAAATTTGGTGCCATGCGGGTTATCTGATCCACATACATACCGGCATAAAGGCCGAGGAATGTCATAATGACCAGCACGAAGCTCAGTGCGCTGATCCGGGCAATCCTGCTTGTCAGCTTCCTCGATAACCTGTTTTTTACGAGCCGTTTCACGACATGTTCTCCTGAGTTTGCCTTTCCTAGAAGAGCTGCGCGATCATCTGTCGCACCGGACCTGAATTGACGCCGACGAGCGCAACAATGAGTGCAAACACGGCAGTTGCTTCAACCGGGGTGAGCCCTAATACGCGATAGGTGAACCTGATGCCGATGCCCGTCATGAACATGCAACCAATTACGACCCAGAGTGCTATCATTTTCATTCTCCTTTGGTTTGTTTCTCTGATGAATGAGAAGGCAATGTTCATGCCAGGGGAGTCGATTTTATAACTAACTGAAATATATAAGGTAATATACTGGGAGCGGTAGGTTTAAATGCCAGATTGACAAGGAGGTGTGTTTGCTTGTTCATTTCTGTGACAATTTGACAAAAAGATTGAAAATCCCCTTGCCGGGATGACAATGTGGCAAGGGGCACAGCAGCAATAGTGCTTAATCCGGGATTTGCTATTGAATGTACCCATAAATACGCTATGCACCTACGGGTTGTTTTGCACATAGCACTTACAGAGACCATGGAATTGCTTTTAAAAATAGGTCCGATAAAATCTGTCATCTTGCAGCCTTAGGAGAATGCTAATTTTCCCGGCCCTGAAAGGCTGCAAGATGACAGATTTTATCGGATCAGGTTTTTACTCATCTTAGTATGCTCATTCCGGATTAAATCAAATAGGAAGATCAGGCCATGCTCATGGAGCGGTAACTCTTTCTCGAAGGCGTGTATCTGATCTCAAGTCTGCGGGCGACGCGTGACATGCTGTAACAGCACATGAAATAGAGCACGGCAATGGTGGTGTATATTTCAAAGGGATAGATCATGAGACGGTTGTTCAGTGTCTGGGCAACCGTAGTGAGCTCGAAGACACCGACGATATAGGCAAGAGAGGTGTCTTTGAACAAGGAGATGAATTGCCCCACAAAGGCGGGTATCATGATTTTGAGCGCCTGGGGAAGCACCACGTGCCGCATTGTCCGGAAATAGGAAAGGCCCGAGGCCGTGGCTGCCTCTATTTGACCTCTGGGTATGGCGCTTACGCCTGCACGCACGATCTCGGCAAGATAGGCCCCGGAGAAAATGGTAAAGGCGATAGTGGCGCTCCAGAATACGTCCATCTGCACCCCTGTGACAAAATGGGAGAAGAAGTACACCCAGAAGATGACCATGATAAGGGGGTTTCCCCGTATGATTTCAATGTAAAGAACGCTCGGTGTGGATACAAATGTATTTTTGGAGAGCCTCCCGATGCCTATGAAAAGGCCTATGAAGAAACTCACTACCAGGGCGATAAAGGCAAGGATGATGCTCAGGGTAAGCCCTCCGAGACCATGAAAGATCTCGCCTGGTCCGCCATGAGGGAAAGTCCAGATGAGAAGCGATTTCATGATCGAGGCGATCACCTGCCAGTTGTATCTATAGACCATAGTACCTATCAGTAAGATGAGACCGATGAACAGGCCGATGAATAGTAACTTTGTGGCGAAAACTGATACCTGCCATAATTTTTTTGCGAAACGTTCCCAGAGGGAAGCGTAGAGCGCTTCTTCCCGAACAGGTGCAAACTCCCCGAGCTTGAATATGCGTTTTAATGCAGTGAAGATGGAGGCAATGGTCCGGGCGAGCAGCAGCCAGGGCTTGAAGATAAGGGCAAAGATGCGGTCTATTGTATTGAGTTGTTTTGAGGGTCCAATGGCCAGGTGGTGGTTTATGCTGTTCATGATGAGCGATATGCTCAGTGAAACACCCAGATAGATAAGCGATGCGGCTGAGGTGGCTTCGAAACCCCGGAAGGTGAAGGACTGTATCTGCTGGGAATTCCAGCACAGTTCGGCGACTCCGATGGTCATGGCAAGGGATGAGTTCTTCATGTTGTTGAGGAACTCGCTGCCCAGTGGCGGGATGATGATGCGGAATGCCTGGGGAAGGATTACATGGCGCAGCATCTGTGCACCGGTGAGGCCTGATGAGACGGCCGCTTCGATGTGTCCGTGCGGTATGGCCTGGATGCCCGCCCGCACGACCTCGGCGACAAAGGCGCCTGTATAGATGCCAAGTCCGAAGGTGGCGGCCCAGAATTCGTAATTGTGCTCGTTGAGGAAGGTGCGCATGTCCTCGGGCAGGATCATGGGAAAGGCAAAGTACCAGAAGAAGAGCTGGACGAGTAGCGGGGTATTCCGGAAGAACTCCACATAAGCCGTGGCAAAGGCATAGGTAGGGGTGAAACGTGAGAGTCTGGCAATGCCGAATATGGTTCCCATGATCAGGGCGATGCCGGTACTGATCAGTGATATTTTGAGGGTGAGCAGCAGGCCCTTGAGGAGCCAGACGCCGAATATCTCCTTGTATGTGGGGTTGACCTCCCACAGGACAGGCCAGTAAAAGTCATAGCCGAAGTGGGCATGCTTGAAGAGGAGAAAGATGCCGAATATGATGGCTCCAACTACACCTGTCTGCTGCAGCGAGGTCTTGATGGATGGTTTCATAAGGGCCTTGTCATCTCCGTAAAGGATTACGCATCATCCTTGTTCGGTAAAAAATCTGCGGCCCAGCAGGCTGGACCGCAGATGAGATCATACCTTTTTCAGATGCTTCCCATCACGGCCACATCTCGATCTTCTCGGTCAGTGGGAAGTAGTAGGGTGTGCTGGGGCCATACCACTTGTCGTAGATTTTCTTGTATGTCCCGTCGGCCCACATATCCTGGAGTGCGAAGTTGACGGCATCGCGCCAGGCGCTGTCATCCTGCGGAAGTCCCATGCCGTAGGGCTCCGAGCTGAAGAAATCTCCCACAAGCTCATACTTACCCGGGTCTTTTGCCGCGTAGCCCAAAAGGATGGTGCTGTCCGTAGTCCATCCGGCCACCTTGCCCTGCTGGAGAGCCAGGAAGCAGGAAGGCTCATCCTGGAAGCTGATGACGTTCTTCTGATAATTGGGGTCGCCGAGCTTCTTCAGCAGTTCCATTGCATTCTTTTCGCTTGTTGTCCCCTGCTGGGATGCGAGTTTCTTGCCCTTGAAATCCTTGAGGCCCTTGAATTTGCCTTTTTTGGCAAGGATCTTCTGCCCGTCGAAGAAGTAGGTGATGGAGAAGTCTATGGTCTTGTCGCGCTCGCGCTTGTGCGTCATGTTGGCAACAGACACGTCGATCATGCCCGAGGTGAGCATGGAGATCCTCGATATGTTGTTCACCTTGACCCGCTCAACCTTGAGCTGCTTGCCCATGGAAGCCCCAATCCTCTTGACGACTTCCTCGGCCGTGTCCACATCAAAACCAACCCACTCGTTCTTGTCGTTGAAGTATGCGGCAGGGATGCTGTTGTACATCATCCCCACGCGGACCACACCGTCTTTGTTGACCTTGTCATAGGTGGCGCCGGCATAGCTAAGGGTGGGACCTGCAAAGACCATGAGAACCAATGCTACGAGTATTCCGGTAAACAGTCTTTTCATAACCTCCTCCTTTGTTAGGATGTCTCTTTATATAAATGCTCCAAGAACCCTAGTGGGTCAAGATCTTGCTTAAGAATAGTTTTGTGCGCTCATGCCTGGCCTCGTTGAAGAATTTATCCGGCGGTGCACTTTCGATGAGTTGGCCTTCATCCATAAAGACAACCCTGTGCGCCACCTCACGGGCAAAACCCATCTCGTGGGTGACTACGATCATGGTCATGCCCTCCCGGGCCAATGTCTTCATGACATCGAGCACCTCGTTTATCATCTCCGGGTCCAGGGCGGAAGTTGGCTCGTCAAAGAGCATGATCTTCGGCCGCATGGCCAGGCCTCGCGCGATGGCCACCCGTTGCTGCTGTCCGCCTGAGAGCTGATCCGGGTAAGCGTTGGCCTTCTCGGAAATGCCAACTTTTTTGAGCAGTTCATGTGCATACGCCTCAGCCTCTTCCCGCTTCTGTTTACGCACATATATGGGCGCCAGGGTGATGTTCTGGAGCGCGGTCATATGGGGGTAGAGGTTGAACTGCTGGAACACGAACCCGATCTCCTCCCTGAGCCTGCGCAGATTGATCTTAGGGTCGTGGATAGGCATGCCGTCCACATGTATCTCACCATTGTTGATGGGCTCGAGCTTGTTGATGCACCGGATAAGGGTGCTTTTTCCCGACCCGGAAGGTCCGCAGATCACGACGACTTCGCCCGAATCAACATGGAAGTCCACGTCATTGAGGACATGGAGATCGCCGAACCACTTGTTGACCTTTTTGAAGGTGATCATGCCATATTGAAATAAGCCATGATGGGCTACCTATGTCAAGCGTTAAGCCATAAAGGGAGGCGGAAATAAGGGAAGAGAAAAACTCAATGGCCGCACAATATATTATGGGATAAAGAATATTACCCGGATATCCGTTAAGGCATAGTATTAAGCGAGGCAGGCAGGGCCTTTTAAAACAGGTGAAGAAGAAAACAGCATGGAGGAATCAACATATGTTCAATCATTTAAGTAACCTGACTATCAAGGTGAAGATGGTAGGCCTGGCTATCTGCGGGATCCTTTCTTTTGTCTGTATCCTTTCTCTGGTCTACTATATTAATTTCGATTCTGAGTTGAAAAGGCTTGCCACGGCAGACCAGGAGTCTCGCCTTCGCATGTTCTGGCATCTTCTTGAAAGCAAGGGCAGTGACATGGATATCGTTGATAACAAGCTCAAGGTCGGAGAATATGTCATCAATGATAATTTTGAACTCCCGGATAAAATGAAAAAGCTGTGCGGCGGCACAGCAACCATATTCATGCGCGATGAGAGAATATCGACAAATGTCATGAAGCCCGATGGAACACGTGCCATTGGAACAAAACTGAAGGGCCCTGCGTACGATGCCATTTTCAAGGATCAGAAACAGTACCGGGGGGAAACAGAAATCCTCGGCACCACCTACTTTACTGCCTATGATCCCATCAAGAACGGCAAGGGTGAAATAATCGGCGTGCTCTACACAGGTATAAAGAAAAGTGAATACTACTCAGCGTTTAATACCCTTATTACTCATATCCTTCTGTTGACCCTCATCGTTACCGCCGGTACGGCACTGTTATGGTACTGGGTTGTACATAGCATGATCACCAAGCCCATGAACTATGTCATCATGCGCATCAAGGATATTGTCGAAGGAGAGGGCGATCTTACAAAGCGAGTAGAGGCAAAAGGAAACGATGAGATCGGGAAGCTTTGTCAGGGGATCAATGCCTTTCTATCAAATTTTGAGAATATCATTGCAAAGGTCAAGGAAACATCTTCTCAGGTAAACACTACTACACAAGAGGTTGCAGCCGGTTCCCAGGGATTATCACAGATAACCCAGGAACAGGCATCGGCCGTAGAACAGGTGGCGGCTACGATCGAACAGATGACCTCGAGCATCAAGCAGAATGCATCTCATGCAGATAAGGGCCGTGACATGACAAGTAACCTGGTGCAGCAGACCACTGTCACCCGCGAATCAACCAAAGACCTTATGAAGGCCATGGATGAGATCTCCATGTCTTCCAAGAAGATCGGGGATATTATTATTACAGTCAATGAGGTCGCCTTTCAGACCAATCTTCTGGCCTTGAATGCCGCAGTAGAGGCGGCACGGGCCGGTGAGCACGGTAAGGGTTTTGCCGTTGTCGCCCAGGAGGTGAGGGCTCTGGCACAGCGTTCGGCCGAAGCAGCCAAGCAGATCAAGGAAATGATCCAGGATACCGTGAACAAAGTGAATGCCGGCGATGATATTGTGAAGAAAGCGGTTATTTCTCTGAAAGATATCATCGGAAATATCGATATGCTCTCTCAGACCATGGATGAGATCTCCTCGTCTTCAAATGAACAGGCTGTGGGTGTTGATGAGGTGAACAGGGCTATCAGCCAGATCGATACAACCACCCAGCAGAATGCCTCGACGGTTGAAGAGCTTGCCGCCGCCGCAGGCCTCCTCAGCACTGAAGCCGAACAGCTTAACGACATTGTTGAGCGCTTTAAGGTAACAGATGATTTGTCAGCGTAATGTAAGCATTATACGCTCAAGCGCTGATTTTACATTCTCATGGCTGTTGAAGGCGCTGATGCGGATATAGCCCTGGCCGCACCGGCCGAATCCGGCGCCGGGGGTGCACACGACCCCGGCCTTGTTCAGGAGCATATCAAAGAATTCCCATGAATCCAACCCGGTCTTTACCCAGATATAGGGGGAGTTTTCACCTCCGGTGCACGCGTATCCAAGAGACTGCATACTTTTTCTGATAAGGGAGGCATTGTCCATATAGTAGTGGATCAACTCCTTTACCTGGATCTTGCCGGCATCTGAGTATATTGCCTCGGCAGCCTTTTGCACAGGGTAGGAGACGCCGTTGAACTTGGTGGTCTGACGCCTGTTCCAGAAGGCATGAAGCAGGTGTTTGTTTCCTGCCCTGTCATATGCCCTGCAGTCTTTGGGCACCACGGTGAAGGCACACCTTGTACCGGTGAACCCGGCGGTTTTGGAGAAGCTCCTGAATTCAATGGCCACCTCCCTGGCGCCATCAATTTCATAGATGGACCGGGGCAGACTCTCATCGTTTATGAAGGCCTCATACGCGGCATCATAGAGGATAAGGGCCTTGTTCTGCCTGGCATAATCCACCCAGGGCTTCAGCTGGGCTGTTGTGATTGTTGCACCTGTGGGATTGTTGGGGAAGCACAGGTAGATGAGGTCCACACTCTCCTTGGGGAGGTCCGGGATGAAGTTGTTTTTATCAGTGCTGTCAAGGTATACGATTGCATCATATCTCCCACCATCTTGGTTTCCTGCGCGACCCGCCATGATATTGGTATCCAGGTAAACGGGGTAGACCGGGTCGGGAATGGCGATGCGGATATCGGATGAAAAGATCTCCTGGATGTTTGCCGTGTCGCTCTTGGCCCCGTCGCTGACGAAGATCTCATCTGAGCGAATATCTGCGCCGCGGGACTGGTAATCAGAAAGGGCGATCTTTTCCCTCAGGAAGGCGTAACCCTGCTCAGGGCCATAGCCCATGAATGTGCTGTCCTGTGCCATTTCGTCCACTGCCTTATGGAAGGCATCAATGCAGGCCTTGGGTAATGCCCTTGTAACATCACCGATACCCAGGCGGATGATCTCTTTTGCGGGGTTAGACTTCTGGAAGGCAGCCACGCGCTTGCTGATCTCTGAAAAAAGGTATGATGGCTTCAGCTTTAAATAGTTTTCATTAATTCTGATCATTTATACACCTTCATTTTTTATTAAGCTGAGCTAGTTGCAAAATCCTCTGGTTGTCATTCCCGCGAAAGCGGGAATCCAGTCTTTTTAAGGACTTCTGGACCCCCGCTTTCGCGGGGGTGACAGGTTTTTTGAGTTATGCAATTACCTCAGCATTATATATTCATACAGCGTGGTTCAAGATCAAGCAGAATGTAAGGATGGCTTTAGCCTTTATTGTGTGGAAATCGTTTCTGTTGTCGTTCCCGTGATCGGTCTCACCCGATGAACGCCTGCACTTCCTTGGCAAGCCACCCAGCCCATGCATCAATCCCGGCACCGGTCTTGCCGGAGGTCTCAAGTATGGTAATGCCGGGGTTCAGGGTGCGGACCCGCTCATAGAGTTTCTTCATGTCGAAATCGGACATGGCCAGATAGTCGACCTTGTTCACCAGCAAAACATCACAGATGCTGAACATGAGGGGGTACTTGAGCGGCTTGTCATCACCCTCGGGAACACTCAGGATCATGGCGTTCTTCATGGCTCCGGTGTCGAATTCAGCCGGGCACACCAGGTTGCCCACATTTTCTATGATGACGAGGTCAAGGTTTGCCAGGTCCAAGGCATCGAGTCCCTTTATCACCATACCGGCATCCAGGTGGCAGAACCCCCCTGTCCTGATCTGGACCGCAGGAATGCCCGCATCAGCGATCTTCTCGGCATCCACCATGGAGTCGATGTCCGCCTCCAGTACACCGATGCGGAATTTGTCCTTGAGGTGCTCGATGGTCTTGAGGATCAGCGTCGTCTTGCCTGCTCCGGGTGAGCTCATGAGGTTGAGGAGAAAGGTCTTCTGTCCTTTAAGTCTTTTCCTGAGGTCATCGGCATCTTTCTTGTTGTCCGAGAGGATCTCCTCTTTGATCTCTATCAGCCTGATCTCACTCATCACTGCGCCTCCATGTCCTTGATGTGGTATTCCTTGCCGGATACCAGTGAAAACTTTTTTTGCCCGCATGCAGGGCAGGTGATGCCGTCGAGTTTTGTCTTGTCTATCTCAAAGTTTTTCCCGCACCCTTCGCACGAGAGCACTGCCGGCACCCATTCGATCTTCAGCCTGGCACCCTCGGCCTTCGTGCCCGCGCTCAGGTGGTCAAAGTATTTCTGCATCCACTCCTCTTCCAGGTCGCTCAAGGTGCCGACGGACAGGCCAATGGCATGGACCTTCTGCACATGGTGCATGGCCGCGTGCTTGAGTACAATTGATAGTATACTCTGCATGACAGGCAGTTCGTGCATTGCTTTTCTCCCTTCTGTTACAGCAGACCCTCATGCTCCTTGTGGAAGCGATCGAAGAAGGCCTCCATGAAGTCATGGCGTTCCCGGGCCATGCGGGAGCCTTCGGCAGTGAGCATCTTGTCCTTGATCTTGCTCAGCTTTACCCGGTATTCCCGGTAGCCTGTGTCATCCCTGCTGTAGGGTTTTGTATGCTCAGGGTCGGCGTGAGGGTTGTGCAGCAGCGCACCCACCTCTCCGGCAAACAGGTATGCCCGTGCAATACCCACCGCCCCGATGGCATCCAGCTTGTCCGCATCGAAGAGGACCTTGGCCTCGATGGTTTGGGGCACATGAGAGTTGCGGTACCGGTGTGTAAGAATGCAATGGAGGATGTCCTCTTTCTTTTCGTCAGGGATAGGGTATTTATCTAAGTGCTCTCTCGCCATCTCGGCGCCCTTTTCGGCATGGCAGATATCACCTTTTGATCTATCCTGAAAGGTCCTGCCGATATCGTGAAGGTATGCAGATATGGTCAGGATATCAAGGTCCGCCCCCTCAATGGCCCCGATGTGCATGCAGAGTTTATACACCCTGACGGTATGCTCCCAGTCATGAGAGTACTTTGCGTTTTCAAAATGATCCCGCGCATAGCTGATGACAGCATCAATGATGGAGTTCATAGACAGGGCTGATACCATATGCGTTCCAATGGTGACAAGGGAATCCGCCTCCAGGAGGCCCAAGGATTTTGCCTTGACAGCCCAGGGGGCATATATTAGCGATAAGCACTAATTATCTTTGGGTTTGCGTATGAAAGGAGAAGGTATGAGCGAGAATGATGAAAAGAGATTCGGTATGGCATCACGAGCTATCCATGCAGGTGAACCCCGTGACAAGTACGCCGATTCCCTTACTACACCCATATTCCAGACCTCTACATTCACCTTTAAAAACAGCAAGGACATCAGGGAATATACCAAGGAAAAGAAAGAACGCTTCGAGTATGGAAGATACGGCAACCCCACCGAGGTCATTGCCCAACGGCGCATTGCAGATCTGGAAGGCGCCGAAGACTGCCTGGTCTTCTCCTCGGGCATGATGGCCATTACCACCACCATCCTCTCGCTGGTCCGTACGGGAGACCATATTGTCATCACGGATGACAGCTACAAAAAGACTCTCGAGTTCTGTAAGATCTACCTGCAGAGGTTCGGTGTTGATTGCACCATCGTGCCCTTCGGGGACTATGATGCCCTTGACCGGGCCATCAAGGAGAACACGAGGTTCATCTTCTCCGAGTCTCCCACGAACCCGTACCTGAACGTCTTCGACCTCGTGCTATTGAAGAAGATCGCGGACAAGCACCACGTGCTCACCCTCATCGACAGCACCATCGCGACCTCCATCAACCAGAGGCCTTTGGAATACGGCATCGACCTGGTCACCCACAGCGGCACCAAGTACCTCTCGGGCCACAACGACATCCTGGCAGGTGTGGTGCTGGGCAGCACTGAGCTCATCACCCCCATCAGGAGCCTGCACAAATCCATGGGCGGCCTCATTGACGCGCACTGCTGCTACCTGCTGCTCAGGGGAATCAAGACCTTCCCCATGAGGGTGGAGCGGCAGAACGCAACAGCCCTGGAAGTGGCAAAATTCCTTGAAGGCCACCCGGCTGTAGAAAAGGCATACTACCCGTTCCTGGAAAGCCACCAGCACTACTCAATTGCCAAAGAGCAGATGAAGGGCGGGGGGTGCGTGGTAACCTTTATCATGAAGGGCGAAATTGAAGATGCCAACCGTTTTATGGATTCTCTGGAGATGATCTACATCGGCCCGAGCTTCGGCGGTGCAGAGACGCTCATTACCCATCCTGCTACGGTTACCTATTACGACTATACCCGCGAGAAGCGCTACGAACTGGGCATCACCGACACCCTGTTCCGGCTCGCCGTAGGCCTGGAAGATGTGAAAGACATTATCGGGGACCTGGAAAGGGCGTTTGCAAAGGCGACGAAGAAATAAACCCGGATTTTGCGTTAAAGCGTTAAAGAGGTGTTTTTCTTAGACCGTACAGATCTGTTGAGTTCCTCCGAGGAACTCAACAGATCTGTACGGTTCAATGTTTTAGCATGATGAGCTGGATAAAGATGCAACTGCATGGTTACTGCTGAACTGTCGATGTCACAGTGAGGAAAGCACCCCTTTGAAGATGTCCGCGATATTCGGCCCTGCCTTTTCAGCCATGGCAATGACCGTCTCGATTGGTACGCTCAGATAGCACTCAGGGTCGTTGTTGTTGGTAATGGCCGATATGGCAAGCACCTCCATGCCGCAGTGCACTGCCTGGATCACCTCCATGACCGTGGACATGCCCACAGCGTCTGCACCGATTCTCTGCAGCATCCAGGTCTCGGCAGCGGTTTCCATGGACGGGCCCATGACCTGGACATACACGCCTTCGTGTAATCGGATGGATTTTTCCTTGGCACACTTTCTCGCCAGGTTATTCAGCCGTTTGGAGTAGGGCTGTGTCATATCAGGGAAGCGCGGGCCGAACCGGTCTTTGTTGGCGCCCACCAGGGGATTGCGGCCCGTGAGGTTCATGTGGTCTGTGATGAGCATGGCGCTGCCGGGCAAAAGGGCCTTCCTGAGCCCGCCTGCAGCGTTTGAGATGAGCAGGTTCTTGATGCCCAGGAGTTTGAAGACCCGGATAGGCAACGTTATCTCTTCAGCCGAGTACCCTTCATAGAGGTGAAAGCGGCCGCTCATGACCACGATATCTTTGCCGCCCAGGGAGCCCTTCAGCAGAGCGCCTGCATGACTGGTGACCGTGGATTGAGGAAAACCAGGGATCTCGGAGTAGGGGATGGAACTGCTGACAGCAATTTCCCGTTCCATGACGCCGAGTCCTGTGCCGAGGATGACGGCTGCCTGTGCACCTTCAAAGGCCTGAAGTGCCTCGGCCGCAATGGTTTCTTTGTCCATTTATTTGTCCAGTGCTATGGCCTCATCGATGAGCATGATCGGGATCTCGTCCTCTATGCGGTATTTCAGCTTGCAGGCATTGCAGATGAGCCCGCTCTCATCCTTTTCTAAAATGAGCTCGCCCTTGCACTTGGGGCAGACCAGGATATCAAGTAATTCTTTGTCAATAGGCATGAAAACCTCCAGAAAAATCTATTGCATTGTAAGGACAAGATTGTCAAGGATCTGTGAAGGGAATTTATGATAGATAAATTTCAGAGATCAGCAGCTGGTCTAGTTTAGGGAAATTGTACAGTTTTAAAGTAATCATTCTATGGATCAAATTGCAAAACTCAAAAAAAGGTTTCACCCACGCGAAAGAGGCTGTCGCATATGTTATTATCTGTCATTCCCGCGAAAGCTTCGAATCCAGTATTTATTAGGATCCCTGGTCCCGCTTTCGCGGGGACGACAAAAAAACATCCTTTTGCGAAAGCCGCGAAAGCGGGGGTCCAGAAGTTCTTGAAAAGACTGGGTTCGAAGATACCGAGGGGATGACATTCCGCGCAATTTGCAATTGGTCCTATGGGTAATGTTTTGATTTCAGCACCAATCCATCTTCATTGACAATCGACCTATTAAAGGACTATATTTAGTCATGCATGGAAAAGAGGTGAACCATGAAGCTGTCCCGTCAGATCAAACCGATCAGTTACATGAAGGCTCATGCTGCCGAAATCGTGCGTAATATGGGCAGTCAGCGAGAGCCGTTGATCATCACCCAGAACGGCGAAGCCAAGGTGGTCATCCAGGACATAGAAAGTTATGAAAAAACTCTGGAGACCATGGCACTGCTGAAAATCTTGGCACTGGGCAACCGCCGGATTGAAGAAGGCAAGGTTCAGCCCGCCGCTGATGTCATGAAACAGCTACGCGAGCGTAGGAAGTCTCGTTAATGCCGTTCTCGGTTTTTCTAACCGATGATGCAGCACTTGACCTGGACGAACTCTATGGCTACATCGAGCTGCATGATGTGACGGGTAAAGCAGATCATGTTCTAGGGAAGATTGAAAAAGCCATCACCAGCCTGTCCGAAAACCCAGAGCGCGGAGCATATCCCAAGGACCTGATGGCACTGGGTATTCGTGAGTATCGTGAGATTTTATTTAAACCTTACCGCATAATTTACCGGGTTATGGGGAAAAACGTCTATGTCCTCTTGATCGTAGATGGGCGTCGAGATATGCAGTCTTTGTTGCTACGGCGCCTACTTGAAGGGCCAATGGGAATGTAGCCGGGTTTTCATTGGCCCCATAACTGTAAGAGATGATCGCTTTCTTACTAAAACTGAGATGAAATAGTAGAAATCTCTGCCTTTGTCAGTAACGGCTAATCCTTATGACACCCTGAACATGTGCAGACCCCGCCTCTGGCCTTTTCGAAGGCCTCGCGTCCTTCACGCAACGCAAAGCCGGCGATCACGACGGCGCCTGCGGCATCCAGGCCACCGATGCCTGTCAGTTCAAAGCCCGCGCTGGCAAGCAGCAGAACGACCGAGAGATACAGGCATGTTCGGGTGCACGCTGCATCGGCCAGGATGGCTTGAGATTGAAGCTCGCTGCCTACTTTGACCTTGTAATGGATTAAGAGCCACATGGAGGCGATCGATACCAGGGCAATGACGATGCCCCAGAAGGTGGTTTCGGGTTTGTGTCCCAGGATCAGATTCAGCAGGCCCGTAATGATGAGCCCGATTGCCAGGATATAAAAGGCAGTGCCGGTAATTTTCAATGCCCGTTGTTCGAAGGCATCCGGGCTGCCATCTCCGGCCCTCTGGATGCGCCTGATCATGTGCCAGACCCCGATACCCGAAATGACTTCCACAAATGAATCCAGCCCGAAGCCGAAAAGCGTAAAGGCCTCATCCGCCATGCCGAACCCGACTGAGAACAGCCCTTCCAGGATATTATAGAAGATCGTGATCAAAGCCAGGGTATTGGCGGTCCGGTAAAGTTTGTTCCGGGTGCCCATACTGGTCATACCGTTTATCATAACCATACCATTGCATGGTTCCTTATGTGTGTTTGTCCCTATTGTTCAAAATAGGGATAGCCCCTTAAGCCCTCTTCATACATCTTCATTATTTCCCGGCGTTCCTGGGGTGTGATCAGGTTTTCCTGGATGGCCTGCTCCGCCGTGGCCCTGAACTGTTTGGTCATGGTTTTCGGTTCGTATTCCACGTATGACAGGACATCGGCCACCGAATCCCCTTCGATTTCCTTGACAAAACTGTAGCTTCCATCTTCATGCACACGGATGCTCACCACATTGGTGTCGCCCATAAGGTTGTGGAGGTCTCCCAGGGTTTCCTGATAAGCCCCCACCAGAAAGACGCCCAGGTAATAGTCCTCATTTTCCCTGATTGTATGGAGCGACAAGGCACTGCGGAAACCCTGTTTGTCGATGAAACGATCGATTTTTCCATCCGAGTCGCAGGTGATATCAGCAAGGATGGCGTTTCTCTCCGGCATCTCATCCAGACGGTGCACCGGCATCACCGGAAAAAGATAGCCGATGGCCCAGGAATCGGGCAGGGACTGGAATACACTGAAATTGGCGTAATAGGTGTCGCACAGGGCGGTGTCGATATCGATCAGATCCTTGGGCACGAATTTCAGGTCTTTGATGTTGTCGGTCACGGCCTGGATAATGTTCCAGAATATCTTATCGCCCAGGGCGCGCTGCCTCATGGTCAGGTCTCCGATTTTGAACATCTGGCGGATCTCATCCCGGTAATACAGCGCGTCGTTGTAGCATTCCTGGAGATTCCGGACAGTCAGTGATTTGAGCACCTCCAGCATGTTCAGGATGATGTCCGGGGTATCCTCGGGCAATTCCTTGGGCACGGAATCCGTGTCGATGGAACTGGTGTCGAAGATATTGAACAGCAGAACCGAGTAATAAGCCACTGTTGCCCGGCCCGATTCGGTGATGATGGTGGGGTGGGCGATGTCGTGTTCATTCAGGATTTCCATGATGGCTTCGATCACGTCGGCGCAGTATTCATCCAGGGTGTAGTTGCGTGAGTTCATGTAATTGGTGTGGGAGCCGTCATAATCCACGGCAAGGCCGCCGCCCAGATCGAAATAGCCCATGGGGGCGCCTTCGAGCACAAGGCCGGCATACACCCGGCAGGCTTCCTGGATGGAGGCCCGGATATCCCGGATATTGGGAATCTGGGAACCCAGATGATAATGGAGAAGCTGGAGGCAGTCCAGCATGTTGACTTTTTTGAGTTTCTCGATGGCTTCGATGATCTGGGAGATGGTCAGGCCGAAAATACTCCGGTCGCCGCCGGATTCGGTCCAGTGCCCTCCGGCCTGGGTGGAAAGCTTCAGGCGGACACCCAGAAGGGGCTTGATTCCCAGTGCCTTTGACCGTTCCAGGATCAGGTCCAGCTCGCCGGGCATTTCCAGCACGAAGAAACACTTGAATCCCATCTTGCACGCATACAGTCCGAGATCGATGAATTCCCGGTCCTTGTAGCCGTTGCAGACCAGGCAGGCTTCCTTGTCATCCAGAAAGGACAGGGCCGCGATCAGTTCGGCCTTGCTGCCGGCTTCGAGTCCGTGATGATAGAATTTACCGATGCGGGTGATGGTTTCGATCACCTGTTTCTGCTGGTTCACCTTGATGGGGTAGACCCCTTTGAATTCCCCCTTGTAATCGAACTTGGCTATTGCCGTGCGGAAACTCTCGTGCATCTGGATGATCTGGGATTCCAGGATGTCTTCGAAACGAAGAAGCATGGGCATGTCATAACCACGTGCCATGATCCCGGATATGATTTCAGGAAGATTGACGGATACATCTTTTTTGTCTCTGCGCGGTGTGACCACCACATCCCCTTTTTCGGAAATACTGAAGTATCCGGCTCCCCATTCCCGTATCTGGTACAGGTCAGCGGAATCTTCCACTGTCCATCGTTCCATGGTATGTTTCTGTTTCATATTATCCCAGTCTCCTTTTGAAATCATCATACCCGAACCGGCGCACGATCTTCGTAGGCTGCCGTCTTCATGCAGCAGGGCGAGATCGGGCAGGGGCGTGCCGTTGAAGGTATTGTTCTTCACGAAGCTGTACTGGAGCATATCGCCGAAGACGAGCTTGTCTCCAGCTTTCAGGGGCTCCTTAAATGAATATTCGCCGATGACATCGCCTGCCATGCAGGTGTTGCCGGCAAGGGTGTAGGTGTAGGGGTGAACGCCCACAGCCGCAGCGCCGTAGAGCGGCGGTGTGTACGGCACTTCCAGGACATCGGGCATGTGGCAGGAGGCAGAGGCATCCAGGATGGCGATTGCCTTTTCGTTGTGAACGATATCCAGCACCGTCGCCACCAGATAGCCGGCATCGACGACGAGGCCGCTCCCGGGTTCCAGTATCACCTCGACAGGGAAGGCGGCGCGGAAATCTTTGATGGCGTTGATAAGGGCCTCTACATCATACCCTGATTTATTGATGAAATGCCCGCCGCCGAAGTTGACAGCCTTCACTCGCTTGATGTACGGGGCGAATTCTCTGGCAACATGGTTGATGAGGCCCACGGAACCATCATGCAGGGATTCGCACAAGGCATGGACATGAAGGATATCGATTTTGTCCCAGTCAAGCTTATCGAGCTCGGCGCGGACAACGCCGAAGCGGCAGCCCGGTGAGCAGGGATCGTAGAGATGGCCGCCCAGGGTTGCATTTGAATAACCGGGATTGATGCGGATGCCGACCTTCTTGTCCGGCCCTGCGGCCTTCACGGAAGGGAGAAAACGTTGAATCTGCGTGACGGAATTGAAATAGATATGATCGGCAATCTGCAACAGCTCGCCCAGGGTGCTTTCCGTATAGGCCGGGGAATAGACATGTACTTCCTTGCCGAATTCCTCTTTGCCGAGGCGCGCTTCATAGAGGCCGCTGGCCGTCGTGCCGTCCAGCGACTGGCGCATCAGGGGGAATACGGCAGGCATTGCAAAGGCCTTCATTGCCAGAAGAATACGGCATCCGGCTGCAGCACGGATATGGGCCGCCGTTGCCATGTTCTTTTTCAGAACGGCCATATCAGCCACGTAGGCAGGTGTGGTTATCTGTGAGAGTACCGCATGGAGGAGCTGCGGCAAGGCCGCGTTCATATCGCAGCAAGTTCCTTGTATGCCTGGGCGTCGAGCTTCAGGACATGCCAGGGCAGGCCCTGGCGTGCAACCTCTTCGAGGAAAGGCTCCGGATCAAGCTGCTCGACATTGAACACGCCCTTGCCGCTCCAGATACCTTTCATCATCATCATGGCCCCTGTCATGGCAGGAACGCCTGTGGTATATGACACGGCCTGGGCGCCCAGTTCGCGGTTGCATTCGGCATGATCGCACACATTGTAGATGATGTACTCCACCGGCTTGCCGTCTTTCACGCCCCGCAGGATGCACCCGATGGAGGTCTTTCCGGTGTAGTTCTCGGCCAGGGAAGAAGGCTCCGGGAGGAGGTGCTTGAGGAACTGCAGCGGGATAATTTCAACACCGTTGTACATGACCGGGTCGATCCTCGTCATGCCGACGTTCTGCAGGACCTCCAGGTGCTTGATGTAGTTGTCCGAAAAGGTCATCCAGAAACGGATCTGCTTGAGGCCGTGGATATTCTGAACCAGCGATTCCTCTTCCTCATGATAGATCAGATAGGATTTGCGCGGACCCACCTACGGGTAATCGATCATGCAGGAAATGCTTAAGGGGTCGATCTCGATCCATTTCCCGTTTTTCCAATACTTGCCGCGCTGGGTGACCTCTCGGATATTGATCTCCGGGTTGAAATTGGTGGCAAAGGCCTTGCCGTGGCTGCCGTCATTGCAGTCAATGATGTCGATGGTGCTGATTTCATCGAACAGGTTCTTCTGGGCATAGGCGCAGTATATGCTGATCACGCCCGGGTCAAAGCCGCAGCCGAGCACGGCCATGATGCCTTTGTCGCGGAAGCGGTCCTGATAGGCCCACTGCCATGTATAGCTGAACTTGGCCTCGTCCTTGGGCTCATAATTGGCCGTGTCCAGGTAGTGAACACCTGTGGCGAGGCAGGCATCCATGACAGGCAGGTCCTGATATGGCAGCGCCATGTTCACAACGAGATCCGGTTTTTGTTCTTCAATCAAACGGATAACCTGCGCTGTATCGTCTGCATCCAAGCTGTGATATGGTGATATCGGATTTGCATTCCTTCTGGACCTTGAGGCACTTTTCCAGCGTTCTTGACGCCAGGTGAATCTTCTTGAAGACATCGCGGTTCATGGCACATTTCTTGGCCACCACGGATCCTGCCGATCCGGCTCCGATGATGAGGATGTTATTCATGACATGTCTCCTATCTTGATGCATTTATGGCAAGTTTCCGTGCGTCCAAGCGCTATAAGGCACTCCCTCACAACCTTGGCGGCCACAATTGCAGAGACCCCTGTTGGGTCAAGCTGTGGGGCGAGTTCAACAACATCGATGCCCACAATGTGAAGTCTGGTTATGATCGAGATCAGGATGGTGATCAGTTCATGAAACATGAGTCCGCCGGGCTCCGGGGTGCCTGTGCCGGGAAAGACCGACGGATCCAGAATGTCCAGGTCGCAGGTGAGGTAACAGGGCTTGGTCCCTGTTCTCAAGGCAATCTGCTCGGGCAGGGAGATCATATCGCACACAAGGACATGCTCCTGCCTTGTGCATGAGCGGATGCCAATCTGCCGTACGCTCTCAGGGCCCAGGAGGTCCAGAACCCGGCGCATGACCGTGGCATGCGACAGCCTCTGGCCCAGGTATTCTTCCCGCAGGTCTGCATGGGCGTCCAGGTGGATGACCTTCAGCTCGGGGTACACCTTTGCAGCGGCACGGATGGCGCCCAGACTCACCAGGTGCTCTCCGCCCAGGAGGAAAGGGGTCTTTCTGTCGGATAAGATATGTTGTGTGGTTTCTTCAATGAGCGCAAGCGCAGGGTTCGGGTCGCCGAAGGGGAGCTCCAGGTCGCCCTTGTCCATGAAGGAACAGTCTTCCAGGTCAGCGATCTGGATGGGCGAGAAGGTCTCCAGACCATAGGAGGCCTCACGGATGGCACCGGGCCCGAAACGGGACCCTGGACGGAAGCTTGAAGTGGAATCAAAAGGCGCGCCGAAGAGACAGATGGCCCCGTCGGGCTTTGAAGCCATAAAGGTGCTCATAGTACGTTAAAGCCACCCCCCTTTCTTAGAAGCTCGGTGGGGCAGAGATCCACAGGATCTTTGCCGTTTTGTCTGATTTGTTCTCAAGAGAGTGTTTCTTGTTTGCCGTGTAATAGAATGCATCGCCTGCCTGGGCGACTGTAGGCCTCTTTGCCAAGGTTTATGATGATCTTGCCCATGAGCACTATCCCGCATTCGTCACCGTAGTGGGCCCTCTCGGGTTCGGTGCCTGCACCCGGGGCAATGGTCACCAGGAGCATGTCCACTTCCCGGTCCTGGGCTGCGGCGATGAGCACCTCCCGCTTCACTGCCGTCTTCCTCTTCAATGGTGACACGCTGTTTGCGGCTGAACACCACTACATCCCGGCCTTCCTCTGCGAAAAACTCTCCGGCATTGGTATCAAGTGCATTCAGGATAAGCTCCATGGTGTCCAGGGATGGAGACTGGAGGTCGCGCTCCAAAAGCGAAATGAAACCTTTGGTAAGGTCAGCCCTGTTGGCAAGATCTTCCTGGGTAAGACCTTGGGCCAGCCTCAGGTTTTTTATCTTTTCACCAACATTCATTTCTTTCTCGAATCGCTTTAAGTGTATCTTGGAGTTTATTGTAGTAAACAAATTCAACGCGGTCTATTATGATAAATGCCCCCTCCTGTCAAGGGATATTTTTATGGTGTTTGATGATGGGAATAAGGCTACAGTGCTTTGAATTTGTTGTTGGATAGACCGATGTGACTGACCGGCCGGTAGGGGTCGTGCTCGTAGACAAGCTGCCATCCCTTCCGGATGGCCTCATGAAGGATCTTCTTCTTGGTTTCGAGTATCTCCAGGGGGTAGAGGTCATAGGCCATAATGCAGGGCAGATGCACGTGGGCGGCAGTGGGGATGAGGTCGCCCGGATAGAGAATTTCATCGTCGATGAGCACGCTCACATGCCCGCGGGTATGTCCCGGGGTTGCCAGAACCTCTATGCCATCTGCTATTAAGCAGGGTGGATCTACCAGGTGCAGCTTTTTTTCGAGAAGTTCAAGATCGGCCTTACGGTAGCTCCCTTTGCTCAAGGGGCTCTTGCCGTGTGCGTCTTCCCACTCCAGGCGTGAGATGATCACCTCGGAACGCACGGTCATATCGTGTATGCCGCCGCAGTGGTCGAAGTGGAGATGCGTACATATGAGAAAGTCCACCGGTTCTTTCATGAGACATACCTGTTCGATGCCGGTGCCGAGGATGTCCCAATCCTTTTTGGTGTAGTGTGATCCGAGACCGGTATCCACGAGATAGGTCTTTCCCTGTTTGTTGATGCGCAGGATATTGGTGGCCATGACTATCCGGTTCTGCTCATCAGCGGGAAACCACCTCTCCCACATAACCTTGGGCACCCGCCCGAACATGCCGCCGCCATCCAGCAGGAAGTTGCCGCAGTTGATGACTTCAATGGTTGTACCGTGCCTGGTCGTTAAGGTCATACCCACATTTGAGGCACTATCATGCTGAAATGCACCTTGTAAAGACCGGGGATGGAGATTTCGCCCAGAAGTGCATAAAGGTATTGGGGTTTGACAGAATTGGCCCTATAGTGTTAGTTGTTATAAGATTCATGAGAGAGAGTTACGGAAATAATCAAGAATATCAAAGCAAAGGGGAGGAAGGAATGAAGAGAGCACTGATTTTCTTGTTGGCAATCGCATTCATGGTGTTTGCCGGTTCGGTCTTTGCGGCTGATACGATCAAGCTTGGTGTTGCAGGGGCGCACAGCGGTGACCTTGCTTCCTACGGTCTTCCGACATTGAATGCAGCAAAACTCGTGGTAGGTGACGTGAACGCCAAGGGCGGAGTTCTGGGCAAGAAGGTGGAGATCCTCCCTGCCGACGATGTCTGCAAGCCTGAGGTAGGTGCCAATGTTGCCAGCAAGCTCGTTTCCGACAAGGCCGATGTCGTTCTTGGCCATATCTGCAGCGGCGCAACCAAGGCTGCACTCAATACCTACAAGGAAGCAAAGATCGTCACCATGTCACCATCCGCCACGAATGTAGACCTCACCAAGAGCGGCGACTACCCGAACTTCTTCCGGACCATCTCCCCGGATGATGCCCAGGCAAAACTCGAGGTGGAGTTCGCACTGAAAAAGCTCAAGGTGAAAAAGATTGCCGTCATCCATGACAAGGGAGACTACGGCAAGGGCCTTGCCGAATTCGCCAAGGCTGACTTGGAGAAGCTGGGCATCACCCCGGTGCTGTTTGAGGGTATCACCCCAGGCGCAGTGGACTACTCTGCTATTGTGCAGAAGATCAAGAACTCCAAGGCGGATGCGGTAATCTATGGTGGATACCATCCTGAAGCAGCCAAGATCGTCAGCGCCATGAAGAAAAAGAAGATGAAGACCTTCTTTATCTCTGATGATGGCGTGAAAGACGACACCTTCATCAAGGTAGCCGGCAAGTTTGCAGAGGGCGTCTATGCCACCGGCCCCATGGACACATCCAAGAACCCCATGGCAGTTGCAGCCATAGAGCAGCATAAAAAGGCATTCGGCTCTGATCCGGGGGCATTCTACCTGAATGCATACGCTGCATCCCTGTGCCTGCTTCAGGCCATTGAAAAGGCCGGTTCAACCAATTACGATGCAATATCCAAGGCTCTGCGGACAAACTGGTTCGAGACGCCGCTCGGAAAGATCAGCTTCGATGAGAGAGGCGATGCAAAGGGCATCGGCTTTTCCATGTACCAGGTCAAAGACGGCAAGTACGTAGAAATAAAATAAGGATAAGAATCTAAAGAAAGGGAGCAGATAATCTGCTCCCTTTTTTGTATTCAGATTTAGGATAGCTGAGCGGATATGGAATACTTCCTGGAACTCTTCTTCGGCGGGCTCACCAGGGGCAGTATCTATGCCCTGATTGCCCTTGGCTATACCATGGTCTACGGGATTATCGAGCTCATCAATTTCGCCCACGGCGAGATCTATATGATCGGCGCCTTTACGGCCCTGATCGTGGCGAGCGCGCTGGCTCTCATGGGCATGAGCGGCTGGTCTCTCCTTGTTCTGGCCGGGATTGTGGCCATGATATATTCTGCGGCCTACGGGTTTACCCTGGAGAAGATCGCCTACAAGCCTCTGCGCAACGCCCAGAGGCTCTCGCCGCTTATCAGCGCCATCGGCATGTCCATTTTCCTGCAGAACTATGTGCTGCTTGCCCAGACATCCGACTTCGTCTCTTTCCCTGCGCTCATCGATGAATTCTCTTTCATGGAGAATGTAACCATCATGCGTTCCTCGGAACTGGTGATCTTCATAACCACCATAGTGGCCACCACCCTGCTTACACTCTTCATCAAGTTCACGCGCATAGGCAAGGCCATGCGGGCCGTGGCCCAGGACAAGACCATGGCCATGCTGCTCGGCGTGAATGTGAACCGGGTCATCTCGGTGACCTTCATCATCGGGAGCGCGCTGGCAGCTGTCGGCGGTGTGCTCATATCATCCCATATCGGGCAGATCAATTTCTATATCGGCTTCATCGCAGGGATCAAGGCCTTCACCGCGGCTGTCCTGGGCGGCATCGGCAGCATCCCGGGCGCCGTTCTCGGCGGAATGATACTGGGGTGGACCGAGAGCTTTGCCACAGGCTATGTATCGAGCGACTACGAAGACGTGTTTGCCTTCGCGCTGCTCGTGTTCATCCTCATTTTCCGACCCGCAGGTATCCTCGGGAAGACGAGCTCGGAAAAGGTGTAAAGAGTTGACCATGAATTCAGATACAGATTCCCTCATGCAGCGGGCCTTAGGCGAGATCGCTCAATCAGGCATAGCTGCATTGTGGTTCATGTTCCTCACCTTTCCCCTCATGGTCATGAAGGTAAATCCCTTAGACAGTACAATTCAGTGGCGCTGGATGAACATGCTTTATGTGGGTATCGGGGCATTTTTTCTCTCTTTTATCTGGCGCTACCTCCTCGCGCGCAAGGAAACAGGGGCGTCCGGTGATGGGGATGATGCCGATACCTGGCAGAAGAGGGCAGGCAAACGTATCCGTTCGGATAAGCGCGTATATATACCTTGCATGGCGTTCCTGGCTCTCGTTGCCGCCGTTTTCCCCTTTTTATTCTCCAGCTACCAGACCTCCATCATGATCACGGCGCTCATGTATGTAATGCTGGGTCTGGGGCTCAATATCGTGGTGGGACTGGCAGGGCTGCTCGACCTGGGATACGTGGCATTCTATGCGGTAGGCGCCTATTTCTATGCCCTCATGAATCATCATTTCGGGCTCGGCTTCTGGGTGGCCCTGCCGCTCTCCGGGGCCTTGGCGGCCACATTCGGTATCCTGCTCGGCTTCCCGGTGCTCCGCTTGCGGGGTGACTACCTGGCTATTGTCACCTTGGGGTTTGGCGAGATCATCAGGCTCATCCTGGAGAACTGGAACGCGTTGTCTTTCGGCCCCAGCGGTATTGCCGGGATATCCAGGCCTTCAACCTTCGGTATTCAGCTCACCCTCCAGCAGCACATGGTCTACCTCTACTACATCATGATCATGCTGGTTATTTTTACCATGCTCGTGGTGGGCAGGCTCAGGCACTCACGGATCGGAAGGGCATGGATAGCGCTTCGCGAAGACGAGATAGCCTGCCAGGCCATGGGCATCGACAAGACCGGCACCAAGCTCATGGCCTTTGCCCTTGGCGCTACATGGGCCGGCTTTGTGGGCTGCATCCTGGCAGCCAAGACCACCTTCATCAACCCGGCGAGCTTTACCTTTATGGAATCGGCCATGATCCTGTCCATCGTGGTGCTGGGAGGCATGGGATCCATAGTGGGTGTGATGGTGGGCGCCTTTATCCTCATCCTGCTCCCCGAATATCTGAGGGCCTTTTCCGAGTACCGCATGCTTGCCTTTGGTGCAAGCATGGTTCTCATCATGGTCTTCAGGCCGCAGGGCATTATCAGCGGCATCAAGCAGCACTACGAATTCCATAAGGAAAATAACGAGGTGGCTCAGAAATGACAGCCGCCATGCCCGTGCTCGACATCAGGGGGCTCACCATGGACTTCGGGGGTCTGCGGGCCATCGATACCATCAGCATCCAGGTGAACCCGGGGGAGATCGTTGCCTTGATAGGCCCCAACGGCGCCGGCAAGACCACGTTCTTCAACTGCATCACCGGCATCTACGAGCCCACCAGAGGCGACATGATCATCAATCCGCCCGGCAAGGCCTCGCGCAGGATAAATAAACTCAAGCCCAATATTGTCACGAAACACGGCCTGGCGCGCACCTTCCAGAACATACGGCTTTTCCAGAAGATGACCGTGCTGGAAAACGTCATGGTGGCAAGGCACTGCAGGACACGCTCGGGCATAGCAGGGGCTATCTTCAGGGATAAGAAGACACGTGCGGAAGAGCGGGACATGGTGGATTTTTCCTACCGGATGCTCGAAAAGATGGGTCTTGCCCAATATGTGAATGAGCTGGCCCAGGAGCTTCCTTACGGGGCGCAGCGAAGGCTCGAGATTGCCCGGGCCATGGCCACAGAGCCCTTCCTGCTCCTTCTGGACGAACCGGCAGCCGGCATGAATCCCAAGGAGACCGGAGAGCTGGACGAGCTCATTACCCGGATTCGTGATGAAGAGGGGATCTCCATCCTCCTTATCGAGCACGACATGAAGCTTGTCATGAGCATATCCGAGCGCATCTATGTCCTTGACTATGGCCAGATGATCGCCCAGGGGACACCGAAAGAGATAGTCGAGAACCCCAATGTCATCAAGGCATATCTCGGTGAGGCCTTTGATGCTTAAGGTAAAGAACCTCCATACCTATTACGGCGGCATCCATGCATTGAAGAGTGTCTCCCTGGAGCTTGCCCAGGGCGAGATAGTGACGCTGATCGGTGCCAACGGTGCGGGCAAATCCACCACGCTCATGTCTGTCTGCGGAGTCGTGCCTGCCCGCTATGGCGAGATCCATTTCATGGGCCAGCCCATCCACAACATGAGTCCTGACAGGATATTTGCCTTAGGTGTCGTACAGGTTCCCGAGGGCAGGAGAATTTTCTCCAACATGACCGTCACCGAGAATCTTGACATGGGGGCATACCTGAGAAAGGACAAGGCCGGCATCAAAGAAGACCTGGATTATATCTTTGACCTCTTCCCCCGCCTGGCAGAACGGCGCCACCAGTCCGGAGGCACGCTGTCCGGCGGCGAGCAGCAGATGCTCGCCATATCCCGCGGGCTCATGAGCAGGCCCAAGCTCCTGCTGCTGGACGAGCCGTCGCTGGGCTTGGCGCCGGTGCTCGTGCAGCTCATCTTCGAGACCATCAGCAAGATCAACCGCGAGAACGGCACCACCATATTCCTCGTGGAGCAGAACGCCAACATGGCGCTTCGCATCGCGCACCGGGGCTATGTGATGGAGAGCGGGGCCATTGCCATGGAGGATACCGCATCGAACCTTTTGAAGAGCGAGAAGATCAAGACGGCATACCTGGGGCTGTGAACGTTGCATTTGCCTATCATGATGTAGGAGCGGCTTCAGCCGCGATTCTCTTAAGGCAAACGAATAATCCTTTCATGCAAAAAGGAGGGCACTGCTTTATTGCAAAGCAGTGCCTGGATCCAGCCGATGAAATTCCCCTTGACGACATTAAATGACCATGGTTATATGACCATGTCATATCCATGGAGAGTGAGGTGCTGTCATGAAAAATATGGTATCAAAATCTCAGTTTAAACCCCATGCCCTGGAATTCTTCCGGAAGATCGAAGAGACACGCCAGGAATTGATCATAACCGACCGGGGAAAGCCGGTGCTGAAGGTAATCCCCTACACGGAAGATTCCGTGCAGTCTCTGCTCGAACTTCGCAACTCCGTTATTGCCTATGAAAATCCCACCAAACCTGTAGGGATGGAAGACTGGGAGTTGCTGAAATGATCGTCCTGGACACCCATGCATGGATCTGGTTTGTCTCGAACCCGGAGCTTTTATCTGCAAAAGCGAAAAAAGCGGTGGAGGCTTCTGTTCAAAAAAAAGTGATTTATATTTCATCCATAAGTGTGTGGGAGGTTGCTCTCCTGGTGATGAGAAACCGTTTGAAATTGACCATGCAGGTGGGTGACTGGATTCATAAGTCGGAGCTGCTGCCTTTCATGAAGTTTGTTCCGGTGACGAATTCTATTGCTCTTCGGTCGGTCAATCTCCCTGCACCCCTGCACGATGATCCTGCAGATAGAATCATAATTGCTACAGCTATGTCATTGGGGGCGACCGTGGTCACAAAAGATGAAAAGATACGCAATTATCCTCATGTCAGAGCCATCTGGTAATTCAATCAAAGCTGACAGTGCGTCTTTGTGGCGCCTGAAGGCGCTTCTACTTAAGTTGGATTTTGCTGCCATGATGCATTCAAACGCGATTTATTGATATCATATCGATGCATTGATCGTGCCTGAAGGCGCTCCTACAAGCGTTGTATTTATCCAACATGATGTAGGAGCGACTTCAACCGCGATTCATCCGAGACTATAACCCCTTATTAAAAGAGAGGGTCGATCTCTCGCATTCCAGACAAAATCCTGACGACATCAATGCCGTCGTCAAGCGGCAGATAGAAAATCACGTAATTGCCAATGGGTAGACTTCGCAAAGAGGGCATAAGCTCATCTCGGTTTATGCCCATGTTTGGAAATTGAGCGAGTGTATGTAATATTTCCTCAATTTTATCGAGGAATAAGTCGGCGGCATCCAGATTATCCTGGGCTATGTACCACCAGATATCATCAAGGTCAGCTTCAGCCAGAGGACGTCTAAGGACCTGCGGCATCAGGATTTTGTTCCTCCCCGTTCAGCTGCAAGACGTTTGCGACCACGAGCCTTGACAGCTCCAATATCCAAAGGAGTTGACTCGCCGCTGTCTAAGCCCCTTTTGATTTCCGATCTCAACTCTTCTAAGCGCAAGGCTCGTAACCGGTCGCGCTCATCGAGTAGGCGCAACGCATCCCGCATGACCTCGCTCGCAGAGCTATAGAGGCCACTGTTAACTTTACTTTTAACCAATTCCTCAAGATGATGGGTTAGTGATATATTCATATTTCAGCTCCTGATTATGAATATACACGATAACAGTAAATGTCAATCATTGTTATAAAATGGCTACCAACCGTAAGATATCATCAAGATATCATCGCGATTAAAAATTCTCCTGCGAACACAATCCAATCTCCGTAGGAGCGGATTTATCCGCGATTTCCCCACTCGAAATACCAACCGCCCCCGTAGGAGCGGCTTCATCTGTGATTCTTCTGCCTGAAATTATAGAAATACAGAATCCTCGGCTCTTTAAGAGCCTCGCACAGGCTCTACAGACTCAAATCAAATATCGTTACGAAGAACGGACTTGGCGCGCACCTTCCAGAACATACGGCTTTTCCAGAAGATGACCGTGCTGGAAAACGTCATGGTGGCAAGGCACTGCAGGACACGCTCGGGCATAGCAGGGGCCATCTTCAGGGATAAGAAGACACGTGCGGAAGAGCGGGACATGGTGGATTTTTCCTACCGGATGCTCGAAAAGATGGGTCTTGCCCAATATGTGAATGAGCTGGCCCAGGAGCTTCCTTACGGGGCTCAGCGAAGGCTCGAGATTGCCCGGGCCATGGCCACAGAGCCCTTCCTGCTCCTTCTGGACGAACCGGCAGCCGGCATGAACCCCAAGGAGACCGGAGAGCTGGACGAGCTCATTACCCGGATTCGTGATGAAGAGGGGATCTCCATCCTCCTTATCGAGCACGACATGAAGCTTGTCATGAGCATATCCGAGCGCATCTATGTCCTTGACTATGGCCAGATGATCGCCCAGGGGACACCGAAAGAGATAGTCGAGAACCCCAATGTCATCAAGGCATATCTCGGTGAGGCCTTTGATGCTTAAGGTAAAGAGCCTCCATACCTATTACGGCGGCATCCACGCGTTGAAGAGTGTCTCCCTGGACCTTGCCCAGGGCGAGATAGTGACGCTGATCGGTGCCAACGGTGCGGGCAAATCCACCACGCTCATGTCTGTCTGCGGGGTCGTGCCTGGCCGCTATGGCGAGATCCATTTCATGGGCCAGCCCATCCACAATATGAGCCCTGACAAGATATTTGCTCTAGGTGTTGTACAGGTTCCCGAGGGCAGGAGGATTTTTTCCAGCATGACTGTCACCGAGAATCTTGACATGGGGGCATACCTGAGAAAGGACAAGGCCGGCATCCCTGGGGCTGTGAACGTTGCATTTGCCTATCATGATGTAGGAGCGGCTTCAGCCGCGATTCTGCAGCCTGAAATTATCAAAATAGACTGTTCTGTGCTCTTTAAGCCTGTAAGCAAAGATACAAATGTTCGTAATCTCCGCCATATTCATCTCACGCCCTTTCGGTGCTGATCTTACATCATCAAGTTTGATCGATATATGATTCCATCCTGGAGAGATCTGGTACCTCTTGTTGAACCTGTCGGCAAACTCATTGTTGTGTGCCTGGTCATTGATCCTCACCGTAATGCTCAAGGGTGAAGGCCCTTCGAGGAATACATCAAAGGACATACCCTCATAGCCTCTCCAGTCATTTGCCAGATAATCCATGGAGATGCCGGGATAACTGCCAGGGAGCAGGGCTGCTTCCAGGGAGTATCCCCCTTCAGATGCATGAAGTGTGGACCTGCGAATCATGCTTTCTTTCTGTGTCCACCGTGACATCTCAAGGAAAGACTCGAATGAGCCCAGGATCGGAAAATCCCTTTCCATGTTCCAGGTGTCAATTGCTGCCACAAAAATCGGGATTGCCGGAAGCATCATGAGCAGAATCACTGCCCATCTGCTCAGTGCTTTGGTCAAGCCAGGGAGTTTGTTCAAAAAAGAATGGGCAAGCCAGAGAAAGACTGCAGCACCGATCGTGTCATTCAGAATATCCCCAAACTGAAAGTACCTGTTCGGCATGAGCACCTGAATGCATTCCGTAAGGACTGCGAGAAAGACCGTTATGATCCCTGCCTGCAGGTACCGCTTCGTTATAGTGCATGGCCATTTGCCATGATTAAGAATCCACAGGATTACCAGGGAAACAACGCCGAAGAGGGGAAGGTGGCCATAGTCGAGAATTTCATCAATGATGCGGGAATGGGACTTGCCAAAATCAGTGAAGAGCAGGAACGATACCCCTGCCATGAGAAAGAGGATGATAAAAATAATTTGAGGTGATTTTAATCGCTTCATAACAGAGCTTTACTGTATGGTATGATCAATGTGCAAGGACAACCAACATATGCTTAAATATTATTAGATATTCTTGTGTTAAATGCAGAACACCATGTATTTTTCCATCAAGTTTGCATTGAATTGTGACGAACATCCACTATATATTTTGGTGTAGAGCTTTAAATGCTTCTATGAGACACATTCAACTGATTAGCAGGCAGCACCTCACCCGAAATGGCGGAGCTCTGAACAAAAAATCATGTAAGCTCGTCTTTTTAAAAAATGACCACGATTAAATTAGCTGACTCTCCTGATAAAAAAAGATGGGATGATTTTGTAATATCCCAGGCTGATGCAGGGCCATACCATTTCTTTGCCTGGAAAGAAGCTGTTGAGACCGCTTATGGGCACCGAGCATTTTATCTTATTGCCGAGGATAACAGAGGAACTGTTCAGGGTGTGCTCC
>CAWAUM010000009.1:0-78068 GCA_963785235.1 uncultured delta proteobacterium | reverse complement strand
GATTAGTTCATACCATAGATCCGCTTCCGGGTGAATCTGAAGAACCCTGACTTTTCTTCCTTTGCAATATTTTCAGACTGGGGGCCAAAATAGCGCTCTCTAAGCGCGATAATCTTCTGCTCCTGCGCTGTTCCGGTGAAGGTCTTCACAAGCTCAGTGCGCTCGCGCATATACTCTGCACCGGCCTTCCATCGCCCGTCCCGCTCGGCATCGAGGGCCTCCAGCCGGGACTGGGCATCATCATCAAGGCCCAGCGATGCCCGTATCTGCCTGAGTCCCTGCGCCCTCTCTTTGGGCCTCATGGCTCCGAGGTCTTGCTGGACAGAGCCTACCTCCAGGAACTCACTGATAAGCTCGAAGCTTCCCATGCTTAATGATGCGCCCGCCTTTTCATTATAGATATCCTGCAGGGACTTGGAATACAGGTCGAGCTTCTCATAAATGGATGCCTGCTCGTCCCGGTCGATCTGGTCTAACACGTCATCTAACTTGCTTTTTGCCAGATCTCCAGCCCAGATCACCTCTGCATCACTGCCGAAAACCTCCCTCCTTTTTTCCTGCAGAACCTGGCTCCTCTCTCTTCTGTGCATGCGGAACAGATTGGGATTCTCCTGCGTAAGCCACTTGTTGTAACGCTGGAGGTCCAGTAGTCTCTTCAGGATGTCCTTCGCCTGATCGGGAAATGTCTCCTCCACCAAGGCGGATAATCTTTGCTGCCAGTCATTCGGATACAGTTCCATGAGAGAGCCCATGAGCTCCTCCAAGAGGGCGATCTGGGTCCTGGGATTAGTAATAGTCGCGCCATAGGCCTTTCGCATGAGCTCTGGGGTGATATCTGTGGGGTGTCCTTCCGGTAAACGTTTCTGGGCAGCATCTTCTTCAAGCGCAGATTCTCCATGCTGGAGGCTTTTTGGATAATCCCTTGGTATATCATTATGCAGCGAAAAGAACGCACCAAGGACGCCTGCTAGAACGATGACCCCCCCGATAACGATCCACTTACGCACTACACACCTCACCCATCAAAAAAATCTTGTGCCTTGCCCATGTACAAGACCATCTCAAAATCCGGTGGTTACCCTTATCATCCGGACAGCAGATATCCGGTGTGCAGAAGTAACCACCGATACCTTCCCCTGACTATCTTCAAGGAAGACCTTACCCGCCGTGCTTTGCCATATAATCGATGATGGCGGCATAGAACTCCATCTCATCAAAAAGATCCGGGCCGATGAAGATGGGGTCGAAGTGGTCCGCGTCCATGAGTGACCTGGACGAGATCATCTGGTCTTTGGTCGGGTTGTTGAGATCCCTGGCATAGGTCACCCCTGAATCGACCTGAACCCAGTCGAAGAAGAAGGGCATGTTCACGTACTTCATACGAGAACCCATCTGCTGCGAGTTGATGCCCACAAGTCCATCGTCGTCGAGATCATACGGATTGCCGTCGCCGCAGCCTGCCGCGCCATCGCCGTCGCAGTCGCCCACGCAGTAACCGTCACCGTCGATCTCACCTGTGATGGCGGTGAACACGGCGAGCAGCGGATTGCGGCTCAGACCATTCTGGGCCGTGATGAATGAGATGTAGAGCGATGCCGCGCCCGTATCGTTGCTCGTATCTACCGGCCAGTTGTCGTTGAATATCTTGATGCCGGTGTCCTCCCCGTCGTAAGGGTCATAGTCATTGTACATTACGCCCTTGAACATGGCATAAAGGTCGTTGCCCGGCGTGTCGAGGATAGTGTCCCCATAGAAATTCTCCAGCACCAGTTCGAAAAGGTTGGACAGGAGTGGGTGGTCCTCATCCAGGTCCATGCCCGACTTGCCCAGGGGGCACCCCCGATGGTTGGACGATATGGACGCCAGCACCTTTACCACCGGGTACCCTTTGGCTCCCGACAGGAGCGTAGCCGCCTTGCGGGCATCGACTCCACCCTGGGAGTGGCCGATGATGTTGACGTGGTCCTTTGCTGCCGCAACCATGATGTCTTCTATCTGTTCAGACAGCCATAAGCCCCTCTCCTCGGAGGACTGGAAGGCCCAGACTTTGGTTGCATAGGCCTTCTGGGCCTTGTTGAGGTAGCCATTGCACGCACCCCCGGACAGACACGGCTTGCCCACAAAGGTCCCGTAGTCATCACCAAAGTAGTATACGCCCGCTACCTCGTCGAACCCGAAGCTCCCATGGGCGAAGACTACGGGGTAGGCGGTCGGGTTTGCTCCGGCAAAGGCCGCAGGAGCTATCCCTGCCAAACAGATCACCACCAGACAAGTCCACACAATCTTCCTTGCCATACACCCTCCTTTCAAGAAAATATCTCTATTTTTATACCGTTTATCGAGTAAAACAATCTTGTGGAGTCCATCTTTCATACCTAATCTATACAATCTTTCAATTAAACCTCCCCCTAGGATACAGTCATCGATTACGGATTGGAATTCCTGTCCTGGCGATAATTTTCCTTCATATTAATCCCACATGAGTTACTATAGATGTGTTACTAGGTTGCATTATCTCAATTAAATATAATCTACTATAATAGGATAATTGGCTAGATATTTTTGTCAATGGCCTAAGGTTACATGGTCTAAGGTTACTTTGTCCCGGCTCTTTGATAATGCCTCTTGATGGATTGATCTTATTTGAATGCCTTCCTTAATTGTATCCTGTGAAAAAAACCAGTAATATATATTATTATAATATTACGTAATGCCGAAAAGGTGCTTATGGAAATATTCAGGCCTATTCCTCTCGATGTGATTCAGGTCAACGAGAAGTCTGTGGTTGAACTGTTCATAAAGCATGAAGACAGGCTCATGCCCTTTTTGAAGAAAGGGGGCAGATTCACCAGGGATCACCTCATCGAACTCAATAATTATGGTATCAGCAGAGTACACATTCGGGGAAGCGAAGCCAGCACCTTTGAAGAGTACGTCCACGCCTACTCAGAAAACATCCTCAATGACCCGACGGTACCCTCTAAAGTAAAGGTGGCAACATTCTATATATCATCCATGCATGCCATCAGGAAGGCCTTCGATGACCCGAACTCGGAACAGATCGAGGTCATGAAGAATACGCTCAAGCCCATGTTCAAGAATATCATGAAGAACCAGGTGCTTCTCAATGACCTTTTTTCCATCACCGAACACGATTTTAATACCTACACCCACAGCATCAATGTGGGTATCTTCGCCGCTTCCCTTGCCATCCAATTCTATAAAGACGACAGCACGATGGGGAGAGAGAACCTTGAACACCAGGTCTATGGATATTTCCTTCACGATATCGGAAAATCCAAAGTCCCGCTGGACATTCTCAGGAAGCGGGGGAAATTAAATCATGAAGAGTGGGCCATAATGAAGAAACACCCCGAATGGGGTTATAACATCCTCATGGAAACCGGGCATCTCACTGATGAAGCCGCCTACATCTCCATGCAACATCATGAGCGGCCTGATGGCTCCGGGTACCCCTTTGGTATGAATGATATCCATCCATGTGCCCGCATCTGCACCATTGCCGATATCTTCGATGCATTGACATCAAGTCGTCCCTACAAGGTTCCCATGAAGCCGTTCTATGCTATAGAAATCATAAAGAAGGAAGCCATTACGGATTTTGACAAAAACCTTTTGAGCACATTCATAAAGATGCTTGGGCCTGTTGAGGAAAACATGCAATTTTCCGATGTAGTAAATGGCTGACGATGTGGAGCAGGTCCGTGAAAATGAGAGATGACGATGATTACTAATACTATTAAAAACCTAACATTCTTTCAAAGAGGCGTTGCGAAGGGGCACGTCAAGGCTGTTGTTCATTTCATAGATGATATTCTTGTTAAGGGTTATATTAATGATTTCAATGCAAACCACCCCTCTTTTCATCTCTATGAAGGCATTACGGAGTCTGCGCTTAAACAAACGGTTATGTTGGAGATGAAAGAAATCAAAGCAGTCTTCTTTGTGAAGACTTTTGAGGGCAACAAGGGCTATCTTGAAAGAAAGGAATTCATTGATGGTGATCGCGTTTTGGGGCGTAAGGTAGAGGTTACTTTTATTGATGGTGAAGTGATACGTGGATCTACTGTAGATTATGATCCTCTCCTTCTTGGTTTTTTCTTAATTCCTGTTGATCCCGACAGTAATAATGTTCAAATATTTGTGGTTTCAAATGCCGTTATGAAAATCAGTTTCATATGATTTTAAAGGGCAGTGCCATCCTAACTGATACGTATTTTCGAATACATACGGACAGCGCATGCGACTTGCCAAGCCAGGTCACCTGAAAAAAACCTCGAATCCAACCACCCTATATTTATCACCTTGACACATTAACAGAAAGAAAGGATGAATGATGCAATACCGCGTCATGACTGGATATGAAGGCTGAAAAATGGGAACTGGAATGAACGATACAACAAGGCAAAGGTACACTTGCCCATAAGGAGTGATTGATGGCTGTACTCGAAAAGACCCAGAACATGGCATTGTTCTGTGATTTTGAGAATATTGCGCTCGGTGTTAGAGACGCCAAATATGCCCAGTTCGACGTGAAGAAGATCCTTGAGCGATTGCTGCTCAAGGGAAATATCATCGTGAAAAAGGCATACAGCGACTGGGAGCGCTACAAGGACTACAAGCCGGTCATGCACGAGGCGTCCTTCGAACTCATCGAAATCCCGCATCTGAGACAATCAGGCAAGAATTCTGCAGACATACGCATGGTAGTGGATGCGCTGGACCTCTGCTACACCAAATCCCATGTAGATTGCTTTGTAATCATCAGCGGTGACTCTGATTTTTCTCCGCTTGTGAGCAAGCTGAGAGAAAACAACAAGCTCGTCATCGGCGTAGGGGTGAAGAACTCCTCTTCCGAGCTTCTTATCGCGAATTGCGACGAGTTCATCTTCTATGATGACCTGGTCCGCGAGAGCGAGGCCAAACGCCGCAAGGCGGTGAGGAAGCCCGCAGCGAAACCGGCACCTGAGGCCGCCCCGGCCAAACCCGAGCCGAAGGAGAGCCCCGAGGAGGACAGGAAGCTCAAGGCCCTGGAACTGGTGGTGGAGACCGTTGAGGCGCTGTTCGATGAGCGCGGCGAGGAGGACAAGCTCTGGGGCTCCATGATCAAACAGGCGCTGCGCCGCCGGAAACCCGGCTTCAACGAGAGCTACTACGGTTTCCGGTCTTTCAGCCGCCTCCTGGAAGAGGCGCGGGACAGGAAACTGCTTGAGCTGGAGCTGGACGAAAAGTCAGGCAGCTACATCATCAAGACCGTTATCCACGAAGAATAGGCCCTTAAGGGCTATTTCATCTGCTGCGCCAGCGAACCGAGGGTCTTTACGGCCCGCTCGGTCTTTTCCGACCAGAAGGCCGCACTCAACCGGATGAAGTTCCTGAATTTCTGCCTTACCGAAAAGATGGTCCCTGGGGCAATGGTAATGCCGTTTTGACGTGCACATTCTGAAATCACGGTGACTATCCGGCATGTTTAACCGGATCAGTCTGTTACGAAAAAAATCTCCCCCAGACTCAAATTTACACTACATTTTTTCAAAGCCATTGCCGATAGCATTAACAGTGCATAGCGTGAAGCAATAATCTCGAGAGGTATGTATGGATGTAAGACTCATCAACCCGTTCATAGAGGCAACACTGCATGTATTGACATCAATGGCCTTTACTAAGGCAACGGTCGGCACCCCTTATCTGAAGAAAGATGATGTCGCAAAAGGAGATGTATCAGGAATCGTGGGCCTTTCCGGCGAAGCCAGGGGCACTATATCTGTGAGCTTTTCCGAGGAAAGCATCCTTGCAATTGTCAGCAATATGTTCGGCGAAAAGATCCTGGAGATCAACGATGAGGTCAAAGACGCTGTGGGCGAGATCCTGAACATCGTATCCGGCCAGGCACGGCAGAAACTCGAAGCCATGGGGAGGACACTCAAAGGTGCTATCCCCACAGTGATCACCGGCAAGAACCATGCAATCTCCCACATTACCAAGCAACCTATCGTTGCCATCCCATTCGAAACGGATAACGGCAGCTTCACCATTGAGGTGTGCATAGAGGAAAGAACACACGCCTGAACAAACGTGTATAAACTATAAGCAGGGGGAAGGACCGGTCTTATCAACCAGCCTTCCCCCTTTTTATGTTCCATCATCCTTGTTGTACCCGGATTTTGCGTTCAAGATATGTAAAAAAACTCATCCGTTCAAAACCTCAATCTTGCAGCCTTGACGGACCGATAAAGTTAGCGTTCCACAAAGGCTGCAAGATTGAGGTTTTGAACGGACCTGATTTAAAAACACTACCATTAGATGAAACTACCCCTGGATTTGAGATCGTGGTAGAATTTGTTCAAGGATGATTCTATTTTTGCACTACATCCTTTGCGGTTATTTAAAATATCAAGCACTCAGGGGTGCATTTGAATGTGACGAGGAGGGGATTATCCATGAAGGACAAAGTAGATAATCTTGAAGCCATCAGATTTTTCCTGAAGCAGGGCATATGGGAAATCTCCCTTAAGGACTTACCGAGGATAAAAAGGTTTTTCATAGCCTCCTTCAGGATCCTTTCCATCACCTTGAGAAAATATGACGCTGACAATTGCGCCTTGCGGTCATCCGCTCTCACCTTCTTCACCCTCATGTCCATCGTCCCTATTGCTGCCGTAGCCTTTGCCATTGCCAAGGGATTCGGTTTTCAGAAACTCCTGGAGCAGCGCCTCATGGAAGATATGGCCGATCACCAGGAGGTGGTGGTGTATGTCATTGAGTTTTCCCGCCGTCTCCTGGACAGCACAAAAGGCGGTCTGCTTGCCGGAGTCGGCATCATCGTGCTCCTGTGGTCGGTAATCAAGGTGCTCGAAAACATCGAGCTTTCCTTTAACAGCATCTGGGGTGTGACCAGGCACAGGTCGTTCAGCCGGAAGGTCAGCGACTACCTTGCAATCATGCTTGTCGCACCTATCCTCATCATCATCTCCGGCAGCTCTACGGTCATGGTCAATGCACAGATGAACTCCATCACCGGCAGCCTCGGGGTGGGGATCTTCTCCTTCTTCATAACAACCCTGATAAAACTGATCCCCTACTGCCTCACATGGATACTCCTTGCCTTCATGTATGCCTTCATACCCAATACCAAGGTAAATACTGCTTCATGTCTTACGGCCGGCCTGGTGGCGGGGATTATCTTTGTCGTGGTGCAGAGGATCTACATCTACTTTCAGGTCGGGGTGGCCCATTACAATGCCATTTACGGCAGTTTTGCCGCCCTGCCCCTATTCCTTGTATGGCTTCAGCTCAGCTGGTTCATCGTGCTGTTCGGGGCCGAGCTTTCTTACGCATATCAAAATGCACATGCATGCGGGATCGAGCTGGACATGCACAGGATAAATCCCTCTCAAAAGAAGCTCATCAGCCTTACAGTCGCGCACCGTGTTGTGGCAGGATTCGCAACGGGATCACCCGCGCCCGGCTCTTCCGACATATCCGATCAGCTTGGCCTGCCGGTAGTCCTCACAAAACAGATACTTCATGAGCTGTGCGAAACCGGTATCATCGTTGAGGCGGCTTCGCCGGGCGATGAGAAAACCCTCTACATGCCTGCCAGGGACCCGGGCACCATTACCGTGACTTCAGTCATTGAGGCGCTGGAGGGATACGGCGTTGCCTGCATCACCATGCCCCCACAAGATGAACCTGAAGGGTTACAAGGGATACTTAAGGAATTCAGCCGGACCGTTGAAGGCTCGCCTGCTAACAGACTGCTCAAGGACATCCCTCTTTAAAATTTGGTCTTTTGACAGCTGTTCGGATTGCGAGGATTTCGGGCCTGATTTTTTTCATCTCAGATTGTGCGTTCAAGATGAGTAAAAAACTGATCCGTTCAAAACATCAATCTTGCGGCCTAAAAGGACCGATAAAATTAACATTTCACAAAGGCCGCAAGATTGATGTTTTGAACGGACCTATTTTAAAAACAATTCCATGATCACTATGCGTGCTATGCTTAAGGTCACCAGAGATTTATGAATCAATTATGGATACAATCAAACACAAAATCTGGTTTGAATCCCTGGCAGATCCTAAGGGAGACTTATCAGGTGCGAAAAATGAAGTACACGGCACCCATCAGACAAATCCCTGCCCAGAGATAATTGAGCCTTAAAGGCTGTTGCATGTAAAAAATCGAAAACGGCACAAAGACCGACAGCGTTATGACCTCCTGAAGGATCTTGAGCTGGGGGAGATTGAGCTGCTGGAACCCGATGCGGTTTGCAGGCACTTGCAGCATATACTCGAACAGGGCGATGCCCCAGCTTGCAAATGCGGCAATGTACCACTGGCGCGTATTCAGGTTCCTGAGGTGGCCGTACCAGGCAAAGGTCATGAAGAGGTTTGAGAGGATAAGCAGCAGGGTCGTTTTGAGGACTATGGGCATGGTGAAAATATCTCTCCTTATGGTGCATCCCTTTTGTTGGGCATGATCTATCAGATGTTTTTCGGCAGTTCCAGGATTATTATCAAGTGATGGAGTTTTGAACGGATCCGTTTTTTTACTTATCTTAAACGCACAATCTGAATTACCCAGAAAATAGCTTAACCAACTCACGTGTTGACCTGGTGTGTTATTTCACCTATAGCCCCATCTGTCCTCTTAGAGATGCGTTACGAAGACACTGCAGGAAATACCCATGCTGATACCCGAACTTGATCATGCTGCCATTGTCCAAAACAATCTGGATGAGTACGGCTCTGATGTGCTGCGATGAAGTGGCTCAAGGAACAAGAGGCTGCACAAATAGAAGCAATAAGAGAAAACCTGCTGGAAGATATCAGAAAGAAAGGCCTTTTTCTATTCAACAACACCAAGCCCTTTCATAAAAAACTCTCACCCGGTTGCCGTCTCTGCGGTGAAGGGTCATGGTCGTGCCTCTTCATCAACAACCTGTGCAACGCTAAGTGCTTCTTCTGCCCTGCAAGGCAGGACATTGCCGACGAGCCGGGCACAAGCACGCTGACCTTCTCATCGCCTGAAGACTATGCAGACTACCTCGAAGAATTCAACTTCACCGGGGCGAGTATCAGCGGCGGCGAGCCCCTGCTCACCTTTGACAAGACCATCTCGTTCGTCAGACATATCAAGAAACGCCTCGGAGATGGTATCTACCTGTGGCTCTACACCAACGGCACCCTTGCCACGGAAGAAAAGCTCAGCATGCTCGCTGATGCCGGGCTGAATGAGATCCGCTTCAACATTACAGCCACCGGATACGACCTGTCCAAGGCAAAGATGGCCTCACGCATCATAAAGAACGTCACCGTGGAGATACCGGCCATACCCGAAGACATGGAGATCATGAAGGCAAAGATCTGGGAGATGGCCGATTACGGGATATCCTTCCTGAACCTCCACCAGATCCGCTGCACAAAACACAATTGGAAGCAACTGGCCGGGCGCGGCTACACCTTTCTCCACGGGCCCCAGATCGGCATCCTCGAATCCGAACTTACCGCACTGAAGCTGCTGAGGTATGCCGTGGACAAAGACATAAACCTGGGCGTCAACTACTGCTCGCTCATCTACCGCCACCGGTTCCAGACCAGGTCCTCACGGGCACGGTGGGCACCGCTCATGGCCAAACCGTTCGAGGACATAACAAGGGCAGGCATGATCCGCATAATCCGTATGGATGGGAAACCTGAGGGCATAGCACAGACAATGAAGCTGTCTTACGCCATTGCCACAATGCTCCCAAGCATCACCTACCACAACCCTTTCAAAGAGATCAGGCTTGCATCCGGCAAGAAGATCGCTGTGGAACGCGCCACGGCCTTTATGGATCTGGAGCTATCAGGCAAGGAGATCGAGCTCTTCAAGGATGCATTCATCGAAGATCACACTGCTGAAGATATGGATGCACTCTATAAAAAGGCCCTTGCACTGGACCTGTCCGGATCACATGTTAAGAAATGGCAGAAGATCATTCAGGCAGAGGCCCTTCGTTCGGGGCTGCTTGAGTATTACTGAACCCGGATTATGTAATTAAATCCAAGAACATACTATGCACTTCTGGCGGCTTTAAGCCTCATACTCATAGTGACCGCGGTATTGTTTTTAAACCAGGTCCGTTCAAAACATCAATCTTGCGGCCTAAAAGGACCGATAAAATTAACATTCCACAAAGGCCGCAAGATTGATGTTTTGAACGGATCAGTTTTTTACGCATCTTAAATACAACATCCGGACTGAAAGGTAATCATCGGTCGCAATTTCTGATAAAACAATCCCTTCCTCAGATTGATACGCTCCTTTCCGTAAGCAGGTCATCAAGGGCATCGTGCCGTTCAGCCTCCAGGTCATGATAGCGGATATCGGGCTTGAAACCCAGGAGCCCTTCCATACGCCGGCTATGGCGCCTGCTCCTCTTCGGGCCCGGCATCTTCAGGCAGGGCAGCCCAGATGGGTCTTGATGGGTCCGGAACAAGCGGTATCTGTGTATAGATGTATCCACCCTTTCCTGCACTGCCCTTGAGAAAGAGCTGGCATGACCTCATGGGGGTATAGGTGGCCATGTATTCACTGTCTATGGGATGTGCCTTGCCCATGCCCACAGAGGTTATGAATTCTGTTGTCTTATCCATACTGAATGCCTCTTCAGGCACGATCCAGCTCACCAGCGTATAGGGGTTCTCCTCAAGGAGTGCCTGCACCTTTGTCCTGAGAGAATCCGGGCTTTTCAGGAGGGCATTGCCAGGCACCTCGATGCAAAGGGCCTGTCCTATCTCGCCGGGTGAAACATCAAGGCTTTTGCCATTATCATCCATAATGATCCTATGGACGATCTTCCCGGTTTTGTGCCCCTTTGCTGCCGCCCAGGCGCGGAAGCTCAACAGGGAACAGGTCTCTCCCTGTTGCATCTTCGGCATAGATGAAGGCCTCACGGATGTCATCACGATCCATGTCAAACGTCTTTGTGACAAGGTAAGGCGGCTCGTGCTCATACTCGATGCCGAACTGCAGGGCCTTTTGCCTGAGCTTCGTGCCGGGCAGGATGCTCAGGGGATAGAGGCTCAGGTCATCGCAGAGGTTGTGCGCAAGCACGAAATCCATGGAACGCTTCACATCGTCCAAGGTATCGCCCGGCAAACCCACCATGATATCCGTCATAACCCTTACCCCTGCTGAACGGAGCAGCCTTATCGCCCTGGATAAAGGCCTCCCGCTCAAAGGGCCTGTTGATGTTGCGCAGCGCCTTTTCATTGGTGCTCTGGAGCCCTATCTCCACGTGGTGAAGCCCTGCTGCAACAAGGGCGTCCACAAGAACAGGGGTGATATCCTCGGCGATCAGTTCACAGCTGAAACGCATCTTCTCTTCCCTGGAAACTGCCATTTCTGCAAGGAGCACCTCCAGGCCCGGCCTCCTTGCAAAACAGGGATCAATGACAGTCGCCTCCTGGATGCCTTTCTCTGTGGCCCACCTGAGCTCTTCGCCTATCCGGCCTGCCCTGAATGTACGCACCACAGGGGAGCTCTTGTGATAGTAGCAGTAGGCGCACCGCATGGGACAGCCCCTTACGGTCTCAATGACCATGCCCCTGTTCAGACCCGGGGTCAGCATACCGCTCAGGTAGGGGGAAGGCACGCTGTCCAGGTTGGTCATGAGGCTTCTCGGTTTGGTGAACACGGCCTTGGAACCCTGTCTCACCATGAGACCCGGGATATCGAGGACACCTTCCATGCCATGGGCTGCGGCATTGAGCAGATCTGCAAAGGTCTCTTCGCCCTCTCCCACCACGCCGAAGTGGAAGCCCTCGTGACTCAGGAGAAAATCATTATCCCGGGTTACCTCGGGCCCGCCCAGCACGATGATACAATCCTGAAGGCTTTGCCTGATCTTGCTGCAAAGGTGCAGTGTGCGCTGGACGTTCCACAGGTAACAGCTGAACCCCACCATATCGGGCCGGATCTCTTCGACCCAGCCAAGGATTGCCGCATCCCCGCCAAGGTTTGAAATGTCGGCAGGGCAGATGATGATGTCTGCAGGTACATTCCTAGCCGATGCATAAGAAGCCAGGTACCCTGCGGCCAGGGGCATGTTCTCAAGGGAATAGACATAGTCATGGGATTGCAGCACAAGCTGGATGAGTGCGACCTTCACACTATCCCCTGGCCGTCTCCCTCAGGCAAACCAGCATTACGAGCTGATTTTTTGCCTGGATGAAAGACGTAGTGCATCATTTCTTGATCTTGGTAAATTTCGCCCCTTCGAGGGTAAGGTTCAGCATCAGCCCCTTCTGGTCTATGATAAAGGCGATGATAGGCTCCTTGAAGGTTGCCGAGTCAATGGACTTGCCCACACCCTCATCCGCTACCGCCACGGAGCCGTCAACACCGGCCTTCCACCCCTCGTCCTTGCGGAACTTTTCCAGGGCTTCATTCTGGAGGAACACCAGGATCACGGTCTTGACCTGGGCGCCGAACTGGAATCCATAGGAGCCGGCAGCAAGGCTATAGTAATCAGCGGTCTTCCCCTCGATCCTGAGCGCACCTTCGCCATACTCGCCCCCCAACCAGAAGCCTGCCTTGTAAACCCTGGGGAATACGAGGACCCCCTTGGATGCCTGGAGAAATTCCTTAGCGCCCTTGACCTCTTTTGCAAAACTCTCCAGGGACACATCCACGCTCAGGTCAATCTCCTTGGCTGTCTCTGCCCTGGCTGACTAACGGGGCGGCAAAAATCATCAAGGAAACTGCCAGTAGCGCTGCGGCCTTGAGGGTTATCTTTGAAAAACGGCTCACTATATCCATAGTGTCATTCTCCTGTCTCATGAGGATAATTTCAGGTACCATGTACTGTCTTACGTCGAAAGAATCAAGTGATTAGTCCTGCCTGTGATTACTCCTGCCTGTTTACATGCTGGATCTTCAATTTCAGATCTTGTGTTTATGAATCGTAGAAACCTTTTCCGTTCAAAACATCAATCTTGCGGCCTTAAAGGACCGATAAAATTGACATTCCACAAAGGCCGCAAGATTGATGTTTTGAACGGACCTAATTTAAAGAAGCACTTCCGTGGCCCCCACGCAGATATATTATTGATAACTGTGAAGCCCGGGCAGGTAGTTAACCCCGAAGTAGGTGAACAGGACGCTCGCAAGCCCGATGATGGTGATGACGGCTACACGCCTGCTCACAGATCCGTCACGGACGCGCACATGGATGGCGGCTGCATAGATGAGCCAGGTGATGAGTGCCCAGGTCTCCTTGGGGTCCCAGCCCCAGTACCTCCCCCAGGCGAAATATGCCCATACCGATCCGGTGACGATGCCGAAGGTGAACAGGATGAACCCTGTCCTGAGGCTCTTTTCGAGCATGTCGGCCAGGGAGGCTTGTCTTTGCTCCGAGCCCTTTTTCACAAGAGAAATAACCCCGAACAAAGAGGCCATGAAAAAGGCCGCATACCCTAAAAAACAGGTGACCACATGGATGATGAGCCAGTTGCTCTTGAGAGCAGGGATCAAGGGCTGGATGCGTGCATCTACGGTGGGGGAGAAGGACGCATATGCCATGAGCAGGAATGCCGCAGGCATCACGAAGACTCCGAGGATGCCTTTTGTCTCCTTCCAGGCATAGATGAGGTAGAGCAGACAGACAGACCAGGAGAAGAAGACCAGGGACTCGTAGAAGTTGGACAGCGGGGCATGGCCCATGCCTGCCTGGTGAGACTCGACCCACCTGATGGCAATCCCACAGGTGTGGAAGACAAATCCTGCCATGGCAAGAATCTTTCCTGCACGGCCCCATGCTGCACGGAGAGCAACCTCTGCAATGAGGAAAATGACGAATGAAGCGAGATAGACAAAGGTTACAGCTGCAAAGATCGTGGTGTTCATGATTTCACCCCGGTAAGGCTGTTGAGGTGTTCCAGAAAGCGCGGGCTGACGGCAGTCGGTTTTCCATTGCTGCGCTGTGCGACCTTGATTGTCAGCCCCTGGGGCAGCTTTTCCAGGGAGATCCAGACCCTCTCATGGACAACCATGAAGGCAATGCAGATGCCTGCCATGAAGAGCACGGACCCGAGCCCCACAAAGATGATACCCGGGTCGTAATTGATGCCGAGTATCGTCGTATAGCTGTGGGTGACGTCCTTGAGGGAAAAGGTATAAGGCTTAACCAGTGATGGATTGAACTGGGGCATCTTTTCAATGATCCCGGGATGCATGGCCAGGATCTTCTCCATCTGCTTGAAGACCCATACCTCCTGCTCGCCCTTGGGTGTCTCGATGACGAGCTGGACCCCGGGGCCCATATGCATGATGTCCTCCACAACCTTAACCACATGGGCCTTGTACCCGGTGTCATGCAACTCAATGACCGAACCCTCGGCTGCATCTATCTGGTCATTGCCTGCAGGGGTGCTCACCTGTATTGCAGCAACCGGACTGGCGTTGTATCCGCTCTGCGAGAACAGGACACGGCTGAAGCTCACCGGGTGATTGACCAGGACGGATGCGTGCCGAACAACCCTGTCTCCTTGAAGGAACGATATCTCTGAGCGGTATTCCTTGGGCATGCCGTTGTCGTAGAGCTCCATCTTGAAGTCATCACAACGGACCTGAAAAGGCAGGTGCATGATTGTTCCGTTACTCAGCGTGACCGTGTCCGAAGCCTGGCCCACAGGGACTTCAAGGCTCCCCTTGTAACCAAGAAACCCCAGGCCTGCGCCAAGCAGGATGAGAAGGATGCTGCCGTGCACCATAAACGGCGCAAACTTACGGGGCATCCCCTTTTCACCCATGATAATCTCTGTGTGGCCCTCCTGGCTGTGGCAAGTCCTGTGCGTGCCTTTCATGAAGCTGGTGAGATCCGCACTGATCCGATCCTGAGCGCCTTCACCGGGAATGGTTACCTCGTACAGTAGGGCCTTGGGCATGGAAGTTGACCCGCCAAAAGGCCTTCCTCCACAGGTACATGCAGGCAAGTGCGTTCAAACAGAGCGCAGCCGCAGGGATGAGGAACCACAGTGAATGGAATACATCTCTCAGGCTCAACAAGCTGATGACATGCATGGCAAAGGGCACACCGGCTGCAGAGGGAAAGGGCTGCTGGGGTATGATGGTGCCGAGGATACACAGAAAGGCGAGCCAGAGCAGAAGCCCCACAGTAAGCCGCAATGATGCAAGGTTTTTCAAAAGACTCATATTCCAAGACATTTCAATGCCCTTTTTAAGGTCAATGCATCCATTGTATGTGCTATTTGTTTTCGATTCAATACTATTAAAAAAGGAGGTGAGGTATGAAAGGATGGTCTCCTGTGCATAATACAAAAAAATTATAAATGCTCATGCCCTATATCAGAACATTCAATTATGCAGGCACATTGCATCGGATTTTTTCAGCTCTTAGCCCCCGTCAATCCGTTACTCTGCACAGGAGACAGGGCATTTATACTCTCAGGTAATTAAAAAAACAACGTGCAAATGCTTTTTATAGTACCCCGGATTTCGCGTTCAAAAAGTGTAAAAACCTGATCCGTTCAAAACCTTAAAGATCGCAGCCTTGAAGGACCGCTACAATCAGCATTCCACAAAGGCTGCGATCTTTAAGGTTTTGAACGGACCTATTTTAAAAACAAGTCCTTATTCAGTTCAACCGATATCCCGGTGATACTCCTGTAATGACTTGACGACACCCTCGCCCTGCCTGTAGGCGGCAATCCCCTTGGCTGCGGCGATTGCCGCGGACAATGTGGTGATGTAGGGAACCTTGTAGCTGATGGCTGCCTTGCGGATGTAGGAGTCATCATGCTTAGAGAGTTTGCCGCTGGGCGTGTTGATGATCAGTGCATATTCCTTGTTTTTGACGCCGTCGATGATATTGGGCCTGCCCTCGTGGAGCTTGAGCACCAGCTCGGCAGCGATTCCGTTCTCCTTGAGGAATGCATGGGTATGCAGCGTTGACTTGATCTTGAAGCCCAGCTCGGTAAAGAGCCGTGCCACCTCGAGCACTGCCGGACGTTCCCGACGGGACACAGTCAGCAGCACGGTACCTTCCTTGGGCAGATATTGAGATGCCGCCTCCGATGCCTTGTAGAAGGCCAGGCCGAAGCTGTCCGCCATGCCCAGCACCTCGCCGGTGGAGCGCATCTCGGGACCGAGCAGGGGGTCCACCTCGGGGAACATGTTGAAAGGGAATACCGCCTCTTTTACCCCGAAGTGTCGTATGGTCTTGGGGGTGATGTCGAAATCACCGAGCTTCTTGCCCAGGATGATCTGGGTGGCGATGTTGGCCATGGGGATATTGCATACCTTGGATACCAGCGGAACGGTCCGCGAGGCCCTGGGATTTGCCTCCAGGACATAGACCGTGTCCTTGTGGATGGCATACTGCATGTTCATGAGGCCTACCACGCCGAGCTCGATGGCGATGCGCTTGGTAAACTCGATGATGGTGTCCAGATGCTTGGTGGGTATGCTGATGGGCGGGATCACGCATGCCGAATCGCCCGAGTGGACACCCGCCTGCTCGATGTGCTCCATGACTGCAGGCACATAGGCATTAACCCCGTCCGAGATGGCATCCGCCTCGGCCTCGATGGCGTTGTCCAAAAACTTGTCGATGAGGATGGGCCGCTCGGGTGTCACGTCAACGGCCGCGCGGACATATTCCCGGAGCATGTCCTCGTCGTGCACCACCTCCATGCCGCGGCCGCCCAGGACATACGACGGCCTGACCATGAGCGGGTATCCGATGCGGTTTGCAATTGCCAGGGCCTCATCCAGGGTGCTTGCCATGCCGGACTCGGGCATGGGGATGCCCAGCTTCACCATCATCTTGCCGAAGCGGTCACGGTCCTCGGCAAGGTCGATGGTGACAGGAGAGGTGCCCAGGATTTTCACCCCGGCCTTTGCAAGTTCATTGGCAATATTCAGCGGGGTCTGGCCGCCGAACTGGCAGATCACGCCCATGGGCTTTTCCTTGTTGTATATGCTCAACACCTCTTCAACGGTCAGCGGCTCGAAGTAGAGCTTGTTGGAGGTGTCATAGTCGGTGGAGACCGTCTCGGGGTTGCAGTTCACCATGATGGACTCATAGCCCATGGCCTTGATGGCAAAGGCCGCATGGACGCAGCAGTAGTCGAACTCGATGCCCTGGCCGATGCGGTTGGGTCCGCCGCCTAAGACCATGATCTTGGGCCTGTCGCTCACCTCTATCGTGTCCGGGGCATTGTAGGTGGAATAGTAATACTCGGCATTCTCCACACCGCTCACCGGCACCTTGTCGTAACCGTGCACCAGGCCCATCTTCAACCTGCGGTTTCTGATGTCATCCTCAGGCAGGCCCAGCAGCATGGCAAGGTAGCGGTCGGCAAAACCATCCTTCTTGGCCTGGATAAGAAGCTCATCGGGCAGCTGCTTGCCCTTATAGGTGAGGATCTTTTCCTCCAGGTCCACGAGTTCCTTCATCTGCTCGATGAACCAGGCCTTCAGGTAGGTCTTCTGGTGAAGCTCCAAGACGCTTGCGCCTTTACGCAGCGCCTCGTACATGATGAACTGCCGCTGGCTGGATGGCTCTGAGAGCATGTCCAGCAGGGTCTTGAGGTCCTTTTCATGGAAGTCCTTGGCAAAGCCCAGGCCATACCGGCCTATTTCCAGCGAGCGGATGGACTTCTGGAGCGCCTCCTTGTAGGTCTTTGCAATGCTCATGACCTCGCCCACGGCCCTCATCTGGGTGCCGAGCTGGTCCTTGGAGCCCTTGAACTTCTCAAAGGCCCAGCGGGAGAATTTCACCACCACATAGTCTCCCCAGGGCTCGTACTTGTCCAGGGTGCCGCTCCGCCAGTAGGGGATTTCGTCCATGGTGAGCCCGGCTGCGAGCTTGCTGGACACGAGTGCGATGGGGAAGCCCGTGGCCTTGGACGCCAGTGCGGATGAACGCGACGTGCGGGGGTTTATCTCGATAACCACGACCCTGCCCGTCTTCGGGTCATGGGCGAACTGGACATTGGTGCCGCCGATCACCTCGATGGCCTCCACGATGTCGTAAGAGTGCTTCTGGAGCCTCTTCTGGAGCTCCTTGTCAATGGTGAGCATGGGTGCGGTGCAGAAGGAGTCGCCCGTGTGCACGCCCATGGCATCCACGTTCTCGATGAAGCAGACCGTGATCATGTTGTTCTTGGCGTCGCGCACCACCTCGAGTTCCAGCTCTTCCCATCCGAGCACGGACTCTTCCACAAGCACCTGGCCGATGAGGCTCACGGAAAGGCCACGGCTTGCAACGGTCCGCAGTTCCTCCACGTTGTAGACAAGACCGCCGCCCGTGCCGCCCATGGTGTAGGCAGGCCTGAGCACAACCGGGTAGCCCAGCTCGGAGGCTATTCTTTCGGCCTCGTCCACGGTGTAGGCGAGTTCGCTTTTGGGCATCTCGATGCCCAGGCGGGTCATGGTCTCCTTAAAGGCGCGCCTGTCTTCGCCGCGCTCGATGGCGTCCACATTCACGCCGATCACCTTGACCCCGTACTTTTCTAGGATTCCCTTGCGGTGGAGCTCAGAGGTAAGGTTCAGGCCCGACTGGCCGCCCAGATTCGGCAGGATGGCATCGGGCATCTCCTTGGCTATGATAGGCTCCAGTGCGGTTGCATTCAAAGGTTCGATATAGGTGGCATCGGCCATGCCCGGGTCGGTCATGATGGTGGCCGGGTTCGAGTTGACAAGAACAATTTTATAGCCGAGTTCCCTTAAGGCCTTGCAGGCCTGGGTGCCGGAATAGTCGAATTCACATGCCTGGCCTATGACAATGGGCCCGCTCCCGATGATCATGATCTTGTGGATGTCGGTTCTCTTTGGCATTGAGCAATTACCCCCCCCCTGAAAGATTCGCTGGAACTATAGGGAATGCCTTGGATGCGAGTCAAGACAAAATGGGTTTTTAAAGACAGGGAGGCAATTGCAAAACTAAAAAAAGGTGTCACCCCCGCGAAAGCGGGGGTCCAGAAGTTTCTGAAAAGACTGGATTCGAAGCTTTCGCAGGTATGACAATCTTGGGCTTTCGCAATTGGCTCCAGGGCATGTAATGAAAATCCGGATGAGGGATTATTGCTTCCCTCACCCGGATGGCATGGTTTACTTTATGTAGATTTTTCTATCCCTAGATGCCTTTTTTCACGATGAAGCCCGCCAGGTCTGCAACCCTGCAGGAATAACCCCACTCGTTGTCGTACCAGGCAACAACCTTGGCGAGGTTGTCCTGGATGACCTTGGTATACTCGATGTCCACGATGGAAGACAGCTCGTTGCCCTTGAAGTCGATAGAGACGAGCTTGCGCTCCTCGCAGCCCATGATGCCCTTCAGTGTCGTATCTGCTGCGCGCTTGAGGGCTGCCCTCATATCTTCGGTGGTGGTGGATTTTTTGAGCTGAACCGTCAGGTCGACCACCGACACTGTGGGGGTAGGCACGCGAAGGGCGTACCCGTCAATCTTGCCCTTGAGCTCCGGGATGACGAGCGAGAGGGCCTTTGCCGCACCGGTGGAGGTGGGAATGATGTTCAGGGCCGCTGCCCGTGCGCGACGCAGGTCCTTGTGGGGCATATCCAGTATCCTCTGGTCGTTTGTATAGGCATGCACTGTGGTCATCCAGCCCTTCTCGATACCGAATTCCTTTTCGAGCACCAGTGCAAAGGGCGCGAGACAGTTGGTCGTACACGAGGCGTTCGAGATGATGTTGTGTTTTGCCGGGTCATAGTTGGTGTGGTTCACGCCCATGACGATGGTGATGTCTTCTTCCTTGGCCGGGGCGGTGATGATGACCTTCTTGGCCCCTGCATTGATGTGGGCCGATGCCTGGGCCTTTGAACTGAACAGGCCTGTGGACTCAACCACGATGTCCACACCCTCATCCTTCCATGGTATCTGGGCCGGGTCACGGAATGCAAAGCTCTTGATGTTGGAACCGTTGATGACAAACATATCCTTCTTCACCTGGACATCTCCGGCGAACTGGCCGTAGTTGCGTGTCGAATGTGAAGAGGTGAGCATTGGTCTCTACGTCGAAGAGGTCATTGATGGCAACGACCTGCAAAGAGTCACCGGACCGCTCAAGGATTGCCTTAAGAACCTGACGGCCTATGCGGCCGAAACCATTAATTCCTACACGAGTCATATTGTGCCTCCCATCAATTAATTGTCATGGATTCTGTTCAACAAGCAGGTCAAAATTGGCCTGAAGTGCCAGGAACCGATCTCCTGAGTATTAAATTCCGCATTCCTCTAAGTAGACACGAATAACCGAAACTTGTCAATACGGATGAAACACTCCATATCTTTGAGATTAAAACTGTTAATCAGATCTTCTCCCTTTTTCACCCATGTTTTTTCTTCCCGGCCCTGAACAAACTTTTTGGGAGAATCTCATTTTCACAGCTTAATCCTGTAAGCGCTCCAGGGCCTCGATACGCTGGGCAAGGGGTGGGTGGGAGTAGTAGAACCACGCATAGAGCGGGTGAGGATGGAGATTTGCAAGGTTATCTTTGGCAATACGTTTCAATGCCTGTGCCAGGGGAACAGTTGAACCGGTCAGAGTGCGTGCATAGGCATCCGCCTGCCGCTCATAGCGCCTGGAGACCAGGGCACCGATGGGGCTCAGGAAGAACATGACGGGCTTTCCAATAATGGTTAAGAGGAAAAGGCCTGCATAGGGGATGATTTCTTGAAACCCGAAGGTTAGGTACAGGCCCTGCCAGGCAAGGAGCTTTGCAATCACAAAGAGCACGACAAACGAGATAACGATCGATGCGCCGAGTTGTTTTTTTATGTGGCCCTTTTTGAGGTGGCCGAGCTCATGGGCCAGGACGGCCGTTATCTCCTCTTTGGTGTGGGTGTTGATGAGGGTATCGAAGAGCACGATCCTCTTGAACTTGCCGATGCCCGTGAAATAGGCGTTCGAATGCCTGCTGCGTGTACTTGCATCCATCTTGAACAGGCCTTTCAGGTGGAACCCTGCTTGTTCCATGAGCTCGTCTATGCCCTTTTTCAGGGCCTCATCTTCGATGGGTTCGAACTTGTTGAACATGGGTGCGATCACCTTCGGATAGAGCAAAGTTAGAAGGAGCTGGAAGGACACGAAGCACACCCACGCGGGCAGCCACCACAGGCCCGGAAGCTTGTAGAGCAACTCAAGGAACACGGCAAGGATGATACCCAGGAGAAGGCCTGATACCAGCAATGATTTCATCTGGTCCTTGAGCCAGAGTTTGAACGTGATGGTGCTGAACCCGAATTTGCGCTCGATTACAAAGGTGCTGTACAGATCAAAGGGTATGTTAAGGACCCCAAGCAAAATCGAGCAGGCGAACATGAACAGTATCCCTGCAGGCACCGGATGAAGGCCCGAGAGAAGGTGCGTGCCTGCAAGATAAGGCAGAAACCCGCTTAAGATTATCGCAAGGCCGGCAAGGTCATCCACAAGCATCTCCATGGAGCCGAGGTTGCTCATGGCCACGGTGTAGTCGCGCATGCGTGTCAATGTTGCCGGATCGATCTCGTCTTTGAATACCCTGGGCACCACATGGCCATATTCTCTGAGATGCTTCCGGTTGAGCCTCTTAAGGCCGAACCGCACCACCAGGCTTATGGCGAACAGCGTCAGGAAGCTTATGAGAAATGTGTTCCAGTGAATCATCGTGCTGTATATCCTCGCGGCTTAATAAAATCTCAGTCCTGCTTATCCGCCGTCCGTCTGGGCAAAGGATGCGTTCGAGTAGAGGTACTCGACCTTTTCCTTGTGGTTCATTTCTTCGCTGGCCATTTTAAGAAAGACCTGCTTCAGCTCGCCTTCAGGGTGTAAATCGGCAATCCCTTTGTAGAAGTTGTAGGAATTGAGCTCCCTGAAAGCGGCGACCAGAAAGACATCCTTGGATTTCATATCCTTGTTGATATCCGGTTTGTCCAGATGCTCGGCAACCTTATAATCAACCGGGTGGTTCATGCGAAGCACATCTTTCCCGAGCCCCCCGTCACGGTAACTCACAAGGAATGCCTTGTGCTTCTTCTCCTCGCCTGCAAGGAGCTTCAACGCATCCTTTGCAATTTCATCGGTAACATTCGAAAGGAGCCCCGTGTAGAATTCATAGGCCTCTTCCTCCCGCTGGATCGCGATATCGATATAATCTCCAAGCCTTTTCTGTTCCATGCATTCTCCTCCTCAAAAGATGATTATTATCTATATTAGTAACATAGTGGCAGGAAATCAATTCTCAATCCGCATTATCCGGAACTGCTGTGGACGAGAAGTGCTGGTTCGATTGCATTGGAACCTGTTAAAACTCGAAGAACACAGTGAACTATTCATCAGTGGCCTGAAGTGCATTCTTCATGAGCATCGCATTCCATCAAGGCTTCAAGTTGCTATCGATGAGCTACAAAATGACGCACTTGGACTTGCTGAGATGTTGACCGAGGATACATGGGGAAAACGGAAGACATCCTCTCATTCCTGGATTCTGGTGGATTATCTGTTTGTTTCATGACTCTATGTTCGCTGACCTCAATGCGATCATCGGCTTCAAGTGCAGAAGGCTAAGGGCTTGGACTTCATTACTAGAACGTATTAGGATCGAGTATGGAGATCCAGAGGAAACAAAAAAGCTACGCATTAACAAAGCTGAATTCCCTTTAGATCCAGACCCACTATTGGAAAAAGAGCTAAGAATCGAAGCCAGGAAAACCTGGGAACAATTCTGTGATTCGCAACTGACAACTATTGAATTAACAGATGAGAGGCAGATACGGGCCGAAATCAAAAGATCACTATCGACACTGAGGTTAATTAGATCAACTAAAGAAAAAAATTGGCTCCTTCATAAAGGACCGATTTGAGATTAAGGATCTATTTTAAAAAACTTGGTACCAGATGCAAAATAAATCACGGAGATCAATATCGCCTAACCATGGCATCCAGGCCGACGCGGCAGAGCCGCGCGGCTGACCCTTGCCGTTGGCCATGAGCAGATATAGGATATGAGTATGTTGCCAAACTGCACACATTGTGATAATCTTTATAAATGAAAAGCATAAACTGGAACACAGAAAAGAGTGTGGTTCTCAAAGCGTCACGGGGAATCTGTTTCGAGGATGTGGTTTTCTATATTGAAAGGGGTGACATATTGGACGATTATTTACATCCCAACCAGCAGGCATACCCCGGACAACGAATCATGGTCATAGGTGTTGCCAATTACGCCTATCTCGTACCCTATATTGAGAATGAGGAAGAGTTATTTCTGAAAACGATTATTCCGAGCAGGAAGGCAACTCAACGATATTTTGGAGAAAAACATGAAGACTAAACTAACGAAAGAAGAAAAGGAAATACTTGATAGCTTCGAGAAAGGTGAATGGGTTCCTGTTACAAACCTTGCGAATAGAAAGAAAGAGTTGGTTGAGTACGCCCGTAACACCTTAAGAAAGGACAAGAGGCTAAACATACGGATTTCTGAAAGAGACCTCCTTGAACTACAGAGAAAAGCGGTTAAGGAAGGCCTTCCGTACCAGACGTATGTATCAAGCATCATCCACAAATTCATAAACGGCACGTTGTTTGAAGGAACAACAAAATAAGGGCCAACCATCGCATCTCCACCGGACGGCTTACGCCGCCGGTGATGCGTGTCGTTCGGCTCTGTTCTTCCGATGAATTGATTTCAATAGTACATTGATTGCTCTATAAGAATTCCTCCAGGAGAGTAAACGCCATGAAGCAGCTCGCAACAGGACGCATCAATGACCACATCCATGTGGCAGGCAACCCGTACTATCCCGGCTATGTGATGCAGGGCAGGGATAAGAGCCTCATGGTCGAGGCAGGCATGAACCTCATGGGCCCGCTCTACATGAAGGATATCAATGCCATCCTGGGAGATTCGCAAAAGCTCGACCTTCTCTTCGTCACCCATTCCCACTACGACCACCTGGGCGCGGTCCCGTACCTGAAGCGCATGATACCCGGCCTGGGCCTCGGTGCGCACGAGCGCGTGAGCGCCCTCATGCACAAAGATTCGGTCATTGCCATGATGAACCGTCTGAGCGATGCCCAGCGCGGTTTTTTCAAGGACATCACCGGTGACGAGGACGTCACCATCACGCCCATGGCCACCGAGCATGTCCTGAAAGACGGCGACGAGATCGGCCTGGGCGGACTCACCTGCCGGGTCTACGAGGTGCCGGGCCACACAAGGGATTCCCTCGCTTTCTATTTCCCCGAGATCAAGGCCATCTTCACAGGCGAGGCAGCCGGTGTTCCCGAGGGCAGGGAAGGCGACGGCATCCAGGCATGCTTCCTCAACTCCTATGACGACTACATCACGTCACTGGAAAAGATCATATCACTGCGGCCACAGTGCCTGTGCCTGGGCCACGGCTGGGTCTTCACGGATGACGATGCAGCCGACTTCCTCCGCAGCTCCCTCGACGCCACGCCATGTCTTCCGCACGCTCATCGAGTCCTACCTCGACCAGGCCCACGGCGACATGGAGCAGGCCACCTTGACCATGGCGAGAAAGGATTACGACGAGCGGGGCGTCATCATGCAGGAGCGCAGCGCCTACCTTACCAACCTCATCGCCCAGGTCAGGCTCATAGCAGGGATGAACCGGGTCAAACCCTCATCTCATATCTTATGACATAATGCCTTCCCACCTGCCGGAAGCTGTGGCGGGTGAACCCCGCTGACTCGTAGAGTTCGCAGAGCTTTGTCCGGGCAGCCTCGGTGTCGAGCCTCAGATATGCCATGCCTATGCTGCGGGCCTTTTCTTTTGCCCAGGCAATGATCTGCACGCCCAGGCCCTTCCCTGCCACCGACCTTCTCAAAATAACCTTGTGGATATAGGCGGCATCACCTTCGGGCATGTCGGGCCAGAAGGTCTTGTCATGGAGCTGGAAGATCACGGTGCCCACCGGGCTGCCCTGCATCATCACCAGGTAAAGCTCACCCGCATGGATATGGCCCATGAGTTTTTCCGGTGTGAGCTCTTCGGGGAACCAGAGGGTCTGCCCCTGCCCTTTGAGCCACTCGGCCACTTCCAGCATGATGGAAGAGGCGAGTTCCGGCATCTGCCGGCCCTGCCTGGACGATCTCAATGTCCTGGAGTCATGATTAAACTTATGAATCCTCATGCACCACGGTATGACGCATGCCCTTTTTTGCAGCCATCTTGTGCTTCGATTCCAGGCGCGCTATCCGCGACGATGCGCTGGGCCGTGTCCTGATCCTGTGCCTGGGTTTACTGGCAGCCTGTGCAATGATCTCCTGCAGGCGCTCAAGCGCATCGGTGCGGTTGCGTTCCTGGGACCTGAAGCGCTGGGCCTTGATGATGAGCACGCCCTCTGTGGTCATGCGTTTGCCTGCAAGCCGCTTCAGGCGCTCCTTGATTTCCTGGGGCAGGGATGCGCAGCCCGTGACATCGAACCTGAGCTGGACTGCGGTTGCCACCTTGTTGACGTTCTGGCCGCCGGGCCCGCCTGAACGGACAAAGTCCCAGCGGAGGTCGTCTTCTTCAATGGTAAGGTAACTGTTGATCCGTATCATGAGTATGAAATGCCGGGGCCCTAAAAAGGGCACCCGGCATGATGCCCCGGGGCACCCCCCCGGGAAATACTTACATCATGGCCATCACGAACTCGATGGCCCCTCTTACGTCCTTGTCAAAGAAGCATTGGAAGCCCGGCTTCCAGTCCTCTTCTGCAAGTCTCTTTCTGATCCTGTCCGCAGTGGGTTTCTTCAGGCCTTCCTTGAGCTTTATGAATGCCCTGCCCGGGTTGTCTATCCACTTTGAAACGATCTTCTTTGCCCTGGGGATGAGGTCCGCCTCTTCCACGATCTCATCCACGATGTCATATTCCTTGGCAGCGTTGATATCGAACATCCTGCCGAAGTACATGAGGTCGCGGAACTTCTTGTTCGTGTCATACCCGAACCTCATGATCTCGGACTGGGCTATGGTAAGCGCCAGACCCAGCTTGATCTCGGACATGCCGATGGTGATCTTGGGGTGGTTCTTGACGATACGGTAGTCGCTTGCCATGGCAAAGATGAGCCCGCCTGCAATGGCATGCCCGTTTATGGCAGAGACAACCGGTTTATGGCACATGAAAAGCTCCACAAGGATTTCTTCAACTTCGTCAAAGAAGTCACCGACCTCTTTGATATCCTTGAACCCCATGAACATGGGGAGGTCGAACCCGCTGCAGAATGTCCTGCCTGCGCCTGTGAGGATAATACCCTTGATAGCATAATCCTCATTGGCCCTCTTCACCATTGCCCCTCAGTCCCCTGAGCATATCCAGAGTAAGGGAATTCGTCTTTCCGTTTTCGAACGTCGCGATGATGATTCCGTCTTCGATCTTCTCGTTCAGCATTGTTTCCTCCTGCTCTTTATGAAAATAACGCAACCTTTGGGTTCGTGGCTGCTCCTGTGATATAGCGTATTTTGGTCAGGATGTCATGATGCAATCAAAGAGGCGATAGCGAAGGTGATATATAAGACCCTTGCATAACCTTAAATCTCTGAGATGAAAACCAAAAATTGGACCGTTCAAAACATGCATCTCGGCTTCACCGAGATGCATGTTTTGAACGGTAAGGTTTTTTGATATCGCAACAAAATGCTTGGAAGGTTCTACAGTGGTCTCATAATATTAAGCCAGCCGCTTCAGATAGGTCCGCGCATAGAAGAACGTGAAGACCGCAGCACCCCAGTTGATGACAAAGATACCTATCCAGATGCCTGTAAGCCCCATGCCCAGAAGTTTCGAAAAGAAGGGAAAGATCACCACGGGCAGGGCTATCTGCCGGACAATGCCGATATACAGGCCGTATGCGGGTCTCTTCACACCCTGGAGCGCGGAAACGTTCACGTAAAGCACCACATAGGCATAGAGGATAAATGCAGAAATGCGCAAGTAAAGGGTCCCGATGGCAATCACCTGAGCGTCTGTGCTGAACAGACTCATGAGTGGTCCTGCGAACACGAGAAGTGCCAGGGTGCCGAAGGCCATGAATATGCCGCCATACTTCAGGGCGGTCTGGACCGTCTCGAAGATCCTGCCGTACAACCGCGCCCCGCTGTTCTGGGCCACCATGGTGACTGTTGCGACGCTCAGGCCGATGGTGGGCATAAGGATGATCTGCTCCACCCTGGTCGCAACCCCGTAGGCCGCTATAGCCTCCTTGCCGAAGATGACTGATAAAGTAGGTGATCACGAATATCCCGATACCCACGGATATGGAATTCAGGCTCGTGGGGAACCCCTGTTTGAAGATCTCCCGGAAGGCATCGACCCTGGGGATGATCTCGCTGAAACACCTGTCGCATGCAAGCTCGGTGAGCGATACCTTATACCCCAGGTAGATGCTGCCGAGCGCCTGTATGAACACCGTTGCCAATGCAACGCCCATGACCCCCATGGCAGGCACCCCAAGGCCTCCGTAGATGAACCACGGATCGAGCGCCATGTTGAGGAGGCATCCGGCTATGAGAAAATTCCTGAACGAGCGGGTGTCACCCAGTGCATTGAGGATGGCGTTCAGCATGAAATTCATGATGAAGAAGACCGAGCCCAGGAAGATGGTGTTCATGTAGACCAGGCACATGTCAAGGTATGGTCCTGCTGCACCCAGCAGGGAAAACAGCCACGGGGAGGCCAGGATGCCGACGGCGGTGATCGCCACTGACAGCAGCACCCCGAAGGCGACGCCCTGGATGGCGAATATCTTTGCCCTGGGCATATCCCTGGCCCCTATGGCCGTTGCAATCAAGGCGGTAGTCCCGGTGGAGATGCCCGAACCGAACGAGATGATGATGAAGAATACCGGGAACGAAAGGGACAGTGCCGCCAGGGCCTGGGTGGAGATGAGGCCGGCAAAATAGGTGTCCACCACGTTGAACATGGTGTTGAAGAAGAAGCCGATGCTCGCGGGAATGGAGATGGCACGGATGAGTTTTGGGATGGGGTCGGTGGTAAGATGGAGGGATTGAGCCATAATGTTATTGATGCCGGATTTTGCGTTTAGATGTACCCATAATTGCCCCATTTATCTCTGGTGGTTGTAAGCATAACACTATTAGTGACCATGGAATTGTTTTTAAAAATAGGTCCGTTCAAATCAGTCATCTTGCAGCCTTAAAGAACCGAGATAATGAGCCTTCCGCAAAGGCTGCAAGATGACTGATTTGAACGGATCAGGTTTTTACGCGTCTTCAAACGCAAAACCCGGGTTAATCCAAAGCCACATGGATCATCCGTGTATCCTGCCCAGGAGTCTCTCGATCTCAGGTCCCTTCTTCAATCCTTTTATCCACTCGGCGGGTATTGCCTCCATGCCCAGGTGTGCGCCAAGGATCATCCCCACGGCCATGCCCCGTGCGGCAGAGTCACCGCCGGCCATAACGTTCTGGACCAGGGCCTCCTTCAGGTCGGTTTCATACCGGCAGATAAGATGAATGACACTGGGGAAGGCATCCGGGGTATGGCAGTCCTGGCCAAAGGCCTTGATGGCCTGCACGCTCTCTCCCGAGCACGATTCAATGCCCTTTTTCCGCCCACAATTGAAGCCGCGAGCCTTTAAAAAAGGCGCTGCTCACCTCCTCAATGGCGGATACCGGGCTCATTCCATGCAGCACCCGGTATGCCACGCGGGCGAAAAATCCGCTTGCATCAACGCTCAGGCTGTCTCTATGGGTCATGTCCGTCTGGGTCCTTGCAGCCAGGACGAGGTCCCTCCTCATCCTGGTCAAGGCAGTAAACCAGGGGTGCTATGCGCACAGCGCCGGAGAGGTCGTTGGAGGATGAACCGGCTTCAAGGAAAGTCTTACCTAAAGAGAGGTTCTCAAGGGTGGCCTTGGTGGCCTGGTCATAGTAGCCCTTATATCCGGCAAAGAGCTGCTGCCAGAGCCTTGAGAAATTTTCCGGATCAAAACCGCCCCGGGCAGCGAGAGACTCCAGGAGCACAAAGGCCTGGTCGCCATAATGGGTGAATTCACCTTTTTTCTTCGTTGCATGGTAGGAGTCGGGGTCAGGGGCCAGAAAGGTCTCGATGCGGCCGAAATCCCGGGCAATCTTATCGGTTGAATAGATCCAGTGGGCACCGAGAGCCAGTGAGTCTGCGGCAAAGGATGCCATGACCATGGCCTTGTCTTTCATGCCTTGTCTCCTCTCTTTGGACTGGGGTCGATTCTTCCCTGTCATTGTCAGTGATCTCCGGCTGCCTTCATGAAGAGCTACTGAGAATGTTGATAGAGAAAAGAATAAGAAATCATGAGCAGAAAAACAACTGCCACGGACAGGGAAAATAGTTCGTTTGCCATGCCTGGATGAAAAAATGCTGCGACGCATAAGCACGCAGCTACTGCAGAGCATGCTGCAATGACCCTCGACAGGATGCCGCCCTTGAGAAAAAAAGGCAGCAGGATCAAGGAAGATCAGGGTAATCCCTCCCCATTTCTGCCAGGTAAAGACCTTGAGCAGGGCAAGCTGATGCTCGAAACCGCCACTGCCGAGCCGGGAGGTTATGCCCAGGAGCTGGAGATTTTCAAGGAAATCACCTGCAAGTATCACGGGTGCCAGGAAGCACCCCAGGTAGTAACCCTTTCTTCCTGTGATAAATGCCGCCCTCTGACAGAACACGAACAGGAAGGCGGTATAGAGTCCCATGTAAAGGAAATCGATCCGGTTGCCCAGGTTCATGGCCCTGATCAGATCCTGCTCTCCAGCGTGATCCTGTCTGGCCGAACAGGTCCATTACCTCCTGAGGGGTCTGGATGAACTCGAAGGCGATGATGGGGGTGATGAAGCCCTCAGGAAGTTTCGGGCCGCGGCCTGGAAATATTACGAGCAGGATTATGCTGGTTATGATCACACAGATGCCGATTATGCCTGCAGGGATGAATGGCCTCTTCATGCCATTATTCATCACCATACCATCCCTCCCTTGTATAGAATGCATACCTGGTCTTCTTAGACCGTAAAAATGTGCTGAGTTCCTCGGAGGAACTCAACACATTTTTACGGTTCAATCTTTTCTTGCCATGATAAACTTTTGCTGGCATGAGTCTTTCAGTTATACCAGTGAAAAGACTTTTGTTATGCCGCTGCAGGTAAAATAGACCGCAAGCAGAAGCAGGAAGACCCCGCAGGTGCCGATGAGTGCCCGGTAGTGTCTGTCACTCAGGAATCGCCTCCCCCTGGCCATTGCCAGTGATATGGCGCTGTACCAGACAAGATCCCCCAGGCAGTGTCCGATGAAGAAAAAAACAATCCCCAGGACCCCATATTGCGCACTGAACAGGACATATCCGAGCCCTATGGTTGCCCACCACAGGCTCCAGTAAGGGCTCGAAATGCTGATGAGCATCCCGGCAAGAACAAGGTGAGACCCCTGTGTCTTTGGCATATCCGCATGGATACTCAAAGATGGAATGGACCGGAGCATCCCGGTGCCCATGATGCCCAGCATGACCCCGCCGATGATGGCAATTGCCGCAAAGACCCAGTCCTGTTTGAGAAAAGGCGCCAGGCCGTACATGAGCAGGAGCACCAGGCCAAGTTCGAGGATCGCATGTCCCAGGACGAGCAGCGGCCCTGTGATAAAACCCCTTTTCACGCTCTCGCTTATGGTGACGCTCATCAAGGGGCCGGGCATGGCCGCACCCGAAAAGGCAATGACAAAGGAAGTGGCCATGATGGTGATGAAGGCCAGCACGTATCTACTTCTCCTCGAAGCGGTGCAGCTTCCGGTTCTTCTTCACCCGGTCAGGATCGAAGGCGCAACCATTCATGACAATATAGACGCCATCCGGCAGGAGCTGGACGGCGGCCACAGCAGCACCGATGTTAAATCCGGCATCACTCAGCTTGAACAGGGCAGGCTGCATGGCGCCGGTCAGCACGATGACTTTGTCATGAATACCTTTGAGCTTTTTCGCGGTCTTGACCATGGTGTCCGTGCCGTGGGTGATGACGATGTGCCTGGTCTCCTCTGCCGCCACACGATCAAACACAAGCTGCCTGTCCTTCTCGGTCATGTTCAGGCTGTCCTTGCGCAGGATGGACTCGCAGTCGTATTCGAAGCCCACATTGGCTTCCCTGAGGATATCGGCCACGCCCGGCTCACCCACCTTGTAGGTGCTCAGGCGATCGAAGTACACCTTGTCGATGGTGCCGCCCACGGCGAAAAATTTAATCTTTGTGGGTTGTTTCATAACCTGTCATTCCCTCATGGCTTAAGCATTAGAGACAAGGATATGGATGATACCATGTATGCCGGATTTTGCAATTGAATGTACCTATAATGCTCTATGCGCTTCAGGTGGCCTTAAGTAGAGAACTCATTACGACCATGGTATTGCTTTTTTTTAATAGGTCCGTTCAAAACCTTTATCTTGCAGCCCTGAAGGACTGATAAAATCTGCTGTCCTCATGGGCTGCAAGATAAAGGTTTTGAACGGAAAAGGTTTTTACGCTTCTTAAACGCCAAGTTTCTACCAGGTTGCTTTCACAAGGCAAGCGCAGGGTCAAACCACCTGAGGATAGCATCGTTCTCCTCGCGCGGGTAGGCATGGGAGAGGTCCGGCACGATCTTGAGCCTCACGTCCGCGCCTGCTGAAGAAATCTCCTTGCATGCCGTTACGGCCCGGCCCACCGGGAACATCCAGTCCTGTGCGCCATGCACCCAGTAGATACGCCTGTCTCCCGCAAGACCGAGGTTGACAGGCGGCAGCACGCAGGATACCGGCGCAATGGCCTTTGCCGGGCAGTCCCCCTGAAACCCGAAGCCCAGGGCAAAGGTCCCGCCGTCGGACATGCCGGTCAGGAGTATGCGGTTTGCATCAATCGTGAAGCGGGAGCATACCTCTTCCACATGCCGGATCAACTGCCGTGCATCCATGGGTATATCCGCAATTGACCAGGTCCTTCCTATGGAGGACGGGGCCATGAGGATAAAACCTCTGCTTCGGGCCTCACGCAGCCAGGTCCAGAGAAAGTCCCTGCCGTGGCCATAGCCCCCGTGCAGTGCCACAACCAGCGGCAAGGGATGATCAGGGCTCGTAGGATTCCGGCACAAAGAGGGAGTACCCGCCACGGGCATATGGTTCCTGGTCGCCGGTGGAGTGAAATAGCCGGGTTTTGCCGGGCTGGAGTGGTACTGCTCCGGGACCGGTTCCCCTTCGAGGAAGTACCGGTTGATCCGGGGAAAGCCATCGCAGAGATCAAAGAGCGCTTCCTGGGCCTGGCAATGCTTTCTCATGGCCTTCAGAACAGACATGAAGGTCTGGGTGGCATCGTCGCCTGTGCCGAAGAGCCTGATGGAATCCTCAATGAGTGTGTAGGCACGTGTGAAGACCTGCCGGGTATGCGCATCCGAGGCAGGGCTGTCTTGAGTCATGAGGATATGCCGTACTGTCTTGAGGGGTTCTTCATGTGCAAGGAGCTGTTCCTTGAGCGCAGGGATGGCAAGGGGGTGGAGTCTTCTCATGGCCTTTTCCATGGATGTCATTGCCTTGAGAAGGGTGGATGGAACCTCTGAGAGGCCTGTCATGGGCATGGCCTTTTCCGGGTAATCTTTCCCTTGAGCACTTTGGGGTAGTAGATGCCCATATCATCGAAGATCCTGTCCTTGTCCAGTGGTGTTTACGGCATAGGTAAAGGTCAGATCCGCACCAATGAAGGCCTTGTGCGCCTTGCCTGCATACAACAGCAGTCCGGGGCTTTTCTTTTCAGGAGGCTGGTAGATGCACGCAGAGTCGGACCACGGCCCTGCAAGCCGGCGGAAGAACGAACGGCCAGACAGGGTTCCAGGAGACTCAGTGTCTGGACCTGCAGATAACCCTTGATGCGCGGTTCATAGTGAACCGTAAACTCCACCTGGGCGGCTTTGAAGACCGGTACGGGCTTGACGTCCGCAGGCTTTGCATCCATCCATCCGGACGCTGCTCCCATCCACCACTGGGGCCTTGAAAGGACGCCCCTGGAAACATCCTTAAGAGGCCACCTGAGGAGATAGGCCGAATTATCCTTCCAGCTTGTGCTGAAGGCATAGAGGAATCCGTCCCTGATGAGTATGCTGGACGATCCGGCGAGGATATCCCCGGTGGCCGGACAGGTAAGATCGTGGAGTTTCCAGGCGAGCGGGTCTTTACCCGGATCAGTGACTGATACGGCCTTCCACCCGTCAGGGGTGAACCCGAGTTCGGACTCCGATACACGGACCTTTACCAGGAACATGATCAACGCCTTCTTATACAGTATCCCTGAGCCCGGCCAGAACCATGCATCGCCCTCTTCAGGAAAAAAGGATGCAGGAATGCCATCGGCTGTCTTCCAGGCAAATCTCATGGATGCCTTTGCCGGGTTCCGGCCCGACTGGAGCGCGATGCTGTTCCTCACCATCACGGCAGAGCGCCTTGAAGGAGAGCCCTTTGTGCTGATGAAGCTGTCGCCGAAGAGCCACAGCGATTTTCGAGCGCCCAGATCGATTGATGACGCCCCGTCACCACCCAGCCAGCAGGGATCGCTCCTGAAGAGATTCTCCGCCTCTTCCCAGTGCCGGACATCGATGTGGAAGCCCTGCCCTTCGGCTTTCTGGCCTGCCTGGCCAGGGCCGGGGAACCATGCGAGGAGTGTGCAAAGAACAACACCTGCAATGATAGAATGCCGAATGTGACTCTGAACTGATCTCACCTGTTTCAGGTTATCCTCACCCGGAACTTCCTGACAAAGCCTGTAGGGTTGTAGGAAAGCTTGGCCTGGCGCAGGCCCTCATCACCCAGGTCCTGCTCCCTGTTCACCAGGGAATACGAGTTGTTATGTTCAAGAAACATCTGGTTGATGGCCTGATATATGCCGGAATAATCATGAAGGCCTTTTTCGAAGTGGATGAGCAGCGAATCTTCCCTGAACACCTCTGCAACCGTGAATGCTGCAGGCCTGTCATCGACAGAAATGATCGCACCCTTTATGCCTGACAGATCTTCCCAGGCCTCCAGCACCCGCCTGATGCAGCGGTTTTCAGCAGCCAGCATTTCAGTAGACTCGCAGTCCCGCCAGACACACCATTCTTCCTGCATTGCAAGGACCGTGTGTATGTGAGATGGGGTGATGTCATGATACAAGAAGGGGTACCTCTTCTTGAACTTGTTTAACAGGTTCTTCTTGCGATGGAACTTGCTGCCTGAAAGGTCCACGAGTTCGGATACGGCATAGAGGTAGTCCCACAGTTCCCGGGCCTCTTCTACCTGCACCCTGCCGGGCAACGTTGCAATCCCATTGGAAAAGGAGGTCTTCAGGGACCCGGGTAAAGGGAAGCTCAGATACTTCTGGGTTATTGAATACTCCGGGCCATGAAACACCATCCCAAGGTCCGATTGGGGCCCACAGACAAGGCTCATGTCTGGACTGTTTTATCCATACGAGTCCGTCGTCCCATGCCCAGGAAAGGCCATATTCTTCTGCCCATGCCCACAGATTGATGAAGCTGTAGTCGGATGCCGTCACCGTTGAAGCATTCATGATCATGAGATATTCTTGCTGCCTGGAAAGCGAAATCGGTTCAAAGGCCGGCATGAGTTCTCCTCACTGCCAGGTGTATGATGTGATTATATGTCTTACGTGTTGGATACAGGTCTCTGGAAAATAGATATTTCCTGCTCACTGGGTAGTCTTATCCACGTATTCGGCTATCTGGCCCATGATTGCAGTCATATCATCCGTGTTGAGCCTTAATATGGTCATGGCATCTTTGTGCATATGATACAGCATCCCGTCTATGCCTGAGCCGATACCGCTCATCATTGCAATGGCATCGGCCATATGCACTATGAAAGAGAGAATATCGCCCTTGGATGGGGTGGGGTCATGGTGATGTCTGATGGCAAATGCAATCTGTGCCGGGATATGCCACTGCTCGCAGGCATCTGAAGCAAGCTCGGCATGATCGAAGCCGAGGAGGCTCTTTTCAGCATCAAGGAAGGACTCCTTGCCTTCATTCACAAAGGCCTTGAAGGTTTCTTTGCGCTCTTGGATATAAGGGTCGAGGATGATCTTGCCTGCATCGTGGATCAACCCGGCTGAGAAGGCATCCTGCTCCAGAGAAGGGTTCGCCTTGCGCGCAATGATCTGGGATCCGGCTGCAACGGCCAGGGAATGCGCCCATAGCTCGCCGGCATCAAGGTCATAACCGGTCAATGTCTTTCCGAGGATCTCGGAGGAGCATGCGAGATTGAGGATCTCCATGAGGGTCTTTACACCCAGCACAACCGAAGCGTGCTGCACTGAAGACACCTTTCCCGAAAGGCCATAGTACGGGGAGTTGGCGATCTTCAGGATACGCGTGACAATGGCCTGATCAGTCTCGATGACCTTGGCGAGATCAGAGAAGCTCGACGCCGGGTTATCGATCACCTGCCGTGCCTTCTGGGCCACCTGAGGCATGGGTGGCAGGTCTTTCAATGTTCCTAATATTCGTTTTTTGAGGTCTGCGCTGTCGGAAGGGGTGATATCCGGGGTTGATCCCTGATCTTTGTCCTTATCTGCCGGGGTCTGACTTTGCTTATTGGGTTTCAGGATAATAGAACCTTTGCAGTTGGGGCAGGGTATGGTTACACTCTGCGTTATTCCTTGAAGGCGTTCATCAGGGATTATGTATTCTTTTGAGCATTTCGGGCATCGAATCTTCATCTGATACTACCTCCCATATCTTGTTCCCTTACCGGCCTTGTAGGACGGAAAGGCAACTCCGGCAAATCATCAGTATATCCGGTGGTTCCCGGGATCATCCCATTCGTCATAGCATCTATCCCTGAGATAATTTCATTATTCTTGTGGCGTATGCATCACGATATTTTAATCTTGCCCTCATCCACATTCAGGATCATGGTGCGAAGCTTGGTCCCGCCTAGGTTTTCTATCTTTACATCGAGCTTTTTGTCTGCAAGCATCTCTTTCACCTGATGAATCAGCCCTGCACCGACATCGTTCTGCTCATTCGATGAAAGCATTGAGGCCCCTCCGGCAATGGCTACCGACACCTTCAGCGGGATGCTTCTTTTCATAAATTCCTGGACAGCATACTCTATGACCGTATCGGCGAAGTACGCAGGGTTCTCCGCCCGTTGCCCTTTGGATTTCCCTCTCAGCACGTGGAACCCTGCAGCAAATTTGTGCTGGGGGTTATAGATGATGACGCCCACCCCGGTGGCGATCTTGTCGATCCACAAGACCCCCTCGTCGGCGAATTCGCATCTCATAGGTTTTACTGCTGTTGTCTTCATACCCTTCCTGGCACCTTCTAGTATCTTAACATCCGGTACATCTCATTAAGAGCTATCATATATTATTTTGAGAGACAAATTCTATTTAACCGCCATAGTCATACCTGTGAATGAGATTCGTCACGACTCACAAGCCCGCTCAATATGAGGTCCATGCCCTGATCGAACATCCTGCGGGTGGATTTGCCCTCTGACTTGATGTAGGTCTTAATGATGAACATGACATAGATGGAAAAGAGTAGGTCGGTTACATACTTGATGTCGATCCGGCGGAATTTATTTTCATCCATTCCCTTTTTCAGCAAGGTCTTGAGCATATCCATGGATGCCCGGTTGATTTCGGCAAACCTGTCCTCCTTGGGGGACAGGGGGAAGATGGACGGGTCGTTGATAAGGATGGTCCTCAGCGCCACATCCCTGGAGAGATACATAAAGCTCTTTTTGCACATGGCGACAAACTGTTCTTTCACATCATCTATGCCTTTGACGGCATCGCGCACCTTTGCCTGCCACCGGAGCAGTCCGTAAGATACTGCCTTCTCGTACAGTTCGCGTTTGTCCTTCGCATACAGGTACAAGTTTCCCTTGGTCATGCCCAGCTCGGAGGCGATGTCCTCCACGCGGGTCCTCTTGTATCCATACTGTGAGAATACCTTTAAAGCAGCATCATAAATAAGGTTCAGTTTCTCCTGCCTGTCCATATGCCTCCCGGCGCATATACCTTCTCGTCTTCCCTCATCTGTCATGGAGTATGGCTTGTGTCAACTCCCCGTAATTATCTCACACCCTGTTCAAATCAGGAAGACTTAGGAGAAAAAATGCTATTGAGGATTTTTTTAAGTTTTATAGCTGTTTGTGCTATCATAGGAATCATGAAAGGAGACACTATGATAAAACTATTATCATCCGTTCTCGTATTCATATCAGTAGTATTCATGTTCGGCTGTGCTGCTGTTCCCCAGGACATACACATGTCCCGTCAGGTTGATGTTAAGGCCGGTAACTATACTATGCGGGTAGATCAATACGCTGCAGGCGAAATACCCGCAGTGGTTGTTACAGGCTGTGGCGGGCATAATGTAACGGTTCGGATAAGTGACCTTTCTACAGGAACTGTCGTGAAGACATACAAGGATTATGTTCCTGAGAATTGGACCAAATGGTGGTGGTTCAATGACCTTCCCAAGGGATCGTATGGAGCCATACTGATTATTGAAGGTGATACAAAGGCCTCGGTCAAATTCAAGATTAACAATCCATAGGCATTGCGTGCGATTCAGGTGAACTTAAGAATAGAACTCATTACGACCATGGTAGTGCTTTTTTTCATAGATCCGTTCAAAACCTTTATCTTGCAGCCTTGAAGGGCTGATAAAACTAACGTTCCTCAAAAGCTGCAAGATAAAGGTTTTGAACGGACCAAGTTTTTACACTCCTTAAACGCACAATCCGGATTTATAAAAAGAACCCGCTTTTTCAACCCTGCTTTTTCTGGAGCAGCATCTCCATGAACGCGTCAGCCCTGGTCTGAAACTGGGCAAAAGAGAAGTTGCGGCTGTCCATATGGTCGGCATCAATGGTGATGGAAGGGATGCCGAGTTCATCGGATAAGGCCTTGCGGATGTCCGCCTGGCCAAGGGTGATGGGCGCACACGACTTGTTCTGGTGGAACACGGCCCCGTCGATTTTGTAGTCACGGCAGGCCTTGAGCACCATCTCCTTGCGGCGATCAATGGACAGGCACGAGACAAGCGAATACGACATGAGGCTCTTCCGTGCAAGGGCCTCGATGGGATCTTTCGTGTCAAGCCGGAGCGACCAGGCTGCAGAATAGGTCTCGGCAACCATCACGCCGCCCATCTTTTCGAAGTAGTTGAACAGACCCATGTTGTACCACAGAGGGATGTTGTCCCAGAAGAGCCTGATCTTCTCGTTCTCGATGACTCCGATGCCCGAGGCTGCCCTTTGTTTGACCTCGTCACGCACCCGGGTGAGGAAGTCCACGGCGATCTGCGTACCCTGCCTGGTGACCATGACGAACATGATGCCGATCTCGGCTGCCGAGATGGGGGTGGGTATGAACCGGCGGAACGACATGATCTCGTCCCAGAGCAGGCATGCCCTGTCCGAGAGCTCTACCACGTCGGCGAGCCTTGCCATATCGAGCCTTCTGTCGGGTTGTCCTTTCAAGGAAATCTATGAGCCGGTGTATCTCGCTCACCGCATAGGCCACATGGTGGTCGCGGATGTCCTCCACTGCCACCTGGGGCACATCCGCCCTGAAGACCTTTGCCGCTGGGAAAGCGCCCTTCCATGATCTGGAAGATCTTCATGGCCGGAATGCACCCGCCGCCGAAGGACATGACCATGTCCGGCTCGGGCAGGCCGCCCAGCGGGACAGCCGGACCGTTCATGTCACCATGCACATAGCCCACGATATTGCGCAGATAACCGCACAGATCGCCCGAATAGCCCATGCGCTCGGAGATATCGAAGTTGCTCGGGCGTCAGCCCGAAGGCCGCGCACACGGGCGACCAGTTTTCCGGGAAGACCGGCTGCAGGTCCATGGCATAGAATACCTCTATGGCCCCGTTCATGGGGGGCATCCAGCCGACGGGCTTGCCCGAGGCCTTGGCCTGGTGGCACTCCAGGTAGTATTCCGCCACCACTTTTGTGAGGTCTCTGGCCGTATTCAAGCGTTTCGTGGACTTCCGGTTCGTCTCCATCTTATTGCCTCAACATGCCCCAGAAGGTCTCCAGCCTTGTTGCCACCTGCGCCTCCATGAGCCCGGACTCATCGAGTTCGATTGCTATGCTGGGGATGACCTGCATCTTTCAACCCTTGTGCAACCTTGGGGTGGTCCGCCAGGTGCGGCGTGCAGAACTTCTGAAATACGAAGATGACCCCTTTTGCATGGGATGCCCTGATGAGCTCCAGGAGGAGCGGCACCCTCTCCCTGGGGTGCGACCGTGAGGGGCAGGGAAACCTGTTCATGATCCTGTCTATAAGACGCTCCATGGGCGTCTCCCCGAGACCGGCTATCGGTATGAAGCCACGCCGGCCCGTACAGAGATCATCGGCAACGACCTTGAAGCCAAGGCCCTCCATGATCGTAAAGGCCTGTGCATCCTCTACGACGCTGCCCGATACGAGGACCGGTATTCCCTGGGGTTATTGATACCGGGGCGCCCTTCAGGTACACCATCAAGGCCTTGAGCATTTCCAGGTACTCTTCAGGCGGGGTGACAAAGTACGCCTGCACAACGCTCAGGACATCACCGGCACGTAAGCGGCAGGTTGCCCTGGGCACGTCATTTCAAATAACCATGCAAGGATCGTCCTTATCTCTTCATAAAGCTCAAGCGAGTCTTTCAGCGATTCATCCGTGAGGCTGCCCCCGATCCGTGTCAGCTTGCAGGCAAGCTCCTCAATGCCGGCCCGCAGGAATTCCCGTGCATCCTGGTTGTCGTTATAGGGTAAAGGCAGGCTGTGGCAGAGCTCCAGGCTGAAGTTATCCTTCCAGATATTCACGGCACCACAGGCCACATCGCAGGTGTACCCCTGCACGATCCCGGACAGAAACGAGAACTCGTTGTTCAAGGCCCCTTCCAGGGAAAGCCTCATGTACGGACAGATAAAGTTCGGCACCAGCGAATAGGCCTTCTCAATCCGGCCGGTCCCTCCCCAGATGCGCACCGGGATAAAGCCGCCGGCATGGATGATCTCCACAGGGGTATAGGTGCAGAAATAGCCGATGACCTTCCTGCCGCTGGATGCCGCCTCTTCAAGGCGCTGCCTCCTGAAGCGTACTGCTTCATCAAACGGTGTAATGGCAGGGTGCAAATCCACGTATCTCCTTTCTCGTCTTATTGTCATACAATCCAATGGCACATGGAGTCAATAAGGCTCGTAAATCCGGATTCTGAAATTGAATGTACCTATGCATACTCAATGCACTTCAGGTGGCTTTAGCCATAGACTATGGTTTTGCTTTTGTTAAACAGGTCCGTTCAAAACCGTTATCTTGCAGCCGAGAAGGACCCATAAAATCTGCATGCCTCAAAGGCTGCAAGATAACGGTTTTGAACGGAAAAAGGTTTTTACACCTCTTCAAGCATAAAATCTGGGATAAAAGTCAGATAACTGGATAAAAAAAGCAGGGACCGCACTACCACCTGCTGAATCACGCACGGCCCCTGCCTATGGTATTTTTTCTCTACTTGTTCAGCCGTTCTTTCAGGGCATCGAGCTGCTGCATAATGCGCTGGGGCAGCCTGTCCTTGAACTGGGCAAAGTGCTCCTCCAGGCTCGGCATCTCGGCCTTCCACACATCCACGTCGACCTTCAGGAGCTCGTGCAGGTTTTCCTGCGGGATGTTCAGGCCCTTCAGGTCAAGGTCTTCTTCCTCAGGAATCAGGCCGATGGAGGTTTCACGAGCAGAAGCCTTGCCGTCGATGCGGTCGCACATCCACTTCAATACCCTTGAGTTCTCGCCGAAGCCCGGCCAGAGGAACTTACCTGCCACGCCTTTGCGGAACCAGTTCACATAGAAGATACGCGGGGCATTCTTGCCCAGCTTGTCGCCCATGTTCAGCCAGTGCTGGAAGTAGTCGCCCATGTTGTAGCCGCAGAACGGCTTCATGGCAAACGGATCGCGCCTGAGCGCCCCGATGTCTCCGATATTGGCCGCCGTTGTCTCCGACGAAGCGGTCGCACCCAGGAATACACCGTGGTCCCAATTGAATGCCTCATTCACAAGCGGCACTACCCCTGCCCTCCTGCCGCCGAAGACAAAGATGTCGATGGGCACGCCCTCGGGCTTCTCCCAGTCGGCGCAGATGACAGGACATTGTCCGGCAGGTGCGGTGAAGCGGGCATTGGCATGGGCTGCCACCTCCTTGCTCTCAGGCGTCCAGTCGCGGCCCTTCCAGTCGATGGCGTGGAGCAGGGGGCTCGCCGTCCATTCCCTCCCACCAGATGTCGCCATCGTCGGTGAGTGCGCAGTTGGAGTAGATGCAGTTTTCGTGCAGGGTATCCATGGCCATGGGGTTTGAATTATAGGAGGTCCCTGGCGCCACGCCGAAGAACCCTGCCTCGGGGTTGATGGCATAGAGCCTTCCGTCAGGGCCGATTTTCATCCAGGAGATGTCGTCGCCGATGGTCTCACACTTCCAGCCTTTAATGGTGGGCTGGAGCATGGCCAGATTCGTCTTGCCGCAGGCCGACGGGAAGGCCGCTGCGATATGGAACTGGGTTCCCTCGGGGTTTGTCAGGCGCAAGATGAGCATATGCTCGGCCATCCACCCTTCCCTCTTAGCCATGGCGGATGCTATGCGCAGGGCCAGGCACTTCTTGCCAAGCAGCGCGTTGCCGCCGTATCCGGAACCATATGACCAGATGAGGTTTTCATCCGGGAAATGGCTGATGTACTTCTTCTCGATGGGTGCACAGGGCCACGGGACGTCTTTCTGCCCCGGCTCCAGCGGTGCGCCCACGGAATGGACGCAGGGGATGAATTCACCGTCCGTGCCCAGGGCCTCCATAACCTTTGTCCCCACCCTTGTCATGATGTGCATGTTGCACACCACATAGGGGCTGTCCGTGATCTCCATGCCGATCTTGCTGATGGGCGACCCGATGGGCCCCATGGAAAACGGGATCACATACATGGTCCTGCCCTTCATGCATCCCTTGTAAAGGGCCTTCATGGTCTGTTTCAGTTCTGCCGGGTCGACCCAGTTATTGGTTGGGCCTGCTTCATTTTTATCAGGCGTGCTGATGTACGTGCGGTCTTCCACCCTGGCGACATCGCTCGGGTCCGAGCGGAAAAGGAAGCTGTTGGGCCGCTTCTTGAGCGGGATTGCACTGCCGCTTGCAACCATGCCCGCCATGAGGCGGTCGTATTCGTCTTTGCTTCCGTCGCACAAGATGACCGATTCGGGCATGCACATGTCAGCCACTTCGGAAACCCACTTGTTAAGCCGTTCGTGTTTGATGCCTGTACTCATGGAGCAACTCCTTCTCTCTATCAAAGTAACCGCAAAATATTATAGAAGCCGGACCGTTTAATCAATCTGATAATTGCATAAACCGTAGATTCTGCGTTTGAGATGCGCAAAAACCTTTTTCCGTTCAAAGCCTTTATCTTGCAGCCTTTGAGGAACGCAGATTTTATCAGTCCTTCGAGGCTGCAAGATAAAGGTTTTGAACGGACCTATTAAAAAAAGCACTACCATGGCTGTAATGAATTCTATGCTCAAGGTTACCTTAAGTGCCTAAAGTATTGATGGATACATCCAAACGCAAGATCCGGATTTAACCTGAGGCCCGGACCTACTTCACCCTTCTCACCATGCCGTCCAGAACGCCCCTGCGCGCACGGCAGGCAGCCGTCCTCTCGGAATTGCAGACAGGAAGGACCAAAAGCATGCCGGCAACGAAACCGCCCACATGGGCCCAGAAGGCCACCCCGCCGGAAGCACGCCCCCAGAGAGAAGAACCCGCCGAAAAGCTGGAGGAGGAGCCAGTAGCCCAGCATGAAAAAGGCCGGCACCACGATGCGGGTAAAGAAGAACCCGAAGAACACGAGCATATGCACCGGAGCCCTTGGGAACAGGATGATATATGCCCCCATGACCCCGCTGATGGCGCCCGATGCCCCAACCATGGGAATTGCACTCGCCGGGTTCGCAACCATCTGGACCACCACTGCCGCGAGCCCGCATGCCAGGTAGAACAGGATAAATCTGCCCGATCCCATTGCATCCTCGATATTGTCGCCGAAGATATACAGAAACCACATGTTGCCGATAATATGCAACCAGCCTCCGTGCATGAACATGTGGGAAAAGATGGTGTACCAGTTATGGGCACCCTGTACGATACAGGAAATCTCGTAACCAAGAGGTACAGTGGTACCAGGTGGGACTGTCCCTAACAGCTCTCCGGGGATTACCCCGTATTTACATAGAGACATGGGGAGCTCCGGGTACATGCCAAAGCCCTGGAGAAGTATCCAGGCAGCGATATTCAGCCCGATGATGAAGAATGTCGCCCATGCAGTGCTTAATGTCGGATTGTCATCACGGATCGGGAACATGGTGTCTCACATTCGAACTTTAGATTATATTCTCAGCCCCTTATAATAAGGGCAGTACCACCAGTTAATATCACAGGATATCTATGTGATGAAAGACAATCTACCGAGCATTAAAAACTTTTACTGCACATGCTTTACCACGGTGTTGCCGTATAAAACTCCTTGGCCATTTCGATATAGCCCTTGGGAGTAGGCGGATTCTCTCCTTCAAGGAAGATGCCGGAGCGCTTCAGGTGCTCGATTGTCTTCATGTAGGAATCGCTTTTACAGCCCTGCTGCCGGTGTAAAAACACGGCCTTGAGCACGACTGTGTCGGTGACGACCCTTCTGATTTCCTCATCTTCCATGAGATTCTTTATTTCGGCATCGATTATGTCTTGATAAACCGATGTGAATTGAAGGGCAGCCTCATCTTCAGGTTCAATATTGAAGAGGACCCACGTAACGGCGCGTGCCAGGGCCGATACGGTCTCGGCCGGGAAACGCCTTCGGTAACGGTTGTTGAGCCTGCCGTAAACCCCTGCCATAATCTGCTTCTCAGCCTGCAAAAGATCCGATGAACTAGGTGCTTTCATGAAGCATATCCCCTTTTTTAAACCTTGAAAGAAACCAATCGCGGCCAACCATATATCATGATAAGCCGCTTGTGAAGACTGCCTGTTTTATTCTGTCCTGAATTCATCGGCATACCCCTGCCTGGACTTTATGCAGTGCAGACCATACAAAAGGCACAACTACTAAGAAAGAGGTGGATCTTCTATGGAAAGTATAATCAATGCATACAACCAGTTAGTACAGTATGGATCATCCCTGTACAGCCTTTACGGACAATGCCCGGGATATGGTTACTTCGGCGGCAGCGGCCCGGGAGGATATATGTGGCACCCGGGTCACTTCATGATGATACCCCTTCTCATCCTCCTTATCGTTGCGGTTTACCTTATTGCCAGGAATGCAAGGCACAAACACGGGGCTCTTACAGACCCGGACACCGCTTTGGAAATCATAAAAAAACGCTATGCGAAAGGCGAGATAACAAAAGAGCAGTATGAGACTCTCAGGACAGACCTGAAGACCTGAAAAGCCTTTCTTAAGAGGATTTACGCCCTTGACTTGATAGTAACGGCCGGGTAAGTCGCATCATAAGGCCGCAGGAAGTTTTCCTTAACTGCTGCTGCCATGCTCCATCGGGCCTGCCCGGCGGAAGATCGGCTTAAAGAGAAACGTATCATGACATCAACTCTCAAGGGCAGCCAGACTCTGAAGTCGGACAGCCTCCTGCTAACCACAGCGTTCATCTGGGGTTTTGCCTTTGTGGCGCAGCGTCTTGGCATGCAGTATGTGGGGCCGTTCGGATTCAATGGCGTACGCTTCGCTCTGGGCTGCCTGGTGCTGCTGCCCTTTGTCTTGAGAAACGGTTTGCGTACTGGGGCCGCACCATCAGGTAATCCGGGCCTCTTCTCTCTCAAGAGTCTTTCTGGCGGTCTGGCAGCCGGACTCATCCTCTTTTGCGGCGCATCGCTCCAGCAGGTGGCCATGGTCTACACCACCGCAGGAAATGCAGGCTTCATAACAGGGCTCTATGTTGTCCTCGTGCCCATTATCGGAATCGCACTCAAACACCGTACCCATACGGGCACCTGGATCGGAGCAGTGCTTGCTGCCATGGGTATGTACTTCCTGAGTGTCACCGAGCATTTCACCATATCATCCGGTGACCTGCTGGTGCTCATGGGCGCCTTTTTCTGGGCCTGCCACGTACACATCATCGGATGGCTCTCTCCAAGGCAGGACCCGCTGAAGATAGCCATCCTGCAATACACCCTGTGCTCCATCCTCAGTCTGATTACTTCCATCATCTTTGAAAAAAACACTTTAGCCATGTACACATCCGCAGCCGCACCTATCCTCTATGGCGGCATAATGTCCGTAGGCGTGGCATACACACTCCAGGTGGTTGCCCAGAAGAAGGCCCGCCCTGCTCACGCCGCCATCATCCTGAGCCTTGAAGCGGTCTTTGCGGCCATAGGCGGATGGATTATCCTGGACGAGGTCCTCACCCCCCGGGCCATGACAGGCTGCAGCCTCATGTTCTGCGGCATGCTCATCTCGCAGCTCTGGAGATTGCCCCGGAGAGACAACCGAGGATGAATACCGGCATTATGAAAGTAGTGCAGTGCTGGGATGACGGCGTGACCACGGATGTCAGGCTCACGGACATCCTCAGGCGATACGACGCCAAGGCCACATTCAATCTGAATGCCGGCCTGCACGAGAAACAGCGCAGGATGAGTTGGATACACATGGGCACCGAAGTCGTGCGACTCGGGTGGAATGAAATGAGAGAAGTATATGAAGGTTTCACCATCGCCAACCACAGCCTGACGCACCCGCGACTCGATGAAATAGCCATAGAGGCAGCGCGGTATGACATTGTGGAAGGCCGCGAGCGCCTGCAGCAGTTTTTCGCTCAGGGGGTGCTCGGATTTGCCTACCCGTTTGGCTCATACAGCGAAGCGGTCATGCAGCTGGTCCACGAGGCCGGCCACGTATACGCAAGAACCGCACACTCCGTTGATTACCCGTATCCCCCGGAAAACCCCATGGCGTTCCATCCATGTTGCCATTTTCTCGCCCCTGACCTGTGGTTGCGCTACGAGAACGCCAGGAAGTGCGGGGTCTTCTCCTTCTGGGGACACTCCTATGAGATGATCACGGAGACAATGTGGAGCGCGTTTGAAGAAATGATAAAAAGAATAAGCGCCGATCCTGGATCTTGCTGGGGCGAAGTAGCGGATCTGTTTAACGAGACAATGCAGAATAAGATTCCGTAGAACATGACGGATGGGGGCTCATGAAAGACTATTCTATGATGCCCATTGTTAATAACAGCAAAAGGAGTTAATATTTCTTTGTGAGTACAATTGTTGATATAATTCTTAGCCTCATAGAAAAGAAGGAGGTACTGATCTCGGATCATGGTTATGACGAACTGGCCGAGGATAATGTTTTCATTAGAGACATTATGGAGAGCGTGAATACTGCAATAGTAATAGAAGAATATCCAGACTATCCCAAGGGTCCTTGTGTATTGTTATTGCAAAAAGATGCGCAATCAAAACCTATTCATACTGTATGGGGAATACCCAAAGGGGAATCATCACCAGCTGTCTTAGTCACTGCATACAGACCAGACCCAAAGAAGTGGTCAAATGATTTCCTCAGGAGAAAGAAAAAATGAAAAGACATAACACAAAACTTATTCATGAAGGTCGATACGTTGCTGAGGTTGACATTGAGCTCATCGAAACTGATAAAGGCTGGTCTCCATATCTTTCTCTGACTGATGCTCAGAAATTAGATGATGTAAGATCAGCTTTACAAAAAGGCGATTTAAAGTCTGCAAGTCGTATTGCGCGAATATATACGCTCACACCCATAGCTTTGTAGTAATGCCGGAGAACAAGTCATGCCTATCAGGAATTATGGGCGGGCTTGTGTCCAGCTCACGGGGGGGCTAAAATGAACGAAGAACAAATCACTGCTGTGGCTAACATTCTTGCCCAGTGGAATCCATTGGGGGAGGCTGCAAAAAAAGTTACAGACCTTGATGGATACCGTACCGAGGCCACAGACATCATCTTTGGGCTGAAGGTACGAGGGAATTCCGTCAAGCCCGAGAGGATCGTGATGGAGGTTCTCAACCAGGCATTTGATCTCAGCCTGGACCCTAAGAGTTGCATCGCCCCTGCACAGGGAATTAGGGCAATCATGGGCAAGCTGAGATAGGTGGTGCCAATGACCGCCCCTAACTCAACAATGGACCGGACCTGCCCGAAAAGCTGCGCAGACCAGTTATTTTGAACGTCGGGTTTTTGGAGATCAGCTGTGAAAAAAGTATTTATCGCACGACATCCCACAGAAGCGCATCTGGTGAAAAACCTTCTGGAGTTGGAAGGCATAGAATCGGAACTACAAGGAGAAGCGCTCTTTGGTGCCTTGGGTGCACTCGCAATAACAGAGGACACCCTCCCATCGGTTTGGATTCGGGAAGATAGCCAACTGGAAAAGGCATTGGGAATCGTCTCACGCTATGAGCAGGGATTCGGTTCACATGTCATCATCGGCAAACTTTGGCACTGTCCCAAATGCGGTGAAATGCTCGAGCCCCAGTTCACTACGTGCTGGCAATGCGGAACCGACCGCAAATAAAGCTGGCAGTGGGAACACAACCCGCCAAAGGCAATAAGTATATTGTTGTAATAGCTCATGGTGCTGTGTTTTAATACACCCGTCTGAAAAGCATATCCGTCTCCAGCTTCTCTTAAAAGGAGGGAATCGTCCTATGGCTACATTTCCTCATGTCACGAAGACCAAGGCCTCAAAAGCTGCAGCCCCGATCGGGGGGTTCGTAAGCCCCACACCGCGTATTGCCTCCATCAGGGCGGAGCTGTTTTCCACCCCGTACTCGATCTGTCTTGAGAGGCCGAGGCTCCTGGGGGAATTCCATAGGTCCAGACAGGGCCACCAAAGCGCCAGAACGGAGCACTCCCTGGTGCAGCGCGCCCTGGCGCTGAACTATATATTCTCCCATCGCACGCCCCGCATCTACGATGGTGAACTCATCATCGGCAACATGACCTCCAAGCGCATTGCCGCCAATTATTACATCGAGGGAGGGTCCATCAACATCCTTGAGGACTTCTTCCGGCTGGGGAAACGGACCATACCCCTGAAGTTAAGCGGCAGGGAGACCGCGGAACTCCTTTTCATAGGACTCAGAAACGCATTCAAAAGCGTCGGAGCAAAAGCGCTCCTCAAGCCCGGGCGCATTTCCTATTTTCTGGATTTCTTCCGGGCCAAGCGCCACTTCATCACCGAGGAGGCTGGCGTGGGACATCAGGTGGGAAACTACCGGATGGTCGTCCATGAAGGCTTGTGCCGCCCTTATGAAGAGGCCGACAAAGGCTGGAGGAGGGCAGGCTTGCGGACGGCTCCCCTCTTGATGCCGATCAGAGGGCCTTCTTCCGCTCGGTGGTCATCACGATCGACGGCATTAGGAAGATGGCGGAAAATCTGGCTCACGAGGCACAGAATATGGCCTCCCGGCCGGGTGTTCCTGAATGGAGAAAGATCGAACTCCTGGAATCGGCGAAGGCGTGCCGCAGGGTCCCCTTTGAACCGGCCCGGACCTACCTGGAGGGTTTGCAGGCCACCTGGCTTGTCCACGTGGCATTGAACCTGGAAGACTTCGAGCAGGGCCTCTCCTTCGGCCGGATGGACCAGGTCCTCCTGCCGCTGTATCGCGCGGATATCGAACAGGGCAGGCTCACGCCCGAGAAGGCCACGGAGATGACCGCCGGTTTCTGTCTGAAGACCTGCGAGACCATACCGCTCTACTCCCAGAGGGTCGACCAGTTCTTCAGTGGCATCGGGGTCGCCCAGGCCTTCACCTTGGGGGCACGGACGCGAAGGGAAACGACGTGACCAACGAGCTTTCCGGTCTTATCCTGGACGCCTATGCCCAGGTCCTGACCCGCGAACCGGCGGTCCACGTCCGCATCCATCCCGCCACGCCCGACTGGTTCTTGCACAAGAGCGTGGAGCTTCTCCAGATGGGCACCAGCCGACCCTCTCTCTTCGGGGACACGGCAGTGGTCAGGGCACTCAAAGAGGCAGGCATGACTGAGGAACACGCCCGGGACTACGCCGTCATCGGCTGCGTGGAGATGGCGAGCCAGGGGCGCACCTACAACTCCTCGGACGCCGCGCTCTTCAACCTGCCCCTCTGTCTGGAGCTGGCCCTGAACGAGGGCTGCCGCTTTCACGGCAAGGCCAGGATAGAGGGCCGCAGCCGCTTCGGTGCAGCAACACCGCCGGCATCTTCCATGAAGACCTTTGAAGATGTGCTTGAAGCCTTCCGCACCCAGGTCCGCCACGGGGTCGACGACATGGTGAAGGTGATCGGCTGGCTGGAGGAGGTCTATCGCACGGCCCGGCCGACCCCGGTGAACTCCATCATCACCCAGGGCTGCCTGGAAAAGGGCAAGGACGTTACCTGGGGCGGCGGCCTCTACGATTACACCTCCGTCCAGGCTGCAGGCCTCGCCGATGCGGGCGACTCCCTCTACGCCCTGAAGAAGATGGTCTTTGATGAGAAGCGCTTCGGCCTGGAGGAATTCGTGGGCATCCTCAAGGACAACTTCGTGGCCATGAAGACCTGCGCCTCGAGCTGGCCACCAAGCTCCCCCGCTACGGCAACGGCATTCCCGAGGCGGACCGGATGACCCAGCTCGCAGCCGACGCCTTCGCCGATGCGCTCTGGGCCCACAAGAACACGCGGGGCGGGCAATACGTGCCGGGATTCTATTCCATGACCTGCCACATCGGCTTCGGCAAGGTTACCGGCGCACTGCCCAACGGCAGGCCCGCCGGAAAGCGCCTCTCCAACGGCCTCGCCCCGGCGGACGGGGCCGAGCGCCTGGGCCCCACGGCGGTGCTGCGTTCGGCCGCGTCCCTGGACAGCAGAAAATGGATGAACTGCCATGCCCTGAACCTGAAGTTCGACAGGAAGATGGTCCAGGGGGAGACGGGGTGTAAGGCACTGATGACCTTTTTAAAAATTATTTCGATCAGGGGGGAATGCAGGTCCAGGTCAATATCCTCGATGCCGAGACACTAAAGGCTGCGAAAAACGACCCTGCATCCTACCCGGGGATCGTGGTGCGCGTGGCCGGGTACTGCGCCTATTTCAACGACCTCCAGGCCGATGTGCAGGACGAGATCATCGAGAGAACGGCCCATGGCATCACCTGAGCCGCTCATCTTCTCCCTGCAGCATTTCTGCCTCCATGACGGTCCGGGGATGCGGAGCCTGGTCTTTTTCAAAGGCTGCCCCCTGCGCTGTGTCTGGTGCCAGAACGTCGAATCCTGGAAGCCTGTAGTCGACATAGCCTTCAAATCGCATCTTTGCATCAACTGCACAAGGTGCGTAAAAAACTGCCCGGGGAACGCATTGGCCCACGTGGGGAAAAGGGATGCCGAACAATGCAGATACTGCTTTACCTGTATTGACAGCTGCCCTTCGGGCGCCATGACGCGCTTCGGCATCCCCCTGACTTCCGAAGAAATCGTGGAGGAACTCAGACCCGAGTTTCCCCTTTTCAGGACCTCCGGAGGCGGCGTGACCTTTACCGGAGGGGAACCGACGCTCTATCCGGAATTTGCTGCCAGGCTGGCGAGGTCGCTGCGCGCCGAAGGCATTGAAGTCGCCCTGGAGACCTGTGGATACTTCAATCCGGAGAGGCTGCAGCCCCTCCTTCAGGAGCTTCAGCTCGTGCTCTTCGACATCAAGGTCTATGACGAGTCCCGGCACAGGCTGTTATGCGGGGTGAGCAACACGGAGATCAAACAGAACCTGAAGTCCCTTGCGGAGGCCTGGGGCAGGCAGGAGGGCCCTCCTGTCAGGCCACGCCTTCCTCTGGTGCCGGGTATGACAGACGGACAGGAAAATGTAAAGGGCTGGGCAGGCTTTCTCAACGGGCTCGGGATATCCTTCCTGACCATAGTGCCCTTCCACCCCATGGGGGATGGTAAACGCCGGTGGCTGGGGCTCCCGGAGGGTCCTGATATACGCGTACCTACGGATTCCGAGCTGGATGCCGTCGAAGGGTTGTTCCTGGCCGAGGGGATCAGGGTATGGAGACCAGGCGAGGAACCCGGGCTCGGAGATGTTTAACCATGGAAACTGTTTTTAAATAGGTCCGTTAAAAACCTCAATTTTGCAGCCTTTGCGGCATGTTAATTTCCCGGTCCTTCCAGGCTGCAAGATTGAGGTTTTTAACGGATCAAGTTTTTTTACTCCTCTTAACTGCAAAACCCGGGTTAAAAGATCCGGGTATGTTTACTCAAGATGAACCGTACTTATTTGTTGACCTGATCTCGCCTGTTTCCATGAAATTCTCAAGAAAGTCCTTGTCCACTGTCAATGTGTTGCCCTCCCATAAAAGCACACCCAGCCCTTTCAGCCTGTTGATGAGCCTTGAGAGCGTCTCGGGGATGGTGCCGATGGCTGATGCTATGTCCTTCTTGGCCATATCCACCCGGTAAACCCCGCTTGTGCCGTAGTGTTCAATGAGAAACCGGAAAAATCTCTCCTCCACGGCATAGGTCGTGAGGTAGAGGATGCGTTCGGTGAGGTATCGCTGCTTCTTCATGAGCATGGTTATGAACTCGTTGCGGAACCGGTTATCCTCCAGCAGCTCTGCAAAGGAGGCCCGGCCTATGGCAAAAACGCTGCCTGCCGATAATGCAGCCGCACTTGCAGGATAGGTGGTGTCCTCGAAGATGACCACTTCGGCAAAGATCTCGCCCGGCCTGATGATGCGCAGCACTATCTCCTGGCCTTCCGGCGATGTCTTGTAGAGGCGGACATCCCCTTGTGTGAGCAGGAAAAATTCAGAGCCTTTTGTCCCCTCCACGAACAGGGTGTCCCCCTGCTCGAAGCGGCGCTGTTTCCCCTTGGCGGCAAGCCTGGCCAGGGCATCTTCGCTCATGCCTTTGAAGAGTTCGGTCTGCCTGAACAAGACGCGCAGTTCCATGAAGACAGCTTACTTATTCCTGATAATAAGAGCAAGTGCAATGGCTTGACCCAGGTCAAGGATTTCGCCTGACAAAGCACCTATAAGGGCTGCATAATGAACGAAAAGGGAGACCGGCATGAAGAAGACTAGGAAGATCATTGAGATCGATGAGAATAAATGCGATGGGTGCGGCCTGTGTATCCTTGGCTGCGCTGAAGGTGCCCTGAAGCTCATTGACGGAAAGGCAAGGCTTGTAGGCGATATCCTGTGCGACGGCATCGGCGCCTGTATCGGCCAATGCCCGCAAGGTGCATTGACAATTATCGAGCGCGAGGCCGATGAATTCAACGAAGAAGCCGTGGAGCAACACCTGCGCACGAAACAGCCACATGGTGCTGTTAAGTCCGGCCCGGCCACGCTGGCCTGTGGCTGCCCTTCATCATCCATCATGACCCTCACCCCGAATAAATTGTCCAACGGCCAGGAAGAAAACTCCGTGTGCTGAAATGAACTCTCAGCTGGGACACTGGCCGGTAAAGCTCCAGCTCCTCTCGCCTGCAGCCCCGTTCCTGAAAGGGTCCGACATGCTGCTCATGGCCGACTGCTGCGGGGTTGCCAGCCCCACGCTGCACAACAAGCTCCTTAAGGGCAGGACCGTGGCCATTGCCTGCCCCAAACTGGACGATGTTGAAAAGCACATTCGCGCCTTGCCGAGATCCTTGCCCAGGCCACACCGAAATCGCTCACGGTGGTTCATATGGAGGTCCCGTGCTGTACAGGGCTTGTACATGCGGCAATCGAGGCGTTAAAACGCTCCGGGGTGAACATCCCCATGAAACACATCGTCATAAGCCGTGGCGGCGAGATCCTGGCAGAGGAAGCTATCCGGGATTCCAAACAGACTCAGGCGCATATATAGGACAGCCATTCTGGGTATGCTTGATGGTCTTATACTGGATTATGCGTTATGATGAGTAAAGACTTGATCCGTTATGGCACCAGCCGCTTCAGCTCAACCTCGGTACCGATGTATTCAATAAAGTGCGTAACCTTCGTATCACGGGCCTTTCGGAAAAGCACCTTGGCATCTTGCTTTCTGCCTTGTATCAACGCCTCCTCGCCAAGGTAGAAAAAGGCCTCGCACCGAATTTCTTGTTCCTTCTTCGGATCAGGGTTTTTTGCAGAAGAGAGTACTGTCTCTTTCGTTGTTTTCCCCAGATACAGGCCGATCACCTCTTTCGGCCATACCTGCAGGTTCAGCTGTGCCGCGTTCTTTGCCAGTTCACCCTTCGCATCTCCACCCAGCTTGACCCGGGTCAGGTACAGCCAGATAACCGCGTAGGGATCTTCGGGCTTCAATTGCATTGCTTTTTCCAGGTCCTGCAAGGCAGAACCGAACTGCCCCATACAGAATCCGGCAATACCCCTGCTCTTGAATTTATTTGCATCGTATGGATCCAAGTCTATTGCCTGGTTGTAATCCAAAACCGCTCGATCGTGCTCACCCCTGCCGCGATAAGCATTACCCCGGTTATTGAAGGCATTTGCATATTTCGGATTGACCTTAATTGCTTGATCGTAGTCCTTGATGGCACGGTCGAATTCGCCGCCGCGCAGATAGCCGTTACCCCGGTTGAAAAACGCAGTGGAATACCGCGGGCTCAGGCTTATGGCCTGGTCATAGTCAAGGATGGCCCGGTTGTATTCGCCGCGGCTTTCTTCAATGAAACCACGGGTGATGAATACGCGTGGGAATTTCGGGTTCAGGGCAAGGGCCTGGTCGAAATCCGTCATTGCGCGGTCGTGTTCGCCTTTTAATTCGAAGGTATACCCTCGAGAGTAATAGGCGGTGAATAACGTTGGATTAATTTCGATGGCCTTGGTGAAATCCTTTACTGCACGGTCATAATCGCCCTTGTTGCGATATGATACACCTCGGTTGATGAACGTGGCGGCGTGGTCCGGGACCAGCTGGATGGCCCGGTCGAAATCCTTGATCGCCCGGTCGTGCTCGTCCTTTTTCTCCAGGGCATACCCCCTATTGTAGAAGGCCTCGAATAAATACGGGTTCAGGGCAATGGCCTGGTCGAAGTCAGGGATCGCACGGTCATACTCGCCATTGCTGTCGTGGGCGATCCCCCGGCGGACATACATGTCGGCGAGCCTCAACCCGAAAATCCGTCTTGAATCAATGGCTGCGGTACAGCTCTGCACAGTGACAACCGGATTGGTGCATGTGTAGCACTGCTTAACATCGTTATCCAGATGTGAGCATGCAGAAAAGATCGATGCGGACAATACAACGAGTAATGCACCAATCCTTCCCATATGGCCCCTTTGGTATTTTCAATTCTGACGATGAGATGATATTACAGACTTACTGTCAATTTCAAAGCATATTTGTAGAAAATCCCGGTTGACTTACAACAAAAGACAACTATCATCTTAAAAAGAATATGTTCTTCATAAAAGCAGTTATTTGCAAATCATACAAGACTTGATATAATAATGGTGCTAGGGGGGCATGATTTGGCTCGAATCCTTATTATCGATGATGATAATTCAGTCAGAGATGTGCTCCGGCAGATGTTGGAACGCGAAGGGTATGAAGTGGATGAGGCGTGCAATGGGGATGATGGGGTCAGGATTTTCAACGAACACCGGCAGGACCTGGTCATTACCGACATCCTCATGCCCGGGATGGGCGGTGTGCAAACCATCATGGAGCTGCGGCTGCTGTCGCCCGATGTGAAGATCATCGCCATATCCGGCGGTGATCAGATTGCACCTGAGTATTATCTTAAAATGATAAAAAATTTCGACACGCTCTATGAAATGAAAAAACCTATAATGCGCGAACCGTTGCTGCAGGCAGTAAAATCAATCCTGTAGTTTTCGTTCATGAATAGGAACAAGTCCATCTTATCGATCCGGATTTTGCATTTAAGAACCGTAAAACCTTTTTCCTTCAAAACATCAATCTTGCAGCCTTTGTGGAGCGCTAATTATATCGGTCCTTCAAGGCTGCAAGATTGATGTTTTGAACGGACCTAATTAAAAAACAATTCCATGGCACTATGAGTTTTATACTTAAAGAGCGCCTGTTGTGCATTGAGTATTTATGGGTGCATTCAAGCGCAAAACCCGGATTCAGTCCCTGTCAATACCCCAGGAAGGCATCGATCTTCCTGATCTCGTCCATGAGCCTCTCGAAGCCGGGAATGGTCAACGACTGGGGGCCGTCGGACAGGGCCTTGTCCGGCTCGGGGTGAACCTCCACCATGATGCCATGCGCGCCCACCACAAGGGCCGCCTTTGCCATGGGAGGGACAAGGCTCCTACGCCCTGTGGCATGCGAGGGGTCAACGATCACGGGAAGGTGTGTCAGTTCCTTGATCAGGGGGATAATCGACAGGTCCAGGCTGTTGCGTGTCGCTGTCTCGAATGTGCGGATGCCTCGCTCGCAGAGAATGACCTGGTGGTTCCCCCCGGCATAGATATATTCCGCTGCTGCCAGGAATTCCTCCACTGTAGCGCTCATGCCGCGCTTGAGCAGGACCGGTTTGTTGATGCGGCCGAGTTCGGTCAGGAGATCAAAATTCTGCATATTTCTGGCGCCCACCTGAAGTATGTCGGCATATTCTCCTACAAGTGCCACATTCTCCGTGCCCATCACCTCGGTGACAATGGACAGACCCGTCTCTTTCTTTGCCAGGGCAAGGAGCTTCAACCCTTCTTCCTTCAGTCCCTGGAATGTATGGGGGCCTGTGCGCGGCTTGAATGCCCCACCGCGCAGCATATCAGCGCCTGCCTTTTTCACCGCCAATGCAGTCTTGACGATCTGTGTTTCGCTCTCTACCGCACAGGGTCCTGCAATGATTACCGGGCGTTTCCCTTCGCCGATCTCATGACCGTCCACCTTGATGATTGTGCCGCGGGGGTGAAAGTCCCGGGAAACCATTTTGTACGGCTTGGAAACATGGATGATCTCTTTGATCCCGGGAAGATCCCGGATATTCGTGTCATCCACATAACCCTTATTCCCCAGGACCCCGATTGCGGTCCTCTCGCTCCCGGGGATGGGCCTGGCCATCAAACCCATCCGTGCAACAGAGGCAATCACGGCCTCGATCTGTTTGTCTGTAGCCTTATGATGCATGACGATGAGCATGTTGTTTCCTCCAACTCCTTTTCACTTTGCTGCCCTTGGGCGCTCACACCTTGAGGTTGATTACCCCTTTCGACATCTTTATCGTGGGATTGTTTACTATGTCCTAACATTATTCAAGTTAATAAAGCAGCATCTTATACAAAACTTTCTGCTCCCGGTGCAAAATCCTTGCACAGCCGGGATAAATAAAATAGCTTGACGAAGATCATCATATACTTTATCGTCGTTCGTCGATAGTCGATAATTTTGAGAGACAAAAATGAAAAAGACGGAGTCATCAAAATATTTCCAGGCAAAGGGCGAAAAGCCCAAGGCCATGGCAGCAGATGAATGCAAGAAGAGGCTCTCGCAGCTATCCAAGGGCATCGCCCACCCTGCCAGGGTAGAGATTGTAAGGATGCTTGCCCAAAAACCGCCTGATTGCAGGTGCATGTGCGGCAAGATCGTGGAAGCCCTGCCCCTTGCCCAATCGAGCGTGTCGCAGCACCTGAAGATACTCAAGGAGACCGGTTGGATTACGGCGGAACCGAGGGGAACCAGCATGTGCTACTGCCTGGTGGACGGCATTTTTGATTTATTCAAGAACCTAATGGATAGGGTTATCATCTATAACTAAAATGGCGCCTCTCAGGACATTACTGAATGGTTCTCAGAGAAAATCACCGAACCAAGGCGCCCCAAAGGAGATAAAATGTTTGAAGTGACGGAAACGGCAACAGAGAAGGTGAAAGAGTTCTTCAAATCGCGTGACGGCATTTCCCCGTTGAGGGTATTCATTGCCGGCGCGGGTTGCAGCGGACCCCAGCTCGGGATGGCGCTTGACGAACCCGGGGAGAACGATGAAATCTTTGAGGCACAAGGATTCAAGTTTCTCATCGAAAAACCCCTTCTTGCAGAGGCAAAGCCCATCAAGGTGGATTATGTCGTAACACCCCAGGGCGAAGGATTCATCATCTCATCAGGCATGAAAAAGACAAGCGAGTGCGGCGGCGGCTGTTGCGGATGCTAGGAAACGTTGACATGGCGCCACCAGTATGGCGGTGCCATTGATAATTTATTCCAAGATAAGCAACTAACCGATAAGTCCCATACGAAATACTCTAGAGAGGAGAACGCTGGCATGTTTGAAGTAACGGAAAAGGCAACCCAGAAGGTTACAGAGTTCTTTAAATCACGCGATAAGGTAGAGCCCCTGAGGATATTCGTCTCAGGGATTGGCTGAGGCGGACCCCAGCTGGGGATGGCTCTGGATGAGTCAAATGAAAACGACGAGGTAATCGAAAACGGCGGGTTCACATTTTTGATCGAGAAAAAGCTTCTGCAGGACGCAAAACCCATCACGGTGGATTATGTAATTTCGCCAGGCGGCGAAGGGTTTGTCATAAGCTCAGGCATGAAAAAGGCTTCTGACTGCGGCGGCGGTTGCTCAAGCTGTTAGGAAATCCAGAGGGCCGGCTGTCAGGGGCTAGCGAGGGCCGCATCTGACAGCCGGCTAAGTTTCAATGGTTTCCATCATTATAAAGTTAGATACGTTTTACGTCGCCAGTCAACGCGCTTATTTTCACCATGAATTGTGTGTGCGGAATGCTCAACCCAAGAAATTTTGTCTCAATAAACTCCGTAATGGTGCCGCAGGTTTTGACCGTATCGAAATACACATACCGTGTCACCGCGCCTCCCGTTGTCTTCAGGGTGCCCCATTGCAAAGGCTCAACGCCTAAAGATTTCATTGAAGCGAGCTTCCTGTCGTATTCTTTGATAAAAAATCCAATATGATGTATGCCTCCGTCCTGCTTTTTCAGGATATCGGAGTAGATATTCTCTACATCATTCTTAACTTGAATGAGCTCGATCTCCACCCCGCCGCAGAAGCCGATCAAGATTTCCAAATCAAGATCAATCTGCTTGCCGCGGTAAATGGTCTCCTTGTGAGAAAATTTTGCGCGGTACCAGGGTTTAATATTATACAATTTCGAGAAATACTCTGCAGATCGCTTTGCGTCTCTTACGACCATACCTATCTGTCCGACTTTAGAAGCAGTATGGTTGACGATTGTCCCCAAAGTGTCTTCAGGCATGATAATCCCCCTCGTGTTTCTCTGAGAAAGTTTATTTCTATCTCAAAAAGTGCCCTGTTACGTGTCTTGAAAACGTAATGGATTGAATAAGCTACTCTGTAATTATAAGGCATTATGCTTTTAATACAAGATTAAAAAAAACATGGTACAAGATTTTTAAATAGGATAGTGCCCGTATGGGAGATGCTATTTAACTGAATTCCTCACACTGACTTTTTCATAGGAAATATTGTTCCTTAAAAACATTTCCTGCCATCCCCTAGGTGAACCAGCAAAGTATTGAGCATCATCATAGTTAACAACCTCGTCCCATACGATATACCCCTTTTGGCGCCGAACCTTTGGGAACACGGGACAATTCGTAATCAACAGACTTATTTGTGAATCTGGAAACAATTCCTCTAACAAACTGTATAGTTGTTCAAAGGTGGTTTTGTCCATGGGAGTTGTATCCGGGTCAAGGTGTGGAATATTTCCATCACGATTTCTTACAAATAAAACCCGTTTGTTTTCCAGATCTTTAAAGAACCTTTCGATGAGCATATCATACTTCTGCTTCAATAAGGGCAACTGCTGATCTAGGTTATCATGGATAATCTTTTCATCTTCTGTCCGTTTAAAATCATGGTGGTACAACAAGTTATAATAAGTATCCTTAACGGTAAGCAGGTCATGTGACACTTCCAGGTTATTCATATTGAATAGGTCCTGGAACCTATTCTCCAATAGCTTCCGTAGTGCCTGAAAGGGTGTTATCCACCAGTCAAGCGGATATGCCCTTTCAATACCAAAGTGGTTGCGAATGTTCCAGGTTAACTCACAATTACAGCCAAGACTTATTATTGCATCAAATTCATGTACCTTGGCTTGTGATCTGAATAGATTTACTACGTGCTTCATAACCACTCTCATAGGAATCCATGTCCAAAATATCAATTATTTGATAACTCAGCCCCAGTGCAGGATAACTGACAATCTCAAAGAGGATCTATGAAAACATATGGCCAACTCTGGGTATGAACCTTAGGCATGTGGTATATTGCTTTAGTAGGGCATCCCATCGTAAAGTGATAGGATGCCCATTACATTCTCCAGCTGTAAGGCCCTAGTGCGTGGTAAAATCGATTGTAATCGTATCACCATCTGCAACGGAATCGATGATTATTGCTCCTGTCAGTGTAGGTGGCTACCACGATATAGGTTCCGCTTGGCAAGCTGACACTATACGAACCACTTTCAGAATAATTCACATCCTTCACAGCAATCTGCTGGGTTCCATCACGGGCGAGGTCTGCCGGAACTCTATCGTGGCTGCATCTCCTGACTATCCAGATAGCAGGGTCAACCCTACAGTAACAATACCCATCGTTGTTGGAGCAAGGGTGAAGTCCTCAGTGTAGTCCAGATTATATGCAACGGTGATCTTTTTGCATGAAGTACTGTACCCATTAGCGGCGACCACGATGGTATAGGTCCCTGGTTTGAGGTACAGCAGATATTCGCCATTTTCATCGGTAAGCGTTGATGCTTCGGTGGTTACTTTTCCTGCTTCTGTGGCAGCTGAAGCGTTGTATATCTGCGCGCTCACAGTGACCCCGGACAATGCGTTTTGAGACTGATCAGTGACGATCCCGGTCAAAGTGGCATTATTCAATGTGCCGATTACCTTGATTGTGGGTTTGAGCAGCCATTTTCCACTATTGCCCGCTTTCACTACAGAACGGCCGGCATCAAAGTCAAGCACAAGGCCGACTGTACGACCGGATACAACATCAAATGTATGCACGAGCTTTATCCCTGTCTGAAATCCGCTTGGCACCTTCAGTTCGATCGCCTCATCTGCAGAGGTAATGAGGTAGTTCGCATAGGGATGATGAGCCCCAAGTATGTTTGTGGTGGAATCAGGTGCGTCAGCGAGGATGAGGCGCATTTGAGTATAGGTGCCTGTTGGCAGGTCAGCCACACCAAGAGAGGCATTCGAACCATTGATGAGGTCAAGGAGATTGTAGGTGGCATTCGGTGTGAGCACAGTCTGCCATTTTCCTTCTGCCGCATCGGCTCGATGGACTTGAATCTGTGAAATGGTTACATAAACCGCTTGGTATTCAGGAGCAGGGGCATCAGAAAGCGATAGCGAGAGCTTTCCGTTACTTCCGCCTCCATCGCTTGATCCTCCACAGGATGTCAACGTGACGGCAAGGAGCCCAATCAGTATCAGTGAGAGATATTTCCAGACGTTCATCAGTAATTCCTCCTCCGGGTGATATCGTTTCATCAAAACCTCAAAACCTGTTGCCGGACACATCATGATTTGCAGCGGCTAAGGATTGCTCATTATATGTTACAAATCAAATAAAAATAAGCAATACCCGGGCCAGAATCATAACCATGCAATATTAAAAGGTTGCTCCTGTTGATAGCGAAGATTTATTGTACAGATGTGTAACTTAATGCACAGAGAAGCACATTTTTTATCCTGAGATCCAATACGTATAATGAAACTTGGAATTGACCCAAGAGAAATTAATGAGGATCACTGAAAGAAAACCCCTTCCATGGGAAAGCAAAGATAACTTCGACTGAGTGCTTTTGAAATGCCTGAAAACAGATGTTCTTGGGTTGAAACATACGGAGACTATCACTTCATACAGGAGCGTCACAAATGGCATGATATCTATGATTTACCATGCCCCTCTTTTTCGATGATTATGAAAAATAATCTCCGGGTCTCCCTGCTATAAATCTAAAGCAATATGATCATATTCCTATGTGCAACTTCAGCTTCTCGAGCTCATCCATGTGTCCCTATGATCTCCGACTCCCTCCGGCACAGGAACCATGTAAACCAGTTAATGAATCTTCGGGGCACTAACCTCATGATCAGGAAATAGAGAACCTGGTTGTCGATGCCAGGGACATACAAGATCCTGCCCTTAACAAATGCCTCGACTCCCAGGGCGGCAACGATATCCGGCTCCCACACCTTCATCCTGGTGAGCGGAAACAGATCAGATGGATACCCCCCGTCTTCGAGGAGATGGGTCTTCGTAAAGGGGGGATTCAGTGTGGACACGACAATCCCCTTATGGATGCGAAGTTCTGACCGGATTGCTTCTGTGAGACCCTGGACGAAATATTTGGTTGCTGAATAGAGTGTCTCGGTGGGCACCGGAGTGAGGGCCGCTATCGACGAGATATTCAATATACCCCCTTCGCCCAGCCTGATGATTGTGGGAAGAAAGAGACGGCACATCTTCGCATAGGCCAGGCAATTGAGTTTGACCATTGCCTCCATCTTTTCGATGGGAATTTCTTCGTATCTCCCGTACCAGGCTATCCCGGCGTTATTAACTAGGACATGCACGTCCGGCACGGCGCCTGTCACCTGGTCATGGAGTTTTTCAGGGCCGTTTTCCATAGTAAGATCCTCAAGGAAAGACCATGTCCTTATACAGTACCTGTCCGCGAGATTCATGGCCCAGAGCCCAGCTTCTTCCCTCCTTGAAGGATGGTCTGTAATAATGACGTTCGCCCCTTTCTTTGCAAAACACTCTGATAAGGACTTCCCAATCCCCATGGAAGAACCTGTCACAAGCACGTTTTTACCTTTGAGGTTTATCTTCATGAATATTCTCCTTTGTTGTGCCTGATAATGAATTCAAAGCTCCATGCAGGGAATCTCACCGCTGTCTTGGGAAATACTTTACCCGACAGATCCTTCATTTCGTTGGACCTCCATTTTCGAGCATCGTGATCGTATCCCCTATGGTGGCCGGTTTAGCATCCGGGGCCTCTATCTTTTCCTTGATGTAGCCGTTGTAGTTTTCCAGGATTTTACTGGTCTGGCTTGATGTATAACAATTGACACTCGCCTCCAGTTCGACACTCAGACCCTGTCGAAGACTGGTTTCCATGCCCTGATGCACGGCCTGTTTGATGGCGCTGACCGCGATAGGTGGACGCCTGCTCATGGTGTCTGCAAACTCCTGAACCTTTGCATGAAAATCTTTTTTCCTGAAGCTGCCCGTTATCATCCCTATCCTTCCAGCCTCCACCGGTGAGATCAGATCCCCTTTGAGCATGAGTTCCAAGGCCCTAGCCTTGCCGATAAGCCTGGGCCACCTCTGAGTGCCACCGCCTCCCGGAGGTATGCCGAGGAGCACTTCCAGCTGTCCGATGGTAAAATCCTGGTCATTGATCATGAACCTGAAATCGAAGCAGGCGGACATCTCGGCTCCGCCGCCGTTTACGGAGCCATTGATGGCGGCAATGGTGATCTTGTTCATCCTTTCGATGGCGAAATAAAGCCGATGCATCATGAACCACAGGTAAAGTCCGGAAGAGTAACCGCTGAAGGCCTTTGTCATTTTTAGCAGCATCTCCTCAAGCCCGGGGATCCAATCCATGAGCCAGTTTGTCATGGTCGTCCCCCAGGCGAAAAGCCTTCCTGCAATCCTCGATGCAAAAACCTTGTCGAAGAAGATCTTCTTGAGGTCAGGATTGAGCTGGACGAGCTCCGGGATGGAGAAGTGCCGGATATAGGTGTCCTCAATGCCGCCGGTGAGGATGAATACCCGTATGGACTGGTCTTTCTCCACTTCCTTGATGAGGGAGTAAATCTCCTCCACCACTTTGGTGGTGAGGAAGTTGACTGGCGGGTTTACAATTTCAACCCATAGAGATGCACTGACATTCCGTATTTTCAGATATATGTACCCCATGGTTGACCCTCCATCTACATTGAATTGTTCTCATGCAATATAATTTATCTTGTTGCGTATTGACAATTATATTGTGATTAGCTGCCACAGGTAGATATTTGAAAAAAACTGTTCCTGATAAAATTCACCTTGCATCGAGATCATCCCTGCCGATGTATCGCTCAATCAACAGCATCGACATCCTTGCCCGTTATGCCGCAGGACGGGGCATCGATGCTGAGAAGCTGCTGGCATTCAGCGGTATAAAACCCTAAGACCTGGATGATCCCGAGATGTTCGTAAGCCTAAATCAGGAAATGTCAGTCATGCGCAGGCTGGCTTAACTGGTATCGGACCCTGACGTATTTCAGCTATGAACTGAGCGTGGTGGAGCCCCTTGCATATATAACAATGAAAGAGCTTATCGACCTGAAAGATATCCGCCGCTTCATCTATGAGAGGGAGTTTGTCTCAGTTCTGAGAATGATGTCCGACGTGTTTAGAGAACCTTTTGTGCTGAAAGAGGCGAGATTCGCATATCCGAGGCCTGAGTACGTCTCAAGCTATCGGGATACATTCAAGTGCCAATAATCTTCACTTTTCTCAGACTAATGATTTTGCAATAAAATCAATGGTTCTATAAGCCCAAAGAAACTGAATATAACATTCCATGATCAATCCTTTAAAGATATTGAATAGTTCTGAATATAATCTATACTCGCCGATGACGCGGATGAAGCAACGATTACTATAAGAACAATTCACTCTACACAAAGGAGAGATTCCACTCTTCAGGACCAAGAAAATAAGCTTTCGATAAATATTGTAAGATGACAGGACTTGAACGGATCAGGTTTTTAAAACGTCCTAAACGCAAAATCTGGGTTTACTCTCGATAACTTATGCTCACTAAGAAAGCGGATGGATAGCCAGCACCTTAACCTTGTCCATCAGGGCTTGTTCCACCCGGAGCTGATCCTCTGATTCTACACGCAGGCACACCCCGCAGTCGGAGCTCAACTTCTTGGGCACAGGGATGAGTTTGTTGTGTATGCTCATATCCTTAAGGATCTTCTCGGCCACAAGCACGGCGCTTACCGATTCGAAGAGAAACACCACATGCGAACCCACGCTCATATCTGTACGATTCTCCCTGCAGTGAGCATGGTCTGCGCAATATCGTACATGTTTGAAACTTCACCGACCGCAAGCTTCTCCTTCAGGGACAAATAGTTCAGGCAGGTCCCGCACGCCATGACCTTTACCCCTGCATTCATGAGTGCTTCCAGATCGTCCAACACCTCGGATCCCTGTACTGCAAGCCTTACCCCGGTATTGAACAGGATCATGACATCGGGCATGGGTGCGCTCTGGGTGAGTGTATGGAGGAAACTCTTCATGAGAACGTGGCCCAGCACCTCTTCTCCCCTACCCATGGTGTCGGACGAAAGAACCACGACAACAGGCCCCTGGCGGGAGATGATCTCTGTGGCAAGACTGCACGCATCACCCTTATTGATCAGGATGTGGATTTCTTTGCCCTTGAGCTCTTCCTGGACACGAAAGCCCATATTTGCTGCGAGCCTTTTAACATTCTCTGCCGCCGTGGTGTCATCTACCAGGACAACAACCTCGTCGTTTTCCTCCAGGGCCTTTTTGGCCAGTATCACAGGCTGCGGGCAGGAGAGCCCCCGGGCGTCAACGGTATGTGCCATATCAAATCCTCCTTTTGCTTGCGATCTGGGCTACAGCATGAATAACCCTCTCAACTTCTTCATGGGTTGTGAAGCACCCGAGGCTCAATCGCACAGTCCCTTGAGGGAAGGTATGGATAGTCTTGTGTGCGGACGGGGCGCAGTGCAGACCGGGCCGCACCATGATTGCATATTCATCATCGAGCATGAATGCTAGCTCGGATGGGCTCATGCCATCCATGGTGAACGATACCACGGCAATGGCATGCTCCGGATCTTCAGGCCCATGGACGTGTACGCCGGGGATGGATGAGAGTGCCGCCCTGAGTTCGGCTGTCAGGCCCATCTCGTGTGCCCTTATTGCAGCGATGCCGCGGGCTTCAATGAAGCGGACCCCTGCAAGCAGCCCTGCAATACCTGGCGTATTGGGCGTGCCTGATTCGTATTTATCGGGCATGAAGTCGGGTTGTTCCTCATGCTCAGAGGCGCTGCCCGTTCCGCCCATCATGAGGGGCCGGATGCCCTCCTCCAGGCCTGCCCTGATGTAAAGCCCCCCGGTGCCCTGCGGGCCGTAGAGGGACTTATGCCCGGTAAATGCCAGGAGGTCGATGTTCATCTCCTGGACATCTATGGGTAGGCAACCAGCGCTCTGTGAGGCATCCACACAGAAGGCTATGCCGTTTTCCTTTGCCATTGCACCGATGGCAGATACCGGCATGATGGTGCCCGTGACATTGGATGCATGGGTGAGGATAATGAGTTTTGTACCGGGCCTGATGGCCTTTTTCACATCTTCCGGGTCAAGCTCGCCAGTAGATGAGCAGCCGACAACGCTCAGATCGACCCCGCGTTCCTGTGCTGCATGAAGGGGCCGCATCACGGAATTGTGCTCCATGCCCGAGGTTATGACATGATCCCCCGGCCTGAGCAGGCCTGAGATGACAATATTCAACGCCTCGGTGGCGTTCTTCGTGAAGACCAAGCGGAGCGGATCCTTTATGGCAAAGAAAGAGGCAACCCCCTGACGTGCATCGGCGATAATGCGGGCAGCCTCGATGGAGAGACTGTGCCCGGAGCGCCCGGGATTTGCAGCCGCCTCTGCCAGGACCCATTCCACAGCCTCTTTGACCTGAGAGGGTTTCGGCCAGGTGCTTGCTGCATTGTCAAGGTAGGTGAGAGCCCTTCTATCCATGAAAATATTCGCCCCTGTGTACCCATTAAAGGATATAAGCCTACGAGTTTTTTTTAACTTTTTAAGAACTAGTGGATCGGCCCGCCTGTGTCAAATTCCATAAGGGCATGGTTTATCGGCCTGCATGCATTTTTTGAATACAACATGGTATGCCTGCCCGGCAATAGCGGGACGAATTACCCATAGCAGGACCATAAGGACTTCCGGTGACCGGGGCACTCGGTGTATATTGTCCTAGTCCTGTTTCGCAGGCATCTCTTGAGAGTCCAACGGTAGAAAGTGAATGATCTTATATGATCCCCCATAAGATCTATGATTGATCTCCTTGAAATGGGACTGGTGAGTTATCGAGGTGATCTTCAATATGACCATAGCGATGATTATGGTCACAAATATTCAGCAATCAGAAACCGTGTGAAATGGCATGTATATCATACGGTTTTCCATGCCCCTCTTTTTCGATGATTATAGAAAGTAATCTCTGCTCTGGAATAACCATTGGCACTAGCAAAATCAACGGTGTCTCAGGTCTTGTGAAAGCGCCAATTTATCGCAGAGATCAACGCTTTAGACAAAACGAGGATTATGGTTCCAAATATTCAGTAATCAGAAAGCGGTGTGGCATGAAATCTTCAGTCAGAGAGTCAACGGAAAATACCTCAAGAAATATTTAGAATTAGATAATAGATAATGTGAATAAGTTGTCCGGTTCAGTCTGGGCATATGTCGCATAGTGAAGGTAATGGGGATCGGACCTAAAAAGAAATATGGGCGCTTATAGCCCAGCTTATGTGTTTCAGTTTTCCATGCACACATCCAGGAGGGCATGATAACTACACGGGTTGTGGTTATAACCCTCATAGGTCCCGTAAGTGTGCTTTTCTTCTATTTCGTAGTAACCGACCTTACCTAGTTACCACAGTTAACAGTGATGAAATGAAAGGTGGAGTACTCATTACTCCACCTCTAAGATCTATCGGATATTATTCAGATAAATAAGACCGGATCCTCAGCCAGGACCCTACAAGGAGGAGCAGTATTATGGACAGGGTGATCGAATCGAGAGGATTACTGGGGCCATGAGATACCATAGTCATGAAGCTCAAGCCTCCTCCAACACTTGAACTGTTAGTAGTGGGCGTACCCAGCGCACCAGGATCGAGGATTGTTCCGTTTACCTGACCGTCAGCATCTGTTGTAGGGTCACCGTCTTTGAGTGTCATTATGATAGTCTTTTTGTCGTTGCCTTGGGTAAAGGAGACTTCAGTCCATGCTCCGGATTGAGAAATCTTATAGTAATGTGAACCCTATGGCACCCCCTTAGGGAATGTCATGGCCAGAGTCACTGATTCGCCTGCGTTCAGCCCAGTGATATGAAATTTAAAAGCACCGTAAGGGAATTGTAAGGATGGCTTCCCTGTCTGGGAGATGGTAGTGTCGTCGTCACTCATGACTTGGACATTTGCTAATGCGCCTTTTGAAGTATGTATGAGCACATGATCTATTCCCTTTGCATGGCGCGGATAGGCCGAGGAAGGATCCTTGTAATAATCTGTTCCAGCAACATGCTCTTCGCCGTCTAGGATGCCATTCCCGTTGGAATCACTCTCGTCGATGGCACCGTAGACGACGATCTTGTTGTTGTTTACATAGGCCGATCCTGTTTCCATGGTGTTGATATCGGTCGTGCCTGACGGTAGAGGCAGCACCTTGATGATTGTAACCGATCGGGTGCAGGCCCCGACGTTGTGGTCTCCATTCCCCCCATCGAACGGCCATTTGACAGCCTGCACACTGGATGATTTGGACTGGCCTGGGGGTCCAGGGATTTTCTGTGGCACTACTATCCTGAAGGGACCTTCGCCGTCCAGCTTGTTCTCATTGTTGAGGACACCAGTATCAAGGAAAGCCCCTTCTCTCTGTATGGCAAGGATCGCCTTGAGCCCGCCCGCTTCCATGAGATCACCGTTACTCCTTCCTGCACACGCGGGAGAAGAATATTCACACCATCCGAAGGCCTGGTTTAGGCTTACATCCGCCTGTGGATCATAGTAATAGGTGGCCTGAGGGTATTGATAGCTCTGTCCAGAGGCGGCCCGGGATCGTTGCCATACACATGGTAATTCGTCGATATGCTGGCATCGTATTCGAGAGGATGAGTCATGGAGAATCCGTCAGGGGCGAAAACCATGATTCCTGTTGCACCCGGAAGTATGCCGGCATCATTGAGGAGGTCCTTCATGGGCACTCCGGTGTATGTTGCATAAGAGTCAACCTCCCGGGTTGCTTCCATGAGGAGAAATGGATGTGTCGGCAAGGCCATGCCGCCACACACACACACACACAAAAAAAAAAAAAAAAAAAAAAGTTAGGCCGCGTGTAGATTCTTGAAGGCGCAGGGACCATGGATGGCTTGTCTGTTGCATCCCCGGGATAAATCGATGCCAGGATCTCGGCGAGATTAGTATATCCGTCTCCATCCGAGTCAAGACTTCCGATGGCACTGATGGCACTCTTGCCTCTTCCGTGATTGAGATAATCGGTTCCGTATGGATTGAGCGTCTGGAGGACATCACCGTGCGGTGCATTAAAACCGTACTTGTAATGGCACCACTGGCAACTTCCGAGTGTAACTATTTTACCACTATCATTCGTATAAGCCTCCGGTATGACAGCTGGAGCAGCTATCCAACTTTGAGCCTGCCTTGTCGGGATACACGGCCAGAAATTTGGGCGAGTCGCTTTCACCCCCGTGGTGGTATTCACACAAGCCAGCAGACGGGCTCATGCAGAGGACCGCTATCGATGCGGCCAGAACCAGAAATAATCTTTTCATGATCTCCATCCTCCCATACATGTTTTCTTTAATATGAGCCAATTGCAAAACGTTTCTGCCGCTGATGTAATCCAAGTATAACCCAGTTGGCGATTGCACTCAAGCGCGTGAAAAACCCATTTTGATGGTCGGCGCCATTTCCTCAGCACGTTTGTAGCTGTTTTCAGGCAGAGGTATCCTCCTGGTGACTATTACCAGCCCCAAGAATAACCTGTTATCCTTTCTTCTCATCGTCAACAGAGCATCTGGAACAGCTTGTTCGCAGTAATGACAATGAGCCCGAACATGAGATGCGCCATGACTTTGGATGCCCCCTTCACCCGTATATGACTTCCTCCATGGTTATCTTTCAGATACGAATTCACCCGCTCCACGCTGCTCCACTGCGCAAACCGGGTCTTCCTGGCAGGATCAAGGGATATCTTCTCTCTCAATAAAAGCTTGATTATCTAATATGCTGGATGTTACATATTAATCTCGAATTTTGTCCTTGCGAGACAAGAACGATGAAGGAGGGACTTTAAGCCCCGAACGGCAGATAGAAGGATTCTATTCCTTCTGGCGGCCTAAAGGCCCTCTTATAAGATCTTTGCTTGTGAATAAGTATACGATTTTTCTCATTTAAAAAGCAATTTGGGGATTATAGATAATGTCCATCTGGAAACTCCGGATAAGAAACTGTCTGTGAACAATTCGGAAAACATGAAACCCAGACAACTTGAAGAATTACTTTAATGAGAATGAGAATTTTATGTCTGATAATGATTTTACTGCTAATGACTGTTTCTCCGTTGACAGCGAAGGACACAAAAGAAACGGACGCTGTAGGAGAGGTGCAATCAACAATTCAACCTTCGGAAGATAAGGACAACCCAGATAATAAACAGAAAACCAAAAAGGAATATCAGTTAGAGGGCATCGTCGTTAAAGAACGCAGCATGAAAGAAATAGAAAAACCGAAAATAGTAAAAGGGGGCGCAACAACAGAGATTACCAAACAGGATATTGAAGAGAGAAGCGATAAGGTGCTTAAGGATGTCCTGTATCAGGTGCCGGGTATCCAGGTGGTATCGCAACGGAAGGGCACTACCCAGTTTTATATGCGCGGATATGATATGTCAAAGGTTGCCATACTGGTAGATGACATTCCCTTGATCGATTCTTTCACCGGCACCATGGACATCGACAACATTGGCCTGATGGACATAGAGGAGATTGTTGTCAGCCGCGGAACGACGTCTGCCTTATACGGTACAAAGGGCGGTGTCGGTTCGATCAATCTCATCAGGAAAAAACCCACCAGAATGTACACGGATATCTCCGCCGAATACGGCGAATATAATAACTTTGTGGCAAGCGTCTCCCACGGCGCACCCATTGGCAATTTTTATTATCAGTTTTCCGCCCTGTACGACAAGTCTGACGGATATGAAGTATCGGACAAACTCGACCGCAAAAAACGTGAGGATTGGCTTTTAAAGCTTTCCAGATATGATCTTTACGGATTTACCCTGAATGATATCTATTCACATCCTGGCAGCTCAGCAGCTGTTTACTATCTGGACGATACAGGAATATGGGATCACATAGGGCATGAAAAATACAAGCTGAACGGTAAAGCCGGATACCATATTTCGCCGGAACTGGATATAGGCACATCTGTTTTTTACAATCAAACCGAAAAGGAAACCAGCTCTTATTTTACAGATATGCGGAGCATGTATACGTATAATAGTTATACGCAGGATAATGACTGGTTATTACCGGATACAACTTATACACTGCGCAACATGTCAAGCCGCTGGCCTGAATATAATGATTACGCAGTATCTCCATACCTTATTTACGAAAAAGGCAAGTTCGGAATAAAAGCCAATCTATACTACTATGAAAACACCAACAAATTTATGGCTTATGCTGACCCGCTGGAAAAGGTATTGGCATTCAACCGGGATGTAATTACCATGACATGGTCCATATGGACAGACAAGACCTATGGCTTGAACATCTATCCTTCATATAAACTCTCATCATGGAACAGATTGAATTTTGCCTTATCGTATTATCTAAGCGATCACACTGAAGAGGAAGAGGCTTACAACGCAGAGTCCACCAAGACTATTAAATATTACGGCACAGGCAAATACACGACTATGGACATTGCTGCTGCTTACCTAACCGTTGCCGTTGAAGACGAGATACAGATAATGGAAAATGCACAGTTGACGCTCGGTGTCTCTTACGATACGCAAAATCTGAATAAGTACCAGAAAAAATTAGGAATCGATGGGAGCACGAAGATGGTCGATCAGTACAAGGCCTCGGACGATTCCATGTTATGGGGTACGCGCGATTCCTTCAATCCCGTCTCAGACATTGTGTATGAGCCTATAAAGGACTTTTTGAAACTTAAAGCCGCCGCATGCCGGAAAACATCTTTCCCTACTCTTCAGGAATATTCGAAAACGGTCTCTCCCTATCAGACATCATCTGATCGAGGCAGCAGGGATGTAAATATTAAGCCCGAAAAAATGCTCAATGCCGATGTGGGCTTTGAACTTTCATGCCTTGACAAGCAATTGACGTGGGGCGCGGATTATTTTTACAGCAAGTATGACGATAAAATTATGAAAATATATATAACGAAGATTGACGACTATATTTTCAGGAATATAGACTCTGCAGTCCTGAACGGGGCGGAGGCAACCTTGACTTTGAACCTTATGGATGTCTTCGATATGGCGGATGTTGTTTTCTCATCCACCTATGCATATGTGAATTCAAGAAATCAGGCGGATATAGACGATTCCTTTGTAAACAAAGGCTCTAGATTTGAGAAACTTGCTGAACAAAAAATTACCTTCGACTTCCGGACACATTTTAGAACGGGCACAAGCCTAATTATTTTCGGCAATTACGAATTGAATCAGATCCAATACGTTATGGGCTCTATCCCTAAAACCACAGCGGATTTTTCGACCTCATATTACCATGCCCAGAGGCTCCACGATCCCCTTATGATCGACATCAAGCTGTCGCAGAAAATTTTTAGAAATTACGAAGCCTACGTTATGTGCAAAAACATCCTGGACGATTATAACGCTGATCCATTCAACCCGGGTCCTGGCAGAATGTGGTATATAGGATTCAAGGCAAGTTATTAAACTTAAAAAGATCGGATGATCTTTACGGATTCCGACTTCTGAAATTGTCGTGAGGAGAAAAAATGGAATGGCTGAAAATTGTCATAGATTACGGTATCATAGGACTTTTAATCTTTTTGAGCATAATTGCCGTTGGGATTGCCTTGGAACGGTTTTATTTCTTTAACCATGTCAACTTGAAAGCCTTCCCCGATTATAAGAGCCTTGAACTGGAGCTAACGAAAAAGATCCACATCATTGCAACCATCGGCAGCAACGCCCCGTATATTGGCCTTTTGGGAACGGTTCTGGGCATCATGCTCACATTTTATATGATCGGGAAAGCAGGTTTCATGGACACCGGCAAGATCATGGTCGGTTTGGCCCTGGCCTTGAAGGCGACAGCCATCGGTCTTTTGGTAGCCATTCCCGCCGTGTCTCTATACAATTTTCTGCTGAGAAGAGTGAAGGTCTTGCTCATGACCTGGGAGATTGAACATGGAAGAAAGAGAGTTTGATTATATCAATGTCATTCCCCTGGTCGATGTCATGCTCGTGCTCCTGACGATTGTGCTGACCACGTCTTCCTTTATTGCCAGCGGCATGATTCCCATGGATCTGCCTAAAGCCCATCGCAGCACTGGTGAGATCCTGAAAACCCAGATGATTGAGATCAACCGAACAGGGAAAATATATCTAAATTCCAGGCCGGTGTCCCTGGAGGAATTGAAAGCAGATCTGGGGGGCATGAATAAAAACGCCCCTGTGTTGATAAGGGCGGATCGCAGCATCATATTGCAAACATTTGTCAGTGTCCTGGACGTTATCAAGGCCTTGGAATTCTCCCGCGTCAGTCTACAGACCGAGGAAGGCGGATGAATTATCAGTTCAAGGCGTTCCAATTATCATTTCTGCTTCACAGTATAATAATAGCCTTAGTTATCATCAGCGGCACCTTCTTTGCCCAATATAAAAAGTCTGTTGTCCTTGATTTCGATGTGCTCAAACCGTTGCCGGAACCCAAAAAAATTGAGGATCATACGCCTGTGTCCCTCGTTAAAACAAGATCTATCAACTCCGCTGCGCACGCGAATGAAAAGGACAATGAACCTCCCCCACTGCTCAAGGAAAATCCCCACAAGTCCCTGGCCCCTGATATATCGCCGATTGTGATTCCTCAAGCCCGCGACCATGAGGTCAGTACCATAGGACAGTATATTCCCGGCCAGGGTGTGGTGAAGGAAGGATCTTCCGGAAGTTCCGGAAAGGGATCGGGGACACGCTCGGGTACAGGAGATGCAGGGGGCGGAAAAGAAGCTGACGCGGCACAGTATTTAAACGATAACTTTGCCTATATCCGGGACAAGATTCTCAGGAACATAAGCTATCCTGACGAAGCACGGCGCAAGGACTGGCAAGGAACGGTGATCCTTTCCTTTATTATAAAGGCTGATGGCTCTGTCAGAGCGTTCAAGATCATGCAGAGCTCCGGGTATAGGCTGCTTGACAGGAGCGCCATGGAAACCGTTCGCATTGCCGAGCCCTTCCCCGCACCCCCAGGGGAGGCTCAGCTGATCTTACCCATTTCGTACCGTTTGGAATAATTTTTAAGAACACTAAGCTTGCTTTAGGGGTTGAGTCACTTTTTTAGAGACCTTTGCATAGCGCTTTAACCGTCTTTTCAATAATCTATTGACTTTTATGCTCGAACGAGCATATGTATACATTTTATAGTTTTACTGATTGAATTTAATGCATAGCGTGTAACGCGCAAATGAAACCATATAAATAACATAGAGGAAGGAGACCGGGAAATGAAGACAAGGAAGTGTTTTGTTGTGATTACTGCCATAGCGGCGCTGTTCATGTTCAGCGTTCAAGCCCAAGCGTATACTGTCAGCGGATGTTGGACCACTGCCGGTGACTATACAGCCGTTGGTTCACTCTATAGCATATTGAATCCAACATGCTATGCTAACCCACTCTGGCAGCACGATGATATTCTCGACCCCTCATACCATTATGGTGACGGCATCAAGAATTCATTCGAGAGAGACTATGTACTGGTGAAAGGGAACAGCGGCACGGTAGCCTTCTCTGGGGGAGAGATCGACGCCTACGTCGGCAACAAGGCCATAAATCTTGTATCAAATGGTTTAGGCAGCTTCAATTTGGACAGCTATGACAGCCGCGATGTTACGGGTGTAACCAGTATTTCGGTTGTGCACTACATAGATGCTACTTCCAGCACCAGAGCTTATTCATCCAGCCTCACTGTTTCCGGCGACGGAATCACGTCAACAACATTAACAGATGCTCAGCTGTCGGCGGCAGGTTTCACTGTAGGTCAAAGCAGACCCATAATAGACCTGCTCAATGCATACGGAGTCAACGCCAACAGTTTGAATCTGAACAACATGATCATCTTCAATACGATGGACAACTATCCCACGATTCTCTCAGTAGGTGAACTGCTGAGCGCGACGAGCCCTGATATGGTAAACTTCTACGCATATAGCGGCAACCCCACCAGTCCAGGCAACGGATATGTGCGACTTTTAACACCTACGGGAGACCTTCATGGTTCACGGTCGGTGAGCAATCTGACAAGCATTCAGATAACTGACCCGATCCCAGCATCTTCCGTGCCTATCCCGGCAAGTCTGTTCCTTTTCGCCCCAGGACTTCTGGGTCTCATCGGGCTCAGGAAGCGCATTCTGAATTAACAGAAGGATAGTTTTTTTAAGAACTTGAAGGGGGGGTGAAGTGTCGCTGGTTCCGGACATTGTACCCTTCCTTGATTTTTTTCTTTTCGGATCGCGAGAAAGCCGGAATCCTGAAGTTCTTATACTTGATGTAACAGATCATAGTCCTGCAAGGTCTTAAAATCAGGGGGTGTGGACAAGGAGGAAATACTAATGAGAAGGGGCTTGGGTTTTGTTGTCATTTTCATAGTGCTCAATCTGTTGGTCGGATGCGGTGGCGGCGGCAATGGCAAGGGCAGCACTCCCGGTGCGGAAGAGAGTAATGCCAACCTGTCCAATCTGACCATTTCCAACGGCACGCTCGTTTTTGACCCTGACAAGATTTCGTACAACGTGGAACTCAATTACATCGTATCCTCGTTCAGCATAACACCCGCCGTGGCAAACTCCCAGGCCGGCATCACCATCAATGGGACTGCTGTGGCATCCGGACAGGCCTTTGGCCCGGTCAGCCTTGCCATGGGGCAGAACAACTTTCAGATCATTGTCACGGCCGATAACGGCTCCACAACCAAAACCTATACCGTGGTTGTCACCTGCCAGGCCGAGCTCAGCCAAAATGCCGATCTGGCAGGACTGGTGCCTTCTGCCGGAACTCTTTCTCCGGCCTTCACTGCAAACACCACCAGCTATACTGCCGAGGTTTCAAATTCAGTCGCATCCATTACTGTGAGCCCGACCACGGTAGGGGTAAATGCGACCATAACCGTTAATGGCACGGCCGTGGCAACAGGTGGGATGTCATCGGCAATCTCTCTGACCGAAGGGGCTGCATCGACGATCACCATCGTGGTCACTGCCCAAGACAGAAGCACCACTAAAACCTACACACTGATCGTAACACGTCTGGCCGCCAAGAGTACGAATGCCGGCCTCTCTGGACTGAGCATTTCGCAAGGCACGCTCTCGCCAGCCTTTTCACCCATAACGCTTTTCTATACGGCCGAGGTGCAGAACACGGTTATTTCCCTTACGGTCACGCCCACTGCCGCTGGTATAAATGCCGCTATCAAGGTAAACGGCAATACTATTACCTCCGGCAGCCCAGCCTATGCAGTTGCGCTGAATGTCGGGGTCACCACCATAACCGTCGTAGTCACGGCCGAAGACGGCAGCACCACCAAAACATATACTGTCGCAGTGACGCGCATCCCTGCTGCTGGTGTTGCGCCTCTTTATTTGCACTATTACCTGCCGGATCAATATACCTATGTAAATAATGGTGGTACTGCTGCAAATGAGGCGGCAGCCCTGTTTTTCGGTTATACCCTTACTACAGGAATCGATTACGGCAACGGAACGCTGATTTCAGGATATGCCCTGGATCAGTTTGTAGACCAAGCTGTGGTGAAAGCATTGACACGGACCCTTACAACGTATTAGGAGGGAATGATGCAAGAAAATTGTATGCAGTGGTAGACCGATCCAACATGGATGGATTCAGCACCCGTTCAAAGTTTGTCACTTCAGGATTATACGTTCCCGATGTGTTATGGGATCAGTTTAACCAGGGCTATCTGCTTGATATGAATTATTCCGGAAGAATGTTTTTCCCGGTGTCGCTCGGCCTCATAAAGAGGTATAGTATCAAATATTCTTATGACATCTATATGTTCCGCAGGATCAAGCGTAAAAGGCCTGATGCAGCCGGTTCGCTGGCAACCTTTGAAATCAGTGCAACCACAGACAACTACGTGAGTGACTCAGAGTATACAACTATCACTTCCTTATCGACTACAAAATTCAGCGTAACAACCAAGACTCTTGGCCCTTACACATCTGTACGGGCCATTCCGCTGACTCAGTTCCTTACGGATTATGTATCCGATAAACCGTCTTCTTATACCTATAAGATTGTTGCTTTAGACGGCACATATAAGGATGGCTGGACGTATGCCGAAATGGCAAATGCCTACTATTTGCCAGATTATGATCTCATTATCCGTGTTGACGGCTCCAATAATGAGGTCAGTAATACCAGCGTATATTTCCCTGTGAGGATTGAACTCATTGGCGCTGCCTATGAGTATGACTATTCTGCAAAAAACCCCCCGGCCTTTGCAAAGGCATATGATGAATAATTAATTTTTCAGTCAATTAACCAACAACAATGAATGCCGGTTGAAGAACCGGCTTTCATTGTTGTAAAGTTGTTTATTGCGGGTTCAATCATATCAACTTCTCGGAATCAAAGGTTCCTTATCTTTATTCTCCTGCTACTCGTGCTTTCATTTCCCTGTTTGGCAGGAATGGTCTTGGGGGCTCAGCCTCGGGAATCTACGGCTGCATGGAAATTTGCCGTTATCAGTGATACTCAGGACGACAACAAAGACAATACTACAAAATCCTGCATTAATGATACCGTGGTGCGGGCGATTGCCGGAAATATCGTACAGGAAAATCCCGACTTCGTAATCGTTACCGGGGATCTTGTAAACGGATGGTTCAATAACAGGGGCGTTGATTTTGCGACCCAGTATACCAACTGGAAGGCAGCCATGAGTCCCGTGTATCATGCAGGGATACGGGTGTACCAGATTCGGGGCAACCACGACAGTGGGCCAGAGCGACTGGCTCTCCCCCCTCTGCCCGCTCACCTTGAGCCACCGTCGGATACACCTGGGTTATTGAAAGAGCATTCAGAGATGCCTTCCCTGAAGCCTACATCCCGGAAAACGGACCTGTTGGAGAAGAAGGGCTCATCTTCAGCTTCAGCCACAAGAATGCCTTCATCGTGGGGTTGGACCAGTACACCAATGGCCAGCACAAGGTCAACCAGGACTGGCTTGACAGGCAACTATATGAAAACAAGAACCTCCATGTTTTTATCTTCGGTCATGAACCTGCCTTCGAGGCAAGTCACAGGGACAATCTCGCCTTTTATCCTAAGGAGAGGGACTTTTTCTGGGACAGTATTGGAAAGGCCGGAGCAAGAGTCTATTTCTGCGGTCACGACCATTTCTATAACCGCGCCCTGATACCAGACAATAAAGGCAACAAGATTTGGCAGATAATCGAGGGCACCGGCGGCGGCTCCCTGAAAAAATGGTCAGGCACGTACAGGGAAGAAAAGAGGGTGAAGGGGGAATATTATGACGGCGATCACCATGGATATATCCTCGTCATTGTGGAAGGGGCGAAGGTAACAGTCAACTGGAAGGCCCTGATAAAACCAGGGCATGGCGACGGATGCTTGGCAGATTAACGAATCCTTCACATACTCCATTCCTGTGGAGCCCGCTATATCGGGAATGCTCTCTCATCAGAGGTAGCATGGAATATCAACCGCCACTTTACACTCACGGGTGTCTACACGCATTTCTACGCAGGACCTTTTATTCAGGATACCGTACCAGGAAAGGATGTGAATTATTTCTCCACATGGGTAAGCTATAAGTTTTGATAAGCAGTAAGAGTACGTACTATCAACTGTAGATCTTGTTCCGAACTATACACATTTAGTCAACT
>CAWAUM010000008.1:0-33155 GCA_963785235.1 uncultured delta proteobacterium | reverse complement strand
CAGATCAATTCATCCAGTATGGATGTGAACCGCTTTTTTCCATCCTTACTGACTGGGAAAAGTGCAATTATTGTTTCATAATCAAGGGTTACCCATACTGAAGGTTTTGACCTGTGAACAGGATCTGCCTGTTTTGAGTAAATTGAGATCTCAGTTGCTGATATCCCGTCTTAAAAAACCTGAAATACCCATGAGCACCATGCCAGCAAATGCCAGGAAGGTCACTCCTTGAGAAACAGGGCTTTCAGACACAGGGGTTGATATGAAGCAGCCCCCACCGCTGCCACCGCCACCAGCCTTATTCTCTTCGGATTTCGAGACAGGCTCAAACTCTACTGATACGGTGCGGTCTGCGTTCATTGTTACGGTGTTGGTGTTGTTTATGGAGGTATCGTCGTCAGTACCTGTCCAGGCCATCACTTTGAAGCCTGAATCCGGTGTAGCAGTAAGACTGACAATCGCACCTTGAACATATGGTTCAGTAGACTGGGTAGCGCTGATTGTCCCAGACGCATTCACAACTGAGGTGCTCAGGGTGTAGGTTGCTGCCTCAGTGACATTCCCTGAGCCATCTGTTGAACCTGAACCAGAACTAGAGACCGTATTAGAACTTGAACCTGAACCAGAACTGGAAACAGATAACGAACCAGAACCTGAACCTGTTACAGAACTGGAACCAGATACAGAGTTGGCACCTGAAACCGCGTTAACTGCCGGGGCCGCAGGCATGGTTGCCTGGATTTCCTGGGAATAGGCACTCTCATTCCCTGAGTAATCATAGGCTGTAACCGCAAAGTAGTAAGTTGTCCCGGAACTCAGGCTGTCAATTTCTATAGATGTGAAAGTGCCTGCATCGACGTGAATCTGATAGTTGCGAGATGCAGTTCCATAGTGGACCCTGTAACCAGCGACATCACTTACTGGATTTTCAACCCAGCCGACTCTGACTCCGGATGCGTATGCAAGCTGGGTGAACTGGGTAATGAAGATGAGCAGAATTGCGATTCTTACTATTTTATATATATTCATACATGATAGCCTACAAGACATGATCCAGGTATTCCGACCGAGTAATATAGGCGTGTTACACAATAAAATATTAATATTCAGGTAATAATCGTACTATCGGTTACGGTAACGTACATATATATTTCATTATGTGTAGAAAGAATTGATCCTTTTAATAGACATGGTTAGAGCGAGTCGTAAAGGCAGCTACTATATCTTAATAATAACACCTGACAGGAATCATCACGTTGACCAGCAGCGAGGAAAAGGAGAGTAAGGTGAAAGCTATATCACCGGGAAAGGGTCAAAAAGCAAAAACCGATACCAAGGTTTACTTGCAAAGCCACATCCACCTTGTGGGGTTTGATATTTGAGATATACTAATTACCAATTCTTTTTCGAACTCATTAACTCGGACTATAGTGCCTTGAAGTGTTAAAGATTCAGATATAAGAGAAACCTCTACCATAACATTAAGGATTTGATCAGCTTGATCCTGCTTCAGGAAAGTAAAAAGTTCCGGTGAGCTAATACATACTCCACCAAAACAGATATCTTTTGTATATCCATATCCCTTAATAATTTCATTTAATTGTAATGATACCTTTGATTTGTAGATTTTTCTAAGGCTGTTTCTTCTCTGATTCATATTGAAACCATATTTTTAGTAGAAGATTTTGTAATCCACTCCCTCCTTTATGGACTTGGGGAATACCTTCTTGGCGAGGATATGCCCCGATACCCAGTGTCCGTTAATATTGTTGTGTCGACGCAGGCGCTCCAGTTTGTCCGGTCGCTCCTGCTTCTCCAGGTGCTCCAACCGGGCCAGGTGCTCCAACCGCTCCCTGCTCCGGTGTTGGCGTTGATTGATTGCAGCCAGTCAAGGTAAGAGCCCCAAGAAATGTTATAGCTACAAATAACACCACTAATTTCTTCATATACTTTCATCTCCTTTCGTTTTGATAAGACTCTGCTTTTGCATCAAAATAATATGAGAAGTCACACCAACCGTGTCCTGTACCAATAGTAGCCGCCTCCCCCGCCGAATACTATGAACACCTCGAGGATGATATGGATCCTTCTTAATGGATTCCCCAGCATCGACATATAATAAGAAGGAAACGTTTGGAAGCAAGTGGTAGATACCCATCATGGGTACATACCCATCAATTTCGACCACATGGCATCAATTCGCCGTCGCGCCCTCGTCACATCATTGAGGGCCGTTGTAGAAGATCACGACGCTGTCGTCGCCTCCGCCCGCCACGCTCCCCATTGTCGAGAGCTGCTTTTGTGTTGTCGGGTTGCCGCGTACCTCCGCGTCGAGGAATGTAAGAATCCATGTGAAGATGTCGTTTGTCGAGGCAACGTCGAACCCATGTGTCACGCCCGAGAGTGCAACCAGCTCGCGGGTCCCGGTGAGGCGCGACATGCCGATCTTCGTTTCAGTAATCGGAGCGGTCGTGTCCGCCGTCCCGCTGATGCCGAGGAATGGCAGATTGATGCCGTCGAGCCCGTGCTGGTCGCGTCCGAATGCAGGCAGGATCGGCTGCCCGAAATACGGCACGTAGCCGACCGCCGCCTTGATCCGTGGATCGCGGGTGACCTGCTTCCACGACGACCCGATGTTGAAGTATGAGGTCGTCAGGCCGGCGCCGCCCAACAACAGCATTGTCTCGCCGCCCATGCTCGCCCCGAAACCGCCGATCTGTGTCTCATCGATGTGATCTTTCCATTGAGGATGCGCGAGCACGGAGTCGAGCGCCGCGGATATCGAAAGCGGTCGCAGTGCCTGCATCGCCGTGAAGTTGTCCAGGTGCGACGCCACGGCAATGGCGTCGCCGAGGTTGTCGATATTGAGGTCGGAAAAGCGCAGGTCGCCGTGAAACGGGGCGATTACAACGTAACCGTAACTCGCGAAAACGGACAGAGCCAAAAGGTAGTCGCTGGTGAGCGGGCTACCTCTGAAACCATGCGAAAACGCAACTACCGGATAACGAGCCAAGGCATCAGCAAATAACGGCGCATCCGATCCGGTCTGCATGTGTGGCACAACCCTGCCGGTCGGCAGCGGATAGTCGGGACGGGGGTTGTCGGCCGTAGTGGGGTATAATACGAGCACCACGAACTTGACCTCCTGTCCGGCAAAATCACCATAGAGATTCGAGTCCTGCGGTGCGGTCACCGTGGTAATCAGCGTATTATCAGGGTCCGCCAGCAGATCGGTCGCATAACGCGCCATGCCGTTGTCCGACGGCATGCCGTCCCAATAGCTCGTCACGTCCTCGCCGGCACCCACTCGAGTGAAATCCTGGACAACGTTGCTGCACGCAACCGCATAGGGACCCGGCAACGGCAAAGGCTGCACGACGGCAGTCGGCGCCTCGGCGCCCGGCGGATTGCTGCTGCCGCTACCGCCACCACCGCATGAAGCTACGAAAGCACCTAGGAAAAATACAAGGGGCACAAGTACGAGTCTGACATGTTTTGATGCGATCATTATAGATCCCTCCAAGTTGCCGGTTATATTTTACATTTTCTCCCTAAACTCGAGCACCAATCCTTGCATTGAATTTGCTTATTGTGCCGGACCATGAACCATGAACGTCGGGAGGTTTTTGCTTTAATAAGCTGTAAATAATCGTTGTCAAGGGGGGCACGTGTTTAGTGCAAGTGTTTAGCAATGTTACGTGCTACCAGGTTCGCTCCAGATTGAAATATCTGTTTGCGTAGGTATTATTTGGAGATCATCAGTTTGGAGACATCCAGAAACCGCCTATCTATCGCAAGAATCTACTCTGAAAAAGTATGGGTTATTAAAAAAAATAATCAGTGGGCGGGGAGCCGATTTGGTCCGCCGCCCACTTTCTCCCTGCTACCTGTGCCTATTGCCCGAGGAAACGTAAAACGTAACATTAGTCCCCTAAGCCACCAATGCTACTGCAGCAGGTGACGTACTGATCACGTTCCCGGACCCCAGGATATCGTCAGGTTCACAACTGAACCCGATGCCACCGATGTCCCGGATACAGGGCTCTGCCTGATCACGTTCCCGGATGCAATGGTGCTGCTGTATGCCGTGGTGATGGTCCCCATCTTAAGACCGGCTGATGTCAGGGCACTATAGGCAGCAACCCATGTCTTGCCAACCACATTCGGTACCGTCCTCATGACTGGTTGGGGACCCTTGGATACCGTCAGGTTCACAGCTGAACCCGATGCCACCGATGACCCGGATACAGGACTCTGACTGATCACGTTCCCGGATGCAACGGTACTGCTGTATGCCTGGGTGATAGTCCCTGTTGTAAGGAGTGCTGATGTCAGAGCACTGCTGGCAGCAGCCTGCGTTTTGCCCACTACATTCGGTACCGTCCTCATGACTGGTTGGGGACCCTTGGATACCGTCAGGTTCACAGCTGAACCCGATGCCACCGATGACCCGGATACAGGGCTCTGACTGATCACGTTCCCGGATGCAACGGTACTGCTGTATGCCTGGGTGATAGTCCCTGTTGTAAGGAGTGCTGATGTCAGAGCGCTACTGGCAGCAGCCTGTGTCTTGCCCACTACATTCGGTACCGTCCTCATGACTGGTTGGGGACCCTTGGATACCGCCAGGTTCACAGCTGAACCCGATGCCACCGATGACCCGGATACAGGACTCTGACTGATCACGTTACCGGATGCAACGGTACTGCTGTATGCCTGGGTGATAGTCCCTGTTGTAAGGAGTGCTGATGTCAGAGCACTGCTGGCAGCAGCCTGCGTTTTGCCTACTACATTCGGTACCGTCCTCATGACTGGTTGGGGACCTTTGGATACCGTCAGGTTCACAGCTGAACCCGATGCCACCGATGACCCGGATACAGGGCTCTGACTGATCACGTTACCGGATGCAACGGTACTGCTGTATGCCTGGGTGATAGTCCCCACCTTAAGACCGGCTGATGTCAGAGAACTGCTGGCAGCAGCCTGTGTCTTGCCAACCACACTCGGCACCGTCACCGTTGTGGTGACGTTAGGAACGGTGATATGCTGTTCAGCAGATAACGCGGAATCATTCTGGGAGGTATCATAGGCGGCCATCGCAATGTAAATTGTGGTCCCGCTTTGAACCCCGGTGATTCCGTAGCTGGTGACTTTGCCCGTATCGTAGCATGCGATGTAGTTTCCCGGTTCAGTGCCGTAATAGATCAGGTACCCACCCAGGTCAGTCTCAGTATTTGCGTTCCAACTCACCCGCAGAGTAGCGGTGTTACTTGGAGCGGGGAAAAAGATCAGAAATGCCAAGATAATGATGACTGTGTTTCGTAAAAATCTCATTATTTCACCTCAGGTAGTTCAATAGATAAGATATACTGACGCAATATATGATCCAGTTTATATCAGTCTGTATTATCGGATCGTTACCTTTTGGTTTTGTTGATTCCGGTTACATTGCTGTACAAACGGCTTCAATTTATGTAACATCAAAGGGCTTACTCGAACACTCCATGAAGCCTTTCGCCTGACTTCTTAAACAGATATCAGGTGATCGATTGTGTAGGGCTTTGGTCTTGAAATATGAGTACATTGCTTTATATTTAATGTCATGGCTCATCCATCCCTTGAGATTTTCATGGCAACCAGAGATCTCTTACTATTTGTAAAATGTAGATATGTTGGCAGGGAAATATAGTTAGAATTCCGAACAATAGCATCCACCGGACGGCTTACAGTCGCCGGTGATCTACACGTTATGTTTAAGGTAACAGGAGTAGCCATGGAATTTATCGTTAGACACCAGTACCCGACAGGTGACCGAACCGTAAGCTGCGACGGAGATCAACATGTCAGTTAGAAGCGTGCTGTTCGTACTGCTTGCCTTTGGAGTGCTTGTATTTGGTGGCTGCGCCAGCCTTCGGTACTCCGAACCCATTGACGTAATCATGGCGGGAGTTGAACCGCTTCAAAGTCAGGGATTGGAGTTGCGAATGCTGGTCAAGCTGCGGATTCAAAATCCCAATGACTTGCCACTGGACTTCAACGGTGTGTCAGTCCAGCTGGATGTGCAAGGCAAACGCTTCGCAACTGGCGTTAGCGACGCTGTTGGCAGCGTACCGCCCTTCGGTGAGACGATCGTTATCGTCCCGGTGAGTATTTCGGTGTTCCACATCGTGCGCCAGGCCATGGACGTGGTAACCGACGAATACCGCAGGAAGCTTGAGTATGAGATGACCGGGCGACTCGCCGGACCGGCGTTCAATAGCGTGCGTTTCAATTCGAAGGGGGAGTTTACGCTGCCTGCGGAACTCTTCGAGAGTGGCAAGTGAGCCGGCGTTTCTGCAATGAGCTACGAAAAGCTGTATGGCTGACACACTCGCTAGTCTTAGCAGGTACCATGTTCAGCATAGGTTTCAGTTTAAATCCTTCATTTTTCAGGCATCCTGAAACAGTGAAGATATGGCAGGATATCATCGGTTAATATACAGTTATTGGGAATAGCAATTGAGCGGAAATATCTATGATTCTGCATCAATTCTTTAGTTATTTTAAAAATATAGACACAAGGTCTGTCTGAATGATATGTTGAGATCTCCTACAATCTTAGCTTGCTTTTTTTCCCTTAATCAAATTATTCTATTGATATCATGCACATAACAAAATCCCTATCAAATCTAATTTCCAGCCTTTCATCAAAACCTAGGATTGATTGATAAGATTCTCCCCATAAACCTACTAATGTGCCTTGCTGAACTCAGACTGAAAGCATAAATTAAGCTGTAAGCCACACCATGAAGTAGATCACCTTTTTTGTGTTTCATTAAGAACTGAGACTAATCACTATCTAGCACCCGCCGGACCGTCTCGGCCAGGATCTTCAAACTTGCCGGCTTCATGATGCATTCCCGGAGGCCAAGACTCTTCATCTTTTCCTCATCAATGATCTTAAAGCTTCCCGTGTACATAATGATCGGGATATCACTGCGCAGTTCCAGGAGTTTCTGGACCAATATGTCCCCATTCATGGATGGCATGCTCATATCGGTTATCACCAGATCAAATCTTTCCGGATTTTCCTGAAATAGACCAAGGGCCTCCACGCTGTCTGTTTTGGAGACCACATGATACCCCAGGATATTCAGGATCTCTTCTTCCATCATCACAATATCCGGCTCATCATCGATGACAAGAATCCTTTCGTTTCCATGAGGGAGGGCTTTTACTACTAGATGTTGTCCTGAAGTCTTCTTCAATTGCCCCGAAAAATGACATGTGTCTTTTAGAGTATTCCAGATAGCGGTTATGTCTCCACTGTTGGTAGGATAGGCACGCAATCTATACCAGAGTCTTTTCAAGGCGGGGCTCTGTACGAGATTCATCATAGTGACCTCCAATACTGTGATTGCAATAGTTTCCCTATCGCAATATGCAGACCAAAGTTGATCTTATCCTTTTATCAATCAGTTATAATTTTTATCTCATTCACGCAATTATATGGACGTACAGGTTCGTAAACAGGAAGATCGTTTTTTGTAACCGGATCAGTCTTGATTTACCTGCGAAGCAACCTTCACTTAGGCAAAAATAGAGATTATCTTCGATGGATTCATGATTAGTATCTCGAGATTCCAATCATAGAGTTCATGCTATGATGCGTGGTCAGTAATGAAGCGGATCTTAGTATAGGTTACATCAGCAGATCATCAATTTTAGGGCATTTACAAAGCACCCATTTATCGCAGTAATCAGTGTTTTATAATCTGAGTTTGAAACAGATAAGTTATTTTGGAATCTATTGAAACATGCTATTCTTCTTAACTTCTGGATAGATAACGAAGCAAGAAACTAGATTGAACATAACACCTTGATCAACCTGGAGGTGCACCTTGACCACAAAGAATACAGGACACGATGATGAGCTGAAGAAGAGCCAACAGAAGTATATGAATCTCTTTGAAAATGAAGCAGTCGGGATGTACCGATCAAACCTTGACGGGTCGGCATTACTCGAAGTCAATCAAGCACTCTGCAATATACTTGGGTACACTAGGGAAGAGTTGCTTTTCAAGCCGTTTACTACCCACTGGGCTGATCCAAAAGCCCATGAGGAGATGGTAAAACAGCTCATAAAGGATGGCTATATTTTGAAATATGAGGTAGATTTTGTAACCAAAGGTGGTGAGATCGTCCACAATCTTTTGTCCCTTCAGCTCTATCCACAGGATGGTTACATTGAGGGATTTGCAATCGACCTTACCGAACGTAAACGGGCAGAGGAGGCGCTTAGGGAGAGTGAGGCACGCTTCCGTGATCTAACTGAAAACTCAACCGACTGGATCTGGGAGGTAGATAACCAGATGTGTTGTATATATGCCAGTCCTAAGATCAAGGATGTTCTTGGTTATTCCCCAGAGGAAGTAATCGGGAAGAAGTCGGTAGACTTTCTTCCATCCGAGGAGGTGGAACGAATACCAGCGAACTGGGAAGACCTGAAGCACAACCCTAAGCCTTGGAGAAATCTTGAATACCGAGCCATTCACAAGGATGGTTCACTCAGGGTTCTGGAATCCAATGCCCTTCCTCTATTTGATGCAGATGGTCAATTTATAGGCTACCGGGGCATAGACCGTGATGTGACAAAACGCAAGCATACTGAGTACCTCTTAGAGATGTCCAAAAAAAAATTCGCTGCAGCCTTTTATGACAGCCCTGCCCCCATGGTCATCACTGAAGCTGAGAGCGGAAAAACCATCGATGTAAACAATGCTTGCGTGTTCTGGACTGGCTATTCGCATGATGAAACAATCGGGCTTACTGGAGCAGAACTCGGGTTTATAAGTACGATGGAACGAAGCCAGTATGTAAGAGAAATTTTCGATAAAGGTTTTATCGATTCCTGGAAACTAAAATTCAGGACCAGGGAAGGGACTATTCGAGATATTCTCCTTTCAGCGAGGCTCATCGAGATCAATAACAAACCCTGTATACTATCACATCTATATGACATCACTGATCAAAGGAGAGCAGAGGAAGAACTGAAGAAATACCGTGATCACCTAGAAGTACTTGTTAATGATCGTACCGCGGAGCTTAACAAATCAAATATTGAGTTGAAGCATGCAATCGAGATCAGCAAGACTACAGAAGAAACCCTGAGGTCCAGGGAACTCGAACTGGAAAGGGGCAGGGAGGACCTAGAGGAGATGAATGCAGCCTTGAGGATACTTCTTAAACAGCGTGAAAATGACAAGATTAATTTGGAAGACAATATCATCTCGAATATAAAAGTGTCGGTCATGCCCTATGTGGAGAGGCTTGATACTATAAGTTTGAAGGAGGATGAGAAGCACTGCCTTTCCATGATCAAATCACGCCTGAAAGAGATAACTTCACCATTTATCAAGAAGCTGTCTTCCCAATTCCTCAGCCTCACACCCAGCGAAATACAGATAGCTTCCATGATCAGGGAAGGTAAGAGATCGAAAGACATAGCTGAGATCATGAATATATCTCTGAATACGGTCCACTCTTATCGATATAACATCCGGATAAAGACAGGCTTGAAGAATAACAAAGTTAACCTAAGATCTTATCTTCAAACACTGGATTAAGAACTTAATTTATTAGTTATAATTGACCACTAATATCCAGGCAATCTTACATTATCGACAAGCGATATCTCAAGGCGCATAAGGAGGAAATCCTATCTTCAATACAATATGTTTATACTCGGAAAGCCAGAGTTGTTAAAATGGCATAGGATTTATTAGTTTCCTATGTCATTTTTTTTACCGATATTTATGTTTTTTGGGATACATTTATGTATTAATTTATTAAATTATCCAAGCAGAACAAGGCTATTGATCTGGATATAATATGAAACAAGCAAAAGAACCTCGCAAAATTCTCCTAGTTGATGATGAAACAGCTGTGCTCGAAGTTACAACAAGAATGCTTGAGCAGTTGGGTTATAAGGTTACAGCGTTATCCAGCAGTATTAATGCTCTTGATTTGTTCAGGACAGATCCCAATCAGTTCGATCTGGTCATAACCGATATGACAATGCCCCATATGACAGGCGATAAACTGGCAAGTAAGATTATGAAGATACGTTTTAGCATGCCGGTTATTCTCTATTCCGGATACGGTCAAAATATCACGGAGGAAAATGCAAAAGAAATGGGTGTTAAACTATTTCTCAGGAAGCCTATAAACTTAAAGGATATGTCCGAGGCCATCTCAAGGGTGCTTGAAGTTGAGTAACAACTTGCTCTGTATAATATTATAAGCTGAAACATAGATCACGTGCCTAGTCATTTTAATTTTTAACTATATTATTCATATATTAACTTGGTCAATGATCTGGGAGCGAAGATGACCAAAATAAATATTGAAGATGAATCGCTTATAAAAACCGAAGGAATATTTGAAAAAGCCTTCAAACAGAGTTCAATCCCCATGGGCATCACAAACATCAAAGATGGTCATTTCATTGAAGTCAGTGATGCTTTCTTAGACCTCACAGGTCTCAACCGAGATGAAATAGCTGCGAGCACATCTATTGGAATCGGGATTATTACACCTGATAAACGATCATTTGTATTAAATGAATTACAAACGAAAGGTAAAGTAGAAAACCTGGAGATACAAGTGACTCAAGAGGGCGGAGAATGTAGAGATGGGTTGCTCAACATATTTAAAATATCAGTAGGATATGAAGAATATTTAGTCACTATATTTACAGACATAACTGCACGCAAGTATGCAGAGAAAAGGCTGCAACAGAACGAGGCCAAGTACCGTTTACTGACAGAGAATATGAACGATATAGTCGGCATTATGGACTTGAATTTAAAACTCATTTTTATCAGCCCTTCTATTGAGAAGATCGCTGGGTTCACACCCGAAGAGTGTATGCTACTAGATCCCACAGAAATGATGACTCCCGAATCCCTTGCCCATGTTGCTGAAGTCATGAGTGAAGAGCTCAAACGGGAACAGATTGAGGGTGTTGATTCACAGAGAACTACCAAGTTGGAACTGGAATATTATCACAAGAATGGTTCGACTGTATGGATGGAAACTGTTGCGAGCTTCATCCGCGATGATACCGGCAAAATCATTGGGATTCATGGGGTATCGCGTGATATCAGAGATCGCAGGCGCGCAGAATCTGCCTTGAAGGAGAGTGAGAAACGCTTCCGTTCCCTCATCCAGAAATCTTTGGATATAATCATAATCTTGGACGGGAATGGGTTTATGATCTATGAGACCCCATCCTTGGAATACATCCTTGGTTACCAACCTGGTTATCTTATTGGCAAGTTGCCATTTGAATTCATCCATTCCGCTGATCTCGAAAGAGTTGCAAACGATCTAAATGAAGTTTATCTGAAGACCAATCCCGGTATACCTACCGAATTCCGTTTTCGCAAGGCTGATGGGACCTGGGTTTACCTGGAGGCCATAGGGCAGAATCTTCTTGAAGATCCTACAATCAAAGGCATCGTCATAACTGCTCGCGACATCACTGAGCGTAAACATGCAGAAGAGGAACTGAAGAAGCACCGTGATCATCTGGAAGACCTTGTTAAAGAACGTACGACCAAGCTTGTGAAGGCTATTGAGCAGATGGAAAAACAAATCGAAGAGCGCAAGCGAGCTGAGGATGCGCTGCGGGTAAATGAAGAGATATTCCGCATCCATTTCTCACTCAGCAACGATGTCATGTTCACGAATGACGAAGAGTTCAGGGTCCTCAGTGTCACACCGAACGTGGAAAGGGTTCTCGGATACAAGCCCAAGGAACTGATCGGCAAATCTTTTCAGGAGTTGGACGTACTCCATCCGGACGACATGGGCAAGGCTGCTGACAATGCAAAGCATGTGCTTTCCGGAGGAGCAAGTCGCCATCCGATTTATCGGTTCATCACACAAGACGGGAAAACGAAATTCGGCGAAGTGAGCGGTGTCCCGCTCATAAAGAAAGGGCAAAGAACCACTTTGATCTCCGTGGCCAGGGATGTCACCGAGCGCATCGAAAAAGAACAGGTTCTTATGGAAACCATGGAAAGGTATCGCACCCATTTCACCCTCACTGATGATGTCATGTTTACCTTTGATCACAAGCTTAGGTTTAATAGTATCTCTCCGAACGTAGAGAAAGTCACTGGGTACAAACCTGAAGAACTTCTCGGGAAACCTGCCCATAAACTTGGTGTGTTCCCCCTGAATATCAGTATGATGCTTATGATGAAGCTATGCATCTACTCTCAGGGCAGACAATCAATTCTTCCATCTATGAGTTTATAACCAAAGATGGAAAACGGAAGTTCGGCGAGTTCAGCAGCAGTCCCTTAAAACGGGATGGCAGAGTGGTTGAAGTAATCACTGTTGCCAGGGAAATCACAGAACGCATCAAGAAAGAAAAGTTACTTCAGGAGACTGAAGCAACAGCACAGGCATTACTGAACGCATGTACAGATTTCATGGTTTTGATAGACATGACAGGAACAATAATTCATGTGAACAAAGTGGCTTCAGACAATCTGGGCAGAAGCCTTAACGAATTGTTGGGGACCTGTATTTTCGATTACCTGCCGAATGAGGTAGCGGATAGAAGAAAGATTTACCTTGAACAGGTCAATAGCTTGGGGCACCCAATACGCTTTGAAGATGAGGATCGAGGAAGATTGATCCACAGCAGCTGGTTTCCAATCTATAATGAATTGGGTAAGGTTACCAGAATTGCTATTCACACGCGGGACATCACTGAATTAAAACAGACCTTTTTCAAAAGCAAGTTGTGACAAAAAAAATAAATCTCCATGATATATAATAAGTTGCTGATCTTAAGATCGCAAACTGTAGAGTTCGTGGTTTTTTCCTACGAGTTGAATCATGCAAGCATTATTGACGGGTGCAGATTGAGCGGGGCAAGGACCGTGGTGTATCCTCACAAGGATATGAATGTTCTGGAAGCAAGACTGAACCGCCATCGCCGCAGGCGCAAGCTTATCATAACCGACGGTGTATTCAGCATGGATGGTGATATCGCCCCCCTCGATCAGATAGCATACCTGGCGAAAAAATATGATGCGGTCACCATGGTGGATGAAGCCCATGCCACAGGCATTCTCGGGGCCCATGGACACGGTACTATTGAGCATTTCCACCTGAAGCCCTTGAAGGACATTGACATCATAATGGGGACTTTCAGCAAATCCGTCGGTGCCGTGGGCGGGTATGTCGTAGGATCACATGACCTGATACATTATCTCAGGGTAGCTTCCCGGTCGTATATGTTCTCGGCAGCCATGCCCCCGGCCACTGCTGCAACCATTATTGCCGCAATCGATCTCATGGAAAGCGACCCGACCTTAAGGACGAAGTTATGGGAGAATACCAACCATTTGAAGGAAGGGTTTAACGATCTGGGATTCAATACCTTTTCCAGCGAGACCCAGATCATCCCCATACTGATCGGCAAAGACGATAAAGGGGTGGAATTCTCCCGGCGCCTGGTTGACTACGGGATATACGGGCCATGCGTCAGATGGCCTGCGGTAACAAGAAACCAGTCCAGGATCAGATTTACCGTAATGGCCTCCCACACCAGGGAACAGATCGATTATCTTCTTGATTGCTGCAGGTCTTTGGGGAGTAAGATGAACGTGTCTATGGGGAAATGAAAATGAAGGATTTTCTTGATAAGAACGTCTATATTACCGGCGGATCTACCGGTATTGGCCTTTCTACTGCCAGGCTCCTGGCAGCCTCGGGGGCCAACGTCATCATCTTCGCCCGGACAAAAGAAAAACTTGAAGCAGCCATCGAAGAAATCGAGAGCCGCCGCATCTTACAGGCGCAGCGTTTCGCCTTCCGGCAACTCGACGTGGCGGACAATACAAAAGTGAACACTGTCATGACCGAGGCTGTTCAAAACTTCGGCATCCCGGACCTTCTCATTAATAATGCCGGGCGGGCCCTGCCACGCTGTTTCGAGGAAGTCACCTTCGCGCAGTTCGACGAGACCATGAAGACCAACCTCTACGGCAGCTGGAATACCACCACGGTCCTCATCCCGCACATGAAGCCCAGGGGCGGCGCAATCGTCAATGTATCCTCCCTGTGCGGCTTCATGGGGGTCTTCGGCTATACGGACTATTGTGCCTCGAAATTCGGCATCATCGGCCTCTCGGAGGTGCTCAGGCAGGAACTGCGGCGCTACGATATCACGGTTTCCGTGCTCTGCCCTCCCGATACCGACACACCGGGATACGCCACAGAAAACATCTGTAAACCTGAGGTGACCAGGGCGCTTTCGGCCGCAGCCAAGATCATGCAGCCGGATGAAGTTGCCAGGGTGCTTATCGAGGGGATCAAACGCAAGACCTTCATCATTATCCCCGGTGTGGACGGAAAATTCATCTATTTCATGAAACGGCACTTCCCCTTCATCGTGGAGCTGATTATGCGTCGGGGTATCTGCAAGGTACAGAAGGGGAGCGTATAGCCATTCAAGATTTCCCTAAAATTTGTTCGATCCGGTCCATGACATGTACATGCTGCTTCGAATCTTTGTTTGAAAATGCGAGATAAGGAATCACTGCGCTGTTTTTTGCACTGCACGTTCCGTCATAGGTGATATTCACCAGAGGAACCCCGGTCGTCTCCTCGATCTTATTTGCCAGGGCATCGGTAACCAGGGCCGGACAGCAAAAGGCAGGACTTGTATGGATGAAAAGGGAGACATCGGGGTGATACTTCTTGATGTAGTGGCTTTTTATAATGTTTTCCATCGATTCTCCGGTATGTTCCGGCAAGAGGTTGTATCCGGAAAGGATCTTCTGAGTTGGGTCCCGGTATTCACGGGCGGGCTCGTTGAGAAGAAGCTCGAAGTACCGGTAGTATCTCCTTTCGATAAGCTCCAAGGCGATCCAATATGCCTTCGATAAGATGGCAAAGAGATACTCACCTTCAATAATCCACTTCCTGAAATACGGCCTTGCGATCATCTTTAAGAAAGAAATGTCAGAGGTGGTTATGACCTCGCCGCCCTGTTCTTCGATGAAACGGATGAGACCCTGGTTGACAAAATCATTGTCCCTGACATAGCCATCACCGAAAATGGCTACCTGAGGCCTTTTCTCTACCCTCCGAGAAATCTTCTCAAAGAGAGATGTTACCTCCTTGAGGGCATCCTCCTTGGACCGTAATCCCTCGAATGCCCCATCGAGTATACGTAAACCCTCTTCCATGGCCTTATCGGTCATCCCTTTCACGTCTTCATAAGGCCGTATCTTGCACCCGACCCTTCTGAGCAGGCCCCCGAACATGAAGGCAAGGTATGTGTTCACCGTGGCACGCAACGAGATATCCATCATGGAGATCTCTCCAAGGTACACATCCGCACGTTCCATACCCTTGCCATGGCTGTTGAGGATGTTTTTGATATGGTGCGGGATCATCTTCAGATTGCATGCGATGGTACCACTGCACATCCACAGGGCGCACCGCGAGGGGTCCAAATCGTCCTTCAGCATGGAATCGATGAATTCCTGGGCCATGATATTTATAGGGATACACTGGCCGGTGTTGTATTTAAGGCCGCTCAGAAGGCTCGCCTCGTTTCCCTCGGTAAGCCGTGCATCGATACCTTCGCGCTTGAGTGAAGCAACGACCAGACTGCAGCTCAAATGGTCCCAGTTCGGGAAATACAGGACCCTGTCTGCAAACGACTTCACCGGAACGATACTCTTTGATGGTGCCCGGGGTGTATTTGTCCGGAACCCCACGAAGTGGTTCCTGAATGACCTGATTGCTGCCTCGATCCTGGTTTCGTACCCAACATTCGAATCATGCTCATCGAGCTGTAAGATGAGATACGGCTTCGCATATGAATCGAGGAGTTTCTTGAAATACTCTGCCACAAAGGAATCCGGCGAGCACTGAAAGGAGGTCACCAGGACAGGATAGAGCCCATCGGTCTGGGCAGAAAGATCTGCTGCCTGCAGGATGTTTGCAGCATGCTTCCAGGGAAGCTCGTGGAGGAGTTCCTTAAGATTCTCATCGGGTTTGTGACCATTTAATGGGAGCATGTCATGAGAAAAGACCTTGATCCCCTTTGATGCGAAAAGATCGATGATCCCGTTGTTCATGACAGGAGAAAGAACGGTATAGGGCCTTCCAAGGAGGACGACTGATATGCCCTTGGCCTCTGCAATTTCCCTTCGGTATTGGTTGGAGAGGTCTTCAATCGAGCGCTCCTTGAATTCAAGGGCCTTATTGTAGGCCGTTGAAACATCGCGGAGGCTTATCCTTCTGACGCTGATGGCCTTCATCATGCGATAGAGCTGCACCTTTGCATGGGATCCGTTGTAGAGATACTTGACCAGGGGCATCAGGATCCTTTCCTTGTCATGAGTAAAAACATCAGCCACCAATGAGGGTGCATACTGGGTGTAGTAGCAGTACTGCCTCCTTACGTCCTTTGTCTTCTGCTTGTCCTCCAGGTAGAACGGCAGGAACACATAATCGGCCTTGTCGAGGAGGTAGCCCACATGCCCGTGCAGTGCCGTGAGCGGTGCGCAAAACTCGGCCCCTGAGATCTTTTTCCCCTCTTTAATGGCATCAGCGTAACCCTTGCTTGTTATCGTCTTTATGGATAGCGCATCAAAGAAATATTGCCAGAATTGCAAGTCGTCACCAAGGTGGAGTGCATCAGGTATCCCCATGGTGAGTCGTTCTTCATGAACCTTCTTCTTGGGGAAGGAAAATGCCTTTGAGCGTGCCCTGATGAGATCGAATCCGGAGGTATTGTTATCAATATGGCCTTTGACATGATAGTCCCTCCCGCAGAGGAAACCATAGGCCAGCTCCTCACCATCAAGCTCCGCTACGGTCAGCTTGCAGTGGTTGGTGCACAGCGAACAGACCTCGGAATGCACGGGGATCTCTTTCGTATAGAGCTTGATACCCCGGAAATTCTCTGAATGTATCCCTTCATCGGCGAGCAGGAGCGCAACACCCAAGGCTCCGGTGAGATGGCAGTATCGAGACACGTGGATGGGCTTGCCGAGCCTCTGCTCAAAGGCCGCCACAAGGGCCCTGTTCTTAGCCGTGGCACCCTGAAAACATATGGTATCACCAATGCTTGCCTCTATTGCCACCTTTGTGAGATAATTTTCGCTCACAGAGTGGAGGGCGGATGCCAGCATCTCATCGGCGCTGTATCCCTCGCTCAGGTAATAATTCATGTCCCGCTCCATGAAGACCGTGCATCTGTTCGATGCCATGGGAGACCCTCTCCCCTCTGCCCTTGTCTGATATTCATCAAGCGTGCAGCCCATTTTTTTACCCTGTTCTTCGATGAAGCTGCCCGTGCCGGCGGCGCATATGGTGTTCATGGCGCAGAAAGTGACTGCCTTGTTCCTGAGCGTAGTGAACTTGGAATCCTGCCCGCCGATCTCGATAATGGTGTCTACCTCGGGCGTAAGCTCGCAGGCAGAGCGCGCATGAGCCGTTATCTCGTCAATGACCATGTCCGCGTTGATGATCTTGCCGATGAGCTTCCTGCCCGAGCCTGTGGTCCCTGCACCAATAACCTCTACGGTAACCCCCTCGCGGAAAATATGATCATCCATGGCCTCAAGGACCGCGCATAGTGAATCTACCGGCCTGCCGGCAGTCCAGGTGTAAAACCCGGCCAGGACATTCTTTTGCTCATCAACCATCACGGCTTTGGTGCTCGTGGAGCCGATGTCTATGCCAAGATAAACCCTGTCTATAGCGCCTCTTGGCAGTTCTTTATATATATCCACATCGACTTTTTCAGGGGTTTTTCTTGTCCTTACCGCATATGGGTAATGTCTGATACCCGTGAAATCCGGGTAATCGGACAGCTTCAGTTCTAAAGGGGCACAGGCATATTTTCTCTGTGGCTTTTTGTCCTGGATCAGGTCCCTGGGGGATTTCAAATCCATCATCCCCCCGGCCCCATCGCCGGCAAGCCGGATAGCAGCACCGAACGCACCGTATAGATGCGACATTTCATCAACGATAAGATCATTGCCTATGAGTCCCCGGATATGCCGGAGCACAGCAGGGTTCTTCGACACCCCGCCACAGACCACAATGGGTTCATTCACTTCTTCACCGGTGAAGAGTGTGTCCACAACATTCTTTGCCAGTCCGCAGCACACAGCGTCGCAGATCTCAGTAAGGCTGTATCCTTCCTGCTGCGCATGGATAAGGTCTGTCTTGGCAAAGACCGCACAGCGCGAGGCGATCTTGGGGATTACACCCGTATTCGTAGAGGCTATAACCCCCAGTTCCTCGATCCCTTCAAGATTGAGCCGGGACGCCTGCTGATCAAGGAAACTCCCGGTCCCTGCTGCGCACGAGGAATTGGTTTTACATTTCCTGTACGAGCCGTTCTCATGGAACAAAAGCAGGGAGAATCTTTCTGCGCCGATATTCAAGAGGACGCCTGCATTGCTGTGAACATGACGGAGTGCGGAAATGAGGCACACCTGGTTATCGTACCTTTTGTCTGCCTTCACGAAATAAGGTGTCGAAGAAGTAGCGCTCACTTGCGAGATACGTGATAAGGCAAAACCAACAAGTGCTTCACCTATGGTTTCTGCAATCTTGCCTTGATGAAGACAGTATGCGCTTTTAACGATTTTATACTCGGGCGTGATCTCTACAATACTCACTGCTACTGACCCGACATCTATTCCAAGCGTGTTTCTCTTCATAGCATAGAAACCTTTTCAATCTGCTAAAACCACCAGGAAAGTTCGGAAGAATCCCAATTTGCATCATTTATATGCTGTATATTTTAACATAACTTTAACAATCTCAATGAATATAGCTATCAGATATGAGAATTCAAGGGGTAGAGGTACCGACCATGCTCAGACACCTATTCCTCAATATCTTCGGTCCTCTCTCTAGACAATGGGGGGCATATTATTATATAATAATATGCAGGTAGTATTAGTTTCGCTCGTACAGTGACGAGCGGGAAAGAGGGTGTTGCGATATTGATTGAAAAAAATAAGGCTCCCATGATCGCTTTCGTCTGGCAGCTCAAGGATACGATCCCATCCGTGATCCGGATGGCACACCGAACGGGAAGCAATGCCATCTTCGATTGTTCCAGGGTGGGGGCTGCAGAACTGCATTCTTTCTTACAAAAGGATGACTCTGACACCCTCTTTAAAGATATCAAAATATCTACCCCTTCCCTGCTTGATCCATCATTGGAGCAGCACCTTAAGGGTACAGGGATCCAAAACATCTGGGTAGAATGCCTTCACTGGTTTTCAGCAGGAAATCCTTTTATTGTTCTCAAGAGATTAAAGGAATTATCAGTTACCTACCGGTGCTTTCCGATCATCGGTGACCTGGAATTCCTCTCAGTCATTCTGAAGGACGGACAGGAAATCAGTCACATTGCACTGAAAGGATGTGAGGCCTCGGGGTTTGTGAGTGGAGAATCGACCCTATCCCTGTATTCCGCAGCCGGGGAGATGGTGCGTTCATCGTCCATAGCCCCTGAAATTTTCATTTGGGGAGGCATTTCAACCCCTGAGGCAGCAGCAGCATTTTTGTCCACCGGTGCAACGGGTATCGTCTTCGAGAGTCTTCATTGGTTGACAGATCTCTCAGTCATTGATGATCTCCAGCGACAACGGATTGCAAATCTCCGTTTGGATTCTACCGATCTGGTCGGCTTGGATCTGCAGGTCCCCTGCCGCCTTTTCAACAAGGGAAACTCCCGTGCCTTCAAGGAGATCAAGGATCTCGAAGACTCTATCTGCGCCAAAGAGATCTCAAAAGAAAGCCGCAGATCTTTTTTTGATTATGTGCACGCTAAAGCAATCCACCCGCTGGAGAGCAATTACGACCCGGATGAGGTCATCCCTTTAGGTGTAGAGGCTGCCTTTGCCCAGTCCTTTGTCATGCGTTTCGGCACCGGAACACAAGAGGCCGTAAAGGCCTTCATTGCCGAGATCCGAAACTCATGGGCACTGGCACAAGCAAAAAAGGATTGTTTCTTGGACAGTCCTGTAGCTGGAGAAATCGGAATTCAATACCCCTTTATCCAGGGAGCCATGTCTTCCATCACTGATGTCCCCGAGTTTGCCGTAAGGGTTGCCGATGCCGGTGGATTACCCACCATCGCCCTTGGCCTGATGGACGAGGAGACCCTCTATAAAAAACTGGGACGGTTGACGGAAATTCTGGGAGCACGGCCTTATGCAGTGAATATCGTGTCTCTGGCAGAAAATCCTTTCAGAGATACCCAGCTGGCCTGGATAAAAAAACACAAACCCCGTTTTGTATGGATCGCTGGAGGCGATCTTTCTCCCATAAGAGAATTGATGGAATGCGGCATCGAGGTCATCTATATCGCCCCTGATGAGGCCCTGATGAGGCATGCCTTTGAAGCTGGTGTCAGGTATGTGGTCTGCGAAGGGTACGAGGCAGGCGGCCACGTGGGACAGCATAGCGTACTCACCCTCGCTCAAATGGTGTTGAACCTCAAGGCACTCAATCCATCCCTGTTCAGAAACCGCCGTGTGATCCTTGCAGGGGGTATCTTCAACCGGGAAACTGCATTCATGGCCGCCATGCTTGGCGCAGATGCCATACAGATGGGTACCGCGTATCTTGCCACCCATGAAATCGTTGAAACGGGAGCCTTATCAGAACTCTATCAGCGACTGATCCTGGAATCGTCTCCGTGTGGAACAGCGATTTCCGGCCGGAGTACCGGAATACGCGTGCGATCCTTGAGAACGCCGCTATTGGAAGCTGTTACGTCCATTGAGAGGGAATTTGCAGCGAGCGGCCAGGACGAGTTCTCCTTCCGCAGAAAAATGGAGGAAATGACTGCGGGGAGCCTCCTAGTTGCGGCCAGAGGTATGGACAGGACAGATGAAGCACCCCTGGATGAGCGGGCCTGCCTGGAACGCGGGCAGTTTATGAGCGGGTCCTGTGCCGGTCTCATCCATAAGATCCAGGATCTGCACTCTTTTCACCGCGAGCTGGCCGAAGGCCCTCTCATGCTGTATAAACCCTTCGAGGGATCTACCCTGGATAAATCTGAACCTCTGCCTGACAAGTCTTCCAAAAGTGAAACCCCGTCTTCCCGCATTAGCCATGGATCCAAGGCGCACAGCATGCGAGGTGATATTCACGAAAGGATCGCCATCACCGGGATGAGTATCCTCAATGCCCTGGGGAAGAGCCCTGAGGAGGTCTGGGATGCAAGCCTGGCAATGAAAAGCGGGATTACTTTGATTCCGAAGTCGCGGTGGGATCACGATCTTTTTTATGATCCCAAACCGCTTGTGCCGGACAAAACCTATTGCAAGGTGGGCGCCTTCCTGGATTTAAACATCTCACGCAATGAACTTGGAATTTCACCCCAGGACTTTCGGACCATGACCGATGCTACAAAGATCACTTTGTGGCTGGCGGATAAGGCCATCAGGGCATCGGGCATCCTGGAGTCGGACATACCACGCGAACGAATAGGGGTAGTCATCTCCCAGAACTCGGGTGAAGCGGCAGGGTCCCTTACCAATATCATCATCCGTGCCAATATTCATGACATCATCTCCTCCATAAAGAAGGCTATTACCCTCACGCCGGATCAGGAGATCGCGATCGTTCGGGAGATAAGGGCCGGACGCATGGCCCCGGACGACACAACACTTCTGGGCAGGCTCAACTGCGCAGCAGCCGGGTTCGTCTGTAACCGGTATGGGTTCATGGGGCCCAGCCATTCCGTATCTGCGGCGTGCTCGACATCACTGGTCGCGCTTCACAGCGCCATACAGATGATCAGAAACGGCATCATCGATGCAGCCATTGTAGGAGGAGGCGAGGATACCCTTACACACCTGCACTTTCTGGAATTCTCAGCCCTGGGAGCACTTTTTAGTCTGTCGGGACAGAACAGGCCGGCTCATGAGACCTCCCGGCCCTTCGATGCCGGAAGGGACGGGCTTGTTCTCGGCGAAGGCGGTGGATTGATCGTCATCGAGCGGGAAAGTGCGGCTCGAGCACGAGGGGCCCTCGTCCACGCCGTTATTACCGGCATGGGAGCGAGCAACAACAACCTGGGCATGGTTGAGTCATCCCATACTACCCAGGAGATCGCCATCCGCTCCTCTTTCCGGGAATTACCGTATGGCCCGGACGCAGTGGACCTGGTGGAATGCCACGCCACGAGTACCCGGCAAGGAGACGTACAAGAGGTACGTGCCCTGAAGACATTCTTCAATTCATCCAAGCGCACGGTTCTCACGTCATTCAAATCACAGATCGGCCATACACTGGGGGCCTCGGGCATTAACAACCTCATTCGAGGAGTCATGGCCCTTCAGGCCGGGGTTTTCCCTCCTACACTCAATTATGAGCATCCGGACCCGGAAATGGGGCTGGAAGGATCAGGCCTTTACATCGCCCCTGAACCATCTGATTGGAAATGCAACGGCGGCCGACCAAGAAGACTTCAGGTCAACGCCTTCGGGTTCGGAGGCACCAACTACGTTGCACATGTAGAGCAGTCAATGGATAAAGCGGATACGGTCTTGGTTTCCCCGGGAAGAAGAACCGGTCCTACCGGAGAAAATCGTGAAGGCCCTCCTGCTCTCCAGGGCGTCTCTTTCTTCCGGAGCGAAATGGAAGACCGCAACTGGCGCCTCGCTGTTGTATCTCAATCCCAAGAGGAGGCACTCACACTCATTGAAGGGTCAGCCTCCCTTTTGGATGCAGAAGTCGTTTCACCCAAGGTCACGAGATCCCTTGCACGAAAGAGGATCTTCATGGGTCCTGAGGATGTTCCTGCATTACCACTCGCCTTTGTATTTCCCGGCCAGGGGTCACAGTACGAAAGCATGGGCCGCGATCTCTATAATTCTTTTCCCGTCATCAGGGATTGGATGGATCGAGCTGCGGCTGTGGCTGATTTTGACCTCCTTCATCTCCTGTTCAACGATTCTGGGGAGAACCTCCGTAAGACCCGGTGGCAGCAACCTGCAATGTTCACCATAGAACATGCCATGTCCAGGTACCTCATGAGTCTTGGCATAACACCTGTTGCCATGGCCGGCCACAGTCTGGGCGAACTGACTGCCTTATGCCTGGCCGGTGTCTATTCTCCCGAGGACGGTTTCCGCATTGTGAACAAAAGGGCCATCTGCATGGACAAGGCCGCCGGAATGAATGTGGACCCGGGTGTCATGGCTGCCACCGACGCCCCCCTGGACCTTCTGAAAGAGATGCTCCAGGGACCCGATGCCGTCCACATCGGTAACATCAATGCACCGAATCAGATTGTTCTGAGCGGTGGCAGTGAAGAGGTGAAGGATCTTGTGCTGAAGCTGAAAGAGAAGGGGTACCGGTCCACCCTCCTTCGGGTCAGCATGGCCTTCCACTCCCCTATCATGCGGGTCATAAGGGATGAGCTCGAGGAGTATGTCGCCTCCATAGAGTTTCATCCTCCTCAGATTCCCGTCATCTCGAACACGACCATGGCGCCGTATCCGTCAGATCCCGGTGAAATAAGGCGAATCCTCATGGCCCACCTGGAATCAACGGTGCACTGGATGGATAATGTCCGGACTCTTTCGAACGAATATGGAGCCAGGCTCTTCGTGGAACTGGGCCCTGGTGCCACCTTGAGCAATCTCATCGCAGACACGCTCCCCGAATCGTTATGTATCCCGACCTGCCTTGCTTCTGCAGAAGGACTCACATACAGGACCGCCCTTGCACAACTCTTTGTTCAAGGCCACCTGAAGGTCCAGGGCGAACCGAGGTTTGTTTCGCTCAGGGCATTCAGAAAGACCCCCGATGCCCACCGGATAGAAGCTGAACCCTCAGCATCACAACCCTCAAAACCCGGACTTGCAGGATCAAACCCGGAAGAAAGCCAGGATCATTTGGATGGGCTTATTCAAATCATCATGGATGCTACGGGATTCAACAGGGATGAGATTGAACCTGACATGGATCTCAGGAGAGACCTGTCCATTCGCTCCAGCCGTCTCCCGGTAATCATGGAAGCTGTGGAACGCCGTTTCGGGATCACCATAGAAATGAAGGATTTTTTCGATATCCACACGGTGAGGGACTTCGCAAAGAAGGTTACCGAAATAGTCTCCAGGCATGATGGGTCAAGCACACGGCCGGCCGCCAAGGCCACTGAGCCTGGGTCGGCCAGGGATGAAACCCTGAAGCCTTCAGAAGATGAGGTGAGCCTGAAACGGCTCGTGTTCGACCAGGTACCGGTTGAGCCGGGTGTTTCACTGCCAATCAAATTGAGTCCGGGCGAGTCGATCATCCTCCTTAGTCCTGACAGGGAGGACGCAATCGGCAGGAATGCAGGAGAGATCTTCCGGCAGGATTACCATGCCGTGACATATACCATGGAGTTCATGCAGAAAAACCCGTGTCCTGGTGAAGAGGGTCACGATATTCGAACCAATGAAGGGGCAGCAAAAGCTGCAGACGCAATATCAGGAATGTCTCCCGTTTCAGGGATGATCATCTCGCTTCGTCAATGCGGGTCTGTGACTGATGTCTCGCTGCTTCTCAGGGGTCTCTTTTCCCTCCTGAAGACATTCCTCAGGTCCCCTGCCAAGAAGTTTGTTGTCCTGATACATAACAGACAGGATGCCGAAACCCCAAGCCGGCTTCTTGCGGAGGCAATGCTCGGACTCTTCTTAAGCGCAGCGCAGGAGTACCCATCGGTCCAGTTCCGCACAGCGGAAATCGGCCCACAGAGTAATCTCCGCACTGTCTTATCCTCGGTTCTGAACAAAGGATTGACCGTGGTTGAGACCATTCATCGTGATGGAAAGGTCTTGACCTCGCAGGGACACATAGCCCCGGTGCTCTTGAAAGACCTGCCGAATACGAATCTCAAGCCCGGGGATGTTGTCGTCATATCCGGGGGTGCAACCGGTATCAGCGCCCACCTTGCCCGCAGCCTTGTGCCCTTCGCGCCTCGTCTGGTCCTGCTTGGGAGGACCCCTGTCCCTCAAGACACTGATGCCTTCCCGGCAAAGCCTTCCCCGGGGCCTTCACCTTCTGAGCCATTCACTTCCGACAAGAGGGCATCCGAGATCGCTCAAACCCTGATGGATTTACATTCTTCAGGGATCGAGGCAACCTATTATACCTGCGATGTAACCGACTCCGAGGCGGTTCGTGCGACCATAGGTAAGGTGGTAAGCCGTTATGGCAAGATAGACGGGATTGTTCACGGTGCCGGAATTCTCAGGGATGGCCTTTTAAGCGAAATGACCGAGGATGATTTCTCGCTGGTTACCCATGTCAAATTTCTCGGGGCCTGGAATCTTTTTTCCGCTTCACAGGAGGCCGGCTTGAAGTTTTTCATCGGCCTCTCATCAGTGGCTGCCATACAGGGCAACCCCGGCCAGGCGAACTACGCTTCTGCCAACCGGATGATGTCCGGATTACTCAGATACCTCCACAGAAAAAACCCCGCCATAGAGTTCAAGGCGTTAATGCTTCCTCCTGTCGAGGGGGCGGGCATGGCCCAAGACCCGGAGGTCCGGGAATTTCTGAAATGGAAGGGTGTGGATTATATTCATGTAAATGAGCTTGCAGGGCTATTCTGCCGGGAGATCACCATTGCACCGGCAGACGATGATTGGGTGATGTTTATGCGGAGACTGCCTTCGGTGAATACTGCGCTGCTCGATGATGCAATCCGTCCTTCGGTCAAGGGAGAACTGGATGAAGGCACCGCAACCTTCAGCCCCGAGGACTTTCCCATGATAGACGGCCTCTCTTGCCTGGATGTCCGCCGTGAATACCTGGAGGCTTTTCGATCCTTCTCCCTGGAGAAAGATCTCTGGATCGCAGATCACATGCCTTTCAAATTCATGAAGGATCCACTGGTTTCAGCAGCCATGCTTGTGGAGACCTTCATGGAAGCGGCACGGATCTTATATCCGCACCTGCAGGTGCGCGGCGTTCGAGGGATTCGATTCATAGACACGATCCGTTGCACCCCCTGGCTTCCAAGGCTTACCAGAATCTCATGCCGAAGAGCCGATGCGTCCCTTGGAGAGGTATCATGTGAGATCTCTCTTGCGATACAGGAGCACTCCGTCTCAGGGGGATTGCCAAGTAGACTTATCCCGTATTGTATAGGCCAGGTGATCCTCGATGGAGGGAAAGAATATCTGGGGAATGGATTCCCTGATTTTCCTGTCCGGATGGAAGAACTGCGCACAAAGCCAATGGGACATAATAAAATTCTTAAATGGTACAAAGAGTTCAGTGGCCTTACAGGCAGGTATCGCGTGATGGAGTCCATAGACGGCGCCTGCTCAGGGGTAGTGAAAGGCCGGACGGTTTACCGGGAGACAAGTGACTTCAAGCATCTGCAGAATACTCGATACCAATACTCTCCCTATCTTTTCGAGGCACTTTTGCAACTGGCCAATTTCTCTAATATTGCAATGATACCATCACAGCGACGTTCCATGATTCCCATGGAGATCGGAGAAATGAGGTTTTTCCGAAAATGCCGGGATGGGGAACAGATAATACTGGAGGCCCGTATGCGCAAACAGGACGAGAAAAGCCTCACCTGGGATGCCAGAGGGATTGATGACCAGGGCAAGACTATCATGCAGGTTCATGGCATGCGGATGCACTTGGTTTCTCCTTGAACAACAGCATGGGAAAGATGGACGTGGTTATGGCAATGGATTGCCGGAGAATAACCGTTCATACCCTCAGTTTCCTGAATGAAAAGGGCTCCGCCCTCTATGGGTCATTGCCCTGTGCCGGTGAAACTTCAAAAGAAGGCAGAACAATCGGTGAGGTCGATAAGCACTTCCTGGTAACTATCCTGTGGGATCACCTCATGGCGATGAAAAATCCTCCTTGGAAATTTTATCACACATCAAACAGACAAGACTTGCCAATTCGGGTGGTCTGTAACCGGTTGGGCAAGCCATATCTTATATTGGGAGAACATCAGGGACCGGCCATCTCCTTCAGTGAGGGTGGGGGAAAGGTCTGGGCCGCCCTGTGTGGAGACGGATCTGAGATCGGTATCGATATGGCAGGGCCTTACGAATTCAAAGGAGAATACCCCTTTCACCGGGTCTTCCATGAACAGGAGTTTCGACATGCACTGAGTTTGACGCTCGGAGATGTGGAACAGGCATCAGCACTGCTCTGGTCCGTTAAAGAAGCGGTTGTCAAAGCCATTGGGTGTGCATTTCATATGGTAGAACCAAAGCAGGTCCATGTTTATCCATCAGTAGCCGGAGAAGGGGTGTATGCCTTTCCGGTGCGCATATCAGAAAAAGTTTTGGAACATTTGCACGTAGGTGCCGGCCGTTGCATGTGGGTATATTCGCTTCCCCAGAGGCAAGGATGGTTTTCTATTGCCCATCTGGATCGCAACGTTAATGAATACGGTTATGCTTATCTCAATCAACCAGACATTGGTCGTGGGGCAAAGATACAATGGGAAAGAATGAATGAGTAGCAATGCATCCAAGCAAGTATATCGCGCTCATCTCCTCGTGGTGATAAAATTACTGGCGAGGGTTACAGCCAGATGCGCCCACCAAACACCCAGGCTGCACGCTCAGATGCAACCCGATGGCTGGAGTGCCCAACCCATTTCGATCATGTGCCGTTTTGCCCCCGATGCCGACCTGGATCCCGCCACCAGAACGCCCGTGGGGGATGAGGGATATTACCTCTATATCCTGAACGAAGCTGCCGATTGGGACTACAGCAATGCGGCGTCGCTTGTCTTCTCAATTTGGCAGCGTCCGTGGGCGCATAGTTGGCTCATCCTGGAAAGTCCCCAGGATCGTCTGGAATTCGGCCACACCGGAGACTTCGGGGAAGCGAAACCGCGTTACCATGAGGGCGTGTTTCAGAACATTCAAGATGGGGATCCCAACCCTATCGCTTATTTGTGGCAGACGAGGTCTGATGGCCAATTCCAGATCGGCAAGCCCAATCGCCCCCCCTCGTTCGTCTGGCGAATGCCCATTACCCGGCGACGGCATCAATTGATCCATGAATACGTGATGCAGCGGAAGTACGACCAGTTCGGCGTGAGGAGCAACAACTGCACCGATATGGTGACAGAAACAGCGGCGCTGGCAGGCATCAACCTGATCCACCGCATTCGCCTCACCTTGCCGCAGGAAACGAGGTTCTGGTGTCGGCCGCGGCGTGTTTGGACAGATCCGCAATACCGCATACTGGAGTACAGCACCCCCGAAGTTCTGGAAGCGGATCTGCGCCACCTTGCCCTTTTAGGAATCGGGAGCGATGCCACAAAGTGGTACCTGGCTTTGAAGCGGTGACTATTCCGCTGATACTTTGGCTTCCTCAAGAGAAAGAGGTGGCCTTCCACCGCACTTTTGAATCGGAGAACGATAGGACATGAACAACCTTACCTGCAATTGCATACCGCGGTTAGACGGGGTTTCTGCGTCAGAACTTGGACGGCTTTTCCCGGAGCCTTCAATCACCGCCCCCCTTCTTTCCCTGCTGCAGGAATCGGGTATTGACGGTTATAACCTGCGGAGCATCGTTGTGTTTAAAGATGATGCCCCTATTCTCTTATTGCCGTTGTTTGAAACCCGGTTTGATCTGTCTTCTTTTGTAGGGGGTTGGATCAAAAAATCGCTGAAAGTGGCAGGCCGTCTCATCCCCTCTTTTTTTCAACCCCGTGTTCTCGGTGTGGGGCTGCTGATAGGGGAATGGAGTGAAATCGGTATTGATCCTCACATTGATGAGGACACCATCGATGCGGCATGCAAAATGGCCTTCAACACCTTGCAAACGCTTGCGTCCGAACTTAATAGTGACATCGTGACTCTTTACAACTTTAATCATTACTCTAAACTGCCCAAGCACGTATCCAAACAGTTCAACCGGGTGCAATGTCAGTCCTGCGCCCGTTTGCCGGTAAATTTCAACAGCATGGAGGAATTCCTGGCCGGCTTTTCAAAATCCGCGAGAAAAGACCTGCGCCGCAAAATGCGGGTTGCCCCCGAAGTCCGGGTAATTCGAAGTCGCACTATTTCTCCTTTTATGGACAGGATATACGAGCTTTATCTGGAAACAGTTGCAAGAGGCCCCATAGCGTTTGGGGCGCACAACCGTTTATTTTTTGAAAAAATCTGTGAGAAAATACCAGACACCGAGTATACACTTTATTTCGTGCAGGAAAAACTCGCCGCCTTCAACCTCCTCGTCGTAAAACAAAATGCCATGATGGATAAATATTTCTGCATGGATCACGAACTCGGCCGCAAATACAACCTTTATGTCTTGTCCTGGCTTGAAAATGTCCGGACCTGCGTTGAGCAAAAAATCCCTTTCTATTACGCGGGCCAGGGCACGGAGAAGACCAAAGCCCACCTTGGTGCAGCCTTTATCCCGAGCTTTATTTTATTCAAGCATCGCCAGAGAGTGCTTGACCGTCTTCTTGTCGCGCAGTCGGCGGTGGCCAACAAGGTTCTCGGCCACCTCGGGTTCTGGCCTGCTGACTCCCATAGAGGCGAAATGGAGATTCATGACCAAAGAAACTGAATACGCTATCGTTGTCGAGAACCTGAAGAAGCGCTACGGGGATTTACTGGCGGTCAATGACATATCGTTCACCGTCAGGAAAGGCGAGGTGTTCGCCCTATTAGGCCCGAACGGTGCCGGCAAGACCACGAGCGTCGAGATCATCGACACAATCCGCAGGCCCACTTCCGGAAAGGTGACCCTTCTTGGAATGAACGTCACAAAGAAGAAGCACGACATCGTATCCCGCATCGGTGTTCTTCCGCAGGGGTTCAGCTCGTTCGACAGGATAACGGTAAGAGAGACCCTGCAGTACTACTCCAGGCTTTTCTGCTGCATGAACACCGATATCGACGGCCTGATAGAGCTTGTGAACCTCAAGGACAAGACCAAAGATCAGTACATGAACCTCTCCGGGGGTTTGAAACAGCGCCTTGGAATCGCGATTGCGCTCGTGAACGACCCCGAGGTGGTGTTCCTCGACGAGCCTACGACAGGGCTCGACCCCAGGGCAAGGCGCGAGGTGTGGGAAGTCCTGCTGGGCCTGAAGAAGAAGGGCAAGACGGTGTTTCTGACCACGCACTATATGGAGGAGGCGGAGCTTCTTGCAGACACGGTCGCAATCATTTCCAAGGGGAAGATCATCGCCAGGGGCTCTCCCGAAGAACTCATCGAAAGCAACACAAATTACCTGGTCATCACGTTACAGTCCGTGGATGAAAAGGTCTTTGAAATCGTCCGCAATATGGGCTTCGATGCTGTTCTTGACAACCACAAAGACATCAAGGTCAGGGTGGAGCACACGGACGATGTACAAAAGTTACTGAGCGCCATCAAGGATGCCGGGGCGCTGTACCTCGGCCTGGACGTTCGGAAACCCAACCTCGAAGAGGTCTTCCTGAAGCTCACCGGCGAGGCGCTCCAAGACAGTCACCTCGGTGAGAAGGAGGCGTAATGAAACCGCGCGTCATCGGCGCAAATCTCATTGTGAAACTCATGAGCGTCTACCGCGAGAAGACCACCATGTTCTTCACGCTTGCGTTCCCGATAATCCTGATACTCGTGTTCGGCACGATCTTCATGAGCCAGGACAACGTGGCCTTCCACCTTTGCGTGCAGGACCTCGACCAGACGGATTCATCCGCACAGGCCATCAAGACCCTCATGAGCAACGGAAAGTTTAAGATAACCAAGGTCGACCCGGCCATCAACGCCTCCCAGTACGTCAGGGACAAGGGGGTGAACCTCGTCCTCGTCATTCCCAAAGGATTTGAAAAATCCCTCATGCACAGGATGGTGCTCGGCGTCGCAGACGCATCCGTCACCATCACCTATATATACGACCCCAGTTCTTCTTCGGTATCCACGAAGATGGAGATCCTGAACCTGGTGTTCGCCGGTATAAACCAGCAGATGTCCGGGAAGTCCCCGGTCATCAGGTCGGTCCAGAAATCGATACTCACCAAGAAATACCGGTTTATTGAGTTCTTCATCCCCGGCATAATCGCCATGGCGGTGATGACCCTGAGCCTGTTCGGCACGGTGAACCTGAACACGGAGCTCAGGCAGAAGGGCATCATCAGGAAACTGTCCACGACACCCATCACCCGTACCGAATGGATACTCTCGGACATCCTCTACCAGTTCATACTCGCGGTCATATCAACGATAGCGATGCTGCTGGTGAGCTATGCCGTGTTTAATGTCAAGTTGCACTTAGACGCCTGGCTCCCTACATTCATTTTACTTGACGTCTTCGCGTTCGTCGGAATCGGGATGATACTCACCCGCTTCGTCAAGGAGGCGCAGAGCGCAGCCGCTGCGGCAAATGCCATCAGTTTCCCCATAATGTTCCTCTCGGGAAGCTTCTTCCCCATCGAGCTGATGCCCGGGTTCCTGCAGAAGTTCGCCAAGACACTGCCGTTGTATTACGTGAACGAAGGGCTCAGGGCATCCATGGTATTTGAAGACAACATGGCCGCGCTGCGTCACTCCGCGGTCATCGGGGTTTTCGCGGCCATTGTCTTCATCCTTGGCATAATAGCCACGAAATGGGAAGAGGACTGATAGTACGAAATGAAGATGAAACCTACACCACCGGATATGGGCTGGGGCGTTTCGAGGCCTGCCGGCCACAGGAGCACATCAGAATTATGAAGATAAAACTTATCGCACCGAGTGATCAAAGTGAAGATAGTCTATCCAGCCCTTTCAAGTTCCTAAGGGTAAACCTTCCTCTTCTGGCAGCGCTTACACCGCCCGGCCACACGGTTACCATTGTCGATGAAACCTTTGCCCCCGATGACACGGATCAGGATGTGGATCTGGTGGGTATCACCGTCATGACAGAGCTTGTGCTGAGGGCCTATGATATCGCTGACACCTATCGCCGGAAGAAGGTGCTGGTGGTGATGGGAGGAATACACCCCTCAGTATTGCCTGACGAAGCATTGGAGCATGCAGACGCGGTAGTCGTAGGTGAAGCGGAGGGTGTCTGGCCACGACTTGTATCGGATGCCGCTTCGGGGCAGATGCAAAGGCTTTATCAGGCCGGTAAAATGAGCGATCTTAAAAACCTGCCGAACCCACGGCGAGATCTCGTCCCCGGAACCAGCGGTAAAGGGTATATTCCTATCCCCATCGGTGTTGAGACATCCAGGGGGTGTCCGTACGACTGCGAATTCTGCTGCATTGGCCAGATATTGGGGCAGCAATATCGAGTCAGGCCGGTTCAAGAGGTGATTGCCGAGATAGAGGCTATTGATACCCCTTACCTCTTCTTCGTCGATGATGCCCTTGGGCTGAACCGCAATGCTGCCACAAAGCTTTTTACTGAAATGATACCCCTTGGGCGCAGGTGGCTGGCGCAAGGCACGGTCTCCTTAGCTGAAGATCTGGAACTGCTGGGATTGATGAAACGTGCGGGGTGCCTGGGTCTTTTGATCGGATTCGAATCGGTACAGAAAAACACCCAGAATGAGGTGAAAAAAATAAAAAACCTGAGCATCGATTTCTATGAGGCCATGCATCGGTTCCATAACGAAGGATTCGGTATACTGGGTTCCTTTGTTTTTGGTTTTGATTACGAAAACAAGGATGTGTTCGAGCAGACCCTTGAATTTATCTTGAAAGGTTGTCTGGATGTCGTCCAGCTGAGGATTCTCACCCCTTATCCGGGAACACGTTTATACAATCGGCTCTTAAGCGAGGGCAGGCTGTTCGTACATGATTGGTGGCTCCGTGGATATCCTCCGGATACACTCCTTTTTCAACCCAAAGGCATGACGGCTGAAGAACTCACTAACGGGTTCAATCGCTTGAACAGACAAGCCTATTCTTTCGGCGCAATGACAAAACGTTTCTTCGGCATGAGCCCATGGAAACGAACCCTGCTGGGTTGCCAGCTGTACACCGGGGTCAATCTGTCTACCCGCAAGCGATATTTCAAGGGGCTGATGAATCCACAACCATTTGCAGGGGTTTACACCTCAACAGGAAATCGCTAGAGATCTCCTATGAAAAAACCGGCAAATGGAGTGCGTTGATGA